>NZ_LT985188.1:2563118-3844677 GCF_900289045.1 Micropruina glycogenica
GCCCGACTCGGTGAGCGCGTCGAGCAGCCACTCACGGGCCATGCGGGCGTTGGTCAGGGTTTCGAGGGTGGTGAAGGTCTTGGACGCCACGATGAACAGCGCGGTCTCAGGGTCGACGCCCTTGGTGGTCTCGGCCACGTCGGTGGGGTCGATGTTGCTGATGAACCGTGCTTCGAGACCTGGCTCGACGTAGGGCTTCAGCGCCTCGTAGACCATCACGGGCCCGAGGTCCGAGCCGCCGATGCCGATGTTGATGACGGTGGTGATCTTCTTGCCGGTGACCCCGACCCATTCGCCTGAGCGCACCCGGTCGGCGAAGGCGTACATGGCGTCGAGCACCTCGTGCACCTGCTCGACCACGTTCACGCCGTCGACCTCGAGCACGTCGCCCTTGGGCCGACGCAGCGCGGTGTGCAACACGGAGCGGTTCTCGGTGACGTTGATGCGCTCGCCCGCGAACATGGCGTCGCGGTGCGCCGGCACCCCGACCTCGTCGGCGAGGTCGACCAGCGCCTTGAGCACTGCTCCGTCGATCAGGTTCTTCGACAGGTCGACGAACAGTTCTGCCGCGGTGAACGAGTACTTCTCGGCCCGCTGGGGGTCGGCGTCGAAGGCGCCGCGCAGGTCGGGCACGAACGCGTCGTGCAACGCCGACAGCTTGTGCCAGGCCTCGGTCTTGGTGGGGTCAACGGGAGTCTGCATGCCTGCAGCCTAACCAGCGCGCCGGGCGCGGGTGCACCAGCGCGGCAGAATCTCTCGCCGTCTGAGCCGAGGGCTCAGGCGTTGTCGACCGCCACGTGCACGTGATCCATGTGGTTGGCCGTGGGGCTGCCCCGGTCGGCCATGTGACGCCAGGTCGGGTTGTACGGCGTCCAGATCTGTTGCCGGTAGATGATGTGGTCGACGTGGAACTCTTTGGCGTGCGCCACCAAGAAGTCGCGAACCGCGTAGCCCTGGGCGGTGTTGCCGTAGGTCATGAAGTCGATCGCCCGGCCGAACTGGTGCACCGAAAGGCTGTGCGTGCGGTAACCGCCGACGTTCTTCACGTCCCAGCGAGCCATCACGGCCCGGTACACCACCATGGCGACGGGCTTGAGGCCCAGCACCGATCCCGCGGGAACGCTGCGGGTCGCGGCCGGCGCGCTGCCGTCGGCGGTCTGGTCGGCGCTCGGCTTGCTGTTCGACAGCGAGGCCTTGAGCACCCACGCCTGCTCGCCCTTGAACTCGACCAGGCGGTATTTGCCGTCGGTTTCGGGGGTCACGGTGAGCTTGCCGGCGATCTTCACCGAGCCGACCTTCTTGGCGTCGGCGTCGGGGGCCGCGACGACGGTGACCGCCTTCTTCGCGTACATGGTCTTTGTGGGCTGCAGCTCGGCCTCGGCAAGCTCTTGCGTCGCGGCGGCCACGGCGAGCGCGTCTTCGGCCGCGATCTGCGGACGGGCGTCGGCGCGCGAGATGGCCGCGTCACGGGAAGACGGATCGGGAGTGGTCATCGGGGCGGCGATCGGCGCCGCAGCGGCGGTGCCGGCCAGGGTCAGTGCGCCCGCGGTGCCGGTGACGGCGAGACCGAGAAAGATCGCTCCGAGCCGATTGGCGGCAGCCGCGTACCAGGCGCGCGGAGCAGGCCCCACAGCGCGGCTGGGTCGGTGTTCGGCCACCTGCTCGAAGGCGGAGCCACCGGCCCGTCGCGGTTGGTACATGCGGGACAACCCCCTGAGAAAACGAATGTCGGTTCTTAAGGTACCTTAAGGATTCGCGCGTCCCCAAATCTGCGAATCCGCACGACCACGGCGTGCCTGCGCGGCGGGCACCGTCCGCCCGTGGACGATGAACTTCTCAGCAACCAATCGGCTACGGGTCGGGGGCACTGATGCGCCGGGTCATCGTCTTGCTTTCTCTACTCACCGTCGCGGTGCTGTTGGGCGTGAGCACCGCCCAAGCTGCGCCTGCGCAGCGCGGCCCGCAGCCCGCGACGATCAGGGCGAAGACGGCCACCGACACGGGCGCGCCGGGCGCTCTGGTGCCGGTCGCCGGCACCCTTCGCGACGCCAAGCAGCGACCCCTGACCGGGGCGCTGGTCATGGTCGCCGTGGCGGGAGCGCCGCAGGCCGACGAGCTGCAGTCACTCACCGGCAGCGGCGGCGCGTTCGAGGTGTACGTGCCGCTGCCCGACGCGATGCCCACCTCGGGCACCGTCGAGTTGGTGGTCAGCTTTCAGGGCAGCGCCGACGCGGCTGCGGCCAGCCTGACCCTGCCGGTGCGAGTCGAATCAGGTCAGCAGGGCGTGGCAGCCGGCCTGCAGCAGCCGGCCGGCCCGGCGCCGGCGGCCACCCTGCCCAGCGATCAGGGGGGCCGCAACGGTCTGCCCACCAGCGGCAGCCCGCTGATCGACCAGTTGATCGTGGTGGCCTCGGGACTGCTCGGCGTGATGGTCGTGCTGTTCGGCATCGGCGCGGTGCTGCGCCGGCGGCGGCGCGGCTGACGCTCAGCTCAGGTTCAGGCGAAGTTGTAGCCCTGGGCCCGACGCCGCAGATCGGTCAGGTCGGGGTCTTCGACGTCGTCGGTGCTGAACGCGCCGGTGGGCGATACCGCAACCGCGCCGGCGTCCAGCCAGAGCTCACACTGAAAGCGCTCGAGCCGGCCGGTGGCGATCAGCGGCTCGTCGGCGAACAGGCCGGTGACCGTGCGGGCGTACAGCGAACCCAACGCGTCACACGGCAGCACCTGTACGGCGGCGGTGCCGAAGCGCAGCGCCGCACTGAGTTCCGAGGGGGTGAGACCCCCGAGCACCAGCGGCGTGTCCGCCGCGGCCGCCACCAGGGCGGCGGTCGCGAACGGCGACAGCAGCAGGTCGGGCCCTGCCGCCAGGGCGCGCTCCACCTGGCCGGTGTCGCGCAGGTCGGCGACCCCCAGCCGCACGCGCCGGCCGAACACCGCGCGCAGGGCGGCCAGCTCGTCGCGTCGCGCGTACGGCACCGTCCAACAGTCGAGGTGCTCTTGAATCAGCAACTCGCCCGCTGCGATCAGGTCGTCTGCATCGGCCACCGGCAGTTCAACGATCACGCGGCAGCCCGCGAGCACCTCCACCGACGTCATGGGTCAAGGTTAGGGTGAGGGCATGCAGCTGCACAGCGAAGCCATTTCCGACGGCTCCACCATCGAACTCACCTATTGCGAACCCCAGTGCGGTGGCAGCAACGTCAGCCCCGACCTGACCTGGTCGGGCGCTCCAGAGGGCACGAAAAGCTACGCCGTGACCTGCTTCGACCCCGACGCCCCGACGGGCAGCGGCTGGTGGCACTGGATCGCCTTCGACATCGCCACGGCGCAGACGTCACTGTCGGCCGGGCAGGGCCCCGACGCCGCGATGCGGCAGTGGCGAAACGACTACGGCTACGTCGGCTACGGCGGCCCGTGCCCGCCGCCAGGGCCGGCTCATCGATACGTGTTCACCGTGCACGCCCTCGATGTCGAGAAACTGGACGTCCCCGACGAGGCCACCAGCGCGGCCTGCCGGTTCACCCTGCTGTCCCACGCCATCGACAGCGCGTCGTTCACCGCCACGTTCGGCCTCGACGATTGAGATGACCGAACCTGACGCGATCGAGCCCGACACCAAGGACTGGACCTGGGTGATCGAGCAGGGCTGCCCCGAATGCGGCTTCAACCCGCCCGAGCCCACCGAGGTGGCGCAGCGGGTGCGGGCCACGATTCCGCGGTTCGTGGCGGCGCTGCAGCGTGCCGACGCCGCCCAGCGCCATGATCCTGCTGTCTGGTCGACGCTCGAGTACGGCTGCCACGTGCGCGATGTGTGCGTGATCTTCGGCGCCCGGCTGCATCAGCTGCTCAGCGAGCCGAACCCCACCTTCGCCAATTGGGATCAGGACCAGACCGCGGTTGCCGATCGCTACCACGCGCAGCACCCCGGCACCGTGGCCGCAGAGTATGCCGAGGCGGCCGGGCACACCGCCGACGCCTTCGCCGCCGTCCGGGCCGATCAGTGGCAGCGCGCCGGCACCCGCAGCAACGGTTCGCAGTTCACCGTGGCCACCCTGGCGGTCTACTTTCTGCACGATCTGGAGCATCACCTGCACGACGTGCACGGCTAGGCCGGGCGCGCTCACACGAAAGGACGTGCCTTGTCGAAACCACTTCTGCAGGTCATCATCGCCAGCGTCCGTCAAGGTCGTGTCGGCAAGCCGGTCGCCGATTACATCGTCGGCGCGATCGAGAACCGCGAGAAGTTCGCGGTCGAGGTGATCGATCTGGCCGAGGTGAACCTGCCGCTGATGGACGAACCCAACCACCCACGCCTGGGCCGCTACACCCACGACCACACGAAGGCCTGGAGCGCGACCATCAGCCGGGGCGATGCGTACCTGATCGTGCTGCCCGAGTACAACTTCTCGTTCACCGGGCCGCTGAAGAACGCGCTCGACCACCTCAGCAAAGAATGGGCGGGCAAGCCGGTGGCGCTGGCCAGCTACGGCGGCATCAGCGGCGGCCTGCGCGCGGCCACCGCGCTCAGCCCGGTGCTCGGGGCTTTGGGGCTGGTCACGGCACGCGCGGCGATCGCGATTCCCTGGGTGCGCACGCACGTCGAGCACGAAGCGTTCGTGGGTTACGAAGCCATCGACGCCAGCATCGACGCGGTCTACGCCGAGCTCGTGCGGCTGCACGACCTGCTCGCCGGCCACTGACATGGCGGTGCTGGTCGATCCCCCGCGCTGGCCCGCCCACGGCACGCAGTTCGGCCACCTGGTGTCTGACACCTCGTTGGACGAGTTGCATGCCTTCGCCCGCGCCGCCGGGCTGCCCGCCCGGGCCTTCGACCACGACCACTACGACGTGCCGGTGGCCCGCTACCCCGATCTGATCGCCCAGGGCGCGGTCGAGGTGAGCCCGACCGAGTTGCTGCGGCGACTGGTCGCGGGCGGCTTGCGGGTGCGTCCGGCCGACCGCACCCCACGTCGTCCGGCCGCTCGTGAGGCGCTGGTCGCGGCGTGGCAGCGACTGGGGCTGCCCGGCAACGAGGCGGTGCGCGACGACCTGCTCGAGCGCTGGAGCGAACCGCACCGCCGCTACCACGACGTGAGGCACCTGGCGCAGTGCCTGCAGGCGCTGGACGCGCTGTGCGCACCCGATCCCGTCCCCCGCCCGGTGCTGCTGGCCGCCTGGCTGCACGACGCGGTGTACCAGGGCGAGCCGGGCGCCGACGAGCGCGCGTCGGCCGCGCTGGCCCCTGCGTTGCTCGGCGGGCTGATCGGCGACGACGAGGTCGCCGAGGTGAGCCGGCTGGTGCTCGGCACGATCGACCACGACCCGGCCCCCGACGACCGCAACGGGCAGTTGCTGAGCGACGCCGACCTGTCGGTGCTGGCCCTGAACCGCGGCCGCTACCACGTGTATGTGCGCGACGTCCGCGACGAGTACGCGCGCTTCGACGACGAGCAGTTCGCGAAGGGCCGCCTGCGCGTCATCGATGACCTGTTGGGCCGCGAGCAGTTGTTCAGAACAGAGCGTGGCCGGGCCCTGTGGCAGCAGGCGGCCCGGGCGAACCTGGCCGAGGAGCGCACCCGCTGGCCCCTATCGTGAAGCCATGCTCCCGCGCGCACGCTGGCTCGACCTCGGGTGGGCACTGTTCACCAATCTGTTCGTGCTGGCCGGAGTGCTGGCCTGGGGCTGGCCACCGGGCAACGTGCTGGTGTTGTTCTGGGTCGAGAACGTGATTCTGGGCGTCGTGACCGCGGTGCGCATCGCCACCGCCCAGGGCGGGTTGCAGCCCGGCGCGCCGACTGGATCGCGGGTCGCGAAGGTGCTCTTCTTCACGGTGCACTACGGCATTTTCGCGCTGGTGCACGGCGTGTTCGCCGGCATCATCGCCGTCTCGATCGGCATGCAGGTGGGCTTCTGGTCGCTCGCGGTGCCCGCCCTGCTGATCGCCCTGCGTTACGTGGTCGACCTGGCCACCACGTGGTTCATCGGCGAGCAGCGGCGCACCGTCACCCCCGACCAGGCCTTCACCGCACCCTACCCACGGCTGTTCGTGCTGCATCTCACCACGCTGCTGGGTTTCTTTCTGGTCATGTCGCAGCTGGGTCGCCGCCCGGGCACCGGTCCCGTCGGCGACGTCCTGGGCTGGCTGGCCGCGCACGGCCTGCCGGTCACCACCGGTGCCCTGGTCGTCACCCTGCTGATGGTGATCAAGACCATCGCCGATCTGGTGGTGATGAACCCGCGTCCCCGTGAAGGCGGGCTTCGATGGAAGTTCGATTTCGGCATGTGACCCCACGTCTCCCGGCGAGTCTGGGGTGACCCCCTCACGTCCCGGCGGATGCCGGGATCTCCTTTGACGGTGGTTTATCGTGGGCGGGTGCCCCACCCGCTGCGACTGACCGGCTTGGTCGCCGTCCTCGTGCTGACCGGTTGTTCGGCCTCCGCGCCGGCCGCATCGCAGTCCACAGCGCCTTCGCCGACCACCACGGCCGTGACGTCGGCGAGCCCAGCCGCTTCGTCCGCCTCGCCCAGCGCCACGACCGCTGCTTCGACGACCGCGACCAAGCCGACGCCCAGCCCGTCCACGACCACCGCGCCCAAAGACACCCGGACGGCAGCCCAACGCAATCAGCCGTTCACGGTGAACGGCATCGCGGTGGTGTCGAAGAAGCACCCGATCAACGCCGCCTACCGCCGCACCAGTGTCACCTCACCCAACGGACTGACCAAACAGACCCGGGCGGCGCTCACCGACATGGTGGCTGCGGCTCGCAAGCAGGGCGTGCGCATTCTGGTGCGCAGCGGCTACCGCAGCTACGCCCTGCAGGCCCAGATTCTGGCCAGCAAGATTCGCGAGTACGGTAGCGAAACGCTGGCCCGGCGCTACAACGCGGCGCCCGGACGCAGTGAGCACCAGACCGGGCTGGCCGTCGACCTGTGGGACGGCGTCACCTGGGGCGTCGGCATTCGCAACACCCGCATCGGCAAATGGTTGTGGGCCAACGCCTGGCGTTACGGGTTCATTCTGCGATACCCGAACGGCAAGGAGAAGATCACCGGCTACGCGTTCGAGCCCTGGCACTACCGCTACATCGGTGGCGCCGACGCCAAGAGATTCGGCGCCAACACCAACCTCACCCTCGAGGAGTACCTGGGTATCGCCTGATCCGTTGGCTCCGCAACACCATTCACGAACCCACATCTATGTTGCATGAATGTTTGTTCTGGCGAAGGGCCACGTCGCTGTTGGTCACCCTTCCGGGCACTGGACAGACGAGTTCACGAGTGCTACAAGCACCTGGCGAAATGCCTGGTCAGAGCCTGAACGTTGGCGAGCCCGGGAAGGACAGGGGATGCGTCCTGCATTGGACGCGGTCGGCTTTTCAATCCTTTGCCGACTCTTGAAGAAGTCACTTCCCGGGCTCCTTGTATGTGACTCTAGACGGCCGGAGCCCACAATCCAATAGCCGCCGGCAGCACTTGGCCAACTCACAGGATCGTGGCGGTGCGGCCGCTATTCTGCTGTCAGCCGAAGCGACGAAGGAGCCTCCCCGATGTCCACCGAGCCGACCACGGCCGAGGTGTTGGCGGTGATCGTGGCCCTGGTGAACGGCGAACCCTGCGTGCTGACCCTGCCCGACGCTCCGCGGCTGCCTTCGGGGCCGTTGCTGCCGTCGCACCGTTCGCTGCAGACCGCCGTCCGGGCCTGGGTCGAAGAGCAAACGGGTCTGGGCGTCGGTTACCTGGAGCAGCTCTACACCTTCGCCGATCGCGATCGCGACGGCAGCGGCGCGCGCACCATCTCGGTGTCGTACCTGGGCCTCGTGCGCGGGCCGCGGGTAGGGGCGGGCTCGTGGCAGAGCTGGTACGAGTTGTTCCCCTGGGAGGACCATCGCGACGGCGGCACGCTGGTAGCCGACACCATCGCCCCCGCGTTACGGGCCTGGGCCAGCCACGGCTCGTCGCGGGCCCGTCGCCAACGCTGCGCAATCACCTTCGGGTTGGACGACCGGGCCTGGCAGCCCGATCTGACCCTGCAGCGCTACGAAGTGCTGTTCGAGGCCGGCCTGGTGCCCGAATCGCCGGACGCACCCCACGACACCGACCTGCCCGGCGAGCGCATGCACGGCGACCACCGGCGCGTGCTCGCCACCGGCATCGCCCGACTGCGGGCCAAGATTCAGTATCGACCCGTCGTGTTCGAACTGATGCCCGCCACGTTCACCCTGGGTCAGTTGCAGTCGTGCGTCGAGGCGCTGGCGGGCCAGCCCGTGCACACGCAGAACTTCCGCCGGCTGGTCGAGCAGCAGCACCTGGTCGAAGACACCGGCGAACTGGCCGGCACCGGGGGCCGTCCGGCGCGCCTGTATCGGTTTCGTCGCGAGGTGCTGCAAGAGCGTCAGGCCGCCGGCACCAAGTTGCCGACGACGCGGGCACGCTGAGGCCCGCACGACATGGCCTGAACCGCTCGTCGTTAGGCTGGCGCGGGGAGTTCGGTGTTCAGATCGACTCGTTGGTACTGGTGGCCCTGGGACTTCGGCGTGCTGCTGTTCTCAGGCACCTTCGCCTGGCTGCTGTTTCGCACCACGCAGGGCACCGGCGGCCTCTGGGTGTGGACTCAGTTGCTGGGCACCGCGGTGCTCGTGATCGCCAGCGCGGTTCGGGTGCGAGGTGGGCTGGACGTAGGCCCGGACGGCCTGCTGATTGGCGCGGTTGCCCCGTTCGCGTGGGGTTCGATCGGGTTCGATCGGTCGAGATGGGGCCCATGAGCGCCCTCCCTGGCGGAGCTCCTGGAGTTTCTCGATCCCTATCGCGAACGGGTCGTGGTGCGTATTCGCTTTTCACCGCCCGGCGCGGCCACGACCGTTTCAGGCGTCGTGGCGTTGAACCCAGGTGAAGAAACCGCCCTGCTGCACGCCCTCAGGCACGCTGGAGTAGCTGCGCTCGGGTGCGTTCGTCGTAGTCCTTGGCAGTTGCGCCCTTGCGGCCGGCAGCCTCCGCGAGGTGTTGGTGGCTGCGTTCGAGATGCGGGCGGCCTTTTCCTTGCTGGCGCCACGGCGACCACAGCGCTCGGGTGTCGACTGGTGGGTGCCGCGGAACCGGATGCCAGGTACTCATGTTGGCAAACCCCTTGCAGCGCGGGCGAAAGCGGTGCATCATTGCCCATGACGTCTCTATAACGTGATGCGAAAGGAAGTCATGAATCCCCCTGAAGTTTTGACCCCCGAACGGATCGACGAGCGGGTCTCAGCCGCCGTCGACGCCCTCCGTTCCCGACCACAGATCAGCAACGTCTTCCTGACGGCGTGCGGTGGCTCGTTCGCGCTGATGATGCCTCTGCAGCACGTCCTTCAGTCGTCGACGGTTCTCGAGGCTCACGCGCTGAACGCCCGCGAATTCACGACACGCGCGCCGAAGTCGCTCGGCCCGAACAGCCTCGTCGTCCTTTGCTCCCACTCCGGCGACACGCCAGAAACCGTCGAGGCGGCCAGGTTCGCCCGGGAGCAAGGCGCCCTCACCATCGCCCTGACGCACGAGCTCGAATCCCCGCTCGCACTGGCGTCCGAGTTCGTCATTGGCTATCAGCATGGCGACGCCAAGCGCTACGCCTACACGTCGGCACCAATCCTTTACCGAATCATCCATGCGCTCGTGGACCGCGCAACGAGTTCGTCAACCTTGGCGCCGGCCACCGATGCGGTCGCTGCGCTGGATGGCATTGTGGAGGGTCTGCTGGCCGCGCACTACGACCGAGCGGACGCCTGGGCGAAGGCCCACGCCCGTTCCGGACTCATCTACACGCTAGGATCCGGACCCAACTACGGCAGCGCGTACTCGTTCGCGATCTGTCTGCTTCAGGAGATGCTCTGGGTGCACAGCCAGGGCATCAACAGCGCCGAGTACTTCCACGGTCCCTTCGAGATCACCGACTTCGACGTGCCGTTCATCGACCTCCTCGGTCTTGGGGTCTCGCGTCCGATCGACGAGCGCACCCACGCGTTCCTCGTCACGAAGTCCGACGACGTCCTGACCCTGGACGCCGCAGAGTGGGATCTCGCCCTAGTTCCCGAGGCGCTGCGTCCCTCCTTCGCGCACCTGGTGTTCACCCCGCTGCTACGGCTCTATGCCGAACGTCTTGCCGACCACAGAGGTCACCCGCTGTCTGTCCGCCGCTACATGTGGCGCATGGAATACTGAAAGGCATCTGAACATGATCAATCGCCGGAACTTCCTCCTCGGAACCGCCGCCGTCGCCGTCGCCGGAGGCGTGGCCGCCTGTTCGTCGACGAGCGGAGGGTCGACTGCCACCACCGGCGCGGGCGCAACGACCGAGCTCACTCTGTTCCACCGCTGGCCGATGGAGCCAAAGAACGGCTACTTCGAGTCGCTGGTCAAGAAGTTCACCGCTGCCAACCCGGGCATTTCGGTGAAGATCGACAAGGTGATCAACGACACCTACAAGGACAAGGTGCGTGTCAGCGTCGGCTCACCGCAAGCCCCTGATGTCTTCTTCTCCTGGAGCGGCTCCTTCGCGGCGTCCCTCGTCGCGACCGGCAACGTGCTGGAACTGGACGACATCCTGACCAAGGATGCTGCGTTCAAGTCCCAGTTCGTGGCCAACCAACTGCCGCCGTTCCAGGTGGGCGGCAAGCAGGTGGGGCTCCCGATCGGCATGATCGGAAAGTTCTGGTTCTTCAACAAGAAGCTCTTCGCGGACCAGGGTGTCACTCCGCCCCAGACCTGGCAGGAATTGCTTGACGCCGCTGCCAAGTTCAAGGCCGCCGGGATCCTGCCCATCGCCTACGGCTCCAAGGATCAGTGGACGATCGCGCACTACGTCGGGACGCTCAACCAGCGCATCCTGGACCCCGCGGTCACGAAGAAGGACTACGAGCCGAAGACTGGGGAGTTCACCGACCCCGGCTACGTCGACGCGCTCCAGCGGTTCGCCGACCTGCTGCCGTACATGACCCCGACCCCGAACGCGGTGGCCCATCAGCAGGCGCGGGACGGGTTCATCGCAGGTAAGGCCGCGATGATGTATCTGGAGGGCGCCGAGTACGACTACTTCAAGGGCAGCAGTCTGGAGTGGGGTACGTTCAACTTCCCGAGCATGCCCGGCGGGAAGGGTGACCAATCGCAACTGACCGGTGCGCCGGAGGGCTTCATGATCGCGAAGAACTCCAAGCACCCCGAGGAGGCGGTCAAGCTGTTCAAGTTCCTGCTCAGCGAGGCGATGGGCGTCGAGTGGACGAACCAGACAGGTGAGCTGACGGCGATCAAGGGCGGCGTCGACAGGTCCAGCGCGCCTGACAGCGTCAAGGAGATGGCGAACAACATTGCCGCCTCCAGCGAGATGACGCCCTGGCTCGACAACGCGCTCGACCAGCGTCTGGTGTCCACCTACCTCAGCGAGACGCAGCTGCTTCTCGGTGGACAGAAGACGCCGACCGATGTCATGCAGGCGGTTCAGGCGACCGCCAAGAAGGTCCGCGGCTGAGCCTCTCGGTCCTGGTCGGGTCCCCGGGCCCGACCGGGCCGCCCCCGCGACGGCGCCCGCTGATCGCGTCCGCCCCTCAGGCGAAAGGAGACGACATGCGAAGTGCCGGCGAACGTGCGCTCGACTACCTGTTCCTGTTGCCCGCGCTCATCTTCCTGGGTGTCTTCATCCTCTATCCGCTGGCCGCAAACGTCGGCTTCAGCTTCAGCGAGTTCACCTTGGGCAGCGCCGAGAAGACCTTCGTCGGCCTCGACAACTATCGACAGCTGATCGCCGACCCGATCGTCTGGACGGCGTTGACGAACAACGTCCTGTACGCCCTGGTGTCGGTGCTGTTCCAAGTGTTCATCGCACACATCCTTGCCGCCACTGTGCTGGTCGTGCTCCCGTCACGACTCGCCGTTGCTGCCCGGTCCTTCTTCTTTCTTCCCGTGTTGTTGTCGATGACCGTGGTTGCGATTCTGTTCACGTTCATCTTCGACGCCTCCGACGGTCTGCTCAACGGTCTGCTTCAAGCGGTCGGGCTTGGACAATTGGCGCACCCATGGTTGGGCGACACCACAACGGCCATCTTCGCGGTGATCAGCGTCTCGCAGTGGCAGAGCATCGGCTACACCATGCTGCTGTTCATCGTGTCGATGCAGAACATCCCAACAGAGCTGTACGAGGCGGCCGCGCTCGACGGCGCGAAACTGCTGCGTCAATACGTGAGCATCACCTTGCCGCAAACCCGCGAGATGATCTTCGTGGTCATGGTGCTGACCGTGAGCGGAGCGTTCACGGTATTTGCCGAGCCCTACATCCTCACCGGCGGCGGGCCCGGCAACGCGAGCCAGGTACTCGCCACGTACATGTACCGGGTCGGATTCTTCCAGAATGAGATGGGCTACGCTTCCGCGCTGGCCACGCTCATCTTCGTCATCACCTTGGTGCTGTCTGTCGCGCAGGCGACGTTGTTCCGCACCGGTAAGGAGTGAGCAACATGCGACTTCCGTATGTCGCCGGCGTCCGGCTGCTCCCGGGACGACTTGTCCTGACGGCGTATGCGCTCATCCTCGCGTTCCCGCTGCTGTGGATGATCGTCAGTTCGTTCAAGCCCACCCTCGAGGTCTATGGACGACCATGGAGCCTGCCCAGCACCTGGCGCTTCGACAACTACTCGAAGGCCTGGGAAATGGGCGTCTCGCAGTACTTCGTGAACAGCCTCTTCGTCACGGCCATCACCACTGCCGCCGTCTTGGCCGTAGCGGCCCTCGCCGCCTACTCCCTGGTGCGCCTGCGGAACTGGGCGGCGCGGCTGACGATGCTGATCGTGATGGGCGCGCTGGTGATCTCACCCCAGGTCAGCATCGTCCCCCTCTACGATCTGCTGGGTCGTTTCGGTCTCCTCGATACCTACACCGCGATGATCCTGCCCTACGTCGCCTATCGACTCCCGATGGCCATCCTGCTCATACGCGCGGTGTTCCTGGAGGTGCCCCGAGAACTCGAAGAGGCCAGCCGTCTCGACGGCTGCGGCTCGCTTCGGACCTTCCTCAACGTCTACTGGCCCGTCAGTGCGGGCGTCCTCGCTACAGCCGCCATCCTCACGATCTACTACACGTGGAACGAGTTCCTCTTCGCGCTGATCTTCGTCGACAGCGACAGCCTGCGAACCATCCCGGCCGGCCTCATGGCCTTCCGTGACGCCTTGGCGACCGATTGGGGCGTCCTGCTGGCCGGCCTCACCATCGCGGCGGTGCCCGTCGTGGTCGTATTCCTCCTGGGGCAACGCTTCCTGATCGCCGGTATCACCGCTGGCAGTGTGAAGGGGTAAGCCATGGACACACCTCGCCCAATCGCCTGCATCGGCGACAACGTCGTCGACGTGTTTCGGGACCGTAGGCGCGCCTATCCAGGCGGCAACGCGTACAACGTCGCCGCCTACGCCGCCCTGATCCACAAAGCCCCCGCCAGCTTCACCGGCATCGTTGGCGACGACGAGTTCGGCGACCACATCGTCGCTACCCTTCGCGAACTGGACATCGACGCCGAGGGGATCCGCCGGGCTCATGGGCCGTCCGGGCAGGCGCTGGTTGACGTGGCTCCCGACGGGGACCGCATCTTCGTCGGCTCGAACCGCGGCGGCGTCCAGCGCTCGCTCTCGCTGCGCCTGACGCCCAAAGACGAACAGCGGCTGGCGGCCTCACGATTGATCCACACATCCATCTACTCGGGAATCGACCACCTTCTGCCCCGCCTCGCCGAACTTGCGCCTGTGAGCTACGACTTCTCGGAAGCGCCCGAGATGAGCGCCATCCAGACCCTGCTACCGCACATCTCAGTCGCGTGCTTCTCCGGTGCCCACCTCGGCGACAAGGATCGTCGGGCACTCGGACGCCGCGTCCTGGCGCATGGCCCGCAGGTGGCGCTCGTCACCGCAGGACGCGCGGGGGCGTACGCGTACACCACAGCGGAGGAGCACCATGAGGCGATCGTCCCGACCTCGGTAGTGGACGCATTGGGCGCCGGCGACTCCTTCATCACTGGCTTCCTCCACCACTGGACGCTCGGGGCATCGGTGGCGGCGGCAATGGCTGAGGGGGCGAGGTCCGGCGCCGCCGCCTGCCGGTTCGAAGGCGCCTTCGGCCACCCCGTCGCCGTAAGCGCGGAACAGATTGCCGCCATCACCGCCGGGGTCGACGCGCGCTAGCATCAGC
Source organism: Micropruina glycogenica (assembly GCF_900289045.1). GTDB lineage: Bacteria > Actinomycetota > Actinomycetes > Propionibacteriales > Propionibacteriaceae > Micropruina > Micropruina glycogenica. Next base: position 2,577,315 of record NZ_LT985188.1, read on the forward strand.
GCAACGCGCGCTAGCCTCGGCGTGAGAGTTGAGCTCTGAAGGAGGATGGGGTGGCCAATAGCGCGCCGGAGACTGAGCCTGCCAATCGTCAGACACCGCTGTTCAAAGTCGTGCGTGACGCGCTCCGCCGGGCCATCGACGAGGGCGAATATGACAATGGCGACCTGATTCCGCCCGAACCCGCGTTGTGCGAGCTTTACGGTGTCTCACGGATCACCGTGAGACGCGCGGTCGCGGAACTGACGTCGGAAGGGCTGCTAGAGAAGGTCCCCGGCAAAGGTACCTACGTCCGGTCGAGCGTCTTCACCTCGCCCTCCCTGATATCCCTTGCCGGCTTCGGTCAGGGGGAGCGCTTCCGAGTGGGGCCCAAGCGTCGGGTGCTACGGAGCTGGGAAGAGAAGGCTAGTGACCGACTCGCACGTCTGCTTGGCGTACGTCGAGGTTCCCCCCTCTATGCGCTCGAAAGGCTCATGCTCGACGGCGAGCGTCCGCTTGCGGTCGACACCACTCGGTACGTGGCGGAACTAGTGCCGGGATTCCTCGCACATGTGAGGGACGATGTCTCGACTTTCGACCTTCTGGCCAACCGCTACGGAGTGCAGCTGGGGGGCTCGGCTGGCGAGCTCCGAGTCGGCTATGCCACGGCGCACCAAGCCGAACTCCTCGGCCGTGTCACGAACGACCCGGTGCTGCTGGTGGAGAAGGTGATCTCGACGAGGCAGGAGCAACCCATCCTCCTGTCAGAGATCGCCTACAACCCGCGTGGCGTGTCGCTGCGCTTCCAGGTTGACAGTCCTGAGCCACTGACCCGATTCAGGCAGCACACACGGACCGCTGTGAGCTAGCAACTAGCCGTCGCTCACCCTGACTCGTGGGCGAAGGTGAGCCCACCGCCTGCCCCGCGCTCCAGCACTACAACACCGAACGCCGTCACAGCGCACTCGGAGGACAACCACCGATCAGCCGACTGTAGCCAACCTGATGGCCGGGTACAGCGAGGTCGGCGGCGCCGCCGCATTGCACGCTGGCCCCGTGGGACTCGCGAGCTCGCCGACCGCAGACACACCTCATGCGCGAGCCGTTCACGATCCCGTCCTACGAGGGCGACCTATGCCAAGCTCCCTAAGGGCTGAGTGGGCTGGTGCACCGGTATCTGGGCCATCACCTGGCCGGCTTCGCGGGCTTCGTCGGCCAGGAAGCGGTAGCCGAACTCCGGGTCGTCGTGGTGGGCGTCGAACAGGGCGTTGGCACGGTGAGCCTCGAGGAGCTCGGCGTTGGTGACCGGGTGGGCGAGCCAGCGGTAGTAGGGCTGGCGAGCGATCTTCAGCACCCGGCACGTCATCGTGACGGGGATCCCGTCGGCGGCAAGGTCATGGACGAGCGGGTAGCTCATTTTCCCGGCAGATTCGCCTGCGACAGATACGCCGCCGCCCTCCGGAGCACTTCGTTCTCCTGCTCCAGCAGCCGGATCCGCCGCCTGGCTTCACGCAGCTCCACCGAGGCCACCTGGGTCGTCCCGGGCCGGTCCCCGTCCTCGATGTCGGCCTTCTTCATCCACGAGTACAGCGTCGTGAAGTGGATCCCGAAGTCCTTGGCGATCTGATCCAGCCCGACACCGGGCTCACGGCTCCGCGCGACCCGAACCACATCGTCACGGAACTCCTTGGGATACGGCTTCTTGGACACGGTCAACATCCTCCCAGCCCAACCCGAAGGCTAGGCAGATCAGTTGTCACCTATCCGTGCAGCAGACCCTCGCAAGCGGACCACTCAGCTCAACTCGTGCTGAGTCTCAATGGACGGTAGCGCGTTGTAGAGGCTCTATTGCTACTTCAAGTGACCTTATTGCAGCTGACCCTCGTCGTGGATCGTTTCAGCATCTCCGGCCGCCAGAGTGGGAGGTGTTCGGCGTCCGGTCATCAGCGTGAGGCGTTTGCGTCAAGGGGTCGGGGTGCCTGACCGCTCGTCGGTCCGTGCATAGCGGTAATGGGCTTGGTTCCCTGCAGGTCTGCAGGTCTGCAGGTCTGCAGTGTTGCTGGTGCTCCGTTGCCCGGTGTTCGATTTCCGCGGATAGCCGGAACCGTGTTACCTCGAGTTGTTACCTGGCATCCCACGTTACCCATCGTTGTGAGCGTGACGGCCACGTTAGCTCCGTGGCGTTTCCCCTAGCCACCGCCACTTGTTACATTCCCAAGCTGACAGTGCGGGTTCGAATCCCGTCATCCGCTCCAGTGAAACCCCTTGTCAGCGCATCTTCCATAATCGAACAGCTTCGGGGTGGCCGAGGCATGTTACCCAAAATGTTACCTAACCCCTCGATTTCGTGTTTGGCGGGTGCGCTGTGGCTCGGGGTCTGCGTCCTCCGGTGTTCGATTCGACGTCTGCGCTTCTTGGGGGTGTGTCGGCTGTGTCATGCGCTTCGTGGCAGTCAAGTTTCGCGCGATATGGCTGTCGGCGAGCTTCTTCGCCTCGGCTAGGGCGCTGTCTGCCGATCGAGCGTAGAGGTTGGTCGTGGAGAGCGAGGCGTGCCCGGCCAACTCTCGAACGGTGGTGAGCGGGATGCCTGCTGCGATCCACTGTGAGATTGCGGTGCCGCGCAAGTCGTGGAATCGGAAGTTGGGCCATCCGAGCTTGGTCATCAGTCGTGGCCAGTCGACCGAGTCGAGGAAGTTTGTCACGGTATTCCTGCGTATATTTCTTGTACTTGGACATTGACCTGTTCTCCTCCTCGGGAGATTCTCCCTTCTTCGGTCACTGTCCGGTGAGAGCCACACACCTCAGAGCTCAATGGGTGTGCCGGTGACCGACCTGCGTCGAAGCGGACCCGCCGAGCTGCGCTGATTCGACTGAGCCCACGGCCTTCTCGGCGGCGCGAGGGCAGACCGGAACCAGCTACCGCGCGCGCCGACGCCGTCATCCCGACGGGAGCCTGGAGCCGCACCGCCATGCCGTCATCCCGGCGGGAGCCGGGAGCCGCACCAGAGGGCGGTGTTGTCACTGTCGGCGTGAGTGTTGTCAGCATGTTGCCAGACGAGTTTTTGTCAGAAGACAGCCGTAGACTACAAGCATGGAAACAGCCGCAATCGAACACATGTCGGCAGCTGACGTGCTCGCCGACCTGCGAGCCTGCGACCAACTCGAACGCCAGGTAACGGCCCGCCGGCTCGCGCTCGCCGCCCGCTGGGCCGACCTCAACCCCAGCATCCAGACCCTGCCCGAAGCCGTCGATCGCACCATGACCGACGACGAACTCGGCATCGGGCTCGCCGCCGTGGCCGAGTTCGCCGCCGTCCACGCCGTCACCACCCAAACCGGCCGCACCCTCATCGCCGACGCCCTCGAACTACGCCACCGACTACCCAAGCTCTGGCACGCCGTGCACGAGCTCCACATCGCCGCCTGGAAAGCCTGCGCCGTCGCCCAAACCACCCGCCCACGCAGCACCGAACTCGCTACAGCGCTCGACACTCAAACCGCCACCCTCGGTGACCGGCTCACGCTGCGCCGCATCAAGAAGCTCGCTCTACAAGCCGTGGCCCGCTTCGAACCCGACACCCTGCCCGACCCCGACACCCGCCGCTGGCTACGCATCACCGCCGACACCGCTACCACCGCGGGCGCCGGCTGGGTCGACGGACGACTCGACACCCCCGACGCCCTCGACCTCGAGACCGCCGTGCGGGCCGTCAGCAGGCAACTCGCGCGCAACGGCTCCACCGATGACCTCGACCCGCTCCGAGCCCACGCCCTCGGCATCATCGCCCGCCACGCACTCGGCCTACCCGAAACAGACACTCAGTGCGGCAATGCAGCGCAACCCGGAACCATCGGCGCCACCGCCCCCCACGCGGGCCGGGCGGTGCAGCTCTACGTGCATCTGGACGCAGACACCTTCAACCGCGTCCAGGGCATCAGCACCCGCCGGTCAGCTGCTGCACAACCCGACAACACGGCGATCGCGTCAGGGGTTCGCCTGGCCGAAGTCGGCACGACTGACCAACTCGTGACCGTCGAACAGATCCGCCGCTGGTGCAGCTCGGCCGGCACCATCACCGTCCGGCCCGTCATCGACCTCGCAGCCAACCATGAAGCGAGCGGCTACCGACCCACCCCGACCCAACGCGAACAGATCGCCCTACGCGACCGCACCTGCGTATTCCCGCACTGCACCCGACCCGCGCACCCGCTACCGACCAGCGCCGACGACCCCGACCAGTTCAGCCACGATGCCGACCACATCGTGGCCTACGACGTAGGCGGCGAAACCAGCAGCACCAACCTGGCCTGCCTGTGCAGACACCACCACCGACTCAAGACCCACACCGGCTGGCGCTACGTTCGCGTCGGCCCCAGCGACTACCTGTGGACCTCACCCACCGGGCTGACGTTTCTCAGAACCGCCACCGGCAGCACCGAACTGCCCGAACAACACCCGAGGGTGCGCAAGCGCGCGGCCTGAAGGCGGGCGATCAGTACCAGTAACTCAACCTGGGAGGAACCGGCCAGGCGAACACGCGTGCCGCGGCGAAGGCGTCGTTGGTCTCAATGCGGCCCGCGTACGCCAACGTTGCCAGCGACACCCCGCCGAGGTAGGCGGCCGACAACTCCTGCACACCCAGCCCAACACGCACCGCACCCTGCGGCGAGTCGCCTGTCAGCGGGTGGACGCTCCCCTGCCCCGATTCGTCGACGTCGAGCACCCACCGGCCCTGGGCGTGACCGAGCGGATCGGTCACGGTGAGGTCGATCACGTCGGCCGCCTGATAGCGCCGGGCTTCGAGCGCGGCCGGCACGTCGAGTACCCGCACGTAGTGATGGTCGGTGACACTCACCTGGGCGGCCCGCTGGTCGGCGATCAGCCACCACAACGGTTCGTCGACCGACAACTCACCGGCTCGCAATTCGCCGACCAGGTCGAGGTGCAGCAGAAAGTGCCATAGTGCGGCGTACGCGTCGGGGCCGTCGGCCACCAGCCACTGCACCTGCGCGCCCGACTTGGTGTAGTCGTCGTGATTCTCTTGCACCGTGTAGAGCACCAGGCCGGTCACCGTTCCGGCGTCGTCGGTGTACTGCACGGCTCGCACCGCGCCGGGTTCGTGTGCACCGGGGTGGGTGCGGGCGAACCGCGTCCAGTGGCTCGCGGGCATGCTCAACTCACCCGGCGCGTGGCGCCGCACCCGCTCGTGCAAGGCCGGCGCCAACGCGGCCCACCGCTCGCGGCTGATGTAGTCGAACCGCCCCGATGGCAACGGCCCGAGCCAACCGGCACGTCGCCGGTCGATGCGCCAGTTCGCAGCCGCGGCGGCGGGCGCGAACCCGTAGCGGCCATAGAGGGTCGACTCGCTGACCGTCAGCGTCGCCACCGGCACACCCAGCGTGGCTGCCGTGTTCAACTCGCCCTGCATCATCGCCCGAGCGATGCCGCGCCGATGATGGGTCTGAGCCACCGTCACTGCGCTGATCGCACAGGCCGTCACCTCTGCGTCGCCGGGCACGCTGAGGTCGCCGATCCACGACGCGAACGTGCCCACCGGCACCTCGGGCATCGGCCCGGACGGGTCGTAGACCCCCAGCCGGCGCCGTGAACCGGCCGACTCGAACGAATGGGCGCTCTGCTCGTCGGAGCGTTCCCGGTCGAGAAAGCCGCGGGCCACCGACTGCGCCCACGCGTCGCTGGCCGCACGATCGTCGCTGGGCAGCACGCGCAGGTCGAGCCCGGCACCGCTCAGGCTCGCGTGGGCAGCTTCGTCGACCGCCGCCTTGAGGTGGGCCAGGTTCAGTTCATCGGTTCGTCGCATGGCGCGACGACGCTACCACATGCTCGCCGCGGCCGCGCCGACCAGTTCGCGCCGGCGCTGCCCTCCGAGCAGCCAGTCGATGGCCTGTCGCGCGGTCCAGCCGTCTGGGTGTCGACGGCTGAGCGCGCGGGCACCCTCGAGATCTTGTCCGAGGGTGACGGCCGGCTGCTCGACGTAGCCGTTGCGGCGCACCTGACCCAACCCGATGTTGGCCATCAGTGCGTTGCACAGGCACTTGCGGCCCTGGGTCTCGGCCTCGTCGCCGCCCTTGCGCAGGTACATGTGCACCGGCTCGGACGCGCAACGGTAGACGATGGAGCCGTCCGCGCGTTCGGTGGGGGTGCGCAGGTAGCCCAGGTCACAGATGCGCTCGCGCGCCTCGTAGCGGGCCTCATCGGCAAGCGTGTCGCCCAATTCGGCGATCTTGAACGGAAAACCGGTGGGTGAGGCGCGCGGATCGTTGCGCACCACCAGGGTTTCGGCTTCGAGTTCGGCGACCAGCCGGTTGCGCAGCGCCGGCAGCAGCCCCGACTCGGAGGCCATCGCGAACAACGTGCCGATCTGCACACCGGCGGCGCCGGAGGCCCTCGCCTCGGCCACCTTCTCGGGCGTGGCGTAGGCACCGGCCAGCCAGAACGGCAGACCGAGTTCGCCGATCTTCGCCAGGTCGGCCACGTCCTTGTCGCCGTAGATCGGCTCGCCTTCGTCGTCGAGCGTCATCTTGCCGCGCGGCGGCGCGCTGTGCCCGCCGGCCCGCGGGCCCTCCACGACGAAGCCGTCGGGACGAGTCTCGGGGTCGCGGTTGAGATAGGTGGCCAGCACGTGCAGCGACACGATGGCCAGAAACTTCGGCCGTCGCAGCACGGGCAGGTCGGCACCCAGGTAGTCCACCGGATCGAGCTCGGCGCGGTGGGTCTTGCTCGCCGCGGCCACGTCGATGGTGAGCCGTCCGGTGCGTCCGGCGGCGAACTCGGTGAGCAACCGGGGAATCTCGCGGGGTACGCCAGCACCCATGATCACGTAGTCGACTCCGGCCAGCATGGCGCCGAGAATCGCCGAGGCGTTGGCTGTCTGCACCTTTTCGAGCATGTTGATGCCGACCACCCCGTCGTGGCCCTGCTTGGCCAGCCACACCTCGGCAAAGTTCGCCGCCAGGCTCAGTTCGATGGCTGCCCGGCTGGGCGAGATGGTGAGGGTGGGGTGCGGACGGTACGGCTTGCCGCGGCCGCGGCCGTTGGGCAGAAAGTAGGTGTCGATCACCCGTTGGGCGATGTCGGGGGACGGAAAGTGCGCCAGCGCGCGGCGGCGATGACCGCCCGGGTCGCCGTCTTGAAGCGTGCGGGCCAGCACGCCGTCCAGAGCCGTGCCCGACACAACGCCGAGCTGGCCGGCCAGTGACACCTCGCGGGCCAATTGCCACGACGACACGGCGATGCCCATGCCGCCCTGAATCACGATCGGCAGCGATGACGTCGGTTGGGTCCCGAGCGATGAAATCATGTTCCCTACGGTAGCGTAACTTACGGTTGCGTAGGAAAGAGCCGTCTCAAAACTGGCCGGCCAGCCATCGGGAGGCACCCCCGCACCCCTTCAACCGAGGCTCTCCACCAGCACGTCGACGAGTGCTGCCTTGTCACCGTGTCATCGAGGCGCCGAAACCTCGATTTGCTCCCACTTATGCTCAGATGTAGCATAAGAGTGTTTCGCACGAGGAGGAGCCCCACATGAGCACCACCCTGATCACCGCCGACGAGTTGTACCAGCGCGTCGACCACGTCGTTCCCGCCGTCGAATGGGCCACGATGGCCGACGACGTGAACGCCATCATGCGCCTGAAGGCCGAGCGCAACGCCGTGATCCTCGCCCACAACTACATGCGCCCCGAGATCTTTCACGGCATCTCTGACATCGTCGGCGACTCGCTCGCGCTGGCCCGCGAGGCCACCACGGTCGAGGCCGACGTGATCGTGCTGGCCGGCGTGCACTTCATGGCCGAGACCGCCAAGCTGCTCAACCCCAGCAAGACCGTGCTGATCCCCGACCTGCGCTCCGGCTGCTCGCTGGCCGAGTCGATCACCCCCGAACAGGTACGCGAACTGCGCCGCCAGCACCCCGGCGTGCCCGTGGTCACCTACGTGAACACCTCGGCGGCCGTGAAGGCCGAGAGCGACATCTGCATCACCTCGGGCAACGCGGTGCACATCATCGAGAGCCTGGGCGTGCCCGAGGTGATCTTCATTCCCGACCAGTTCCTGGCCGCCAACGTGGCCCGGCAGACCGGCGTCAAGGTGATCACCCACCCGGGCGCCTGCGAGGTGCACGAACGGTTCACCCCGCTCGACATTCGCCAGGTGCGGGCCGACTACCCCGACGGCGTCACCGTGCTCGCCCACCCCGAATGCCCGCCCGAGGTGGTCGATGAGGCCGACTTCGCCGGCTCGACCGCCCAGATGATCAACTTCGTGGCGCAGCAGCGGCCGCAGCGGGTCGCGCTGATCACCGAGTGCTCGATGAGCGACAACGTGGCCCAGCAGTACCCCGACGTCGAGTTCGTGCGGCCCTGCAATCTGTGCCCGCACATGAAGCGCAACACGCTGGCCAAGATTCGCCACTCGCTCGAGACGATGACCCACGAGGTCACCATCGACCCAGAGGTGGCCGATCGCGCCCGGGCGTCGGTCGAGCGCATGCTCGCGGTGGGGGCTCCGCCGAAATGAACCAGACGCGCACCGAGGTCGTCGCCGACGGCCCCGTCATCATCGGCGGCGGACTGGCCGGCCTGAGCTGTGCCATCGAACTGTCGCCCGCACGCTGCATCGTGTTGTCGGCCGGTGCGATCAGCACCGGCACGTCCACCGGGTGGGCCCAGGGCGGAGTGGCCGCGGCCGTCGGGCCCGACGACTCGCCGGCCGACCACACCGCCGACACCCTGGCCGCGGGGGCGGGCCTGTGCGACGAAAGTGTCGTCCGGGCCATCACCGAGGCTGGCCCCGAAGCCATCGAGTGGCTGGCCGCGCAGGGCACCCGTTGGGACCGCAACCCCGACGGCTCGCTCAAACTCGGCCTCGAAGGCGCGCACGGACGCCGCCGCATCGTGCACGCGGGCGGTGACGGCACGGGTGCCGAACTGCTGCGCACCGTGGTCGACAAGGCGCGCACATGTGAGTCCGTCTCACTGTGGGACCACTCCCCCGCCACCCGCATCGTGACCGAAGACGGACGGGTGGCCGGTGTCGAGGTCAGCACCCCGGCCGGGCCCGTGCTGCTGCGCACCCCAGCCGTGGTGCTGAGCACCGGCGGCGTGGGCGGGCTGTACCGTCACACCACCAACCCGCTCAGCTCGCGCGGCCAGGGTCTGGCGCTGGCCTTTCGGGCCGGCGCGGTGCTGCGCGACGTCGAGATGGTGCAGTTTCACCCCACCGCGCTCGATGTGGCGATCGACCCGATGCCGCTGGTCAGCGAGGCGGTGCGCGGCGAGGGCGCCATCATCGTCAACGAGCGCGGCGAATGGGTGCTGGCCAACCCGCTGAGCGCTCGCGACGTGGTGAGCCGCGCCGAGTGGGCCCAGTTGCAGGCCGGGCATCGCGTCTTTCTCGACGCCCGCACCTCGCCCGGCGAGCGGTTCGCCGAACTGTTCCCGTCGATCAACGCCACCGCGCTCACCGCCGGCCTCGACCCCACCCGCGACCTGCTGCCCGTGCGGCCCGCCGCGCACTACCACATGGGTGGTGTGCTGGTTGACCTGGCCGGACGCACCACCGTGCCCGGCCTCTACGCCGCAGGCGAAGTGGCCTCGACCGGTCTGCACGGCGCCAACCGGCTGGCGTCCAACTCGCTGCTCGAAGCCGTGGTCTGCGGACGCTGGGTCGCGCAGCGATTGAAGGCCGAACTCGGCACCGACGCGTCCGTGCCCGACGTGGCCGGCCGGCACTGGGCCGACGAGAAGTGGCACCCCGAAGAGCCGGTGATCGACCACCTGCGGGGCATCGTGAGCACCTGGGTCGGCGTGCTGCGCGACGCCGAGGGCCTGCAGCAGGCTCTTGAGGACCTGCTGCCGTACGTGGCCAACGACACCGGCCTGGTCGGTTATCTGGTCGCCCGGGCCGCCCTGGCGCGCACCGAGTCGCGCGGGGCCCACACCCGCACCGACTTCGCCGGTCAGGTCGAGGCCCGGCACACCCTGCTGTCGCTGGCCGACCTGCCCGAACTGGCCGAACGCGAAGCGGTGCCGGCATGAGGGCCCTACCCGAGTTGGTGATCGAACCCCTGGTGCGAGCCGCACTGCTCGAAGACCTGGGCCGTGCCGGTGACGTGACCACCGACAGCATCATTGCGGCCGACGCGCGCGCCACCGTGCAACTCGTCTCGCGCGAATCGGGCGTGGTGGCCGGCCTGCCGCTGGCGGTGCTGGCCTGGCGCCTGGTCGACCCGCGCATCACCGTCGAGGTGCACCTGCCCGACGGCTCGCGGGTCGAGCCCGGCTCCGTGATCGCGACGGCGTGCGGCCCGGCACGCGGGCTGCTCACCGGCGAACGCGTGGCGCTCAACTTTCTGGGCCACCTGTCGGGGGTGGCCACCGGCACCGCGACCATCGCCGACGCCATCGCGCACACCCACGCCCAGGTGGCCGACACCCGCAAGACCATTCCGGGGCTGCGGGCGCTGCAGAAGTACGCGGTGCGCTGCGGCGGCGGCGCCAACCACCGCTTGGGCCTCGACGACGCGGTGCTGATCAAAGACAACCACATCGCCGTCGCGGGGGGCGTCCGTCAAGCGGTCGAGGCAGCGAAGGCGTCCGTGGGGCACCTGGTGAAGATCGAGGTCGAGGTCGACTCGCTCGCCATGCTGGCCGAACTGCTCGAGGTGGGCGCCGACGTGGTGCTGCTCGACAACATGGGGCCTCACCTGCTGCGCGAGGCGGTCGCGATGGTCGATGGACGCATGGTCACCGAGGCGTCCGGACGCATCACACCAGAGACCGCCGTGCCGATCGCCGAGGCGGGGGTCGACCTGATCAGCGTCGGCTGGCTCACCCACAGCGCAAAGGTGTTGGACGTCGGCCTCGACCACGTGGCGTAACCGGCAGACTGAGGCCACCACGCGGCATTTCAGGAGGCATCATGGCCAAGGCCAAGAAGGTCGGCATTCTCACCGCTGGCGGCGACAGCCCCGCGCTCAACGCCACCATTCGTGGCTTCGGCAAGACCGCCATGGGCCAGTACGGCATCGAACTGATCGGATTCCGCGACGGCGTCACGGGCTTGGTCGAGAACAGGTTCACCGAACTCGACGGACGTGCGCTGTCGGGCATTCTCACCGTGGGCGGCACGATTCTGGGCACCTCGCGCGACAAGGTGCACAAGTTTCCGACCGCCGACGGCCCGGTCGACATGGTGCCCACCGTGGTCGAGAACTACGAGAAAGACGGCCTCGACGCCCTGATCATGTTGGGCGGCGGCGGCACGGCCAAGAACGCGATGCGCCTGGTGGACGCCGGGTTGAACGTGATTCACCTGCCCAAGACGATCGACAACGACATCGCGATGACCGACACCACGTTCGGCTTCGCTACCGCCCTCGAGATCGCCACCGAGGCCATCGACCGGCTGCACTCGACGGCGCACAGCCATCACCGCATCATCCTGACCGAGATCATGGGTCACAAGGCGGGTTGGCTCACCCTGGGTGCGGGCATCGCGGGCGGTGCCGACATCATTCTGATTCCCGAGATTCCCTACACGGTCGATTCGGTGGTGTCCACCATCAAGCAGCGCACCGAACGTGGGCTGAACTTCTCGGTGGTGGCGGTCGCCGAAGGGGCCCGCGACGTCGAAGACACCGCCGACTACGAGGCGGCCCACCTGCTGTACAAGAACGCCAGGACGCCCGAATCGAAGGGCGCGGCCCGCACCCACCTGAACAACGTGGAACATTCCCAGCGCGAGCACACCTTCAAGCTGGCCAACCAACTGGAGGCGGCCACCGGCCTGGAGGCCCGGGTGACGATTCTGGGCTACGTGCAGCGCGGCGGCACCCCCTCGGCGGGCGACCGGCTGCTGGCCACCCGGCTGGGCGCCGCCGCGGCCGACCTGGTGGCGGCCGGTGATTTCGGCTACATGGTGGCGGCCCGCGGCGACGGCACCGAGCCGGTGCCGCTCACAGAGGTGGCCGGCAAGGTGAAGCTGGTGCCGCTCGACCACGACTGGGTGAGCGCGGCACGAAAGGTGGGCACCGGGCTGGGCGACTGAGTCGTCCGAGGCCGTTAGCATTCGAGCGTGACCGACGTTGGCCGCTACCTGGCCGGGCTGTTCGAACTGATCGCCCGCGCCTACCGCCTCGATCCGGCGGCGCTGACCTGGGTGCGCGACCAGCCGTACTCGATCTGGCTGACCATCGGCGTCGCACTGCTGGCGGGCATCTCGATGATGACCGGGCACGCGGTGGTGCTGCTGGTGAACCGCATTCATGGCTGGCGGTTCGTGGCCGGGCTGGTGCTCACCTCGATGTGGCTGGTGGTTCTGCACGGGGTCGAGTCGCTGCTGCTGTGGGGGCTGGGTTCGTGGTGGGCCGGACGCGACGTGTCGTACGTCACCGTGCTCACCGGCGTGCTGGTGTCGACGGCCCCGCAGATCTGGGGCTTTCTGGTACTGATCCCCTACCTGGGTAGTGCCATCGGACGATTGCTGTCGGCGTGGAGCGCGGTGTGCCTCTGGGCTGTGACGGCCACCACCTTCGGCCTCGGACGGTGGCCGGCGCTGCTGCTGGTCGGCGTGGCGTGGCTGGTGATGTACCTGCTGTCGCTGTTCGTGTCGCCGCTGATCACCCGTGGCGTCGCGGCGCTGTTCCAGCGGGTGTTCGGACGACAGTTCCACGTGTCGGGCGCCGACGTGCTGAACGGTCGTCCGCTGCTGACCACGGAGGTGCTGGCGTGATCCTCGGTGACCTGTTGATTCTCGTGGTGGCACTGCTGGTGGCCGCGCTGGTGCTGGCTCCGCTGGAGTCGTTGTACTGGTGGGCCACGCGCGGAGCCGAAGAGACCGAGACGGTGCCTGCGCCACTCGACAAGCCAGAGGCGGCCAAGGCGCTGGCCGCAGGGCTGGTCGCACCCGAGGGGCAACGGCGCAAGTTCCTGGTCTATCTGTCGGGCATCGGCGCCCTGGCCGCCAAGGACGTGCCCGAAGAGGAGTTTCCGTTCGTGCAGGATCTGCACGATCGGCTGGAGGAGTACACCGTCATCGACGACGTCTTTCCCTATGCCGTCGACAACCGCGGCCTGACCGCCGAGCGCATTCTCGGCAGGATGTGGCGCTGGCTCGAAAAGGTGCGGCTGAAGAACCCCAACGCGCTGCTGGCGGTGCTGATCAACCTGCGCAACCTGATGCAGTTGTTCGTGTGCGCCGATCGCCGTTACGGCCCCACCTACAACATGGGCACCGCGGGCGAGATCCACCGGTCGCTGGTGCGCCACGGGCATCGTCCGGGCAGTGACGACGAGGTGGTGCTGCTGGGCTGGAGCGGCGGCGGGCAGATCGCGCTCGGCGCCGCCTGGTACCTCGAAGCGATGGGGCTGAAGGTGTCGGTGCTGTCGCTGGGGGGCATGCTGTCGGACGACATCGCCCTGGCTCGCATCGACCACCTGTGGCACCTGTACGGCACCAAGGACTTTCTGCAGGCCTCCGGCAAGCTGTTGTTCGCAGGGCGCTGGCCCGCGGCCAAGAAGTCGCCGTGGAACGAGGCGCTGGCCCAGGGCAAGATCTCGATGATCGAACTCGGCCCGTACAACCACAACGTGAAAGAGCACTACTTCGACTACGAGTCCAAGCTGCCCAGCGGCACCAGCTACGCCGGCCACGTGATCGACACCATCGAGGGCATTCTCGAACCGCAGGCCTGAGCAACGCCGCGGCCGGCTCTGCCCACTGCGGCGGGGGCAACGCCAGTACCTGTCAGAACCGCACCCGGTGTGATGAGGTGGAGCCATGTACGGAGCTGTCATTCACGCACCCGGCGACGTTCGCTACGAAGAGCGCGACGAGCCGACCATCATCGACCCCACCGACGCCGTCGTGCGCACCGTTGCCGCGTGTGTGTGCGGCTCGGATCTGTGGCGCTACCGCGGCATCTCGCCGGTGCCCAAACCAACACCGATCGGGCACGAGTTCTGCGGCTTGGTCGAAGAGGTCGGGTCAGCGGTCACCAGCGTGAAGCCGGGCGACTTCGTGGTGGGCGGGTTCAACCCCAGCGACAACACCTGCCCGGTGTGCCGCAAGGGCGCCCACGCCAACTGCCAGCACGGCGACCACTACAACGGCGCCCAGGCCAGCCGCATTCGCATTCCGCAGGCGGACGGCACGCTGCTCGCCACCCCCGGTATGCCCGATGACGACCTGGTGCCGAGCATTCTGGCCCTCTCGGACGTGATGTGCACAGGCTGGCACGCCGCCGTGAGCGCCGGCGTCGGGCCCGACACCACGGTCGCGGTGGTCGGCGACGGAGCCGTCGGCTTGTCGGCGGTGCTGGCAGCGGTGCAACTCGGGGCCCCCATGGTGATCGCCATGAGCCGGCACGACGACCGCGCCGCCCTGGCCCGCGAGTTCGGCGCCACCCACGTGGTGGCCGAGCGCGACGAGGCCGGCGGCGCAGCGGTCAAGGCGCTCACCGACGGCATCGGCGCCGACTGCGTGCTCGAATGCGTCGGCACCGAGGGCGCTCGCCTGCAGGCCGTCGGCGCCGTTCGTGACGGCGGCAACATCGGCCTCGTGGGCGTACCGCACGGCGACCTGCCGGTCAACGACCTGTTCTGGCGCAACGTGGGCGTCAAGGGCGGGCCGGCGCACGTGCGGGCATATCTGCCGCACCTGCTCGAACTGGTGCTGACCCGCACGATCGACCCCGGCAAGGTGTTCGACCTCGAACTGCCGCTGGCTGAGGTGGCCGAGGCCTACGCCGCGATGGACGAGCGCCGCGCGATCAAGGTGCTGCTTCGCCCTTGAGGGCGGTCAGGATCACGTCGGCGCAGGTGTCGATGCCCAGGTGACCGCTGTTGAGGCAGAGGTCGTACTCGCGGTAGTCGCCGAACCGGGTGCCGGTGAAGAACTGCTGGTAGCGGCTGCGGGTCTTGTCCATACGGGCGATGTACTTCTCGGCATCTTTGCTCGGCACGTTGTCGACCTCGACCGCACGGGCGATCTTGGCCTGCACGTCGGTGCTGTACACGAACACCGACAGCAACGGCAGCTTGGCCTCACGCAGAACCGAGTCGGCGCAGCGTCCGATGAACACACCGGGGGCCACCCGCGCCGCCTCGGTGATGGCCTCGGCGATGGCCGAGAACACCCGGTACGGCATGGCCGCGAACTCGGGGTCACTGAACCCCGGAAACGACAGGTTGAGGTACTGCCCCGCGGCCAGCCGTTCGTCGAAGGCGTCGAGTTGGTTGGCCGGCACGCCTCGCTTGGTGGCGGCCTCTTGCAGCACCGCGGTGTCGTAGAAGCCGAGCCCGGTGCGTTCACTGATCAGCCGGCCGACCTCGCGGCCGCCACTGCCGAACTCACGGTTGATCACGATCGACCGGTTCATCGCGCACCCCTATCGGTTCGTCGGCCGCCCCGGTGCGGCCTGCGGTTACGACGTTACAGCGGGTAGATGGTGACCCCTGCCGCCTTGATCGAATACGTCACCTCACGCCCGGGGTACAGGTCGAGTTCGGCCACCGACAGCGGCGTCACGTCGGCGGCCAACAGGTGGCCGTGGTGGTCGTCGCCGCGCACCCGCACCAGGTCGCCCAGCGGTTCGATTTCGGCGATGGTGACCGACAGGTTGTTGCGCGGGCTGCCCTGTTGCGGGTCGGTGAAGATCGACACCCCCGATGGCGCGAACACCGCCGCCGCCGGCTCGCCCTCACTCGGCGCACCGGGGTCGGCTCTGGTGCCCTGCACCACCAGCCCGGACGCATCGTGCACGGCCCCGTCTGCGAAGCTGCCACGCACCAGGTTGAGCCCGGCCAGCCGCGCGGTGAACCGGGTGCGGGGGTGGCGCAGCACCTCGTCGGTGGGCCCCGCTTCGGCCACTCGGCCCTGTTCGAGCACCACCACCCGATCGGCCAGCAGCACCGCGTCGAGCAGGTCGTGGGTGACGATGATCGTGGCCTGGTCGACCAGCAGCCTGCGCAGCACACGCCGCAGCAACGGCGCCACCGACACGTCGAGCGCGGCCATCGGTTCGTCGAGCAGCAGCAGCCGCGGCCCGGTCGCCAGCGCCCTGGCGATCGCCACGCGCTGCGCCTGCCCACCCGACAACTGCCCTGGACGACGCGCCGCCAGGTCGCTCACCCCCACCTCGCGGAGCCAGCGCTCTGCGGTGGCCGCCGCCTGCTGCTTGGTGGCCCCGGCCACCCGTGGCCCGAACGCCACGTTGTCGAGCACGGTGAGGTGCGGGAACAGCAAGGCGTCCTGGGCCAGCAACGCCACCCCCCGGGCGTGCGGCGCCAGCCAGCGGCGACGGCCCGCACCCAGGTCGAACAGCAGGCGGTCGTCGAGAGCGGCCGACCCGGCGTCGGCGCGTAGCGTGCCCGCGAGCAGGCCCAGCAGGGTCGACTTGCCCGCACCGTTGGGGCCCAGCACCGCGACCCGCTCCCCCGGCCCCATGCTCAGTTCGACGTCGAACTGCCGCTGCGCGAGCCGAGCCTCGAAAGTGAGACTCACCGCGCGCCCCGCTCGGCGATGCGGGCGGTGACCACGGTGACCACCACAGCCACCACCACCAGCACCAACGACAGCGCGATGGCGGCGTCGGGGTCGGTGACCCGCTGCAGGTAGATCTCGAGGGGCAGCGTGCGGGTCACCCCCTGCAGGCTGCCTGCGAAGGTGATGGTGGCCCCGAACTCACCCAGCGCCCGGGCGAACGACAGCACGGCAGCCGAGGCCAGCCCGGGCATCACCAGGGGCAGCGTGACCCGCCACACCACGGTGCCCGGGCGGGCGCCCAGCGTGGCCGCCACCAACTCGTAGCGATGCCCGACGGTGCGCAGCGTGCCTTCGAGCGAGACCACCAGAAACGGCAGCGCCACGAAGGTCTGCGCCAGCACCACGGCGATGGTCGAGAACGCGATCTGGACGCCCAGTACGTCCATCGCCGGGCCGAGCAGGCCACGCCGTCCGAACGTGTACAACAGCGCGATGCCGCCCACCACGGGCGGCAGCACCAGCGGCAGCAACACCACCGAACGCAGCAGGGCCTGGCCGGCGAACCGGTCGCGGGCCAGCACCATGGCCAGCGGCACCCCCAGCAGTACGCAGACCACCGTCGAGGCCACCGACGTCTGCAGGCTGAGTTGCAGTGCGGCCACCGACGATTCGCTGGTGATGAGCTCGAAGAACCGCGACCAGTCGAGCCGCAGGGTGAGCGCGAACAGCGGCAAAATCACCAACAGCGCACCGAAGGCCGCCGACACGTACAGCCAGCGCGGCAGACCCGCGTAGGTGCGACCCATCACCGATCCGCGACCCATCACCGAACCTGCTTGTCAGGCGGCCGGGCCGAAACCGGCTGCCGCGAGCACCTTCTGACCCTCGGCGCTGAGCACCAGGTCGACGAACTGTAGGCCGAGCGCGGCCTGCGGGCCCTTGGCCAGCGCGACCATCGAGTTGTTGTTGGTCGCCTTGGCCGACTCGTCGAACTCGATGCCCTTCACGGTGTTGCCGGCGGCCTGCACGTCGGTCTTGTACACCAGGCCCGCGTCCGCCTCACCGGCCTGCACCTTGGCCAGCACGTCGGTGACCGCCTGCTCTTCGCTGACCGGCGACAAGGTGGTGTTGGTGGCCTGCTCGACCTTCACCGTCGCTGCGCCGCACGGCACCGCGGGTGCGCACACCACCAGTTTGAGGCCCTTCTTGGTGAGGTCTTTCCACCCGGTGATGCCGGCGGGGTTGTCGGGCGGCACGGCGATCTCGAGTTGGTTGGTCGCGTACAGCTTGGGCTGACCCGACGCCAGCCCGGCCCCGGTCACGGTGGTCATGTTGGCTTCGTTGGCCGACGCGAACGCATCGGCGGCCGCGCCGTTGACGATCTGTTCGGCGAGGGTCTGAGAACCCGCGAAGTTGAACACGACGGTGGTGCCGGGGTGGCTGGCCTCGAACGTCTTGCCGAGCGTGGTGAACGTGCCCTTCATCGACGCCGCGGCGAAGACGGTGACGGTGGTGGTGCCCGCCGGGGCCGAGGCCGAGGTGGACGCTGCGGGGGTCGACGCACAGCCGACCAGCGACAGCGAGAGGGCCGCGACGGCCGCCGCGAGAACGGTGAACTTCGTGGGCATTGCTTCTCCTCAGGGCGTTTCGACGATGACGTTGGTGGCCTTGACCACGGCCACGGCGACAGAGCCGGGTTCGAGCCCCAGTTCTCGCACGGCCTCGGTGCTCAGCAGCGACACCACCCGGAACGGACCACACTGCAGCTCGACCTGCGACATCACAGTGTCTGAGATCACCTCGGTGACCAGGCCGACAAAGCGGTTGCGGGCCGAGCCGGCCACCCCCGAGGGGTCGGGTGCCGGGTGGGCCTGGGTCTTGGCGAACTCGGCCAGCACGAGGCCGTCGATCACCTTGCGATTGCTCGGGTCGAGTTCGTGGGCGAGCGTTCCTTGGTCGACCCAGCGGCGCACGGTGTCGTCGCTCACACCCAGATAGCGAGCGGCGTCCGAGATCCGTATTTTCGTCACTGTGAAACTCTAGCGAACGCAGATGCGGATTTGAGTCAAAACTCTTACGAGCCGACCACGAAGTCTGCGACCATCGGGCGATGTTGTCACCGCAGCTCATCGAGGCCATCGGCTACCTCGCCTCGTTTCTGGTCGTGCTCTCGTTCTCGATGCGTTCGGTCGTTCGGCTGCGCATCGCGTCACTGTGCGGCGGGCTGGTCTACACCCTGTACGGAGCACTGATTTCGTCGTGGCCGATCATGATCACCAACCTGATCGTGGTGGCCCTCAACGTGTGGAACCTGCGCCGCGAGTTCTCGCCTCAGCGCGACCTGGGCGCGGTACCGATCGAACCATCGGCGCCGTTTCTGGCCGACTTTCTGCGCACCCACCTCGACGACATTCGGCACAGCCAGCCCGACTTCGCCATCGACGACAGCCACACCGGCTTCGTGCTGATGCGCGACGGCATGCCGGCCGGTGCGGTACTGGGCAACGTGCACGGAAGGTCGTTCGACGTACAACTCGACTACGTGCTGCCGCAATACCGCGACTCGCGGCTGGGCGCCTGGTTCTACGGCACCCGTCCGGCGAGCGTGAGGGCGCTCGGGGTCGATCAGTTCACGGCCCGGGCGACCACGCCGGTGCACACGGCGTACCTGAAGTCGGTCGGTTTCGTCACTGACGGCGACATATGGCGGCGATCGGCCGGTTCGTGAGCCGACACTCAGGTCGCTCTACGTCGTCTGTTGAGCGTGGCCGGCGGGCCAGACCGCGCGAATGGGCGCGCGCAGTATGTGCGGATCGGTGGATCCGGGCTACGCGATGCGCGTGATGCGCAGCCGCCAATCGTCCGGACGCTCATCCAGGTACTCGACGTCGATCTCGGCCCTCTCGGCCAACTGAGCAAGCAGCGGCAACGGATTGTGCGGTGCGACCAGCACCAGCGAACCACCCACGGCGATGGCGTCAAAGGCGCCGAAGACACTGGCGTGGCGAATGGCGTGCGGCACTGCACGCACGTCGAACACGATGTCTGCCGACTCGTGGTGGCCGCAGCCGCAACCGTCGGCGTTGGCACCCGGCATGGGCAGGTTCTGTTTCATCTGTTCTCCTCGGGTTAGGCACTGACTTGCACGTAGCCGTGGGCGCCGCGTTCGGCGTCGGCCATCACGTGGGTGACGAACGGGTAGCGCCCCGCCTCGTCGAAGACGGTCTCGACGAAGCCGCCCTGCGCGGGCTGCAGGCCCAGAGCTTGCGCACCGCCGCCGCGGCCGCCGAAGGGGTCGCGGCCCCGCTTCAACTCGTAGCCGCCCTCGCGGTACACGGTGTCGAACTGCGCCCCCACGATGTGAAAGCTCGCCGGCCGGTTGGGCCCCGCGTCGAGCACCCAGAACCGCACCCGCTCGCCCACCCGGGCACTCAACGTCGCGGTGTCGTAGCCGTTCGCGACGCCGTTGAACACCACGTGGTCGGCCTGCGCTGTGACTGCGGTGTCTGCGTTCACCTCGGTTGCTGAGGCGGCGTCCGCAGCCCGGTTCTGCAGGTAGACCTCGCTCTGCACCAGCAGGTACGAGCGGTCGACTGCGGGCAACCCGTCGGGCTCGATCACCACCGCCCCCGTCATGCCGGCCGCGATGTGGGCGCTCATCGGCATGGTCGAGCAGTGGTACATCCAGATGCCCGCCCTGGTAGCGGTGAACCGATACGTGAGGCGCTTGCCGGGCTCGATCGTGCGCATCGGCCGGTCGGGCGCGAGCGAGCCGGCGTGAAAGTCGATCGAGTGCCCCATGGAGCCGTCGTTGACCAGCGTGATCACGAACACGTCACCGACCCGTCCGTGCAGGGTGGGGCCGACCGGACGTCCGTTGTAGGTCCAGCGGCGCTGCCACACACCCGGCGCCACCTCCAGGGGAACCTCGGTGACGGTGAGGGTGAGGTGATGCTCACGCTCGTCGGTGAGCGGCGCCAGCACGGGGTCGACCACATCAGCGGGCGTCGCCGTCGAGTGGGGCGACGGTGCGGGCTCGTCGTGATTCATACCGTCCATGCCGTCGTCGGCCGGGGTGGTGGTGGACGATCGGCCGCCCACGATCACCTGAAACACCATGCCCATCTGGCGGTGCCCGACCACCGAGCAGAACCCGTCGACCGAGGCGCCGATCACCCCGGCGTCCAGCTCGGCGCCGGCGCCCGGTGCCAGCCGTGGCGTGCGAACAGCGCCGATCACCAGATCGTGGGTGGTCGTGCCGGTGTTCACCAGGTTCACCACCAGCCGGTCACCCACCCCGACCTGCACCGAGTTGGGCACGTACGACATGTCTTTGACGGTCACCTCGACCCGCACCACCCTGCCCGACGGCGCCACCTGCGCCGCCGCGGCCGCGCCGCCGCCGAAGCCTGCCGCGGCGGGGTCGACGCCGACGCCCACCACCACGGCCGTGACGATTGCCGTCAGGCCCGCGATGAACTGACCCGCGGTAAAGATGCTCGGGCGCACGACGTGGGCGGCCGGCGGCCTGGGCGCAGCATCGTCGCGCTCGGCTGCTGCGACCGCCGCTTGGGCCGGCACCTGCTTGCGGGCCGAGATGCTGGCCCGCAGGCCCCGCACCATCAGCGGCAAAAAGGCGGCGGCACCGAGCAGGGCCAGCATCGACCCGGTCACCTTCACCCAGCTCGGCGAGGGCAGCAGCCACAGGGCGAGGCCACCGTTGATGGCGATGAGTCGCACGAGGCCGGCCTTGTTGAACCACGTGGCACCCGCACGCACGACGCTGGGCCCGCCGCCCAGTACCGACGGCAACAGGTACGACAGTGCTCCGGTGACCACCTGCACCCCGAAACCGGCCGCGAGCGCGGTGGCCGGCCAGACGAACGTCTCGCGCACGGTCTGCCAGTCGGGCGCAGTGGCCAGCAGCCAACCGGCCCAGCCCAGCCCAATGAACAACCAGCCCAGCGCGCAGGCAACCGAGGCGGGTGCGAACTCCCAGGCCTTGGTGGTGCGGGCCGGACGCCACAGGCCGACGCCCCACAGGCCGAGGGCGCCAAGGTAACCGACCACACCCACGGCCGACAGCCAGGTCAGGCCTGCCAGCGCTCCACCTGCGCTCAGGCCGACCGCGCCGGCGAGCAGCGGCAGCGCCTGCCGGGTTCGCCGCTCGGCGGTCGGGTCGAGCTGGGTGCGCAGCATGGTCGGCCACAGGGTGAGCAGGGTGCCGGTGACCGTCAGCCCCACCCAGCCCAGCAGGTTGGTCAGGGCATGCGCGACCAGCAGACGCGCCTGCCATGGATCGTCCCAGCCCCAGGCCAGTGCGACACCGAAGCCCGCACCCACCACCAGGCAGCCGGCCGCCCACAGGTAATAGCGCACGCTGATCTGAAACCGGGCCGGCAGGGCGCTGCGCAACAACCGCCACAGCACCAGCCCGTGCCAGCCGACCGCCACCGCAACCGCGCTACCTCCCACCAGCGTGAGGGGCCACAGTGCGGTGGGCACGCCGATCAGCACCGCCGCGGTGCCGGCGGTGACCAGGCCGAGGCGACGGGTGTGCAGCCGGGCCTGCTGCTCGGATGCCGGCGCGTGCAGCAGGGTCTGGGTGAAGTGAAAGCTCCACACCATGATCGAGTGGGTCACCGCGCCCAGCAGCACCAGGTGCAGCATCAGCCAGTTGGCGTCGGGCAGCCAGCGGTGGACGACGGCGATCACGATCGCGGCGGTGAGCCACAGCAGCAGCGGCAGATCGCGCAGCCGGGAACGTCCACGGGCGGTCGGCCGGCTCACAGCAGCACCACTGACTGATTACTACATGACATCATGTAAAAACTATCAGTACACTCGCCCCGTGACCACTCCGTCCGGCGGACCCCAGCCGGCCCGCACCGACCGCCCCCGCGAGGCGGCGCTGCGGGTGCTGCGTGAACTGGTGGCCGCCGACGGGCCTGCCACGCTGGCCATGCTGACGCAGTCGCTGGGCGGTCACCCCAACACCACCCGCATGCAGTTGGAGCACCTCGTCGCCGACGGCTGGGCCACCCAGTTCAGCGAGCAGCCCGTGGGCCGGGGCCGGCCGGCCAAGGCCTATCTGCCCACGGTGGTCGGACGCCAGGCGGCGCTGCAGGATCCCGATCTGTCCGACCAAGTGGCGCTGCTCGAGGCGGTCGCCGAGCACCTGTCGCAGTCGAGCGACCCGCGCGGCGCGGCCCTGGCGGTCGGCCGCGGCTGGGGGCGCCGGCTCGCCGCCGCAGGGTCGGACGAGCTGACCCAGGTGCTGGGCGCCCAGGGCTTCACCCCCGAGCCGGTCACCGACGGCATCGCCCTGCGCACCTGCCCGCTGCTCGCTTCGGCCCAGTCGTGGCCCACCGTGGTCTGCGGCATTCACCAGGGTCTGGTCGACGAGATCACCCGCGATCAATGGCTGGTCGAGCCGTTCGCGCTGCCCGCCGGCTGCCTGGTGCGCCGCACGAATGGCCCCGCGCACCGCTGACCTGATCGGCGGACGCCTCAGTGGTGGTCTGCGTGCGTGTGCACCACGCCGTCGGCGTGGGCATGCGGAGTGGTCTGGTGCACCTCGACCCAGTCGTCACCGTCGAGGGCGATCGCCGCGGCGGGGAACAGTCCGTTGTCTTCTTTGTCGATGTGCTCGCGCAGCATCTCTTCGAAGCGCCACATCGTCGCCTCGTCGCCCGCGGTGATGGTGCCGAGCAGAGCGTCCAGGCTCTGATGCTCTTGGCACAGCGTCGCGATGTGCGCCGCGTACACCTCGTCGCGGGCCATCACGTGAAACAGCCCGACCTCTTCGGCCGTGGTGTGCGGCCAGAGCAGCCGGGCCACCGCAGCCCGGGTGACGTCGACGGCGTCGGGGTCACCGGCGGCGACCGCGCGGCGCAGGTCGC
Source organism: Micropruina glycogenica (assembly GCF_900289045.1). Classification (GTDB taxonomy): domain Bacteria; phylum Actinomycetota; class Actinomycetes; order Propionibacteriales; family Propionibacteriaceae; genus Micropruina; species Micropruina glycogenica. Next base: position 2,600,700 of record NZ_LT985188.1, read on the forward strand.
CGGTCGCGTTGATGATCTGTTCGTGCTCGGCCATGAACCGGCCGATCACCTCGATCGATTCACAGCCGCAGTAACTGCACATCGCGTGACCCCTTCTTCGCCGAGCCGTCGCCGGGTCAGGCGTGCCCGGCGCCGTCCGCCTGGTCGAGTATGTAACCGATCAAGTCGCCGACCACCCCCAGTGCGTCGCGCACGCCGCCGCGCGAGCCGGGCACGGCCAGCACCAGCACAGGGCGCCGCACACCGGCAGTGATCAGTCCGGCCACTTCGCGCGAGACCAGGGCGAGCCTGGTGTGTTCGCTGCCGCGGCGCCGGATCTCTTCGGCGATGCCCGGCAGCTCCACGTCGATCAGCGCACGCACGACGTCGCTGGTGCGGTCGCGCGGCCCGATGCCGGTGCCACCGCAGGCCAGCACGACTCGGGCGCCCTGCACGATGGCCGTGCGCACGGCCGTCTCGATGTCGGCGTCGGCGTCGCCGACCACCGCGAGGGTCGTCCGCAGACCCAGGCCCTGCAGCAGGTCGAGCGCCACCGGGCCGGCCCGGTCGTCGTCCAGGCCGGTCGCGACCTCGTCAGACACCACGATCACGGCCGCCAGGGTGGTGGTCGTGCTCGCTCCCAACGAGAGGCCTTCAACCTGCCCGGCGGTCATGACTTCTTCGGCGCACCCGGACGGGCGTAGCGCCACCACGTGATCGCCACGCACATCACCGCCCAGGCCACGCCGATCCAGTAGAAGGTGGCGGGGGCCATGATCGTCAGGCCGACGCCGAACAGGAACGGCCCGAACGCCGCGATGGCCGCCGTCCAACCGATCACGCCGCCGGCCTGGCGCCGCTCGAAGATCATCGGCATCTGCTTGAAGGTCGAGGCGTTGCCGATGCCCGAGAACAGAAAGATCAGCAGCATGCCCCACAAGAAGTGATTGAAACCAGCCTGCAGCGTGGCGGCGCTGGTCAGGTCGGGGGTCAGCGCCGGGATCGTCCACGCGATCGAGCCGGCCAGTCCGACGGCCGAGATCAGCGTCCAGATCGCGCCACCCATGCGGTCGGTGAGCGGCGAGAACAGCACCCGCGCACCGGCGCCGACCAGCGGGCCGAGAAACACGTAGGCGGCCGGGTCGGGCACCGCATAACCGGCCACCAGAATCTGCGCCGTGGCCCCCGACCCCTGCACGATGCCGGCGTTGCCCGAGCCGTACAGGTTGATCATCAGCAGCCCGAACTGCGCCGACAGGCCCGAGAAGGTGCCGAACGTCATGATGTACAGAATCGTCATCCACCACGTGTCCTGGTTGCGAAAGATGTCGAACTGTTGGGCGATGTTGGCCTTCACCGGCACCGACTTGAGGTACTGCCAGGCGATCCAGGTGCCGATCAGAATGAACGGCAGCCACACGAACGACGCGGCCTGGTACCACACCTCACGGTCGGGCTTGCCGGGCACCTTCATCATCTGGCTCTCGCCCAGCCACCACAAGAAACCCAGGCCGATCAGCCACGGGGTGAGCAACTGCACCAGCGAGACGCCGAAGTTGCCGATGCCGGCCTGCAGGCCCAGCGCCGTGCCCTGCATCTTGCGGGGAAAGAAGTACGAGGTGGACGGCATGAACCCCGAGAAGGCGCCGCCGCCGATGCCGGCCAGCAGGGCGAGCACCAGCAGCTCCCAGTACGGGGCGGTGGGCGACATCGACCGCACGCCCCAGCCCAGCACCGGAAAGAACAGCAGCAGCGTGGTGGCCGCCACCATCTTGCGGGTGCCCATGATGGGCGGCAGCACCATCCACACCAGCCGCATCAGGCCACCCGACAGGCCCGGCACCGCAGCCAGCCAGTACAGCTGCTGCTGGGTGAAGCTGTAGCCGATGGCGTTGAGCTTGGGAATGATCGCCGACGGCAAGAACCAGGCGACGAAGCACATGGTGAGGCTGAACGTGGTGATCCACAGGGTCTGCCAGGCCAGCCGGCGATCCCAGGTCTCTTCGTTCTCGGGGTCCCAGGAGCGCAGCCATTCGGGCCCGCTCTGCAGTTTCTCGACGATGGTGCTCATGGTGCGACCTTCTCTGGGGAACGGGTGTCGATGTGTTCGGTGTCGAAGTGGTCTGCCAGCTCGGGCGAGCGGCGGTGCAGCATGCCCACGACCGTGACGTGCATCCACACCGCGCAGATCGCGGTGAGCACGAACAGCACGAAGAACGTGCTGGTCGGGAAGCCCGTCCAGGCCTTGGTGTAGGCGAACAGCGGCGGCAGAATGAAGCCGCCCAGCCCGCCCAGCATGCCCACCAGGCCGCCCACCGAGCCCACGTTGTCGGGAAAGTACTCGGGAATGTGCTTGTAGACCGCAGCCTTGCCGATGCCCATGGCGCAGCCGAGCAGAAAGACCAGCACGGTGAAGGCGACGACCCCGATGGAATAGCCCAGGTGCTGGGTTTCGGTGCCGTCGGCGTGGGTGATGACGATGTGCCCGTTGGGCATCATCAGAATGCCGGTGGTGACCAGCATCACCGCGAAGGTGGCGTACATCACAGTGCGGGCGCCGATGCGGTCGCTCACCCAGCCGCCCACCGGCCTCAGCAGCGAAGCCGGAAAGATGAACAGCGCCGTCAATAGCGCCGCCGTGCCCAGGTTCACCCCGAAGTTGTCGACGTAGTACTTGGGCAGCCAGGCCGACAACGCCACGTACGCGCCGAACACGGCCACGTAGTACAGGCTGAACCGCCACACCCGCAGGTGTTTCAGCGGGGCCAGCATCTCGCCGATCGGTTTGCTCTGGCCGGCCATGCGGTCGTGCCGCGGCACGATCGCCCAGGTGAGCACGGCCAGCACGATCAGCAGCACCGAATAGATCACCGGCACCAGCCGCCAGCCGCCCTGAATGCCGAACACGAACGTCATGCCGGCGGTGCCTGCGATCAGCGGCGGCCCGATGAACTTGGTGATCGAGGCACCCACGTTGCCGGCGCCGAACAGCCCCAGCGCGAAGCCCTGCCGGTCACGGCCGAACCAGGCTGCGTTCCAGGCGATGCCGACGCTGAACAGGTTGCCCGCGAAACCCACCAGAAAAGCGAGCACCAGCAGCATGCCGTAGCTGTGCGCGGTCGAGACCAGATAGGCCGGCACCGCGGTGACGGCAACCATGAAGATGGTGACCTTGCGACCACCGATGCGGTCGGTGATGATGCCGGCCGGCAGTCGCCACAGCGAGCCGTTGAGCACCGCCAGCGCCGAGATCCACGACAGTTCGACGTCGCTGAGCAGCAACTCCTTCTGAATCTCGATGCCTAAAATGCCGAACATCAGCCAGACGGCGAACATCACGGTGAAGTCGATGGTCGACATGGCGAGAACGCGGTTCGCACCCGGCCCGGTGCCATGTGCGGGCGCGACGGTGCCGGGCGTGCCGGTGCTCATGTTCGGCTACTTCCTTTCGCGATCTTTGGTTCCGACGGCGTCCCACCCACGCACGCGGCTGCGTGAGGGTGTGGGGGCGACGGCATCGCGGCTGCGGTACACCACGTACGGCCGGAACAGGTAGTGCAGCGGCACGGTGAAGGCGTGCACCAGCCGGCTGAACGGAATGAGGGCGATCAGCGCGAAGCCGACCAGAATGTGCACCTTGAACTGCCAGGTGCTGGCCGCCATCGCCTCGACGTCGGGCTGAAAGATCAGCAGCGAGCGAAACCAGATCGACACGGTCTCGCGGTAGTTGTGCTCTTCGCCGGACGGCGTGTGGCCGCCGGTCAGCGTGGCGACCATGCCCAGCACGATGGCGGCGACCAGCACGACGTACATCAGCTTGTCGTTGCGGGTGGTGGCCAGGAACACCGGCCCGGTGGTGCGTCGCCGGTAGATCAGCAGCGCGATGCCCACCAGGGTGGCGACGCCGGCCGCCGTGCCCGCCCACAGTGCCACCTCGTGGTAGGTCTCTTGGCTGACCACCAGGTCCGTCCACGCTTTGGGTATCAGCAGGCCCATCAGGTGCCCCATCAGCACCACGAACAGGCCGTAGTGAAACATCGGCGACGCGATGCGCAGCAGCTTCGACTCGTACAGCTGCGACGATCGGGTCGTCCAGCCGAACTGGTCGTACTTGTAGCGCCAGATGGTGCCGGCCACCAGGGTGAACGCCACCAGGTAGGGCAGCACGCCCCACAAGAAGATGTCGATCGGGTTCATCGCAGACTCCTCGCGTCAACCAGGGCAAGACCGGACGGCAGCGACGGGTCGAGCCCCACCAGCTCGATCGGCTGCACCTGGCCGAACCGGGCCTGCACCTCGGCCCTGGTCTGCGGTGACGCGCCCGGCAGCAGGTCACAGACCGCGACCAGTACGCCCGCGTGCGGCAGGTCGTCGGCCAGCAAGCCCAGTCGAATGAGTTCGAGGCTGGCCCTGAACCGGTTCAGCAACGCCAGGCCGCGCTCGGGGTCGGCGGCGGTGAACTCCAGCACCATGGGCAGGTGATCGGGCAGTTCGCCTGCGGTGTCGACCAGCAGCCCCGACTCGCGATAGACGGCCTTGATCGAGGCCAACACCTCGCCGCGCCGCCGGGTGTCGCCGTCGGTCCAGTAGCTCAGGTGCAGGGCGTGCCGGCGCGACAGGTCGAACTCTTGCACGTGGTACGACTGCAGCTCGCCCAGTGGTGCGCCGCGCAGGTGGGCCAGTACAGGGCGGAACTGCTTGAGCGCCCCAGTGTCGGTTAGCGCAGCCTGCACCAGGTCGATGCGCTCGAGCAGTTCCGGTTCGGGGTAGGCCAGCAGCATGGCTGCGGCCTGACAGATGACGGCAGGGTCTGCGCCGAGCGTTGCGGCAGAGATTCCGGCCTTCGCCGCAATGACGGACGCCCCCTCGTCATCCCGGCGCAGGCCGGGATCTCGCGACTCGGGGGACTCGCCGGGCTTGGAGCGCCCCAGGCTCCACCAGCGCGGGCTCATTTCGCGTCCTCGTTGCCGTCCCAGTTCAACAAGCCGTCGCGGTTGTGCAGTTGCGCGCTGGACGCGGCAGCTTCGGCCTGCTGCCGGGCCTTCAGCGCCGAGTAGGTTTCGATCGCGACCGGCACCGGCCGTCCGGACGCCTCACCGAACGGCCCCGAGTTGTACATGCCCGGGCCGCCCTCGAAGTCGAGCGAGCAGGCCAACTCTTCGAGGTTGTGCGCCTCTTCGTGGTGCGCCTTCGGAATGACGTAGCGCTCGTCGTACTTCGCGATGGCCAACAGCCGGTACATCTGCTCCATGGCCTGCGGAGTCATGCCGACCGCCTCGGCCAGTTCGGCGTCGCGGCCGGTACCCAACGTGACCCCACGCATGTAAGCCCGCATGGCGGCAAGCTTCTGCAGCACGTCGGTGACGATGGCAGTGTCGCCGGCGGTGAACAGCTCGGCCAGGTAACCCACCGGAATGCGCAGTGCGTCGATGGCCCCGAACAGGTTGCCTGCGGCTTCGGCGTCGTGGCCCTGCTTGCGCAGTAGGTCGACCACCGGCGACAGCGGCGGTATGTACCAGACCATCGGCATCGTGCGGTACTCGGGGTGCAGCGGCAGCGCCACCTTGAAGTGCTTGATCAGGGCGTACACGGGCGAGCGCTGGGCGGCGGTGATCCAGTCCTGCGGCATGCCGCCGGCCCTGGCCGCCTCGATCACCTCGGGGTCGTGCGGGTCGAGCATCAGGTCGAGTTGGGCGGCGTACAGATCTTGCTCGTCGGCGCAGGCCGCTTCGGTCACCCGATCGGGGTCGTACAAGATGATGCCCAGGTAGCGCAGCCGTCCCACACAGGTTTCGGAGCACACCGTCGGCAGGCCCACCTCCAGCCGCGGGTAGCAGAACGTGCACTTCTCGGCCTTGCCGCTGCGGTGGTTGAAGTAGATCTTCTTGTACGGGCAGCCTGTGATGCATTGCCGCCAGCCGCGGCAGCGGTCTTGGTCGACCAGCACGATGCCGTCTTCGGCGCGCTTGTAGATGGCGCCCGAGGGGCAACTGGCCATGCACGACGGGTTCAGGCAGTGCTCGCAGATGCGCGGCAAGAAGAACATGAAGCTCTTCTCGTACTCGAAGCGAATCTGCTCGTTGGCCTCGTCACGCAGCTTCTCGATCACCGGGTCGGACTGGCCGGTCTCGACGACGCCGCCCAGGGAGTCGTCCCAGTTGGCCGACCAGGTGATCTGCGTGTCTTCGCCGGTGATCAGCGACTTGGGCCGGGCCACCGGAAAGTCATCACCGAGGGGGGCGCTGATCAGATTCTGATAGTCATAGGTCCACGGCTCGTAATAGTCGTCGAGTTCGGGCTGCACGGGTGAGGCGAAGATGCTGAGCAGCTTCTGAAAGCGCCCGCCGCTACGCAGTTTGAGGCCGCCCGACGCGGTGCGCACCCAGCCGCCGCGCCACTTCTGCTGGTCTTCGTAGCGGCGCGGGTAACCGAGCCCGGGCCGGGTCTCGACGTTGTTGAACCAGACGTACTCGGTGCCGGCCCGGTTGGTCCAGGCCTGCTTGCAGGTCACCGAGCAGGTGTGGCAACCGATGCACTTGTCGAGGTTCATCACCATGGCCACCTGGGCCATCACACGCTTCGGCATCAGTACTGCACCTCCTGCGAACGGCGGCGGACGGTCGACACGATGTCGCGCTGCACCCCGGTGGGGCCCAGGTAGTTGAACGCGTACGCCAACTGGGCGTACGCCCCGATCAGGTGGGTGGGTTTGACCAGAATGCGGGTGACCGAGTTGTGAATGCCGCCGCGCTTGCCGGTGGCCTCGGACTTGGGCACGTCGATGGTGCGCTCCTGCGCATGCTGCACGTAGCAGATGCCGTCGGGCAGCTTGTGGGTGACGACGGCACGGGCGACGAACACACCGTTGGCGTTGGTGAGTTCGATCCAGTCGTTGTCGGCCACCCCGATGGACGCGGCGTCGGCCACGCTCAGCCACGCCTGCGGGCCGCCGCGGCCCAGGCTGAGCATGAACAGGTTGTCCTGGTACTCGGAATGAATCGACCACTTGTTGTGCACGGTGAGGTAGCGCAACGTGATCGCCTTTTCGCCGGTCGGCCCGAGTTCGGGCTCACCGAAGGCCCGGCTCATGTCGAGCGGCGGCCGGAACGTGGGCAACTGCTCCCCGGCGTCGATCATCCAGTCGTGGTCGAGAAAGAAGTGCATGCGGCCCGAGAGGGTGTGCCACGGCTTGAGCCGTTCGGTGTTGATCGTGAACGCGGCGTACCGGCGTCCACCCGTTTCAGAGCCCGACCACTCCGGCGAGGTGATCACCGGCTGCGGCGCCTCTTGGGTCTGCTTGTAGGTGATGCGGCGCTCCTCCTGGCCTTCGGACAGGTCGGCCAGCTTGCGTCCGGTCTTGGCCTCCAGGGTGTGAAAGCCCTGGGTGGCCAGTGCGCCGTTGGTGGTTCCCGAGAAGGCGAGGATCGCCTCGGCCAGCCGGGCGTCGGTGTCGATGGCCGGACGCCCCGCGCCGGCGCCTGAGGCCATCACGCCGTGCAGCTTGCCGAGCAGGTCAACCGAGCCGTTGACGTCGTAGGTGATGTTCTTCACCGTGAAGCCCAGCCGGTCGGCCAGGGGGCCGACAGTGGCGAGCTTGTCGGCGATGGCGGTGTAATCGCGCTCTACCACCATCAATGCCGGCAGGTTCTTACCCGGAACCGCGGGCAGGTCGGTGCCGCGCCAGTCGGGCACGTGCCCGCCGGGCTGGCTGATCTGGCCGGGGGTGTCGTGCTGCATCGGCACCGCCACCAGGTCGCTGCGGGTGTCGAGCCGACCCTTGGCCAGCGTCGAGATCGCGCGCGCAAGCAGGGTGAAGAATTCGAAGTCGCTTTTCGCTTCCCACGGCGGGTCGATCGCGGGGGTGAAGGCGTGCACGTAGGGGTGCATGTCGGTGCTCGAAATGTCGTACTTCTCGTACCAGGTGGCGGCCGGAAACACGATGTCTGACAGCAGCGTGGTCGACGTCATGCGAAAGTCGGCGCTGATCAGCAGGTCGAGCTTGCCCTCGGGCGCCTCGTCGCGGAACGCCACGACCGTGGGCTTGACCTCGGCGGCGTGCTGGTTGGGCATCAGGTTCGAGCCGGTGCCCAGCAGGTGCTTCAAGAAGTACTCGTTGCCCTTGGCGGACGATCCGAACAGGTTCGAGCGCCACACCACCATGGTGCGCGGCCAGTTCTCGGGCGCATCGATGTCTTCGAGAGAGGTCTTCAGGGTGCCGTCCTTGAGCCGGCTCGCGACCCAGCTGCCGACGTCGGGCGCCTCGCCCGCAGCCACGGCGGCTTTCGCTTCGTCGGCCAGATCGAGCGGGTTGCGGTCGAACTGCGGGTAGAACGGCATCCAGCCCAGCCGGTGACTGAGCGCCATCGCGTCGGCGGTGTGCAGGCCGTCCAGGCTGCCGGTGGACAGCGGCGACTTCACCCGGTCGGCCGAGTAGCCGTCGGTGCGCCACTGGTCGGTGTGCATGTACCAGTAGCCGGTGCCGATCATGGTGCGCGGCGGCCGCGACCAGTCCAGCGCGTTGGCCAGGTTGAACCAGCCGGTCATCGGCCGGCACTTCTCCTGCCCCACGTAGTGCGCCCAGCCGCCGCCGTTCTTGCCGATGCAGCCGGTGAGCATCAGCAGCGCCATGATCGCTCGGTAGGTGACGTCGGCGTGGAACCAGTGGCAGATGCCGGCGCCGATGATGATCATCGAGCGGCCGCCGGAGTCTTCGGCGTTCTTGGCGAACTCGCGGGCGATGCGCACGCAGACGTCGGCGGGCACCGACGTGATCTCGGCCTGCCACGCGGGGGTGTAGGGCGATTCGACGTCGTCGTAGCCGGACGGCCACGTGCCCGGCAACGAATCGCGGCCCACCCCGTACTGGGCGAGCATCAGGTCGAGCACGGTGGTGACCAGGTGCTCACCCACTCGCACCGTCGGCACCCCGCGGCGAATGATGGTGCCCTCGCCGCGCGGGTCTTCGAAGCACGGCAGAGCGATCTCGACGGGCTCGGCCCCGGGCACGTTCAGCAGGCTGAGCGCCGGGTCCAGGTCACCGAGTTCGAGGTTCCAGGTGCCCTGGCCGCCCTCGCTGTAGCGGTGCCCCATGGTGCCGTTGGGCACCGCGGGGGCGTTGGTGGCGGCGTCCCACAGCACGGTGGCGAAGGCGTCGTCCAGTTTGCCGTTGGTCGGGCTGGTCGAGACCCCGTCCAGGTCGGCGGCGGTCAAGAACTTGGCCGCGGTCAGGCCGTGGCCGTCGGGGTGCTCGACCAGGGTGACCAGCATCGGCAGGTCGGTGTACTGCCGCACGTAGTCGGTGAACGCCGGCACCTGGCGCTCGACGTAGTTCTCGCGCAACATGACGTGGCCCATGGCCATGGCCAGCGCGGCGTCGGTGCCGGCCTGCGCGGGCAGCCACTCATCGGCGAACTTCACGTTGTCGGCGTAGTCGGGGCTGACTGTCACCACCTTGGTGCCGCGGTAGCGCACCTCGGCCATCCAGTGGGCGTCCGGGGTGCGGGTGACGGGCACGTTGGAGCCCCACATCATCAGATAGGTGGCGTCCCACCAGTCGCCCGACTCGGGCACGTCGGTCTGGTCGCCGAACACCTGCGGGCTGGCCACCGGCAGGTCGGCGTACCAGTCGTAGAACGACGTCATGGCGCCGCCGATCAGGTGGTTGAACCGGGTGCCCACCGCATGGCTGACCATCGACATGGCCGGAATCGGCGAGAACGACACGCAGCGGTCGGGCCCGTAGGTGCCGATGGTGTGCACGTACGAGGCTGCGGCGATCTCGAGCGCCTCGTTCCACGAGATGCGCACCAGGCCGCCCTTGCCGCGGGCGTTCTGGTAGCGCTTACGGGTTGCGGGGTCGGTCGAGATCTCGGCGAACGCCTTCACCGGATCGCCGTCGTGGCGCGCCTTCGCGGCCCGGTAGGCCTCGATCAGCACGCCCCGCCCGTAGGGGTAGCGCACCCGGGTGGGCGAGTAGGTGTACCAACTGAAGGCCGCGCCGCGGGGGCAGCCGCGGGGCTCGTACTCGGGTCGGTCGGGGCCGGTGGTCGGGTAGTCGGTCTGCTGACTCTCCCAGGTGATGATGCCGTCCTTGACGTACACCTTCCACGAACACGAGCCGGTGCAGTTCACCCCGTGGGTGGAGCGAACCACCTTGTCATGGCTCCATCGGTCGCGATAGAACACGTCGCCCTGGCGGCCGCCCTCGCGAAAGACCACGCGGCCGTCGTCGGTCTCGTCCCACTTGGTGAAGTACTTGCCGAGCTTCAGCAGGGCAGCGGCAGCGGGCCCATCCACCCGCGCTCGGTCGGTGGTCATGGCGACATGCTAATCACGGCGACGGGGTTTACATGAAGAAATCGGTAAAACCCTGTGAAGGCGGCCAGAACCGTGCAAGACGGCCCCGGCGAGCCCTCGGTAATAGTTACCATCGGGCAGAGAAAACCCGACCGAGCAGGCTGGGCGGGGTGCGGAGAGATCGATGAGCGCAGCGAAGACCGAGCGTCTGGGGCCCACGCGGGCCGAGGTGCTGCACCACCTGCGCACGCGCGCGTCCGCGCAGGGCGTCGAGGCGGTGGCGTTGGCGCTCGGGCTGCACCCCAACACCACCCGGTTTCACCTGGGCGCTCTCACCGAGGCGGGCCTGGTCGTCCGCGAGGTCGAGAACCGCCGCCGGCCGGGGCGTCCGCGCATGCTGTTCCGGGCCGTCCCCGGCCTGGGTGGTGACCACTACGAAGCGCTGGCCGAGGTGCTGGTGCGGCACTTCGCCAGCGGCTTGGACGACCGGGCCGAGCGGGCCGAGAACGCGGGCCTGGCCTGGGGCGAGCGGCTGCGCGAGCAGCGCGACCCGCAGTCGTCCGACCAGCCGGTGGAACGGTTGGTGAACGCGATGGACGCCCTCGGCTACCAACCGCAGCGCGACCAGTCCGACGACGCCACGGTCGTACTGCGGCCCTGCCCTTTTCTGAACCTGGCCGGCGACGACCCCGACGTGATCTGCCGGTTGCACGTGGGCCTGGCCAATGGGCTGCTCGGCCCCGACCAGCCCTGGCGGGTCACCGACATCGAGCCGTTCGCGACGCCCACCACGTGCGTGCTGCGGCTGCAGCACCTGGCCGCGGCTGAACCGTCTGCGGCGAGCGATCACGTGGCCTGAGCCGACCCCACCGGCGCCTCGCCGAGCCGGCACGACGTGACCCAGAACGGTGTAGCCCGTCGGGCACCTCGCGAGAACCATGGTGCCGAGAACCGCCACCATGCAGGAGGCCGCATGCCGACCAGCCGACCCACCCTGGACGCCCTCAACATCGATCTGGTGCCGCCGGGCGGTGACTACGACCCGAGGTCGAGCGGCTTCTGGGCCTGGGGGCGCGCACGCTCGAGCACGACTGGGGCAAGTTGAACTGGACCGTCATGCTCGACCGGGCAACAACGAGTTCTGCCTCTTGAAGCCGACGAACTGAGCTTTCGCAGGTTCCCGCAGCATGGGCGAGGGCGGGCGCCTGGACGCACCGCTACCGCCATCCGCCATCCTCGCGGCGCCCGGGTGGGTCCGGTCGTGGTCCCGGCCCCTGGCCGGGACCACGACTGCGTGCTGCTCGCAGGACTGCTGGCGTAGGTGCGTGGCGGGCGGGGCGTGGCGCTTGGCGCACGCGTGCGATGGTCAACGGTGCAGTCGAGCGAGCAGTCACCCATCGGATCGTTGTCGTGCTGTCTGGCTGGCACCCCCTTTCGTGTCGTGGGCATCGTGGTTGCCGTACTCCTCGTTGATGATGGCCTCGAAGGCGTGCCCGAGCAGTGTTGGATCGCTGCTCATGATGGTCAGGAACTGCTCACGAACTGAGCCCCACGGATCCCCGGTTGCGTGTGCGGTGCGCATGATCGCCTACCGTTCAGGCGCTGATGGCCTGCCGCTGATGTTCATCGTGCGCGATGGCGATTCGGCGCGGCTTGGCCTTCTCGGCGACCGGGATTCGAAGGCTCAGAACACCGGCGTCGTAGCTGGCGTCGATCTTCTCGGTGTCGAGGTTCTCGCCCAGGATCAACTGCCGGCTGAAGACTCCTCGCGGTTGCTCGGCTGCGATCAGTTCCACGTCGTTGTCGCGGGCGGGCCGTTCAGCCTTGACGGTGACCACATTGCGCTCGACATCGAGTTCGATCGAGTCCGGCGAGACGCCGGGCAGGTCAAACTGCACATGGAACATATCGCCGCTTCGCCACGCGTCCATCGGCATCACCGAGGGCCTGGCGGAAGTGCCGTTGGTACCGAGCATCTGTTGGGTCAGTCGGTCCAGTTCACGGAACGGATCAGTGCGCATCAGCATCGTTGGTCAACCTTCCTTTCGTGTGTCGGATGCCTGCCGCCGCAGCATCTGATCTGTGGCGGGCGCTATAGATTTTTTATAGCACGCGTGACATGCTAAGGCAAGAGGGTGAACGATCGATCGAAGGGCCTTTCCGCATGTCGCTGGCAGAACCTGGCCGCGCCTCGGGGGTGTACGGCATCTCGGTGGCCGCTGAACTGGTGGGCACGGGCGTCCAGAACCTGCGCGCCTACGAGGCCCGCGGTCTACTCACCCCCGTGCGTACCGCCGGCGGCACGCGCCGCTACAGCCCCGACGACCTCGATCGTTTGCGCCGCATCGGCGACCTTCTGGACGCCGGCCTCAACCTCGCCGGAATCGCGATGGTCATGCAACTCCAAGACGAGAACCAACTACTGCGCGAACAGCCCACCCGACCGCCAGCACCCCCGCCCCGGTCCACCGAATCAACACACACTGATGGGTGAGGGGACTTCACGATCTGCTGGCTACCGTTGAGACGTGTCCCAGGGCGATCGTCGCGGACTCGTCGGCGCTGAACTGGACGAGGCGGAGTCGCTGGTCGGCCGCACCCCGCTGATGCCGCTGCGGCGACTGCCGAACCGTCCCGATATCAAGGTGTGGGGCAAGCTCGAGTCGTTCAACCCGGGCGGCAGCGCCAAGGATCGCACCGCGTTGGCCATGCTGCGCCGCGGCTGGGCCGACGGATCGATCGGACCCGATTCGACCATCGTCGAGTCGTCGTCGGGCAATCTGGGCGTGGCCCTGGCGCGCTGGTGCAGCCGGCTGCAGTTGCCCTTCCACTGCGTGCTCGACAGCAGGGCGAACGTGGCCACGGTCGCGCTGATCGGCGCCCTCGGCGGCGTCGTCCACCGGGTCGAAAGGGGCGACCCGGCCACCGGTGACCTGCTGGCCGCGCGAATGGCCAGGGTCGAGGAGTTGCTGGCGACGATCGACGGCGCGGTGTGGCTGAACCAGTACGCCAACCCGGCGGCACTCGAGGCGCATTCGCAGGGCACCATGCGCGAGATCGCCGAGGCCCTCGATCATCGGGTCGATTGGCTGTTCGTCGCCGTCAGCACGACCGGCACGCTCGGAGGCTGCCGTCGCTACGTGCAGCAGCACGGCATGAACACCCGTCTGGTCGCGGTGGACGCCGACGGCAGCGTGCTGTTCGGCGGAGACCGGTGCGAGCGGCTGCTGACCGGCTTCGGCGCGGGCGTGGTGTCGCCCCTCGCCGACGGCCTGGTGCCCGACCGGGTGAGCCGAATCTCCGAACTCGACACCGTCGCCGGCTGCCGGCTGTTGGCCAGGAACGAAGCCATTGTCGCCGGCGCCTCGTCGGGCGCGGTGGTGCAGGCCTTCCTGCAGGCGGCCCCCGACTTGGCAGCCGGGGCCAGGGTGGTGCTGGTGCTGCATGACGGTGGCGCGCCCTACCTCGACACCGTGTACAACGACGCCTGGGTCGCCCGCCAACTGGGGGTCGGCGCAGGCGAGCTCGCCCGCCGGCTCGACCTGAACGCGTCCACATGATCAGGGTGGCGATCGTCGGGGCCGGGCCGAAGGGACTCTTCGCCGCCGAGCGGCTGGCCGCGCACCTGACGGTGAGCGACGCCGCGGCGTCCATCACGGTCTTCGATCCGCAACCACCTGGCTGGGGCGCCGGCTACGCTGCCGATCAGCCCGATTGGCTGCGGCTGAACGTCAACGCCGCCATCGTCGACATGGACGGCGGACGCAACACCGGTGTCTCGCTCGGCCTGCCGGACTTCGCCGAGTGGCGCCGAGGCACCGGAGAGACCGAGCCGCTCGACGCGTTCCCACCCCGTGCCACGGTCGGGCACTACCTCGCCCACTGTTGGGGCCAGCTTCTCGACCGGGTGCCGGCGCGGGTGCGGCTACGCCACGTCGCCCGACGGGTCGACCGGCTCGACGCGATCGGCGACGGCTGGCTGATCGACCACGAGTACTACGACGAGGTGCTGATGTGCACCGGCCATGCCCAGGACTGGCCGGGCGCCCTGCGGCACGGCTGGGCCGGCCCGGCCCCGCTGGTGCCGCAGGTCTATCCCGTGCGCACATGGCTGACGTCGGCGGCGGTGCCGGCCGGTTGCACGGTGGTGTGCCGCGGCGCTGCGCTGACCTTCATCGACGCCTGCCTCAGCCTCACCGAGGGCCGGGACGGTCGATTCGACCGCAACGGTTACCACCGCAGCGGTGCCGAGCCGAGCCGGATCGTGCCGGTCGCGCGGCGCGGCGGCTTCATGGAAGTCAAGCCGCAACCGGACGGCCCGCTGGCTGCGCTACCGCTGGAGCAGTTCCGCCGACGCGGCCTGGCCAGGTGCGCTGAAGCGGGCGGCCAGGTCGACGTGGTGCTGGCCGCGGTGTGGCAGACCGCCGGCGACTACCTGTGCGTGGCCGCGGGGGGCGCGGTCAGCGTTCCCCCGGTGGGTGTGGTCCCACCGCCGGACGACGACCCGGTGACCGCTTTGCGCCGGTCGCTTCGGGTCGCGATGGGTGAGTGCCGACCCGGCCTCGCGTGGGCGCTGGGGCAGGCCTGGCGCGACCTGTACTCCGGCGTGGTGCGGGCGCTCGGTCACCAGCAGGTGACGCAATCCGCCTGGTCGTCGTTCGCGTCCGCCGCCGCGGCACTCGAGCCGATCGCGTTCGGGCCACCTCCGGTGAACGCCGCCAAGCTGCTGGCATTGTGCGACGCGGGGCTGGTGGATGCGAGTTTCCTGGCCGGACGCTGGAGCGATGCACTGCACGATGCGGACGTCGTGATCGACTGCGTCCTGCCTCCGCCGGGGTTGGTCGAGGGCGAGTTGGCGGCGGATCTGATGGAACGCGGCCTGGTGGCCAAAGCCGCGGGGCGTCGCGGCGTGTCGGTGGCACCGGACGCGACCTGTCTGACCTCCGACGGCACCCCGATCGGCGGACTGGCGGCGCTCGGCCGGCTCACCGAGGACGTGGTGATCGGCAACGACACGCTCTCGCGCACACTGCATCCATCCGCCGCGCGTTGGGCGCAACGAATCGCCGCCCGCTGCGCCAGCGTCGCGGTCGGGGTCGGGCGATGACCGATCTGCGGGCCGGCGTGCAGGGACGTCCGCCGCTGGACGGTCGGCTCGAGCCTTGGATGTCGGAGCTGCTGGCCGACGCCGGCGGCTGCGCGGCACTCGTGGATCGGTTCGGCTCACCCGTCAACCTGATCCACCCGGCCACCATGGGGCGCAACGCGAAGCAACTTGTGGAGGCGGGCCGGCGTGCGGGGGTCGAGATCGGCCTGTTCTTCGCCCGCAAGGCGAACAAGGCCCTCACCCTGGTCGACGAGATCGTCCGGCTCGGGCACGGCGTCGACGTGGCCGGCGAAGCCGAGTTGCAGCAGACGCTGCAGCGCGGCGTCCCGGGTCGGCGGATCATTCTGACCGCGGCGATCAAACCCGAGCGGCTGCTTCGGCTGGCGGTGGCGTCCGGGGTGACCATCTCGCTCGACTCTGCCCCCGAGGCGGCCGCCGTGGCCGCGTTGGCGGCCGAAGTCGGAACGATCGCTCAGGTTGCCCCACGGCTGGCCCCCGACACCGGCCACGGACTGCCGCCCACGAGGTTCGGGGCGCCGTCCGCTGCCTGGTCCGAGGTACTCGCGCCCGGCCTCGGCTTGGCGGTGGCCGGGGTGCACTTCCACCTGCATGGCTACCGCGCAGCAGACCGGGCCGCGATGCTGGCTGAGGCGATCGGGTTGGTCGGCAGGCTGCGCGAGCAGGGGCATCGTCCTGAATTCGTCGACATCGGCGGCGGCGTTCCGATCAGGTACCTCGATGACGGCGAACAGTGGCGGGCCTTCTGGGCCGCCCATGGCGCGAGCGCGACCCGGGGCGATGAACAGATCACCTGGAAGAACGCTGAGCTGCGCTCGGTGTACCCGTTCTACCAGCAACCCGTCCGCGGTGACTGGCTGAGTGAACTGTTGGCGGCCCCGCTCGGTTCGGGCACGGTGGCCACCGCGCTGCAGGCCGCCGGCCTGCGGCTGCACCTGGAGCCTGGACGGGCGCTGGTGGACGGCTGTGGGCTGACCCTGGCCCGGGTGTCGTTCGTCAAGCGACGCAGTGACGGCGTCGGCCTCGTCGGTGTGGAGATGAACCGCACGCAGTGCCGATCGACGTCGGACGACTTTCTGGTCGACCCGATACTCGTCCGCTCCACACCGAGTGGCCCGCCCTGGGACGGCTTCCTGGTGGGCGCCTACTGCATCGAGGACGAACTCATCCTGCTGCGCCGCATGCATTTTCCGCACGGGGTGGCGCCTGGCGACCTGATCGGGCTGGTGAACACCGGCGGGTACCTGATGCACATTCTGGAGAGCGCATCGCATCAGATTCCCCTGGCTCGCAACGTCGTCTGCGAGCGTGGCGGGTACGAGCCCGACCCGATCGACCACTGGACGAGCGATTCGGGGTCGGCGGTCCGGCCGAGTCCGACTGTGCAACACCCACATACTTCGTCGTCGTCTTGAACTGCGTGACGAGGTTGTCGACCTGCATCGCGGGCGTCACTGACTGACTGCTTCTCTTCGGCGTTCAGTCGACGATGGTCACCGTGCCGCGAGTGCCGTCCACCCGGACGCGCTGGCCGTCGACCAATCGGGCGGTGATCCGGTCGAGGGCGACGACGGCGGGAACGCCGTACTCCCGGGCGACGATCGCGGCGTGGGAGGCGGGGCTGCCGATCTGGGTGACCACGGCGCCGGCGATCTGGAACAGCGGCGTCCAGGACGCCGAGGTGCTCACAGCCACCAGCACGTCGCCCCCGGCCAGGTGCCCGAACTCTGCCGGGGAGGTGACGATCGAGCGGTGCCCACGTACGTGCCGCGACTGGCCGGGACGCCGGTGAGGGTCGCCGCACCGTCAGGTGAGACCCGCTCGTCTTCTTCTGGTGATGGCACGGCACCGATCGCCACCGGCCAGGGCACACCTTCTCGGTAGGCCGTCTCCAGCCGCGCGAACGCCGTCCGCCGGCGAGCGATGGTGGCGCCGAGGTCGCTCGGATCGTTCACAAGGGCCAGTTCGTCCAGGAATAGCAGGAACACGTCGTCGGCCCGTTCGAGGACCGATCGGTCGACCAGGGCCGCGCCCAGCCTGAGCGCGATCATCCGCAGCACCGCGGTCGACCAGGAACGCGCTCTCCTCACGAATGAGGATGCCGGCACGGACGCGGCCCACCGCGCTCTGCAGCCGGCGCAACTCGCGGGCGGTCAGCCTCGCCTCGGCTTCGGCGCGGGCGGCGGCGTAGGCCGACTCCTGCCGGGTCGACTCGATCTCTGCGTCGACGAAGGCGTCGTCTCGTACCAGCGATTCGAGAAGTGAACGGACGGGGCCCGGATCCGAGCTCTTCAGGTACGCGGCGTACGCGGCGGTGGTGACGACGAAACCCGACGGGATCGGGAAGCCGGCCCCGATCCGCTCGCCGAGACTGGCCGCCTTGCCGCCCGCGTCGGGGGTGGACGACGGTCGAGGGCCGCGAGGTCGCGGATGAAGCTCGACCTGGTCGTCCTCCGAAGTTCGCTGACAAGTCTGAGGGGCGAAACGCCTACCCATCGTCAACGGCGCGGCAACAGGATGTGAACCGGCTCGATCAGGCTGGCGTGGACCCCGCCTCTTACTGCGCACTTCGGCTCTGATCAAAGCGCGCTCTGACGATCCTCGGGCCCAGTCGGCGCGCAATTTGCGCCGTCGGTAGTCTCAGCGTGGCGCTGACGATGGAGCCATCAGGCGGTGTGCTCATTGCCGAGTTAACTACACCTTACGGTGCGCGAGAGAGGAGTTGAACCTCCACGTCCTTTCGGACACACGGACCTGAACCGTGCGCGTCTGCCATTCCGCCACTCGCGCGTATCGCCTCACGGCGACCCGGAAGAGATTAGCACAGCGCAGAGGGTGCCCATGCGCCGAAGGGTGGGATGCCTCACCCCCTGAGTCTTCCGGTTCGGCGTCACCGATGCCGGTATCGATCCGTAGTGCAGCCTTGGTGAACTGATGCCGTGTCATAACGTGGCAGGTGAGACGTGACCCGGCAGCGGGCACTGATGCCGGCATCGGTGCGCGCCCCCGCCCGTGCCGCCACCCTCAACTTCTCGTCCAGCACCCGCAACTCCACCTCAACACCACCGACCGCCGAACGCCTGCCTCAGGGGCGTTCCACTACTCTGGGGCGCATGGGAGTCTTCGATCGCGTCGAGAAAAAACTGGAGGGCGCCGTCAACGGCGTCTTCGCGCGCGCGTTCAAGGGCGACGTCCAGCCCGTCGAGATCACCGCGCGCCTGCAGCGCGAACTCGACACGGAGGCCAAGCTGCTCAACCGTGAGCGCAAGCTGGTGCCGAACGACTTCACCGTGCAGCTCTCGAAGCACGACCACGACCGGCTGGCGCCCTACTCGAAGATGCTCAACTCAGAGGTCATCCCCCAGTTGCGCGACTACGCCGCCGACAAGGGCTACATCTTCAACGGCCCGGTCACCATCGACTACGAGTTGGACGACAGCCTGCCCACCGGACGCTTCACGGTCACCAGTGCCGCCGTCGCCGGGGTGGACGGCTCGGACGCCTCGTCCAGCCAGATCCGCCGCGCCAACCTGGTGATCGAGGTGAACGGCGTGCGGCACCCGCTGAACCCGCCGGGCGTGGTGCTCGGCCGCGGCACCGAGGCCGACCTGCGCATCAACGACCCGGGCATCTCGCGCCGGCACGCCCGCATCGACGTGCAGGGGGCCGACGGCGAGCAGCAGATCACCATCGAAGACCTCGGGTCCACCAACGGCATCGTGATCAACGGCCAACGGGTGCGGCACGCCACCCTCAGTGCGGGCAGCCGCTTCGAGATCGGCTCCACCCGCATCTCGATCACCTCGCCGGGCTCTGATGTCTGACCTCGTCGTCCTCGCCCTGAAGCTGCTGTTCCTGGCGCTGCTGTGGCTGTTCGTGCTCTTCGTGGGCAACGTGATTCGCACCGACATGTTCGGCCGCAAGCTGGCCACGAACGAGGTCGGCGAGCTGCAGCCCGTCGCCGAACTGCGCAAGCAGAAGAAGCCGCGCGGCCGCGCGGCGAAGTCGCTGCCCAACCAATTGCGGGTCAGCAAGGGCAAACAAGAGGGACTCACGCTGCCGCTCGGTGACGGCATCAAGATCGGACGCGCCGCCGACTGCCAGTTGGTGCTCGACGACGACTACGTGTCGACCCGGCACGCCCAGATCGTGCGCACCGACGACGGCTACATGGTCGAAGACCTCGGTTCGACCAACGGCACCTACGTGAACAACGAGCGGGTGACGTCCGCCACCCCCTTCACCACCGCCGACACGCTGCGCATCGGGCGCACCCTGATGGTGGTGGAGTCGTAGTCATGGCGCTCACCCTGGCCTACGTGGCCCGCTCAGAGGTCGGCCTGGTGCGAAAGAACAATCAGGATTCGGCCTACGCCTCGCCCACCATGCTGATGGTGGCCGACGGCATGGGCGGCGCGGCGGCCGGCGACCTGGCCTCGGCGGTGGCGATCAACGAACTGCGCCAGACCGACGCCGACCTCGCCGGCAAAGACATGCTCGAGGTGGCGAAGGGCGCCATCGCCCGGGCCAACGACCACATTCGCGACCTGGTGTCGCTCGACCCGTCCCTGGACGGCATGGGCACCACCGTCTGCGGCCTGCTGTTCGATGGCGAACGGCTGGCGGTGGCCAACATCGGCGACTCGCGTGCCTACCGGCTGCGCGACGGCCAGTTCGAACGCATCACCCGCGACCACTCGTGGGTGCAGACCCTGGTCGACGACGGACGCATCACCGAGGCCGAGGCGCTCGTGCACCCGCACCGCTCGCTGATCCTGAAGGTGCTCAACGGCCAGCCCACGCACACCCCCGACCTCGAGATGGCCGACGTGCAGGCCGGCGACCGCTACCTGATCTGTTCGGACGGCCTGTGCGGCATGGTCACCGACGCCGCGATCGGCGAGGTGATCGGCGGCGACGACCCCGAGCAGGTGGTCGACAGCCTGGTCAAGATCGCCTACGCCGAGGGCGGCCTCGACAACATCACGATCATTCTGGCCGACGTGGTCGACGACGGCCCGGCCGGCGAAACCATGGTGCTCGGTGCCGCCGCCGAGATCGACCTCGACGTCGCCGCCGACGACATCGACGACACCCGGCAGATCCCCACCGGCCCACGGCCCGACCCGGGCGCCCGTGAGAAGGCCGAACTGGCCCGCTACCAGCCCACCACCAAGGGCCGCGGCGGTGCTTGGGTGAAGGTGATTCTGGGCATCGTGCTGCCTGTGCTGGTGATCGGCGGCGGGCTGTTCGGCTGGTACGGCTACGTGCAGACCAAGTACTACGTGGGCGCCAACGACGATCTGGTGACGGTGTTTCGCGGCCTGCCCGACACCGTGCTGGGGGTGCGGCTGAGCACGCCCATCGAGGTGCACAACACCAAGGTGAGCGACCTGCCGCTGTTCTACCAAGACAAGGTGCGCTCGGCGATCGTGGTGCCCGACCTGCAGGCCGCGGCCACCACCACCGAAGAGCTGCGGGTGCTGGCTCAGCGGTGCATCGCCCAGCGCGAGGCCAGGGCTACCGCCACCGCGGCGCCCACCCCGTCCGATTCGGCCAGCCCGTCACCCTCGACGAGCGCGACCGCCACGGGCAAGGCCGGCCCCACCCCGTCAACCAGCCCTTCGCCCACGGTCAGCCCCACCCCGTCCGTAACGCCCAGCGCCGACACCCCCCAGGCGCCCGAGGACTGTTGACCATGGGCGAGGTCGTCGTCTTCCGCAAGCGGCGCGGGGTCGAACTGGTGATGCTCATACTCGCTATGGGCCTGGGCGTCGGCGCCTTCGTGCTGACCAACCTGAACCTCTACGAGGCCCTGCCCGACCGGTGGTGGTGGGGCGTGGGCGCGTACGTCGCGATCGGGCTGGCCGCCCACCTGGTGATTCGCTGGCGCACCCCGTACGCCGACCCCCTGCTGTTTCCGCTGGTGTACCTGCTGAACGGCCTGGGCCTGGCCATGATCTACCGGCTCGATCAGGCCTCGAGCCCGGTGATGCACTCGGCCGAGCTGCAACTCACCTGGACGGCTATCGCGGTTGCGGTTTTCGTGCTGGTGCTGGTGCTGTTGCGCGACCACGCGGTGCTGCAACGGTTCCCCTACCTCACGTTTCTGGCCGGCATGATCGTGCTGCTGATGCCGCTGCTGCCCGTGATCGGTTTCGAGAACCACGGCGCCCGCATCTGGATCAAGATCGGCCCCTACAGCTTTCAGCCCGCAGAACTGGCCAAGATCGTGTTGACGGTCGCGTTCGCGTCGTACCTGGTCGAGAAGAAGGACGTGCTCGCGCTGGCCGGGGCGCGCTTCGCCGGCATCGACCTGCCCCGAGCGCGTGACCTCGGGCCGATCATCATCATGTGGCTCACCAGCCTGGCGGTGTTGATCTACCAGAAGGACCTGGGCACGTCGCTGCTGTTCTTCGGGTTGTTCGTGATGATGCTCTACGTGGCCACCGAGCGGCCGAGTTGGCCGATTCTGGGCACCCTGCTGTTCGGCATCGGCGCCTTTCTGGGCTGGCGATTCTACGGCCACGTGCAGACCCGGGTGAACGCGTGGCTCGACCCCTTCAGCGACTGGGACCAGAACTACCAGATCATTCAGGGCCAGTTCGGTATGGCGTGGGGCGGACTGTTCGGCACCGGCTGGGGCCTGGGCCGGCCCAACCTGACCCCGCTGGCGAAGAACGACTTCATCGCCGCCGCGCTGGGCGAAGAGATCGGGGTGGCGGGGTTGATGGCCATCATCGTGCTGTACGGGGTGATCGCCATGCGCGGCCTGCGCGCCGCCCTGACCGCCCGCGACCCGTTCAGCAAGCTGCTGGCCGCCGGTCTGTCTTTCGTGTTCGCGCTGCAGGTGCTCGCCATCATCGGCGGCGTCACCCGGCTGCTGCCGCTCACCGGCCTGACGACTCCGTTCGTCAGTCAGGGCGGCTCGTCGCTGGTGGCCAACTACGCCATGATGGCGCTGCTCATCGTCGTCACCCACCGGGTGCGCATGCCGCAGGCCCAGACCAATGAGCCGCTGCAGTCGCTCGCCCACGACACCACGCAGGTGATCGCCGTGCCCTCGCGTCCGGACGCCGCCGCGACCGACCCGCGTACGGCGCTAACCCCGTCCCAGTCTCCCAGCAGCGCGGACGAGCCCACGCAGGCAGTGCCGGTCGGTGCCGACCCGTCCGGCACCGGCGACGAGCTCACCCAGGCCCTGCCCACCGGCTCACCCGACGCCGAACCCACCCAGGCGATCCCGTCGGGCACCGCCCAGACGTGGAATCCCGACGACACCAACCCGCAGGGGAGGCTGCCGTGAACCGTCCGATCCGCCGGGTCGCCCTGGTGGCGATGCTGATGACCATGGCGCTGCTGATCAATGTGTGCGTCAGTTATCTGGCGCGCCAGGATTCGCTGAACGCCAACCCGCAGAACCGCCGGGTGACCGACGCCGCCTTCGCGCAAGACCGCGGCGCGATTCTGGTGGGCAACACCGCGATCGCCGAGACCGTGGCCAGCAAAGACCAGTACAAGTTTCAGCGGCGCTACCCCCAGGGCGAGCTGTACGCGTCGGTGACCGGCTTCTTCAGCTACAACTACGGCAGCTCAGAGCTCGAGCGCAGCTACACCTCGCAGTTGTCGGGAAGCGACGACTCGCAGTTCGTCAACCGGCTGATCGACCTGGCCACCGGCGCCAAGCCGCGCGGCGCCAGTGTGCAGACCACGCTCAACGCCAAGGCGCAGAAGGCCGCCTCGGACGCGCTGGGCTCGCTGAAAGGTGCGGTGGTGGCGCTCGACCCCAGCACGGGTGCGATTCTTGCGCTGGTCACCTCGCCGACCTTCGACCCCAACGATCTGGCCACCCACAAGCTGTCGGACGCCACGGCTGCCTGGAAAGACCTCAACGGTGACAAGGCCAAGCCGATGTCGAACCGCGCGGTGCGCGAGATCTTTCCCCCGGGTTCGACCTTCAAGCTGGTCGTGTCGGCCGCCGCGCTCGATGCCGGCTACGAGCCCGACAGCGTGCTCAACACCTCCTCGTACAAGCTGCCCGGCACCAACACCACCATCAGCACCACCTGTGGCGACAGCCAGACGCTGAAGCGGGCGCTCGAACTGAGCTGCAACTCGGCCTTCGCCCGGCTGGGCGTCAAGCTGGGTTCGGACGCCCTGCGCGAGCAGGCCGAGAAGTTCGGCTTCGGCGTCAAGCCGCTCTCAGACATTCCGTCGGTGGCCAGCAAGTTCCCCGACGAGATCGACGAGCCGCAGACCGGCCTGGCCGCGATCGGTGGTTTCGAGGTGGCCGCCACGCCGCTGCAGATGGCCATGGTGGCGGCCGGCATTCGCAACGACGGCATCGTGATGCAGCCCTACCTGGTCGATTCGGTGCGCTCGGCCGATCTGCAACTGCTCAGCCAGACCCGTCCGTCGCAGCTCAGCCTGGCCACCAGTTCGGCCAATGCGGCCAAGCTACGCCAGATGATGGTCGGCGTGGTCGAGAGCGGCACCGGCTGGCGGGCGAAGATCTCGGGGGTCACGGTGGGTGGCAAGACCGGCACCGCGAACTCCGACAACGTGCGCACCCCCTACGCCTGGTTCACCGCCTGGGCAGACGACCCCGACGTGGCGGTGTGCGTGTTCGTGCAGGACGCCGAGATGGAGGCCACCGACGTGGCCGGCGGACGGGTGGCGGCACCCATCGCCAAGGCCGTGATCGAGGCCCTGCGATGACCGCGACTGGTGCCGGTCGGCCACAATGGACCCCGACCGACGAGAAGAGGACGCACTGATGGCCGACGAACCGAGGGTGCTCGGGGGGCGCTACGAACTGGGCAGCCCGCTGGGCCGTGGCGGCATGGCCGAGGTGCGCCGCGCCCGCGATACCCGGCTGGGCCGGCAGGTGGCGGTCAAGCTGCTGCGCGTCGACCTGGCCGGCGACCCCATCTTTCAGGCCCGGTTCCGGCGCGAGGCGCAGGCCTCGGCGGGGCTGAACCACCCCAACATCGTCGCCGTCTACGACACCGGCGAAGAGAAGGACGAGGCGTCGGGCGTCTCGATTCCCTACATCGTGATGGAGCTGGTCGAAGGGCACACGCTGCGCGAACTGCTGCGCGACGGCCGCAAGATTCTGCCCGACCGGGCGCTGGAGTTCACCGCCGGGGTGCTGGACGCCCTGGCCTATTCGCACCGGGCCGGCATCGTGCACCGCGACATCAAACCCGCCAACGTGATGCTCACCAGCAGCGGCCGGGTGAAGGTGATGGACTTCGGCATCGCCCGTGCCGTGGCCGACACCTCGGCCACCATGACGCAGACCGCGGCCGTGATCGGCACCGCGCAGTACCTGTCGCCCGAGCAGGCTCGCGGCGAGACCGTCGACTCGCGCAGCGACATCTATTCCGCGGGCTGCCTGCTGTACGAACTGCTGGTCGGCCAGCCGCCGTTCCGTGGCGATTCGCCGGTGTCGGTGGCCTACCAGCACGTGCGCGAACAACCCGTGCCGCCGAGCGAGCTCGACCCGCTGGTGACGGCGAGCATGGACGCCATCGTGCTCAAGGCGTTGGCCAAGAGCCCCGCCGACCGTTACCAGACGGCGTCCGAGATGCGTGACGACATCAACCGGCTGCTGAACGGGCACGCGGTGAAGGCGGTGGCGCCCACGGTTCCCCTGGCGGTGCCGGTGGGTGCTGGCGAGGCCACCCGGGTGCTGCCCACCGCAGACCTCGACGCGTCGCCGACCAGCGCGGGTACGGCGTCCGACACCCAGACGATTCCGCAGCGGGCCGTCGAAGAGCCGCGGCGCAAGGGCGCGTGGATCTGGGGTGTCGTGGCGTTTCTGCTGGTGCTGGGCATCGGCTACGGCGCGTTCTTGTTCTTCAACCCCGACGCCCGCACCGAGACGGTCGCCGTGCCTGCGGTCACCGACCAGCGCAGCGAGGCCGCCCAGCAGACGCTGCTCGAGAACAAGTTGCAGGTGGTGGTGAAAGAGGTGGTGGGCGCCGATGACGACACCGTCGGACGGGTGATCGGTCAGGATCCGCCGGCCGGGGTCAAGGTGCCGGTGAACTCGACGGTGACCATTCAGGTGAACGTCGGGCCCAAGAAGGCCACGATTCCCAACGATCTGGTCGGCAAATCACTCACCGACGCCACCAAGGCGCTGAAGGATCTCGACTTCTCGAACGTGAAAACCAAGGTCGACACCACCAGCACGGCGAAGGCGAACACGGTGTTGAGCGTCGACCCGTCCGGTGGTGCGACGGTCGCCCTCGACACCCCGATCACCATCACCTACGCCCCGGGTACCGGCACGGTGCCGAACTTCTTCGGCCTCGACAAGGCTGCCGCACAGGCGCAGGCCGACCGCATGGGCTTCTCGGTGACGTTCAGCGAAGAAGAGAGCTCGGCGCAGCCCGAGGGTTTCGTGTTCTCGCAAGACCCTGCGGTGGGCACCGAGATCAAGCGCAGCCAGAAGATCAAGCTGGTGCTGGCCAAGGCGCCCGCCTCGCCGTCACCCAGCGCGTCGGCGTCGCCCAGCCCGAGCGAGACGGGTTAACGCACCGCCATCAGGGGCGTGAGCCCCACCGCGCGCGCCGGGGCGTCCGGGTCGCCGCAGACGGCCAGCCAGTTGGCGAGCATCTGGTAGCCGCCCTCGGTGAGCACCGACTCGGGGTGAAACTGCACCGACTCCACGGGCAGCGACCGGTGCCGCACGGCCATGATCACGCCCGATTCGGTTTGGGCGGTCACCTCGAGGTCGGCGGGAACCGTGGCCGGGTCGAGCGCCAGCGAGTGGTAGCGCGTGGTGGTGATCGGGCTGGGCAGGCCGGCGAACACGCCGGTGCCGTCATGGAACACCGCCGACGTCTTGCCGTGCAGCAGTTCGGGCGCTCGGTTCACCACGCCCCCGTAGGCCACCGCGATCGACTGCAGCCCCAGGCAGACCCCGAAGATCGGCACCCGGCCGCCGTGGCTCTTCACCACGTCGATGCACACCCCCGCCGACTCGGGTGTGCCCGGGCCGGGTGAGATCAGCACCCCGTCGTAGGCCTCCGCCCAATCGGCGTCGGCGAACCGGGGGTCGTCGTTGCGCCAGACGTCCACCTCGGCACCCAGTTGCGCCAGGTACTGCACCAGGTTGTAGACGAACGAGTCGTAGTTGTCGATCACCAGAATGCGGGCCATGCGTCACATTGTCGCGCACCCGTTCACATCAATCACCTCGCCGCTTCTGGTGGGACCTGACAGCGCAAACCGCCCGAGATCCCGCCGGTGAGGCTGACCCGGGGCGGGACAGGGCGAACCCCACTATGCGCAACTGAACGCAAGCAAGGGATCCCGGCCTTCGCCGGAATGACCGATGGCGGATGATGGGATGAGTCAGCCGATCCGCCTGGCCTCGATGTCGAGGCTGCCGCGGTAGGCGGGCAGGGTCACCTCCGCCTCGCGGCGCTGGCTGAAGCCCAGGCCGTAGGCGTCCACGTACTGCCGGTAGATCGTCACCGCCGCCGAGTCGGCCAGTGCCTGCTCGAGCCGGGCCTGGTCGCCGATCGCCACGATCTCGTACGGCGGCGCGTACGGCACGCCGTGCAGCACCACCGAGTTGCCGACGCACTTCACGCCGGTGCGCGAAGTGACCCGCTGGCTTTGAATGGTCATGGCCTCTGCGCCGCCGGTCCACAGCGCGTTCACCACGGCCTGAATGTCTTGCTGATGCACCACCAGCAACTCGGGGCTCACGCCGGCCGGACGCACCCCCGCCGGTGCGTCGTCGAGCGTCACCACGACGGCCGGGCCACGCACCGGCGTCTGGCCGGCGATCACCGCCGCATCGGTCATGGTCTGCTCCGAAATGCTGCCGGCGTCGGTCTTGGCCAGGCCGTCGACGTCCTTGCGCAACTCGGCCACCTTCTGGGCCAGTTCGGCGTTGCGCTTCGACTCGGCGGCCACCAGGCCGGCCAGGTCGGTGTTGCGGTTGGGCCTCAGGTCGGCGCCGCCGGCGTTGATGGCGCTGGTGGCGATCATGAAGCCGGCGAACAGGCACACCGCGATGCTGAGCAGCCGTCGTCCGACCCTGACGTCGGACGAGCGTGAGGCGGCACGACGCAGGCGCGCCCAGGCCCGCACCCACCGTCGCTTCACACCGACGAGTGTAGGCAGCCAGCCCGGTAGAGTATGGCTCATGCCCGAGTCCAAAGCGCGCAAGCAGGCCGTCGACAAGAAGAAGCAGGCCACCGCCACCGCGGCCGCCGAGAAGCGCGCCGACCGCAAGCGGCACGTCGCCGCGCCGGGCAGCCGACGCTGGGTTCCGCCGACGTTCATCACCGTCGGCCTGCTGGGCGTGATGTGGCTGGTGGTCTACTACATCGCCGGGCACCTGATTCCGTTCATGAGCGACCTGGGCGGCTGGAACGTGTTGATCGGCATGGGCTGCATGGCCGCCGCGTTCGCCATCGCCACGCTCTGGAAGTAGCTCTCGAGCAAACCCGAGCAACAATGCGCAGGATCGTGGGCCGATGTTGGGCCACGATCCTTCACTTTGTTCTCGACCGGGTGACCACAGCAGCTGCCTTCGGTGAGACTCCACCCAACTAGCTCGCCGACACTCCCCCCGTCGAACCGAACCTGTCGGGCGCGGCACCTACGGTGTTCTCGTGACTTCTGCTCGACCCCGACGATCGGCACGTGCCGCGCGGCTGCGCCTGGCCGCGCGTGCGGCGCTCGCCATCACCCTCTCGGTGTCTTTGACGGCCTGCGCCGGCAGCGACACCATCGTGACGGGCAGCCGTCCGACCCCCGGCCAGCCGCCCGGCACCGCACTCACCAAGCGGGCAGCGCTGGCGCTCACCGACATTCCCGGTTACCAGCCGCCGGAGGCGCTGGGCAACGCAACGTTCGGGCGTGCGTTGTTGGGTGCCAACGGTGACATCACGTGGTCGGTGTACGACCAGAACAACCAACCGCTCGAACGTTACGACCCCAAAGAGCAGGTCGCGTGGGGGTCGGGCAGCGAGTACACCGACGTTCCGGGCGTGCTGACCTTTCGCGGCAACAACGCCCGCTCGGCCCCCAGCTACGGCACGGCGCAGATCACCGACAAGAAGCTCACCATCGCCTGGACCCACGACATCGGCGCGGTCAGCGCCGACGGTTCGTACTTTCCCGGGGCGGGCTGGACCGGCCAGCCCCTGCTGGTGAAGTGGCCCACCGACACCAAGCAGGCCATGAAGCTGCCGGCCGCCGCGGTGGCCGACGCCAACTTCGTCGAGGTGATCTACCCGGTGTTCGACGGCAGTGTCTACCGGCTGAGCCTGGCCGACGGGTCGGTCACCAGGCCGAAGATCGAGGGCAAGTGGGGCTTCAAGGGCACCGGCTCGATCGACCCGCGCGGTTACCCGCTGCTGTACGCCGGCCAGGGGCTGAACGAGAACGGCAACGACAAGGGGCCCTGGAACTACCACATCTTCGACCTGATTCAGAACAAAGAGGTGGCCACGATCAGCGGCACCGACGAGGTGTCGCACCGGCAGGATCCGGTCGGCTGGGGAGCCTTCGACTCATCGGCGCTGGTCGACCGGGCGTCCGACACCCTGGTCGAGCCGGGCGAGAACGGCATCGTCTACAAGGCCAAGTTGAACGCGAAGTTCGACGCCAAGGCGGGCACGGTGTCGGTGAAGCCCGCGTTGACCAAGATGACCTACCGCACGCCGATCAGCCGGCAGTACGGCATCGAGAGCTCGGCGGCTGCCTGGAAGAACCTGATGTGGGCCACCGACAACGACGGCAACATGATCTGCTGGGACGCCCGCACGCTCGAAATCGTCTGGGCGCGGGCGCTGGGCGACAACTCCGACTCGACGCCGGTGCTCGACGACTCCACCGGGCACCCGTACCTGTACACCGGCAACTCGGTGGGCTGGCGCGGCGCCGAACGCAAAGACCAGGTGGCCAACCTGCGCAAGATCGACGGCCTGACCGGCGAGGTGGTGTGGCAGTACGACCTGCCCGCCTACTACGACTTTCACGTCAAGGGCGGGCTGCTGTCGACGCCGCTGCTGGGCCAGGGCGAGGTGAGCGACCTGGTGTTCTTCAACGTGGGCAAGACCACGGCGCCGTCCGAGGGCACGATGGTGGCGCTCGACCGGCGCACGGGGCAGGTGGCGTGGTCGCGCAACCTGTCGCACTACTCGTGGAGTTCGCCGGTGCTGATTCACGGCGCCGACGGTCACGAGTACGGCGTGTTCGGCGACTCGGCCGGGCTGCTGCATCTGTTCGACCCCACCACCGGACGCGACTACACCTCGATCTCGCTCGGGGCCAACGTCGAGGCGTCGGTGGCGGTGTACGACAACATGATCGTCGTGGCCAGCTACGACCAGAAGATCTTCGGCATCAAGGTCAGTTGAGGTGAGCGTCATGGCTGTTGCTGTTGCGTGTCTGCTGGGCCTGGCGGTCACCACCGGGGTGCTGATCTGGTCGAAGCGGCGAGCCACGCCGCTGGTGGCCTCAGGTTTCGCGGTGCTGCTCGGCTCGGCCGCCGGTGGCCTCGCCCTGTGGGCGCTCGGCGGCGCCACGACCCTGGTGATGATCGTGTTGCCGGGCGCCCTGGCGCTCGGCCTGGTCGAGGCGGTGTTGGCGGCACGGTCGGTGCACTGGCTGCTGCGACTGGTCGTTCAGGGCGTGCTGATTCTGGGCGTGCTGGTGGTGGAATGGCGACGCGGCGACCTGTTCGCGTCGGCGGCTGCGATGGCGGCCGTCATCGGCGTGCTCGGCTTCAACGTGATCGTCTTCGGGGTGGGCGCCGCGCAGCTTTCGGACGCCCCGCGCGTACCGGCCCTGCTCGGCCTGCTGGGCTCGGCGTACCTGGTGCTGGTGGCGCTGGGCCTGCCCAACCCCGGCCTGGGCGGGCTGGCGCTGCTGGTGGCGGCGGTGACCGTGCCGCTGGTGGTGCTCACGCCACCGGCGAGTGGGTTCGATCGTGCGCTGGGCCCGATGCTGGGCGGGCTCGGGCTGGCCCTGGCCTTTCTGGCCTGGCTCGGCAACGCGTCACCGGCCATGGTGATCGCCCCCGTGCTGCCAGTCGTGGTCGACGTGATCTACACCCTGATCGTTCGGCTATCGACCCGTGAGTCGCGGTCGGCGTTGTCTGGGCATGGGTGGTGGAAGGCGATCGACGCGTGGGCGAGCCCGGGCGACGATCTGGTGGCGCAGCGGGCGTACGCGTCGTCGAAGTCGGTGGGGCTGGTGTGGTTCGGGGTCGTCACCGTGGTTGTGGTGGCGCTCAGCCTGGCGACCTGGTGGGTCGGAGTGCCATGGCTGGTAGCCCTCCTGCTGCTGCTGGTGCCGGCGTTGGGCTGGCTGGTGCTGCAGGCGCCGTGGTTCTCGGCCTCGCAACGCAATCTGTTGGTCGGGCTCGGCCTGGTCACCGCGGTGGGTCTTCTCGGTTCTGTGCTGGCCTGGCGTCAAGACGGCCGCTTGGCCATGCTGATTCTGCCGCTCTCTCTGGCGGCGGTGGTGTGGGCGACCGCCCTGCTGGTCAACCGCAACACGCTGCTACCGGCGAAGGCCACCGCCTGACGCACGGCGCCTGCCGACGCACGAGTGGAGCCGTCCCGGCAGGCGCTTCCGGCGTCGTCCTCCCCCGTCATCCCGGCGAAGGCCGGGATCTCTCGACCGCACCAGACCCGCCTCGTCCCCGACCGAGATTCCGGCTTCCGCCGGAATGACGAAACACCGGTCAGCTGTGCGGCTTGAGCAGCGGGAACAGGATCGTTTCGCGAATGCCGGCGCCGGTGAACAGCATGATCGTGCGGTCGATGCCCAGACCCATGCCGCCCATCGGCGGGGCGCCGAACTCGAGTGCGCGCAGAAAGTCCTCGTCCAACTGCATGGCTTCGAGATCACCGGCCGCGGCCTTCAGCGACTGGGCCACCAGCACGTCGCGCTGAATCACCGGATCGATCAGCTCAGAGAACCCGGTGCCGCGCTCGACGCCGCCGATGATCAAGTCCCAGGCCTCGACCAGCCGCGCATCGCCGGGGTTGTTGCGGGCCAGCGGCTGGGCGATCGCAGGGTAGCCGTTCACGAAGGTGGGCTGCACCAGGGTGGGTTCGACGATCTCGCCGAACAGTTCCAGCACCAACTTCTGGTCGATCCAGGCCGGGTCGTACTCGACGCCCCGGGCGTCCGCGATGGTGCGCAGCCGCTCCACCGACGTGTCGGGGGTGATTTCTTCGCCCAGGGCCTCCGACAGGCCGGGGTACACCGACACCCAGGCCCAGTCGCCGGTCAGCTGCACCTCGCCGGCTGGGGTGTCGACGGATTCGACGCCCAGGGCGTCCGCCGCGTTGACGATCAGGTCGCGCGTCATCGTCGCGATGGTGAACTGGTCGCCCCACGACTGGTACGCCTCGAGCATGGTGAACTCGGCCGAGTGCGAGCTGTCGATGCCCTCGTTGCGAAAGATGCGACCCATCTCGTACACCCGGTCGACGCCGCCCACGATGGCGCGCTTGAGGTACAGCTCGATGGCGATGCGCAGCGTCATCGGAATGTCGAACGCGTTCAGATGAGTGCGAAACGGACGGGCCGCGGCACCGCCGTGCACCAACTGCAGAATCGGGGTTTCGACCTCTAGGTAGCCCTGATCGTGGAGTGTTTCGCGAATCGAGCGGACGATGGTGGCCCGGGTGCGCACCATGTCACGCGCCTCGGGCCTGGCGACCAGGTCGGCGTACCGCTGGCGCACCCGGGTTTCTTCGCCCAGGTCTTTGTGCAGCGTGGGCAGAGGCCGCAGCGCCTTGGACGCCAGTTGCCATTCCGTTGCCAGCACCGACAGCTCACCGCGCCGAGACGAGATCACCTTGCCCTTGACGAACACGAAGTCGCCGAGGTCGACATCGGCCTTCCAGTCGGCCAGTCGCTGCTCGCCCACCTCTGCCAGCGAGATCATCACCTGCAGCCGGGTGCCCGAATCGTCGCGGGTGAAGCCGTCCTGCAAGGTGGCGAAGCAGAGCTTGCCGGTGTTGCGAATGAACACCACCCGGCCGCTGACGCCCACCACCTCGTCGGTTTCATCGCCGGCCACCAAGTGGCCCCACTGGGCGTGCACCTGGGCGGCCGAGTGGGTGCGGTCGACGCTGATCGGGTACGGATCGTTGCCGGCCGCCAGCAGCCGGGCGCGCTTGTCGCGACGCACCTGCAACTGCTCGGGCAGGGACGAGTCTTCGGTCGGCGTGGTCACCGGTGGATTCTAGCGGCGGCATAAGGACCGTCCCGACCATGGCTGGGCCGGGCAGGGACGCGATCTCGTGCTGCCGATGCCGCAGAGATCCCGGCGTTCGCCGGGATGACGGGGCTGAGCCGGCGTGACGGATGGGCTGAGCCGGCGTGACGGGTGGGCTGAGCCGGGATGACGGGACGGCTGAGCCGCGATGACGCGGCTGAGCCGGGCGGACTATGCGTCGGGCCGCACCGAGCCGACCTGTTCGCTGCGGCTGAATCTCCACACCACACTCGGCGCCAGCGCGTCGAGCAGCGCCCGGTCGTGGGTGACGATGAACAGTGTGCCGTCGAAGGCCAGCAAGGCTTCTTGCAGTTGATCGATGGCCGCGGCGTCGAGGTGGTTGGTGGGTTCGTCCAGCACCAGCACGTTGACCGCTCGCCCCTGCAGCACCGCCAGCGCCGCGCGCGTGCGTTCGCCCAGCGACAGGCTGTCGCACGCTCGGGCGATGTGGTCGGGGCCGAGCCCGAACTTCGCCAACAGGGTGCGGACGGCCCCGGCGTCCGTCTCGCTCAGTGACGCAGCCACTTCGTCGACCAGGGAACGTTCGCCGGCAATGCCCGCGCGCGCCTGATCGAGAACACCCAACTGCACGCGGGTGCCCCACGAGATGCGTCCCGACGCCACCGGACGCTCGCCCAACAACGCCTGCAGCAGCGTGGTCTTGCCGCTGCCGTTGGCACCCACCAGCGCCACCCGGTCGCCGCGCAGCACCTGCGCCGTCAAAGGCCCAATGGTGAAGTCACCATTGCGGGCAATCACCGAATCGAGGGTGGTCACCACCTCGGCCGACGGCGGCGCGGATCTGATCGCGAACTGCAACTGCCACTCTTTGCGCGGCTGCTCGACCTCGTCGAGCCGCTCGACCGCGTCACGCACCCGGGCGGCCCGCTGGTCCATGCGACGCGCCCGGTCTTCGCGGTACTTCTTCTCAAGCTTCATGCCCGGCCCGAGCTTCGCCGCCTTGGCCCGGCCCTTGCCGGCCCACTCCGTCTTGCGCCGGGCCTGCTCGATCAGGGCGGTGCGCTGGTCTGTGTAGTCGCCGTAGGCCTTTTCGGCCTGCTGCCGGGCCGCCGTCTTCGCGGCGCGGTAGTCGCTCCACCCGCCGGCGTAGTGGTTCACCTGCTGCTGCGCCTCGTCGAGTTCGAGTACCGACGTGGCCACCGCGTCGAGAAACGCCCGGTCGTGTGAGGCGATGAGCACGGGTGCGTTCACCTCGGCGACGAAACCGGTCAGCGCCGCCAGCCCGTCGGCGTCGAGGTTGTTGGTGGGTTCGTCGAGCAGCAACACGTCGTAGCGACTCACCAGAATGGACGCCAGCGCGGCCCGCGCCGCCTGCCCGCCCGACAGCGAACCGAGTGGACGGTCGAGGGCCACGTCGAGTTCGAGCCCGGCCACCACCTGCGCGAGCCGTGTCTCGAGGTCGGCCCCGCCGAGGGCCAGCCAGCGGGCCAGCGTCTGGTCGTAGCGCTCGTCGGCCGCGCCGTCCGCCCCGGCCAATGCCTCAGCCGCGTGCTCGAAGGCGCGCTGGGCCTCGGCCACCCCCGTGCGCCGGGCGGCGTACTGCAGAATCGACTCCGCAGCCGAAGGCACCGCCTGGGGCAGGTAGCCCACGGTGGCGTCGGGCGGTGCGAACCGCACACTGCCTGCGTCCGGCTGATGAACGCCCGCCACGATGCGCAGCAGGGTGGTCTTGCCGGCACCGTTGGGGCCGACCAGGGCGGTGACGTCGCCGGCGGCGAGCACCAGGTCGAGCCCGGCGAACAGCGGACGGGCACCGAACGATGCGGCGACGCCGCTGAGATGTAGGGATGCGTGCATGACGAAGACCTCGATCGCTGAGTTGAAGCAGGGCGAGAGGTCAGATCCACATGGCGTCCAGGGTGCTCGATCGGGGCGGGGCGAGTCAAACGGCTCCATCCCGACGGGTATCGCTGACGGTACTGGCGAACGACGGGGTCGACCGCGAAACTGCTCCCATGGATCTGCCGGCGGGGTTGCTGCGTCGACGCCCGGACGGCTGGGCGCGAAAGAGCTGACGGTGGGCGATCCACTGGCCGATGAGCAGCGGCTGACGCCGCCCACCGCGTCATGGCCCGACGGCACGCGGGTGTGGCTGATCGACCCCTCACTGGTGCACAACGACACCCTGGCTCGCGGCGTGGGTTGGCTCGACGCCGACGAGGGCGCGCGGGCCGCACGCTTCGTGCGCGACGACGATCGACGGCTGTTTCAGGTGGCACATCTGGCCTGCCGCGTGATCGTCGGGGCGGCGCTCGACCGCCGACCGGCCGAGGTCGCCTGGCACCGGGCACCGTGCCCGGCTTGCGGGGGCCCGCACGGACGGCCCGTCGTCGTGGGCGGCGGCGTCGAGTTCTCTGTGTCGCACACCCGCGGCCTGGTGGCGATCGCTCTGGCTGCGCAGCCGGTGGGTGTCGACGTCGAGGGCGATCCGAGTGATGCGTGGCCCGACCTGGTCGGCTGGCTGCACCCGAACGAGCAGCGCGAGGTCGCGGCCGCCACCGACCCGGCGGTCGCGTTCGGCCGCGCGTGGACCAGGCACGAGGCCCACCTGAAGGCGCTCGGCATCGGGCTGGGCCGCGAGCCGTCCCTCGACCACCTGGGCGCCGGCCAGCAACCGGTCGGCAGCCCGGCAGGGTTCGCGCTGCGAGACCTGCCCACACCGGCCGGGTTCCACGGCGCGGTGGTCACCCGGCGAGATCCCGGCGTTCGCCCGGACGGGTAGTCGGGGTGTGTGCCCTCGGCCACAAGAACGCTGCCCCACTTGAATGAGTGAGCACTCACTCACTATGCTGGCGCGCATGGCACGAGCGAATCCCATGACGCCCGACGAGCGGCGCCGAGCGCTGATCGACGCCACCCGTCCGCTGCTGCTCGAGTACGGCACCAGCATCACCACCCGGCAGATCGCCGAGTGCGCCGACGTCGCCGAGGGCACCATCTTTCGGGCGTTCGGCACCAAGCAAGACCTGATCGACGCGGTGGTCGAAGACTGCATGGCCCCCGAACCCGTGGTGGCGGCGATCGACGCCATTCCCGCCGAGTTCGACCTCGAAGACACGGTCACCTGGGTGATCAAGGCGCTGAGCACCCGCATTCAGCAGATCCGGCTGCTGATGAGCGCGCTCAGCGAACCACACCCGCACAAGAACCCGCGCAAGCCGCCGCACGGCGACTTTCACCGGCCCGTAGACCAGGCCATCGCCCGCGTGCTGGCCCGCTTCGACGACCAACTGGCCGTCGGCACCCCCACCGCCTGTTGGGTCGTCTCGGCCATGGCGTTCGCGGCCGAAATGCCGATGATGGATCGCCCCGACGACGGCGAACCGCGTAACCTTGCCCGGCTGATCCTGCATGGGATCGCGGCCCCGATCACCTTGGAGGCGTCATGCTGATTCGCGTTCTGCGCGAGTACCTGCGGCCCTACTACGGCCCCCTGGCGCTGGTGCTGCTGCTGCAGTTGGTGGCCAATGCCGCTGCGCTCTACCTGCCCACCCTCAACGCCCGCATCATCGACGACGGCATCGCCACCGGCGACACCGGCACCATTGTTCGGCTGGGCGCGGTGATGCTGGGCGTCAGCGTGCTGCAGATGGCGGGCCAGATCGGCGCCGTTTGGTTCGGTGCCCGCTCAGCCATGGCGTTCGGACGCGACCTGCGTGGGGCGATCTTCGCCCGCACCCTCGACTTCTCGGGCCGCGAGGTGGCCACGTTCGGCGCCCCCAGCCTGATCACCCGTACCACCAACGACGTGCAGCAGATTCAGCAGTTGGTGATGATGACGTCGTTCATGATCATCGCCGCCCCGATCATGATGGTCGGCGGCGTGATCATGGCCTTTCGCGAAGACCCCGGCCTGACTTGGACCATCGCCGTCGCCGTGGTGATTCTGGGCACCGTGATCGGCGTGATCATCAGCCAGATGATGCCGCTGTTCGCCCAGCAGCAGACCCGCATCGACACCATCAACCGGGTGCTGCGCGAGCAGATCTCGGGGCTGCGGGTGATTCGTGCGTTCACCGCCGAGCCCCGCGAAACCGACCGCTTCGCCGTGGCCAACGCCGAGCTCACCGACACCGCCACCCGGGTCGGCCGGCGCATGATGACGCTGTTCCCGTTCGTGTTCTTCGTGATGAACGTGTCGACCATCGGCGTCACCTGGTTCGGGGCGTTTCGGGTGGCCGACGGCTCGTTGCAGACCGGGCAGCTGCTGGCCTTCATTCAGTACCTGACCACCATTTTGATGAGCGTGATGATGGCCACGATGATGCTGATGATCGGCCCCCGCGCCGCCGTCAGTGCCCGCCGTATCGCCGAGGTGCTCGACACCGACTCGTCCGTCGTGCCGCCGGCCCACCCCGTGCGCGCCGTGCACCAGAACGGCCACGTGCAGCTGCAGGACGTCGAGTTCAAGTACCCGGGCGCGCAGCAACCGGTGCTGTGCAGCATCGATCTGGAGGTGAGGCCCGGCCAGACCACGGCCATCATCGGCTCCACCGGCGCCGGCAAGACCACCTTGGTGAACCTGATTCCGCGGCTGTTCGACGTCACCGGCGGCCGGGTGCTGGTCGACGGCGTGGACGTCCGCGACCTCGACCCCGACCTGCTCTGGTCGCGCATCGGCCTGGTACCGCAGAAGCCCTACCTGTTCAGCGGCACGGTCGCGTCGAACCTGCGGTACGGCAAGCCGGACGCCACCGACGACGAACTCTGGGCGGCGTTGCGCACCGCGCAGGCGGCCGACTTCGTCGAGAGGATGCCCGGGCAGTTGGACGCCCCCATCGCCCAGGGCGGCACCAACGTCTCAGGCGGCCAACGGCAGCGGCTGTCGATCGCTCGGGCGCTGGTGAAAAAGCCCGACATCTACATCTTCGACGACTCGTTCTCGGCCCTCGACGTGGTGACGGACGCCCGCCTGCGAGCCGCCCTCGAAGGCGAGACCGCCGACGCGGGCGTGCTGATCGTGGCGCAGCGCGTCTCGACCATTCGCGACGCCGAGACCATCGTGGTGCTCGACGACGGCCGCATCGTGGGGGTGGGCACGCACGACGAACTGGTCGTCGGTTGCCCCACCTACGCCGAGATCGTCGAGTCCCAGTTCAAGGCTGAGGAGGCCGCGGCATGACCGAGCGCACCGACCCCCGGCCGGTCGCAGAGACCGGCGCACCGAACCCCGACGCCCACACCTCGGGTGTGCCCCGCACCGCCAACGAGCGGCCCAAGCACGGCCCGCAACGCGGCATGGGCCACGGCCCCATGCAGGGGCTCGGCAGCGCCGAAAAGGCCGTCAGCTTCGTGCCGTCCGCCAAGCGGCTGCTCGGCATGATGCGGCCCGAACGCAACCTGATCATCGTGGTGATCGTGATCTCGGCGCTGGCCACCCTGGGCAACGCCATCGGCCCGGCTATTCTCGCGCAGGGCACCGACCTGATCTTCGCCGGCGCCACCGGCGGCGGCATCGACTTCGCGGCGCTGGCCACGGTGATCTGGCAGGCGCTGGGCGTCTACGTGATCGCCGGCGTGGTGCTGTGGTTCGCCAGCTTCCTGATCAACGACATCGTGCAGCGCACCGTCTACCGCATGCGTGAAATGGTGGCCACCAAGCTCAACCGGCTGCCGATCACCTACTTCGACGGCCAGCCGCGCGGTGAGCTGCTCAGCCGGGTGACCAACGACATCGACAACATCGCCCAGTCGCTGCAGCAGACCCTGGCGCAGATGCTCAACAACATCTTCACCGTGATCGGCGTGCTGGCGTTGATGTTCTGGCTGTCGCCGCCGCTGGCCCTGGTGGTGCTGATCTCGGTGCCGTTGACCGTGCTGGTGACCGCGCAGGTGATGAAGCGGTCGCAGAAGCGGTTCGCCGACATGTGGCGCGCTACCGGTCAGGTGAACTCAGAGGTCGAAGAGGCGTTCACCGGGCACTCGCTGGTCAAGGTGTTCGGCCGCCAGCGTGAGGTGGCGGCCCGGTTCGCCGAACGCAACAACGAGATGTTCGACGCGTCGTTCAGGGCCCAGTTCATCAGCGGCATCGTGATGCCGGCGGTGTTCTTCATCGGCAACCTCAGCTACGTGCTGATCGCGGTGATCGGCGGCGTCTGGGTGGCGGCCGGCACCATGACCCTGGGTGCGGTGCAGGCGTTCATTCAGTACTCGCGCATGTTCACCCAGCCCATCACGCAGCTCGCGTCGATGACCAACCTGCTGCAGTCGGGCGTCGCGTCGGCCGAGCGGGTGTTCGAGGTGATGGACGCCCCCGAGCAGTCGGCAGACGGCACCGAGTCCCTGCCGGTGCCGCTGCAGGGCCGGGTCGACTTCGACCACGTGTCGTTCAGCTACGACCCCGAAAAACCGCTGATCACCGACCTGTCACTGATCGCCGAGCCGGGCGCGACCGTCGCGATCGTCGGCCCCACCGGGGCGGGCAAGACCACTTTGGTGAACCTGCTGATGCGCTTCTACGAAGTGGACGCGGGCCGCATCACCATCGACGGTGTGAACATCGCCGACGTGCCTCGGCCGGAGTTGCGCGCCAATATCGGCATGGTGCTGCAAGACGCGTGGCTGTTCGGCGGAACCATTCGCGACAACATCGCCTACGGCCGTCCGACCGCCACCGAGGCCGAGATTCTGGCCGCCGCCGAGGCCACCTACGTCGACCGGTTCGTGCACTCGCTGCCCGATGGCTACGACACGGTGATCGACGACGAGGGTTCGAACGTTTCGGCCGGTGAGAAGCAGTTGATCACCATCGCACGGGCGTTCTTGTCAGACCCGGCGATTCTGATTCTCGACGAGGCGACCAGCTCGGTCGACACCCGCACTGAGTTGCTGGTGCAGCAGGCCATGCAGGCGCTGCGGGGCGGGCGCACGTCGTTCGTGATCGCGCACCGGCTGTCGACCATTCGCGACGCCGACACGATTCTGGTGATGGAGAACGGCGCGATCGTCGAGCAGGGTTCGCACGAGGCACTGCTGGCCGCACGCGGGGCGTACGCGCGGCTGTACCGCTCCCAGTTCGCGGGTGGGTTGGACGACGACGAAGACGAGGCGGCCTGAGGTCGTCGGTGCCCGATGTCGGAGCGGGGCTGCCGCCGCGGTGGTCGGGTCATCGCTGCAGCGGTTCGGGCGCCCGTCCCCAGTTCGCCAGCACGGCGGCCGCGATGGCGTTCGTCGCGGCTCCGTCGATCCGGATGGTGCGGACCTGATCGGGCAGTCCGAATCGCCGTGAGCGCCACGACGTGCGATGTCGGAGCGGGGCTGAACCCGGCGCCGGGAGCACGGCTAGGTACGGCAGACCCCGGTGTACGACGATCCACACCTGGTGTACTTGCGGCCACTCGAAGCTCCAGCGGGCGCCGAACTCGTGACTGGTCACGCCGGATGGGTCGATGTCGGCGCGCAACGTGACGGACAGTCCGCCCAACAGCAGCGTGGCGACGGCGATGACGGCCAGCACGAGAGCGGGGGCGAAGAGGATTGCCGACGATGACGCGGGCGACACCACCAGAGACGTGTAAAGCAGGAACACCCCGAGTGCACCGATCAAACCGAACATCACAAATAACGCGGTCAGGTTCTGCCGGACGGTGCTGTGCGCCTGCATGGGTGCCTCTCGATAGGAACGAGTACCAGAGTAGGCAACCGGCGGGTCCGTTCGATCTGGCAGCAATGACCGGCGCGTGGTGACCGGTTGGGTGGCTCGGGAGGGTGGTGGCTGGGGACCGGCACCGGGCCGGCGGCTGGCAGTATGGCGCGATGATTCGCGTTGTAGGGGCCGCCATCGTGTGGCATGGCTGCGTGCTGGCGGCCAGGCGCCGCTACCCGGCCCAGGCGGCAGGCCGGTGGGAGCTGCCCGGCGGCAAGGTGCAGCCGGGAGAATCCGCCGAGGCGGCCGTGGTGCGCGAGATCGGCGAAGAGTTGGGCTGCGCCGTCGAGGTGGTCGGGTGGTTGACGGGGGAAACGGCCTGGACGTCCGGCGGGTTGGAACTGGAACTCAGGGTGGCGCTGTGCCGGTTGGTCCGCGGCGAGCCCACCCCGAGTGAACATGACGCTGTGCGCTGGCTGGCGCCCGACGAACTGCAGGACGTCGACTGGCTGGCGCCGGATCGTCGGTTCCTTGACGAACTGGCCGAGCGATTGCTGCACGGCGAGCCGCTGCCGGGCGGCAACGTGGGTGGTGCGGTGCGGATCGGACAGACCGTCCGGCGACCGACCGGCCCCTGGACGCCGGCGGTGCACGCGGTACTGAGCCACCTGTCCAGTGCGGAATTGGCTGCGGTGCCGCGCGTGCACGGCGTCGATGTGCGGGGCCGTGAGGTGCTCGACTACCTGCCGGGCGAGGTGATCGACGTCGACACCGCACTGCTGAGCCCCGTCCGATTGGTCAATCTAGGCCGCTGGCTACGGGCTTTGCACGAGGCGATGACCGGCTTCGAGCACCCGGGACCGTGGCGCTTCTTCGGTGTGGTCGCCCCGACGCTGATCACCCACAACGACGTCGCCCCCTACAACGTCGCCTTCGACGGTGACGAGGTGGCGGGGGTCTTCGACTGGGACCTGGCCGGGCCGTCCACGCCTGATGCCGACCTGGGACTGACCGCGTGGACCTCGATTCCGCTGTTCCGTCCGATCCCGGTGAACGATGCGGCCGAGCGGCTGGGGGTGTTCGCAGCCGGCTACGGCACGGCGGCCGAGCGCGTGCTGGACGCCGTCGAACCACGGGTGCAGCTGGCGATCGACGGCATCCGCGAGGCGGTGAGGCGCGGGGATGAAGGCATGATCAACCTGGCCGCCACGCAGGGTGAACCGGAGCGCACCGAGGCGGCGCTGGCCGACTTCCTGGCCCGCCGGGAGGCGATCGTCGCCCTGCTTTGAGCCGACGTTGCCTGCGCTAGGGCTCGTTGCCTGCGTCCTGACGCGGGCAACGAACGTTTGCGCAGGCAACGTCCCACCCAGGCTGCTCAGCCGGAGATGGGGGCCACCAGTTCCAGGCTGCGTCGGGAGGCGGTGCGATCGACCGCGGACGACACCAGAATCAGTTCGTCGGCGTCGGCGTGCCGGGCGAAACCGTCCAGCCAGGCCTTGACCTGGTCGGCGGTGCCCACGCCCGTGTACCGCAGCATGTGGTCGACCTGGGCGCCGCCGGGGCCCTCGATCAGCACCTCGACGTCGTCGTCGGTGAGCGTGCGTCCGCGGCCCAGGAACATGCGCACCCGGGCGCGCCTGGTGAGCTCCAGCAACCGTCGCGCCTCGGCCTCGGTGTCGGCGGCGATCACGCCGGCGCCGGCGATCACGTACGGCTCGGCGAGCTGCTCGGACGGCTGGAAGCCGCGCCGGTAGGTGGCGACCGCGGCTTCGAGCGCGTCCGGGGCGAAGTGCGAGGCGAACGCGTACGGCAGGCCGAGGGCGGCGGCCAGCTGAGCGCCGAACAGCGACGAGCCGAGAATGTAGAGCGGCACCCGGGTGCCGGCGCCCGGCGTGGCCGTGACGCCGGCGATCAGCGACTCGTTGAGGTAGCCCTGCAGTTCCTGTACATCGCGGGGGAACGTGTCGGCGGCGGACGGGTCGCGGCGCAGCGCACGCACCGTGACCTGGTCGGTGCCGGGAGCACGTCCGAGGCC
Organism: Micropruina glycogenica; assembly: GCF_900289045.1. Lineage (GTDB taxonomy): Bacteria > Actinomycetota > Actinomycetes > Propionibacteriales > Propionibacteriaceae > Micropruina > Micropruina glycogenica. The sequence continues at coordinate 2,643,013 of NZ_LT985188.1, forward strand.
GAGGTCGATGCGGCCCGGGTGCAGCTCGGCCAGGGTGCCGAACTGCTCGGCGATCACGAGAGGTGAGTGGTTGGGCAGCATCACGCCCCCCGAGCCCAGCCGAATGGAGCTGGTGTTGGCCGCCACGTGGGCGATCAGCACGGCCGTGGCCGACGAGGCGATGGTTGGCATGTTGTGGTGCTCGGCGTACCAGATGCGCCGGTAGCCCCAGGCTTCGGCCTGCTGGGCGAGCGTCACGGTGGCGGCGAGCCCGTCGGCGACGGACTCACCGGGCAGCACCTGGGCGAGATCGAGAATGGAGAGGGGAACGGAGCTCACATAGGGTCAACCGCCCGAGCTTCGGCACCATTCCCGCGGCGAGATCGGTTGCCGACCGGGACGTTGAGATCCCGGTGTGCGCCGGGCGATGGACCTGCGCGATCGGGCACTGGCTATTGCGGCCTCAACTCAGAGCCGGTTGCCCGCGTCGTAGTCGAGAGCCCAACGCCACCGCCAGCGGCCTGGCCGCGCGACCGGCGAACTGCTGCACCGTTTCGGTGGTGAACCCGGCCAACCCCGAGCGTAGGGCGGCGAACACCCGCACGACGTTCTCGGCGAACCACGGCGGGGCTCCCGCTGCGGTCAGCGCAGCCAGAGCGTCGTCGTCGGCCACGGCAACGTAACTCACCGGCCTCTCCAGCAGCCCGGAAAGCACCTCGGCCGCCTGGTCGAACCCCAGGACGGAGGGGCCAGTCAGGGTGAGCACCCGCTGCGGGCTTCCGCGCAGCAGCACCGCCGCCGCCACCGCAGCCACGTCCGCCGGGTCGATGAACGCGACCCTAGCAGCCGCCGCCGGCGCCGCCAGCACCCCCGCTCGAACCGCGTCGAAGCCGGCCAGGAGGTTCGTCGCGTACGTCGTCGGCCGCAGCACCACCGCGTCGATTGCCGCCGCGGCCAGCACCTGTTCGATCTCGGCGTGCGCGTGCCAGAACGCCACCGGCGAGCCGAGCCCCGCCCCGTGGGCCGACAACTTCACCAGCCGCGGCACACCGGCGGCGACGGCGGCGTTGATCACCGCCGATTCCCAGGCCAGTTGGTCGGGGTGATTGGGGGCTGCCAGAAACACCTGATCAACCCCTCGGACGGCCTGCCGCAGCGACGCCGGGTCGGTGAAGTCGCCGACCGAGAACTGCACCTGATCGGGCAGCGCGGCCCGGGCGCGATCGATGTCGCGCACGAACACCCGGACGGGCATACGGGCGGCGGTCAGTTCAGCGACGAGCGAGCGGCCGACTGTTCCGGTCGCTCCAGTGATCAGAATGGTCATGAGGGCTCTTTCGGATCGTTCGCCGCAACGCGTCGCGGCGTTCTGGGCAGCCGTGGTGCCGGAGCCACCACAGCAACATCAGGGCGCTGACCACGAGGTTGAAGGCGTGCATCAGCCAGACGGGTCCCAGCGGCAGGGTGATCACATAGATGGTCTGCGCGAGGTTTCCGACGTTGGCGATGATCAGGTTCGCTGGACTGTACGACGACAGGTCACGCGTCCGGTGAGCTCTGATCAGCATCGGCAGGGCCGATGCGACGAACAACAGGGTCGCCAGGGTGCCGGCGATGGCGCCGATGACGGTGAAGGGCACCATGGCGACCTCCTTTCTGATCTCAGGCGGGCGACATCGTCCCCGCGCGCGGCGGAATGTTGCGGTTGAACCGGAACATGTTCTCTGGGTCCCAGCAGGTCTTCAGGTCGGTGAGGCGGTTCCACTCGGCAGCCGAGTACGCACGACGAATCCGGCCGGCGGCGGCCTCACCTTCCAGAAAGTTGACGTAGACCGCGCCGTCCGACAGCGGGTCGATCAGGCTGCCGAAGCGGGCCAGTTTGGCCTGCGCGGCGGACTGCAACTCAGGCGTGAAGGCCAGGCCGATCGCGTTGAACGAGAAGTTCGCGCCCGTCCGGTTCAGAGGGCTGAGCTGGTCGGACGGCACCCGCAGTGCCCCGCCCAGGTGGCGCAACTCCACCACCAGCAGCGGCGAGTCCGCGGTCTGCTCGGCGACCAGCACATCGATCACGTCGGCGTTCAGTTCGGGCAGCAGGGCGCTGCGCATGACACCCGCCACGGGGTCGGTGGGTTCGGCGCTGATGCGGTCGAGCTCAGTGACACGCATGCGCCGTACGTCGTCGATCAGCGGTTCGCCGAGCCGTTTGCGCAGGTCACGGACGGCCGCCGCGCCGCGGCCCAGGTCGTCACCGGAGTAACAGAGGCGAATGCTCACCAACGACTGGCCGCGCAGGGGCTCGGGTAGAAAGGGCAGCGGCGGAAAGTTCAGCAGCGCCACCGATGAGGCGACCTCGTCGGGCTGCTCGGCCGCCCACTGCGCGTAGTGCTCGATCACCAGCCGGGCTGCGCTGATCGGGTAGAACAGCGCACCCCCGTAGACGACGTCGAGCTCGACCAGCCGCAGGTGCAGGGCGGTCACCACCCCGAGGTTGCCGGCGCTGCCGCGCAGCCCCCAGAACAGATCGGGCTCGTGGTCTGCGTCGACGGTGATGAGGTCGCCGTCGGCGGTGACCAGTTCGGCGGCGACGATCGACTGCGAGGCGAACCCGAAATGACGCCCCAGCCAGCCGAATCCGCCGCCCATGCTGTAGCCGACGACGCCGACGCCCGAGCTGGAGCCCTGCAGCCCGAACAGCCCGTGCATAGCCGCCCGCTCGTTCAGCCGCGCCCAGCTCACACCGGCTTCGACCCGCGCGATGGCGGTGACCGGGTCGACCGACAGGCCCTGCATGGCCGCGGTGTTGATCAGTAGGCCCCCCTCGACGGCGTGGCCGGTGCCGTGGCCGGTTGCCATCACCCCGACACCCAGCCCGGCGGACCGTGCGTAGCGGACGGCCGCCACGACGTCGTCGGCGCGTTCGGCCAACGCCACGACCGCGGGCCGGTGGCTGCCCAGCAGGTTCCAGGCGGTGACCGCCTGGTCGTAGCCGGCCTCACCGGGACGCAGGTAGCGCACGCCGGCGCCGGTCGGCGCGCGGTTGATCACAGTGGCACTCATGAGGTTCTCCTGGTTCGTGGGAATCGCACGTCGATTCCCTGCTGCACCAGGTTCGGCGAGAAGGCCGGGGCGCACATGGGTGCCGATCACCCAGATCGGCACGCGACGGTGCCCAAGTTTGGGTCGGCGCTCAGCCCTCGGTGGACTGCAGCGCGGCGGCCAGTTCCCGGCGGCTGTGCACGGCGAGCTTGGCCATGGCCGCCGAGATGTGGTGATCGACGGTACGCACCGACAGCACCAGCCGGGCCGCAATCTCTGCGTTGGTCAGGCCGTCCGCAGCCAGCCGGACGACGTCGAGCTGCCGGTCGGTGAGGCCGACCGGGTTCGCCCGGGTGCTGCGCGACGGCCCCCGCGGTACGGCTTTGACGCCCTGGCCCGCGAGCAGCCGCCGCACCAGAGCCGCGGTCGCGTTCGCCTCGAGCAGGTCGAGGGTGCGCAGCCCCGCCAGCAGGGCGTCCGGGTCCGCGGTCTCAAGGCCCAGCAGCGCCACCTCGTAGGGGTCTTGGCCGACCCACGGGTCGGCACCGGGCCGGGTGGGTTCACTCACGCCGGCTCGGGCGGCGTAGCGGCGAATCTCGGCGTCGAGCGGCTCGGCGGCTGGCCGCTCAGAGTGGGTTCGCCAGCCGTCCAGCACCTCGGCGGCGACGTCGGGGCGACCGTTCAACCAGGCCCACTCCGCCAAAGCGGCGCCCGCGAAGCCCAGCCCGGTCAGCAAGCGCTGCCGCAGAGCGACGCCCCAGCAGTGGCGCAGCACCTCATACGCGGGCGGGTCACCACGGCGGGCCTGCAACCGGGCGAGGTTGGGCAGCGAGTAGGTGATCAGCATGCCGGGTTCGGGGTCGCGGCTCACCACCCGCCGCAGCAGGTCGGCGGCCGCCGGCCAATCACCTCGCCGCTGCAGCAGCAACGCCTGATGCACCTCGAGGTTGGAGGCGTGCGACCAGTAACCATGCTCGCGAACGAACTCCAGGCCGGTTCCGACCAGCGATTCGAGCTCATCGACGCGTCCGTAGCGGTACAGCAGCTCGGCCACGTTGGTGTACGCCCTGGCAGTGGCCTCGTGCGCCTGATCGGCCAGCGCTGAGCCCAGGCTGCGCCACGACAGCTCGATGCGCTGCTCGACGGTGGCGTCGGCGATCGACATCGACAGGTAGTTCAAGCACAACGACTCGGTGCCGGGCAGCGCCCCAGCACCCACGAGTTGCAGCGCCTGCTCGAGCAGCACCGTGCCGCCGTCATCGCCGGCCAGCGCGTGGTGCGACCCCAACGCCCCCAGCGCGGCGGCCAACGCTTCCGGATCGCCACGATCGACCAGTTCGAGGGCGCGTTCCGCGCACGCCAGGGCCTCGTCGGGCCGTCCGACCATCAGCAGTTCGCGCGCCAGCCGACGAAGGGCGGACGCCTCCGCCGCCCGTTCACCCAGCCCGGCCCACAACCGAACCGCGCGGCGTCCGTTGAGCACCGCCTGGTCGAACCGATGGCCGATGTGCAGCACCCAGGCGTAGCTGTCGCACACCGCCGCCACCTGGTGTGGCGTCATCAGGTGCTCGTGGTCGAGGGCCGCGGCGAAATAGGCGATGGCTTGCCGGTTGGCACCGACCCGGGCCGAGTACTCCCCTTCGCTCGGCGCATGGGCGACGATCACGGCGCCGTCGGAGCACCGCATCGCGTGATGCAGCAGCCGCGGCACGTCGTCACCGCCGGCCAGCAGACCGACCACATGCCGGTCGATCGCACGGCGGCGCAGGGTCGGCAACGACAGCTCGGTGGCTCGGCGCGCCAGTTCATGGCGAAACCGCACCCCATGCTCGGTCACGGTGATCAGACCGCGGGCCTCGGCCTCGGCCAGCCCGTCCGACGCATCACCGAGCACGGCGTCTGCCAGTTCGTGGGGCAGTTCGCCCGACCACACAGACAGTCGTTCCAGCGCCTGCCGGCACAACGGCCCGGCTCGCTCCAGCCGGGCCAGCACGGCGTCGCTGACGGTGGCCGGCACGTCGTCGGACGATGCGGCGAGCACCTCGGTGACGAAGAACGGGTTGCCCCCGGTGACCTGCAGCAGGTCGTCGGTGTTCCAGGCTGAGTCGTCATTGAGCTGGGCCACGGCGGCTCGGCTGAGCGGCGCCAGGTCGAGGCGCACCGTGCCACGAGCCGGAAGTTCACCCAGCATGCGGCGCAGCGCCGGCGAGGCCGAATCCTCCGGGCGCAACGAGCACACCAGCAGCAGCCGTACCCGTTCGATGCGTCGGGCCAGGTAAGCGAGCACGTCCAGGGTCGCGTCGTCCGCCCAGTGCAGGTCTTCGACCACGAGCACCGTTGGGCGCCCCCGCCCCAACCCGGCACTCAGTTCGGCCAGCACCGTGGGCACGTCACCCGACGCCAGGGCTGCGTCGAGCCTGGCGCTGGTGGGTGCGTCACCGTGCCGGCCCTGGACCGCCTCACGAATCGGCCCGAGTGGGTGTGCGGTGACCAGGTTGTCGCACCAGCCGCGCAGCACCCGAAAGTCGTCCGGAAGATCGTCCAAGAAGGCAGCGAGCAGGGTGCTCTTGCCGATTCCGGCCTCGCCCGAAACAACTACGACACCACCCTCGCGCGTGCGCAGCGACTCGGCTGCCTGCTTCAACCGCGAGAGATCGGCTTCCCGCTCCAGCATGTCGGCTCCGGTCGTGGGGTGGACGGGCGAGGGTCACTGGGTGACATGCAAAGGAGCAGTCTAACCCCGCGGTCGTTGCGGGCGGCAGGCCCGGGTGGCGACTCTCAGCCGACGCGTTCGTGCACGGCCTCCAGCACGGCCCTGGCCTGCTCGGGTGTTCCGTTGCTCAGAATGCCGACGATCTCGTTGGCCACCATTTGCACCCAGGTGCGCGACGGACGGTACTGCCACGCGCGGCCGTCCAGTTCACGGGTGACTTGACCCTTCTTGGCGAGCCGATCCATCACCGTCATCACCGTGGTGTAGGCGAGTTCGCGATCGTTGGCGAGGGCCGCCTGAACATCGCGCACGGACATCGCTGTGGGGCTCGCCCACAGCACGTCCATCACCGCCTGCTCAAGGTCGCCGAACACTGGCACAACCTCAGCCTAACCACGATTGCCCACCTACGACACCGCGTAGTACATTTCGCCCATGGATCAGGTGACACTGGCTCGCTGGCAGTTCGGCATCACGACCGTCTACCACTGGTTCTTCGTTCCGATCACGCTTGCACTTTCGTTCATCGTGGCGATCTTCCAAACCCTCTGGTATCGATCGCGCAATGACAAGTACCTTCGCTTGACGAAGTTCTATGGAAAGCTCTTTCTGATCAACTTCGCGATGGGCGTGGTCACCGGCATCGTCCAAGAGTTTCAGTTCGGCATGAACTGGAGCGAATACTCGCGATTCGTCGGCGACATCTTCGGCGCACCGCTGGCGTTCGAGGCACTGTTGGCCTTCTTCATGGAGTCGACGTTCCTCGGCCTGTGGATCTTCGGCTGGGACCGGCTGCCCAAACATCTGCACCTGATGGCGATCTGGCTGGCGGCGATCGGCACCAACCTGAGCGCGATCTTCATTCTGGCCGCCAACTCGTTCATGCAGAACCCGCAGGGTGCGATCTACAACCCCGCCACCGACCGTGCCGAGATGCACGACTTCGGTGCCGTGCTGACCAACCCGGTGTTGTTGTGGGCGCTGCCGCACGTACTGATGGCGTCGTGGTTGACCGCCGCCGCCCTGGTGGCCGCCGTCTCGGGCTGGCACCTGATGAAGCTGAACCGTCCGGCGACCGAGGCCGAGGGGGACGAAGCCGCGACTGCTGTTGCAGCGACCAACTCCAAGCGCGAGCAGAGCATCGCCGCGCACCGTTTCGCCGCCACCTTCGCCGCGATCGCCATGCTGGTGTCGGGCGTGGGGCTGGTGATCACCGGCGACGAGTCGGGCAAGATCATGACGCAGGTGCAGCCCATGAAGATGGCCGCCGCCGAGGCGATCTATGAGAGCGCCGGCGGCGACGGGTCTGGTGCGCCGTTCTCGATTCTCACCATCGGCACCCTGGACGGGTCCCGTCCGCTGTTCGCGATCGAGGTGCCCAACCTGCTGTCGTTCCTCGCCACGGGCACGTGGGACGGCCGCGTCCAGGGCATCAACGAACTCAAGGCCGCCTACGCCGAGGGCCAGCTCGTCGACCCGAGCAACGAACTGCAGCAGGCCTACGCCGAGCACATGCGCGCCTGGGGCGTCGACACGTTCACCCCGATCATTCCGGTGACGTACTGGAGCTTCCGGCTGATGATCGGCCTGGGCATGGCCGCCATCGCCGTCGCGCTGTTGCTGTTGTGGTTCCTGCGCAAGGGCGGGCTGCCACCCGACAACAAGTGGCTGACGCTGCTGTTGGTGCTGATGCCGCTCGGACCGCTGTTCGGCAACTCGGCCGGCTGGATCTTCACCGAGATGGGCCGGCAACCCTGGATCGTCTCGGGCACGTTGCCCACCATGGCGGGGGTGTCTCCGGGGGTCACGGTGCTCGAACTGTGGATCAGCCTGATCGGCTACACCCTGGTGTACGGCGCCCTGGCCGTGGTCGAGGTGGGCCTGATGCTGAAGTACATCCGGCTGGGGCTGCCTGAGGTCGAGCCCGTCGAACAGATCACCCACGACGACGACGTTTTGTCGTTCGCTTACTGAGAGAGGGTGTCGAGTCATGATCGTCGAACCCAGCACCCTGCAGATCGTCTGGTTCTGCCTCATCGCCGTGCTGTGGATCGGGTTTCTCGTTCTCGAAGGTTTCGACTTCGGCGTCGCCATGCTGCTGCCGTTCATTGGTCGTAACGACAAAGAGAAGCGGGTACTGGTCAACTCCATCGGACCGCTCTGGGACGGCAACGAGGTCTGGTTGCTCACCGCCGGTGGCGCCACGTTCGCCGCCTTTCCGGGCTGGTACGCCACATTGTTCTCTGCGTTGTACCTGCCGCTGTTCCTCATTCTGATGGGGCTGATCGTGCGCGGCCTCGCCTTCGAGTACCGGGCGAAGCGGCCCGAACAGGCCTGGAAAGACCGCTGGGACTGGGGCGCCTGCATCGGCTCGTTCGTGGTGTCGCTGGTGTTCGGCGTCGGCTTCGCCAACTTCGTCAAGGGGCTGCCGGTTCAGGTGGCCGACGGTCGCCAGGGCGTGCACGTGTTCACCGGCGGCTTCTGGTCGCTGTTCAGCCCGTTCGCGCTGCTCGGCGGCGTCACGCTGGTCGTGGTGTTCCTCTTCCACGGCGCGATCTTCCTGGCGCTGAAGACCCGCGGCGACATTCACACCCGCACCAAGGCGTTCGCCGAAAAGATCGGTCTGGTGGCGATCGGCGCCGGCGGCGTATGGCTGCTGTGGTCAAACCTCGCCTACGGCATCGGCGTCTCGGGCTGGATCCTGCTGCTGGTGGCGGCGGCCGGGCTCGGTTTCGCCTGGTTCATGGTGCGTCAGGACTCGGACGGCTGGGCCTTCGTCGGCACCGCCGTCGCCATCGTGGTGATCGCGATCGGCATCTTTCTCAGCATGTATCCCGACCTCGGCTTCGACAACTCGGCCGCCGAGACGCCCCTCAACATCGTCACCGCGTCGGCGAGCCCGACCACGCTGGGCATCATGACGTGGGCTGCGGGCGTGTTCGTGCCGATCGTGCTGGCCTACCAGGCGTGGTCGTACTGGGTGTTCCGGCGCCGGCTGAGCACCAAGAACATTCCGGACGACGTCAAGCACGCCGAGCCGGTCGCCTGACCCGGGTAGCGGTCGGTCGTCATTCCGGCGGACGCCGGAATCTCCGTCGGAACGGAGGGGTCCGGTGCGGCGATTACGAGGTCCCGACGTTCGCCGGGACGACAGGCGAGGCGACGTCCCCGGGTTTGTGCGCCCCTCGGCCCAACGTAACTGCCTTTGTGACACGTCGCTGCCCGCGTGCAGGCAGTGACGTGTCAGAAGGGCAGCTACGTCGGTTCCATGGCCAGTCAGCACCTGATGGGCAGCCGTGCAGCATGATGGGCACGTGACCACGTCCGACAGCGCTGCGACCCGGCGCCGCGGACCCCTCGACCCCAGGCTGCTGCGCCGGGGCCGCGCCACCCTCGGGTATCTGATCGCGGGCGTTGCCGTGGGGTCGGCGACGGCCGTGCTCACCCTCGTGCAGGCGTCCGCCCTGGCCCGGGCGCTGGGCGACATCTTCGCCACCCACACCCTGACCGTGCTGCAGCAGGTGTTCTGGCTGCTGGTCGCGGTGTTCGCCGGCAAGGCCGTGCTGGCCTGGCTGAACCAGTGGCTGGCGCATCGGGCCGCCGCTGCGGTCAAGTCACGGCTGCGGCGCGACGTGCTGGCCGCCCGGCTGGCCGATCCGGTCGACCCCGGCTCGTCCACGGCCTCGCTGGTCACCCTGCTCACCCAGGGCCTGGACGCCCTCGACGGCTACTACTCCAAGTACCTGCCGCAACTGGTGCTGGCGGTCACGGTGCCGCTGATCATCGGCATCGCCATACTGACCGCCGACTTCGCCTCGGCGATCGTGGTGGCGCTCACCCTGCCCCTGATTCCGATCTTCATGGCGCTGGTGGGCTGGACCACCGAGGCCCGCACCCGCAAGCGCTGGCTGGTGCAGACCCGGCTGGCCGGACACTTCGCCGACCTGGTGGCCGGGCTGCCCACCCTGCAGGTGTTCGGACGGGCCCGCGCCCAGGCCGAGGGGCTGCGTCGCTCAGAAGACGCCCACCGCGGCGAAACCATGGGCACGCTTCGCATCTCGTTTCTGTCGGCGCTGGCGCTCGAACTGCTCAGCACCCTGTCGGTGGCGATCGTGGCCGTCGGCATCGGCTTTCGCGTCGTGTTCGACCAGGTCGACCTGACCACCGCGTTCTTCGTGCTGATTCTGGCCCCCGAGGTGTACCTGCCGGTGCGCCAGGTGGGCGTGCACTACCACGACGCCGCCGACGGCATGGCGGCGGCCGAATCGGCCTTCGCGATCATCGAGTCGGCCCCTACCACCCCGCCACGCACGGCATCGGCGCCGGTGCCGAACGCCCCGCGGCTCAGCGTGGACGCCCTGTCACACACCTACCCCGGCGCCCAGGCGCCGGCACTGGCTCCGGTGGGGTTCGACCTGCACCCCGGCGAACTGTTGGTGGTCACCGGGCCGTCCGGCTGCGGCAAGACCACACTGCTCAACGCCCTGATGGGGTTCATCGCACCCACGGCCGGACGCGTACTCGTCGACGGGGCCGCTCTCGATGCGGCCTCCAGGCGCGAGCGCATCGCCTGGGTGGGCCAGACCCCGGGCATGATCAGCGGCACCATCGCCGACAACGTGCGCTTGGGCGACCCCGACGCCGACGACGCCGCGGTGCGCCAGGCCCTTCGACAAGCGGGCGGCGGCAGCCTCGACCCGGCCCGCGGGGTCGGCGACGACGGCGAGGGCCTCTCGGCCGGCGAACGCCGCCGGGTGGCGGTGGCCCGGGCGTTGCTGTGGGTGGCGTCCGGACGCGCCGACCTGCTGGTGCTCGACGAACCGACCGCGGGGCTGGACGAAGGCACCGAAACCGCCCTGCTCGACGCACTGGACGGCGTCACCACCGTGGCCGTGTCGCACCGTCCGGCGGTGATCGCGCGCGCCGACCGGGTGCTCACGCTGCCCGCGGGTTGATCGTTCCTCCGTTGCGCCTCGGCGTCAGCGGCGGACGGCTACCCCTGCCCACCAACCGCCAAGCCGACCAGCTCTCACAGGTCTCGACACGCTCGACCAGCGGGTTGGGATGAGATCGACCAGCCTCAGGTGCGCGCCCACCAGTCGATCATCGTGGTGGCGCTGTCTGAATCGGACGTCGCCTCGATGAAGAACCGCTGCTTCTTGAAGGTCCAGGCCACTCGGCCGGCGCCGTCCAACTCGGCCGACCCGAGCTTGCCCAGCTTTTCGCTGGGCTTGTCGGTGTACCACCACTGGGTGAGTGCCGGAGGCTTCTTCCAGTTGCTGCCGATCTTGCTCTTGCTCACCTTGGCGCGGGCGAAGAAGTCGTCCATCAGGTCGGTCAGGTCGGCGTTGTCGTCGGCCCAGCGCAGCGAAACCGTGACGTTGCCGTCGAGCTTGCCGCGGCTGTTGGCGGCGCAGGTGAACGCCTCGCGCGGCTCGTCGCTGGGGTCGGGGGCGCAGGTGTTGATCACCACGAACTGCTTCAGGTACACCGCCCAGTCGCACTGGGTCTTGCTCAACGCATCGGCGCAGGCGGCGCTGGTGGTGCCGGACGGCTTGGGGCTGGCACTCTCACTGGGCTGCTCGCTGGGCGATTCGGACGGCTCGTCGGTCGGCGTGATCAGTACCGACGGTTCGGCGCTGGGCTCGACCGACGTGGGCGGGGCTGTGCTGACCGTCGGCGTGGCCGTGGTGGCCGGCCGTAGGAACAGAAACCAGGCGAGCAGCCCGAGCACCACGACGGCGGCCACGATGCCGATGATCAGCGGGGTCGAGTTGCGTCCGCCGCCGGCTCCACCGGACGGGGCCGGGTAATTGCCGCCCGGGGGCTGGGCTCCGCCACCGGCCGGGCCGTACTGGCCGGGCGCCGCGTACTGCCCGGGAGCGCCGTACTGGCCGCCCGACTGAGCGCCTTGGCCGTACTGGCCCGGCTGACCGTACTGACCCGGCTGCTGCCCGTACGGGGGCTGGTTGCTCTGGCCATACATGCCCGGCTGGCCGGTCGCGCTGAACGACCCGCCCGGGTACTGCTCACCGGCGGGCAGCGGCTGGGTGGGCGGGTACTGCTGGCCCGCCGGCAGCGGTTGGGTGGGGTGGCTGCCCCAGTTCGAGCCTTGCGGTGAGGGGTCCGAGCCGCCTGCGGGGTTCGGGCTCCAGCCGGACGGCGGCTGCTGCGGATTGCCTCCGCTCGGCGTGTTCGGTGGCTGGCTCACGGCGTCCTCCCCTGTTGCTCCGACGCTTCGCCGGAACACCTGCGCTGATGCGGCCAAGGTTACCGCCGAGCAGGCCCGAATCGGTGGCCTATTCTGCTGCCATGAGCGCAGACGGGCCCGCGATGCCCGCGGGCCGGTTCTGGGTGTTGCGCCTCATGCCGGACGCCCCCGGTAGAACCGCGCTCGCCGTGCTGTTGGCCTTCGGTGCCAGCGCGGCCTCGGTGGCGCTGATGGCGGTGTCGGCCTGGTTGTTGTCGCGGGCCGCCGAACACCCTCCGGTGCTCTACCTGCAGGTCGCGGCCATCGGCGTGCGGGTGTTCGGCATCAGCCGCGGCCTGTTTCGCTACCTCGAACGGCTGGTCGGCCACGACGTGGCGTTGCGGCTGCAGAGCGCCCTGCGCATCGGCACCTACCAGCGACTCGCCCGCACCACGCTGTTGGGCTCCCGCCGTGGCGACCTGCTGGCCCGGGTGACCGCCGACGTCGACGCCGTGCTCGAGCTGATCGTGCGGTTCGTGGTGCCGGTGGTGTCGGCTTCGCTGGTGATCGTCGCGACGTCCGCCGTCTTCGCCGCCTTCTCACCCGCGACGGCCCTGTGGCTGCTGGGCTCGGCCCTGGTCGCCGGGGTGTTGGTGCCGGGCCTCGCGCAATGGCTGTCGCGGCGTTACGACGAGGCCGCCGCACCCGCCCGCGGCGAACTGGCGGCGGGCGTGCACGAACTGGCCCGCACCGCCCCCGACCTGGTCGCCTACGGCGTCGCCGACGCCGCGCTCGGCCGGGTGCTGGCCGTTGACGAGCGGTTGAAGCGGCAGGACGACCGCAGCGCCTGGATTCGCGGCGTCGCAGCCGGCTGCCAGGTGCTCGCTGCGGCGGTGGCGGTGCTCGCCGCCCTACTGATCGGCGGCAGTCAGGTGGCCGACGGCACGCTGCCGCCGGTGATGCTGGCCGTGCTGGTGCTCACCCCACTGGCCCTGCACGAAGTGCTCAGCACCCTCACCCAGGCGGCGCAGAGCGCTACTCGTTCGTTGGCTTCCCTGCGCCGGGTGCGCGAGGTGCTGGACGCTCCCCCGGTCGGCGTCGGCGATCGCGACCTGCCCCCGCCGGTGGCGCCCGGCGCCCTGGTGCTCACCGGTCTGGCGATCGGTTGGCCCGGGGCTCCCACCCTGATCGAGGGCATCGACCTCACCATCGCCCCCGGCGAGGCGGTCGCCGTCGTGGGGCCGTCCGGCAGCGGCAAAACCACGCTGGCCGCCACGATTCTGGGCCAGATTCCGCCCAAGGCCGGCACCGTCGAGGTGGTCGGACGGGTGGGCTACCTCGCGCAGGACGCGCACATCTTCGCCACGTCGGTCGCTGAGAACGTGCGCATCGGCAACCGCGACGCCGACGATGCCGACGTCCGCAAGGCGCTCGACCGGGCCGGCTTGCCGTTGCCCCTCGACCGGGTGGTGGGCGAGCACGCCGGCACTCTCTCGGGCGGCGAGGCCCGACGGCTGGCGCTGGCCCGGTTGTTCGTGGGCGACTTTCAGGCGGTGGTGCTCGACGAGCCGTCCGAGCATCTGGACGCCCTGACCGCCGAAGCGCTGCTCGACGACCTGTTCGGAAGCTTCACGGGTGTGCCGCTGCTGGTGGTCACCCATGATCCCGACGTCATCGCCCGCTGCGACCGCACCGTCGAACTGGCGGTTGGTGCGGTGCCATATCGTTGAGCCGTGAGTCAGTGGCCGGGTGACGGCAGTCAATACCGGCCCGGTTACGTCCCCCCGCCGGCGCCTCAGCAACCCACCTGGTCGGCCGGCCCAACGCAGTGGGCCCCGGTTCAGCAGCCGCAGTGGAGCCCGCCGGCACCCCGCCGCGGGCCCTCGCCGCTGGGTTTCATGGTGGTGCTGCTGATCGTGGTGGGCCTGGTGGTGGCCGGCCTGCAGACGCTGCCGATCGGCACCGATCCGGTGCCCCTGCCCGGCTCGTCGACCACCCCCTCGCCGAGTTCCAGCACGCCGACCACCAACAAGTCGACGGGCGTCGGCGTGCCCGAGCTCACCGACAGCGCCCTCTACCGTCAGACGCTCAGTGGTACCTGCCCGAAGCCCGTCAAGACGATTTCGTCGCGCAGCCAGTACCAACAGCAGGTCGACGACCTGATCGCGTGCCTAGAAACCCTGTACCGCCCGGTGATCGATTCGGCCGGGGGCGACTTCAGCACGGTGAGCCGCACGTTCTACGACAAGACGGTCGCATCGCCGTGCGGCAAAGAGACCGACGCCTATGCCTTCTACTGCGAGACCGACAACACCATGTACTTCTCGAATCGCGTGTACGAAGACGCGCAGTACGCCCGGTTGTCGGTGGCCGACGTGGTGGTGCACGAGTACGGCCACCACGTGCAGGCGATGATGAACTTCTTCGACGAGTCCGACGGCCTCGACGAGAAGCGCACGGTCACGATTCGGCGGATCGAACTGCAGGTGTTCTGCTGGACCTACTACGTGTTCGCCCACGTGCCGAGCTTCGAGCTGACCGGCTCTGACAAGGAGTTCTTTCTCGACGTCTGGGGCGACACCACCGACGCCGAGGGCCACGGCAGCGTCAAGGCGCAGCAGTACTGGGGGCCGCGCGGGCTCGACGGTGAGAACCTGGGCGCCTGCAACACCTGGGCGGTGAACGCCGACAAGGTGAAGTGACGGCCGACGGGAGCACGCAATGGTGGAACGCGAAGACCTGAGCATTCACGACCCCTGGATCGACGGGGTCTGCGCCGCGCTGGGGGTGCCCCGCGAGGCGCTCGATGTCGACGCCGTGCTGGCTCTGGCCGGACGGGTGGCGCACCGGGTCGCCCGTCCGATGGCCCCGGTGTCGACGTTTCTGGCGGGGTACGCCCTCGCGTCGGGCGCCGCGTCGTTCGACGAGGTGCGCCGGGTGATTCTGAACGTCCCGGCGCGAGATGGGGACGGTTCCTAACTCGCGCCACCTGACGTCCCGGCGCCGCATGGGGACGGTTCCCAACTCGCGCCACCTGACGTCCCGGCGCGAGATGGGGACGGTTCCCAACTCACGCCACCCCCCGGGAGTGAGCGTCGATCGGCTGCGACCTTTGCGGTTCACCTGCCGGGACCAGCGCGCCGGGTTAGATTCAAAGGGCTTCACCTCGCCGTCGAGAGGACGCCATGACCGAGCCGCCGCGTCTGGACATGACCCATCTGCCCGACCTCGCCGCCACCACCGGCCGGGTCGGCCCCGTGCGCACCCGCATGCCCGTCTACGTCGACCTGCTGCCGCCGTGCAACAACGCCTGCCCCGCCGGCGAGAACATTCAGGAGTGGTTGCGGCTGGTCAAGGCCGAGCGCGACGAGGACGCCTGGCGCGAACTGACCCGCAACAACCCCTTCCCCGCCATTCACGGCCGGGTCTGTTACCACCCGTGCGAAACCGCCTGCAATCGGCTCGAACTCGACGGGTCGGTGTCGATCCACTCCGTCGAGCGCTACCTGGGCGACCTCGCCATCGAGAAGGGCTGGACGTTCCGCCGCACCCGCACCGCCACCGGCCGCCGGGTGCTGGTGATCGGGGCGGGCCCGTCGGGGCTGTCGGCGGCCTACCAGTTGGCCATGCTGGGCCACGATGTCGAGATTCGCGACGCCTCGCCCGAGCCGGGCGGCATGATGCGCTACGGCATTCCCGAGTACCGGCTGCCCCGCGACGTGCTCGACGCCGAGGTCGCCCGCATCGTCGCCCTGGGTGTGCGCATCGTCACCGACCACCGGGTCACCGACCTGCTGGTCGAACAGGCCGAGGGTCACTTCGACGCCGTCTTCGTGGCCATCGGCGCCCACCTGAGCAAGCGCATTGACATTCCCACCCGCGACGCGTCGCGCATCGTCGACGCGGTCAGCTTTCTGCGCGACGTGGCCAGCGGCGAACGGCCGGTGATCGGACGCAAGGTGGCCGTCTACGGCGGCGGCAACACTGCCATGGACGCCGCCCGCGTCGCCCGCCGGTTGGGTGCCGAAGAGTCGATCGTGGTCTACCGGCGCACCGTCGAGCAGATGCCGGCCCACGCCTCCGAGCGCGAGGAGGCGCTGGCCGAGGGCGTGCAGATGAACTGGCTGCGCACCATCGCGTCGCTCGATTCCAGCGACATGACCGTCGAGATCATGGAACTCGACGATGAGGGGCGCGCGGTGGGCACCGGCCGGTTCGAGACCCTGCAGGCCGACACCGTGATTCTGGCCCTCGGCCAAGAGACCGATTCGGACTTTCTCAAGGCCATTCCCGGCATGCGCTTCGATCACGACGTGCTGCAGGTCGATAGCCGCACCCTGATGACCGACGTGCCGGGCATTTTCGCCGGGGGTGACGCGGTGCCGTCCGAACGCACCGTGACGGTGGGGGTGGGCCACGGCAAACGCGCCGCCCGCACCATCGACGCCTGGCTCGACAGCCGCCCCCTGCGCGAGCTGCCCAAGCACGAGCTCGCCGACTTCGACAAGCTCAACCTGTGGTACTTCGGCGACAACCGCCGCAGCAGCCAGCCCGAACTCGACCCGGCCAACCGGGTCACCGCCTTCGACGAGATTCACGGCGGCCTGGACGTCACCCAGGCCCACGTCGAGGCGTCGCGCTGCCTGAGCTGCGGCAACTGCTTCGAATGCGACGGCTGCCTCGGCTCGTGCCCCGAGGATGCCATCATCAAGCTGGGCAAGGGCTTCAGATACCGCTTCGACTACGAGAAATGCACCGGTTGCGCGACCTGCTTCGAGCAGTGCCCCGTGCACGCCATCGAGATGATTCCGGAGCCACGATGAGAGCCATCATTGACGGCAACGAGGCCGCCGCGTCCGTCGCCTACCGCCTCAACGAGCTGTGCAGCATCTACCCGATCACACCGTCGTCCACCATGGCCGAGTTGGCCGACGAGTGGTCGGCGCAGCGCCGCCGCAACATCTTCGGCACCGTGCCCACCGTGATCGAGATGCAATCCGAGGGCGGGGCAGCCGGCGCGCTGCACGGGGCGCTGCAGGGCGGCGCGATGAGCACCACGTTCACCGCCTCGCAGGGCCTGCTGCTGATGATTCCCAACATGTACAAGATCGCCGGCGAGCTCACCTCGACGGTGCTGCACGTGGCGGCCCGGTCGCTGGCCGCGCAGGGCCTCAGCATCTTCGGCGACCATCAGGACGTGATGGCGGTGCGGCAGACCGGCTTCGCCCTGCTGAGCTCGGCCTCGGTGCAAGAGGCGCACGACCTCGCCGCGGTCGCGCAGGTGGCCACGCTGCGCTCACGCATACCGTTTCTGCACTTCTTCGACGGCTTTCGCACCAGCCACGAACTGAACACCCTCGAAATGCTGAGCGACGACGACCTCGCGGTGCTGGTCGACGAGCACCTGGTGCGCGAGCACCGCCGCCGGGCGCTATCGCCCGAGCACCCGATCATTCGCGGCACCGCCCAGAACCCCGACACCTATTTTCAGTCGCGCGAAACGGTGAACCCGTTCTATCTGGCGGTGCCGGGCATCGTGCAGCAGGCCATGGACGACTTCGCCGCCCTCACCGGCCGGCAGTACAAACTGGTCGAGTACCACGGTCACCCCGAGGCCGACCGGGTGATCGTGATCATGGGGTCCGGCGGCCAGACCGTGAAGCAGGCCATCGACCACCTGGCCGAGCAGGGCCAGCGGGTGGGGTGCGTGCAGGTGCGGCTGTACCGACCGTTCCCCACCGAGGAGCTGCTGGCAGCGATCCCCGCCAGCGCGACGCGCATCGCCGTGCTCGACCGCACCAAGGAGCCTGGGGCAGGCGGCGAGCCGCTGTTCCTCGACGTGGTGGCGGCCCTGGGCGAGGCGTACGCGAGCAAGCAACTGCGGCACGCCGGCACCGAGATCCCGGAGCAAGCCCGGCACGCCGACCCCCGTCATCCCGGCGAACGCCGGGATGACGACCCGACCACCGACCGTCCGATGCCCTTGGTGATCGGCGGACGCTACGGGCTGTCGTCCAAGGAGTTCACGCCGCCCATGGTGGTGGGCATCTTCGACGAACTCGCCCTCGACCGTCCGCGGCCCCGGTTCACCGTGGGCATCAACGACGACGTCACCCACCTGTCGCTGCCGTACGCCGCCGAACTCGACCTCGAAGACCCGCACACCCACCGGGCGGTGTTCTACGGCCTGGGCTCCGACGGCACCGTGGGCGCCAACAAGAACACCATCAAGATTCTCGGCGGCACCGGCGACTTCTACGCCCAGGGCTACTTCGTCTACGACTCGAAGAAGTCAGGCTCCCGGACGGTGTCGCACCTGCGGTTCGGCGACAAGCCGATCGAGGCGCCCTACCTGGTGAGCAAGGCCGGCTTCATCGGCTGCCACCACTGGTCGATTCTCGACCGGGTCGACGTGCTCGAGTTCGCCCGTCCGGGCACGGTGCTGCTGATCAACGCGCCCTACCCGCCCGCGGACGTGTTCGCGCGGCTGCCGCGCGACATGCAGCAACGCATCATCGATCTGGGCATCGAGTTGTGGACCATCGACGCCGGCGCCGTGGCCCGCGCCGCCGGCATGGGCAACCGCACCAACACCGTGCTGCAGACCTGCTTCTTCGCGATCAGCAAGGTGCTCGAACCCGACGTGGCGATCGAGAAGGTGAAGGCCGCGATCCGCAAGACCTACGCCCGTAAGGGTGCCGACGTGGTGGCCCGTAACGAGGCCGCGGTGGACGCCTCCGTGGCCTCGCTGCACCGGGTGCCCGTGCCAGCCGCACCGGTCGGCGACGCCGAGCGCATTCCGCCCGTGCCGGCCGAGGCGCCCGAGTTCGTCCGCACCGTGACCGCGTCGATGCTGGCCGGCACCGGCGACCTGCTGCCCGTGTCGGCCCTGCCGGTGGACGGCAGCTACCCCTCGGGCACCACCAAGTACGAGAAGCGCAACATCTCAGAGATCATCGCGGTGTGGGATCCGGAGGCCTGCATTCAGTGCGGCAACTGCGCCTTCGTGTGCCCGCACGCGGTGCTGCGGGCCAAGTACTACAAAGACGACGCGCTGGCCGACGCGCCCCCCGACTTCTTGTCGGCCCCGCTGAACGCCGCCGGTTTCCCGGGCTCGCGCTACACCTTGCAGGTGTACGCCGAAGACTGCACCGGCTGCGGCCTGTGCGTCGAGGCCTGCCCGGTCAAACCCATCAAAACCCCTGACCGCAGGGCGATCAACCTCGCCCCCGTGCTGGAGCGCAGCACCGAGAAGGCCAACGTCGACTTCTTCGAGACGCTGCCGGTGAACAAGCGCTCGCGCATCGACTTCGCCACCGTGCGCGGCACCCAGTTTCTCGAGCCGCTCTTCGAGTTCTCGGGCGCCTGCTCCGGCTGCGGCGAGACGCCGTACCTGAAGCTGCTCACCCAGCTGTTCGGGGGGCGGGCCAGCGTGGCGAACGCGACCGGCTGTTCGTCCATCTACGGCGGCAACCTGCCCACCACGCCCTGGTCGCGCAACAAGTACGGCCGCGGCCCGGCCTGGTCGAACTCGCTGTTCGAAGACAACGCCGAGTTCGGGCTGGGGTTGCGGCTGGCCGCCGACCTGCAGACCGACCTGGCCCGGCAACGCCTGGACGCGCTGCGCCCCGAGTTGGGCGACGAGCTGGTCGAGCTGGTGTTGACCGCGCCGCAGCAGTACGAGAGCGACCTGACCCACCAACGGGCCCGGGTCGAGCACCTCAAGCGGCTGCTGGACGAGATGCTCACCACCGGCCGCAGCCCACAGCACGTCACCCTGCTGTTTCCGCTGGAGGTGTTCCGGGCCCACGGCGGGCACGTCGAAATGGTCGGCCGCAGGCCGGTGCCCACCGGTGAGGCGGAGTTCGAGACCCACACCGAGGTCCCCGCCGACACGCCGCTGGACGGCGCCCGGCTGCGGTTGATCGAAGACCTGCGCAGCGTCGCCGACCACCTGCTGCGCCGCTCGGTCTGGATCGTCGGCGGCGACGGCTGGGCCTACGACATCGGGTCGGCGGGCGTCGACCATGTGCTGGCGTCGGGCCGTGACGTGAACGTGCTGGTGCTCGACACCGAGGTGTACAGCAACACCGGCGGACAGGCGTCCAAGTCGACGCCGATGGGGGCGGTGGCGAAGTTCGCCGCGGCCGGCAAGACCACCTACAAGAAGGACCTGGCGATGCAGGCCATCGCCTACGGCAACGTGTACGTGGCGCGGGTGGCGATGGGTGCCGATCCGCAGCAGACGCTGCGGGCGCTGCGCGAGGCCGAGATGTACGCCGGGCCGTCGCTGATTCTGGCCTACAGCCACTGCATCGCCCACGGCATCGACATGCGCAAGGGGCTCGACCAGCAGTACCTGGCGGTCAACTCGGGCCACTGGCCGCTGATGCGGTTCAACCCGGTACTGCGCGAGGCGAACAAGAACCCGTTCCTGCTCGATTCGCCCCGGCCCCGCGTGCCGCTGCGCGACTACCACAAGAACGAGCTGCGGTTCAGAATGCTGGCCAACACCCACCCCGACGAGGCCGAACGCATGCTGCAACTGGGCCAGGACCAGGTGCTGCGCCGGTTCGCCGAATACGAACAACTGGCGTCCAGTGACGCGAACATGTTCGCCCAGGGCGCCCGCTGAGCCGGGCCCGCAACTGAGAAAGCAGGTGGTCATGGACCTCACCACGCAGTACCTCGGCCTCACGCTGCGCAACCCGGTGGTGGCCTCGGCGGGTCCGTTGTCGCAGACCGTGGCCGGGGTGCGCGAACTGGCTGCCGGCGGCGTGGGCGCCATCGTCATGTACTCGTTGTTCGAAGAGCAGGTGCGCCGCGAACTGCTGCGCGACGCCGAACTCGAGCAGGCGCACGACGAGTCGTTCGCCGAGGCGCTGAGCTACTTTCCAGCCTCCGCCGAGCGGGCCGAGCCGGGGGTCGCCGACCGCTACGTCGACCTGGTGCGCCGAGCGGCCCAGGCCGTGGACGTGCCCGTGATCGCCAGCATCAACGGTTCGTCGCTGGGCGGCTGGATCGAGATCGCGCGGCAACTGGGCGACGCGGGGGCGTCCGCGATCGAGTTGAACATCTTCCTGGTGCCGGGCGACCTGCGCGTCACCGGCGACGAGGTCGAGCGGCAGCATCTCGACATCGTCACGGCGGTGCGGCGGGCGACCGACCTGCCGCTGGCGGTGAAGCTGAGCCCGTTCTTCTCCTCGCCGGGCAACATGGCGCTGCGGCTGATCGAGGCGGGCGCTGACGGGTTGGTGCTGTTCAACCGGTTCATTCAGCCCGAGGTCGACGTCGAGGCGTTGACCGTGAAGCCCTCGGTGGCGCTGTCGTCGCGGTTCGAGGGCCGGCTGCCGCGCACCTGGATCGCTTCGCTGGCCCGGCACACCAACGCGTCGCTGGCGGCCACCTCGGGGGTCGAAGAGAGCTCCGACGTGGTGCGGTACCTGCTGGCGGGGGCCGATGTGGTGATGAGCACGTCCGCGCTGGTGCGGCACGGGGCCGGGTACGCCCACAGCCTGCTGATGGGCCTGCAGGACTGGATGGCCCGGCACGACTACGCCTCGGTCGACCAGTTCCGGGGGCTGCTGGCGGTGCCGAGCGACGTCGACGCCGACGCCGTGGCGCGCGCCGGCTACGTGGCCGCGCTCGAGAACGCCCGAAGGGTGTACGGCTCGATTCACCGCTGACCTGCATTGCGCTGGTCGAGCCTGTCGGGACCTGCGAGCCAGAATGGGGACGGTTCCACTTCCGGCTCAGGGGACGGTTCCACTTCCGGCTCAGGGGACGGTTCCACTTCCGGCTCAGGATCACCGTTACTGGAAGGCGGACGGGCGCTGGTCTCGTCCGGGCTGGACCCGCCTGACCCACAGAGCACTTTCAGCGCGACCGATTCCGCCATCGGTCTGGTGTCCGGTTGCACCACAGCTGCCACGAGATAGCACGGCACCAGTCGCCGAACTTGGCACCAGTGACGGATGCCGGTATCGATGAGTCATCCCTGGGGCGCGACCCCACTAGCCTGAGCCCTATGGCCGATCTCGACCCCGCGACAGCGGACGATCCGCACAGCTTCGAGCACCCGCACGCCGCCGAGGTGGACGTCACCGCCGACGAACGCGTGGAGCGTCCGTTGACCATCGCCCAGTTCACCGACAACTACGGCCCGGCCCATTCCGGCCTGCTGTACGCGGTGCAGTTCTTGGAGTCCCAGGTGCTGGCCGCCGGGCACCGGGTGTTGCTGGTGGCCCCCGAGGCCGACGGCCCCAACCCGCTGGCCGACAACCCGCACCGGCGCGAGATTCGCATGCCGTCGGTGCGCATTCCGGGCGCCGGCATTCGGCTGTCGCTGGGCAAAGACCTGGAGTTTCGGCTCGCGCAACTGGTGGCCGACCCGCCCGACATCGTGCACGTGCACGGCCTGGGCACCGTCGGCCTGCTGGGGGTGTGGGTGGCGCAGCGGGCAAATCGTCCGTTGGTGGTGACCTGGCACACCGACCTCGAGGCCTACGCCGAGCACTACTGGCACCTGGGGCCGTTTCTGTACGGCGCCTACCAACTCATCGCCCTGCGGGCCGAGCCCAAGCCGTGGAAGGCGCTGGCCAAGATGCGGCCCAAGCGTCCCCGCCGAGGCGGCGCGCAGTTGCAGTTGCTGCAGGCCGCGGCCGACATGCTGACCAGCGCCGACGTGGTGACCACCCCGTCCGACAAGACCGGCACCCGCGTGCTCGAACTGGCGCCGAAGGCGAAGGTGCGAGTGGTGCCCAACGGGCTCGACCCGCTGCCCGAACGCCTCGCCATTCCCAAGGCCAAGGGCCCCCGCCTGCTGTACGTCGGACGAGTCTCCCCCGAGAAGGGCCTCGACCTGCTGCTGGACGCGTTCGAGCTCGTCCAGGACTTCGAGCCCGACGCCGAACTGATGATCATCGGCGACTGGAAGGACAGTCCGCCCGGGCTGCGCCGACGGCTGCAGAAGGCGGCCCGACGCGGCGGCACCAAACTGGTCGGACGGGTGCCGCGCGACGATCTGGCGGGCTATTACGCGGGCTCGGACGTCTTCGTCTTTCCCTCGATGACCGACACCCAGGCGTTGGTGCTGCACGAGGCGGCGCTGTGCGGGTTGCCGTTGGTGATCGTCGACCCCGAGCTGAACCTGGTGGTCGATCCGGGGGTGAACGCCGTGGTGGCACGGCCCAACGTGGTGTCGCTCAGCCAGGCCATCATGGCCATGCTGCGACTGCTGAAAGACCCCGCGGTCGCCGCCGAGGGCGCCACGCGCAGCCGCGAGCTGGCCGGGCAGTGGACGATCGAACGCCAGGCCACCGAGATGATGAGCATCTACGAAGACCTGATTGCGGGCCGTCCGGTGCCGGTGAGTGAGAACCTCAAACCCGACCTCGGCCGCCCCCGGCTGGGTGGTCGACTGCACTGAACGCCCACCCATCGGGTCGAGTTGGGCGAGACCATGGCGCGGGGACGGTTCCCGTCTCGCGCCAGATCCGCAGGTGGCGCGGGTTAGGAACCGTCCCCATCTCGCGCCAGGCTCACCCCTTGAACGTGCGCAGCCGCAGGCTGTTCAGCACCACGAACACCGAACTGAACGCCATCGCCGCGCCCGCGATCATCGGGTTGAGGTAGCCCGACGCGGCCAGCGGAATCGCCGCCACGTTGTAGGCGAAGGCCCAGAACAGGTTGGTCTTGATGGTGGCCAGCGTGGCCCTTGACAGCCTGATCGCGGTGGCCGCCAAGCGCAGATCGCCGCGCATCAACGTCAAGTCGGACGCCGCGATCGCCGCGTCGGTGCCGGTGCCCATCGCGATGCCCAGATCGGCCTGGGCCAGGGCCGCCGAGTCGTTGACGCCGTCGCCCACCATAGCCACCTGGGTGCCGTCGGCCTGCAGCCGGCGGATCTCGGCCAGCTTGTCGGCCGGCAGCACGTCGGCGATCACGGTGTCGATGCCGACCTGTTCGGCCACGGTTTCGGCCACCGCCACGCTGTCGCCGGTGAGCAGCACCGGGGTGAGGTGCAGCGACTTGAGTTGCGCCACCGCTTCGGCCGAGGTGGGTTTCACGGTGTCGGCCACGGCGATCATGCCGGCCAGTGCGCCGTCCACGGCCACCAGAACGGCGGTGTGACCCTTGGCCTGCGCGGCCTCGAACGCGGCCGTCACGGCGGCCTCGGGGGCCGCCTCGGCAACCAATGCCGGCGTGCCGACCAACACCTGGCGGCCGTTGACCTGAGCCCTGATGCCGCGCCCGGGCAGGTTGGTGAACTCGGTCACGGTGGCACCAGGGACGGCTCGCTCGGCGATGGCTCGGGCGATCGGGTGCTCCGAGGCCGACTCGGCGGCGCCCGCCAGGCCCAGCCAGTCGCCGTCCGGCCCGAAGGTGTCGACCACGGCCATCTCGCCGCTGGTGACGGTGCCGGTCTTGTCGAGCACGATGGCGCCGATCGAGCGGGTGCGTTCGAGAACCTCGGGGCCTTTGATGACGATGCCCAGTTGGGCGCCGCGACCGGTGCCCACCAGCAGCGCGGTGGGGGTGGCCAGGCCGAGCGCGCAGGGGCAGGCGATGATCAGCACCGCCACGGCCGCGGACGACGCGAACGCCAGCCCGGCCCCCGCCAGCAGCCAGCCCGCCCAGGTGAGCACGGCCAAGCCGATCACGATGGGCACGAACACCGCGCTGATTCGGTCGGCGAGCCGCTGCACGTTCGCCTTGCCGGTCTGAGCCTGTTCGACGAGTCGCGCGATGTGCGCCAGTTGGGTGTCGGCCCCGACTCGGGTGGCCTTGACCACGAGGCGTCCGTTGGCGTTGACCGTGGCGCCGATCACGGCGTCGCCTGGGCCGACGTCGACCGGCACCGACTCGCCGGTGACCATGGACGCGTCCACCGCCGAGTCGCCGTCGACCACCTCACCGTCGGTGGCGATCTTCTCGCCCGGACGCACCACGAACTCGTCCCCGGGCTTGAGAAAGTCGACCGGCACCCGGGTCTCGACGCCGCCGCGCAGCAGGGTGGCCTCGGTGGCGCCCAATTGCAACAGCGCTCGGACGGCTTCGCCCGCCTTGGCCTTGCTGCGCGCCTCGAACCAGCGGCCGAGCAGCAGAAACGTGACGATGGCCGCGACGGCCTCGAAGTAGATGCTGCCCTCGCCCGTGCCCCGCTGCAGGGTGAGTTCGAAGGGGTGGGTGTAGCCAATCATGCCGGCGTGGCCGAAGAACAGCGCGAACAGCGACCACCCGAAGGCGGCGGTGGTTCCGAGGCTGATCAGGGTGTCCATGGTGGTGGCGCCGTGCCGGGCGTTCACCAGGGCCGAGCGGTGAAACGGCCAGGCCGCCCAGACGTACACGGGAATGGTCAGCGCCAACGACACCCATTGCCAGCCGGCGAACTGCCAGCCCGGCACCATGGCCAGGGCGATCACGGGCACGGCCAGCACGGCGCTGACGATCACCCGGGTGCGCAACTGCGCGGCGTGGTCGACCTCGGGCCGCTCGGGGTCGGGCAGAGCGGCGTGGTAGCCGGCCTGTTCGACCACGGCGATCAGGTCGGCGACGGGTATCGGGGCGTCGGTGAGCACCCGCGCCTTCTCGGTGGCGTAGTTCACCGAGGCGGTGACCCCGTCGACCTTGTTCAGCTTCTTCTCGATACGCGCGGCGCAACTGGCGCAGGTCATGCCGTCGATGTCGAGTTCGACCGAGGTGTGCTGGGTGGTGGTCATGTCTTCTTTTCAGATTCGATGTGCGGGGATCGTGGTACGCGCGATGCCGGTGGGAGGCTCGCCTTCTTCGGTGGGCGGCGATCTCGAGATCGGCCAACGCTTTCGGGTACGCCTTCAGGTTTCCGGCTGCAACGCGAGATCGTTGACGGCTTCCCGCCATCGTGCAGGGATCTCGAGATCGCAACCCCTGACCGTGCCGGGGGGTCCGCCCGTCCCAGAGCGGAGTCCGTCGGCGGGCGATCAGGCCAGCGTGTAGTCCCCGGCCTCGGCGACGGCCTCGACCACGCGGTCGAAGTCGACCGGGTCGGTCGAGGTGACTACGAGCCGTCCGTCTTCGAGGGTCACCGCGACGTCGGTGACGCCCGGAATCTGCTTCACCTCTTCGGTGACGGCGGCGACGCAGTGGCCGCAGGTCATGCCTTCGACGGTGTAGGTGGTTTGCATGGTGTCTCCTTCTGTTCGGTTCATGAACGCACCAGGCGCGCGATCGCTTCGCGGGCCTCGGTGAGCTTGGTTTCGGCCTCGTCGCCACCCTGCTGCACGGCCTGCGCGACGCAGTGCCGCATGTGGTCGTCCAACAGGCCCAGGGCGACCGTTTCGAGGGCACGGGTGGCGGCCGAGATCTGGGTCAGGATGTCGATGCAGTAGCGGTCGTCGACGACCATCTTGGCCACTCCGCCGACTTGACCCTCGATGCGTCGCAGGCGCTTGAGGTAGTCGTCCTTGCTGGTCAGGTAGCCCCGCGTGGCCTGGTGGCCGGATTGATTTTCGGTGGTTTCGGGTTGTGTCGATTGTGTCGCCTGTGACATGTGTTCCTCCCGGGCCGTGGTCGCCGTCCATCACCGCTTGTCAGCATACCCCCCAAGGGTATGGATTGTGAAATCTGAAGATGTGGACAACCAGGGCGCGCCGGTGCATACACCCCCCTCTCTGTGGCCTGTCAAGAGGGCGTCGAGAACATGGCCTCAGCCTGCACTCAGGTGAAACTCACCTGAACGGCATGTTAAGACACCTTGTCGGACGGCGTTTCGCAAGCCCGTTTTTTCGTCGTCCACCGACCCGTCGGCGCGTCGTGCACAGGCCGCACGGCGCGTCTCCACAGAATCCACAAGCAAAACTCGTTTCTGTGGATAACCCGAGTTGGACGACCCCCGAGGAGCAGGTCTATCGTCGTCACGTAGGCCACCCCCACCCACCGGCGGGCAGCCCTTGAGAAGTACAGAATTCGAACATGTGAACGTCAACTGATCGTCTGACGACCGCGCCTTCGGCGGTGTGTTGCTGCGCGCCCACACAGAAGTGTCAGCGCGCGCCCGTAGCGTCATGATCGTAGACGTTCGCGCACAGGAGGGTCATGTCACTCGCGTCGCTTCCCCCGTACGAGGAAGACCCTCGCGAGTTCGCCGCGCCCGATCGCACCCCGCCGCAAGACGTGCAGGCCGAGCAGTCGGTGCTCGGGGCCATGCTGCTCAGCAAAGACGCCATCGGCGACGTGGCCGAGGTCGTGCGGGGCCGTGACTTCTACCTGCCCAAGCACGAGCAGATCTACGAGGCCGTCATCGACCTGTTCGGCCGGGGCGAGCCGGCCGATGCCATCACGGTGGCCGACGAGCTGGCCAAGCGGGGCGAACTGGGCAAGATCGGCGGGCACATCTACCTGCACGACCTGCTGTCGATGGTGTCGATCGCCAGCAACGCCAGCTACTACGCCGAGATCGTCAAAGAGAAGGCGATTCTGCGGCGGCTGGTCGAGGCGTCCATCAAGATCAGCCAGATGGGTTACGCCGGCGGCGGCGAGGTGGCCAGCATCGTCGATCAGGCCCAGCAGGCCATCTACGAGGTGGCCGAGGGCAAGACGTCCGACGATTACGAGCCGCTCAGCGTGCTGATGGAGCGCACCCTCGACGAGATCGAGTCGCTCAGCCAGCACGGCGTGATGTCGGGGGTGCCGACCGGGTTCGTCGATCTGGACGAGCTGACCAACGGCCTGCACGCCGGCCAGATGATCATCATCGCGGCCCGTCCCGGTATGGGTAAGTCGACGCTGGGGCTCGACCTGGCGCGGGCGGCGTCCATCAAGCACA
This sequence comes from Micropruina glycogenica, assembly GCF_900289045.1. Classification (GTDB taxonomy): domain Bacteria; phylum Actinomycetota; class Actinomycetes; order Propionibacteriales; family Propionibacteriaceae; genus Micropruina; species Micropruina glycogenica. Next base: position 2,670,736 of record NZ_LT985188.1, read on the forward strand.
AGCTGACCAGCTGCTTCTTCAGCCTCGAAATGGGCAAGTCAGAGATCGTGCAGCGGCTCATCTCGGCCGAGGCCGGGGTGCCGCTCAACCACATTCGCAAGGGCCAGATGGGTGACGACGACTGGCAGCGCATCGCCCGCAAGACCGGCGAGGTGAGCAGCGCGCCGCTGTTCATCGACGACTCCCCCAACCTGACCATGATGGAAATCAGGGCCAAGGCGCGGCGGCTGAAGCAGCGGCACGACCTCAAGCTGGTGATCGTCGACTACATGCAGCTGATGACCTCGGGCAAGAAGGTCGAATCGCGCCAGCTCGAGGTGTCTGAGTTCAGCCGCCAGATGAAGCTGCTCGCCAAAGAGCTGGACGTGCCCGTGGTGGCGCTCTCGCAGCTCAACCGTGGCCCCGAGCAGCGCACCGACAAGAAGCCCATGCTGTCAGACCTGCGCGAGTCGGGCTCGCTCGAACAAGACGCCGACATGGTGATCCTGCTGCACCGCGCGGACGCCTACGACAAGGACTCCGACCGGGTGGGCGAGGCCGACTTCATCGTGGCCAAGCACCGCAACGGCCCCACGGCAACGATTTCGACGGTCTTCCAGGGCCACTACAGTCGCTTCGTTGACATGCAGCGCTGAGGCAACCTGTCGAGATGCAGCGAACATGAGCCAAATGCCCCTGGTAGTTCAACTATGAGCAACCTGAGAACTTCAGGATCGATGAGTCCGAACCTTGGAGGGCGAAGTGGAGACTGACTTCTTCTTTGTCGGTGATCGAGCCCAAGCCTTCTGGGATTGGGATCTTAAGGACAAGAACCTTGAGTTCCTCCAAGGCCTCGACCCTGACTACTGCGTCTTCATCGCCCAACAGATGGCACCCCTGCTCGACGACCCAGACACCTGCCAGTACGCCGCCGCGGCCCTGCGCGTCGCGTACGGGCAAGGCATTGAGACACTCATGGCGCTAGTGGCCGCGGCGCTTCAGGCACCCACCTGCCCACTTGGCTGGATGCTCTCCTATCAGACGGCGGAACTGCGGACCTTCATCGAGCGGATCCGACGGCCGTCCGGGTCTCCGCTCGTCTATCCGATGTTCCGGCGGCCGTATCTAGACGGTTTGGCCGATGAGGTCCTGGCGCCGCTGCCTTATCCCGACCCGAAAAGGAAGTGGGTCGTCGAAGGCTTCACTCGTTTCTGGTACCAAGCCTCAGCCGACTTCGTGGACTCTGATCAGACCGTTGAGTACAACGCCATCAAGCACGGCACCCGATTGACCCTCGGCGGCTCCTACTGGGCCATCGGCCGCGAGAGCATTGTTGGCGAAGCAGCTCCTGAGATGCATTCCATGGGTGGGAGTGAATTCGGAAGCTCCATCTTCACGAAGGAGAAGGTCGCCGGGGACAGCGTCCATTGGCGCCCAAGGAGACGCTTGAGAAACTGGGCCCCTGAGACCTGGGTGCACGACCTGCAGCTTGTATCCATGTCCCTTCGGAACCTGATTTCGTTCCTGAAGACGGTGTCGGGTGTCGACCCAACGACCTGCCAGTACCAGAATCCCGAGTCGCCCGACCTCTTTGAGCGCCAAGAGACTGGGATTGGCTTTCTGGGCTCCTCATTCGACACCAGGGTGAGTGCGAGTGACATCCGCCGACTGTCGAAGGCTGACGTCGAGGCGGCCATTCGCCGCCACTGGACGAAGCAAACTGAGCGCATTCAACATGCGGTGAGCGGCGAGAGCGCCGAGGAGTCCCCGTGACCACCGCTGCTCGCGAACGGGATGACGAGAAGGCCCGGATGGTGGTTCGAACGTTCTTCGTTCGGGCCCGCCGGGTGGCTGCGCACTCATTGATGCAGAAGCCCGAGGTCGAGCGACTCGAGCAGCTGGCCCAAGGGACGTGGAATATCACCTTGCAGGACGATGGGAAGGCGGTCACCACGATAGACCTTCCATCGGAAGAGGCAATGGAGTCTCTGGCCGCCCGGCTCCGCCCATTCACGTTGACCGGCGAATCGGTTTACCACCGCAAAGTGATCAAGGCACTGAGGCGCATGACGCACGGTCGGCTGACTGACGTCCAAGCGGACCGGCTAGACCAGTTTGGCGTGACTCTCGCCGAGCTTGACCTTTCCGGACCGGCGGCGCAGGCCTTCGTGGTCGAGGGCCGCGAGGCTGACGGGAAGGTGCTGCCGCGCACTTCCGACACGAGCTTGGCTGGCGGGTGGTTCTATCTTGACGTCGCGCACACGGACGCCGAGGGACATAAGCAGGCTGCTGAACAGCACGGGATTGATCTGAGGTACGAGGCCGCAGCAGCGAGCTTCGCGCGACTAGCGCTCGTTGTGGCGAACTTGCTGCGCTTCGTGAGAGAACTCCGCGATGCCGGCGCCATTGACTTGGACGACGATGCCGAGATGATCGCGGTCACCGCCAACACGACGCGCGAACGCGAGATGCGCGTCTTCGTCGCGCCGATCGATACCGTAATTCCGGCCATTGGCACACTTTCGCCCCTGTTCCACCAGCTCAACCGAGGCGATGTCCTGAGCCTGGACCCGGCCCGCCGGGTCACATTGACGTTCAGGGGTACCGATGAGCAGCTCCTATCTGTGCACGAAGGGGTCGTGGTTCGCCAAGCCACAGCCGAAGGGCCACTCGACGTAGAACTCTGCATTGACGACTGTTGGACCTTGTTTCTCACCGGGTCGGGCGATGACGTATTGCTGACCAGCCAATGGCGAGTGACGAACAACCGTCAGCTACTGGGTCACGCTCAGCTCGAAGCAGACCTTGCTGCCGCCTCGACCGCACAACTATGCGTGAACGGCTCGGACAGCCTTCAGATCATGGAACCCTTCGAACCTGACGACGGGGCCGCAGCACGCTGGCGGGCGATCGCCGCATTCTTCGATGACATCGTCAATCTCGAACAGGTCGCTTCCGACAACTTCCCGATGCTGCAGGGCCGCGCCACACACGACGACGTGGCCATGGCACACCTACTTCGAATGCTCGCCGAGGGCCGCATCGTGCAAGGGAACAGTGAGGCTGTAGCCGTAATGGGACCGGCCCAACCGACCCCAGACCGATTCGCCATCGAACCCCAGACCGTCCAGATCTGCAACATCTCAGTGGAGCAACCCAGGCTGTTGGGCTTCCATCCTCAGGTGCGGGCCAGTTCCGGTGGCCTGGATGCACCCGATCCCGCTCTCGTTCATTGGACCCTCAGCCTCCCGCCCGGTGCCCGGTGGTTTGTGGTCTCGCTGGATGCTCGCTCCAGCGATGATGAATTGGCTGACCTCGTTGCGGAGGCCCTGTCAGACTTCCCTGCGATGCCTGCAGCCAATTGAGGAAGTAGCTGCCAGCCCCCGTCTTGTTCAGTCGCCTTCGGACGTTTGCGTCAGATCTGGATAGCGAGCCAGTTGCCAGCGGGCCTGGGAGAGTCGTTGCGTGATCGGCGCGGCGGCCCGGCCAAGTACCTGATCCACGGCAAGGTAACGCTCCAGCCAGCGCACCTGTGCCAGCAGCGACGCACGCTCCCTCGCGTAGGCGCGTCGGCAGGTCTGCGAGCAGAAGATTGGGGGACGACCACCACCGTCCGGCCATGAGCACGCGTTGGTGCAGAACGGGTTCATGCACGGCATGGAGTCTGTGCTTGGGTAGCTAGCCAGGACCTCAAGAAGGCGCTCGACCTCTGGGGCTTCACCAAGTCCCCCGAGAGCCTTATCTAGCTTTGGCTGCATCAGGAGCGCTTCACTTTCTGGCGGAGTGGTCAGGTCCGCTCTTCGTGACTTTGTCGGCGTGGCTGGCGGGCTGCAGATCCCCGTCTGTGTCGACTTACTAGCTGGTGAGGCTGACGTTGAGATCCTAGCTTGTGACGCTTTGCGAACCATGTCGCCAAGCATGCCCGATCGATCTGCGTTCAATTTCGGTACAGGCAACGACTAGGTGCTTTGGCGTGTCACTGCTTCCAGATGCAAGGTTGTCGCAGTCTGCGAAGACAACCGCTGGTGGCAAATAGCACGAAAAGATCGTCCTAGCCCGGGCTGCATCAGCGCGTGTCGCGTGGCGTCATAGATTCTGAATCTCAACGGAACGCTTGTCGTTGCCAACTCGTGGCCACTAATCTTCGAATCGAGTCATCCTCAACTGGCAACGCTGTCGGACGCAGACTTCCCCATGCATGAAGACGGCGCGACCCGCTGGAACGGGCCGCGCCTGATGAGGGTCTCTCCTTGCCGTGGTTAGCCAGAAAGGACGAGTCCTCGTGCATCACGATACCGATGCCGCGCGCCCAGATGAAGCGCGAAGCCCTGCAGTGTGGTTGTTCCGATTGGAAGGTGCCACGGTCCGCTGGGACTGGCGTAACGGGCCCCCTGACTTGATCCAGCTAGAGCCATGGCGGCGACCGAAGGCTCGTGCGATGTCGCGACACACGCCCACCCACGCCTACTCGCAAACCACCAAAACGCACCTCGCCGTGGAATCGGGCATCGAACGAGAACTCGTCGAAGAACTCGATGGTGATCCGCACGTGTCTTGGATGGTCACTCAGCCCCTCCAGCTCCAATTTCGAGAAGGACCGCAACCACGATTGCGTCACGTGCCCGATCTGCTGGTCGTCGAGGACGGCAGGGTGGTTCTGTGGGACGTCCGGCCGCTCGACAAGCAGAACGATGACTTTCAGCGCACGACCCAACTGACCCGCACGGCATGTGAGGAGGTGGAATGGGATTACCGCGTGTTCGCGGGCCACCCACCGATCAGTCGGATCAACCACCTCTGGATCTCGGCATATCGGATCCCATCCCTGCACATCTCTGCCTACACCGACTTGATCAAGAACGGTTGCCAGGACGGCACCATCCGCACCGTGGGCGACGTGGCGGCGCGCGACTCTGGCTACGGACAACTAACGAGCGCCATGTGGCATCTCATTTGGTGCCGGCGACTGGCCTGCAATCTGGACGCTCCCATCACGCCCCTCACCGCCCTGACCTGGCAGGCATAAGGGCCGATGCACACCGTTTCTCTCACTGTCGGCGCCATGGTTCTGCACCCACTCGGCCTGTCCAAAGTTCTTCACCTTCAACGGGGCGGCATCGATCTCCAAACGCCCGCCGGGGTGCAATTCGTTCCCTACGCGTCCCTTGAGGTGCGAGGCTTCACCGACGACAGCGTGCAAGCCGAGCACACAGCAATCAGTCCTTGGTGGTTTGCGCTCAGCAACGACACGAGACGGCAGGCCCTGGATCGGCTAGCCATCGTGCAAGAGATTCTGACCGGCTACCGATACGGCTGGCCCTCCGAAGACAACCCCGGGGAGCCGTTCCATCCCTTCGGACCCGGATTCAATGCCTCCCTGCGTCAACGAGCCATCGCGATGGAACGACGACTCGCCGGCACACAAGACTCATCCAACGGCGGATCCTCGCCCGCTGTCGGCTTCAGCACCATCAAGCGCTGGATCACGCTCTACGAACAGGCCGGCCTCAGAGCATTGGTCGACGGCCGCAGCGCTCGCGACCGGAAAGACTTCTCTGACCTGGACAGCCGATTCCGCCAGATCGTGGAAGACGTGATCTCGCCCTTCGATGGCACGGCAAGCGCAGTGAACGTGGCGGAACTGCAACGTCGCGTTTGGCTCGGAATGAAGGAAGGGGGGCTGTCGCGCGACATCGTCCCGGAGCGCATGAGCGCCGAGTACGTGTCGTGGCGCTACAGCGTCTGCGGGTCACGACCAAGGGCGCACCGCTCAGCCAAAGTGCGGAAGAGGTCTGCTCATCAGCCGAGCCCCATCGTGCATCCATCGCACGTATCCATGGACACAACCCGCGCCGACAACCTGGTCCACGACGAACTCCGCCAGACAAGCTACTCAGTCGAGATCACCGTCATCATCTCCGTGGCCACACGTGTCGTGCTCGCCTTGCGGGTCACCCCCCGATCGGTCAACAGCATCGAGGCTGGCTTGTGCCTCTACGACGCCATGCGCCCCTTCTCGCTGAAAGTGGAAGGCACGAATGTCGACGACTGGCGCTGGGCCGGAGTGCCGCGCTCACTTGAGTCACCGCTGTTCCCACCCCGCCGCGAAGTCACCCACGAATCGACGACGCTGCAAGGCCTTCACCACATCCCCGGCATCCGACCATCATCGTTCCGAACCGACCACGGGGCTGCATTCATGGCCGGCCACTTCATGGGGCTCCTGCGGGACTTCGGCATCAGCCTGTGGCCCTCCCGCGTCGGAGCCAGCACAGACAACGCCCACATCGAACGATTCTGGGAAACCATCCAACGCGCCCTGCAACAGATTCCCGGCTACAAGGGCCGCAACACCAGCCAACGGGGCCGGCGCATCGTCGTCGCCGATCAACCGCTGATGACCGCACACGAACTCGAGACGTACCTTCGGCGGTTCGTCGCCTTGGACTATCACCGCGCGCCCCACGACGGGCTGAAAATCGGCGGACTGGAGAGCCAACGCATCACTCCATTGGAGTACTTCGACTTCGCGATGGAAGCATGCGGCGACATCACCGTCCCCCAACACCCAGACCTGATCTACGAGTTCCTGCCCATACGGTGGCTCACCATCGGTCACGCAGGCACCGAGTACAAGGGCCTCAGCTACGACTCCGATGCCCTCGACGCCTACCGCCACGTCCGGCGTGGCACATTCAGAGCCGACGACACCGCCGCACCCTTCATGTACGACCCCCGCGACTGCACCAGGCTCTGGTTCCGCGACCCGGAAAGCGGCAGAGTCACCGAAATCCCGTCACGACACCAACACCTGCTCACCATGCCGCTCACGCAACGCATCCGAGACAAGGCCGTCGACGCGATCGCCGCACGCGGCGGAAACAGTCGACTACGCCGCCAGACCAGCACACAGCAGATCATCGACGAACTCGGTTCGCTCTACCAGGCGCCGCCAGCCAAGGAGTGGAACGCAACCATGACCGCCGAACGGCTGCGATTCGAAACCGCCCAACGAGACCACGCCGAAGCGGCCGAGGCGTGGAAGCGGGTAAGCAAGGCAACGCGTCGAACCAGCACACCGACCATGGCCGCGAAGTCCACCGACAGCTGGATCGATGACGCATGGCCCGACCTTGAGGGCAAGTGATGGATGCGTTGACGTGGCACAACCTGCTCTCCACTCCAACAGAGAAGCGGCCACCCAAGCCTGCTGGGCAGCCACCGATGCGAGCCGTGGACGCCTCCAACCATCCCGAGTCGGTGGCGGCCTGGTTCGCCTCGCAATGGTTCACCAGCCCCTTGGTCGATGGCGCTGTCGACTCGCTCATGGGCCGCATCAGTGTCAACAGCCAGGGCCTCATCGGCGCCAAGGAGATCCTGGCAGTCGACGGCCCCTACGGCGTCGGGAAGACCAGCCTGATCTTCGACCTGTCCCGCCGCCTGTACCCAGGGTTCGTTGCCAAGGCCCGGCCAGGAGCTGTTCCGACCTGGACACCGATCCCCGGCGTCACCCATGACCGGGTGCCGATCATGTGGGTCCAACTACAGGCCTTCGCAAGCCTGAAAGTGCTGTACGGCTCGATCCTGGACTTCCTCCGCTTCCCCGTGCACGGCACCGGCGGCATCCTGGCTTCCCGCGTGTTCCGAGCACTGGACCGGTTCGATGTGCGGCTGCTGATCCTCGACGACGTGCACAAGCTCCGCGAATCCCAGCAGGCCTCCCGCGACATCATCGACGCTCTGCACACGCTGAACACCAACGTCGGCGAGCGTGGCGGCACCCTGTGCCTGGTCGGCAGCGACATGACCCAACGCACCCTGCTGCACCACCCGCAGATCGACAGCCGGCTGAAGACGTTCCACCTCGACCCGTTCGAGATCACCACCGACGACGGCAAACGCGACTGGCAACGGTTCCTGCGCGACGTGGAGAACCTCTGCCGACCGTTCCTGCCCGACCACGAAACGGGATTCCTCTACCGGACCTTGCCCGCCTACCTATACGCCCGCACCCAGGGCCACATGCAGGACATCCAACAACTCCTCAAGGAGGGGTTCCGCCGCGCGATCACCGCCCAGCAATCGATGGATCGTGACCTGCTCGACACGGTGCCGCTCAGCGAACGCGCCAGCCGCGCCGAAGCGCTCCTGCGAACCCCCCAACGGCAGCCCACCAAACGCAAGAGCAGGACGGCCTCGTGATCGACCACCTACCGGCCCGCGTCGAACCCGTCCCCGACGAAACCCTTGACTCATGGCTGGAACGCCTCGCCACCGCCAACACCCTGCCCGTTCGGCTCCTGCTGCCCCCAGAACTGTCGACCACACAGCTGGCGCAACTCCTACGGCGCAAACCCGCTGACCTCCATCAGATGACCCGGGCCGGCTACCACCGCAGCGTCGTCGGACGCCCCCACCAACGCACCCTCACCTGGCGGACCGACCAGCACCAATGGATCTGCCCCCGCTGCTGCACCGCACCAACAGACCCACGCCTACTGCCCTGGCAACTGGCCCTCCACCCGCTGTGCCGTGCCTGCGGATGCTTCCTGGTGCAGTCCACACACGACGTCTCGGCGGTGGTAGAGGCTCATCCCGCGATGATCGACCTCGTCACCATGCTGATGGGACTCACGCAGACGGCGTGGACCAACAAGAACCACGCGCAGCGGCTGCGCCGGCTGCGCCGCCTCACCAACCTCATAGCCCGAACACTCGACGAACAATGGCCACCCAGACAGCTCCCCCTGCCCGCCATCGACCCCCAATCGGCCCGGCTCTGGGGTCAACACACCGCCCCCGATCCCCTCATCGCCGCCACTCTGCTCGCCATCTGCGCACCGCTCGGCCCAACCCGATTGGATCGGCTCACCGAACAGGGCTGGAGCCGGCTCGGCGACAACCTCGACGTGCCGATCGGCTGGCTGCCGAAACGACCCTCCACCCTCCATGCGCCGCGGCGGCCGACCTATCCGACCCCGCCCGACCGGGCCCGGCTCAAGAACCTCCGCTTCGAACTGCACCGGCTCCAGCGCAGCTACGGCCTCGAAGCGAGGCACGTCCCGTCCACCCTGTACGTCGGCGCCGAATACCCGCTGCCCCACAGGATGGAGTGGAACGTCCGCGAGTTCGCAGCGGTCGCCCTGGTCATGCAACTGGCCGACCTCGACGCCGTTCGCGCCAGCCAGTACCTCGACCTGCCCTACCACCCAAGCCCCGCATTCGCCGACATCGAACTGGGCCGCCGCATCCGACCACAGCACGCCACGCTGCTGCGGATGGCCGCCCGCAAGCTCCTACGGGACGGACTCGTCGACTATCAGTACCGCCGCCGCACCCTCACCGCCCATCACCGCCTCGAACCAGGCGTGCTGCGCCGGCTACGACTACCAGAGCCCGCCGAGCCGCTTCCCGACCCCGAAACTCTCGCCCTCGACTGGCTATGGATCACCCTCACCCGCAGCACCCTCACCAGCAGCCGCTGGCCACTGCATTCCACCAGCACCGCCCTGCACTACGGCGAGTACGCACTGGACGGCGAGCAACGACTCATCCTGCTCGAACACGGCCACAGCCTGCTCCGCCTCACCCAGGACGACATCGCCCACGACCAGCAGCCCGCACCCGCCACACCTGACCTCAAGCAGGCGCAATGAGCCTCCCGGCGCGGATCAGCCCCACCGCAGGGCAGGCACTCGACTCCTACCTGGAGCAGGTCGCCGACGCCAACAACCTCACCAGCGCCGACCTGACCGCCATCATCCGGCGCCACTCCGGTCACCCAGTGCGCTACCTGACCCTCAGCCCCGACCCCGCCACCTTGCGGGCGATCACCGAGCTCACCGGCACATCCACCGAGCAGCTCGTCGCGATGACCCTGCCCGGCCTGCCCCGCCACGACGACTGGGACCTCGACCGGTTCGACCCGGCCCAACGCAACGGCTTCGTCCAGATCGGCAACCGTGGCTGGCTCCGCACCCGCGGCAGCCAACTATGCCCCGCCTGCCTCAGCGCCACGGGCAGCTGGCACCTCACCTGGCGCCTCCACACCGCCACCTGCTGCACCCAGCACGGCACCTACCTGGCCACCCACTGCCCCACCTGCCGGCGACCGTTCCGCGACCATTCCAGCGCCGTGCTACGACCCGCAGGCACCAGCCTCACCTGCGGCAACCCGACCGGGTCAGGACGGGCCGCCCGCTGCCGCCACGACCTCACCACCATCGCGGTCGACGCAGCGAGTGCCGCCGAACTCGCCCGCCAGCAACACCATGACAACGCCATCACCGGACGCACCGCGCGCATCTTCGGTGCCGAAACCGACGGCGCCGACTACCTGACCAGCAGCCGCAACCTCGCCGTCCTGCTCCTCCACCTCGCCCACCAAGCAGCCACCGACCACCACGCCGGCGGACTGCCCGACTGGGTCGACAGGGTGAGCGCGATGCCGCGGCAGGTGTGGGGCAAACGGCCACCCGACGACGTGCAGCTCCGCTCGCTCGTGCTGACCGAAGCCGACCAGATCCTGACCTCACCCGACCGTCACCGGGCTGCGGCCCGGTTCGCGCCCTGGCTGGAACTCGTCCCCCGAGGCCGCGAAGGTGCCATCGCCTGGTGCGAGGATCGTGCCCGCCTCACTCCATCGCTGCGCAGCCTGCTGAACACCGCCCAGAACCCGCGCCGGCGGCTCTCCCACCGAGTCGATCACGAACCCCCACTCATCGACCAAGCCCGGCACATGCCGCAACAGATCCCAGTCGCCCTGTACCGGGATCACCTCGGCGACATCCTGCAACTCCGATCCGACACCGGCCGCACCTTCGCCAGCCTCTGTCTCGCCCGCAGCCTGCCCGGCATCACCACCTGGACCTCCGCCGCCGAAAGCCTCGGGCTTGCCACCGCGCTCGGCGACCGCATCCCCGCACTGGCCAGCGCCGGCCTGCTCACCTCCGTCGATGAACTCCTCACCCGGCTCACCACACTCGCCGAGCAGCTCGAGCGGATCGACTACCGGGACCGCGAGCAGCAGGTACGTGAACTCGCGACCCGCACTGACTGGTTCGACACGTGGCGGCGTTACCGGCCCGGCACCCGACCCGAGTCACACAGGTACGCCATCACCTGGCTCTGGGAACAGCACACCCACGGACATCCCACCACGAACCCCGCCCCGCTGATCGACAACCGACAACGCACCACAGCCCGCAGCTTCGCCGACAGCCTCACCGGTCCCCAACAAGACGCCTTGCGAGGAGCCCTGCCGTGAACATCATCACCATCCGGACCACCGGGCCGGGCTCTCTACGAGCCCGCCAATACATGGCCGCCAACCTCGTCGGATGGATGGAAACAGCCAACTGCCGCAACCTCGGCTGGCTGTGGAACGCAGCCGAAGACCACCAAGCCCACAACGCCGGCGACCCAGACAGTCAGCACGCCGCTCAAGCAGCCCTCGAGATCTGCATCGGCTGCCCAGCCTTCTCCCAATGCCGCACCTGGGCCACCTACGACCAGTACAGCGGCCTCGCAAGCGGGCAGTACTGGACCAATGGCCGGCCCAGCGGCGAACGCCCCGCACCGCCGATAGCACCAGCAACCCCCAGACTGAGCAACAGCCGCCTCCTGCGCCGACCAGTCCACGCCGCCAGCCGACCCACCGACTCCGAAGACGCCGGTGACACAGGTCGGCCGGCCGGAGCGGCCGAGGACGAGATCATCGCGGCCTATTTCCTCATTCCAGTCCGCACCAAGCTCCCCCTCGCCTCCGATGCCTCCTACGCCTTCCTCGACGACGTCGGTCACCTTGAATACGTGCTTGCGCGACGCGCGGACCCTGCACTCGACATCGACCAACTGCGGAGCCGAAGCGTCCGTCGCGAAGCATCGCTGTGGATCCACCGCTTTGCAACCAAGAAGAACCATTGGAAGACCGTGGTCACGACCGCTCTGCCCTGGCTACCCACCGCGGCGATCGAAGCCCTTCCCACCACCAACACCCAAGTCGCCTGCGTCATCGAAGCCTGCGTTCTCGTGGAGACCGAAAGCCTCTGGCCGACGGCGCCCGAGATCCTCACGGCGCTCAACCACGCGATCGACTGCGTCCGGCAACTGCAATCGCTGGCGGCACGAACAGCGGGCCGACACGTAGCCCGACTCACCCGCGCGTCGCTACCCCAGTGGATCGGCGTCGCCGTGACGAAACTCCACGGCTACGGGCCGCCCGCCGCCGGCCATTTCTGGCTCTTGAACACCCGCACCTGCGAGGGAGCCGGATCTCTCGACCCACTAGGGCGACCAAACTGAACCGCCCCGGGCCGTGCACCGTCACCCGTGAAGGGATGTTGAGGAACGAGTTAATCCGCGTGTGTCCGGTCGAGAACCCAGCGGCGGTCCATCGCTTCGCCAGCGAACCGTGCAGCATGATCCACGACCTCGGCGAAATCTGGCATCGGACTCCCCTCGGCCAGGGCGGCGTCAATCTTCGCCAAGAGGACCGGCCACAGCGCCTCAGCCAGTGCTGTCTTGGACAGTGGTTGCATACCCTTCTTCAGGCTCCGCCCGGCCGCACGCGCGCCTGCGACATGCTCAACGGCATCTCGTCCGGTACGCAAATGCCGATGCGGTAAATGCTGCATCGCTTGGGCAATCTCGTTGTCATCAAAGAGTTCGAACTCCAACGGAGCGCTCCACACTTGCGTCTCGACGAGCCAATCGAGCGACTCCTCTGCAATGTCGCGCGGCTAACGCTTGGATCCAGATCGCTCATGGCGGGCCTCCGTGCGCTGCCCTGCCACCATCGGATCAGCTCCTCATCCAAACGAAATGTCAGGACGGGATAATGGGGCATCGACCACTCACGGATTACACAAACCGGGATCAGGGGCAGTTGGCCTGCACGGCCGCCTGCCGGTTGCGTTCAAAGTCGGCTGCCGTCATTACCCCGGAAACCCAAAGAACCGAACCGTCAGGAACATCACTTAGCACACCAACCAGAGCAACGTTCACAGCTTCGGGGTCAAATCCCGCAAGCACTCGATACTCAGCCCCCTCTCGAGGACGCGAAAGGGCGCCTACAACAGCGTACCCCTTCAAAGCTGCAGCCATCAATTCAATTCGGCTGGACTGGGGCCCATCGACTCCGACCCTTGCGCTCCACTCATCAGTGTCAGCGTCTGTGCGCTGAATTCTGGCGTAGTAGAACTCTTGGCCTTGACAAAGGGATATTAATTCGAACAAGTCGCCCGTACGCAAAATATATGCCTTACCTCTAGGCGCCTGGCAACCCGAGACGCATGTTGCCAGCGCTAGGATCATAAGCATGAACGCTATCGCTCTATTCAACAATTGTAGCCTCCGTCACTCAATCCTGCGAAGATCTCAAAGACGTTGGAGCAACCAGCATCGATTCCGAGGCGCTCATCCCTCTTGCTACCGGAGATCTCTGCGGCTGTGTAAAGGAATGCAAAAGAAGCCCCGAAGATTTCCCATTGCTGTCGGTGGCGATCTTCATGTCTCATGAGTTTTTCGTATTCAGTGGTTCCTAGAATCTTTCGATAGTCCGCATTGGTCCAGAAAGTGTTGCCTAAAGTTGCTCCTCCGCTTCTTTGGTTATCGTTTAGCCACCAGGCTCCCCCTATGCATACGTTCATCGAGCCCTCCCTTGTGCATGTACCACCAGCCGTTTGCGCGACCAGCTTCGTTACCTCACCGATGAAGTTCGATTGATCGAACGGTAAGACAGGGACCCTAGGAACGGGTGGAGGCGTCTTCTTCCGCGGCTCCGGCTTGGTCGAAGACTTGCGCGAGACATAGGGGTTCTTTCCACGGAAGGCAGCCTTTGGTCGTGCCAGGTATCCCCATCGCTTGTAGCGTTTGGGGGTTCTGGCTGGCCATTTGCCGCTGAGTCTCTTGACTTCGCGCGCGTGGACGGCTGGGTCGAATCGGCGTCGGTCCCAGTCGCAGCTGTCGATGCAGGCGAGTTCGCCGGTGGGGTCGCTCAATGTGACTGGGGTGTTTTGGCTGTAAGTGTAGGGGTTCCATTGAAGCGGGTCGGTCGTGTTTTGGACGGGGTCGACGGTGGTGAAGCGTTGGAGCTGCGGGTCGTAGTCGCGGGCTCCGATGTGGATGAGTCCGGTGGTGTCGTTGCTGCCGCCGACGAACCCGCGTTTGCCAGTCCAGGTGGTGGGTGCGGTTCCGCGACTTGTTCCGTAGGGGTTTTGCCAGCTGGCTTGGACGTTGCTGTCGCTGTTGCGGATTTGGTGGTGGGGGGTGTTTTGGTGGTCGGTGATGATGCTGACGAGTTTGTCGGGGGTGTTGCCGGTGCGGACGGCGACGGTGGTTCCTTGGTGGGTGTAGTAGCGGCTGGCTGTGGTGGCGCTGGTGGCGGTGTCGTAGGTGAGTTCGGTGCCGGCGACGGTGAGGGTCGTTTGGGTGCCTTCTTGGTTGATGATGCGGTTGCCGGTGGGGTCGTAGACCATGACGGCGTTGGTGGTGGCACCGGTGGCGACTTTGGTGAGTTTGCCTTCGTCGTCGTAGGTCAGGGTTTGAGTGGCGCCGGTTGGGCCGGGCCTGGTGAGGGTGTTTCCGGCGGCGTCGTAGGTGTAGGTGCGGGTGGCTGCTCCGGTGCCGGTGGTGACGGTTTGGGTGACGCTGTGTGGTCGTACGGCGGTGGCACTGTTGGCGGGGTAGGTGTAGGTGGTGGTGGCTGTCGTGGTGGCTGTTTTGTCGGTTCGGCTGCTGGTTTTGCCAATGGTGTCGGTGGTCCAGGTGGACCAGTAGGGCGCTGGCCCGTTGCCGAGGGTTGTTTGGGTGGGGGTGGTGGCGCAGGTGCCGGTGTCGGGGGTGGTCCAGGCTGCTTTGAGTTGTCGTTGGGTGTCGTAGCTGAAGCATTGGTTGTCGATGATGCCGCCGACGAGGCTGGATTTGATGTTGGTGATGTTTCCGGCGGGGTCGTAGGTGTAGTCGGCTTGGTCGATGAGTCCGGCTTGGACTTGGGTGACGCTGCGGATGGAGGTGAGTCGTCCGCTGGCCTGGTCGTGGTAGTACTGGGCGGCGATGATGTTGCCGGGGACGGATCCCATGTTGATGCCGGCGAGGTCGTTGGTTTGGTAGTAGCCGGTGGCGACGACGTAGGTGGCGGCGCCGGTGAGCGAGTAGGGCGCTCCGTAGGTGTTGTAGCCGTGGGTGAGGGTTTCGGCGGCGACGGGTCCGGTGGCGGGTAGTCCGGTGGTGGCGGGTTGGCCGTCGGGGCCGAAGGTGTTGGTGATGGTGTAGTCGCCGGCGAGTTGGGTCGGGACCAGGTTGGTGATGGCGGGTAGGTGCAGGGTGGTGCTGGTGGCGCGTCCGGCGCTGTCGTAGCTGTCGATGCTGGTCTGGATGGCGACTGGTGTGCCTGTTGTCGGGTCTGTGACGTAGCGGGTGTTGCTGGCGGGGCGGCCTGTGGCGGGGTCGAAGGTGGCGGCGGTGAAGGTGCTGGTGCCGGCCAGGTTGGTGGTTTGGGTGACCCGGTCGAGGGCGTCGTAGGTGTAGGCGACGCCCAGGTTGCGGGCGTCTTTGACGGTGAGTGGCTGGTTGACGGCGTTGTAGGTGCTGGTGGTGGTGCCCTTGTCGGGGTCTTTGGCGGTGAGTTGGTTGCCTTGCAGGTCGTAGGTGTAGCTCCACTTGTTGCCCTTGGGGTCGGTCATTGTGGCGATGGCGCCGGCGGGGGTGTAGGTGTAGCTGGTGATCGAGTCGGCGGCCAGGTGCTGGGTGAGTTTGGTGGTGCGGCCCTGGATGTCGGTGGTGGTCGTGGTGGGGGTTCCGCCTGTGGGTGGGGTGACCTTGACGGTGTTGCCGCCGTAGACGGTGCTGGTTTGCCACAGCAGGGTGCTGCCGTCGTAGGTGGATTCGGTGAGTGGCCGGCCGGCGTAGTCGCGGACGGTGCGCACGTTGGGTTTCACATCGCCCCACACGTCGGCGGCGCGCAGGGTGGTGCCTGGGCTGACGTCGGCGATGTAGGAGTCGGTGAGCGCGACCAGGCCGCGGGAGTCGTAGAAGTTGTCGGCGACGATGATCCCGTTGCTGAGCGATTGGGTTTGGGTCTGGCGGGGCCGCAGCAGCGAGTCGAGTAGGTCGACGGAGGTGATGTAGCGCAGCCCGTTCATCGTTTGGGTGAGGGTGTTGGTGGTGATGGTGCTGACGCCGTTGACGTTCATGGTGTAGCTGTACGTGGCGGAGGCGGATTCGGTGCGTGGCCGTCCGGGTAGCCAGGTGGCGGTGACCCGGCCGAACGCGTCCCGGTCGGCTTCGGAGATTTCACCGGCGGCGCTGATGCTCTTGATCTGTTGGTTGCGGCGCGGGTCGGTGAACACGGTGCCGGTCAGCGGAACTGCTGGTCCGGTGCCGTCGGGGTCGGGGCTGGTGACCTCGGTTTTGGTCGGTGCCTTGATGGTGGCGGGGGTGTAGGTGGTGGTGGTGGTGCGGCCGAGTGCGTCGGTGACGCTGACCGGGCGGCCGTGCTGGTCGAAGCTGGTGGTGGTTTCGGTGCGCCAGGTGCGGGTCGATGAGCCGGTGAGGACCTGGCTGCCGGTTTCGAAGCCGGGCCCGGTGACGCCGCCGCTGCTGGTGGCACCGTCGTAGAGGCTCTTTTCCCAGCTGATCACGCTCGCTGTGGCGAGTGTGGTGGAGCACACGTTCGGCATGACCGATTCTTCGGCGACCAGGTCGATGGCGGTTGCGGTGCCGGTGGGGGTGGCGTAGGTGGTGCGGGTGCAGGTTTCGTCGCCGGTGACGGCGCTGTCGCCGCTGTCTTCGACCTGGGTCGGCTGTCCCCACGAGTCGCGGGCCTTCACCGTGGTGGTTCGGGTGCGGGAACCCGACGCCAGATACTGGGTGGTTTTGGTGGTCTTGATGTCGGTTTGGGCGACTTGGGTGAGTCCGTCGGTGGCGCCGCTCACGTTGGTACTGGCCGGGTCGTAGATGGTGCTCGAGTCGGCCGAGCCACCGACACTCTTCAGGACGCGGCTTTCCCGTAGTTGTCCGGTGTAGCTGCCGGTGTCGTTGACCTTCGTGCCGGCACTGTCGGTGATGGTGTCGGTCTTGGTGGTGCTGCCCGACTCGGTCTTCCGGTCGCCGTACATGCCCCGGTACCACGTCTTCTCCGTCACCGACTGGGGCGCGCCCGATTTGCCGACGGCGGTGACCACTTTCTGGTAGCCGCGCCAACTGTTCCAGGTGCCTTTCGCTCCGGGTTCGAGGATGGTGTCGTCCCAATGCCAGGCGGCCGAGCCGACGTAGGTGTAGCTGGTGAGGCGGGTGGTGGACAGGTCCAGCCCGGTCAGGTTCGGCATGGCGGTGAAGTCGGTGGAGATGTCTTTCTCCTCGACCTGGGTGACGACGTACTTGCTGAACCAGTTGACTGCCGGTGTGTCGCCCGGGGTGGCGCTGTAGTAGTTCGGGAAACAGCGGGTCGTGTTGGTGGCGGCACTGGCCGGCAGCGTGGTCGGGGTGCAGCCACCGTCGGAATAGGTGACGGTGGTGACCGCGCCGGCCTCGCTGAAGATGCGGGCCAGCCTGGGGCGCAGCATGCCGTAGGTGCCGGACGGTCCGTCGATCCGGTTGTGTTTGAACACCGGCTCGAGAGTGACGCTGGGCAGGGTGAGGGTGGCAGCCGTGGCAGGACCGGTATGCCCGGTTTGGGTGATGGTGGTGGGCCACAAGGTGGCGGCCGAGTTGGCGTCGCCGGAGTCGGGGAAGCCGGTGCCGATCGCCCAACTGTCGACCTTGTCGTAGCCGTTGTCGGCCTGGTGTTGCACCCAGGTGGTGATGTCGGTGAGCTTCTTGCGGGTGAAGAAGGTGGGGGCGTTCTTGATCGAGGGGCAGAACTCGTCGCTGCACACCGCGTCCATCGGCACATCGGGCCAGGCGGCCATCGTGGCGGTGGTGGGTGTTGCGGTGGCACAGTCGGCGCTGATTGCCGGGTCGCACCGTTCGGCCGTGCTGAACGTCACCTTCGCGGCCGGATTGTTGGCTTCCTGGCCTTTGCGTTCGCCGTAGAAGATGCCGGTGAGGGTGGCGGCCCGGTCGTAGCTGGCCGGGGTCGCACCGGCGCGGTTGTAGCGGTTGGTTTCCTTGTCGTAGTAGAACGTCATGGTGTCGCCGGTGGTGGCCACGACATAGTCGAGGTTCCACCGGTACGGCTGGGTGGTGAACGACGACGCGAAAGCGCCTGCGGTGTAGCCGGGCTCGCCGCTGTGGTTGCCGGCGACCGGCACCTTCAGTACCGAGTTGGTGGCCGGAGCATCGGCGCCGTCGGCTTTGCCCTTGCCGAAGAAGTACTGGGTTCCGTCGGGGGTGGTGACCTTCCACGATTCGTTCCCGCCCGCGATCGTGCCGATCTTTTCGACCCTGGTGCCGTCGTCGTCCTGCAGCCGCCACGCTGTCGTGTTCCCGACCCTGATTAGGGCACCGCTATGTCCTTGCAGGCTGAGGACCGCGTTGTCGTACTTGGCGTTGTTCGTGCGCGCCGATTCGGTGTTCCAACACAGGTCCTCGTTGCCGGCGGGTTGGTTGCCGCCCGGCTTCGGGGTCGTCTCCAACCCGCAGGTGACGAACTTGCGTTCGATGAAGCCGACCGGCAGGTCGAAGCCCTCACCCAGCCACGACGCCTGGTTGTTCGTTGTCGAGACCGCACCATCGGTGGCCCCGGAGCTGTACCCGATCGCCAAGTCCGGCGACAACGACCCGGCCACGTCGGGGGTCGCGATCGGGTAGCTCCAACTGAACGTGCCCGACGACCCGCCCGCTTCCCAGCTCGATGACGGCTTCAACGACGTCGCCCCGAAGCTGCCCTGATCACTCGACGCGCCAGCCGCCAACGCCATCACCGCAACACCGGACGAGTCAGTCGAAACCCGGCCCTTCACCGCCGAACCGTCAGTCTCTGCACCGGTAACCCGGCTGCCGGCCCGGCACGGTTGAGGCGTCGGATCGTTCAGGTCACACCCGGCCAGCTTCACCAGACGAAGCCGACCAGCGAAATCGCCACCCGCCAAACCCGAGATCTGCGAGGTGTCCACTGTGACATCGAGGGTGCTGTCTGGTTCTGCCGCGACCGTGAACACCATGCCTGACCCGATCATGGAATCGCTGCGGGCACGATCCAGAACCGACACCGTTACCTGACCCGGATCCTCTGCCTTCACTCGTGCCACCGAGATCGGGGTTCCGGTGGCACGGCCACGGCTACCGACCTTCGGTAGGGTCGCAACAGGCGCGTCCTTCACCGCGGTAGGCCACGTCACCTTCGACGGCCGAACGTTCGTCACACCCTTGGTGGTGGCGCTGCCCGGCTTCACCTTCTTGGTCGCCGCAAACTTGAACTGCGGAGTGTCCGGAGCCTCCCACGGATCCGCGACAGCGTCAGGGGCAACCGCCACCAAACAGGCGCCCACCATGCCGAGGCTGGCCAGGGCCGCCACGGACCGACCGAACACACCCACCGAGCGGGCGACGTGGTTGGAGCCGTTCATGGTTCATCTCCTCAGATCAACGTGACAACGGCGTTAGCGGACCAGGGTCCGTCCAGGCCAGAGGGCGACACGGCCTTGACTCTGATCGTCACGCTCGTCACACAGCCAGGCACGGTCACCTGTGCAGTCGAGGTGAGCGTTTCGCCGCTCCCGGTGGGGCCGTTGAAGCAGGTCGCTTCCCACACGTACTTCGCGACACTCGAGGCATTCGTCATGGTGATGGTGATTGGCATGGCCGACGCCGAAGGAGCTGCCAGGGTGGTTGCGCCTGGCCGGATCTTGACGTCGAACGTCATCGACGACACCGCAGACGTGAGGTTGTTGGTCGACTTCTTCGTGGACACATCCAGCCGGTAGGAGTGGTTGTCGACCAGCTTCGACGCCTCAGGGATTTGGATATCCACGGTTGATCCGGGTGTGACCGGGCCGGAAGTGGCCTGCCAGACCACCGCTGATGTGGCCACATCGACCACGGTGAACGAGGCCGTCAAGCATTGGGTAGTCTCTGGGCAGATTGGCTGAGCATCTTGTGGCCCTGTGGGCAATGCCACGGTTGCGTGAAGGTGAGGGGTGCCGGTGTCGACGCTTCCCGAGGAAAGCCAGGTGCCTCCCGCTAGTGCGACAGCAAGTTCAGTCGGTGCGGCACCCGGTGTTTGATCGGACCAGAACGAGAACGACTTCGACGTTGTGGAACCGGTGAGGCTCTCCTCAGCCTCGACGATCACCGTGTAGGCGTTGCCGTCCTTGAGGCCAGACACTGGTGTCGGCAGTGACAAAGTCGAGGCCGTTGTCGACACCCACGCGGTTGGGAAACCACTCAACACAGCCCCACCAGGCCCCTTAACCGTCACCCGGCCCTTCAGGCACGACGCACCGCCGCAACTGATACCCGACCGCAGCGAAACACCCGCGTTCAACGTGAGTGACGAAGCAGTCGACACCCACGGCGGACCAGCTAACGAACCAGGAATCGTCAACGTCGGATCGGCGACCGCTGGCAGATACTCCAAAGTCAGCGAGGGTCCGGGATCGTTGTCGTAGTGGCGCCACCCATTCTTGTCCGACTCATCGGAGGAATAGATGCCGATCGTTGCGGTGGTGCGCGTGTTGTAGGAGGAGTTGTCACGCTCCGCCTTCATCATCGACGTGATCGTCCAGCTCTGCCACTGCGCAGGGCAGCCCTGGCTTTGGCTTCCAACTGCGAAATCGTCCGAGACGGGGCTGTGCACGTGCGAACCCGGCCCCGGCCAGGTCGTGTCGGCATTGATCGTGTTGTACAGCTTGACCCGCACCGAAGGCCCGAAATCGTTGTCATTGCAGTCGTACTGCGGAGAGTGAAGCTGCCGATACTTGAACACCGCACTGGTGATCTGACTACCAGCCTTCACCGCCTGCGCCCCGCCAGTGGTGAGTGGCCACCGAAACTGATAGAACATCCGCGCCTTGTAATAGCCGTAGTCCGGGTCGTACGTCCAGCCGTTATAACCGACCTTCCCATCCTTCGACATGTCGTTGACCTGACGGAAATCCTCCGAGACCCGCACCACATACGACCGCGTCATCGACGCCGAAGGATCGATGATCACCGGATACACGGTTGACGGATCATCCAAGAACGACGCATCCGCTGTTGCGATCAACTTGCCAGGCACAGTCTGCAATCCGACCGTTCTCGAGCGAGCCTTTGCTCCTTCAACAACCCGATCTGCCCCAACCAACCCAGCAGACTGCCCCGACGAGTCCCACATCCGAGCCTGAGGCACGATCAGCCGCTCAGCACCTGCACCATCAAGCAGCACACGCCCGCCATCCGCGGTCTGCTTCATCGACAACCCCGAACTCGCCGCTACGGAAAACTCGGCGGCACGGACCTTCGGGTTCTTGCCCGCAGCGGCCGTCTTGACCACCAAGTACGTCTCGGCGCCCTCGACATCAGCACGCACTACCAGGTCCACCCCGGGAAACACTTCCGCGTAGGTGGCGCTCGCCCCATCCACAGTCGGCGTCGGCAAGGCAGTGGGCCAACCAAACGTGACACTCGCCGACCCGTCACCCACGGACAGCAACGGCCCCGTGCCGCCACCCGAAACAGCGATCTGTGCAGCAACCGCCTCAGGACGCAGCACGCCATCAACACCCCGGGTCAACGTGGTGGACGGAGTGCGCCACCCAGACTTGCCATCAGGCACCCGCACCACCGATGCCGAAATGTCGGCAACCAGCCTGCCCGTTGACGGGTCGGCCGTCACCAACGTCCACTCGTCAGTCAACGCCGTCGCGACAACGGGCGTCCCGGATGCCCTCGCCTGCCTGATCGCCTCCGCCTCGTCGATGACTGCGCTGTCAACCCTGGGCGTGGGTGTTGGTGTCGGATCCGCCACGGCACTACTGGCATTGACGCAGCTAAACGTCAGCGCCAGACACGACACGGCAACAGCAACGCGAACATGAATGGACATGGCAAAGATCCCCCCGCAAACCCCGATTGATAATGTGTTCCCTGGCGTTCTGATGGCTGGCTAGCAGCCGGGCCAGAACGGGAACAGGTCACACACGCCGTCGCTGACGGGCTGACTGGCCGAATGGCTACTGGGTACTGGCGCGACGATGACTGCGCCGGCAGTGGTGAACGCGATAGCGATCAATACCGATCGGATAACACGCGGAACCGTGAAGACTTTCCCCCGAGAGCTATGCATGGCGCAATGCTGTGGCCCGGCCAAGCCCGCGCGGAAGCGCACGCGGCAAGAATTGTCCAGGTGGACAGGCGATTCGCCACCGCCGACTGTCCAGGTGGACAACCCTCACCCTGCAGGACCCACCAACCAGCTACCGTGCGAACCATCGTGATGTAGGAAGGCGGGACGGTGCGGTTCCTCAATAGCAACTGGGTCGAAGCCGTGCTCGCCACAATGCTTGCCAGCCTCGCGATCATCCTGGATCTCCGCGGCGGACACGTCGTCACCGTCGCCCTCGACATCGCCGCCTGCGCAGCTGCCGCCGCCACAGCCAGATGGGCCCGGGCCGGGTCGGCCGCACTGGCACTCATACTCGCGGTCTACTTCGTCATCCCACGAGAATGGGTGACGATGGGCGAGTACGCACCCCTGATTCCCATCCTCGGCACCGGAATGAGGGGCAACAAGCAGCTCCGTGCCGTGATCAGCGCCGCATTCCTCACGATGCTCACCGCCCTTCAGTATCACGACTACCCAGAACGTGGCACGTTGTTCCTCTTCGCCGGCCTTGTCTGGGCCGCGCTCATCGCCGCCTGCTGGCTGATCGGCGACCTGTTCAGTGCGCTGCGCCGCAACCACGCGGCCACGCAACGCGCTGCTCTAACCGAGCAACGCCTGACCCTTGCTCGCGACCTGCACGACACCATCGCCCGCAGTATCACCCGACTCTCCCTCACCGCCCGCCTCGCACGCGGCAGCGGCAATCCTGCCGACCTGGACGACGTCATCGACCACATTCACGACCTCGGCAACGAACTACGTTGGGTGATGAGCGTGCTACACGACCCCAGCCAAACCCGACCAGCTGAGGCGACAGGAAGCCTGCAGAACACCATCGCCGCACTCCAGGCTGATCTCACCAAACACGGATTCCCCACCACCGTCACGGTTGAGGGCACCGGTCCCGACAGCATCCCCGAACCCATCCAGTACGCGCTCAACGACGTGCTCGCAGAGGCAGCCGCCAACATCGAGCGTCACGCCGTGCCCGGCAAGCCCTGCGCGCTACTCGGCGTCATCGACACCGAGCGGGCAGAGTTTGTGATCATCAACGAACACGACCCCAGTAAGGAAACCAGCGGCACTCGAATGGGACTGGAAGGGATGCGACGCCGCCTCGCCCCCTATTCTGGTGGGATCGAAACGCGACGGGAGAATCCACGATGGACGCTGCACATCACGGTGCCCCTGCCGCCGGCAAGGTCCGGGTCATCATCATCGATGACGACCTCTACGTCCGAACCAGCCTAAGCAGCATCCTCAACAAGTCCCACCAAGTGACCTGCGTCGGCGCCTACGCGACAGGAGCACGGGCAATCGCAGGCCTGCCCACCGACCGACCCCAAGTCGCCCTCGTCGACATCAACATGCCCGACACCGACGGACCGGAAACTGCGCGCGTCCTACGCGAGGCCGCACCCAATGTTCAGATCCTGGCCCTCACCTCACTCGCCGACGAACGGGCCGCAGCCGCCATGATGGACGCCGGCGCCACCGGCTTCCTCGCCAAAGACCTCCCCACACCCGCCATGATCAGCGCCATCTGCGCCGCCGCCACCGGCCTCAACGTTCTCTCCGGACCTGCGACCCGGCTCATCGCCACCAGCCAATACCGCGACCGACCCCAACTCGACG
This sequence comes from Micropruina glycogenica, assembly GCF_900289045.1. GTDB lineage: Bacteria > Actinomycetota > Actinomycetes > Propionibacteriales > Propionibacteriaceae > Micropruina > Micropruina glycogenica. The sequence continues at coordinate 2,694,596 of NZ_LT985188.1, forward strand.
ACGCCGAACAACAACTCCTCGGCCTCGTCATGGACGGTCGCAGCAACAACGAAATCGCTGCGGCCATCCACCTCGCCGAATCAACCGTCAAATACCACCTCAACGGACTCATGACCAAGTTCCAAGTCCGCAACCGGATCAAACTCGCAGTCCGGGCCTCCGAACTCGGCTACCACTGAGTTCCGGACACAGTGGGCAAACTCGCCTGAGGATCTCTCAGACGCGAAGATTGCCCGGCACCAGACGACCGACCTTTCTGCGCAAACTAGCGAGCGCGAAGCTGCGTCATCTTTCCTGCATCTCGACACAACCATGTCGAGATGCAGGGAGGAGTTCAAAATCGCCAGAGTTTGATTCATAAGAGAAACCTGAGAGGTGGACCCCCGGCGATCAGCCTCGGATGACCAGTCCGTCCATCTCTCCCATCACCCGCTCTGTGAACCATCGTCGCTTCACTGCCGCCGCGCCGAGGCGCAACCGCACTGGCCGTTGAACGCGTCCCGGAAAGGGAGACGATTATGAGCATGAGGGTCTACGAGCTCGCCAAGAAGCTCGATCGCGAATCCAAGGAACTGCTGTCGCAGCTGAAGCAAATGGGCGAGTTCGTGAGATCAGCTTCGTCCACCATCGAAGCTCCCGTGGTTCAAAAGCTGATCGACCGTCTGCAGGGGACGGGAAGTGACAGTGCCGCTCCCGTGATTCATCGCCGGCCGCGCGCCGCGTCGAACGAATCGAAGGGTTCTCCACGGCGCGGCAACAATCCATTTTCGTCCACTACAGTCGACGGGCCGTTGCCGCGCCGGCAGACTCCGAGACGGTCGGAATCTCTGCCTTCGTCGATCGAGTCAGTGCCCGACGAAGCAGATGCCGATGAAGACGCAATCGCTCGGTACCTCGGAGTTGGTCCGCGACGGTCCGGTGCTTCGAAACGGCGGCCTTCCCGCCCGCGACCAGGTTCGATCGCTCCAGCGAAGACAAACGACCCGTGGGCCCTCAACTGGTTCGATGCAGAGGAGAAGAAGCTCTGGCTCGAGGCCGGGGTTTATGACGCACAGTTAGCCGGCGATGCGAGTGACGCCGGCCTGGGGCCAGACGACGTGAAGCTCTACATACTTGTGTGGAATTTGACCGTTGCTCAGGCCACGTACGCCAAGCGCCTAGACCTCACGGACGACGACCTGAGTCGAATGGTTGGGGACAGCAACGTGGGTGAGTATCTTCAGCGTGGGCACCGGATGGACTGGATCCACCAACTTGAACGTGACATCGCACGAACTGAGAGATACCGGAACCACCGCGGACACAGCAGCTAGATCCAGGAGGGACCGCGAGTTGTCCTGAACAGTGGCTAGTGTCGTGTCAGGCTGTTCCGTGAACAAATATGCGGGATTCGGGAATTTCGTAGTCTGGCGTCGGGTTCTGAAGAGGCAAGAGCCTCAACAGGATGGAGCCGGTGATGAGACAGGCAGGACGACCGACGGTCGCGATCGAGTTGACCGAGGACGAGCGGGCAACGCTGCAGCGTTGGGCTCGGCGCCATTCCTCGTCGCAGGCATTGGCGCTGCGGTCACGGATCGTGCTGGCCGTGGCCGAGGGCGGCGCGAATACTGCGATCGCGGCCCGACTCGGGGTCAACCGGGCGACGGTCGCGAAGTGGCGCCATCGATTCGCAGCCGATCGGCTCGAGGGTCTTGTCGACGCGCCGCGTCCAGGCGCTGAACGCACGATCGGCGACGAGGTCATCGAGGCCGTCGTGGTCGAGACCCTGGAGACCGCCCCGAAGGACGCCACCCACTGGTCCACCCGGACGATGGCTGAGCGGCACGGGATCAGCCGGCAGACGGTGAGCGAGATCTGGCGGGCCTTCGGGCTCAAGCCGTGGCGCCAAGACGAGTTCAAGGTCTCCCCGGACCCGGATCTGATCGAGAAGGTCCGCGACTTGGTCGGCCTCTACCTCTCGCCGCCGGTCGCTGCAGCGGTCTATGCGCTCGATGAGAAGCCGCAGATCCAGGCACTCAACCGGTCAGCGCCGATCCTCCCGATGCTGCCGACCACACCGAGCAAGGCGACCCATGACTACGTCCGCAACGGCACCGTGGACCTGTTCGCAGCCCTCAACATCGCCACCGGCACAGTCATCACCGACCTGCGCAAGTCCCACACAGCCGCAGACTTCATCGCCTTCTTGAACAAAATCGACACCGAGGTCCCAGCCGAACTCGACGTCCACGTCATCCTCGACAACCTCTCCACCCACAAAACCCCCGCCGTGCACGAGTGGCTGCTACGCCACCGGCGGTTCCACTTCCACTTCACCCCCACCTACGGATCCTGGATGAACCTGGTCGAACGCTGGTTCTCCGCGCTGACCACCAAGAAACTGCAACGCTCAGCACACCGCAGCGTCAAAGCTCTCGCAGCCGACATCACCGCCTGGGTCGAAAACTGGAACCAGAACCCGACACCCTTCACCTGGCACAAGACCGCCGACCAGATCCTCGACCGCCTCGCCGGCTACTGCCGCGCGATCAACAAATAGCGAGCGCATCAACCTGACAGGACACTAGCCGAGCGTTGCCACTGGGTAGCGCGCCAGTTGCCAGCGCACATTGGCCATCTGCGTCTCTATCGTCTGTCGGCGGCGAACTGTGTCCGCCTGAGTCAAGCAGCTCTCGAGCTCCGCCAGTTCGCCTTGAAGGGTTTCGCGTTCGCGGAGTTGTCGTCGGCGGCAACTCTCACTGCAGAAGAGCTTGGGGCGTCCGCCCGAGGCTTGCCACTCGCAGACTCGGGAGCAACCCATGCGCAGGCACGGCTGCTCCTTGCACACTGGGTAGTCGGCAAGGACGGCAAGTATGTCTTCGACGGAGCGATTCTCGCCGAGGGCTTGCAGCGCATGCTCGAGTCTTGGCTTCATGGGGCCTCGTACTCTTGGCGGGCTGGTGAGGCCCGCTGCTTGGTGGTTGTCGTCGATGATAGTTGACCTCATCCCAACAGCCTAGGCTCCAGAGACACACAATCCTCTGTCATGTTTCCGGTAGCAATGATGACTAGGGCGAATACCGCTGTAAGCGCTCTGTCGTAGTCACTTATGTGTGCACACGGGAGGAGTCAATTGGGATCATGTGGTAATCATGAAGCGCACCTATGCCGGAAAGGTCGCACTCAAGGGTTGTCGCCAGTTCGGGGCCGACACTAGGCTTCAAGCGAGCAATCTCGTCGGCGCCACTCCGTTGAAGGCCAAGACAGAAGTGGCGTGACCCGCGGGAACGGGTCACGCCGATGAGGCTCTTCCTTGCCGCCTGTCAGCCAGAAAGGACGAGATCCTCGTGACCAACTGTAACGATCCGTTGCGCCCTGAACCAGAACCCGGCGAGGTGGTGTGGCTCTTCAAAGTCGATGGAGGCGCTACGGTCCGCTGGGACTGGAGCAATGGCTCTCCAGCTCTTCGGCAACTGCGTCCTCATCGTTCGCCGAAGGCTCGTGCTTTCGCCAAGAACGCGCCCGCCCTCGTCTTCTCCTACACCGTCGCTGGTCACCTCTTGGTGGAGTCCGGTCTGGAGCGGGAGCTCGTGGAGGAGCTCGACGGCGACCCCTCCGTCTCTTGGATGGTCGCCCAGCCGGCCGAACTGCACTTCCTCGCGGACGGACGGCGGGTCAAGCGGCACATTCCCGATCTGCTCGTCGTTACGGGTGACGGCGTCACCGTGTGGGATGCCCGGCCGCGGGAAAGGCAGGACAAAGCTTTTCAACAACTCGTCAACTGGACCAGGTCGGCGTGCTCCGATGTTGGATGGGGTTACAGGGTGTTCGCAGGCCATCAGCCTGTTCGCCGCATCAACGGGCTGTGGCTGGCGGCTTACCGGCATGCATCGGTCTGCATCGAGGCGTACGCCGACGTGATCAGGCAGGGCATCGCGGATGGCACGATCCGTGGGGTCGGCGACATTGCGGCGCGGGACAGCGGGTACGGACAGTTGATCGCGGCCATGTATCACCTGTTGTGGGCACGCCGGCTGGCCTGCGATCTTGACCAGCCGATCACGCCCTCCACGAGCTTGTCGTGGGTGGGCGAGTGAGCTTCGCCGTTGATCTCAGCGTCGGCGATCAAGTGCTCACCGACCTGGGCCTTGCCCGCATCGATGCCATCGAGCGCCACGGTGTCGCCGCCACCGGGCCGTGTGGCCAGGTTCGCATCGCCTACACCGAGTTGGCCGTTCGCGGAGTCGAAGCTTCCGGTGCCCAGGCCGTGCACCAGCCGATGACGGCGTGGTGGGACGCGCTCGACGAGCAAGTCCGCAACACGACGCTCAGCAAGTTGGCCATCGTGCTGGAGATCAAGACTGGCTATCGAAGTGGCTGGAGCAACGACTCGACGGCGGGCGAACCCTTCCATCCGTTCGGACCGGCCTTCAAGGTATCCCTGCACCAGCAGGCCATCGCCATGGCAGCACAACTCGCCATGCGCGAGCAAGCGAGCCCACATGAGCTCAGCGGATCGTCCGGCGGGCAAGAGGGCCGTTCGACTGTGACACCGCGGGCGATCGAGAAGTGGGTCAAAGCGTACGAGGCACAGGGGCTGCGCGGCTTGGTGGATGGGCGCAGCACCCGCAACCGTAAGGGCTTCGACGACCTGGATGCACGCTTTCGCGCCATCGTGGATGAGGTGGTGGCGCCGTTCGACGGCACGGCCAGCGCGGTCAACCTCGAGGAGCTGCGGCGCCGGACCTGGTTGAAGATGACCGAGCAGGGATTGGAGCGATCGATAGTCCCGGAGCGGCTCAGCTTGGAGTACATCTCCTGGCGCTACAACACGCGCGGGTCGCGTCCACGGGCGCACCGGTCGGCGGCGGTACGGAAGCGTTCGGCGCACAAACCGTCCCTGGTGGTGCACCCTTCCCATGTCGCCATCGACTCCACACGTGCGGACAACCTGGTGTGGGACGAGCTGCGGCAAACGCCGTATTCGGTGGAGATCACCGCCATCATCTCGGTCTCCACCCGAGTCATCCTCGCGTTGCGGGTCACACCCCGTTCCGCCAACGGCGTCGAGGCGGGCCTGTGCCTGTACGACGCTATGCGTCCGTTGTCGATGAAGGTCGAGGGCGCCACCGCCGACCATTGGCGGTGGGCCGGCATTCCGAAGTCGCTGGAGTCGCCACTGTTCACTGCGCGGCAGGACGTGAGTCGTCCGCTCGACACGTTGCAGGGCACCCACCAAGTTCCGGGTCTTCGCCCGACGTCGATCCGCAGCGACCATGGTTCGATCTTCATGAGTGCTCACTTCAAGGAGTTGCTGCGCAACTTCGGGATCAGCCTGTGGTCCTCTCGGGTCGGTGCCAGCACCGACAACGCCTACATCGAGCGGTTCTGGGAAACCATCCAAAGTGCCCTGCAGGCCGTCGAAGGCTACAAGGGGCGCAACGTGTCCGAGCGCGGCCGCAAAGTCATCCAGGCCAATCAGCCGCTGATGACGGCCTTCGAACTGGAGACGCATCTGCGGCGCTACGTGGCGCTTCAATACCACCTGACCCCGCATCGCGGTCTGCACATTCCTGGTTTGGAAACGCACAAAGTGACCCCTCTGGAGTATTTCGACTTCGCCATGGAAGCGTGCGGTGACATCAGCGTGCCGCAGCATCCCGACCTGATCTTCGACTTCCTGCCGATCCGGTGGTTGACGATCCGGCACGCCGGCGTCGAGTTCAAAGGGCTGTCCTACGACTCACCCGTGCTCGATCAGTATCGGCATGTGCGGCGGGGCACGTTCCGACCCGACGATTCGGCAGCACCGTTCTTCTACGACCCTCGCGACGTCACCAGGATCTGGTTCCGCGACCCGGACAAGGGCCGGGTCAGCGAGGTTCCCTGCCGGCAAGCCCACCTGTTCCTGGCGCCCCTCACGGCACGGATCCGCGACAAAGCGATTGCGGCGATCGCCGCACGCGACGGCGGCAAGAAGCTGAGACGCCACACCGCAACCGAACTGATCATCGACGAACTCGGCGCCCTCCACCAGGGCTCCCCCTCGAAAGACTGGAACGCCACCATGACAGCCGAGCGCCTCCGATTCGAAACCTCACAACGCGACCATGCCGAAGTCCTGGAAGCGTGGCGCCGAGTCGATCCGGCTCTGCCCCGGATCTCAGCGGCCGAGCCGGAGTCTGAGTTTGAACCCTGGCCCGACCTTGCGGCAGACAACTGATGCACGCAGGAGCTTGGCATCAGTTGCTGATTGCTCGACCTGTTGAGCCACCGGCACCACTCACTGCGGCGAAGCTTGACCGGCTAGATCAACGCGCGCGTGATGGGTATGCAGGGGCGGTGACGGACTGGTTCGCCCAAGAGTGGTTTGCCAGCGACCTGGTAGACGGCGTCATTGCTGGCGCCACTGCCCGCATCGAGGCAAACAGGCGCTCACCGATCGGCGCCAAGGAAATCGTGGCGGTTCACGGCCCCTACGGTGTCGGAAAAACGTCGACCATTCTTCGCCTGTCTCGGACCCTCTATCCCCACTACGTCCAGGGTGAGGAGTTCCCCACCTGGTCCCCCGACGTTGGCATCGTTCACGACCTGGTTCCCGTGATGTGGGTTCAGCTTCAGGCCGGTTCCACCCTGAAGACCTTGTACGGATCGCTTCTCGATTTCTTGAGGTTTCCCGTGCACGGAACGGGCAATGTCCTGGCCTCTCGCGCCTTATCGTCGCTGGCAAGGTTCGGGGTGCAGGTTCTCATCCTCGACGACGTCCATAAGCTTCGCGAATCTCAGCAAGCATCGAGGGACATTATCGACGCCCTGCACACCATCAACACCAGCCTCGGTGAACTGGGCGGCACACTTTGTCTGGTCGGCAGCGAAATGGGACAGCGGGCGCTGCTGAACCACCCGCAGATCGACAGCCGACTCAAGACAATGCACCTGCCCCCTTTCACCGTCGGGCAGCACACGGACAAGGTGTTGTGGCAGAAGTTCCTGCGCGGAGTCGAGGATCTGTGCGGTCCCTACCTTCCAGGTAACGAGCCGGGTTTCCTTGCGCTCGAGCTGCCCGCCTACATCCACGCCCGTACCCAAGGTTTCATGCAGGACGTCCAGCAACTCCTCAAAGACGGGATGCGTGTGGCGTTAGCCGAACCGATTCCCGCGCTCAGCAGGGCCATCCTCGACCGCATCCTGCTGAGCGAACGCGCTCAGCGAGCGCACACCCTGATCCGATCCCAACCCAGGGGCCGTGTTCGGGCGGAACGGCTGGCCGCCTCGTGATCCATCTGCCGGCGAAAGTCACCCCCGTCTCGGGCGAGTCGTTTGATTCGTGGCTGGAACGCACCGCCCGCTACAACGGGCTGAGCGTCGACAGGCTGTGGCAACAGCTTCGGCAGCTGGATACTCCGCAGTTTGAAGCACTTACCGGCATCGATCCGCACGATGGGAGTTTGCCTTCGATCCACTCGTTTCCGATCAACACCGGAGACCGCCTGCGGGAGACTTGGCGAGTCCACGGCGTAACGTGGCGCTGCCCGATCTGCGGACCCGCTGGAGGGCCTCGGCTTCTCGCCTGGCAACTCTCCCTCCATCCCGTCTGCCAACAGTGCCGCTGCTACCTCGCCGACGGGCCCCACGCCACAGCGCTACCTGCCCACGCCGACATGGTGGAACACACCCAGCGCCTGCTCCACCTGGTGACCAGCAACCCGTACCGGCTGGAGTCACTGCGCAAGATCATCGCGATCGTCGTGGAGACCATTCACGCTGGAGGCCCGCCACCTACCCTCACGATTCCCGTCCCGGCCGTCCCGGTCGAACGTCTCCAACAGCTTCGGCATCGCGCTGGTAGTCATCCCATAGCGATGGCCAATTTGCTGTCGATGACCGCGGACGAGTCAGCACACGATGAACTGAACCGAGAGGGCTGGCGCCACATCCCGCGCAACCAACTGACCGGCCACGATCACATGCCCACCTGGCTGCCACCCCACCCTCGCCCCACACTCGGACGCCCCTGGTATCGCCAAAGCGCCCGCACATTCGACAAGTTCCGCAACGAAGTACGCCAGTTCTGCGTGACTCACGGCCTTCAGCGTCGCCACCTGCCCAACACGCTGTTCCTGCCCGACGAGTTCCCACTTCCACCCGAAAACGAGTGGCCGAGTCGCGAGAGTGCCGCACAGATCCTGTGTTTCCTCATCACCGGCGAGGTGCCCCTCCACGCCGATCTGCCCGAGCCTCACCAAGGTCATGTCAACGCCGCCGTCATGGGACTCGGCGTGCATCACCGGGGCCTCATTCGACGATCTCTCCAACACCTAGTAGCCGAAGGCCTCATCGACTACGAACGCCGGCGAGACACCTTCCGATCCCCAAGGGTCCCACCAGCACTGAGATCCAGACTCGCGCTCAGCATCGGATTCTCGGACCCGGAGTGGCCTGCTATCAGGCTCGCCCAGCAGTGGCTGTGGGTGCGCTTCACCCGTGAAAGTATCGGCTGGGACACCGCCAGGGTGATGGCGTGGGGTCGACAGGCCGACCCAGAACTTCTTCTCGCCCTCCACGACTACGGCGAAACCCTGCTGACCCACACCGAACGGGACGTCGACCACGACCCCGCAACCCGACACAACCACCACCCGGATGCCCGGGAGGCGAGATGACCTTGCCCGGCCGAATCCAGCCGAGCACCGGGCAAGCACTGGACTGCTACCTGGAACACATCGCCGATAGCAACGACCTCACCACGGCCGAACTGCTGAACCTGATCCGTTCCCGCAGCGGGGAACCCGCCCGGTACCTGACGCTGTGCCCCGGCGATCCGACCCTGCAAGCGATCCACGCACTCACCGGCACGCCCATCCAGGTGCTGCACATCATGACGCTGGCCGGCCAGCAACACGACCAATGGAACTTCGACGATTTCGATCCGATGCGGCCCGGCGCGTTCCAGCGCATCACCAATCGCGGCTGGCTACGGACCCGCAACAGCCAACTCTGCCCCTCGTGCCTCGCGGACACAGGTCACTGGCAACTCGGCTGGAGACTCCAAACCAGCACCTGCTGCACCATTCACCACAACTACCTGGCGACCGCCTGCCCCGCCTGCGGCAGACCGTTCCGGGACCAGGCATCCACCCCGTTACGGACGGCCGGCATCGCACCCATCTGCGGCGCCGCGACGGCATCCGGCCGAGCCGCCCGATGTCACCAAGTCCTCACCACGATCTTGACCGGTGCCGCCGCCGACGATGAACTCGACCGCCAGAGCCGCCACGACAGGGCCATCGGCGGCCAACCCATCACGGTCCTTGGCGACAGCGTGACCGGCAGCCAATACCTTGCCGACAGCCGCAACCTCGCCGTGCTACTGCTGCACCTGGCACGACAACCAGCCACCGGGTCCGTCGCTACCCTGCCCACCTGGACGGCTGACGTGGCCGCCGTCGGCAAACAGCCGTGGGGCAAGGTGCCGCCAGACAGTGCGGTGGTGCGCTCAGCCGTCCTCACCGAAGCAGACCGCATTCTCACCGCAGCCGACCGTGACCAGGCTGCCGTCCGCTTCGCCGGCTGGATCGAGCGGGTACCACGCCGCAACGAAGGCACCGTCGCCTGGCTCGCCGACCGCACTCACCTGACACCCACCCTGTACGGCATCGTGAACAGCGCACAGAACCCGCGCCGCAGGCTGTCCCACCGGCTCGACCACGAACCACCGCTCATCGACGACGCGCGATACATCCCCCAGCAGATCCCCGAGGAGCTGTACCAGGAACTGTTCGCAGACACCCTTCAGCTCCGGGCCGACGTGGGCCGCACGTTCATCAGTCTCTGCTTAGGACGAAGCCTGTCCACCATCACCACGTGGGCTGCGGCCGCCCACTCGCTCGGACTGTCGCCCGATTTCGGCCACCGCCTTCCAGCCCTCGCCAGCGCCGGTCTCCTGCTCAGCATCAGCGAACTCATCGCGCGCATCTCTGCCGCATCGGAGCGCCTCGCACGAGTGGATTACCGGGCCTGCGAGACGTACGTGCGCAACCTCAGCACGACCTACCCCTGGTTCCTCGGCTGGTGCAGGACGCACAGGCCCGGAAGCCGGCCATCTTCCCAGCGTTATGCCGTTACCTGGCTCTGGGAACACGTCGCCCACGCGCACCTGATCACGAGCCCAGCCGCCATGACCACACCGAAGGCACGCGCCGGTTACCGCCAGTTCGCCGCGGGGCTGAACCGTGACCAGCGATTGGCGCTCTCGCGCGCGGGATCTGAAGTCGGTGTGCGCCTCGACGACGGCGCCGAGATCCGCACTGCGGTGATGGCGATCGACACGGGCAACAGAGACTCCGGGCTACCGGGCTGCTGATCCTGCCGGGCTGGTCAGTCCGGACGAACGGCCGGCGGGGCTGCGGGTGGCGTCGACGAACCCACTAGTAGTACTCGCGGACGTAGCCAAGTGCCTTCTCGAAGACGTCGTTGTCGCGGATCTTGAACTGGACGTAGAGCGTCTTGCGTAGGGCTTGGCGCACCTCTTGATCGCCGGCGATGGTGGATTGCCAGCCTTCGAAGCGGACTGCCCGGACGACTTCGTCGATGCGGCTGACGATGTTCTCGACGATGATCGGCGTGTCGTTCCCCTTCAGCGCCTCGAACAGCTCTGTGAGGGCGGCCATGCCTTGCTCCTCACGTGGAACCTCGTTGACGGCCTTCTCGGCTGCAACGGTGTCGCGGGCCAGCTCGAGCAGTTCACGTAGGAAGTCGAGGCTGGACTGTTGGATGTCGGCGTACTTCTCTCGCAGCGCATTCAGTCGCGTGCCGAGTTCGATGAAGACCGGGTTGTTCAGGTGGCGGGCGATACGTGCGGTGATCTGCTTCTCGATCTCTTCGATGGGGATGTCGGACCGCTTGCCCGTCATCAGGTCCTGGATGGTCTGCGCGTCAAGAATGATGGTCTCGTCGCCTTGCGGGATCTCTACCTGTACGTGTTGGTTGATCAAGTCGATCGTCTTCGCCCCGAGCGCATGCCAGACGAGCCGGCCACTGATATCCGAGGGACGCACCGACTCGTACACATCAGTCAGCCAGCGGTAGTCGTCGCGGAACGCCGCCAGCATCGGATCGGGACTGACCGCCTCCCATAACTGGCCGACGATGCTGTAGGACAGTCCGAACTCGTCCCGTACGGTGTCGTCGGCGATCGCAGACTGGGCTTGGACCAGACCTTCGTAGCCGCCCACAGTCCGGTCGACACCAGGAAAGAACGCCAGCGCCGCGGCCATGGCCGGCGCCAGCTGTGCTTTCAGCTCGGCGATGTTGGAGACCACCTGTTGCACGGACTGCTCATCGAAGTTCAGCGATTTGGCCACGTCGTCGAAGATGCCCAGATAGTCGACGATCAGCCCATGGGTCTTCGCCGGTGGGAAGACCCGGTTGGTGCGGGTGATCGCCTGCAGCAGGGTGTGCTCTTTGAGCGGCTTGTCGAGGTACTGGCAGTACAGGATCGGCGCGTCAAAGCCGGTGAGCAGCTTGGCGGTCACGATGATGATCTGCAGCGGGTCGGCCGGATCGTTGAACCGTGCCAGGACCTGCTCCAGTTCGTCGGCACCCGGCGTCCACTTCGCCCACGAGGCGGGATCGCTGCGGGACTTCGACATGACGATCGTGGACGCGTCCGCGCCCAGGTACCTGTCGAACTCGGCCTTGTACGCGACACAGGACGCCTTGTCGTAGGCCACCACCTGCGCCTTCAGGCCCTGGGGCTCGACCTTGGCCCGGAAGTGTTCCGCGATGTCGGCGGCGATCTTCGCGATCCGGGTCGGGGTTTTGATCAGCACCTCGATCGAGGCGGCCTTCTGCGACAGCGTGATCTTGTCGGCCTCGGTGAGCCGCTCCTCGACGGCGAGTTCATCGAAGGCGGCGTCGATCGACTCCTGATCGATGTGCAACTCCGACAGCCGAGGTTCGAAGTGCAGCGGCAGCGTCGCGCCATCGCGGATCGAGTCCTGGAACGTGTAGCGGGACAAGTAGCCGCCGGCGTCCTGATCGGAGCCGAACCACATGAAAGTGTTGCGGTCACGCTTGTTGATCGGGGTGCCGGTCAGGCCGAACAGGAACGCGTTCGGCAGGGCCTGGCGCATCAGTCGGCCGTAGTCGCCTTCCTGGGACCGGTGGGCTTCGTCGACCATGGCGATGATGTTGTGCCGGTCATCCAGCAGTCCCGGTGACTCGGCGAACTTGTGGATCGTGGTGATGATGATCTTGCGTGCACCCTGACTCAGCAGCGTGTGCAGTTGGGCGCGGGACTCCGCCGAGACGAGGCCCGGCACGTCGGCGGCGTTGAAGGTGCCGGTGATCTGGGTGTCGAGGTCGATCCGGTCGACCACGATCAGAATGGTCGGGTTCGTCAGGGCGGCGTTGGCCCGCAGCTTCAGCGCGGTGAACACCATCAGCAGTGACTTGCCAGAGCCCTGGAAGTGCCAGATCAGGCCTTGCTTGGCGGTGCCGCGCAGCACACGGTCGACGATCAGGTTGGTCGCCTGGAACTGCTGGAAGCGGGCAATGATCTTGATCTTGCGATGCTTCGAGTCGGTGGCGTAGATGGTGAAGAACCGCAGGAAGTCCAGCAGCGCGGACGGGGTGAGCACTCCGGTCACAGCATCGGCCACAGCGGTGAGCCCGACCTTCGCCGGAGCGTCGGGGTCGCTGGTTTCCTCCCGCCACGGACCCCACAACTCCACCGGCATGCCGACGGTTCCGTATCGGAAGTCCTTGCCCTCGGTGGCGAAACTCAACACGTTGGGGACGAAGAACGACGGAACGCTCTGCTCGTAGTCCTCATGGATCTGCGCCGCCGCATCGATCCACGAATAAGCCGAGCGGATCGGTGTTTTGGCTTCCCCCACCACCAGCGGGAACCCGTTGCACCACAGCACCAGGTCGAACCGCTTCTCTACCCGGCCCGCGGTCATCGTCACCTCCGTCGAGACGATCCACTGATTGGCGGAGCTGTCAGCGTCGAAGTCGATCAGCCGGACGGTGGTGTGCTCGCCGTTCGGACCGAACGGCATGGACTTCTGCCCAGTCAGCCAGGCCATGAACTCCTCATTGGCCACCACCGGATGCGGCGTGGTGCGCGCCGACAGAAGAATCGCCCGAAGCTGGTAGATGACCTCGTCGGCCTTGGCCGGATTGGCCTCAATCTCAGGGTTCAGCCGGACAAGCGCCGCCTTGACCTGTGCTTCGAGCAGCACCTCGTCGGTGCGCCTCGGCAGCTGGCTACCTGCAACGAACGGAACGTGGATCGACGCCACCAGATCGCGGACGTAGTCCCGCACCGAGTTCGCCTCGTTGAACTGGGCCATTAGCGACCTCCGAAGATGAGATTGAGGAGGTCACGCTTAAGGAGGCTCGCCGCCTCCGCACGCCGAGCCAGAAGTGGGCTGACAGCGCTCGCGCGATCAATCTCTCGGACCATACTCTGTTGCGACACGAGATCCGGAACCGGAAGATTCAGTGTTCGAAGCTCGGAGCCCGCGATGCCCGAAACCGGGCCTCTACGAACAATCTGCGACATGACATTCCGACCGCTTTCGCTGCGGAAGAAGTGCAGGACGTAATGAGGGTCGGCGGCTTCAACGCTCACCCTGCTCCGAATCACAGACGATTCGAAAGTGTGCGGCTCGCTTAAGTCGGGCACTAGGCAACACGCACCGGCGCCCTCGAACACGATCGATCGCCTTGCAAAGAGCAGGTCCCCGGCGCCCAACAGGAAGTGGTCGCCCGGATGCACGACTCGCTCGTAGTCAGAGGTCGTGTCGATCACCTCACCACGGAACATCTCTCCCATGTTGACCATGGGGACGGTTCCCGCGCGTTCGCTCTTCTTCAGCGTGACGCCATTTTGCGAAGGGATGCTGCAGAGGGACTCAAACAGGACGCGTGGGGCATCCACGGTTCTGAACAGTTCGTCGCGCGTCACCGAGCGAACCTGCTCCAGAGATTGCGACACCTCGCCGATGGCTCGGCGCTCTTGCTCACCGGCCCAGAGCAAGTGGGCGATGCGCTGCTGCTCGTCCAGCGGCGGGAGGTCGAACTCCTGCACCCTCAGATCGCGCCAGTTGACCGTCGGGGAGAGTGAGCCGACTGAGATGGCTATGGCACGGTCGAGGAAGTAGTCGCTGGAGAGGAAGACTGGCAGGAAGTCGGGCGCCATCTTCCCGGGTCGTGCCCTCAACACGAGAGCGTGTGCCGAACAGATGCCCTCGAACTCGGCTCGGGCAACCTTCTTCTGGTAGGCGCGGCGTCGGCCGAAGATCACGTCTCCCGGCTGGAACCGCAGCTTCTGTGCCTCGACTTTGTCGGGGCTGTCCCAGCGCTGCACTGTCATGACGCCCGGATCGAGATGCTCCAGGCCCACATAGCGGTCAACGCCGGCGGTCGATGGGTCGTCTACCCGATCGGTGATGCTGTCGATGACGTCGCCGAAGGGGATCTTGGCCCAGCGGGACTTGTCGAGGTTGAGGCTCATGCCTGCACCTCCTGGCAGAGAAGCGTCAGCACGTCGGCGATGGCTGCATCGGAGGCTGCGGCGGCTTCGCGCCATTCGGCGAGCGCGGTGTCCACATCGGTGGCGTCATCGTCAGCCACGCCGGCATTGCTGTCCACATACAGCGGAATGGCCAGGCTGTAGCCCTTGGCGGCGATGTCGGCCGTGCTGGCAATAGCAGCGAAGCCATCGTCACTTGCGAACTTCCGGTAGGCGTCCAGGATCTTGGCCTGATGACCCTCCCGCAGGAACGATTGCGCCTGCTCGCGGGCGACCTCGTTGACCGCGTTGATGAAGAGCACGCGGCCGCGGTGCCCGGCGGACTTGTGGGCGCGCAGGGTGACCACGACGGCTTCCATGGGGCTGTTGTAGAACAGTCCGGCGCCCAGCCCGAGAACGCACTCGATCAGGTCGGACTTCACTAGCGCTTCACGCAGCGCGGCTTCCTCACGGCGGAACAGCACCCCGTGCGGGAAGAGGATCGCGGCGCGTCCAGCGCGCGGGTCGAGGCTGGCGGCGATGTGCTGAAAGAAGGCGTAGTCGGCGCGTCCTTGCGGCGGAACACCCCACAGGTTGCGGCCGTAGGGATCTTTGGCGAAGGCGTCCCTGTTCCAAGCTTTGATGGAGTAGGGCGGGTTGGCAAGCACCACGTCGAACCGCTGCAGGCCGCCGCGGGCGTTGAGGAAGGCGGGTCGGGCGAGGGTGTCGCCGTGGGCGATGTGGCCGTCGGTGATGCCGTGCAGGAACAGGTTCATCCGGGCGATGGCCGAGGTGCCGTAGTTCAGTTCCTGGCCGTAGAGGCGCAGGTTGCGCCATTCCTTGCCTTGGCGTTTCACTTCGGCTGCGGTGGAGATGAGCATGCCGCCGGTGCCGCAGGTCGGGTCGTACACCGATTCGCCGGGTTGGGGCTGCAGCATCAGGGTCATCATGTGCACCAGGGTGCGGTTGGTGTAGAACTCCTGGGCGGTGTGGCCGGAGTCGTCGGCGAACTTCTTGATCAGGTACTCGTAGCCGTTGCCGAGTTCGTCCTCGGGCAGGTTGGCGATCGACAGGGTGCGGGTGGAGAAGTGCTCGATCAGATCGGCCAGGGTCGCGTCGGGCAGCAGGTTCTTTTTGCCCCAGTCGCCGTCGCCGAACACGCCGGGCAGGGTGTCGGGGTTGGCTGACTCGATGCCGCGCATGGCCTTGAGCACGGCCGTGCCGATGTTCTCCGTAACCGACCTGATGTCTTTCCAGTGGCAGCCGGCGGGGATGGCGAAGCGGTGGTTCTCCGGTAGGTCGGCCAGCTCGTCGTCGTCGTAGATGGCGAGCGCTGCGGCGTGTTCCTCGTCGTAGACGTCGGAGATTCGTTTCAGGAAGACCAGCGGGAAGATGTATTGCTTGTAGTCGCCGGCGTCGATGAGGCCGCGCAGCACCACGGCGGCGCCCCACAGGTAGGACTCCAGTTCTCGTTGGGTGATCCGGCTGTTCATGCGTGCAATCCCCACTTCGCCAGTTCGGCTTCCAGCGCTGCCCGGGTCTGGGTGGCGTGGGCGTGCGCGGCTTCGAGGTTGACGAGCGCGTCGGCGAGGGTGAGCTGCTCGCCGCTCTGTACCGGGGCGACGTACAGCGGGATGTTCAGGTTGTAGTCGTTCGCTTCGATCTCGGCCTGCCTGGCGACGTGGGCCAAGTCGTCGACGTCCTGGTAGCGCTGGTAGGCGGCCAGCAGCTCGTTGGCGTGCTCCGGCTGGAGGGTGTTCTGGTTGCGTCCGCGTTTGAACAGCTTCTCGCCGTTGATGAACAAGACCGTGCCTTGGCGCTCTGCCGGTTTGGTCTGTCGCAGGATGAGCACGCAGGCTGCCAGGCCGGTGCCGTAGAACAGGTTGGGCGCCAGGCCGATCACGGCCTCGATCAGATCGGTCTGCAACACCTGCTTGCGGATGCGTCCCTCCGCGCCTTGGCGGAACAGGG
Source organism: Micropruina glycogenica (assembly GCF_900289045.1). GTDB lineage: Bacteria > Actinomycetota > Actinomycetes > Propionibacteriales > Propionibacteriaceae > Micropruina > Micropruina glycogenica. The sequence goes on from NZ_LT985188.1 coordinate 2,711,067, forward strand.
CACCCTGGGGCAGCACCACGGCCACTCGCCCGGTGCTGGGTCGGGCGGAGGCGATCATGTGTTGTACCCAGGCCCAGTCGGCGTAGCCCTTGGGCGGCACGCCGCCGAGTTGGTTGCGTCCCCACCGGTCGCTCGCCCATTCGGGCTCGCCCCAGTTCTTCAGCGAGAACGGTGGATTGGCCACAACACAGTCGAACTTGGCGAGATGGTTTCCGGAGTAGAAGGCGGGGTTGCGCAGGGTGTCCTCACGGACGATCTTGAAGTCTTCCACCCCGTGCAGGAGCAGGTTCATTCGGGCGATCGCTGAGGTGGCCAATACCTTCTCCTGGCCATACAGCTTGCCCCACAGGAGCTTGGGGCTGCCGCCGGCCGCCCTGACGTGCTCGATGACCTCGATCAGCATGCCGCCGGTGCCGCAGGCGGGGTCGTAGACGGACTCGCCCTCGTGCGGGTCGAGGATGTTGATCAGCAGCCCGACGATGGAGCGCGGGGTGTAGTACTCCCCGGCCTTCTTGTTCGACTGGTCGGCGAACCGCTTGATCAGGTATTCGTAGGCGTTGCCGAACACGTCCGGGGCGACGCTGGCGTTGCTAAGTGTCTTGGTTGAGAAGTGTTCGATCAGGTCGGCGAGTTTCCGGTCGGGCAGTTTGTCCTTGTTTGTCCAGCTGGCGCTGCCGAAGATGCCGTAGAGGGTGTCGGGGTTGGCTGTCTCGATGGCCCGGAACGCGGTCTGCAGTGCGGTACCGATGTTCTCGGTCCGGTTGCGGACATCGCCCCACAGGTGGCCGTCAGGGATCGCGAACCGGTGATTTTCGGCGAATGCCGCGTACTCGTAGTCGCCGCCGGACTCGTCAAGCGCCCTAATGAATTCCTCGGTGTAGACGTCGCTGATCCGCTTGAAGAACATCAGGGGAAAGATGTAGGCCTTGAAGTCTGCCTGGTCGATACTGCCGCGCAACAGGTCCGCCGCGCGGGCCAGATAATGCTCCAGCTCGGGCAACGTGAGAGTCGAGGCCGCACCATGCTCAGAGCTCTTGTCCGGGGTGAGCGTCACGGTGGTGGAAAGCCTCTCTGCTGCCGACCCCTCCGAGTTGGCCGGAGGCGAACTTGCCGACCTCAGGCTAACGCGAAACCCAGTCGCGAAGGCGGCTCGACCCAACAGGCGGCGACCTGATGACAGGGACGAGGGATACTCGCCCAAGATCAAGCTCAGGCGGGGGGCTGTCCTCACCCCAACGGACGCTGCGCTGACATCATTGGGTGACAGACGGTTGCTCAGGCCGCACACGCTAAGAACTCGGATGAGGTGTCGGCTGCAGCGGACCGCCTTGTCGTAGATAGCCGAGCGGGTTACTACTTGAGAGGCAACGGCTCCAACGGTAGTGATCTGGTTCAAGATTCCGTCAACGGAGCAGGAACTCCCACTGGTGGTACAGACCGGGCAGGCAACTTGGATGCAAGCGCCATGGTTAGTGCGGACGAAAGCTGCTGATTCCCCTCGTGGGGGGCTTTGAGGGTCGAGACGATGAGGTTCACGTAGGCGCCCACGGATTGACCGAGCGTTGCTGCAGCCAAAGGCAAGAGTTGCTTCCCCGGGATCACCGCCAGCATCTCGGCCGCTCCTGAGTTGTCACTGAGTGCATCGTCAACTTTCTGTTTGGCTTCACGAAGAGCCACCGACGGGTCGAATGGCCAGTTCGACACGGCGAAGTGGTTTGCCATGTTGGGCAGCAGTTGAGCCACGGACTTGTTCTTTACCCCCGCTGTCAGAGCCGCCAACTGTGGTTCGATCCTCGCCTTCCATCTCTGGATGGCTAACGCCTCGCGCTGCTCGACGCTTACCGATGCTCGCAGCCTCGCGAGATACTCGTCGTGGTCAAACGGAGCGTTGAGGTGTCTGGCGACGGCGATCACGATGTCCGGCAACGCGAACAGGCTTTCCACCTCATGCACGGGGAGGGCCACGGTGCCTGGGGGCAACGAACCCAGGAACTCGTCCGGGTGGTGATCGCGATCGATGATTCCGGTGGCACTCAACGCTCGCGCGATACCACTCCGCTGGAGGGCGGCCACGCAGCGCATTACATCTTGAGCGCTCTGTACCGGCTTGACGACGGTGTCTGGGCCGTTGAACCAAGCGCCATAGAGTTGCGCGTCGTAGCTCGACTCTGTTCCCTCAGTAAACACCACTCGCGAGGCGTAAAAGGACAGTGAGGCCGAGCCAAGGAGTGCTTCGGCCAGGTCATCCGGCAGATCGTCGTCCAGTTCGAGTTTTCGCAGTCCTTGCGTAGGGCTGGCCAACACAAAGGTCGGGTTGCGCCTTGAGAGCGCGAACGAGAGGTCATGCGTTACGTAGACGAAGCGGACGTCCGGCCGCGCGGCCTCCAAGGCGTTCCAGAAGCGAACGGCCAGAAGAGTGTGAAAGTGTGTCTCAGGTTCGTCGACCACGAGGACACCCCCGTCGAAGGTGAACACCCGTCCGGCCAAGAACAGGGCAGCCTTCTCCCCGTCACTCATCTGGTTGCCGCTGTAGGAGACCAAACTGCCAGTGGTTGTGCTGGTGACGATGGGCTTCCAGTCGCTCCAATCAAGCTGCCGCCCAGGGAATACATTGGCCCAAAGCTCTTCGATGCGAAGGAGGGGTGTCGCTTCGGGGCCGTCTGCGGCTGCTGACGGATCAGTCCTGACCCTCTGACTGAAGCGGATGGCAGCCCCGGCGTACTGGGCAAGCAGTTGAGAAAGCATGTAATCAAACTCGGAGGACAGTTCCCAAAACTGCCCCCGCGCCTGCTCCTTCTGGCTGGTGAAGTTGTTGCGCGCTGCGTCGACACCCATGACTGGTAGCTCAGGAGCCACGCGTGTGTTGCGGAGGGCGTTGACAAAGTCGATGGCTCCGTCGGCGCCGATGCTTCGCGACTGCCTCGTCTTGCCGCTGCCGTTGGGCCCGATAAGCACTACAGGGTCATCGCCGAGGATCTCGACACCATTAGGCAACCGAACGATCGTCATGACCTTGAGGGTAGGACGTGCGTCTGACGAAACCTGCTGATCGCCACCGTTGGGTCGATGTCGCGACAAATTCCTCAGATGGGCTAGCACTGAGGCAGAACCCCGCTGACTACTTCTGGATCGCCTCTGCAGCGCGAGGGGTGGGTGGACCCAAGTCCGACCCACCCCCGTGCCATCAGCTTGCTGCAGTCCAAGTTGGCAGACTGCAGCACTACGGAGGCACGATCAGTACGATGATGATCGCGAGCATTTGCATCAGCCTCCTTCCTTTGGTTGGGGGGATCTGACGGGTCGGCGTCTGGCAGGGCGCCGGCCCGTACCCATTCTGACTCTCCAACGCCCCTGTCGCGATTGCACTCATCGCCACTCTCAGCGGATCCCGCTCACCGGATCAGCGTCTTCTCAAGGCCGTTTCAACCGAGTAGTCTGGCTGCATCAGCGGATGCGCCAACCCATGTCAGCGGATCTGTTTGAGGTGCTTCACTAGGGCAAACACCTGAGGACACTAATGCCTCAACACGTGACCCCGACAGTGCTGCGATCTCCGCTGGATTGGTAGGCGAGTTTCGTCCGGGACGATGAGGTCGAGTTGATAGACAAGCATAGGGCGGAGGGACTGCTGGCAAAGCTGCCCAGCAAGTTCGGCCGACGCTCCGCGGTTCAAGTTGGCCAGGCGTTTGCCTATGGGGGTGATGGGATGGTCAACGCGGAGGGTGAACCTGCTCGCCTACCGGCGGGACGCTCCCCGCTTGTTGCGCTCGTCTCCAAGGAGGTTGCCTTCAAGGTGTACCTAACCTTGGTTCTGATGACCAAGTCGTCCCCGCACGACCTATATCGACCTCGAATGGTGGCTGAGCTCGCCGAGACGTTGGGGTATGAACTGCTGCAGCCACCCGACTACGCGATTGGTCCCGGGACTCGAAGAGTCAGGCGGGCACTGGCGCAGTTGCAGGAGCTGGGCCTGATCAAGCTGACCCTGGATCGGGGAGAGTATCAGGTTCAGGTAACCCACATGCCTAACGCGGAGACGCCCCCCTTCATCAGCATTCCGACCCAGATATGGACAAACGGTTGGATACTGTCCTTGAAACCGCCGGCACTGGCCGTGTACCTCGTCTTGAGGCTCCTACACGCCCGAGAAGGACGCGCCGTCGCGATGGACCCCCTAGAACGATCACGTACTGGGCTAAGTGACGATACGTTCAGCCGAGGGACTGACCAGCTAATCGCTCACGGCATCATCGATCGGCGGCGAGCGATCGTCACCGATCGGTACGGGCGCCGGCGGGTCGAACCCCGGGCGTACATGGTTGACGATCAGCGCATTCTGGCAGCGCGGCCCGATAGCCCGCGCCCCGACGATGTCTACTGGGATCATTTATGGATCGCCGACAACCCCTGACAACGCGCGCAGGAGCCTCGATTCCCTTATAGCCTTGAAGCATGCGCCGTGCGTTGTGGCTGAAGAGGCTCGGACTACAGGCGATCATCGCCGCAGTCGTGATCACCATACCCCTTATTGTTGCTGCCCCGCTCCTCACGCCCGACGCCTACTCCGCGTTCGCTGCGGCACTTCAGACGGTTATAGTTGGGGTCACCCTCTTGGCCGCCCTTCGGACCTATCATGCGGACTCTCGGGACCGCCGCGTCGACCGCGTCCTGGCGCTTCACGAGGAGTTCTTCGAGCCTTCGTTTCAGGCCTCGCGAAGGGCTCTGGTACTCAAATTGCGAGCAGGGCAGGTTCCGTTCAGCGAGTTGATTAGCTCACAACTCAATGAGGACGAGTACGGCGCTCGGATACAGATCCTACGGTTCTTTGAACGTGTGCAGGCGGCCAGCGCGATCGGTAGCCTGGACGACTCACTTGCCGCCAGTTTGCTCGGCAGTCACGCAGCTTGGTGGGATCTCGCGCTGGCTGATGACGGCAAAGCTTCGCGGCGTGCTCTACATGTCTTCGCCACATGGTCGAACGACCTGGCTCAATCACACAGCGAGGACCCCCTGTTCGAAAACTGGGGAGCTAGCAGGATGCGGGAGTTTGGGAGAACCCGGCGCCCAGCGGGACCGGCATCGCCCCGGGCTCTGGTCGTTCAAGACACAGGCGGCGGCGAGTCGCCGCATGAGGGACTGTCGAGCCAACCCACAACCACAGGCGAGCACCAGTCCCTTCGAGACGCTTAGGAAGTGTGGGCGACCACAGTGTCAACTGGCGTGCTGCGAAAGGGCCGCACGAGGAAACTGACCTCCGAGCGCACGCGCGGCGCGGCTTCGAAGTGGCGTCCATCCCTGCTGTGGTGGCCTGTCCCCTCGCTCTCTGGGCAGGTTTCATGACCGTCTCAGGGCAGAACCCAATGACTATTGACACTCTTCGAGGTCGTGCGACGAACGAGTACTACGTCGAGACATCTAGGAGCTGTGGTACACAACCTGACACGATGATCCAAGGCCGCCAACAAGGCCTGCGACAGCGCCTCTTCGATGACCTCGACGATTGCAGCTTGGTTTTGGGCACGGGTACAGGAAATCATGTCCGGAGGGTGATAAGGAGACTGAGTGATCGCACCACTCTTCAACCCGGGTAAACGCACAGATTCGCGGCCGGCCCTCTACGGCGAGACAGACTTTGAGTTTCTAGACCGAGTGGCCGGCAACTACTGGCAGCAGGTCCGTGACCTGCTGCAGCTCTGGGTTGACCACCTGCCAGCATCGGAACGTCGCGATGTCTGCGCTCGCCTGCAGGGCCGAGCTGCCTCCCAGCAAGCATCCGCCTTACTGGAGCTTTACCTACATGAGGTGCTCCTACGCTCTGGGTGCGCGATCCAGATTCATCCCAATGTGCCGGGCACCAATCGGCAGCCCGACTTCCTTGCCACCCCCACATCTGGCGATCCACTCTACGTCGAGGCCGTCGTGCCGGCTTACTCTGACCTGGCCAGAGCAGAACTAAACCGCAGATCCCAACTGATCGACGCCATTAACCGCAAACCCCATCCCCGATTTGCGCTCGTATTGAAGCACTTGGAGGTCGGCCAGACCACGCTGTCCAGCAAGTCGCTGATCACCGAGATCCATCAGTGGCTCGACCGCCTGCCCCCTGACCCCGACCCGCTGACGACAAGGTCCTTCCCGTCCCGCCCGAACAACCAGGGCTGGCGAATATCTCTCGGAGTGATGCCTTGGACCCAGAAGGCGCTCCAGCTACCCAACCGGAGAGCCATTGGGGCTCAAACATCTGGAGGAATCCAGAAAGTGGACCACTTCGGCCCGGTGCAGCGCGCGCTCGCGTCCAAGGAGAGTAAATACGGCAAACCTAACCACCCCCTCGTCGTCGCTATCGGCACATCATTTCTTGACGACCCCAGCCACCTAACCAACGGGTTCTACGGCAGCCTCCATACCGACATGGGGACCACGCCACCAGTCGTGACCCGCGAGTTCAACGGGTACTTCGGCAGTGCGGATCTCCCGCTGCACCAGCAGGTCTCAGTAGTACTGGTAGTCCACAATCTGTCACCCTGGCGGGTTACCGGCCCCGTCGTCGCCTGGCATCACCCCTGGCCCCAACGCGACCTACCCGATCAGCTTGGGATTCCTAGCGATGCCTACCGACTCGTTGACCGCATGCCTCAACAGGTCGCCTTTCAGGGAGATATAGCGTCAGTGTTAGGCCTTCCACAGCAGTGGCCGTCCGGCGCCCCTTGGTAGCAACCAGGGCGAGCCGCTGGGTGAAACGCCGCAAACCGGCCTCGTTACGAACGGCCGTAGGAGGTCCGCAACCGATAAAGGCTCGCCGCGACAGCCGCCCAACTCGGCTACCACTGAGGCAGCCCGGACCCACGACATGGCGCCCCGGGGCACACTCGAATGAGAATCTCTCAGCGACAAAGAGTTCCCAGCACCCCGTCGACACACAGTTCGGCGAAAACTGGCGAGCGCGCGGCTGCGCCACCTATCTTGCATCTCGACAAACCAACTGTCGAGATGCAGGGAAGAGTTCGCAAATGGACGAATACGATTCGTAAGAGAAAGCTGAGAACCGGAACCCGAATCCCATGCAATCGCCGAGGGCCATAGCGACCAGCCTTTCCCTGCTTCTGAGGGATCCACTCGATACGCAGCCGGGACCGCTGGCGCGAGACTAAGACACACCTGGGCTCAGTGGGCCGTTGGTGTGTGTCCGACCTTGCGTTGCGGCCTGACACCGTTCTGGCCCGTCTGTCCGAGGACCAATCACACGGATGTGAACACCGCAGATACGCCCGTCGCGCTATTCGTCGTCGCCTGCAATCAGGAGCCTCCCGCGTCTGCTGGCGAGCAACGCGCCCTTCGAGGGGCCTGCAAGTCCTTCGAGGCGCGGAATGTGTCTGGTCGACGTGCGACGATTCAATGAAGCCGTGTGAGCGTGGCACGCTCACTTCGTCGCCTCCTTCACCCACAAGACCACGGAACGCTTGAGGACATCACGCTCCATCCGCAACTCTGCGACCTCGGCCCGGAGCCGTTTCAGCTCCTCGTAATCATCGGTGGCGAGCTCACCGTGACCCTCCCCACTCGTTACACGGGGGTGCCGGGACGGGGCGCCCTACTAGGCTCGGCGGCCAGCGCGCTGGCGGAGGGTGGGGGCTAACCTCTTCTCGAGGGGCGAACCTCGCACACGGGGCACTAGGTCGATCACACCCGATGGCTGTTGGAGATCACCCTGGCTAGCAGGGACCAAATACGCCGGATGGAAGCCGATGGCCATCATCACTGGAGTACCCAGATGACCGGCATGACAAAAAGGTTGAAGTAGACAGCCACACGGCGGACGCAAACATTGTCATTTGCGCGCAACTACGAAGAGTGAGCGCTTGCAATGTCTCCACATACACAGAAGGACTCACGCATTCGACGGTGGCCCGATTCCATAGTGCAGTCAAGCACTGCTGCGTTGGAACCGGTGAACCGATCACGGAAACAGCGGTCGAGTTAACGATCAGAGCCGAAGCGGCAACTCCACCCACAAGTACTGCGAGCAATACCTGCCAACGCTGCGGCTCACCAAACAGGGCCAAGTAGGTCGCTTTCGGCCGCCACAAGACCAGCCGTTCCACAAAGAGTACAGCCCACCACAAAGACCCCAAGACAGTGAATCCAGAGCCAACCGCGCGTGACGTCACGAATAGGGCGTAACTGGTACCAACGTCATTCACACCTAGCATCGCTAGCGGCATCGTGATGCCACCGAGAACTGCCGCAAGACACGCCCAAATGACATATCTGGCACAAACGAGTCGTGATGGTAGCGAACGTAATAGTACAACCTGGAGTCGTGCCATGCCTGACCGGTCACGCAAGCTCTGAGCGTGCATCACGGCTCCTTCCAAGACCATGACTACAGGATATCTGTCCAGATGCTACTACCGTGGATCTCCACTGGCGTGACGATGTCCTTGCCGATATTTGCACTGGCCATCCAGGTCTGAATTGCCCGCGGATCTGTATGGGGTTCGGAGGTAGCCCAGTCCAGGCCTCCCCCCGCGACGCTGCCCCCGAACCCCCGAGACCGAAGCTCCAACTTGCCAGGTCACGGGGCGATTTCGCATTGCTCACCATGGCACCAACACTCACTCCGAATGACGGCAATGCCCCATTGACTACATCGGTACGACTCGTAGAAACCAACGGTTGCATACCAGTCGTGCCTGCGCAGACACTACCCGACACGCCGACACCGAAGCCGCCAGCAATCTCAAGCGATCGTGTCGCATTAGGGGGTTTGAATCAGACCACACTGTGGGGGTTTGGTGACTCGAGAGTGAGTGTCGATGTCTGCGACGATGCAACGGCCGCCTCGAACAACTCCACGGATCAGCCCTCGGCTTCCAAAACCTAACCAACTACATCGCCAGAGCGCTACTCGAAACCGGCGGATTCAGACCACTCATCCACTCTCTTTCGTGAAGAGCCCCTAAAGCCTCTGATTGACACCGATTAAAGGCAACTATTGCGAAATCCCAACCCTAGCATGAATTTCCCCGGCCGCGCCTCGTGATCTGGCGCCGCTCAGGAGGGCGACTAGATAGGCCGCTTGCGCGCAGGCCGCCACCCATAGAACTAGCACCCAGCCCCAGCGCAACCCGCCCCATGCTCTTAGCCGAAATAGCCCAAATAGCAGGAGGAAGGGCAGGGTAAAGGCACCCATCAACATGACTAGGCCTGCTGCAACACCCATTGCCCAGCTCGCCTCAGAGCCCCACGTTTCATCCGGCCACGGACCCGAGTACTGGGCGGGTGACTGCCACTTCAATGCCCACCATAGAGCTGTACAGGCGAGCCAGAGCAGGCCCAGGCCCATCATCACACGAAAGCCCACCGTCAAATACCACCTCAACGGACTCATGACCAAGTTCCAAGTCCGCAACCGCATCAAACTCGCAGTCCGGGCCTCCGAACTCGGCTACCACTGAGTTCCGGACACAGTGGGCAAACTCGCCTGAGGATCTCTCAGACGCGAAGATTGCCCACCACCAGACGACCGACCCCTCTGCTGCAAACTAGCGAGCGCGAAGCTGCGTCATCTTTCCTGCATCTCGACACCAACACGCTCGTCACGGTGCGTGGACAGCAGCGGCCCGACACGAGCCGAATGAAACTCTGAGAACGGCGACCCGGTGAGTCATTCTCCGCTTGTGGCGCGTCCAGGCGTGACCCTCCGGGCCAGCCTGGGGAAAGCTCCCAGACTCGGCGGTCGCGAGTTGCGCGCAGAGGTATCGCGTCAGCGCTCAAGCGGTTGACAGGGGCGGTTGTCAGCCACGCGCCTCGCTAGGCCGAGGCGAGAGGCCCACCGGTCGTCCATCGACCGAGCGGCGCCGTAAAGCTGCGTTCCCGCCGCCAACTGGTGCTGACTAGGGGTGCGCGACGCTAGAGTCACACAATGAACCCGCTCGCGACGCTTGGCCGCACCGTCGGCTACGTGTGCATGGCCATCGGCGGCCTCCAACTCATCGGCGGGACGCGCGTCGAACCGGGCATGGACGGTGGCGACCCCACCGTCGACTCTCACGTCCGATTCATGGGGAGCGTGTTCATTGCGTACGGCCTCGCCTGGGTCAGCGTGGGATCGGCTCCGCAGCCCGACGTGACCCGCATGCGGCTGCTCGCGGGGCTGATGGCTGCCGGCGGGGTTGGGCGGCTGATCACCCGAGCGACCCTCGGGCGGCCCCACCGGTTTCATGACGTGCTGCTTGCCACGGAGTTGACCGCGCCCCTCGTGGTCGAGGTGGTGGCGCGACGCCAGCCCTGAGCCGGCCGGCGTCCTGACCACCGGCGGGTTGGCGATTGGAGGGTCACGAGGCCCTCGACCGCGTTGCCGCCGCCAACCGTCAGCCCACCGCCACGCGCCGCGTTCGTCGCCTCGCCTCCCGAGGGGTTGATGCGGCATGCTCGTGAGCGGTGCGGACGAACGTCCGACCCGACTGGAGGGGAGGCGTCCATGGCAACCAAGAAGGCGAGCACGGCACCGTTCTCGGCGGAGGAGCGCGCGGCGATGCGCGAGGCGGCCAAGGAGCAGAAGGCTGCCCTGAAGGGAGCCGAGGCGCTTCAGCAGCTGCTCGACAAGGTGGCGGAGATGCCCGACCAGGATCGAGAGATCGCCGAGAAGCTGCATGCTTTGATCGAGCGGGTGGCTCCTGAACTCGCGGGCAAGACCTGGTACGGCATGCCGGCCTACACCCTTGACGGCAAGACGATCTGCTTCTTCCAGGCCGCCGACAAGTTCAAGTACCGCTACGCCACCCCTCGGCTTTCAGGAGGATGCCGCCTTGGACGACGGCGACATCTGGGCGACCTCGTTCGCCATCCAGGACTGGACGCCGGCCGTCGAGGAGCAGGTGACCGGGCTGTTGCATCGGGCGTTGGGCAAGGCCTAAGGAAGGGCTGATCAATGGGTCAGCCCGTTGGTTGAGCCTGTCGAACCCCTCGTCGCACGAGGTCTCGCAAGCTCGACCACCGAAATCAGCGGTTCCCCAAAGCCCCGCGCCACGACTCGCGTGTCAGACCGGCCTCGCCAGGACCGCCCGCGAGTACGCCAACTCGAAGCCGGACCGCCGCACATTCGCCTGCGAACTCGACCCTGGCTGCGTGGTGACGAGGGCGTAGCGGGCACCGGCCCGCTCGGCATCGTGCAACCGCCGACGGATCAGTTCTCGCTGGACGCCGCGCCGCCGGAATGCCGGTAGTGTCCCCGCGCCGGTCAGCTGGGCGAACTCCCCGGCCAGGTGCACCGAGCCTGCCCCCGCCGCGCGGCCGCCGACGCGGGCCAGGTAGGGCACCGCGCCCGCGTCGAGACCGGCCCGTTCGGCGCTGAGCAGAACGTCGGGCGAGAACTGGTCCAACTGCGCGACGCCGATCTCGTCAGGGGTCAGCGCCGACTCGACGGCGATGCTCAGCCACAGTTCCACATCGCCTGCGACTTCGACCGCGATGTCTCCCGGGCGGCTGGCTGCGGCCGCGCCGAGATCGCAGATCAGGACGTCCTCAAAGCCGAGCAGGCGATAGCCGCGTTCGGTCAGCAGCTCGAAGACAGCGGGATCGGCCAGGGTCGAGATCTCGAAACTCGCCGAGCCACCGTGGGCCGCGTAGCGCGCCTCCACGGCATCGAGATCCCCGGCCGGTGGCAGGCCGGCGAACCCCACCCCGACGACCTTCGTGAAGGGCGAGTCCAGGGGCGCGTAGCAGGCCATTCCACCGGCCAGCGGCTCGGTGAAGGTCGATTCACCGCCGCGCCCGAGCGCCGTGACACAGGCGGTGATGAACTCCGCCTCGGCCCACTCGATCCGGGCCGCGAGGCCTTGGTCGACGATCATGGTTCTCTCCGTTCAGGTGCGACGCCAACGGCGCGTGGGTGCTTTCGACGGCCGACGGCGCGGGCCGTCCGTCCGCGTGGACCAGGAGGACGACCGCGCCCAGCGCCAGGGCGCCGCCCACGAGCTGCAGCGCCCCCGGCCGTTCGCCCAGCACCACCACGGCTGAGACCAGCCCGGCCAGTGGGGTGAGGTTGCCCAACTGAGCAGCCCGGACCCCCTCGACCCGGCTGATGCCCCAGTTGAAACTGAAGGAGGCCAGCGCCGTCAGCACCAGGATGCCGCCCGCCAGCCACCACGAACCGGGGCTTGCCCCGCCGAGCCGGCTGCCCTCGTGCCACCAGTTCAGCACGACAAACGGTGCGGCACCCAAGGCCCCGCCCACGGTTTGCCAGGTCGAGGCATTGAGGCCGTCGTCGTTGTTGAGCCGGCGAGTGACGACGAGGAAGACCGCCGACGCCGCTACCGAGAGCACCACGAACACGTTCCCGCCTACCGTGGCCACCCCGTCATCGTGGCGGCCGGCCCCGAGCGCGACCAGGGCGGTTCCGGCGAACCCGCAGACCAGGGCCCAGCGCCCCGTCCGATCGACGGCTTCCCGCAGGAACACCACCGCCAGCACGACAGAAAGCGGAACCTCGGTGGCCAGGAGCAGGCTGCCCGAGGTCGCGCTCGTCCAGCTGAGGCCCAGGTCGCCGAGCACGAACGCCAACCCCGGCGCGAGTATGCCCAGCAGCAGGTTGCGCGCCGAACCGGCCCTGGTCAGCCGACCGAGCGCCGCAGCGGTCACGACCAGCAGAGTTGCCCCGCCGCCGAGCTCAACGGCGAGCAGGTCGGCGGGGGCGATCTGGCGCAGCACCGCCACCGACAGCGTGGTGCTCAACCCGTAGCCGACGGCGGCAGCCAGGATCGCCGCCGACCCGGCGCCGTCCGACCTGCCCATGCTCTGCTCCATACCTGTGGCGACTAACCATCAAACGGTTTATGATGGTTATCATGGCACAGAGTCCAGCACTTCTGAACCTCGACGACACCGGGCTGCTGATCGCGTTGGCCAATACCGGGCACGGGACGGCCGAGGACTCTACGGCGCCCGACGAACTGCAAAGCGCACAGACCGCCCAGGACTGGTGGAGCACGCTCGGCGGAGAACCAGCCGCCGACTTCGGGACGGACGCCGACGTGGCGCTGCTGCGTGCTGCCCGCGCCCTCGTGCGCGGGGTGGGACTGCGCACCAACGGCGTGGACGTCGCCCTCGACGCCGGCGTCTTGGCCGGCCTCCCGCTCGCCTTCACCGTGGATCCGGCCCCCACGCTCAGCCCGGCGGGCGAACGCTCGGCGGCCCGAACTCTGGCCGCGCGCGCCGCAGCCGCACTGATCCGGTTGCCGGCCGGCGCCGACGCCAAACGACTGAAGGCCTGCCCCGGACCGGGGTGCGCGTGGGTGTTCCGCGACGCCACCCGCAACGGAGCCCGACGCTGGTGCGACATGGCGGCCTGCGGCAATCGCGCCAAAGCCGCGGCGTTCCGGGCCCGCGGCCGGCAACCCGACGGCCAGACGGTCGCGCGATGACGTCGGTACGGGTGCGACCGGCACGGGAGCAGGACGTCGAGCACGTTCGCGCGGTGTTCCAGCGCGCCTCGCTCAGCAACCAGGGCGACGTCGCTGCCCTGATGGCGCACCCGGACGCACTGGTGTGGCAGCCCGCGGCGGCCGGGTTGGACCGGACGCTGGTCGCCGTCGACGATGCCGGCGAGCTGCTGGGCTTCGCGACCGCGACCCCGGTTGAGGACGGACTCGAACTGGACGACCTCTTCGTCGATCCGGCGTTCATGCGGCGCGGCGTTGCCAGGGCGTTGATCGGCCGACTGGTCGAGGAGGCGGCTGCCGACGGCCGGCAGTGGATCGAGGTGACCGGCAACGAGCACGCCGCCGGGTTCTACGCCGCGGCCGGGTTCGTGGTGATCGGACGAGCACCGACCGCCTTCGGAACCGCACCTCGGCTTCGACTGGGCTGGGCCTCGCCCGGCGGCTGACGCGGATCACTCGATGGTCGCCGCGGGCGAGGCCGGACCTTCCGACCGTGTGGGGGTCGCGGCCACTGTGCGTCGTGCCTTGTCGAACCCCCAATCCCGGGTGGCCCACCTAAGCTGACCGCCGTGCCCCAACACCTCTGGCGCGGCGACGCCGCAAGCACGTCCTGGTGCCTCACCAACCTCGGCTCGACCCCGGCGTCGGTGTTCTTCGAGGCCGAATCGATGTCGTCGGTCGTCGGCGTCGAACTGCCGGACGGACGACGAGTCGCGCTCAAGCGCCGGCAGGCGACCGATCGGGTCGTGGCGTGTTCGCAGGCACATCGAGCGGCTTGGGCGGCCGGGGTCGCGTGCCCAGAGCTGCTCGCCGGCCCCACTCGGCTGGACGACGGCACCTGGATGACCGCCGAGCGGTGGGTCCCCGACGGCTCACCCGAAGCACCCCCGGATGCCGCCACCCGCTACGCCGACCTCCTCCACCTACTCATTGCCGCGCTGCGCGATAGTGACCCGGCCGCGTTCGATCCGCCCCCGCCGTGGGCGTTCTACGACCACGCAACCCCCGGTCGCGTGTGGCCGCCGGCCGCGTCACAGCGCTGGGACCCCGAGTCGCCCGTCGTCCCCGCCGAGCTGCGTCGACTTGCCGCGGCCGCGGGTGAACGGTTGCGTGCCGAGGCCCTGCCGGTGGTGGTTGGCCACTCCGACCTGAACGGGCTCAACGTGCGCTGGGCGCCCGAGCCGATCGTCCACGACTGGGATTCCCTCGCCGCCCGCCCCGAGGCCGTCCTGGCCGGGATCATGGCCGTCAACCACGTCGAACTGCCGGGACGGGGAGCTATCACCGCCTTGGCCGAGACCCGGCGGGCGCTCGAGTTGTACCGGCGAAGCAGACCGTTCAGCGACACCGAGGTCGAGATCGCGTGGGCAGCCGGACTCCATGTCGCCGCCTACAACGCCGCCTTCGAGTACCTGCACGGCGCTCGTGGCGCGGTGGCGGCGAAGTTGGCTGACGACGGGTCAGAACGCCTCCGGTTGGCCGGCTGCTGATCGACCCCCCGGTCGAACGGTCGAGTCCGAGCACCGCTCGCGCCGCAGGGAAGTCTGCGGCGAAGCCGTCCGCAGCTCAACCCTCGATGACGGCCTTCGCCTTGTCTGCGGCCCCCACGAGCGGCCGCATCCCCTCGGGTCATGCGCTGACCGTGGGGGTGGCGCCGCTCGCGCGCTAGGGTCTGCCTCGGTTGGCATGGGTGAGGAGCGTTGATGGGTCGGGTGCACTACGCCTGGGTGGTGGCCGGGGTGGCGTTCGCCACGCTGGTGGCCGCTGCCGGTTTCAGGGCCGCCCCGGGGGTGTTGATGGTTCCCCTGCACGAGGCCGGCTGGTCGATCAGCACCATGTCGGCGGCGGTGAGCGTGAACCTCGTGCTGTACGGTCTGATCGCGCCGTTCGCGGCAGCGCTGATGGACCGGTTCGGTATTCGACGGGTGGTCTGCGTGGGGCTACTGCTGATCGCCGCGGGCGCCGGCCTGTCGGTGCTCGCGACCACCGCCTGGCACTTGATCCTCACCTGGGGGCTGCTGATCGGTGCGGGCACCGGGTCGATGGCCATGGTGTTCGCCGCCACCGTTGCCAACGCCTGGTTCGTCAAGCGGCGCGGCTTGGTGATGGGCGTTCTCACCGCCGGCGGAGCTGCCGGGCAACTGGTCTTTCTGCCACTAGTGGCCCATCTGGTCGAGGTCACCGACTGGAAGGTCGCCTCGTTGATCGTGGCCGCAGCAGCCCTGGCCGTGCTGCCGCTGGCCGTGGCCCTGCTTCGCGACCGGCCGAGCGACGTGGGTTTGCCGCCATACGGCGGCGAGGCCGTCATTCCCGCGGCCCCGCGGCGGGGTAACGCGGCGGCCGCCGCATTGGCGGCCCTACGGACGGCGGCGCACACCCGGGCGTTCTGGGCCCTGGCCGGCGCGTTCGCCATCTGCGGCGCCACCACCAACGGCCTGATCGGCATTCACTTCGTGCCGTCCGCCCACGACCACGGCCTGGCCACCACCACCGCGGCCGGGCTGCTGATGCTGGTCGGGGTGTTCGACATCGTCGGCACGATCGCCTCGGGCTGGCTCACCGACCGGGTCGATCCGCGCATTCTGCTGCTGGCGTTCTACGCGTTCCGCGGCGTCGGGCTGCTGCTGTTGCCCTGGCTGCTCAGCGACGAAGTGCACCCCAGCATGGTGCTGTTCATCGTCGTCTACGGGCTCGACTGGGTGGCCACCGTGCCGCCCACGGTGGCGTTGTGCCGCCGCCTGTTCGGCGATCAGGGCACCATCGTGTTCGGTTGGGTGTTCGCCGCGCACCAACTCGGCGCGGCCGCGGCAGCACTCGGCGCGGGGGTCGTGCGCGAAACGTTCGGCAGCTACACCCACGCGTGGTTCGCGGGCGCCGCGCTGTGCGCAGTCGCGGCGATGCTGTCCATCGGGTTGGCGGGCCCTCGCGCCGACAGCGACGACGCGCCGGTCCCGCAACCCACGATGACGGCGTGAGCCCAGCACCTGCCCCGACATTGCTCGTCCGGTGGCACGGGCCCGTTCACCGCGGGCTGCCCGGAACCTCACGAATCGGACGGTACGACCGACCGCAGAACCCGCCGAACGAGGCGGGCGGTGACCAGGAACAACGCGAACAGGGCAGCCCGCGTCGCCCACGATGACGGGGTGGTGCCGGCACTGCCCGTCACCGCGAGCACGCAGATCGCGCTCGTCGCGGCATCGGCCAACCATTCGGCGAGGCCGGCGAACAGCAGGACTGCCTCGACGAAGCTGGCCAGGGCGTAGAGGGCGAACATCGGCGCCACGAAGACCAGGGCGGCAACCAACGGCAGGGTGATCCAGAAGCCGACCTGCCGGACCGGCACCGAGACGGGTCGGGCGGCGAGGACGACACGATAGGTCGCGAGCGCGCCGCCGAGTCCGAGGATCAGCAGGACGTCGCGCGGGCTCAGGTCTGCCTCCTGAATCCCGACCGTCAGCCCCACCCCCACCGCCAGGAGCACCAGCGGGAAGACCCGCAGGGCCGTCGCCAGCTCGGGCCGGCCGCCGGGCTCCCTGCCCGCCCGCAGCGGATCTGGCCGGTTCATCGCGCCGTCGCCGTGGCAGCCGGCCGCTCGGGCCGCTGCCGTGTCGGGTAGGTCCGACCGTTGAGCCAGCGTCCGATCGGGGTGGCCCGGACGAGCACCTGGTAGGTCAGGAGCGTGGCGGCCAGGGACCCGCCGAGGATCACCACGAACTTCAACGCCCACGGCCAGCCGAGGTCGGCGAGGGCCAGTTGCAGGGTGCAGACCCAGCCAAGATGGGTGAGGTACACCCAGTACGAGGCGTCCGCGAGGTAGCGAACGACAGGACGCTCGCGATGCACGTAGGTGACCGCGACGCCCACCAGCCCGTACACCCACAACCAGGCCGCCAACGGGTAGGCCACCAGCGTCGCGATCAGGACGGCCGGCGAGTCGCCCGAGGACGGTGCGGCAGGCGCGCTCACGATGAGGCAGCCGATGGTCAGCACGGCGGCCGCTGCTAGGCGGGCCGGCCAGTGCCGTCGAAGCCGGTTCAGGGCATGCGCGACACCGCCCCAGCACCAGCCGACCCAGAACGCGCCGCCGAACGCGATGCTGGCGGGCAGTTCGGGCCGCAGCGTGGCCGGGCCGACGATGCCGGACGGTTGCAGCCACAGCGCCACCGCGAACGGGACGGCCGCCCACAGTGGCCCGAGCGGGCCGGTGAACGCTCGCCCCAAACCGACCGAACAGCGCTCGCGGAGGGCCAGCGGGACGATCCGTGGAATCAGCCAGTGAGCGGCCAGCAGCACCAGGTAGAACTGGCTCAGCGACCACAGGAACCACAGGTGGGCGGGCGTGCCGATGGCCAGCGGGTCGTCGCTCGGCGGTGCCGCCGGCAATTGGGGATGGGTGATCGCGAAGGCGATGGCGACCACGATCACCGGCAGCACCGCCACCGGCCAGAACACCAGCAGGGGCAGCAGGATTCGCTTGCCGCGGTCGGCGGCGAAGCCGCGCGGGCCCTTGCGAGCCAGGGCCGCCCGAGCGAAGTAGCCGGCCAAGGCGAAGAACAGTGGCACCCGGAACAGGTGGATCCAACCGACCAGCGCGTCGGCCACCGGCGCTCTGGAGACATCGGTCACCACCCACGGGATGGTGCTCAGGCTCATCAGCGAATGGAGCACAACGCCCAGCAGCAGCGCGAAGCCGCGCAGGGCGTCCAGGCTGGGCAGCCGGTGAGCCGGCACGGAGGCGGTGGCAGCGGAGGGCGTAGGCATGGGTTCTTTCGTGGTGAGGTTCGGGTGGGCGTCGGCGGTGACCACTGGGGAACCGCTGATCAATGGGCCAGCCCGTTGGTTGAGCCTGTCGAAACCACTGGTCGCACGAGGTCTCGCCAAGCTCGACAGCGAGAGTCAGCGGTTCATTAGCGAGCCGGGACGCCGGCCAGGAACGCGTCCAGGGAGGGCACGGGATGGAGCCAGGTGCCTATGTTCGCCGCGACAACGATGCCGAGGGCCGCCACCGCGAGCCCGAGCGCGACACCTTCGATCAACCGGTGGCGCCGCCACCCCAGCACTGCCAAACCGGCCAGCGCCAGTGCGGCGAGCGTGCCCAGCGCGGCCAGGGCCAGGTGGTAACGGGCGAAGTCGGTCACGATCGCCTCGGCCGCAGGCGCGGACGCTCCGTCGGCGAGGGCCTCGCGAAGGGCCCCGGCCACCTGGGACGCGGCCGGCGTGGCCTCGGGCAGAAAGCCGAGAACCGAGGTCAGCGGCGCGATCGCACCTTGCAGGTTGGCGATGCAGAGCACCAGCGCGACCCCTGCGCAAGCCAGCGCGGCCAGGCCGCCGACCCGGCGCCCGAACCGTCCGGGCACGTCACCGACCGCTGGCGGGGCCCACGATTGCACCAGCGCCCGAACGCTGGCCGCCAGCAGGCCGAGCGACAACACGGACTTCACCAGATGGAACGCCTGCCAGAACCGGGTGGGGCCGGCGAGAGCGGAGCGGGCGCTGCCGGCCGGCACGGCTCCGGACCGCCAGTCCAACGCGAGCGCGTCCGCCACCGCCCGGGCCAGCGAACCCGGCCCGGGCCAGTGGGCTACGGCCAGCCACGAGGCGAGCGGCCACGGGACGACCACAACCGCCACCAGCAGCGACGCGATCACGACGACCCGCGGCAGACCCCGGTCGACGGTGCTGCTCCGCCCGGTCACGATGGCTGCCGGCATCATCGGACGACCTCCGTCACGACACCGGCCCGAGGCGCGACCCGAGGCGCACCGGCGACCCGCCAGGCCGACCAGCCGATGCCGACCAGGGCGATCCCGGCGGGGATCGCGAACAGCCGGTCGAAGGAGGTGGGCAGCACAGCGAGAGCCACCGTGCTGGTCGTGGCCACCGCCAGCAGGGCGCTCGCCCATCGGGCCACCAGCCCGGCGCGGAACAGCGCAATGCCGAAGAGCAGACCGCCGGCCAGGTAGCCGACCCCCGACAGGCCGAGTAGCACCTGCAGGCCGCCGATGTCAGCGGCCGGCCGGCCGCCGAGGGCGGCGGTGAGGACGTCGCGGACGTAGTCGGGCGAGGTCGCCACGATGGAGGGCAGCACGAAGGCCGCGATCGCCTGCACGATGAGCATGGCCAGATACCCGCTGCCGAAGGTGACGGCGGCCACGACACCGAGCGCCCCGATCCGGCGGCCGTGCCAGACGGTCAGGCCGAGCACGCCGACCGCAGCCAGACCGGCCATCAGCATCTTGCAGCTTTCGCGGATCAGGAACTCGCGAGACCCGACGAACTCGAGGGTGAGCTCCGGGTGGTTGATCTGGACGGCGATGAAGAGGGCGCCGGCGCCGGCGAGGGTGCTGCCGGCGATCCGTCCAAGGCGCTTCATTGTGGGTTGCACGGGTGAGAACTCCTGGTCATGGCCCAGGACGGTTCCCGGGCACGCTGACGAGGCTAGGAAGGCGGGTGCCCCGCCCGAATCACACGATGATGTGACGGCCGGGGTGATCCGGACGGTTCACAGCAGGCCGCGCTCGCGGGCCAGGCTGACCGCGGCGCGGCGGGTGCGCACGTCCAGCTTGGTGAAGATGTGCTTGGTGTGGGTGCGCAAGGTGTTGATCGACACGAACAGCCGGGCGGCGATCTCGGGGCCGCTGAGATCGGTGGCCAGCAGCCGTAGCACTTGCGCCTCTCGTTCGCTGAGCGTTCCGCCCTTCTCCAGCGGAAGCGCCAGGCCCGCGGCGCGGGGCTGGTCGAACAGCAGACCTCGGGCCGCGTCGCCGTCCGGGCCGCCGGCAGCCGCCAGCCGTCCCAGCAGCTCCCGCAGCGGGGCTCCCTCGTCGAGGAACAGCCGGGCGTAGCCGGCCGCGACGCCGGGAGTCACCGCTGCCGCGAGGGTGTCGTCGGCCGGAGCGTCGTCCGCCGCCAAGGCCAGCGAGCGCACGGTCAGCGCTTCGACCCGGCTGCCCGACCGCCGGGCCCGCTCAGCCGCCGTGACGATCTGCTCGGTCAGGGTCAGCACGTGCTCGATCTCGCGATCGTTCGACCGGCCGGCTCGGCGCTCGGCGGCGACCAGCCGCGCATAGGTGAGGACCTCGTCCTCGCGGGCGAAGTCGGTCGGGTCGGCGTCGACAACGGCGTGGTCACGCGCCCATGCCCGAGCCTCGTCGAGCCGTCCGGACCGGATCAGCACCCGCGCTCTGGCCGCGTGCAGCGGGCGGATGTCGGGCAGGAAGCCTGGACGGTAGCGCCGCTCGGCTTCGGCCAGGTCGGCCAACGCCGCCTCGAACTGCCCGACCGCGACCTGCAGTCCGGCCCGCACCACGAACCAGCGAAACCTGTTCTCGGGCAGGCTCGCGCTCTCACCGAGCTCAGCCGCCTGGTCGAGCTGCTCCGCGGCGGCCTGCAGGCGGTCTGCCTCGCGGAGCACGTCCGCCAGCCCGACGTGCAGGTCGCCGAGCACCGCCGCGCCGCTGGACCGGACGCCGGCGGCACGCGCCAACGCGGTCCGGTACAGCCGCTCGGCTGCGGCCGGCTGGCCGTTGGCCACCGTCATCGCCCCGATCACGACGCTCGCCCCGCTCGCGTCGGTGTCGTTGCCGGCAGCCGCCAGGTGGTGCACCACCTCGCCGAACGTCTCGATGGCCGGCCCCAGCTGCCCCCTTGCCCAATGGGCCAGGCCAACGAAACCGGCCGCCGCCCCCCGGACGAAATGGTCCGCCGGCCCGGCCGCCGCCAACGCCGCCTCCGCGTGGCGCTCCGTGGCCACGACGTCACCGGAGGCCTGGGCGAGTGAGGCGCGGAACAGTTCGATGTTGGCCGGCACCGTCCGGTGGGCATCGTCCCGGGTCGTCACGACGCCGACCGGCAGGTCCGCGGCCGCACGGGCCGGGTCGATGCCGCCCCAGGCCGCCTCCGCGGCGTCCAGCCACTGCGCCGCCGCAGCCAGGTCACCCTGGGAGATCCTGGTCGCCGCCCTGGTGGTGGCGAGCAGCGGGCGCTGTCGCACCAGAACGTCCGGCAGCTCATCGAGCCAGCCGATCAACAGGCGATCACGTCGCTCCCGGCGAAACACCGGCGCGGCGCATTCCAGAAGGTCGGCGAACCAGTCCGGGTCGTCCGCCTGGGCCGCATGCCGCAATGCATCGTCGAGCAGCCCCTGGGTCGCGTACCAGCCGCTCGCGCGCCGGTGCAGGCCGGCGACGGCGTCGGGTCGTTCGACGGCGAGACGCCCTCGCACGGCCTCGGCGAACAAGGCGTGGTAGCGGTACCAGCCGCGATCGTCGAGGGCGATCAGAAACACGTTGGCCCGCTCCAGACGGTCCAGTTGCCGCTGCCCGCCCGGCCCTTCGGTGACGGCATCGCACAACGGCCCCGACAGCCGGTCGAGCACCGAGGTGAGCAACAGGAACGTGCGGGTGTCGAGGGGCTGCGCGTCGAGCACCTCCTGCACCAGGTAGTCGAGCACGAATCGGTGCGTCCCGCTGAACGCCCGGATGAAGGCGTCGACGGCGTCCGGCCCCTCGGCGACGTGAGCCCGGGCCGACACCCCGGCGAGTTGGAGTCCGGCCGCCCACCCCTCGGTTCGGGACGCCAGCGCCTGGATCTGGGCTGCCTGGAGGTCGAGGCCCAAGGCGGTCCGGAAGAACGCGGCGGCCTCGGCGTCGTTGAATCTGAGGTCGGCATCGCCGACTTCGACCAGTTCGCCGCGCGCGCGGAGGCGAGCCAGCGGCAACGCGGGATCGGTGCGACTCGTGGCCGCGACCACCACGCGGGGCGGCAGGTTGTCGATCAGGAAGGCGAAGGCGTCGGTCGCGGCTTGCCCGGTGGACATCACGTGCAGGTCGTCGAGTGCGATGACGGTCAGCCCGGCGGCACCGTCGAGATCCTCGACGAGACCGACCATGACGTCCTCGGGCTCGGCCCGGCCATCGGCCAGCAGAGCGAGGGCGCGGGCGGCCAACGCACCGTCTACCGCCCCGACGGCGCCCACCAGGTCGGTCAGGAACTGCCCGGGGTCGACGTCCGACTCGTCCAGGCTGACCCAGGCGACCCGCGCAGCCGGTCGTCCGGAAAGGCCCGGTTCGGCGACCACCTGCGCCAACCACTGCTGCAGCAGGGTGGTCTTGCCCGAACCGGCCGCGGCGCAGAGCAGCACCAGACGCGGCAGCGGTTGGTTGATGAACGGGTTGGCCAGCCGCGGCCGGGCCACCAGCGTTCGCCGCGGGACAGGTACCCGCAACCTGGCGCCGACCGTCATGGCACCACCGTAGTGGCGCTCAGCCGTGGGCCCGGGGCGGCACGGCTCGGCCGCTGCCCAACCCGATCGGCAGGCTGGGTGCCCTTGGCTGCAACCGCGTCCACCACCGATCATGGACAGGCCGCGGCTTCGTCTGATTAATCGTTTCATTCGCTAAGTCGGACAAGTTCCCGGGCCTAAGATCGGCTGCATGTGCGTGACTGGTCGGCGATGACCCACCCCGACGACCTCGCCGCGTTGCGCCGGGCCAGAGACCGCATGGACCGCGAGTACGCCTCGGGGCTGCGGGTCAGCGACCTGGCCGCTGCGGCGCACATGTCGACGGGGCACTTTCAACGCAGTTTCAAGGCCGCCTACGGCGAGACCCCTCACAGCTACCTGATGACCCGGCGGGTCGAGCGGGCGATGATGCTGCTGCGTGGCCGCGCGATGAGCGTCACGGAGGTGTGCATGGCGGTCGGGGCGTCGTCGCTGGGTTCGTTCAGTTCGCGGTTCACCGAGCTGGTCGGCGAGACGCCGAGCGCCTATCGGGCCCGCGAGCACGGGCCGTTGGAGTCGCTGCCCGCCTGCGTGGCCCGCATCGTCGGCAGACCGGTCAGAATCGAAGAAGCGCCCCGGCGTCCGCGTGCGTAGCGTTGCGGAATGATCACCTTCTCGAACCTGATGATCCCGACCTCGGACCACGAAGCGGCCCTCGCTTTCTACCGCGACCTGCTGGGGCTCGAACTGGTCAACGACGTCAACACCGACGCAGGCCGCTGGATCAACCTGCGCTCGGCCGATCAGCCCGAGTTGGGCTACACGCTCGGTTCGGTCGCGGTCGGCCCCGGCATTTCGGACGCCGACAAGACCGCCCTGACCGAACTGCTGGCCAAGGGCCATCTCGGCTTCTACCTGTTCGCCACCGACGACCTCGACGCCCTGCACGCCCGCTTGGCCGAGGGTGGCGCCGAGATCGTGTCCGAGCCGGCCGACCAGCCCTGGGGCCCGCGCGACATGGCGGTGCGAGACCCGTCCGGCAACCTGCTGCGCATCAATCAGGCCTGATCGCGCCGGTCGTGCTCAGCGCTCGATGAACCGTTCTCGGACGGCCTGCAGTACCTCGTCGCCGAGCTCCAAGCCCTCGCTCAGATAGTGCTGCAGGGTGCCGTACGTCATCCCGGCGGACGCCGGGATCTCCAGCGCAACCCACGAGCCGGGCGGTCATTCAACGACAACCTGCTGGAGGTTTGTGAGATCCCCTCGTTCGCCGGGATGACGGGTTGACCTGAGTTGCGCGAGATGGGAACCGTCCCCAACTCGCGCCAGACCCTTTCAGGCGTCGATCAGGCCCAGCCGGACGAACGCCTTGGCCAGGCCGTCGTCGTCCACGTGATCGGTGACCAGATCGGCGGCGGCTTGGACGTCGGCGGGCGCGTTGCCCATGGCCACGGACGTGCCGCAGACGGCGAACATCTCCAGGTCGCTGCGGGCATCGCCCATGCCGATCAACCCAGCGGTCGGCACCCCGAGGTGAGCGGCGAGGCGTTCGATCGCCGCGCCCTTGTGAATGCCGAGCTGGCCGATCTCGCCGAACTCTGCGCCCTTGCCCGTCGCGCTCCACGAGTCGATGCCCGCCCGGCCGGCGAAGCGCTCGGCCAGGGCGTCGAGGTCGACGTCTGGACGCAGCGCGAAGCTGATCTTGTTGACGTCGACCGGCACCGGCCACGGCTGGTAGATCATGGCGGGAAAGACCGAACGCACGAACTGCTCGCCCTCGGCCCCCGGCCGTCCGATCGCCGCCGCCGCCCGCTGCGGCAGGTCGGCGCTGCCGAACAGGCCCGAGTTGCATTCCAGGTAGTAGCCCAGCCCGTCACCACTCATCCAGTCGATCGCCTCGGCGACCACGGTCTCGTCCATCACCTGGTGTAAGATCACCTCGCCGGAGCTCTCGACATAGCTGCCATTACCCCCGATCAGGCCGTCGACGCCCAACTGCCACAGTTCGGGGTAGATCTCGGCGCGGCTGCGTCCGGTGCACAGGTACACCCGATGCCCGCCGGCCCGGGCAGTGCGCACCGCGGCGGCCGCGCTCGCGGGCAGGTCGGTGCGGTAGTCGACCAATGTGCCGTCGATGTCGAGCAGCACCACCGACGTCACGGCAGATCGCTCCGGTCGAGCGGACGGGCCGCAGGCACCACCAGCAGGGCCAGCACCGACACCGCACCCACCACCAGCAGCGCGCGCAGCACGCCGTAGTGGTCGCCCATGAACCCCAGCAGGGGCGGGCCGGCCAGAAACGCGGTGTAGCCGACGGTTGAGACCACCGACAGCCGGGCGGGCGCCCGCGCGAGGTCGTCCGCCGCGGCCGACATACCGACCGGAAAGCCGAGGCTGGCGCCGACGCCCCAGATGGCGCAGCCCACGAAGGCCAGCGCGGTGTTGCCGAACACCACCAGAGCGCAACCCACGATGGCGGCGATGAACAGCACACGCAGCACGGCCACCCGTCCGAAGCGGTCGAGCAGCCCGGTGCCCAGAATGCGGCCCGCGGTCATGAAGCTCAGGAACACCGCCAGGGCCACCACGCCCAGCGCCTTGTCGAGACCGTGGCCGTCGACGAACGCGACCGCCATCCAGTCGTTGGCCGTGCCCTCGGCGAAGGCGGCCGCCAGCACCACCAGGCCGATCAGCAGGGTGCGCGGTTCGAGCCAGGCCGACCGCTGCGGCTGACCGGACGCCACGCCGTCGCTCGTGCTTTCGTCGAACGCCGGCAGAAAGACGCCGGTACCCCACCAGACGGTGACCAGACCGAGTGCGGCGACGCTCAGCAGGTGCGGCACCAACGGCACCCGCAGCCAGACCAGCCCCGCACCCACCAGGGCGCCGATCACGGTGCCGCCGCTGAAGGCCGCATGAAACCACGGCATGATCGCGCGGCGCAGGCTCTGCTCGACGACGGTGCCTTCGAGGTTCATCGAGACGTCCCAGACTCCCATGCCCAGGCCGAACAGCAGCAGGCCGGGCATCACCCACCACATCGACCCCATGAACTGCGTGGTCAGGGCCGACACCGCCAGCCCCACCAGCGAGACGCTGCCACCCAGCCGCACCGCGCCCGCCGCGCCGAACCGGTGCGCCAGCCGTCCGGCCAGGGGCAGACCGACCAACGACCCGGCCGAAATGGCGAGCAGCAGCAGGCCCAACAGGCCGGGGGTGAGCTGCAACTGCTCGCGCACGTCGGGCACCCGGGCCATCCACGACGCCATTCCGAAACCCGACACCGCGAACACCGCCAGGGTGGCGTTGCGGGCCGGGGCCACCCTGCGGTCGATCGCCTGCGCGGCGGTCATGCGGTCACCCCGACCTGCTCGGCCGAAAACTGCGCGACGTTGATGCTGACCAGCACGGCCCGCTCCTTGATTGCTTTCTGTAACGATTAAGTCCTAGCATCGCCTGAATCGATTAAGAAGGGCAAGTCGCATGAGCGAGCGGACGCCGCCGGTCACCATGAAGGTGGTCGCCGAGCGGGTGGGTGTCTCGATCGCCACAGTCTCGAACGCCTTCAGCCGCCCCGATCAGCTCTCGGCGCAGCTTCGCGCCGACATTCTCACCGCAGCCGACGCTCTGGGCTATGCGGGCCCCAACGCCACCGGACGGGCGCTGCGCTCGGGCCGTACCGACGTGTGCGGCATTCTCTACGAGGGCGAGTTGGCCAACACGTTTCTCGACCCCTACTCGGTGCTGTTTCTGGCCGGCCTGAGCGAGTCGGTCGAGGCGGCCGGCGCGTCGGTGTTGTTGATGAAGTGGCTGCCCGACGACGAGTCCCGCGGGGCGCTGCGGCGGGCGGCCATCGACGCGCTGGTCGCGCCGTCGGTGACGGCCGCGGGAGCCGACCTCGAACCGCTGCGGCGACGCGGGGTGCGCGTGGTCGGCACCCAGCAGGCGCCGTTCGGCGACTGGGTGGGCATCGACAACATCGAGTCCGGACGGCTGGTCGGCACGCACCTGGCCGCCCTCGGCCACCGCGACGTGGCGGTGATCGCCCCCACCGGCACCGGTGAGCTCGCCGACGTCGGCTACCGCCCCGACCGGGCGACCCCCGGCGTGCCGTCCCCGTCGTACCAGGACGATCGGCTGCGCGGCCTGTGGCAGACGCTGCCGGCGGGTTCGTTGCGTGTGGTGACGTGCGCCACCAACACCCGGCAGGCCGGACGCGAGGCCGCCGCGCGGGTACTGGACGCCGCCGATCGACCCACGGCCCTGGTCGCCCTGAGCGACGTGGTCGCCCTGGGCGTACTGGACGCCGCCCGGGTGGGCGGCCTCACCCCGGGCCAGGAGGTGTCGGTGGCCGGGTTCGACGACATTCCCGACGCCGCCTACACCGGGCTGACCACGGTGCGGCAGCCGATTCGTGAGAAGGGGCGGCTGGCGGGGCTGCTCGCGATGGACCCCGACTACCCCCAGCGGCAGATCACGCTGCCGATCGACCTGGTGGTGCGCAGTAGCACCGGCCCCGTGACGCCGTCCGCCTGAACCCATCGACACCAGAACACGGAGCACACACGTGCCGGGTTGGGTGCCACGATGCTCGCCGTGGTGGTCAACGCCAATCTGGCGGCGGCCGCCGCGGGCGGCGCGGCGCTGGCCGCCTACGCCGTGTGCGCGCGCCTGCAAGTCTTCGCCGGCATGCCGGAGGTGGGCATCAGCCAGGGCCTGCAACCGATCACCGGCTACAACTTCGGCAGCGGCAACCTGGCCCGCACCCTGCGCACCCGGCGGTTGGGACTGTTCGCCACCTTGGGCTACGGCATTCTTGCCGCGGTGGTGCTGAGCCTGGCGGCCGACCCCCTGGTGCGACTGTTCGTCAACGACCCCGCAACCACCACCCTCGCCGCGAACGCCCTGCGCATTCTGTCGGTGGGCATCGCCGCGGCCGGGGTGGCGCCCCTACTGGCCGGCTACTACCAGGCGATCGGCCGGGCGACCCCCTCGTACCTGATCTCGATCGGCACCGTCGTGGTGATCAAACTGCCTCACGTGCTGGTGGCCAGCGCCCACTCGGCCGAGGCGATCTGGGTCGCCCTCAGCGCCGGCGAGTGCCTGGCGGCGCTGGCCGCGCTGGCGCTCTCACGGTATCGGCGCACGGCCTAAGAAACTGTGTCGAGCGTCGTCAAATGAGTCGATTTACGAAACGAAACTTTCAACTTTATGATGCTGAGTTGCGCGCAGGGCAGCCGTACGCGCGGTCTCTGCGGTACACCTAGTCAAACCGTGTTTACAGCCGCCGACAGAGCATTTTCGATAAATGCGCGCTGCATTAATACAGACGACTTAGGGAAGCCTAACGATGCTTGTGCGGCTGCATTTCGAGGATTAATCTGACGTCAATCGAAGTAGTCCGAACCATCAACCGGGAGGTTGAGATCATGAGCACCGCATCCCTCGTCAAGTCCTGTGGCACCACCGCCTGCGCGTTCAACAACGGCGGCTGCACGGCCATCGCCATCAACGTCGGGGGCGCCGAGGCGGCCTCGTGCACCACGTTCATCACCCTCGACGCCCGCGCCGGGCTGGCCTCGGCCGACGGCCAGGTTGGTGCCTGCAAACGCCTCGAGTGCGTGCACAACACCGATCTGCTCTGCACCGCGGGTGAGATCAGCGTCGGCGACAACGCCGACTGCCTCAGCTACTCCGTGGCCTGAGCGCCTGACCGCTAAGTAAGCGCTACTCCACTCGCCTCGACGAGCTGGCCGATTCGATCGGCCAGCTCGTTGTCGTTTTCGACCACCCGGTCGAAGGCGACGAAATGCACGCTCACCCGGCCCAGGTCAACCGACATCAGGGTCAGCCCGCTGCGGTCGACGTCAACGACGAACACGTGGCCCTCGGTGTGCGGGCAGGCCGCCTCATCGCGCACCGACAGGGTGACCCCCGGTACGAAACCGGACGCCACCGCGTACGCCAGGCCGGTGAGTTGCGCGACGGGCAGTTGGCCGAGCACTTCGCGCGCCGTCCACTCCTGATCGGGGTCGGGGTAGCTGCCGCGGCACTCGACCACCTCGTCGTAGGCGAACGGCAGTACGCCGGCGATGTCGTGCACCAGCACCCGGTCGGAACGAACGACACCCAGCCGTCCGCCCGGTGCAGTGGCCAACTCGACCAACTGGGGGTCGAGGGCCGCCTCGGTCAGGTAGTCCTCGATGAGGTCGCCGGCCAGCCATTCGAGCTCACCGAGCAGATGGACGGCGCACGCGGTGATGCGCACCTCCCACTCGGGCGCCTCTTTGACCACGTCGAGCCGCACCCGAAGCGGGGTCGAGTTCCACGTGGTGACCGGTATCTCGCGATCGGTGAGGCAGGCCACCACCAGGTCACCGTGCGCGCTCAGCCCGTGACTCAGCGCGCCGGCCTCCACGAGCGGGGCGAGGTCGTAGGCGACCAGAGAGGCGCGGCCGGCACCGGCCAGCAGCCGCCGGGCGAGTGAGAGCGACCGTTCGCGCAGGGTGTCGGCCTGCACGGTGTGGTTGGACTGCACGTGACCCCCTGGTCTCGGCGTTGAAACGAAATCCGTAAGGGGAGCCTAACCTAAATCTGGCCAGAGCAAAGGGCGATCTCACATCACCGTTGGTCGAGACGCTTCTATGTCTTGTCAAGGGTGGTCGTGTTGAGGTGTCGGAAGATTTGGCGGGCGATGTAGCGCTTGAGGCAGCGTCGGATTCGGGGTTTGGTTTGGCCTTGCTGTTTGCGTTTCTTGACGTAGGCCTTGGTGGTTTCGTCGTGTCGCATGCGGGTGTTCGCGATGGAGTTCAGGGCTGAGTTGAGTTGTCGGTCGCCGGTGCGGTTGAGGCGATGATCCTTGGAGTTGCCCGAGGAGATCTCCAGGGGGCAGACGCCGCCGATCTTGGCGAAGCCGGCTTCGTCATGGATGCGGCCGGGGTGAGACCAGACGGCGAGCACAATGGCGGCGTTGATGGGTCCGAGGCCGGGCAGGTCGAGCAGGGTTGGTTCGAGTTCACGCACGAGGGCGTTGATGGCTTTCTCGTTGCTGTCGAGGTCGGCGTCCAGGGTGTGGATGCGGGTGGCGAGGCGGTGCGCTTCGGTGCGGGCGATCCGGGCCAGGGTGGTGTCGGTGGGCCGCTTGCGCCAGCCCGCAATGAGGCTGATGTGGACCTTGTTGATTCCCTTGCGGGCATCGATGTCGAGGTTGTGGGTGCGTAGCAGCGCGGTGAGCTGGTTCTTGGAACGGGTCCGGTCGCGTCGCATGCTGTCGCGGGCGGTGAGCAGGATCTGCAGCGCGGCACGGGTATGGCCGGCGCGTCGGTCGGCGAGCCGTTCGCTGTCCTTGGGTAACGCGCCGCGGGCAGCGACCAGGGCATCGATGTGGTCGTTCTTGCCGCTGCCACGAGCCCGTTTCGGCGAGGGTGCGTCGACGACCCGGTAACCGCGTGCGGCGAGCAGCTCGGCTGCCTGGGCGCCGTAACTGCCGGTGCCTTCCATGCTGATCAGCACCTGGTCGACAGCTGGGTTGTCGTCAACACTGGTGCGGCGGCTGATCCAATCCACGGCCCGCAACAAGCCCGCGGCATGGGTGGGGAACTTCCCGTGGGTGATCTGGCCGCCGCTACGGGTCTCCACGATCGCGTAATGATGAGTGGCGGCGTGGGTGTCCACACCCACCACATAGGTGTAGGTATCTGCAACGATGGCCATCGGTGTCTGAGCCTCCTGTTTTCGGGATGTTGGGCATCGAGCCGGTCGAACCGGCGCGGCCATCCCGGGGAAAGAGTCACCCGTGGCGTTACTGTGATCGGTCACCCCGCCAAAGCGGTGGGACGGGCTTCTATCAGGCCAACGAGTGGGCCGGGATGGTCGGCCGGTTCTCCGTGCACGAGCCGGACAGATCTCGACCAAGACACCCCGCACAATTGCGGACGGTCAGCTTGTCGAAGGGTCACGACCCGCACACGAACAACCGGTCCCACCACCCTGCCAGCTAGCCCCAGGCCAGCCACCACCAACTCTCACAGCTTGTCGAGAGTTGCTGGGCCAGCGCGCTCGTGACCGCGGACGGCACTGCGTCGGCCAGTGGTCGGCCGCGGCGTCGTAGTCGCCGCCGAACGCGGCGATCAGCCGCGCGGCGAGCAGCCGGAACTCGCCCGCGGCTGCGTCCGCATCACAGTGTTGGATCACGACCGTCGCACCGGGCCGGACGGCCGCCCAGTCGGCGGCCCAGTTGGTGACCCGTGCGGACGCTCCCCCGCCCGGCGCCCCGGTGACCAGCACCGGAACCCGCAGCGGTCACAGCGGTTTCGAGTGCTGCGCGGTGCACGGACAGGCCGAACCGGGCCCGTCCGAACGCGGCGTGAACGGCTGCTGCCCGGACGGCGGCGTCCGGGGTCTGCTCGGGCGGGTGCAGCCGGTCGATCAGGTGCTCGAAGTCGGCCAGCACCCGGCTGCCCAGTTCGTCGGGGCTGCCGTAGTCGGCGACCGGAAAGCCGGAATGGCGCACCCGCTGCCGCAGCGCATCGAGCCTCGCGGCGTTGGTGGGTCGGGCTCGCTGTAGAGCGCCTGATGATCGGACGGCAGCCCGTTCACCCAGGCGGGGTCACGCAGGTAGAAGTAGGCGTGACCGGCGGCGTCGGGGTTGTTCAGCACCCCGTCCGGAATCTCGAGTTCGGTCACCGAGCGGTGCAGGTCGTCGGTGAGCCAGCCGAACCGGGCGGCCAGGTCGGGGTCGACCTCGCCGGGCACCCAGCCGTAGCCCTGGCCCAGCAGCCCGATGAAGTACGGCCGGGTGCGCTCGATCTCGGCCAGGCAGATCGGCAGCACCGCCCCCTCGGCTGCCTGCTCGGTGGTCACGCCCCAGCGCAGGTCGACCTCGCTCCACGCGATGCCGCGCTCTTGGCAGCGCCGGCGCAGCAGCGGGAACACCGCTTGACCAGCTCGTCACGCTCGGCCTGCATGTCGCGAAACGTCGACGACACGAACACCCTGATCGGGAGGTCGTCGCTCATCTGCGCACCCTACTGCCGGGCTGTTCGCCACGCCCTGCCACGACAGTGTGAGTTTGGGCGTTGTCTTGCATACCCAGACTCACAGTGTCTTTCGGCGGCGGGTAACGGCAATACCTGGCAGCGTGATGCCGGGCGGCGCAGAATCGAGGCGACGAGAGAAGGAGAACCCCATGCAATCGGTGACACTCAACAACGGCGTCGAGATGCCGCTGCTCGGCTTCGGCGTCTTTCAGGTCAACGATCCCGACGAATGCGTGGCGTCGGTGGCGGCTGCGCTGCAGGTGGGCTACCGGCTGCTCGACACCGCGGCGGCCTACGGCAACGAGGCGGCGGTGGGCCAGGCGATTCGCGAGTCAGGGGTGCCGCGCGAGGAGTTGTTCGTCACCACCAAGTTGTGGGTGCAGGACGCGAGCGAATCCGCGGCCCTGACCGCCTTCGAGAAATCGCTGGACCTGCTCGGGCTCGACTACCTCGACCTGTACCTGATTCACCAGCCCTACGGCGACTACTACGGCGCCTGGCGCTCGATGGAGCGCCTGTATGGGCAGGGCCGAGTCAGGGCGATCGGAGTGTCGAACTTCTACCCCGACCGGCTGATCGACCTGACCCTGCACAACGAGGTGGTGCCCGCGGTGAACCAGATCGAGGTGCACCCGTTCTTTCAGCGCGCCGACTACCAGCAGTTGATGGGCGAGCACGGAGTGCAGATCGAAGCGTGGGGGCCGTTCGCCGAGGGCCGCAACGGGCTGTTCACCAACGCTGAACTGGCCGCCATCGGCGCGGCACACGGCAAGTCGGTCGCCCAGGTGGTGCTGCGCTGGCTGATTCAGCGCGGGGTGGTGGCGATACCCAAATCGGTGCGGGCCGACCGCATCGCCGAGAACTTTGACGTGTTCGACTTCACCCTGAGCGAGGCAGAGATGGCCGCCATCGCGAATCTTGACCTGGGGGCCAGCCAGTTTCTCGACCATCACGACGTGGCCGCGACGCTGCGGTTGAGCGGGTCCAAGATTCACGACTGACGGGGCGACCACTGCGACCGGCAAGTAGCCACTTGACAGGCAAGTAGCCGCTTGCATAACGTGGCCGCATGGCCGACGTCTACCACGCCCTGGACGACGAAACCCGACGGCTGATTCTCGACGAACTGGCTCGCCGCAACGGCCAGAGCCTGTTCGAGCTGTGCAGCGCCTTGACCATGCGGCACGGCATCGGCTCCACCCGGCAGGCGATCTCACAGCACCTCGCGGTGCTCGAGGCCGCGGGCCTGGTCACGACCGAACGCCGGGGGCGCACCAAACTGCACCACTTCAACCGCGAACCGCTCGCGGTGATCAACGAACGCTGGCCGCCCGCCGGAAAGGATCTCTGATGCGCATTCACCTGACCAGCATCTTCGTCGACGACCAGCGCGCGGCGCGCACCTTCTACACCGAGGTGCTCGGCTTCGAGGTCCGTCACGAGATTCCGCTGGGCGACGACTTCTGGCTGACCGTGGTGTCACCCGAGGCACCGGACGGGCCGGAACTGCTGCTGGAGCCGTCCGGACACCCGGCGGTGAAGCCCTACCGCGACGCGATGCTGGAGGACGGCATACCGCTGGCCCAGTTCACCGTCGCCGACCTGCAGGCCGAGTACGAGCGACTGACCTCGCTCGGCGTGCTGTTCACCCAACCGCCCACCGACATCGGCACCGCGCACGTCGCCGTCTTCGACGACACCTGCGGCAACCTGATTCAACTGGTGGCGATGAAGCCGGCAGCGACCTGAGGTTCGGCTGTTGGCCGACTGGCTCGGCGGGGGCAGTATGAAGCCCATGACCCTCGGCATCACCGGTGCGACCGGACGACTCGGCGGCCGCATCGCCACCCGGCTCGCGACGGCCGGTGTCGAGCAGCGGCTGCTGGTGCGCGACCCGTCCCGAGCGCCCGACCTGCCCGGCGCGCGTGTGGTGCAGGCGTCGTACGTTGACACTCCGCAGGTGCGGGCGGCACTCAGCGGCGTGACCACGTTGCTGATGGTGTCGGCGTCCGAGAGCGCCGACCGGGTGGCGCAACACCGTGCGTTCATCGACGCTGCGGCTGCGGCCGGGGTGCGCCAGGTGGTGTACATCTCGTTCTACGGCGCGGCGCCCGACTGCACGTTCACCCTGGGCCGCGACCACCACGCCACCGAGCAGCATCTGTTGGCCAGCGGCCTGGCGTGCACGTTTCTGCGCGACAACCTGTACGCCGACTTTCTGCCCGCCCTGGCCGGCCCCGACGACGTGATCCGCGGCCCCGCCGGTGACGGACGGGTCGCCGCCGTCGCCCAGCGCGACATCGCCGACGCCGCCACCGCGGTGCTGCTCGACCCGACGGCACACGTCGGCGACACGTACGACCTGACCGGCCCCGAAGCGCTCAGCCTGGCCGAGGTGGCGGCACTGCTGAGCGAGGCCGAGGGACGTCCGGTCAGCTATTACGACGAGACCATCGACGAGGCGTACGCGTCGCGGGCGTCGTACGGCGCCCCCGACTGGCAGGTGGACGCCTGGGTGAGCACCTACACCGCGATCGCCTCGGGTGAACTGGCCGGGGTGACCGGCGACGTCGAACGCCTCACCGGGCACCCGGCCACGAGCTTCGCCGACCTGCTGTCCGCCGGCGACGCGGCGTACTGAGCCATGACTGAGCGGACGGCGACCGAGGCCGACCTTCACCGGGTGGCCCGGGGCATGCCGTTCGTCACGGTCGAGCAGGACGGCACCACCCGTCCGATCTATCAGGTGGGCCGCAAGTCGTTCGTGTTCTTTCGCACCCCTCGTCCGGACGCCTTCGACCCCGTCACCGGTGAGCGCTACGACGATGTGGTGGTGATCTGGGTGGACGGCGAGGCCACCAAGCAGGGGCTGGTGCAAGACCCGAGCACCCCGTTCTTCACCACCCCGCACTTCGACGGGCACCCCTCGGTGCTGCTGCGGTTGACGCGGGTCGGCGAACTAACCGTGAGCGAACTCACCGAGGTGATCGAGGACGCCTGGCTGGCCCGGGCGTCCGAACGGCGGCGCACCGATTGGCTGCGCGAGCACGGCTGATCGCACCGGCGCAACACGAACGCCCACCCCCCCGTTATCCCGGCGAACGCCGGGATCTCTCCCAACCCAAGCCGGCGAGAAGGTTGCGCTAGAGATCCAGGGCCGAGCGCGGGATGACGAACTTGAGTCCGACTTTCGCCCTCAATGAACACCCTGGAAGCCGAAGCTGAACACCAACTTCTCACCCGCGGGCAGCCGGTACTGCGGGTGCGTCCTGGCCCCCCAGGAGTCGTCGCCGGCCACTCCGCGACGCATCAGCGCCGGACGCACCACCGTGTGGTGAATCGGCGGCAACTCGTTGGGGTGCGTGGCGTTCTCGATCTCGAACGGGGTCCACGGCAGAGCCGAGAACTCCATACCCCCCGGACAGTCGAAGCGAAGTCCCAGCCCCCGGTCGTCGGTGACGCTCGCCCAGCGCACGCCGGTGTGACTGCCCGCCTCTTGCGGCCTCACGTACGGCGTCAACTGATCGCGCACCTCGCCGTGGTAGACGCCGAGCCGGGCCCCGCCGCGACGATCGAGGTAGCACTCGTCCGGCCCCTCGCCGTACCAGGTCAGCCGGTGCAGGTCGGCCGAGGCGGTGAACAGCATGCCGAACTCGGGCGGGTCGCCCAGCCCTTCACCCGGCGTCGCCGTGATCGTGACGCCCACGTGACCGTCGCCGCCGACCCGGTAGGTCGCCACGCAGCGCCCACCGGGCGTGGTGGGCAGCAGGTAGGTGTAGGTCACCTCGACGGCCCCGTCGGCCACCCGCACCACGGGCGTGGACGATGGGGTGTCGGGCCTGGCGTAACGGCTGGCCAGCAGCCACTGCCCGTCTTCGAACGGCGCACCCCAGCCCCGCTCGTTCGAGGTGGGCGCGTGCCAGAAGTTCGGCCTGGGCGGCCCCGCCAGCAACTCGTTGCCACCGTCGGGGGTGAACCCGTAGCGGTACGACACCAGCCCGCCGTGCAGCTTGCTGAACAGCGCCAAGAAGTGCCGCCCGCGCACGCCGATGTTGTGCAGGCCGTCGATGAGTTCGGGGGTCTCGACAACCTCGACCGGCGATTTTGTCTCGACGAGCTCGAGTGACGCAGAGACCTCGAACACCCACTGGTCGGACGCGACCTCGTACCCGGCCTGTGCCCACTGCGTCGTTTCACGAAGCGTGAACGACACGTCGACGGTGTATTCACCGGGCGTCTCGGGCAGCGCGAACGGCAGTTCGTAGCGAGTCGTGCCACCCGGCGCCACAGCCGTCTCGACCACTCCCCCGGCCAGCCGGACGCCCTCGCGTGCCAGTTCGACCACGCACTGGTACGCCGACGACTCGGTGAACAGCAGCCGGTTGGTGACGGCGAAGTCGGTGCGCGTCACTTCGATCGAGAGGCCCTGGTACAGGTACTTCACCTCTTGCACGATCGGCTTGGGCGAATGGTCGGCGAACACGATGCCGTTGGCGCTGAAGTCGTAGTCGCTGGGGGCCTCGCCGCAGTCGCCGCCGTAGCCGAAATAGCGCACGCCGTAGCGGTCGGTCAGCGCGATCGCCTGGTCGGCGAAGTCCCAGATGAACCCGCCCTGAAACAGCGGCTCGCGGTAGGCCAGATCGAGATAGGCGTCGACGGCGCCGAACGAGTTGCCCATCGAGTGGGCGTACTCGCACAGAATGAACGGCTTGTCGGGGTGTTCGGCGATGAACCGCTCCACCCCGGTGGCCGGGGTGTACATCTGGCTGTACACGTCGGTGGTGTCGGGGTGGCGCGGGTCGTGGGTGACCCCCTCGTAGTGCACCGGACGCGAATCGTTGGCGCGAAACCAGTCGGCCACGGCCAGAATCGTGCTGCCCCCGTACGACTCGTTGCCGCACGACCACATCACGACGCAGGGGTGGTTCTTGTCGCGCTGCAGCAGGTTCGCGGCCCGGTCGAGCAGCACCGGCCCCCACTCGTCACGATCGCCGGGCACCAGGTCTTCGAGCGTGATGAGGCCTTGAAACAGCCCATCCCACTGCGCGTGCGATTCGAGGTTCATCTCGTCGATCACGTACAGCCCGTATTGGTCGCACATCTCGTAGAAGAACGAGTTGTTCGGGTAGTGGCTGGTGCGCACCGCGTTGACGTTGGCCGCCTTGAGCAGCACGAGGTCGGCCTCGGTCTGCTCGCGCGACATCACGCGGCCCTGCAGCCCGAACTCGTGCCGGTTGACGCCCTTGAACACGATGCGCTCACCATTGATCGTCATCAGGCCGTTCTCGATGCCGAAGCGC
Organism: Micropruina glycogenica; assembly: GCF_900289045.1. Classification (GTDB taxonomy): domain Bacteria; phylum Actinomycetota; class Actinomycetes; order Propionibacteriales; family Propionibacteriaceae; genus Micropruina; species Micropruina glycogenica. The sequence goes on from NZ_LT985188.1 coordinate 2,748,073, forward strand.
CGCACGCCCACCTGCTGCTCGATCACCTCGGTGAGCTGACCGTCGGCGTTCAGCACCTCGAGCACGAGCCGGTACAGGTGCGGGTCTTCGGCGCTCCACAGCCGTGGTTCGGCCAGCGTGATCGACCAGGTGTCGTCGCCGGCCTGGCGCAGGTCGCCGACGCCGTCGAGTCGGGCCCGGACGCTGCCCGTCCCCTCGATCGCCACACGGACGCCCACCACGGCCGACGCGAGGTCGTCCAACACCTCGGTGGTCACTCGCAGGTCTTCGACGTGCACGGCGGGGCGCCGGTACAGCACAACGTCGCGAAAGAGCCCCGAGAACCGGTAGAAGTCCTGGTCTTCGATCCACGACCCGGCGCTCCACTTGAACACCTGCGCGGCCAGCTTGTTCTCGCCCGGCACCAGCGCGTCGGTGAGGTCGAATTCCGAGGGGGTGAACGAGTCGGCGCCGAAGCCGATGTAGTGCCCGTTGAGCCACACCGCGACGGCACTCTCGGCACCCTTGAACGACACGCTGAGCCGCTCACCCTCGGCGAGGGGGTGGCCGAGTGTGAACCAGGTGACGTAGCTGCCCACCGGGTTGTACCGCTGCGGCACCTGACCCGGCCGCACGTTCTCGTGCCCGTCCCACGGGTACTGCACGTTGACGTACTGCGGCCGGTCGTAGCCCTGCAACTGGATGTGCCCGGGCACGGCGATGTCGGCCCAGCCCGAGGTGTCGAAGTCGACGGCCTCGAAACCCGACGGCACGGCTGCGGGGTTCTTGGCGTAGTGGAACTTCCACAGCCCGTTGAGGTTCTGTTCGAAGCTACTGACTGCGGCGGCGGCCTCGGCACTGGACGCGAACCAGCGGTGGTCGGAATGCGGCGCCAACCGGTTGTGGGCGAAGAAGGTGGGGTCTGCGATTCGGGCGGAATCGAAGCCATCTCGACGAGCTCGATCAGCGGCAGGCAACTCTGGTCGCTGATCGAGCTTGTCGAGATCCTGTTGGGTTGAGGTCACTTGATGGCTCCTGTGATTCCTTGGGCGAAACTGCGCTGCAGCACGAGGAAGATCACCATCGTGGGCAGCCGGGTCAGCATCGTCGCCCTGCGGGTCGAATGTTGACGTTAACTTAGCAGGCTGCCCCGCGTTCGTCAGCAGGCTTCGGTTTAGAACAGGTAACGGATGTTTACGTCACCAAACACGGATGCGATGCGCTACAGTCACGCCATGCCCAGTGGTGCCGGTCGAGGACGACCCACGCGCGGCCCGTCCATCGCCGACGTCGCGCGGCTGGCCGGCGTGTCGGCCCAGACCGTCTCACGGGTGTCGACCGGTGCCGACCCGGTGCGCGACGACACCCGCGACCGGGTGCTGGCGGCGATGCACCAACTGGGCTACTCGCCCAACCGCGCCGCACGGGCGCTGCGCAACGGCAGGTTCGGCACCATCGGGCTGCTCGCGCACCGGTTCGGACGCACCGGCGAGGCGCTGACCACCGAGGCGGTCGTCGAGGCTGCGGCCGAACACGGACTGTCGGTCACCCTCTTGGACGTGCACACCCCCGAACCCGATAGCTGGAAGGACGCCGCCCACACGCTGTCGCAGCAATCCATCGACGGCCTGGTGATCATTCCCTCCCAACAGGCCACGCCCGACTCGCTCGTGCTGCCCGCCGGCCTGGCCGTCGCGGTGTCGGACTCGCGGCTGCTCGGTCACTACCCCTCGGTGGTGGCCGACCAGATACAGGGCAGCGAGTTGGCCGTCGAGCACCTGCTGGGCCTGGGGCACCACACCATCCACCACATCGCCGGGCCGGCCGACTCAGAGCCGGCACTGGTGCGCGCCAGCACCTGGGAGCAGCGGCTTCGGCGCGCGGGCATTCGTCCACCGCAGGTCGTTCGGGGCGACTGGAGCGCCCGCTCGGGGTACGCGGCCGGGCAGCAGCTGGTGGGCGACGACAGCATCACCGCCGTGTACTGCGCCAACGACGAGATGGCGTTCGGGTTGATTCGCGCGCTGCACGAGCACCGCATACGGGTGCCGCAGGACGTGTCGGTGGTCGGCTTCGACGACATCGCCCTGAGTGGGTACTCGTCGCCACCGCTGACCACCGTTCGGCAGGACTTTCACCAGATCGGACGCGAGCTCGTGCGGCTCGTGCTGGCGCAACTCGGTGCCGAGAAGCTGCCGCGCTCGGGGCCGGTGCTGATACCGACCGAGTTGATCGTGCGCGAGACGACGGCCCCACCGGGCCGGTGAGCGACGCAACAATGGTGCCCGAACCTCCGACGCCGACGTGGAGCCGGTTGCTGTTCTCTGGAGCGATGACGTGACGACTGCTCAACTCGTGGGCTGGCTGGCCACCTTCGTCGGCGCGGTGGTCGGTTTTCCGCAACTGTGGCGGCTGGTGCGCACCCGCAACGTCGAGGGCCTGTCGCTGGTCGCGTGGCAGTGGATCCTGGTCATGAACGTGGTCTGGTTCGCCCACGGGGTGCGCATCGACCAGCCGCCGCAGTTGGTGGTGAACTCGATCGGGGCGTGCGCCACGGTGCCGATTCTGGTGCTGCTGTCGCGCGCGGTCGGCCGCCGGCTCTGGCAGGTGGTGCTGCCCAGTCTCGTGGCGGCGGCGGTGATCATCGCGATCGATCACTTTCTGGGGTCCGCCGCCTTCGGCCTGGCGGCCATCGTGCCCGGTATCGGCTCGACGGTCGGGCAGACGATCGAGCTGGTCAGGGCGCCACACGTGCGCGGCCTGTCGGCGCTGTTCATGGTGCTCGCCTTCGTCAACCAGGCACTCTGGACCACCTGGGCCTTCTTGATCGGTGATCCCGGCTCGGTGATCACCGCTGTCACGATGAGCCTGCTCACCGGCGCGAACCTGGTTTGGTACGGGGCTCGCCGGCTGGGGTTGAGGGCGTTCTTCAGCCCCACCGAGACCTCCATCGCGCGGCTGGACTGAGCCCCGTCCCGATGAAACAACTGGCAACGAGTGGTGGTTCGTCGCCGACAGCGACAGCATGACACTGGCGGACGACCATCCTTGGCCGGCCGAAGTTGTTTCAGGTTTCAAACACTGACCCCGGCGCGGGTGACGAGCAGAACTCTGCCACAATGATCATCGACGGTTCTTCGCCTGTTGAAGTCGTCCTTCACCGCCGTCGACGGTGTGTTTGAAATCTCAATCGCAAGGAGTCTGTTCGCCGTGTCGTGGGTCGAGATCATCGGCTGGTCGGCCACCGCCGTGGGGGCTCTGCTGGGCTTTCCGCAACTGTTTCGCCTGCTGCGCACCCGCAACGTCGCAGGCCTGTCGCTGCTCGCCTGGCAGGCGGTGCTGGTGCTCAACGTGATCTGGTTCACCCACGGCGTGCGCATCGGGCAGGGCCCGCAGATCGTCACCAACTCGGTGGCGCTGGCCAGCACGTTGCCGTTGCTGGTGCTGCTGGCCCGAGCAACCCGACGTTCGCTGTTCGCGGTGGTGGCGCCGTCCCTGGTCGCGGCGGCGGTAATCATCGCGGTCGACTTCACGCTCGGCTCGCTCGCCTTCGGCCTGGTCGCGACCATTCCCGGCCTGATGAGCAGCAGCGGTCAGAGCGTCGAACTCGTCCGCGCCCGGCGGGTGGACGGCGTCGCCCCGGTCTTTCTGGCGCTCGCGTGGGTGAACCAGTGCCTCTGGCTGACCTGGGCGCTGCTGGTGCACGACCCAGGCACCATCGTGGCCTGCTCGATCACCCTGACGATCACGGCGTTCAACCTGATCTGGTTCATTCTGCGCCGGTTGGGCCTGCGGGCGCTGTTCGTGCGGGCGTCCGACGAGCCCGTACTGCCGTGCACCGAGCCTGCGCTCGCGCGCAGTTGAGCGTCGAGACCTCTCGATCACGCGCCCTCCGACTCCCGTCATCCCGGCGACGGCCGGGATCTCCCAACGGCACCCGATCCGACTGCCCGTCATCCCGGCGAGGGCCGGGATCTTCGGACCGCACCCGACAGAGGTTTCACGACAAAGATTCCGGCAAACGCCGGAATCACCACTCAGCCCGCAATCCCGGCGCACGCGGGGATCTCCCAACCGCACTCGACAGCGGCCTCACGACAGAGATTCCGGCATACGCCCGAGTGACGACTCAGCCCGTCATCCCGGCCGCGGTGCGTTCCGTCGCAACCCGCCGTGCGACTCGTCGGATTACGTCCGATGTGAGGGGCACCACCGCTCGCCGAGGCGCCAGCCCCCTCACATCGGACGTAATCTCGCGAAGCCTCGCACCTGCCAAGCTCGAATCAGCGCGAGACCGGCTGCTCGTCGGTACCGCGGGCAATGCCCAGCGTGGCCAGCAGGTCTTCGTGCAGTTGAATCCAGACCAGCTGGCACGAGGCGCGGTCGGGGCCGTCCAGCCATTCGTGTCCGCCGAGCCGCACCCGGTGCAGGGCCTCGCGATGCAGCCGTCCGTACCCCTTCATGCGGGGCAGCGCGCCGCTCAGCAGGGCGTCCACCTGCTGCAACGCGTTGTCGAGCCGTTCGAGTTCGAGCAGCACCGCGACGTCCCAGTCTGCGTCGGTGTGATCGTTGGCGGCCAGCCGGTCCCAGCGCGTGGGCCGCACCTGCCAGTTGGTGCAGGCCACCCCATGGGGGCCGTTGAGGCTCAGGAACAGCCGGTGCGCCTCGGCCACGGCGGCCCGCCCGCCGACCGCGTCGAGTTCGGCGGCCAGTTGCCGCTCGTTCTCGGCCCGGCCGCGCTCGGTCATCGACCACGTCTCACCGAAGAACTCGTGCCGGCGAACCCAGCCGTAAGCCTGCGCGTCCAGCAGGTGCTCGGCAACAACTGCAGCCCGTAACCCGAACCGGTCGGCCACCTGCGCCGTCGACGGGGCGCCCAGCACCCGCACGCCGTGCAGGCTCAACAGCGCCGGGTCGGACGCACCCCCGCTCACGCGAACGTCGTGTACGAGAAGGCGGACGAGTGCCGCAGCTCGGCCAGGTCGGCCACATCGTGCTCGGACGGCTGCCACAACCCCGCCTCGACGTTGGCCACCACCTGCTCGGGCCGGGTGACGCCGCAGATCACGCTGCCGACCGCCGGCTGCGCAGCCAGACCGCCGACGGCCAGGGTGAGCAACGAGATGGCGCGGGCGTCGGCGAAGGCCTGCAACGCCTCGATGCGGCCCCAGTCGGCATTCTCGAGCCGCTTCGCCTGGGCTTCGAGCCGCGACCCCGCCGGCGCCGCCTCGCCGCGGCGGTACTTGCCGGTGAGCAGTCCGTAGGCCAGCGGAAAGTAGGGCAGCAGGCCGATGCCGAACCGCTCACAGGCAGGCACCAGCTCGTCCTCGGCGGCCCGGTTGTACAGCGAGTACTCGTTCTGCGCCGAGACGAACCGGTGGTAGCCCGCAGTTCGGGCCACCCAGTCGGCGTCGGCCACCTGCCACGCGCTGAGGTTCGACGACCCGAGGTAGCGCACCTTGCCCTCGGTGACCAGGTCGCTCATCGCGTCGAGGGTCTCGTCGATGGGCGTGATCGGGTCGGGCCGGTGCAACTGGTACAGGTCGATGTAGTCGGTGCCCAGCCGGCGCAGGCTGGCCTCGACGGCGCGGCGCACGTACCGCCTCGAGCCGTGCGCCCCGAAGTGCTCGGCGTCGTGATCGCCCATGCCGAACTTGGTGGCCACCAGCACGCTCTCGCGTCGCGTGCCCAGGGCTCGTCCGAGTAGTTCTTCGCTGGCGCCGTCGCCATAAGAGTCGGCGGTGTCGAACAGCGTGATGCCCTGCTCGATCGCGGCGTCCACCACGGCTTTGGTCTGGTCTTCGTCGATGCGGGCGCCGAAGGCGTTGCAGCCGACGCCCACCACCGACACCATCAGGCCGCTGTCTCCGAGAGGGTTGTAGCGCATGCCTCGAACCTACCGCCTGCCCGTTTCGCCTCACGACTCGGCCTTGCCACTAGTGGTGCGTCTCCCACCACAGCCTGTTCGCCACTCAGCGTAAGGAGCGAAGGGTGAGCCCAACCAGTGTCGTCCGGGCCGAGCCGCGGCGTGAGGCTCACCAGGCGGGCGAGCCGGGCTGAGGGCTCTCGACTGTTCCGAGTCACACTAAACTGAGGCTGCCACCCCCGTCGAAGGATCACCGATGATCGGGTTCGTCACCGCGCACCGCGTGCGCACCGTGCTGCTGGCGGGCCTGGCCGGCCTGGTTGTCCTGTGCGGCTGCGCCACCGCCGTGCCCGGCGTGACGCCCAGCGCGTCCGACCCGTCGAACAGCCCGACGCCCAGCGCGTCCACGCCCATCACGTCACGTGCGATCGCGGCCCTGATGCTCGATCACCTGCCCGCCGGCTACTCCTCGGCCAGGCCCGCGTGGGTGTACGACGATTCGCCCACGGGTTTCGTGGGCGCCGAGTTGCGGTACCGACCGTCCGAGGGAACCGACGGCGACCTGGTGCGGGTGAGCCTGTGGTCGAGGGACGATCCGATGACCTGCGGCAGCCGCGAGCACTGCGTGGAACTGCCCGGCGCGAACGGCGACCGGGTGTTTCTGGCCTGGGAACTCCAGGAGCCCGAAGAAGACCCCGGGCTGTTCTCGGTGTGGGTCAACCGGCCGGGCGAGGTGGTGTACGGCCTGGTGGCCGGGCCGGTGCTCAAGACCGACCCCCGCTCGCTGACCACAGGCACGACCGTCGAGCTGCTGCGCTCGGTGATCACCGACGAGCGGCTGCGGCTGCTCACCACGGCCGACGTGGTGGCGGCGGGTGAGCAGGTGCAGCGCTGGAAGAAGCAGTAGTTCGTCATCGTTTGCGCCGTCTTGGTTGAGCTGGTCGAACCCATTGAGCGTGTCGAAAACCCTGACCGCCGTGGGTCTCGTCCGGTCGACCAGCGGGTAGGCGCCCGACCGGGTGGGGTGATCGCCGACCAGGGGTAAGTAGGCTGGCGTGCGTGCCGCTGTTCACCGAGTTGGGGTCGTTCTTTCGAGCGAGCCTGCTCGACCCCGCCCACGAGCGCGCGGCCGAAGACCCACGGGTTTTGCGCCGGCGACGCCTCGTGGTGGCCCTCACGCTGGTGCTCGGTGGGGCCGCACTCGGCCTGGCCCTGGCCATCAGGCCCGGTGACCCGTGGTTCTACCCGGCCACGCTGGGCGTCGCGGCGTTGTGGGTGCTGGGGGCGGTGGCGTCCGGCCCCCTGCATCTTGGCCGGGCCCGCACGCGGGCCGGCGGGCAGAGCTCGTCGGTGCTGCAGGCGCTGATTCTGGGCGGCATGCTGCTGGCGGTGTTTCTGGCCGGCGCCGTCGTGGTGGGCCGCATCGACTGGCTGCGCGGGCCCGTCGACGCCCTGTTGGCGCACGCCCGGTTCGGGTCGCTGCCCATCGTGGCGGCCATCACCGCGGTCAACGGAGTGGCCGAGGAGCTGTTCTTTCGCGGGGCCCTGTTCGCAGCCATCACGCGACGCTGGCGGGTGGTCGGCTCGGCGGCCCTGTACGCGCTGGCCACGGTAGCCACGGGGGTGCCGCTGCTGGTGCTGGCAGCCACCGCGCTCGGGCTGCTCACCGGGCTGCAGCGCCGGGTCACCGGCGGTGTGCTCGGCCCCATCGTCACCCATCTCACCTGGTCACTCGGCATGCTGTTCGCCCTGCCGTGGGCCCTCGACCTCTGGAGCTGACATGTCCCTCGTCCTGGTCACCGGAGCCACCGGCTACATAGGGTCGCACCTGGTGCCTCGCCTGCTCGACGGCGGCTACACCGTGCGGGCGTTGTCGCGCAGCCCCGGCAAGCTGTCCGACGAGTGGCGCGACCGCGTGCAGGTGGCGCAGGGCGACGCCTCCTCTGACGACGACGTGCGGGCCGCCCTCGACGGCGTCGACGTGCTGTACTACCTGCTGCACTCGATGGACGGCGGGGGTGACTTCGTGGCCCGCGACCGCGAGTTGGCCAGGCGGTTCGCCCGCCTCGCCGAGCAGGCCGGGGTGCGCCGCATCGTCTACCTGTCGGGCCTGCACCCCGAGGGCGAGCTGTCGGCACACCTGGGGTCGCGGGTCGAGGTGGGCGAGATTCTGCTGGCGTCGGGCGTGCCGACCGCCGTGCTGCAGGCGGGTGTGGTGCTGGGCGCCGGGTCGGCCTCGTTCGACATGCTGCGGCACCTGACCGAGCGGTTGCCGGCCATGGTGGCGCCCAAGTGGCTCGATCGCCGCATTCAGCCGATCGCCGTCGACGACGCGGTGCACTATCTGTTGCGGGCCGCCGAGCTGCCCGACGAGGTGAACCGCACCTTCGACATCGGCGGACCCGACGTGCTCACCTACCGATCGATGCTGCAGCGTTACGCCGAGTTGGCGGGCCTGCGGCCACGGTTCATCGCGACCGTTCCGGTGCTCACCCCCGGCCTGGCCAGCCACTGGGTGGGGTTCGTCACGCCGATCAAAGCGGGCATCGCCCGGCCGTTGGTGGGCAGCCTGATGCACGACGCGGTGCGGCACGAGTTCGACGCCGAGGCTGTATTGGGCGAGCCGCAGGGCGGGGCGGCGGTTTTCGACGACGCCATCAAGGCCGCCCTCGGCGACATCGACGCCAAGCTGTGGGGCCGCACCCTGAGCATGACGTCAGCTGCGGTGGCTGCGACCGCCGTCGTCGGCGGGTTGTTCACCGACCCGAACAGCCGCTGGTACCGCACCCTCAGCAAGCCGCCGTTTCAACCGCCAGGGGCCGTGTTCGGCCCGGTGTGGTCACTGCTCTACGGTCTGATCGCCGTGTCGTCGGCGGCCACCATCGCTGATTCGCGCGAGCGGGGCGACGACGAAGTGGCCGATGCCTTCGAACGGGCCCTGGCCGCCAACCTGGCGCTGAACACGGCATGGAGCGGGGTGTTCTTTCGCGCGCACGCGCTGGTTCCCTCAACCGTGGTGGCGGGGGTGTTGGCGCTCAGCAGCGCCGACCTGACCCGCCGTGCGGCGAAGACGGGGTGGGGCAAGGCGGCAGCCCTGGGCGTGTACACCGCGTGGTGCGGTTTCGCCACGGTACTCAGTGGCGCCGTGGCACGCCGCAACCGCAAGCGCTGAGCAGACGAAAGGTGAGCGCCAGTGAAGCAACGGGCGGCGTGTCGCGCCCAGTCCGGGTCACTGGCGCGCACCTTTCGTCAATCGCTACTGGCCCACTGCTCGCCTCACCAGCGCGACGAAGGCTTCGGGATCGTCGTCGAGGCTCGACGCGGCGAACGGCAGTACCCGCCAGCCGTGAGCGGCGAAGCGCGAGTAGCGCCAGCGGTCGTCGGCGAAGGCTCGGCGTGTTCCGTGATGGGTGAACCCGTCGATCTCGATGATCACGCGCTCGGCCGTGAACGCGATGTCGGCGAAGTAGCCAACGCCATCGATGACGATGCGGTGATTGGTGCGCCAGCCGACCAGGCCGGCCTGGCGCAGCAGCCGATGCGCCACTCGCTCGGCTTCTGACCAGGGCTCGTCGCGCGAGTCGGTGAGCAGGGCACCTCTCAACCGGTTGCCGGGCCGACGCGGCTCTGCCCTCAGTGCCGCCCAAAGCGCGGCCAGCGTCACCGCGCGCCGACGAAGGGCCTCGTCGATCACCGTAGCCCCCAGAGTTGGCAGCAGGTCGAGCACCGACACCGCTGGGCAGGCGAGACGTAGCCCATGACTGTCGTCGATCAGGTCGGCCGGCACGCGTCTGCGCTGCCATTGGTACCTGGCGTATGTGCCATGAACCTCGTACGGCACAGTCGCCGACACGAAAGTGATCGGCACCTCGGGCCACCACAGTGCCAGCGCGGCCGCAGCGCCCGTGATCACGCAGCCCGGGCGAAAGGCGGCCGCGGCCCGCATGCGGGTGTGCCAGTCGGGATCGGGTGCGGTGTAGATGCCGGGCAGCGGCGCCGCGAGCAGGCCCTTGCGGCGGGCGCTGTCGAGCAGGTGACGAATGTTGTGGTGATCTCGGCGAGGCAGCACGCCGTTCTCGTGGGCAAGAAGTTCTGCAAGACGTTCCATGCCCTTGAATGCACTTTTTCGACCCCGTTTTGTGAGCGGGTCGATGCAGAAGTTGACGAAAACTGAGCGCCAGTGCGGCTCAGAGGTGCCGACACGCCGTAACTCCCGCTACTGGCGCGCAGCTTTCGTCACAGCTGTCAGTCGATCGCCTCGACCACCTCACCCTCATCGGGCAGGCCCTGCCCGATGACGTCGCCGCGGCGGCTACGGTAGGCGTGAAAGGCCAGCGGCATGCCCCGGGTGGTCTGCCAGTCGAGGGAGTCGGTGACCTGCAGGTGCACGTGCGGTTGGGTGCTGTTGCCCGAGTTGCCACACTCACCGATCGGCACGCCTGGCATCACCACGTCATCGGGTCGCACGGCAACCGACCCGCAGCGCAGATGGGCGACCAGCACGAGGGCCCCTCGGGCTCTACCTCGATAACCACGCAGTTACCGGCCAGCCCCGGCAAACCCCGCCGCGCTCGTTCGGTCTGCTCGCGCAGGTGGCCGAGGAACGCCACCGGCGAGCGGCGCACCACGCCGTCGGATTCGCCGTCGTGGGTGAGCACCACCCGGCCGGCCAAGGGGGCTGTCACGGTGCGCCCGAAACCGACGAAGCGCACCGGGTCTTCGGTGGCGACCACGGTTCGCCAGCTCACCGGGCCGCTGCGACCGCGGTCATCCACGGGCACCAGGTCGATCGCGTAGGTGGTGCCGAACAGATGGCTGCCGTGGCTGGGCACCCGGCGCGCCGGGCTGTTGCGGGCCTGCCACCGGCCCTCACCGGGCAGGTGCAGCAGCAGCGGAACCGTGGGCATGACGCGACAGTAGCCGGGCCAGGGCACGACATCGCCTGCGCTCGGGTTCGTTGCCTGCGTTCGTCCGCAGGCAACGTTGCCGAACGCAGGCAACGTCGATCAGGCTGGCTCAGCCGCGCTTACGATCCAGCCCCAGAATGCGCCGGATCGTGGTGTTCAGGTCGGTCTGATCGGTGAGGCCGACGATGTTCGCCGCCCCCGGCCCGTAGCCCGCGATGCGCAGCTGCGAGCCGGTGTGCTGCATCGACGATCCCTTGAGGGCGGTGGCGTAGTTGATCGTCATCGGGGCATCGTCGGCGGTGAGCAGGTTGACGGTGATGCCCGGGGTCACCGAGCCGGCGTCGACGATCTGGCTGGTGTGCGCGTGGTCGGCGGTGACGAACACCGAGGTGTTGCCGTCTTTGGCGGCGAAGTCCAGCGCCACCTTGACCGCCTCGTCGAGATCGACGGTCTCACCGATCTGGCCGCAGGCGTTGGCCGCATGATCCTGCTTGTCGATGCTCGCGCCCTCGACCTGCAAGAAAAAGCCGGGCCCGTTGCGCTTGGCGTCGAGCAGGTCGATGGCCTTGGACGTCATGTCGGCAAGCGTCGGCTGCGTGGCCAGGCGGTCGGGGTTCTCGGTACAACGTGCCGGGTCTTTCTTGCCGCCGTCGGCGGTGGCCTCGGGGCCGACCCAGCGCACCGCCATGTTGCCGGCGGCGAACAGGCCGAGCAGCGGCTTGTCTTGATTGGCCTTCTTGACCTTGTCGAGACCGGCCTTGTCGCTGACGATCTGGTAGCCGCGCTCGTAGGCCTGCTGCTTGAGCGTCTTGCCCTGGTAGGCGCCGGCGGTGGCCACCTCGTTGAAGGTGGTGGCGCCGCCGCCCAGGCTGACGTCGGGGCGGGTGTTGATCAGCTGCTCGGTGATCGAGCCCAGGCCGCCGTTCTCGAGCGCCGCCTCGGGGCAGGTCTTGAGGGTGGCGGACGGTCCGTAGCACGACCGCGCCAACACGTGAGAGACCAGCACGGCGGGGGTGGCGTCCTGCAGTTCGGCGGTGGTCACGTTGCCGGTGCGCAGGCCCTTGGCCTTGGCCATCTCGAGCAGAGACTGCTGCGCGGTGCCCTGCACATCGACCGAGATGGCCCCGTCGTAGGTCTTGAAGCCGGTCGCCCAGGCGGTGCCGGTGGCCGCCGAGTCGGGGTCGTAGTCGGGCTTGCCGGTGGTCTTGTTCAGCGAGTAGGTGGTGTACTGCCCGGTCAGCGGCAGGGCGTCGATGCCGGCGAACCGTCCGGCGGCGCCCTTGGCGTAGTTGCGGGCGATGGTGATCTCGGAATCACCCATGCCGTCGCCGATGAGCAGAATGACGTTGCGGGCCTTGCCGCCGATCACCGACTGGCGAACTTCTTTGGTCTGGTCGCCGTCAAGGCGGTTGGCAGCGTGCAGCCCGGCGAGATCGAGGGCAGGGGCGGCCACGGCAACGATGGTGCCGGTGGCCGCGGTGATCGCCAGCGCTGCGAGGCCGCTGCGCAGCAGGCGGCGAGTCTTGGGGTTCAGCATGGGGGTCCTTTCTGAGAGACGCTCATGCGGAGTTCAACAGCCCAGAGCAACGCCTTCATGCGGTTCAGGTGACGCGCAGGTGACGATCGCGCGGCATGGGGAAGGCGGCGATTCTGGGGTGCGCCGAGGGACGAAATGGTCCTGATTTGGGGTGCGCGCGGCAAGCTTGCTCAGGCCGTTGTCTTGGTCGCTGGTCGAGATCGTCGAGGCCCCGACTCGTCCGGTGCGCGTTGGGCAAGCCGGACTCCCAGCACCGACGCGACCAGATGGCTCGCGAGATGACGACCGACTTGGCGACAGCTACGCCTACCGAGCGTGGACGGGCGCCAGATCCGCCGTCATTTCACGACGAGGGGTCGTGCGTCTCGGGTTGGTTGACGGGCGGCCGGGTGCATCGACCGGGGCGAACGACGCGAGGTGCGAGCGTGGGCGGCGCAAACCGTCGACGGACGTAGGGGTGAGCCTAGACGCACACCCAGCAGTAGAGCCGTTCACCTTTGGCCTGGGCCCGCCCGGCCAGGCCGGACAGTTCGTTGAGCACCATTGCGAGGTCGTGCGGGTCGGCCTGCCCCCAGAACTCTTCGGTCGCCGCCCACGGCACGGCGACGTCGGCAAGGCGCTGCGGTGATGCGGCGGCAAGGGCTCGCGAGAGTGCGTCGGTGAGCGCCACGACGAGCAGCTGCCCCTCGTCTCGGATTGCCACGATGTGGCCGCTGCGCGGGTCGTTGGTGACCTCGTCGTAGGGGCGACCGGTCAGCAGTTCCTCCAGGGTGCCCATCATGACGACGGGGTCGATGCCGCCGCCCGAAACGGTGTCGAAGGCCGGCCCCATGTCTTGGACGGGCGGTGGGCTCGACGTGCGACCGAACCATCCACGCTTCACCGGCGCGGGGGCTACCGCCGGCCCGCCCGGGCCCCCGGCGCGGTCGATCACGCCCGCGGCCGCTTCGTCCGAGGCCGCCGAGAAGTAGTCATAGAGCGCGCTCATGTCGGCCATTGTCGGTCACCGCACGACGCCGTTGGCCTCGGTGAGGCCGACAAGGTGTGGAGTCGACCCGTCGTCTTTCCGGCGGACGCCATCGGTCGTCAATGCACGGCTCATCACCCTCGTCATTCCGGCGCACGCCGGAACCTCACCACGAAACCAACAGAACCGGCGTGACCCGCGGCCCCACCCAGAGATCCCGGAGTTCGCCTGGATGACGGGTGGGGGCGCCGGGATGACAAACCCTCTCGTCATTCCGGCGCACGCCGGAATCTCATCACGCAACCAACACAACCGGCCTGCCCAGCAGTCCCGCGCAGAGATCCCGGCGTTCGCCGGGATGACGGGTGGGGGCTTGTCGAAACCCTGGCCCAATGGGTCTCGACGAGCTCGACGGGCGGTCGTCAGTCCAGCCGTAGGTGGAAACCGCGCAGCGCGTAGCCGGCGATCAGGTCGTCCCATTCGATGGTGGGTTCGCTCACGATGGTCACCTCGCGGGCCAACAGCCGGTGCAGCAACACGTCCGATTCGAGCATCGCCAGGGGCTGGCCGGGGCACTTGTGCGCACCGTCGCCGAAGCTCAGCACCGCCTCGTTGACCCCCGAAGGCAACGGACGGCCCGGGCACAGTTGCAGCGGATCGTCGCCGACCACATCGACGTCGGCATTCGCGGGCCTGATGCACAGGTCGATCAGGTCACCGGGGTCGGCGGTGAAACTCTCGCCCTGGTCGGTGAAGGTGACCGGCTGCTGCACCCGCCGGTACAGGTGGCCGACGACCGGTTCGAGCCGGATGATCTCGTTGAGAATCGCCAGCCGTTCGCGTTGCCCGGCGATCAGGTACCGCTCGCGCAGGGGGTCGTTGCCCAGCAGGTGCCAGGCCGCCATGGCGATGAACTCCCTTGTGGTGACCATGCCCGCGGTGCCGTAGGTGACGCATTCGACGAGAATGTCGGCGTCGGTGTAGCCCTCGTCGATCAGGTGGCTGATCACGTCGGTTCGGCGCTCGCGACGCCGAGCCCGGACGGCCGGACGCACGTCGGCCCACCAGAACCGCATGATCGGCCACAGCCCGTTCTTGGCCGCGAGTGCCCACTGCTGGGGGGTGCGTCCCAACCGGGGTTTGGTCAGGTCGAACGGCGGCTGGTTGAAGAACGACACCAGCCGGCCGGCCATCGCGGGCACCGGTGACTCGGTGAGCCCGACCGCCTCGGCGGTGACCTCGACGGTGTACAGCAAGGCCAGGTCGTCGAGCTGCACCTCGCCGGCACCGCTGGGGAGTAACCGCTCGGCGCACGATTCCATCAACCCCAGGTACCGCTCTTCGACCACCCGCGGCGCGAAGAACCGGCCCACCTTGGTGCGCTGCCCGTCGTGCTGGGGGCCGTCCGACATCAGAATCGGGTGGTGCTTGAGGTAGCCCTTCGGGATCCACTCGGCGGTGAACCCGGCCTGGGTGGTGGTGCGTCGCTCGCGCAGCACCTGCCGCGCGGCCGAGGCCGACCGCACCCGCCAGACGATGCCCTCGCGCTCGATGCGGGGGCTGTCGGTCTCTTCGGGACGCACGGCGCGACGCCGTCCAGGGGTGCCCGCGGCTTGCATGTCGCCAGGCTAGTGGGACCGGTTGGCGAGGTCCGCCGAGTTGTGGTGGTTATGACGACCGATCTGACACCTTCGGTTGCCTCAGCGAGGCGGCCCGCCACTCTGTGGTTGAAATAGATACCCCCCATGGGTATTTATTTCAACCACAACGTCGCGGTTCTCTCGGCGCGCATGCGAGGCCCGCATCTTTTCAACCAAAACGTGGTCGATGACCTGCCTTCGACCTACTCGATCCCCCATTGACACTGCGATGCCCTAAGCCACCGCTGATCAACGCGGGTCGTTGGTTGAGCTTGTCGAAACCCTGGCCGCAACGGGTGTCGACAAGCCCGACCAACGAAAACCAGCGCTTCCCGAGATGCCCGCACCTTGCCGCTCGCTGCGCGGGGGTGCGCTCACGCGGGCACGGATCCACCTGTCAGGGCCGGCGCACGCGCAGCACCAGGTCGGTGTGATGGCCGGCACCCGCCCCGCCGGTGACGTGCCGGTCGCGGCGGTCGTCGGTTTCGATCACCCAGTCGGTCGGAACGGCCGCCCGGATCGTGTCGAGGTCGAGGTAGTCGTCGGGGTCGAAACCGCGCTCGAGCGCCTGCTCGCGGTCGACGTCGGCGTGCGCCAGCACCAGCAGTCGTCCACCAGGCGCCACCAGGGCGAGCAGGGCCCGTTCGGCGAGCCCCTCCGGGGTGCGCAGCAGGGCCGGGTAACACACGCTGACCAGGTCGAACGCCCCCTCGGGCAGCTCCGACGACAGCAGACCCGCCCGCACCCAGTCGACCTGGACGGCCCCCGCTTCAGCCGCCGCCCGGCCGCGGTCGAGGGCGCTGTCGGCGACGTCGAAGGCCGTCACCTGCCAGCCCTGCGACGCCAGCCACACCGCATCGGCACCCTCACCGCACCCGACATCGACCGCACGGCCCGGTTCGAGCGACGACACCTCGGCCACCAGGGCGCCGTTGGGGTTGCCGCTCCAGATCGCCTCGGCCGCGTAGTGCTGGTGCCACTCGTCGTCGGTCACCGGCATGCGACGCTCGCCGTGGGAGTGGTCGTGGTGTGTGTGGCCGTGATCGTGTGCCGGCTCGTCGGACGGCAGGTCGTGGGCCGTTGCGTGGGCCGGCTGGTACAGCATCAGGTCGTCTGCTCCGGGCACGGCCATCATCACCGCCCGGCCGAAGCCAAGCTCACGCGGCTCGCCCGAGAACTGCGCCCCTCGGCCGGCCAGTTCGGCCATGGTGGCGTCCAGGTCGTCGCAGGTCAGAGTGAGCGAGTGGTGCCGGGGTGCGCTCCAGTCGCCTTCGCGGGTCGGGTGCACGCCGAGTTCGCTCGGCCCCGAGCGAAAGATCAGCCACTCGGCGGGGTCGGTACCGCCGGTGCCTGCACCGCCGACGCCGGCATCGCCGCGTGCCCCCTCGGAGACGAACGGCCAGCGCAGCACGTCCATCAGAAACCGGCGCGTGGCCGCCGGATCGTCGGAATAGATCATTGCGTGCAGGGCCGTGAGCATGGGCTCAGGCTACTCAGGACGCGATGGACGGCAGCGGCTTCAATCGCCGCGAAATCAGTCGGCGCAGCGGGTCGGTGAGAAACAGCAGGAACATCGCGAAGAGGTTGACTTGCGGGCAGGCGACTGCGATCAGGCCGGCCAGCCCGAACAGAATGGTCATGGTGGGGTGACGGCTTGCCCATGCGCGTCGGCAGAAAACTCATCGCGAAGCTGAGCACCTGGCTTCGAGTGGGCGTTCAGCCAGACCGCCGTGTCGCCCTGCTCGGGCGCCTCGCTCACGCTCTCCATCAGCGGCAGTATCAGCAGGGTCATGGCGATCGCCACGGCGTCGGGGAAGAACACCACCCGCTCGATCGGTTGCGTACGGTCGTGCTTGTCGGGCGCGGCGCTGGAGTCGTGGCCGGGGGTGGTCATGCGGTGCAGCCAAGCGACCCTAAGTACGAGCTTTGTCGCTCGGTGAGAATGGGGGCTGGCTGCCGCGCCCGAACCGGGCAGACTGTGGCGCATGATCACCATCACAGTGAAGTGGGACGTGAAGCCCGAGTACGCCGACGACTACATGGAACTGACCCGTGAGTTCACCGAAGCGACCCGCGCCGAGCCGGGCTGCCTCTGGTTCGACTGGTCACGCAGCGTCGACAACCCCAACGAGTACGTGCTGGTCGAGGCGTTTCGGGACGGGGCGGCCGGCGGCGAGCACGTGAACTCGGAACACTTCAAGAAGGCCATGGCCACCCACGGCGAGTACGCCGCGAGCCGGCCCAAGATCATCAGCTACGAGATTCCGCAGGACGACTGGAGCGAGCTCGGCGAGCTGCAGATGCCCGAAGCCTGAGCTCGCTTCGCTGGTCGCTCGTCGAGACCGGTTGCGGTTGAGCTTGTCGAACCCCCAGGGACGCGCTGGTCCAGCTCGTCGAGACCGGTTGGGGTTAGGGGTCTCGGCACGCTCAACCAACGACGCGTGCGTTGATCAGCGCTTCCCAACACGGCGAATCTCGACACGCTCGACCAGCGGTTGCTCAGTCGAGGTAACCGTGGCGGCGCAGCACGTCGTCCACGAACTGTTGTAGCCGGGGTTTGGCGTCGGTGTTGGCGTACTTCACGCTTACCGAGCCCTTGCCGCCGGCAGTGCCCTTGATGGCTTCGCGGGTCTCTGCGACCAGGTCGAAGTCGATGGCGTGTGCCACGAAGTGGGTCTTGGTGGCGGTGAACATCAGGTAGCCCTTGAGGTAGCTGTCGGCGAACTTGAACATCGGCACCGATCGAAACATGGTCAACGACACCGGGCAGCGCTGCTCGACGTAGGCCCAGAACTCCGTGAGCCAGGCCTGCCCGGCCTCGGGCACCGAGGCCAGATACTCCTGCGGATTCTCTGCGCCCATCAGCGTGCCCCTGAGGGCCTGCACGGCGCTGCGGCAGTTGGCATCATTGGCTCACGGTGGCACAAACCGGTGCATTCGGCCAGGCCACGAACCTCAGGAGCACACATGGCGAACCGCAAGTCCAATGGCCCGATCGACCTATCGGGCCAGGTGGCGGTGGTCACCGGCGGCGGCAGCGGGGTGGGCTTGGCGATCACCCGGTTGCTCGGCGAGCGTGGCTGCCGGGTGTGGATCGGCTCGCGTTCGCAGCAGCGGGTCGAGCAGGCGGCGCAGCAGCTTCGAGACGAAGGCCTGATGGTGCAGGCCATGGCCTGCGACGTGACCAGCCGCGACGACGTGATGGCCTTGCGTGACGCCGCGCTGTCCGACACCGGACGGCTCGACATCTGGGTCAGCAACGCCGGCCGGGCGGGCGCGTTCGGCCCCATTCTGGCCGCGCCCGAAGACGACTTTCTGGCCACCACCGACACCGTCATCCGAGGCACCTACTACGGGTCGCTGGCGGCTCTCGACGCGATGACCAAGGCGGGCGGCGGCGATCTGATCAACCTGCTCGGCCGCGGCGACGACGGCCCGGTGAAGAACCAGGCCGCGTACGGGTCGGCCAAGACATGGGTGCGAGCCTTCACCGGTGCGCTGGCGGGCGAGATCAAAGACTCAGGGGTTCGGGTGCATGCCTTCAACCCCGGCCTGGTGCGCACCGACATGCTCGGCCGCATCGACGCCGTCCGCGGCTACGGCTCTGGGCTGAACCGGTTCGGGTCGGTGATCGGCGTGCTCGGCCTCGATGCCGACGAGGCCGCCCGGCCGGTGCTCGACCTGATCGGCAGCGACCGGCTGGAGTACCGCGGCACCGCCCCGCTGCGGCTGCTCGCCCAGGCAGCGCGCAATCAGGTGGCGCGGCTGCAGGGCAAGGGCGCGGGCGCGATGCAGATCGACATCACCGACCTCGACCCGCGGCCGAGTTCACTCGACTGACAGGCCCCGGGGACCGGGGCGACCGCGGCGAGCCATCGTGTCGCGCTGCCGTTGACTGTCGAGTTCTCATTCACAGAAAGCTGATAAAGCGCTGAGCGGGCGGCGCGATTGCTGCGGCACCCGTGGCCCGGCGGGACAATGAAGCATGATTCGCGCAATGATCGACTTCGGCATCAATCTGGTTCTTGCGGCAACCGGCATTCTCATCGCGGCAAGCACCATTGCAGGTGTCAGCGTGCAATGGTCAGGATTCTTGGTCGCGGTGCTGGTGTTCGCCGCTCTTCAGGCTGTTCTTTCGCCCTTCGTGTTCAACATGGCGCGAAAGTACGCCTCGGCCGTGCTCGGCGGCATCGGCATCGTTTCGACCCTGCTCGCGCTGTGGATCGCCAGCATGCTCACCGCCGGCGGCTTCAGAATCGACGGAGTGTGGGCCTGGGTGCTCACCGCCTTGGTGGTCTGGCTGGTGTCGGCCCTCGGCGGTTGGCTGCTCGGCTGGCTGATTCTGACCCGCTGGTGGGACAAGCGCCAAGAGAACAAGAAGCTGGACGCGGCTGCGGCTCGTCGCAACCCGCCGCCGCCCGCTCAGTCCTGATCGTGGCCGGTTGAGCTCGTCGAGAGCTCTTTCGTCGGTCGAGCTTGTCCAGACCCTTTCGTCGGTCGAGCTTGTCCAGACCCTTTCGTTGGTCGAGCTTGTCGAAACCCCTTCGTTGGTCGAGCGTGTCCAGACCCGTTGAGGCAGGGGTTTCGGACTTTCGACAACCCAGCAACGGACCTCGGGGTTTCGACAGGCTTGACCAACGGCACTTGGGGTTTCGACAGGCTCGACCGGCGGCTCTCTAGCGTGCGGGCAGAACGTCTTGCCAGACCCGCTCGTGCTCGAGCAGCCAGCGTTTGCGCTCCAGGCCGCCCGCGTAGCCGGTGAGGGTGCCGGACGACCCGATCACCCGATGGCACGGCACCACGATCGCGATGGGGTTGCGTCCATTGGCCAGCCCGACGGCGCGCGAGGCGGTCGGCTGCCCGATGCGCAGCGCAAGTTGGCCGTAACTTTCGGTGGTGCCGTAGGGAATCTGGCTGAGGGCCGTCCACACCTTGCGCTGAAAGTCGGTGCCGCTGGGGGCGAGGTCGAGGTCGAAGTCGGTGCGATCACCGGCGAAGTACTCGCTGAGTTGCCGGGCGGCGGCGTCCGAGGCATCGGAGGTGGGCATGGGCACGTCGGGCTCGCCGAACAGCACCGAGGTGACCGCGCCGTCGTCGTCGACGCAGACGGTGATCGGGCCGATCGGGGTGGTGATCGTGGTGCTGGTCATGTTGCCTCCGGTAATTGGTTGATCGGGTGGGGCAGCGTGGCCCACAGGTATTGGGTGGCGTAGCTGCGCCAGGGGCGCCAGTGCTGGGCCGTTGTGGC
Source organism: Micropruina glycogenica (assembly GCF_900289045.1). Taxonomy (GTDB): domain Bacteria; phylum Actinomycetota; class Actinomycetes; order Propionibacteriales; family Propionibacteriaceae; genus Micropruina; species Micropruina glycogenica. The sequence continues at coordinate 2,768,217 of NZ_LT985188.1, forward strand.
GAGGTCGGTGATGCCGAGTTGTTCGGCCGCTCGCATCACGCCCAGGTCGGTGAACGGCAGGGCGTCCGGGTCGCCGAGGGAGCGCATGGCGACCAGTTCGACGGTCCACGGCCCGATGCCGGGCAGCGCGGCCAGCGTGCGTCGCGCCTCGGTGCGGTCGGCGCCCGGGCCGAGGTCGAGCTCGCGGCCGGCCAGCGCACGCGCCAGCGCGATGAGGGTGCCAGCGCGGCGGCGCGGGCCGGGAAGGTCGTCGGGTTGCAGCGCGGCGAGGGCGGACGGGGCCGGAAACAGGTGGGTCAGTCCCCCGTCGGGGTCAGCGACGGGCTCGCCGAACCGTTGCACCAGGCGTCCGGTCTGGGTGCGGGCGGCAGCGGTGGACACCTGCTGGCCCAGCACCGCCCTGATCGCGAACTCGGCGCCGTCGGTGGTGCGGGGCACGCGCCGTCCGGGGGCTGCCGCTACCAGGGGCGCCAGCGAGGGGTCGGCACCCAGCGCCTCGGTGACGGCAACCGGATCGGCGTCGAGGTCAAGCAGCCGGCGACAACGGCCGATGGCGGGGGTGAGGTCACGCGGGTCGGTGAGCCACAGGGTGGCGGCGACGTGGTCGGCACGGGGGGCCAGGCCCACGACGCCGGGGCCGTGCGGTAGGACGAGGGTGCGCCGGTAGGCGCCGTCGCGCCACTCTTCGACGCCCGGCACGGCCGTTGCAGCCAGGTGTCCGAACAGGTTGCTGGGGTCGAACGGACGCCGCAGCGGCAGCCGCAACTGCAGCGCGGCGAGGCCACCGCGGGTGAGCGTGGGGGCCCGGCGCAGGCGGGCGCGCAACTCGCCGGGGGTGAGCCCGTAGGTGGAGCGCACCGCGTCGTTGAACGACCGCACCGAGCCGAACCCGGCGGCGAAGGCCACCTCACCCAGCCGCATGGTGGTGGTTTCGAGCAGCACCCGGGCGGTGTGCGCGCGCTGGGCGCGGGCCAGTGCCAAGGGTGAGGCGCCGAGTTCGTCGGCGAGCACCCGCTGCAACTGGCGCACCGAATAGCCGAGCCGTTCCGCCACCCCGGTGACGCCTTCACGATCGACCAACCCGTCACCGATCAGCCGGACGGCGCGGGCGGCGGTGTCGGCGCGTACGTCCCAGGCGGCCGAGCCGGGCACGGTGTCGGGGCGGCAGCGCCGGCAGGCGCGGTAACCGGCGTCCTGGGCGGCCGCGGCCGTCGCGTAGAAGCTGGTGTTCTCGGGCCGCGGCGTGAGCGCCGGGCAGCTCGGCCGGCAGTAGATGCGGGTGGTGCGCACGGCGGTGAAGAACTCGCCGTCGAAGCGGGCGTCACGGCTGGCGACGGCTCGCAGGCACACCTCGCGGTTCGGAAGCATGCGTCCATCATGGTCGCCGGAACAGGCAGAACCTAGCAAGAATGCGACATGACACTCAGGCCCTGCGCTGCTGGTCGCGCCCGTCCAGACCTTGGGCCTACGAGTGTGGTCGATCGACCCCTTGAGACGGCGGTCGATCGACCACGCTGTACACCAGCGGCACGCGCGCTTCGCTACTCGGCGATGGTTTCGGCCGTGCTGAGAAACGAATCGCCCTGGTCGGGATAGCCGAACCAGTGCAGGTAGAGGCCGGTCGTGACCCGTTCGACGAAGGCCCACTGCCAGACCCGATCGGCCTCCACCCCGCCCAACTCGGCCAGCCGGACGCACTGCTGCCGTAGCAGTGCCACCCCCGCACCGAACTGCTGCGACTCGGCCGCAGTGACCTCGTGACAGGCGTCGCGCAGCACCACGCCGAGGTCGTAGGCCGGCTCGCCGGCGAACCCGTCGGGGTCGATCAAGGCCCAGCCTTCACCACGTCGCAGCACGTTGCCCGCATGCGGGTCGCCGTGGCAGACCACCTCGGGCCGCTCATCCGCTGTTAGACGTTGGGCGTAGTCGGCCGCCAGTTTCAACGCTCGCGGGGCAGAGGTTCCATAGCGCGGACCCAGGTCGCGCAGAATGCCGGCCAACCCAGACGCCTTCGCCGCGAACGGGGCACCCTGGGTGAGGGGCACCGTCCAGGCTTCGCGCAGCAGCGGCGCGACGACCGCCACCTGATCGGCCAGCCGTGGCGACGACGTCCACAACGACTCACCCAGACGCTGCGTCAACAGGGCGCCGTCGGGTGCACTCCACCCCAGCAGCCGGACGTACCCGTGCCCGTCGGCCGCTCGCAGCACCCGTGCCACGACGTCCTGCTCACCCGGCGGCTGCACCTTCAATACGGCCCGCTGCCCCTGTTCGGTGACCACGTCCAACGGGGGCGGATTGACCCCGCCCTCGAACCAGCCCACCGGGTTGAGCCGCCAGCGCGACACCACCACAGGCACCGTCTGGGCGTAGTGCACCACGTGGCCCTGCAGGTCGCGATCGGAACGATCCGCCCGTCGCCGCGCCTCGGCGACGGCTGCTTCGATCACGTCCGTACCCATCGGGTGAGGCTATCTGTGGCAGCCCACGAGTAGGTTGCGGCCATGGGCCTGCGCACCGAACCCGCCACGGCCGGCCGTTTCGCCGACGTCGAGGCGATCCTGGCGCCCAAGAAGGCGGGTGCGCAGGGCTGCTGGTGCCTCACCTACCGGCTCCCGCTCGCTGACAACGACGCGTTACGCCAGCCCCACCGCGCCGAGGAACTGCTGCGGCTGTGCCGTCGCCGCTCGCACGTGCCCGGCGTGCTCGCCTACGACGGCGATGAGGTGGTGGGCTGGGCGGCCATCGCACCACGCAGTGAACTGAAGGGCCTGGCCGAGAGCCACTTTTGCCAGCGACCCGGACGATCCGTGGGCGCTGACCTGCTTTCGGGTGCGGGCGGGGCACGGACGACAGGGGGTGGCGCGGGCCCTGCTCACCGGAGCGGTCGAGTACGCCGTGGCCCAACACGCGCCGGCGGTGGTCGGTTACCCGGTGGACGCCGGCGATCAGCGCATCGACCGCACCCAGGCATCGGTCGGCCTGCTGTCGTGGTTCACCGACGCCGGTTTTCGTCAGGTGGGTGAGACCGGCTACCACGTGAACGGACGCCCCCGCGTCATCGTGCGCAAGGACCTCTGACCGGTGCCGCTGACTACGTCGGCGCCACTCGACACCGAGGTCTCGACGGGTTCGACCAGCGAAACTCTCACAACCCCAGCACACTCACCGTGACCGCCACCGCGCTGCCGATGCCGATCGACTCGGCGCGCTGCACCGCGACCTTGATCGGCAGCAGGTAGCCCCCGTCTTTGGGGAACAGCGAGGTCGTCCACGTGGTGTCGCCGATCTGGGCCTGCACCGGAATCATGCCCCAGCCGTAAGTGACGGCCCTCGCCAGCACGGCCACCTCGTCGGCGACCCAGTCGGGCAGCGCCACGTAGGCGTACGGCGCCGGCCCGCGCCACTCGATCACCACCCCGTCGAAGTCGAACTCCGCCACAGCAGGCAGTCTCTCACCACCATCGGACGAATCAGCCGGTGGTGCGGCCCACCGTCCAGTAGCCCATGGCGTGCCCCTCGCGTTTGCCGGCTCCAGTGGCGGCGCGCAGCACGTCTTTGAGCGCCCTGGTCTGCGCGGTGTCGACGCACACCCAGCCGAACCAGCCGTGCACGCCGTCGAGGTCTGCCGCGACCCGTTCGGTGAGTCAAGCGTGGGTGCGACGCAACTCGACTGTCGCGAACGGTGGGAATCCATATCCGCCGACCGGAGGCTGGATTCGTGTCAGCGGGTGCTGCCAGGGTGTGCGCATGTCAGACGACCACGAACGCGACCTGCTGCTGAGCCGCCTACGCGGCCAGCGGAGCCACATTCTGGCCCAATTGGACGGCCTGCCTGACGCTCAGTTGCGCTCGGCCGTGCTGCCGTCGGGGTGGAGCCCGCTGGGGCTGGTGCGGCACCTCACCCTGTCTGACGAGCGGTACTGGTTCGAGGTGGTGATGGCCGGCGGGCCGCTCGACTTCTGGCCCGAAGGTCACAACGGCGATTGGACGGTCGGCGACCACGAGCCGTCCGAGCACGTGATCGAGGCCTACCGCACGGCTGCCGCGACCTCGGACGCGCTGATCGAGGCCACCGCACTCGACACGCCCCCGGCCAGCCCCGAGCCCTGGTGGCAGAAGGCCGGCCTGGCCTTTCCCGACCTGCGCACCGTCGTCGTGCACGTGCTCGTCGAAACCGCCACCCACGCCGGGCACCTCGACGCCGCCCGCGAACTCATCGACGGCACGCAGTACTTGGTTCTCGATTAGGCGCCAGTTGGGGTGTCGAAACACACCGCATGGGTCTCGACAAGCTCGACCAGGGGAGGTCAGCATTCAACACGTCCCAACGAGTGCGCCTCGCCCGTCATGCCGCCTCGCCCGTCATGCCGCCTCGCCCGTCATCCCGGCGAACGCCGGGATCTCAGAACCTGACCCAGGCGGTCTGGATCAGAGGTGCCACGTCGTCGACCGCGACCTCGTACTGACCCGCCTCGGACACATGCCAGCCGAACACACCCAAATCGCAGCGGCCCTGCTGCGTGAGCAGACCCGCGGTCGCACTGATCTGCCGCGATCGGGGCGGAGGCGTCAGGTGTCGAGGAGGGCGATGTCGAGGTCGTAGGCGAGGACGATGGCCTTAGCCAGCAGCATTTCCTGTTCGGAGCTCAGGAAGCCGACGGTTCGTCCGAGCAGGTTGGCGGGGATGGTCACAACGTTGTCAAGGGAGATCACGCTCAGCTGTTCGAGACCATTGTCCGGCCCGACCGAGACTTCGCTATTGAGACCCTTGATGGTCGAGGTGATCGGGGCGACGGTGACCTTCGTCATGGCGGCACGGGCAGCCTCACGGGTCAGTACGACCACTGGACGGGTCTTGTCCAACCGGGCCAGACAGATCTCGCGCACGCTAGCCGGCGATGTCGAGGTGGCCGACCGTCCACTCCACCAGTGGGTCCAGATCATCGGCGGCACCCTGCTGGCGAAGGATCACAGCGTCGGCCTCGGCGGCCTGGCGTCGCATCTCACGCTCCAGCGCGGCACTGACCAGCTGTGCGCGGCTGGCGGCCTTGCCTTGGGCCACGGCTTGGTCGAGGAAAGCCACCATCTCGTCAGGTAGCCGGACTGCAATCTGGGTGCTCATGACACAAAGGTACCAGCCGTACATCCCGATATGGGATTCACTGTGATGCCGCCATCCGCGCGGTCGACCGCGCCGGCTGTTCGTGTCGACCACAGTCCCGCAGTGTCGCCGCGGCCGCGAGTTGTCCGCCGTTGAAGTCAGGAAGGCCGTGCGGGCTTGGTGGCGATGCCGTCCAGCCAGAGGGTGTCTGACTCGTCGCGGTGCGTTCCGGTGCTTGCCACGTGCTTGGGGTCGATCACTGCTCGGGCAGGCTGATGTCGTCCGGGGTCTTGTCCGGACGCCACCCGCGCCACACCGGCATGCGCAGCCGGCCCGCCTGCGTCCAGACCCCGTAGGTGACCTCGCCGACCAGAATCGGCTCGACCCAGTGGGCGCCCTTGCGATCGGCCGCCGGAATGTCGGGCACCGTCGTCGCAGCCACCTCGATCTCTGACAGCACCAGCTTGGTGTCGGCCAGGTCCTTCTCGGTGAAGCCTGACCCGACTCGTCCGACGTAGGTGAGCGCGTCGCCGTTAGGCACCGCCATCAGCAGCGCACCGATGGTGCGGGCGCGGGCGCTCTCGCCGGGCGTCCAGCCGATGATCACCACCTCTTGGGCGAGCAGGTGCTTGATCTTGATCCAGGTGTCCACCCGGCGGCCCGGCTGATAGACGCTGTCGGGCCGCTTGGCCACCACGCCTTCGAGGCCCAGTTCGCGACTGATCGCCAGGGCCTCGTCGGCGTCGGTGCCGAGCTGGGTGCTGAGTTGAATGCGGCGGGTGCCGTCGCCGAGCAGTGCGGCCAGTTGCTCACGCCTGGCGGTGTAGGGCTCGTGCAGCTGCGAGCGTCCGTCGAGCCGAAGCAGGTCGAACACCATGTAGTGCGCCTCGCCGCGGTGTTCGGCCCGGTTCTGCAGCCGCTCGAAACTCGGCCGTCCGTCCGGGTCGAGAAACACCACCTCGCCGTCGAGCACGGCGTCGTGCGGAGCGATCAGGCGGGCGAGTTCGGCGAGTTCGGGGAAGTCCTTGGTGAGGTCGTGGCCCCGCCTGCTGGCGAGTCGCACCGCGCCGTCGTTCACCGTAGCCAGAGCCCGGTAGCCGTCCCACTTGACCTCGAACACCCAGTCGCCGTGTTGGACGTCTTGCGCGACGCCGGCCGTGGCGAGCATGGGGGCGATGGTGGGGGCCTCGGCGGAGGCGGTCTCGTCACGCTCGACCGCCGGGGACGACTCGGTTGGCGTCGTGGTCGAGCTTGGAGATCCCGGCGTTCGCCGGGATGACGAAGGGGCGGGCCGGGATGACGATTTGTCATCGGCCGGCGCCATCAGGTGAATCAGCCAGTTCTTCTCGTCGCCGCCCATCTTCGTGTGCAGCAGCGCGAACCGCCGGGGCACGCCGCCCAAGCCGCCGTCGGGGCGTCCGGTCAGGGTGGCGATCACCTCTTTGCCGTCGCGCCACTTCTCGAGCTCGAAGGTGCCGGCGTCCCAGATGTCAACGTGCCCGCCGCCGTACTCGCCGCGCGGAATATCGCCCTCGAAGCTGCCGTACTCGAGCGGGTGGTCTTCGGTCTGCACCGCCAGATGGTTCACCGCCGGGTCGGTCGGTGGGCCTTTGGGTATGGCCCACGACACCAGTACCCCGTCGTGTTCGAGCCTGAAGTCGTAGTGCAGCCGGCGGGCGTGGTGCTCTTGAATCACGAACGAATTGCCTAGTGGACGAGGTTCCGGACGGTCCGCTGGCACCGGTTCGGGGGTCTTGGCCGGGTCGCGCATCGAGCGGTAGGTGGTGAGGCGGTCGGGGGTCTCGACGAGCTCGACCGGCGGGGACTCGACGAGCTCGACCGGCGGGAACTCGATCGCCGCGAAGGGGTCGCCCATGGATGCGAGCCGCTCCAGCACCTCGTCGAACTCCAGTTGCCGCAGTCCCGGCCCCAGCTCGTCCCAGGTGCGCGGGGCCGCCACGGTCGGGTGCGCGCGCCCCCGCAGCGAGTAGGGGGCGATGGTGGTCTTTGCGGCGTTGTTCTGGCTCCAGTCGAGCAGCACCCGACCCTCGCGCAGCTTCTTGTTCATGTCGCTGACCACCAGGTCGGGGCGCATCGCCTCCAACGTGAGGGCCAGCTCGTGCGCCCACGCCGACACCTCGTCGGACGTCATCTCGCCGCCGAGCGCGGCGTAGAGGTGAATGCCCTTGCTGCCGCTGGTGACCGGCACCGAGGCGAACCCGACCTGATCGAGCACCTCGCGCAGCAACTGCGCCACCTCGACGCACTGCTCGATGCCCGCTCCCGCCCCCGGGTCGAGGTCGATCACCAGCCGGTTGGGGGGTTGCCGTTCGCCGTCGAGCACCGTCCACTGCGGCACGTGCAGTTCGAGCGCGGCCAACTGCGCCAGCCACACCAGGGTCGCGGCGTCGTCGATCAGCGGGTAGACGTTGTCGCCCTCGGAGTGCTCGATGGTGAACGTGCGTACCCAGTCGGGCGTCGACTTGGGGTCGAGGTTCTTGTGAAAGAACGGCGTCTGCGGCTGCTCAGGGGTGCCGACGCCGTTGGGCCAGCGCTTGCGAGTGGCCGGGCGATGCGCCGCGTGCGGCACGAAGTACGGCGCGACGGCCTGGTAGTACGCGATCACGTCGCCCTTGGTGGTGCCCGTCTCGGGGTACAGCACCTTGTCGAGGTTGGTCACCTTGATCAGGCGACCGTCGACGTCGAGGTGCTGATCGGCCGGGCTCATGGCGGCCAGTCTGGCACCCGTGCGACGGCGCTGGCAGGGTGAGCGCATGGCGACTCTGGAGTTGACCCGGGTGCTGGCACCCCGCGGACCGGCCGGTGCACTGGTGCTCACCGACGAAGAGGTCGCCGTGCTGGGCGGCGGCAAGCGCGCCGGGGTGCTGGTGCGTGTGGGTGACCGCGAGGCGCGGTTGCGGCTGGGCGTGATGGGCGTCGAGAACCTGATCGGCATGAGCAAGGCGACCCGCACCGACCTGGGGCCCGAGGTGGGCCAGCAGGTCACGGCAACCATCACCGTCGACGAGGCGCCGCGCGAGGTCGACGTGCCCGACGACCTGGCCGTCGCGCTGGCCGGGGACGCCGCCGCCAAGGACGCCTTCGAGGCCCTGCCCTTCAGCGCACGCAAAGAGTTCGCGGTCTGGGTGGGCGGGGCGAAACGTGCCGACACTCGTGCGCGTCGGCTGGAGGACACGCTGCGCCTGCTGCACGAGGGGAAGCGCCTCAGCTAGGCGCTCCTCGCGCCGAAGAGCGAGCGCTCGCGGTGCCGACCTGCCGACTCTTTCGGCCCGTCGTGATCGGTCGGGGTCGGTTTTCGGCGGAAAGTCGGATGCCCACCACCGCGACCAGGTGAGCAACCTCTGACCGTCCATCGACCCCCAGCCAATGCGACTTGACCGCAACCGAATGACGGTTCCGAGTGCCAGCCCAAGCAGCTCCAGCGCATCACCGACGGGTCGCGGTGCGGCGTGCCGCCCAAACCACCTGATTCTGACGGGCTGGACGATCGGGTTCGGCCGCTGGGTGCGGCGCGCCGGCAAGGAGCGCGCCCGCCGTCAGGTGGGGGTAACACGGGCAGCACCCGCGAGGCGTCCGACTGGGACAGCTTTGTACGTGCCACTCCGGTCTCTGGTCGGGTTCGGTCGAGACCCGCGCTGGTCGGGCTCGGTCGAGACCTGCGCTGGGTCGGGCTCGGTCAAGACCTGCGCCGGTCGGGGTTTTGACGCACTCGATCAGCGGGACGGGCGTCGGCCGGCTCGGCGGCGTCCGGTCGCTTTCGCATCGCATGGAAGACTCACCCCATGCAGTGGGGTGACCGCGACGGCTACGTCAAAGAGTCCACCTGGGCCACCCTGCCCGCAGTGCTGCTGGGGCTGGGGGCGATGTTTCTGCTGGTGTACCACCAGTACACCTTGGGCTACCTCCTGGTGGCGTGCGGCCTGTTCGGCGCCTGGCTGTGCGACTTCACCACCTTGTCGGTCGGGTTGCTCGCCGACATCACCACGGTGGCGACCGGTGTGGTGATTCTGAGCCTGTCCGACCTGGCGGCCGACCTGTCGAACCTGGGCATGCTGCGCTTCGCCGTGGTGCTCGGCGGTGCCGTCGCCGTGCCGTACGCGCTGCACCGCTGGGTGTTTCGCGCCGAGCCGGTCAAGTTTCCGTGGGGCGGGTGGCGCTGGAACCGCGCCCAGTGGACGTACCTGGCCGCCGTCGTGGTGGTCGGCTACCTGGTGCTGCCGTGGTACTTCATCAGCACCGGCGTGTACCTCAACTGGCCGCCGGTGCACACCCCCGACCAGGTCGTCCGGCTGTTCATCGGCGTGAACGCCGTCGGAATCTGGGACGAGCTGTTCTTCATCTGCATCGTCTTCACCCTGTACCGGCGGCACTTCAAGCTGTGGCAGGCGAACCTGCTGCAGGCGATGATCTTCGTGTCGTTTCTGTGGGAACTGGGCTACCAGTCGTGGGGCCCCCTGCTCACCATTCCGTTCGCTCTGGTACAGGGCGCCATCTTTCAGCTGACCAAGAACCTGGCCTACGTGATAACCGTGCACCTGTTGTTCGACCTGGTGGTGTTCTTGGTGCTGATCCACGGGCACAATCCTGCTTGGCCGCACATCTTCATCACCGCCTAGGAGCCCTCGTGTCCCGGTCCCTGCCCTCCCCCGTGCCGTTCGGCAGCGTCAACGGCGAGCCGGTTGAGCTCGTCCGCCTCGAAGCCGACGACCTGGCCGTCGAGTTGTTGTCGATCGGCGCCGCCGTGCATCGGGTGGTGGTGGCCGGACGCGACGTGGCGCTCGGTCACCCCGACGCCCAGGGCTACGCCGACTCGATGTTCTGCATCGGCCTCACCATCGGACGGTTCGCCAACCGCATCGGCGGCGCCCGGTTCACGTTGGACGGTTCCCGCTACATTCTGAGCGCCAACGAGGGCGCCAGCACGTTGCACGGAGGCCCGGACGGCTTTCACCGACGGGTCTGGACGATCACCGAGGTGGGGCCCGATTCGGTGACGTTCGGCATCGTCAGCGCCGATGGCGATCAGGGCTTTCCGGGCGAGCTGACGGCGTCGGTGCGGTACACGATCGCGCCGGGTGAGCTGCGCATGACCTATTCGGCCACCACCACCGCGCCCACCGTGGTGAACTTCACCAACCACAGTTACTTCAACGCAGCTGGCGAGGCGTCCGGCTCTACCGACGAGCAGCTGATCGCGGTGCCGGGCGCGCAGGTGGTCGAGGTGAACGATGAGCTGATCCCCACTGGACGGCTCGTTCCCGTCGGTTTGCACGATCTGCGCACCCCACGGCGCATCGTGGACGCCGCCCCGCTCGACACCTGCTTCGTGGTGGACGGCGAGCCGGGCACGCTGCGTCCACACGCCACGTTGAGTGCCACCGACCTGGCCATCGACGTGCTGAGCGACCAGCCGGGCATTCAGCTGTACACCGCCGACGTGATGAACGACGTGCCGGGGCTCACGGGCACGTACGGCCCGCGGTCGGGTTTGGCGCTCGAGACCCAGAACTTTCCCGACGCCCCCAACCACGAGGGCTTTCCGAACTCGGTGCTGCGCCCGGGTGAGCAGTTCACGAGCACGACGATCTGGCGGTTCCGCCCGCTCGGCTGACCGTTATCGGGTCACGTGACGCGAGTTGGGGACGGTTCCTATCCTGCGCCAACAGGTACAGTGGCGCGAACGCACCGCTACGCGGCCAGCAGCAGCGCCAGCACGGCGGTGTCGGCGTCTTCGTTGGGGTCGATGCCCGCGCGGCTGACCATGCGGGCGATGTTGCCACGACGGTCGGCCTCGACCCAGGCGGCGCGGTGATCGAGGCCCAGGTGCGGAAGGCCCGGCAGCAGCACGCACCCGGCGGCCACGTCGTCCTGCTCGGGCAGCGACGGACGAATCTCGCTCGGCGGGTGCAGCACGATCAGCCCGGGCGGCTGGTGGGCCGCGAACTGGCCGGGCAGCACCGCGTTCTGCCCCACCACCGGACCCTCGGCGATCACCAGCCCGACGGCCCCCGGGTGGGACGACTCGGGCCGCTCTTCACGCACCCGAAACACGGTGCTGGTGAGCAGCATGCCGGGCACACTCGCCACCCGCACCGCGAGCAGCAGAAAGCGCGCCCACTCCACGGTGCTGGCCGGCCAGCGGCCGGACACCAGAAAGCCGCTGAGCACGCCCTGGGCCTGGAAGGGCGACACCTCGACCGAAATATCGTCATGTTCATGCATCTCGACCTCCTGTAGCAGCCATACCGGAGTTGGCCACATGGTGAATCACATCGGTGTTGGCACACAAGCCCCCGAGAGTGCCAACCTGATGCGCCACATGAGGGTCCTGGGCGACCGGCTGATACCCGACCAGCCGTTCAGCGAACCGAAAGAACCGTCCCCTGGAGTTCAGGGGACAGTTCTTCTGGTCACCGCTCCCTCGGTCACCCCTGACGAGATATTTTCGTTCAGAGCTGAAATCTGACCGTAATAAATCTCTCGCATGGATCATCGTGATGCCGATGCTGGCGCTAGCCTTGTCCATTATGTGAGAATCTCTGCATGACGACCGTTGCTGATGTTGAAGTCTCGGCCCTCACCGGCCACCCCGCGTGGTTGCGACTGAAGGCGGCCGCCACCGAACTGCAGACCCTGCAGGCGGCCAATGGAGCCATTGACGAACCGGGCGACCACGTCCACGCCCGCGAACTTCTCACCACGCTCACCAGCGCCATCGCCGAACTGGCGCCCCTGTTCGCCCATGACGCCGCCTACCTGGACGCCCTGCAGGCCGACTTCGCGCGGTGGGCGTCCGAGGGCTTCGGCGTGCCCGACTTCTACGACTCGCTGGTGCTGTTCCAGCCCCAGCAGCTTCGAGTGGACGGCCTGACCCACCTCGTGATCTTTCCGATGTACACCCAGAACGGCTCGCGCAGCCGGCTGGTTGAGGCCGTGCTCGTACAGGTGATCTGGCCCGACTTCGTGGCGGAGCTCGAGGCCACCGACTACAGCAACAAGCTGTTCGTACCGATTCGTTTTCTTGACTTCACCGCGGGCTACGACACCAACTCGGCCGTCCTGTTCCCCGAGACCGTCGCGATGCGGCAGATTCCCACCTTCACCTGGGGCGCGATCTTCGCCGACCGCGAGGCCGCTCGGTTCCGCCGGGTGCTCGGCGCTGCCGTCGAGGTGACCAAGCTCGACCTGCCGCCCGAGGCCGCCGAACTGCTCGACGATCAGCAACTCGCTGAAGAGACCTTCGTGATGTGGGACCTGATTCACGACCGCACCCACATGCGCGGCGACCTGCCGTTCGACCCGTTCATGATCAAGCAGCGCATGCCGTTCTTTCTGTACTCGCTCGAAGAACTGCGCTGCGACCTGACCGCGTTTCGCGAGTCGGTGGCGATCGATCGCCGCATCGCCGCCCTGGCCGAGCCCACCGCCGAGCAGCTCGAACTGGCCCACCACGCCCGGCTCGTGCAGTACTGCGTGATCTTCGACCGCATCTTCCGCTTCGCGATCACCGGCAACCGGGTGCGCAATTACGACGGCCTCGGCGGCCAGCTGCTGTTCGCCTGGCTGCACCAGCACCACGTGCTGCACTGGACCGACACCCAGCTCGCCTTCGAGTGGGATCGGGTGCCCGACTGCGTCAACGAACTGGGCGCCGCCATCGAGCACCTCTACTGGCGCTCCATCGACCGCCCCAAGATCTCGCACTGGCTGGCCGCCTACGAACTCGTGGCCGCCACCGTCGAGCCGCACCCCGCCTCGGCCTGGAAGGCCGGTGACCTGCCGCTGAAGGGGCTCCCCCGCGAACTCACCGACCTCGTGATGGACGACGAGTTTCCGCTCAGCATGTTCTACGAGGCGTTCGAGAAGAAGATGCGTGACGTGATCGCATCGACTTCGGGCATCACCGGAACCTCGGCCTGATGCGGGTCGTCATCGCGGGCTCGGGCAGCGCACTGGGCGACGCCACGGCGTCGGCTTTGCGTGACGCCGGGCATGAGGCGATCGAGATCGGGCCCGACGAGTGCGACCTGCGCGACTTCGCCGCCGTGCAGGCGCTGGCCGAGCGACTGGGCGCCGTGGACGGCGTGATCCACCTGGTCGGTGGCTGGCGCGGAGGCGGTGGACTGGCCGCCCAGAGCGACGACGACTGGAACTGGCTGCAGACCATGATCGTGGGCACGCTGCGTAACACGACCCGGGCGTTTCTGCCCGCCGTGGCGGCCTCACCGGCCGGCGTGTTCGCCATCGTGTCGCAGAACGGCGTGGCCAAGCCCACCGCCGGCAACGCCAACTATCTGGCCGCCAAAGCGGCCGCCGAGACCTGGCTGCTGGCCGTCGGCGATGCAATGAAGAAGGGCGCGGGACGCGTGCACGTCGAACGCGTGATGGCCCTGTATTCGGACGCCGACGTGGCCGCCGAACCTGAACGCGACTTCAGCCGGCACACGCACGTGCGCGATCTGGGACGCACCCTGGCCGGCCTTTTCGGCTAGACCCGGCCCACCCCTCGGACTCCGCCCAGCGCACCCGACACTCGCGAAATCGCTTATCAGACCACTATTGGCCGGCCGATTCCCGAAGTCCCCCCGGTGGGTGACGGCACCGAGTTGGGCTCTGCGACGCAATTCCTTTAGTGACCCTGTGAAATAACTGAAGAACACTAGGTAACGCAGCGCTCAACCACGGCGCAGTCGCCCTGCGAGTACCGCTCAAAGGGGACCAACCTGGAGTGGAAGGTCGGCGCCACGGTGGTGCGCACCCCGGTCACCACGGCCGCGTGCCCCGACTGCGACGCGCCCAAGACCTGGCCGGGCAAGTGGGCCAACTTCACCGACGGCGATCCCGACACGGTGACGTTCGGCCTGGTCAGCGCGGTGACACAGGGTGCCAACGAGACCGTCGTGTTCACCGACTTGCTGGGTGCCGGACAGCGACTGAACTGCACGTCGCTCCTGGTGCAAGAGGCCGACGCCATCGACGCGTGGGGCGACATTCAGTTCACCGGCACGTGGACGCCCGACTCGGTGACGTGCGACGAAACCGCCGGCACCCTCACCGTGACGGTCACGAGCGCCAGGGCGGGCCAGTACTTCCGCGTGCTGGGCACGGCGATCGCCACCGAGACCCGCACGTCGTACACCGACGAGGGCACGATCACCCAACGCGGAGTCACGCAGCCGGTGCAGGCGTCCGCCATCGTCTACAGCGGCGGCGCCGGGGGCGACGGCGAAACACCCTCGCCGACGCCGACTCCGTCCGAGATCACCGCGACGGCCACCCCAACGCCGACGGAGACCACCCCCAGCGAGACCCCCACCCCCACCGAGACCACCCCGGCGGCGAACCCGACGCCGTCTGAGAGCACCGCCACCACGACTCCCAGCACGACCAAGGCGACCAAGACCCCCACCACGCCCACGACGTCGCTGCCGCAGACCGGCACCGACGCCAGCGCCCTGGGCGCGGGGGTCGGTCTGCTGCTGGTCGTGATGGGCAGTGGGGCTCTGCTTGCCGCGCGCCGGCGGCGCTGAGCCTCACCACGACGTGGGGAGTTCGGGGCAAGCCGAACCCCCCACGTCCCATTCACGGCGGGTGGAATAATCGCCGGGTGCAACTTCACGATCCTGCTCGCCGAGGCTTCGCCAGCGACAACTATTCCGGTGTTCACGCAGAGGTGCTGGCGGCCATCGCCGCGGCCAACGACGGGCACCAGTCGTCGTACGGCAACGACGCCTATACCGCCCGGCTGCAGCAGGTGGTGCAGGGCCACTTCGGCGACCGCGCCGAGGCGTTTCCGATGTTCAACGGCACCGGTGCCAACGTCACGGCTCTGCAGTCGGTGCTGCCGCGCTGGGGTGCGGTGGTGTGCGCGAAGACCGCGCACATCAACGTCGACGAGGGTGGTGCGCCCGAGAAGGTGGGCGGGCTGAAGCTGTACGCGGTACCCACCCCCGACGGCAAGCTGACCCCCGAACTGCTCGACGTCGAGGCGTTCGGGTTCGACGACGAGCACCGCGCCCAGCCCCTGGCCGTGTCGATCACCCAGTCGACCGAGCTGGGCACCCTCTACAGCCCTGACGAGATCGCGGCGCTGGCCGCGCACGCGCACGAGTTGGGCATGACCGTGCATCTGGACGGCGCCCGGCTCTCGAACGCCGCCGCAGCCCTGGGCGTGCCGTTCGCCGCGTTCACCACCGACGCCGGCGTCGACCTGCTCACCCTCGGCGGCACCAAGAACGGCGCGCTGGGGGCCGAGGCGATCGTGGCGCTCGACCCCGACAAGGCCGCCGGCCTGCGCTTTCTGCGCAAGACCAACATGCAACTGGCCAGCAAGATGCGCTTTCTGTCGGCCCAACTCATCGCCCTGTACGAGGGCGACCTCTGGCTGCGCAACGCCGGCCACGCCAACGCGATGGCTGCCCGGCTACGGTCGTCACTCGAAGGCGTGCCTGGGGTCGAGTTCACCCAGCCGACGCAGGCGAACGGCGTGTTCGTGCGGTTACCCGCCGGGGTCGCGGACGCGGTGCGCGAGCAGTTCTTCTTCTACGACTGGGACGGCGCCGCCCGCGAGGTGCGCTGGATGTGTTCCTTCGACACCGCCGAAGAAGACGTGGACGCCTTCGCCGCCCTGATCCGCCAAGCCTCTGGTGGGTAATGCGGACGGTTCCGATTACCGTTCAGCCACATCCTCAAGCCTCTGGTGGGTAATGGGGACGGTTCCGATTACCGTTCAGTCACAGACTCTGGGCGCCTGCAGAACGATAGATGGTGAACGTACCGCCCAAGCATGCAGCCCAATGCCCCGGGAGGTGCAGCGCGGCGGCGTCGTCCAGTCGTGAACGGTAATCGGAACCGTCCCCAACTACCGCCAGAACTCGGTGTGAACGGTAATCGGAACCGTCCCCATTACCCACCGACGCCGTGTTGGGTTGATCCACTTCGGCTACCGCTAGCGGTGCTCATCGTGGATCAACCTCAACCGACTTCGCGCGCCAGGTCGTTCACCCGCTCGGCGCCGGGCAGCGCCAACAGCCCGGCGACCGGAATGAAGAGCTTCGAGTGCCGCACGCCCGACCCGATGCACACCCAGTCACGCTCGGCGACGGCACCGTCCACCCAGATCGGCCAGCCTTCGGGCAGCCCGACGGGGTTGATGCCGCCGTACTCCATGCCGGTGGCCTCCACCGCGTAGTCCATCGGTGCGAACGACGCCTTGCGGGCGTCCAACCGGCGCCGCACCACGTTGTTCACGTCGATTCGGCGGTGCGCCAGCGTCATGCAGCAGGCGTGTTTGTCGACCCCGGCGCGGGTGCCCCGCACGATCACGGCGTTCGCAGAGGCATCCATCGGCACGCCGTACTGTGCGCAGAGCTGCTCGGTGTCGGCGTAGGCGGGATCGATCTCGGCGACCAGCGCGTCAGGTATCAGCCCGATGGCGGCGAGCACCGGTGGGGCCAGCAGGTCGGGACGATCGACGGCCGGCATCGCCTGCAGGGTGCCGAAGACGGACTCACTCATGGCCTGCATACTGCCGCATCACATCTGCCCGCCCGGCCAGCGAGACGACCGCCCGCCCGGCCGCTAGGGTCAGTCCCCATGGCCGAGTCTTCGCCGCAGAAGTCGCGCAAGCGCGACGGTGGCTCCGTTTCGCTGACCCGGTTCATCGTGCTGGTGCCCGCGATCGGCATGATGCTCGGCGCGATCACGCTCACCGTGGTGGGCGCCATCGAGGTGTTCAACACGATCGTGACGGCGTTCGGCGGGCACGCCGAGGCCAAAGACTACGTGATCGCGTTCGTCGAAATCGCCGACGTGTTTCTGCTTGCCGTGGTGCTGTTCATCATCGCCATCGGGCTGTACGAGCTGTTCATCGACGAGATCTCGGGCCTGCCCGACTGGCTGGTCTTCAACTCACTGGACGACCTGAAGAGCCAGTTGATCGGCGTGGTGGTCGTGGTGCTCGCGGTGTTCTTTCTGGCCGCGCCCTTACGGCGACGACGCGCTGAACCTGCTGTACCTGGGCGGCGGCATCGCCGCGGTGACCGCGGCGCTGTCGCTGTTTCTGCGCGCCAAACACTGAGGCCTGTCGAGCGTGTCGAGGCCCCTCGCGGCTGATAGCCAGAGCCGCGCCCTCACGGGCTTGATCCCGGATCTCACCACCGCGGCGCCGCAACACAGATCCCGACTTTTGTCGGGATGGCGGACTGCCGCTGGCGGCTGACCGGCTCACACCTGCCGGTGCACCACCAGGGGAAGCACCATCGCCGCGCCCGCTTCGCGCAGCTTGGCCGCCGCCACCGTGACCGGCCACTGACTACGGGTGGCGTCCACCACCAGCAGCACCACCCGCCCCTCTAACTCGGTCGGTTCGGGCACGCTCAACGCCGCCCGCCAGTGCGCCGCTTCGCGATCGCTGGGCAGGTCGCGATCGGGCGCCGGGCCCGGCGCCACCTCGACCGAAGCCGACGCCAGCCGGCCCACCCTCGCCAGATGCCCTGCGACCTCAGCCGCCAGCCCCGGGTAGCCCCCGGTGTCGAGCGCCACCGCGACCTCAGGACGAGCCGGCCAGTCGGTGCGCCACCGGCTGAGCACCCCGACGCAGCCGTGCGCCAACTCGTGCACGGCCGCGGCCTCACCAGCGGCGGCACCGGCCAGCGTGTCTGCCCACTCGGGCGCGTCGGCATGCACCAGCACACGCCCCGCCTCGGCCATCAGGCCCTGCGGAATGCGGCCGCGGGCACCGAACTCGCCGCCGGGCCACATCTTGCGCGGGTCGAGCCGCTGGGCTGTGCCGCGCAGCCCGGTGGCGACGGTTCGGACGGTCTCGGTGCGCGGTTCGGGCTCCAGCGGCACGGGCAGCGTGTTGCGGCACACCGAGCACCGCCCGCACGGGGCGGCGGTCGGATCGTCCAGCGACTCTTGCAGCAGCTGCATCAGGCACCGCTCACCGCGGGTGTAGGCGCGCATGATCGCCGCCTCTCGCCGCCGCACCGCGAGCACGCCGTCGTAGTGCTCGGCGTCGAACACCCACGGCTGCCCGGTCGCCAGCCAGCCGTCGGCGACCCGCTCGGTGACGCCCGCCACGGCCAACTGCTTCAGGTACAGCTCGACCTTGGTGCGCCGCAGCCCCGTCTCGGCCTCGAGTTGTGGCACCGACGCGGGGCCGTCCGAGGCTTCGAGGGCGGCCAGCAGCCGCTGCACCTCGGCCTCGACCGGAATGGTGGCGGTGGCGAAGTACTCCCACACGCCCTCGTCGGCCGGCGAGGGCAGCAGCACCACCGAGGCGTGGTCGATGGCGCGGCCGGCGCGGCCGACCTGCTGGTAGTACGACACCGGCGAGGGCGGCGAGCCCACGTGCACCACGAACCCCAGATCGGGCTTGTCGTAGCCCATGCCCAGCGCCGACGTGGCGATCAGCGCCTTGACCCGGTTGGCCTGCAGGTCGTCTTCGAGCCGGTGCCGCACCTCGGCGTCGAGTTGGCCGGTGTAGGCCGCCACCGCCACAGCGTCGCCGTGCACCACCCGGACGGCCTGCGCCAGCCGTTCGGCGTCGGCGACGGTGAGCACGTAGACGATGCCCGACCCGGCCAGCCGGGGCAGGTGGTCGACCACCCACGCGTAGCGCTGAATCGGGCTGAGCCGGTCGACCACGGCCAGTTCAAGAGACGACCGGGCCAGCGGCCCGCGCAGCACCAGCGTGGCCTGCCCGAGCTGAGCGGCCACGTCGTCGGTGACCCGCTCATTGGCGGTGGCCGTGGTGGCCAGCACCGGAGTGTCGGGGTTGAGCTGCTGCAGGACGTCCGACACCCGCCGGTAGTCGGGACGAAAGTCGTGACCCCAGTCAGACACGGCGTGTGCCTCGTCGATCACCAGCAGGCCCAGTCGTCCGGCCAGGTGCTGCAGCACCCGGGCACCGAACCCCGGGTTGGCCAGCCGTTCGGGCGACACCAGCACCACGTCGAGCGCGTCGGCGGCGAGGTCGGCCTCGATCGCCGACCAGTCGCCCACGTTCGAGCTGTTGATGGTCGCGGCCCGCAGCCCGGCCTTCGCGGCGGCGGCCACCTGATCGCGCATCAGCGACAACAGCGGGCTGACCACCAGGGTGGGCCCGCGGCCGGCGGCCCGGTGCAGCGCCGTGGCGCACCAGTAGACCGCCGACTTGCCCCACCCGGTGGCCTGCACCACCAGCACCCGCGAACCCGGCTCGACCAGGGCGGCGACGGCCGTGCGCTGGTCGTCGCGCAGGCGTGCGCCGGGCCCGGCCAGGGCTTCGATCACCCGAGTGACGACGGCCTCGTGGGCAGCGGTGAGTGCGGTCATGGCCTCCAACCTAGGCCCGACCACCGACAGTCAGCCGGGCGAAGGAAGCCGCCGTACGAAATCTGTGGACAACTCCCTGCGGCGGGCGTGGCCTTGGAGATCCCGGCGTCGGCCGGGATGACGAAACAGGCGTCCTAGAAGTAATAGGGAAACTTCGACCAGTCGGGCGCCCGCTTCTGCAAGAACGAGTCCCGCCCCTCGACCGCCTCGTCGGTCATGTACGCCAGCCGGGTGGTCTCGCCCGCGAACACCTGCTGGCCGATCAGCCCGTCGTCGATCGCGTTAAACGCGAACTTGAGCATGCGCTGCGCCGTCGGCGACTTGCCGCAGACCAAGGCCGCCCACTCCAGCCCGACGTCCTCCAACTGC
This sequence comes from Micropruina glycogenica, assembly GCF_900289045.1. Taxonomy (GTDB): domain Bacteria; phylum Actinomycetota; class Actinomycetes; order Propionibacteriales; family Propionibacteriaceae; genus Micropruina; species Micropruina glycogenica. The sequence continues at coordinate 2,788,030 of NZ_LT985188.1, forward strand.
TCGTGCGGCACCACCTTGTTGATCGCACCCATCTCGTAGGCCCGCTGCGCGTCGTAGGTCTGGCCCAGGAAGAAGATCTCGCGGGCCACCTTCTGCCCCACCTGGCGGGCCAGGTAGGCCGAGCCGAACCCGGCGTCGAACGACCCCACGTCGGCGTCGGTCTGCTTGAACTTCGCGTGCTCGGCCGAGGCGACGGTCAGGTCGCACACCACGTGCAACGAATGCCCGCCGCCGGCCGCCCACCCGTTGACCAGGGCGATCACCACCTTGGGCATGAACCTGATCAGCCGCTGGACCTCCAGAATGTGCAGCCGGCCACCCTCGGCCCGCACCCGCCGGTCGTCCACGGTGTCGGCGGTCTCACCCTCGGCGTACTGGTAGCCCGAACGGCCCCTGATGCGCTGGTCGCCGCCCGAGCAGAACGCCCAGCCGCCATCCTTTTCGGACGGCCCGTTGCCGGTCAGCAGCACGCACCCCACGTCGGCCGATTGCCGGGCGTGGTCGAGCGCGGTGTACAGCTCGTCGACGGTCTGCGGCCGAAACGCGTTGCGCACCTCGGGCCGGTTGAACGCGATGCGCACCGCCGGCACGTCGTTGGCGTGGTGGTAGGTGATGTCGGTGAACCCGAACCCCGGCACTTCGTGCCACAACTCCGGACGCCACGGGCTGCTCATGGCCCCAACCGTAGCGGCCCGTGATGCTCGCTTGGGCAGGCCGTCATTGGGGGCTGACGAAGGAGTGTGCATGCTGGGCCGGCACCTCTCCCTGCGCCGAAACCTCGACCGCTGGGCCGTTGCCGTCGAGCGCAGCCCCAACCCCAGTGGCAGCGCGACGGTCGGGGAACCGCTGGTCAACGCGCGGGTCGTTGGCCGAGCGTGTCGAAACCCCTAGCCGCAACGGGTCCCAGCAAGCTCGACCAGCGAAAACCAGCGCTTCCTCAGCACCCAGGTGGCGCGAGAGGGGAACCGTCCCCAACTACCGCCACCCACGTCACCAGTTGGGGCCGGGCTTCATCACGTCGGTGAAGATGCCGTCGACCCCCAGCCGGGCGCATCGTTGCCGCTGAGCGGCCTTGTTCACCGTCCACACGCGCACGGCGAAGCCGGCTCGATGCGCCCGGGTGATGAACCCGGGCACCATCAGCACGTGCCGGGGCGGGTGGACGGCCTGCACGTCCAGTTCGCGAAAGTAGCGCCAGGGCTCGCGCAGCATGCCGTCGTGCACGGCCGCCAGTTCACCCGTCCAGCCCTTCTCACGCAGCCGTTGCAGCGAGTAGTGGTTGAACGACGACAGAACCACCCGGTCGGCGAGCCGCCGTTCGGCCACCATCGCCAGCACCTTCGACTCGAGCGTCTTGTACGCCTTGACGCTGTTCTTGAGCTCGATGTTGATGAGCTGGTCGCCGGCGGCCAGCAGGTCGAGCACCTCGGCCAGGGTGGGAATGCGGGTGGTCAGCGGGTCGGGTTTCTTCTTCAGCAGAGAGGGCAACTCCTGCAGTTGCGCGACGGTCTGGCCGGCCACCCAGCCGGTGCCTGCGTGGGTGCGGTCGACCTTCTCGTCGTGAATCACCACGGGCACGCCGTCAGAACTGAGCTGCACGTCGAACTCGACGCCGTCGACACCGGCGGCCATCGCCGCCGAGAACGCGGCGATGGTGTTCTCCGGCTGCCGGGAACTGGCTCCGCGGTGTGCCCAGATCTGCATGTCACGCCCTCTCGTCGGCTCGCTTTCACCCGGGGTTGGCCCGTCCAGCCTGTCACATCACCGCTCACGGGGCACGAGCCGCACGCCGTAGGCGAGTGTCGCAGCCCCGGAGTACGCTGCGGCAGATGAGCAACCGCACACCCAGCGACATCGACACCCTGGCCGACGACTACACCCGTTCGTTGGCCGATCTGTCCCCCGTGCTCGCCACCGAGATCGGCCTGTCGGGCTACGACCACCTGATGGGCGAAACCGGCCCCGAGGTGCACGACGCCATCGCCGACCTCAACCGCGACACCCTCACCAAACTGGCCACCCTCACCCCCCGCGACGAGGTCGACCGGGTCACCGTCGCCGCCATGAACGAGCGCCTCGGCCTCGACCTCGAACTGCACGTCGCCGGTGAGCAGTTTCGCGACCTCAACAACATCGCCTCACCGCTGCAGGGCTTTCGCGACATCTTCGACGTGATGCCCACCGACACCGAAGAGCACTGGTCGAACATCGCCTCACGGCTGGCCGGCGTGCCCCAGGCGGTCACCGGTTACCTGGCCTGTCTGCGCGAGGGCGTCCGGCGCGGCGAGCTGCCGCCGGCCCTGCAGGTGCGCGAAGGCATCGCGCAGGCCGCCGAACTCGCCGAGCCCGAAACGTCGTTCTTCACCACCTTTCACCGCGAGAGCGACCAGTCCGAGGCGCTGAGCGCAGACCTGACTCGCGCCGGCGAGGCGGCCGCCGAGTCGTACGGGCTGCTGGCTGAGTTTCTGCGCGAACTCGAGGCGGACGCTCCCGCCGACGACGCCGCCGGACGCGAGCGCTACCAGCTCTGGTCGCGCACCTTCTTGGGCGCCGCGGTCGATCTGGACGAAACCTACGAGTGGGGCCTCGACGAGCTGGCCCGGGTGAGCGCCGAACAAGACGCCGTGATCGAAGCCATCGCGGGCCCCGGCGCCGGCATTGACGACGCCGTGCGCGTGCTCGACGGCGACCCGGCGCGCAAGTTGCACGGCACGAAAGCCCTGCAAGAGTGGATGCAGCGCACCGCCGACGAGGCCATCGGCGAACTCAACGGGGTTCACTTCGACATTCCCGAACAGATGCGGCGCATCGAGTGCATGATCGCCCCCACCCAGAACGGCGGCATCTACTACACCGGGCCGTCCGACGACTTCAGCCGCCCCGGCCGCATGTGGTGGTCGGTGCCGCCGGGCGTGGAAGAGTTCAACACCTGGCGCGAGAAGACCACCGTGTACCACGAGGGCGTCCCGGGCCATCACCTGCAGATCGGCCAGGCCGTCTACAACCGCGACGAGCTGAACCTGTGGCGCCGGCTGGTCTGCTGGGTGTCGGGCCACGGCGAGGGCTGGGCGCTGTATTCCGAACGGCTGATGGAAGAGTTCGGCTACATGGACGACTTGGGCGACAAGTTGGGCCTGCTCGACGGTCAGCGCATGCGCGCCACCCGCGTGGTGCTCGACATCGGCGTACATCTGGGCAAGCGAGCCCCGCAGCAGTACGGCGGCGGCACGTGGAACGCCGACAAGGCGTGGGAGCTGCTCAAGGCCAACGTGAACATGGACGAGAAGTTCCTACGCTTCGAACTCAACCGCTACCTGGGCTGGCCGGGGCAGGCGCCGTCGTACAAGATCGGCCAGCGGCTGTGGGAACAGGTGCGTGCCGAGGCTGCCGAGCAGGCGGGCGACGACTTCTCGCTCAAGGCGTTTCACACCAAGGCGCTCAACCTCGGTTCGCTGCCGTTGAGCGTGTTGCGCGAGGCGGTACTGGCCGGCTGATCGGGCGGACGCCGCTGGTTGAGCGTGAAGAAACCCCTGATCAGAGGGGTCTCAACAGGCTCGGCCAACGGGTTGGCCGGCCGGTCTCATTACAAGACGAGGCACCATCGAATGCCGAACCACTGCTGTTGAGCTTGTCGAAACCCTCGTCACGGGTCTCGACAGGCTCGACCGCCCTCGTTCGCTAGAACGACACCCAGCGGTACCCGTCGTCGGCGTTCAGCAACACCCCAGCGTCGTTGGCGTACAGAATCGACGGCAGCACCTTGTTCTTGACCAGCACCTTGCCGGTGCGGGCGCTCAGCACGTCACCGCGGGTGCCCTTGCGCCACACATACGCCCAGTCGAGCAGGCTGACCACCGCAACGCCCTTGCGGGCGCGATGCCACAGCCGCTTGCCGGTGGCCAGGTCACGGCCGCTCAAGCCGGCTGTGGTGAGGTAGACCACGGTGTTGCGCGTGGCCGCGTAGGTCGGCTCGTCGGTGGAGAGCTTGCCGGTCAGGGCCAGCCGGCGGCCGGTGGTGGCTGACAACCACACCGCCTTCGTGCCCTGCTTGACGACCACGACGTTGCCGCGCCGGGCGACCAGCGGCCCGAGCGAGCTGGACGCCTTCCACTGCACGGTGCCCTTCGCACGGTCACGCCCACCGCTGCGGGTGATCACCATCGTGGACGTGGCCCCGACCGCCTGGTCGTTGGCCACCCAGGCCAGCACGCCGTCGCTGGTGCGCACCACCGCGGTCTGCCGGCCCGACTCGGGGTTGTCGGCCAGCACGATGGTGGTGGCGTCGGTCGCCACCACTCGGGGCGGCAGGTCGACACGCAACTTGCCCGCCGCGTCCGCAACCACGTGCTCGGCCTGCACCGCACCCGTGGCGGCGTCGATCAGCAGCAGGTCGAGCCGGCCGACGCCGTCTACGTCGACGGTGCGCACGGCCACCACGGTGCGTCCGTCGGCGCTGAGCCCGACCGTCGGCTGGGCGTCCCAAGGCGTGCCCTTGGTGAACTGGGCCTGCCACGCGGTGAGCCCGGTGCCGAGGTCGAGGGCGGTGACCGTGCCGTCAGGGTCGGCCACGAAGGCGCGTGCGCCCAGAATCGCGTAGTGCCCGGCCGGGCCGAGTTGCACCGGCGTGCCGCCGGCAAGGTCGGCCGCCAGCGGCGGCTTGGTCGGCTTCGCGGGCGTCGCACCGGGTGTGGACGACGCAGTGGCCGCGGGGGCCGGGCCGGCTACTTCGGGCGAGGTTGCCACCGGCCCTGCACACGCCGTCAGCGTGATCGCCAACATGACGATTGCCGCGCGACACGGCCCCGATGCCCGCATACATCCATCGTCTCTCGCTGCGACGCTTGGGGCAAGGGCTTGCGCAGCCGCCGTCAAAGAAGAGCTGAAAACCCTAGCCAGAGAAGGTCTCGACGGGCTCGACCAACGACACGCTCGACCACCGAGAAGCTGGATCAACGACCGGCTTCGACCGACGACCTCAGCTGTTCAGCCAGGCCTCGAACGCTTCGGTGTTGTACGGCCGGCCGAGAAGGCTCTCGACCAGGTCGGCGGCGTCCCGGCTGCCACCCGGCCTCAGCACTTGGTCGCGGTAACGCGTCGCCACCTCGGCGTCGAACAGGTCGTCACGATCGAAGGCGCTGAACAGGTCTTTGGCGATGACCAGGCTCCACATGTAGGTGTAATAGCCCGACGTGTACCCCTCGAGATGGCCGAACCCGGCGTAGAAGTGGGTGTCGGGCAGGGGGTCGATCAGGCTGTAGGCCGCCGCCAGTTCGAGCATGCGCGCCGTCGGATCCGCCGGACGCTCGACGTGCAGCCGGTAGGCCAGCGCGGCGTAGAACATCTGCGTGCGGGCCAAGAAACCCTTGCCGAACTCGTCCGCCGCCTTCATGGCCGTCACCAACTCGACCGGAATGGGCACCCCTTCGGAGTCGGTGGCGAACGTGCGCAGCACGGAGGCGTCCCACGCCCACTCCTCCAGCAGCTGGCTGGGGGCCTCGACGAAGTCCCACTCGGTCGCTACGCCCGAGAAGCGCACCCACCGCTGCTGGCCGCCGACGATGTTGTGAATCAGGTGGCCGAACTCGTGAAACAGGGTCACCACGTCGCGGTGATCCATGAGGCCACGGGGAAAGTTGCACACCAGCACGCTCTCGGGCAACTGCGCGTCGAGCACGCCGGGCACCATGTCGAAGTTGGCCGCGTGGTTGTACTTGCGCTCGCGCGGGTGCAGGTCGAGGTGAATCCGGCCCAACGGGGTGCCGTGATCGGCGGCGCTGACGTCGTAGGTGGTCACGTCGGGGTGCCACGCGTGGGCGTCGGACGGCGCAACCGGCGTGAACCGCAGCCCGAACAGCCGCGCGGTCACCTCGAGCAGCCCGTCGTGCACCTTGGTGAAGTCGAAGTAGCGTCGCACCTGCGTGGCGTCCACCCCGTAGCGCTCGCGTTTGATCAGTTCGGTGTAGTACCGCCAGTTCGACACGTCGATGACGCGCTCGCCGTCTTGGACGGCCCGCTCGCGCAGCACGGCGATCTCACGTTCGCCGGCCGGCAGCGCGGCGGCGCTGACGGTGTCGATGAACTCTGCGATCGCCGCCCCACTGCCGATCATCTTGACTTCGGCGTCGTAGTCGGGCCAGTCGGCATAGCCCAGCAGGCTCGCCAATTCGTGCCGAAGGCTCAGCAACTCGGCCAGCACCGGGTCGTTGACCGGCCAGGCCAGGTTGAAGAACGTGTGTGCCACCGACCGGCGGGCCGCGGCGTCGGTGGCGAAGGTGAGAAAAGGGTGCACGTCGGGGTACTCGGTCGAGATGCTCACCATGCCGTCGTCGTGGGCCGGGTGCGCCGCCACGTAGTCGGCGGGCAGCCCGGCCAGGGCGCTGGACGGCACCCGCGTGATCGCCCGGCCGTCACGAATGTTGCGCGAGAACGTCTGGCCCAGTTCGGTGAGCCGCGCCTCGAGCTCACGCACCCGGCCGCGCACCTGCTCGTCGCGATCGACGCCCGAGCGGCGAAACGACTGCAGCACCTTGGTCAGCAGGCGGGCGGCTCCGTCGTCCAGTTCGCCGGGCTGCACCGACGCCAGGGCGGCATACACATCCGGGTCGAGGTACAGGTCGGTCTCGTAGCTACGCACCTCCACTTCGAGCGCCTCGGCCCGTTCGATCACCGCCTCGTCGGGGTGCACCGAGGCCAGCAGGTTGGCCAACGCGCCGGCGTTGCGCAGCGCCGTGGTGGCGTCGTTCCACAAGGGCAGCATGCCCGCGTCGCCGCGCGGCAGTGCCAACAACTCGGTCACGCTCTGCCGGGCCGCGGAGAGTTCGCCCTCGCCGTGCTCGTGCAGCCAGCCCAACCAGTCGGACGCGGGCAGTGCCAATGTCGCTAGCATGACCAGCACCCTAAGCGGCGACGCCCGTAGCCACCAAGACCACAATGGGGGTACCCGTACCGAGGAGTGTCATGCCCGAGTACCTGATCTACTTCAACCAGTCATGGGTCGGCGACCACACGCAGGAGTGGTTCCGCTCACGGGTCGCGCCCTCGACGGCGGTGGTCGAAGAGATGAAACAAGCCGGCGTCTACGTGTTCGCCGCCGGTGTAGAAGAGAACGGGCCGATCTATACCGCCGACCCCACCCAGGGTGAGGAGGTGGCGGTCACCGACGGCGCCTACGTCGACCAACCCGACCATCTGGGCGGGTTCGCCATCGTGCGGGTCGACGACGACGAGGCGGCCAAGTACTGGGCGGCGAAAGTCGCCGAGGGGTGCGGCTGGCCACAAGAGGTGCGACGAGTCTGGTGACCCGCCGGTCAGTTCGCCGGCAGATGTGTACGGGGCGCCATGCGCGGCCCGTGCCGTTCGCGCCAGCGTCGCATGCCCAGCAGCGCCTGCACGCGGTGTCGGTGCGGCCGGTAAGGCTCGAGCAACTCGGCCAGTTCGGCGTCGTCCATGTCGCGGCCCAGAAGCGCGTGCCCAATCTCTTTGGCGATGTGGTAGTCGCCGAAGCTGACTGCGTCGGCGTCGCCGTGCGCCCGGAAGCGCACCTCGGCCGAGGTCCACACCCCGACGCCGGCGATCGAGCGCAGTCGGGTGTCGGCCTCATCGAGGGGCACCTGCAGGGTGCGTTCGAGCGCGTCGGCCACCTGCGCGCAGCGCACCAGCGTGCGTGACCGGGCCGGGTCGATGTGCAGCTTCAGCCACTGCCACGAGGGAATCATGCGGACGATCTCGGGCCCGGGCGGCACCCACAGGTGCAGGGTCTGCCCCGGCCCGGGTGCCCGTTCGCCGTGAAAGTGCACCAGCCGACGAAACCCGCCGAACGCCTCTTGCCCGGTGACCTTCTGTTCGATCACCGCCGGCAACAGCGCTTGCCACACCAGGTTGCCGCGGCCCAAGCGCCAGTGCGGGTGCTCACGCAGCGCCTGGCTCAGCTGCGGGTGCCGGGGCACGAAACCCGACGGGTCGTCGTCGGCGCCGAGCATGGTCGGTAGCTGGTCGAGCACCCACTCGGCACCCTCGCCCCAGGCCTCGGCGACGATCACGCCCTCGATGTTGAGCGGCTGCACGGCCAGTGTGGCGGGGCCGAGCGGAGTGCGAATGCCGCGCCAGTGCCGTCCACGATCGACGCGGTAGGTCGGGTCGCCCGCCCCCTTGCGCCAGGTCGCCCAGATCTGGCCGACCGGGCACGGCCAGTCGGGTCGCCACTCACGCACGATGGGCTGCACCCGGTCAACCTACCCGCGGCTGCGGACACTTCACGCAGCACCACGTAGCTGCCTGTGTGACACGAAGCTGCCTGCAGGCGGGCAGCGAAGTGTCACAAAGGCAGCTACGTCGATCTGTCGGTGCCGGTCGGCAGAATGGACGCCATGCTGCTCGCCGAGCTCGTCGTCACCTCACACAGGGTGGCCGCCACCCGTTCACGGCTGGCCAAGGTGGCCGCGCTCGCCGATGCGCTGGCTGCGGCAGCACCTGACGAGATCGAGATCGTCACCTCGTACCTGTCGGGCTCGTTGCGGCAGCGACGCACCGGCGTCGGCTGGCGGTCAGCCCGGGCGACGGTTCCGCCGGCGTCCGAACCGAGCCTCACGGTCACCGAGGTCGACGCCGTCTTCGAGGCTCTGGCCGGCCTGTCGGGCAGCGGTTCACAACTCGCCCGCAAGGCCCAACTCGACGACCTGATGGCCCAAGCGACGGCCGACGAACAGCAGTGGCTGGCCGGCCTGATCACCGGCGAAACCCGGCAGGGCGCCTTGGACGGGCTGATGATCGACGCCGTCGCCAAGGCCTCGGGTATGCCTCCCGCCGACATCCGTCGCGCCGTGATGCTGGCCGGCGCCACCCCTCCCGTGGCCCACGCCGCACTCACCCAGGGCGCGGACGCCATCGCGGGCATCGGTCTGGTGGTGGGCCGTCCGGTGCGGCCCATGCTGGCCGCCAGCGCCAAGACGGTCGCCGAGGCGATGGCCGCGCTGCCCGGCGAGGTGGCGGTCGAGGCCAAGCTCGACGGCATTCGCATTCAGGCCCACCGCGACGGCGAGGTGGTGCGGCTGTTCACCCGCAGCCTCGACGACATCACCGACCGGCTGCCCGAGGTGGTCGCCGCGGTCGCTGCGCTACCGGTGCGGCGGGCGATTCTCGACGGTGAGGCGCTGTCGCTGGGTGCCGACGGCCGTCCGATGATGTTTCAAGACACCGCGTCCGCCGACACCTCGCTCACCCCCTTCTTCTTCGACCTGTTGGCCCTCGACGACGACGAACTGCTCGACCTGCCGGCCCGTGAACGCAGCAGTCGGCTCGCCCAGCTCGTTCCCCAGGCCTCAAGGGTCGCCCGGTTGGTCACCGCCGATGTCGACGAGGCCCAGGCATTCGCCGAGCGAACCCTGGCGGCCGGTCACGAGGGCGTGGTCATCAAGGCGCTCGACGCCCCCTACGAGGCCGGCCGGCGCGGTTCGTCGTGGGTGAAGGTGAAGCCTGTACACACCCTCGACCTGGTGGTGCTGGCCGTCGAGTGGGGTTCTGGACGGCGCCGCGGCACGCTGTCGAACATTCACCTGGGCGCCCGTGACCCTGCCACTGGCGGGTTCGTGATGCTCGGCAAGACGTTCAAGGGCATGACCGACCAGATGCTGGCCTGGCAAACAGAGCGGTTCACAGAACTGCAGACCCACCACGACGACTGGACGGTCTACGTGCGCCCCGAGCAGGTGGTCGAGATCGCGTTCGACTCGCTGCAACGCTCCAGCCGCTACCCCGGCGGCCTGGCGCTGCGGTTCGCCCGGGTGTTGCGCTACCGCGACGACAAGAGCGCCGACCAGGCCGACACCATCGACGACGTGCGGCGTTTGGCCTAGCCAGTGCCTTGCCAGAGGTGGCGGGCCGAAGGTCCCCGAGTGCACAGTCCGGCCCGCCGGCGCCAAATGCAGTACGGCTAACATTCGTCTGACCACCCCCGATGGCGCATTCATCACACACTCGGCAGCGTCGAGCCAGCCGGCACCTCGGCGGCGTCACAGCCTGCCCAGCAGGCGCTCACGGCCGGCCCGGTGGCGGTGCCGGCTGACGAGCGGCACGTCAACTGCCGTAGCGCACCGGGGTGCTGGCGAAGCCCGGGGTGTCGTCCTCAACCTCATCGGGCTCGTCGGGCAGAAACTCGATTGCTCCGGTCGCGGGGTCGAGCACGCCACCGGCGATCTTCACCTGGCCCGAGCGGGTGAGGGTGAGCAGCGAGTCGGCATTACGCAGGGCGGCCCGCAGCGCTCGCACGTGGCCGCTGGCCGGTTTGCCCAGCCGGGTGCCGGCCGCGGCCAGGGGCACCCAGGCGGCCAGGTCGCCCGGCAGGGGTACTGGGCCCGCAGCCCGGGCGTCGGCCGCGGCCGTCAGCACGCCGCACCCGCTGTGGCCCAACACCAGCACCACGCCGACGTTCTGCACCAGCACGGCGTACTCGATCGCCGCCATCGTGTCGGCACCCAGGCTGGGGCCGGCGGTGCGCACGCATTGGACGGCGCCCGGCTTCTCGGCGAACAGGTGCTCGCCGGCGGCGTCCGGCTCGAAGCAGCCGACCACCAACGCGAACGGAAAGGCAGCCCTGGTCGGATCCCCGGGCGCTTGCGCGTCTCCGCTCAACCGTTTGACGTGGCGCTCGTTGCCGGCGTGAAGCCGCTGCAGGGCCTGCCCTGACGGCATGCGGTGCTCTGGAAGTCCAACGGGCCGCATCCACTCGGGAACCTGAACGGGAGCAGCCACGTCAACCGACCCTAGTGAGCGGGCATTTAGTTGTCGAGACGGCGGTGGTTTCGTTCGACAAAAGGGCCGACCAGCGGCTCGGACGGCGTTCGCTCTGATCAAACCAAGACAGCCGAGTTTCAACGAACTGCCTGGCTAGTTGGATTGCCGCTCCAGCCTGTTCTTGTGTCACTGCCATGCCTGCGGGGCGTCGTGCGGAAGCACCATCATGGGATGCCCGGTGTAACAAACGTTCGGATTTCGATTGTGCGGGCCGTACGCACTGAAACTGTGCCGCACGACGAGGTAGCAGCCCGTCCCGAACCAGGCTCCCTCAACCCAAGCGTCCTGCCGAGCCCCGTTCGGCCATTCCAGTACGGCCTTGGTTCCGCGCCGGGCACGCTGGTAGCTGTTGACCACGTGGGCGATCCGAACGTCCGCCCTCGTCTGGGCTTCAAGGGCCCAGCCCCAAGACTCGAACAGTCGGGCATCCCGTCGCCTAAGAGCGTTCACTCTGATGACGACAAAGAGGACTACGACCGTGGCGATCAGGCAGACGGCCAGCAGGGCGGGGGCGACCCTTGGCATAGCCATGTGTACCACGGGCCGGGGGTATGGACAGAGAGAGCTTGTTCAGTCAGGATCTCATGGTGCGTTGATCGCGACACTGAGCGATCATCTGTGGCGCGCCCGGAGGGATTCGAACCCCCAACCTTCTGATCCGTAGTCAGATGCTCTATCCGTTAAGCTACGGGCGCTCGGGACGGGCTTCACGTGAGCGAAGCACCGGCGTCTGACTGTAGTTCATCGAGCGCGCGGCGTCCAAACTCGCTTTGCCACCAGGGGCCCTGCGGGTGAGGCAGGATGGAACCAGCACAGCGCACGACCCTGCACCGACGCGGGTCGAAAAGGAGTATCCGCCATGCCGATTCAGGCCGCAGACATCGTCGCCGCCGCCCCCACCGATACCACCAAGGCCCTGGTCGACTGGGTGGTCGGAGTCGCCGAACTGACTCAGCCCGACTCCGTGTATTGGTGCGACGGCTCCGAGGCTGAGCGTGACCGGCTGTGCGCCGAGATGATCGAGTCGGGCACGTTCATCGCGCTCAACCCCGAGAAGCGTCCCAACAGCTTTCTGGCCCGCTCGGCGCCCTCGGACGTCGCCCGCGTCGAGTCACGCACGTTCATCTGCTCCGAGCGCGAAGAAGACGCCGGGCCGACCAACAACTGGGCCGATCCGGCACAAATGAAGCAGACCCTGGCCGGGGTGTTCGACGGCAGCATGCGCGGCCGCACCATGTATGTGATTCCGTTTTCGATGGGCCCGCTCGGCGGCAACATCTCGAAGCTGGGTATCGAGATCACCGACTCGCCGTACGTTGTGGTGAACATGCGCATCATGACCCGCATGGGGGCCGAGCCGCTGGCCCGCATCGGTGCCGGCGAGTACTGGGTGCCCGCGGTGCATTCGGTGGGCTACCCGCTGGTCGACGCCGACGGCAACACCCGCGACGACGTGCCCTGGCCGTGCAGCGACGACAAGTACATCACCCACTTTCCCGAAACCCGCGAGATCTGGAGCTACGGCTCGGGCTACGGCGGCAACGCGCTGCTGGGCAAGAAGTGTTACGCACTGCGCATCGCGTCGGTGCTGGCCCACGACGAGGGCTGGCTGGCCGAGCACATGCTGATTCTGAAGATCACCGGCCCCGACGGCCGGGTTTATCACCTGACCGCCGCGTTCCCATCGGCCTGCGGCAAAACGAACCTGGCCATGCTGCGGCCGACCATTCCCGGGTGGAAGGTCGAAACCATCGGCGACGACATCGCCTGGATGCGTCCCGGCCCCGACGGACGGCTGTACGCCATCAACCCCGAGGCGGGGTTCTTCGGCGTCGCCCCGTTCACCTCGGAGAAGACCAACCCGACGGCGCTGCACTCGCTGGCGCACGACACGATCTTCACCAACGTGGCGCTCACCGACGACGGCGACATCTGGTGGGAGGGCATGACCGATGAGAAGCCCGCGCATCTGATCGACTGGCAGGGCAACGACTGGACGCCCGAGGCGACCACACCCGCCGCGCACCCCAACAGCCGGTTCACGGTGCACGCCTCGCACGCCGAATCGATCGCCGACGAGTGGCAAGATCCGGCCGGTGTGCCGATCGACGTGATTCTGTTCGGCGGTCGGCGCGCCACCAACGTGCCGCTGATCACCGAAACCTACGACTGGCCACAGGGCGTCTTCGTGGGCGCCACGGTCAGTAGTGAGCAGACCGCGGCCGCCGAAGGAGCGGTCGGTGCCCTGCGGCGCGACCCGTTCGCGATGCTGCCGTTCTGCGGCTACAACATGGCCGACTACTGGGCACACTGGCTTCGTGTCGGCGAAACCCTCGGCGACAAGGCGCCTCGCGTGTTTCAGGTGAACTGGTTCCGCAAGGACGATGAGGGCAAGTTCCTGTGGCCCGGCTTCGGTGACAACAGCCGCGCCATCGAGTGGGCGCTGCGCCGCGTCAACGGCGAGGTCGACGCCGTCGACGTGATCAACGGACGCCAACCCAAGCGCGAAGACCTGAACCTCGACGGCCTCACCATCACCGACGAGCAACTGGACGAGCTGTTCGCGCTCGACCCCGCCGCCTGGGCCGCCGAGGCCGACCTCACCGAGCAGTACTTCGCCCAGTTCGGCGATGCCCTGCCGGCCGAGCTGACCGCACAACTGACCGCGCTGCGCGAGAGGATCGCCGCGGCGTCCTGAAACTCCGGCGGTCGGTCGCGATTTGGAAGCGGACGTTGGTTGAGCTTGTCGAAGCCCTCTACCGTCGAGCCTGCCGATACCCGGTGAGGAGGGTGATTTCGTCATCCCGGCGAACGCCGGGATCTCAGGGACTGACGATCCTTTCCTCAGCCCGGCGAATACTGGGTCTGCGGCTGGCGACCCTTCCGTCAGCGCGGCGAATACTGGGTCTGCGGCTGGGGACCCTTGCGTCATCTCGGCGGATGTCGGGATGTCTGCGGCTGGGGAGGCTTGCGTCATCCCGGCGAATACTGGGATCTCCGAACTAGCAGGCCGGGTTATCCACAGTATAAAGAGCACCAAATCAGCTTGTGGATAACTGTACACGTGTTCGAAACTGTCAGCAGGTCTGCGTAGGGTTGCGTCTATGGAGTTGACCTTCGAGCAGCTGGACGATGCGGCCCTGGTGGCTGTGATCGATGCTGCCGTGTCGGCTCTGACCGATGACCGGGTCCGGCTCCAGAACGGTCAGCAGCGGCTGCAACTGTTGGTTGATGCGGTGCGGTTGGATGCGCGGTTGTCGGCGTGGCGGTCGGCGTTGGCGGCCGAGGTGGAACAGTCCGGGGTGGCGGTGGCCGAGCATGGCACCTCCACCGTCACCTGGCTGGCCGACGCTACCTGCATGACGCGTCGTGCGGCGGGCCGGTTGGTGATCGAGGGGCAACGACTGACCCGGTTCCCGACCGTCGCAGCCGCCGCAGCCGAAGGGTGCGTGCTGCCCGAACAGGCCCAGGCGATCACGCAGGTGCTGGACGGGCTGCCCACCGATTTCGACACCGGCCAGTTGCGGCAGGCCGAAGAGCTGATGGTGGGGTTCGCCGACACCCACAACGCCCACGACCTGCGCAGCCTGTCGCGCTACCTGGTGGAGGTGCTCGACCCCGACACGGTCCAGGCGCGGGAAGCGGCCCGGTTGGAACGCGACCTGCGCGCCGCGAAGCACAACCGGCACTTGAGTTTCGACAGTGACGGTCACGGATCGGTCCGCATCAGAGGCAGCCTGCCGGTGGTTGATGCGGAACCGTTCATTCGGCTGATCGACAGCTACACCGCCCACGCCGCGCGTGGCATCGACCGGCTCGACCCCCTGGCCGAAACCACCACACCGGCACAACGCCGGGCCGACGCACTCACCGCCATGATCGACCGGCACCTGGCCCAGTCGTTGGCGCCCAGTCACGGTGGCGACCGGCCACGCGTCGTGGTCGCTATGTCGTATGACGTGCTGGTGAAAACCGCCACCGACGCCGGCCTGCTGCACGGTCACCTGCTCGGCACGGCCGAGCCGATCGCCGCCTCGACGCTTCGGCAGTTGCTGTGCGACGCCGACATCATGCCCACCGTGCTCGGGTCACGCTCTGCGGTGCTGGATGTGGGCCGTGCGCAACGGCTCGTCACCCCCGCCATCCGCGCAGCCCTCGAAATCCGAGACGGCGGGTGCGTGTTCCCCGGCTGCGACACGGCACCGAACGCCTGCCACGCCCACCACATCATGCCCTGGTGGGCCGGCGGCGTGACCGCCCTGCACAACCTCGTCCTGGTCTGCCCCCACCACCACGGCATCATCGAACCCAGCCACAACCCCACAGCAGACCGCTGGCAAGTACGACTACCAGCGAACGGCCCGGCCCACGTCATCCCACCCCGACACGTCGACCCCAAACAAACACCACGAATCCACAACCGCTTCACCGCACCCATGCGCACCTGATCGACTTCGGAGCGCGAGCAGTGGATCGCAGGGGCGATGAGATGCCGGCTTTGCCCGCGCATCGAGCGACTCTATGGGTCGAAAGAATGGCGCCGCCCAGGCCGACGTCGTCCGCATGAGATGGCTGACTAGGCTACCCGTATGCCCATTACCCAGCGCGCCGTTCTGCTAGCGGCCGGACTATCGCTGCTCGCCGCCTGCACCGCGACGCCGTCCGCCACTGCACCGGCGACGAGCGCCGGCCCGGCGATCACGGCCCCCGCCGCGCCGTCGTCGGCCTCCCCCACGGCAACGACCACGACCGAAGCGGCCGCGGCCTGCCCGTCGGGCGAATACACGATGACCTCGTTCGCAGCGACCGGCACCAACGGCGCGCTCGGTAAGGGCAAGGGCGGCGACGTGTCGGCCGAGTTCGAGAACGGTCGCTACGATATCGACTTCGACGACGACGAGCCGATCGCGCTCACGCTCGATGACGACACGTGCGAGTTGTTGGTCGACGGCAGCATCGAGGGCACCTACACCGGCACCGGCGAGAACCTCACGTTCACCCGGGGCAGGGTCGAGGGCACGGCGAAGCTGAGGCACCAGGGCGAATCGCGAAGTCTGTTGATCGAGCAGATAGCGAAGGTGCTCGGCCTGAGCGGCAAGGGTTCGGCCACCTGCGCAGGCGACAACCTCACGCTCACCGTGGGCAAGACCACCGTCGAACTGGTGCGTGACCGCTGAGAAAGCGCTGACTTGGCTGGTCGAGCTTGTCGAGACCCTTCGCGGCCAAGGGCTTCCAACAACCTCAACCAACGACCCGCGCTGATCCCGGCGTTGTCAGGTTTGCTCAACGGCGGACGGCTCCGGGTACAGCCGTAGCGCCACCAGCCGGGCCGCGCAGGCCTGCCGCACGTCGTCTTCGGCTTTGTCGCGCAAACCTTCGCGCAGTGTGGGGTCGGTCGCCGAAACCACGGCGAAGTAGAAGCCCGAGAACACGGCGAGAAAACCCGACACTCGCAGATGCTGCAGGGTCAGGGCGTAGGCGTACCGCTCGGTGCCCCACTGCAGCAGAACGTGTGGCTGCGCCTGCGTCCAGGCCTGCACCACCTGCGCGTTCACCGTAAACACCCCGAACACCACGAAGAACACGAACACCGCCAGCCCCACCACGGTGGCGATGGTCAGCTTGCTGATCACCATGACCAAACGCAGGTTGCGCTCCTGATCACGCGTCAACGGGCACACCGCCGGCAAGTCGACGGCGCCGCCCTGCAGCGGCGTGCCCTGCACCAGCCGACTCAACTCGGCGTCGTCGTCGAACCGGGCCAGCGCATCGAGGTCGAGCCCACGAGTGTGCAGAAACAACCAGCCCATAAAGATGAACAAGCCGATCGCCAACAGGTACGCCCACGGCGACAGGCCACCGAACGCCTGCCAGAGTTCGCCGGTGAAGAACAAGAACCCCACCACGCCCAGCAGCAGTGGCAAGGTGCGGCCCAGGGCCGCACCACCGGCCATGAACGACGACACCATGCGACGCCACAGCCACGGCACGAGCGCCATCACGCCGCTGTAGGCGAGCAGGTTCACCACCGCGAACAAGATCAGTTGCCCGGCGAACATCACGATGGCCGCGGCCAGTGCCACCCACGGGCCCGGAATCTCTTCCCCGTCGAGGATCAGCGGGTCGTGCGCGACCAGCAGCACCGCCAGGCTGGGCACCGCCAAGAAGGCGGTGGTCTCGACCCAGGTGATGCGCTCCGGCGGTGTCAGCGGACGGCGGTGGCGCACCAGGTTGCCCAGCACCCAGGTGACGAGCACCACGCCCACCGAGATGGCGACCGTCACCCACACGTTGGCCGCCAGGCTCGGCACCTCGAAGAGCATCACCAGCAGAAAGGCGACCGTCATCCAGCGGGCCAGCCGGGCGGCCCGTCGGCGGCGCATCGAGGTGCCTTCGAGCAGCGCCGACAGGCCACGCCGTGAGAACCAGCGCTCGACGTCGTGAGTCGGTGACCGGGCCACCCTCACGCCCCCACGTAGGCCGCCAGGTGCTGCCCGGTGAGCGTCGCGGCGTCTGCCACCAGCTCGGCCGGCGTGCCCTCGAACACCACTCGTCCGCCGTCGTGACCCGCGCCGGGGCCCAGATCGACGATCCAGTCGGCGTGCGCCATGACGGCCAGATTGTGTTCGACCACGATCACCGACTTACCGGCCTCGACCAGCCGATCGAGCAGGCCAAGCAGGTTCTCGACGTCGGCCAGGTGCAACCCGGTGGTGGGCTCGTCCAACACGTAGGTGCCGCCCTTGTTCGACATGTGCGTGGCCAGCTTGAGTCGCTGCCGCTCGCCGCCCGACAACGTGGTGAGCGGCTGGCCCAGGCTGAGGTAACCCAACCCGACGTCGCTCAACCGTTGCAGAATCGCATGCGCCGCGGGCAACTTCGCCTCACCCTCGGCGAAGAACCGCTCCGCCTCGCTGACCGGGAGGTCGAGCACGTCGGCGATGCTGAGCCCGGCCAGGGTGTACTCGAGCACGGCCGGCTGAAACCTTCGGCCCTCGCACGCCTCGCACACCGTTGACACCGTGGCCAGCACCGACAGGTCGGTGTAGATCACGCCCGCACCGTTGCACGCCGGGCAGGCCCCCTCGGAGTTCGCACTGAACAGGGCCGGCTTCACCCCGTTGGCCTTGGCGAACGCCTTGCGAATCGGTTCGAGCAGGCCGGTGTAGGTGGCCGGGTTGCTGCGCCGCGACCCCTTGATCGGGCTCTGGTCGATCGAGACCACACCCGCGCCCAGCGGAATCGAGCCGTGCACGAGCGAACTCTTGCCCGACCCGGCAACCCCGGTGACCACCACCAGCACTCCGAGCGGCAGGTCGACGTCGACGTCACGCAGGTTGTTGGTGCTGGCGCCGCGAATCTCGAGCACCCCTGAGGCCCGACGCACCGACTGCTTGACGCTCACCTTGTCGTCCAGGTGGCGCCCGGTGACGGTATCGCTGGCGCGCAGCCCGTCCGTGGTGCCCTCGAAGCACACCCGGCCGCCCTGCGAACCGGCACCCGGCCCCAGGTCGACCACATGGTCGGCGATGGCGATGGTCTCGGGTTCGTGCTCGACCACCAGCACCGTGTTGCCCTTGTCGCGCAGCCGCAGCAGCAGGTCGTTCATGCGCTGCACGTCGTGCGGGTGCAGGCCGGCGGTGGGTTCGTCGAACACATACGTGACGTCGGTGAGTGACGAGCCGAGGTGCCTGATCATCTTGGTGCGCTGCGCCTCGCCCCCCGACAGGCTGCCCGAGGGCCGCGCCAGCGAGAGGTAACCCAGGCCGATCTCGACGAACGCCTGCAGCAGGTCGGCCAGTGCGCCCACCAGCGGGGCGACGGACGGCTCGTCGAGGCTCGTGACCCACTCGGCCAGGTCGGTGATCTGCATGGCGCACGCGTCGGCAATGTTGATCCCTTTGACCTTGGACGAGCGCGCCTCGGGCGCCAGCCGGGTGCCCGCACAGTCGGGGCAGTCGGTGAAGGTGACCGCCCGCTCGACGAACGCCCTGATGTGCGGCTGCATCGACTCGACATCTTTGGCCAGCATCGACTTCTGGATCTTCGGGATCAGACCCTCGAAGGTGACGTTGATGCCCTCGACCTTGATGCGGGTCGGCTCTTTGTACAGCAGGTCGTGCAACTGCCGCTTGGTGAAGTTCTTGATCGGCTGGTCCGGGTCGAAGAAGCCGCTGGCACGGTAGATGCGGCCGTACCACCCCTCCATCGAGTACCCGGGTATCAGCAGCGCGCCCTCGTTGAGTGACAGATTCTCGTCGTACAGGGCGGTGCGGTCGAAGTCGGTGACGCTGCCCCGCCCTTCGCACCGCGGGCACATGCCACCCAGTTGGCTGAAGGTGGCCTTCTGGGCCATGGTCTTGTCGCCCCGCTGCACCGTGACCGCACCGCTGGCGGTGACGGACGGCACGTTGAACGAGTAGGCGGTCGGGGGGCCGATCTGCGGGTCGCCCAGTCGGCTGAACAGAATGCGCAGCAAGGCGTTGGCGTCGGTGACCGTGCCCACCGTCGAGCGCGGATTGGCGCCGATGCGTTCCTGGTCGACGATGATCGCTGTGGTCAGCCCGTCCAGCAGGTCGACGTCGGGGCGGGCCAGGCTGGGCATGAAGCCCTGCAGAAACGCCGAGTACGTTTCGTTGATCAGCCGCTGGCTCTCGGCGGCCACCGTGCCGAACACCAGCGAGCTCTTGCCCGAACCCGACACCCCGGTGAACACAGTGAGGCGGCGTTTGGGCAGCTCGACGTCGATGTTCTGCAGGTTGTTCTCGCGGGCACCCTGCACCCTGATCATGTCGTGGCTGTCGGCCGGCTGCTGTGGCATTGCCCTACCTTGTCGTACCGGTGGTGGTCGAGACCAGCACGAGGGGTCAGGCTGCGGGCGCCACGGCGGCGAGGGCGTCCACCACCTCGTCGCGACGCGCGGCCCCCACGATGCGGTGCCGCACCGCTCCCCCGGCGTCCAGCACCAGCACGGTGGGCGTACGGGTGATGCCGAAACGCTCCACCAGGTCGAGGCGGTGCTCGGCGTCGATGTCGACGTGCCCCACGGACGGCTGCTCACCGGTCACCTCGGCGAGCAGCTTGTGGGTGGCGCGGCAGGGCGCGCAGACGGTCGCCGAGAACTGCACGAACGTGGCGGCACGGCCAAGCGGCTCGCCGAGTTGATCGGCGTCCAAGCGGGGCGAACCGTCGTCGACTCGGACGGCCCGAGCACGTCCGTCGGTCAGCGCCCGATACCCGCCGAAGGAGAGCGCCACCGCCACAGCCGCGAGCACAATCCAGAGGCCGGTCATCGGGCGAGCACCCGCTTGCCGAGCAGGTACAGCTCGCAACCGAGGCAGAAGTTGAAGAGTGCGTTGAGCAGGGCGGCCACCAGGGCGAGCCCGATCGCCGCGTAGAACAGCGTCGTCCAGCCCGCGAGCGCACCGATCACGCCGACCACGGCGAACGCCAGGCCGACCGCCTGCGCGAACCGGGGCGGGCCGGCGGGCTCGAGCTCGGCCGGGGCGCCCAAGCGTGGGCGGACGGCGGTGCGGAACAGCCACGACCACGGCTGGTAACTCAGGCCCGCCAGTGCGCCGGCCCCGAAGGCCAGGGCCTGCACGATCAGCACCGGCAGGCCGGCGACCGGCCCGAGCAGCAGCGCGGCGATCAACAGGGCGGCGGTGACTGAGGCCACGAAACGCAGGCCGCGCGGGTCGACGAGCCGTACAGCAACGGTGGCGGTGTGTGACATCGGCGAAGACCCTTCGAAGCGTTTTCCCAATGGTATCATCATTGACTTGGGGGCTTCGCCGCGCTGGGGTCAGCGCAACACCCGGGCCAGAAACTCCCTGGTGGCGGGCTGCTGGGGGTCGTCCAGCACCTGGCCGGGCGGGCCCTGCTCGACCACCACCCCGTCGGCCAGAAACACCACCCGGTCGGCCACCCGTCGGGCGAACCCGATTTCGTGGGTGGCCATCACGATCGTCGACCCCGCGGCCTTGAGTTCGCCCACCAGGTCGAGCACCTCGCCGACCAGTTGCGGGTCGAGCGCGCTGGTGATCTCGTCGAGCAGCAGCAACTCGGGGTCGGTGGCGATCGCCCGGGCGATCGCCACCCGCTGCTGCTGGCCGCCCGACAGCCGGTCGGGGTAGTCGCGTGCCCGATCGGCCAGCCCGATGCGTGCGAGCAGGTCGAGCCCTCGCTGGTCGGCCTGCGCTTTGGGCACGTTATGCACCTGCCGCAGCGCCAGCGCCACGTTGTTCAGCACCGACAGGTGCGGGAACAGGTTGTAGTGCTGAAACACCACGCCGATGCGCGCCCGCACCCGATCGACGTCGACGCGCGGGTCGCTGATGTCGGTGCCGCTGAGCAGAATCTGGCCGTCGTCGATCCGCTCCAGCAGGTTGACGGTCTTGAGCAGCGTCGACTTGCCCGAGCCGGACGCCCCGATCAGCACCACCACCTCGTGCTGCGCCACGCTGAGATCGACCCCGCGCAGCACCGCGTCCTTGCCGTAGACCTTCACGATGCCGCGCAGGTCGAGCACGGGGGCGGTCACACCAGCCCGCCGATCTGCTCGCGCGCCTGCTGCCGGGCGGTGAGGTAGTCGGTGAGCCTGATGAAGGGCCAACTGAACACCACGAACAGCAGCCCGGCCACCACATAAGCGGTGTAGTTGTAGGTCTGCGCCACCTGAATCTGGGCGGCGCGCACGGCGTCCACGGCACCGAGCACCGAGATCAGCCCCACGTCTTTCTGCATCGACACGAAGTCGTTCATCAGCGCCGGCGTCACCTTGCGCACGGCCTGCGGCAGCACCACCAGCCGCAGGCTGCCGTAGTGACTGAGCCCCAGTGACCTGGCCGCCAGCCGCTGCGACGGGTGCACGGCCTCGATACCCGCCCGCAACACCTCGGCCACGTAGCTCGAATACGTCAGCACCAGCGCCACGGTGCCCAGCAGTTCGATCGGAATGACGCCCTCGGTGAGCCCTAGCGCAGGCACGCCGAACCCGATCAGGTACAGCACGATCAGAAACGGCGTGCCGCGAAAGATGTCGGTGTAGGCGGCGGCCACGAACCGCAGCGGAAAGAACACCGGACCACGAAGGCTGCGCAGGGCCGCCAGCAGCACCGCCACCAGTGCGACCCCCACCACGGCCACCGCCAGCACCTTGATGTTGGTCAACAAACCCCACGCCACCAGCGGCAGCGCCTGGGCGAAATAGCCGGGGTCGAAGAACGTGTCCCTGGTGACCTGCCACCCTGGTGAGCGCACCAGCACCCACCACATCACCGCGGCGAACACCACGGTGCTGGCCAGGCTGATGCCGATGGAACGCTGCGCGAGCCCACGCCGATACCGGCGGCGTGCGAGCTCGCGCTCGCTCGTCGGCGGAATGGACTGCATCGTGGTCACGGCCGCAGTACGGCTACTGCAGCACCGGCACGTCGATCGACTCAGACAGCCACTTCTTCTCCAGCGCGGCCAGTGTGCCGTCGGTGCGCAGGGCGTCCACGGCGGCCGACACCGGTGCGGTCAGCTTCGAGCCCCTCTGCAGCACCAGCCCGAACTCGTCGCCGCCGGAGTTGTCGGCCAACTGGCCGATGATCACGCCGTCGTCGAGCTGGGCCGCCGCCATGTAGAGCGCGGTGGGCAGGTCGACCACCAGGCCGTCCACCTGCTTGTTCTTCAGCGCCTGCACGGCGTCTTCGTTGGTGTTGAACACCTTGGGTTGCGTGGTCGGGGCGATCAGGTTGGTGACGTCGGCCTGGCTGGTGGTGCCGATCTGCACGCCGAGCAGGGCGTCCTTCAACCCGGCGACGCTGTTCACAGCGGCGATCTTCGAGCCCTTGTAGGTGACCACGGTCTGGGTGGTGGTGTAGTACGGCGTCGAGAAGTCGACCGCCTTCTTGCGCTCGTCGGTGATCGAGAACTGCTGCAGGTTGAAGTCCCAGTCTTTGGCGCCGGGCGCGATGGCCTGGTCGAACGTGGTGCGCTTCCACACCACGTCGGCGTTGGTGAAGCCGAGCTTGCCCGCCACCGCATAGGCGACGGCGGCCTCGAACCCCTCGCCGCTCTCGGGCTTGTCGTTCTCGACCCACGGCGAGTAGGCGGGCTGGCCGGTGGCGATGGTCAGCTTGCCCGGCGTCACGGTCAGCGTCTTGACGTCGACGGACGCGCTCGCCGAGGGCGTGCCCGCCGACGGTGACGCGCTCGTGGTCGAGGTCGGTGACGAGCAGGCCGCGAGCGCCAACGTGAGGGCCGCGAGCGCGGCGGTGGCGGCGCGGGTGAACAACCGGGTCATGGTCGTGGGTCCTTTCAGCTCGATGCTGGTTAGCGTAGGACGCCTACAGTCGGCGGGTTCGTCGGCCCACCGGTTGACCGCGCAGGTACGGCAGACTGTCGCGATGAGCGATTCGGACCGCAGGCGCCTGATCGTGTGCAACTTCGTCACGGTCGACGGCAGGTACGCAGACGACGACCACGACATCGCCTCGTTGTTCGAGTTTCAACATCCCGATTACCAGGGCGCCGACACCGTCGACCACTACACCACCGGGCTGCTGCGCAACGCGGACGTACTGCTGCTGTCGGGCCGCCGATCGGCCCTGGGCAACCTGAGCTACTGGTGCCCACCAACGTGGCCGGCAGCCGCTCGCCGCTGTTCATCAGCACCTCGATGCTGCCCCCGGCGACGGCGACGTGAACGACGTGGTCGTTGGTGACGATCACCCCGTCGGCGGTGGTGATCGCACCGCTGCCGGTGCCGCCCTGGCCGTTCGCGGCGGTGGCGAACACCGTGACCACCGCGGGCAACACTGTCTCGGCCACCCGCACCGCGTCGCACGACCCGACGGTGCTCGGCGCGAAACGAAGGGCGGTGAACGCTCCGGCCGCGCCACCCAGTAGGGCAACCGCGACGCCCGCGGCGGTCAGCACCTTCCAGTCGGTGCGCGGTCGCGTCCGGTCAGCCTCGGCTTTGGATTCGGTGCTCATCGGCGCTCCCTTCGCTCACACGAGAGAACCGCCGCTCGCCGACCGGGGCACCCAATGGCCAACTCGGCCAGCCGCCGTCCGACGTCACTGCCTTTGTGACACGTAGCTGCCTGCGTGCGGGCAGTTAGGTGTCACGAAGGCAGTTGAGTGGACGAAGCGTGCCCGGCACGCCGCGCCGGCGATCATCAGCACGCGACCGACGGTCGGGTAGGCGGTAATTCAACCCATTGCTGCCCCCGTCGATGCGGCGTAGGAACGACGTGGCGCTGCTCGATGAAATCTCTCTCAGGCGCTCGACCGCGCCTGAGCGAAGCCTCGTCGACCAACGTCGCCCGCGCGGGGCGGGCAACTCAACGGGAAGGGACGACTCATGCGCGCAGTCTCAATCGGACGCACGGCGCTGGCCCTGGCCGCCGCCGTCGGTCTGACACTCGCCGGTGGAACGATCGCCGAAGCCCATGGAAGCAAGGGTGGGTGGGCCAGGCCGCTCACCTGCACCGGCGGCGAAATCGCCTCGGGCACCTATGCGAGCATCACGGTCAAGGGCAACTGCTCGATCGCCAAGAACGCGGTGGTCACCGTGAAGGGCGACATCACGATTCGCAAGGGCGCGGCACTCGACGCCCAGACTTCGCCGTCGACTCTCACCGTGGGTGGTGACGTCTTCGCCGCCAAGGATTCGAGCCTCGGCCTGGGCTGCCAGCCTGCTGCGCTGATGGGCAACTCGGCGCACCCCTGCGTCGACGCCGACGGCAACCCGATCGAAGACCCCACGGTGTTCTCGACCATCAAGGTCAAGGGCGGCATCACCGCCCTCGGCGCCAGCGTCATCTTGATCAACGGCGTTCAGGTGGGCCGCAGCGTCACCATCGTGGGCGGTGGCGACCCGGTGATCCCCTGGTCGGTCAAGAACACCACGATCACGGGCAACCTGTGGGTGAGCAACGTCGACACCAACTGGTTCGGCGCCCTGTTCAACAAGGTGGGCCGCAACGTGGTGCTGCTCGACATCACCCTCGTCGAAGACCACCCGGGCGCTTCTGGACTGGTCTACGTGGTACAGAACA
Organism: Micropruina glycogenica; assembly: GCF_900289045.1. Taxonomy (GTDB): domain Bacteria; phylum Actinomycetota; class Actinomycetes; order Propionibacteriales; family Propionibacteriaceae; genus Micropruina; species Micropruina glycogenica. The sequence goes on from NZ_LT985188.1 coordinate 2,812,869, forward strand.
CGATCGGCCGCAACCTGTGGTGCAAGGGCCTATCGGGCGTGTCCGGAGGCTTCGTGCCCGGTGCGGTGAACACCGTGGGCGGCAAGGCACTGGGTCAGTGCGCTGAGCTCGCCGGCTGAAGCCCCGAGAACGCCCCTTCTGCATCGCCCGGAAGGGGCGTTCGCTTACGTGCAGGGCCGGTCACCGCCGCCGCCTCTGGTGTGCGATGAGCCCGCCGGCCACACCGGCGACGACGAGTATGGAGACCACCGCCGCCCAGGCGAGCGTGGGTAGTGCGTCACCCGATGATTCAGCGGCCGGGGTGAGGGCTGGGTCGGTTGCGGTCGGCGTGCTCGGACGCACCGTCAGCGGCCCGACCCTAAACCCGATCCAGCCGGTGGCGGGGTGGTTGTCGTCGGCCACGACCAGTTGGTAGGCGAGCCGGTACTGGCCGTGCGGCAGCGGTTCGGCCAGCGTGAATCGGACGGCGGTGTCGTCATCGGTGTAGACCGGTGCGGTGAGTGGCACGGGGGTGCCGCCGTCCACGGTCAGTGCATAGGTGGCCATGGCGGGCTTCACGGCCGAGGTGAAGCGCAGCTCGATGAACTCGACCCGATCGACCTGGGTGCCGTCGGCAGGTGTGGACGACTCGACCACCGAGGTGTGCGCCGACGCGACACCGGGCCCACCGACGCTCAGCAGCATGGCCGACACGACAGCGACGACCAGGCGCACCCAGCGCGGGGGTGCGGGACGTTGCCCTCGCCCGCGTGCGGTGAATCGGGTGCGAAGTGACTGCCCTTGTGACACGTAGCTGCCTGCACGCAGGCAGTGAGGTGTCACGAAGGCAGCTACGTGCGGTGTTGGACGAGCCGTGCCCGACCCGGTCGCACTTCTGGGGAACCGCTGATCAACGCGGCGGTCGTTGGTTGAGCTTGTCGAAACCCCTAGCCGCAGCCGATCTCGACAAGCTCGACCAGCGACAATCAACGCTTCCCTACTCCTCATGCGAGCAGACCCTCGCCGATGTAGCCGTTCTCGTCGCAGCCCGGGGGCAGCGCGAAGACCGCCGAGCCGATCGGCACCGTCCAGGCGTTCAGCAGGTCCTGCTCAGCCAGCCGCTGCTGCACCGGCAGGTACTGCGCGGCGATGTCGGCCTGGTAGGTGACGAACAGCAGCCCGGCATCGGCACCGCTCTCGACATTGGAGTCGTCGTAGTTGTACGGACGACGCAGAAACCGGTCGTTCTGCTGGTGGGGCCGGGCCCGGGCCATGTGCGAGAACGGTGGGATGACCGGCAGACCGTTGGCGTCCACGGCGGCGAAGTCGGCCTGGTCGGTGGCCGCGGTACCGGTCAACGGCGCCCCGGAGGCGAGCCGCCGTCCGATGGTCAGTTCCTTGTCGGGGGTGTCCAACTCGTCCCAGGTGTCCAGTTGCATCGTGATCCGGCGCAGCACCAGCGTCGTACCGCCGGCGAACCAGCCGGTCTGCGGGCCGGCCCAGACCACCGCGTCGAAGTCCGGCGTGGCGGGCACCGGGTTCACGGTGCCGTCCAACTGGCCCATCAGGTTGCGGCTCACCTCGGCGCCGTGCAGCGCCACCCGCGGCTGGGTGAAGCCGCGCTGCACCCAGCGCGGCTTGGCGAAGCTGCGGGTGGTCTTGGTGACCTGCCGCACGGCGTGCGCCAGCACCAGCGGATCGTCGGCGCACACCTGCACCAGCAGGTCGCCGTCGCAGAACTGCGGCTTGAGCTGGTCGATGCCGAAGGCCGGCAGCTCGGTCAGGCCGGACGGCTGCCGCTGCATCAGGCCGAGCTGGGTGAAAAAGCGTGGGCCGAAACCGAAGGTGAAGGTGAGCCGGGCGGGCGTGCGGGCCAGCTCCGGCTCCTGGTCGCCGAGCACCGGGGTGGCGGCGGTCAGCCGGCGGGCGTCGTCGGTGAGCAGCTTCATCAGCCGCACGGCCGCGGCCCGGTCGGTGGCACCGCGCAGGTCGAACGCCAGGAAGGCGGCATGGGTCTGCGGCTGGGTGGCGATGCCGGCCTGATGCGGGCCGTGGAACGGCACCAGCGAGTCGTCCGCCTCGGGAGCGGCGGCGGGTTCAGTGGGCTGACCGGCCAGCGCGTAGCCGGCGGCCACCCCCACCGAGGTGGCCGCGACCGCTCCCCCGGCGGCCAGCAGTCCGCGCCGGGACACCGATGTCGTGGGAGCCGGGGTGTCCGAGTCGCCGGACGTGGTCATCAGCTCATCCGTGCGAGGGTGAACCGCTGGGGCTGGGCGCGTAGGACTCGTTGGCGTTCGGCAGGTCGCGCCCGACCGCGCTGACCGTCACCTTCTGGCCGTCCGACAAGGTGAGTTCGGCGGTCACCGGGTCGCCCGCCTTGATGTCGCGGGTGAGCCCGATCAGCATGATGTGCAGTCCGCCCGGGCCGAGTTCCAACGTGCCGTTGGCCGGCACCACGAAGCCGCCCTCTCGCTGCTGCATCTTCATGCTGCCGTCCTTCATCACCACTTCGTGCAGCTCCACCGTCATGGCGGCGTCAGACGTGCCGCTGACCACGGTGATGGGTGAGGATGAGCTGTTGGTCAGGGTGCCGAAGATCGCCGACATCGCCATGTCGCCGCTCTTGCCGGCCGCCTTCACATAGCCGTCGGTCAGGGTCAGGGCCGCAGCGGTGGACGCCGCCGCCGACGCCGAACTGGCCGCGGGTGAGGCCGGCGTGGCCGGTGCGGCGCACCCGGTAGCCGCGGCGACCAGGCAGGTGGCACCCACGAGTGCTGTGACAGCGCGCGAAACGCGGTGGCAGGTCATGCGAAAGTTCCTTTGACTTGCTCTTTCGCTCTCAATGGAGCGTGACCAGCCCAGCTTAACCGAGCGGTTGGGGAAGCGTTGATCAATGCGCGGGCTCGTTGGTTGAGCCCGTCGAAACTCCAAGCCGCAACGGGTCTCGACAAGCTCGACCAGCGGTGACACCGAGCGGCGACGCGTACGGAGCGCCTACGTGACCCGGTCGTACAACCGTTCCCGGGTGCTCCACAGACCCGCCGACGGCGTGGAGATAAAGAAGACCCGCTCCCCGTCGTCCATGGTGTTCCAGCCGTCCTTCATCACCGCGGGGTCGTACCGCTTGAGCGCCTCGTCGAGGTCGAGGTAGCCGTAGCCCACCGACTCGATCTCTTCTTTGCTCAGGTGCGCCGGCGCGTAGGTGATGGTGAAGCGGCCCTCGGGCGAGCCGTGCACCAGGTGCGCGGTGCCGTGCGGAATGTCCTGCATGTCGTCGCTGTCGGGGTACAGGGCCAGCACCTCGGCGCTGGTCAGGTAGCCGTACTTGCGAATCAGGTCGTCCACCTCGGGCTGCTCGCCGAAGCGTCCGACACCGGGCGCGATCACCAGCAACTCGCCGCCGTCGGCCATCGCCATGCGGGTGCGGTAGACGGCCTTGTTGGCCACCCAGGTGGCGCGAAACTCGTCGGCCTGCATCACTGCGACGATCTTGTCGACCGGCTCGTCGAACACGGTGATGTTCTGCTCGCGGCTGAGCTTGGCGGCGTCCAGATAGGTGTCGAGGTCGTCGCCCACGAACACGCCGGTGTGAATCAGCGAACCCGTGTCGTCGTAACTCATCACCACCTGCACGTACACGTCGGGCAGGTCGCCCAGAAAGTGGTCTTCGGCGTAGTTGAAGCAGCGCCGCACCGGCGTCAGCAGGTTGCCCAGGTTGTTCTCGATGCCGTACACCGCCGACGCCATGTGCGCAGCACCCAGGGTGCGCTTGCCGCCGAGGCCGATGAAGTAGTTCTTGTTGTGGTTGGCGAAGCCCAGCACCTCATGCGGCACCACGTGGCCGATGTTGATGATCAGGTCCCACGGTTCGGTGACCGTCATGGTGTTGAGGTCGATCGGAATCTCCCAATCGACCGCTCCCCCGGTTTCGGTGCGGACGACCTCGGCCGGCACGGTGCCCACGTGCGTGACGCCGTTCTTCCAGTCGTGGGCGTGGATGCGTTCTTCTGGAATGGTGCCGAACATCCACCGGTTATCCTCGGGCGTGTGCGGCACGTGCTGGCCCAGCGTGGGAATGACGTGCACCTCGGCGCCGACCTGCGTGAGTTGGTTGTACAGGTACTCGGTCATCCAGCCGACGCCCGCATGGGCCCGGGTGATGTCGGGCGGTAGCAGCAGCACCCGGTTGAGCCGGTCGATCGACAATCGCTCGACTGCCTCGCTGACCGTGCGGTCGAGTAGTTCTTCGATGGTCGGACGGTCGATGCGCACGTCGGTGTGCTGAAACCAGGTCATACTGCAGTGTGGCACCCCACGACCGGCGGCCAGCAGCAGTTGCCACCGGTTGCCTGGGTGATCGCCCGGTCATGAGCCGGGTTCGCGGCCCTGCCGGCCGATCACCAACCGACGCGATCAGGTCGTGGGCCGGACGGCGGGCGCACAGTCGGCACAGAGCCCGAACACCTCGACCACATGCCGGGTGACGGTGTAGCCGTGCTCGTGGGCGGCGGTGAGGATCCAGGCCTCATTGAGCTCCACTTCTTCGGCCTTGCCGCAGTTCTCGCAAATAAGGTGGTGATGGTGCCGGCCGTCCCTGGCGCAGGTGCGGTAGAGCTGGCCCTCGGCTCCGAGCACGGTGTCGGCATCACCCGACTCAGCCAGCGCGTTCAGTTGGCGGTACACGGTGGCGATGCCGACGGGCGTGCCGGCGTCGTACAGCTGCCGATGCACCTGCTGGGCCGAGACGAAGCCCGGGGACGAGTCGAGCGCCTGCCTGATGGCGTCCTTCTGCACGGTTCGGCGGGTGGCCCGTGCCCGGGTGCCGCTCTCCATGGGGCTTCCTTTCCAGAACAGGTCGTTGGTTTCAGCATAAGCGGGGCCTTGGGCAGCCCAGCAGGGCGCTACGCAGTGGCTCTGGCTCGTCCACGAATCTTGGAGATCACCAGACACACCACGAAGATCAGAAACGAAATGGTGGTCACGTACGGGCTGATCGGGATCGAGCCACCCAGGGCCAGCATGATGCCGCCGACCATCGACGTGACCGCGAACACGACGCTGAGCACCGGCACCAGCACCGGCGACGACGAGATGCGCAGGGCCGCGGCGGCCGGGGTGACCAGCACCGAGAGCACCAGCAGCGCGCCGACGATCTGCACCGACACCGCCACGGCCAGCCCCAGCAGAATCATGAAGACCAAGGACAGTCCCCAGGTGGGCACGCCGCGGGCGGCTGCCACGTCGGCGTCCACGCTGGCGAACAGCAGCGGGCGCCAGATCAGCAGCAGGCCGAGCACCACCAACGCCGAGATGGCCAGCAGGGCACCGAGCTGCGGGTCGTCGATGGCGACGATCTGGCCGGTGAGCAGGCCGAACTTGTTCGCCGCGCGTCCGGAGTACAGCGACAGGCACAAAATGCCCAGGCCGAGACCGAACGGCATGATCACCGCGGTGATCGAGTTGCGGTCGCGGGCCCTGGCCCCCAGCACGCCGATAAGAAGCGCGGCCAGCAGCGACCCGCCGAGCGCACCGGGCACCACGCCGATGCCGAACAGCAGCCCGGCGGACGCCCCCGCGAACGACAACTCGCTGATGCCGTGCACGGCGAACGGCATGTCGCGGGCGATCACGAACACCCCGATCAAACCGCCGACGACACCCAGCACCGCGCCGGCGATGATCGAGTTCTGCAGCAGCACCACCAGCTCGCCGTAGTTGTCGAAGACGAACAGCTTCGACCACCAGTCGGTCACTTCGAGCCCCAGCATCGGTTCACCGCCTCTGCTCGGCGGGCGAGCCGGTCGCGGTGTGGTCGTGCCCCGCGTGCGGATGGGTGTCGTCGGGGGTGCCGACCACCACGATGCGCCCATGGGTGCGGATGACGTCGACGCGCGAGCCGTAGAGCTCGCTCAGCACGTCACTGCGCAGCACCTCATCGGGCGTGCCGACCCTGATCTGACCGCCGGCCAGGTAGAGCACCCGGTCGACCATGCTGAGCACCGGGTTGATGTCGTGGGTGACGAACAGCACGCCGAGCGGATTCGCCCGCCGGCTGGTGTCGACCAGTTCGCTGATGGTGGCCTGGTAGGCCAGGTCGAGCGACAGCAGCGGCTCGTCGCACAGCAGCAGTCGCGGTTCGCCGGCCAGAGCCTGGGCCACCCGGAGTCGTTGTTGTTCGCCGCCCGACAGCAACGACAGCGGACGGCGGCGGTAGGGCTGGGCGTGTACCTGCCGGATCAGGGCGTCCACGGCCTGTCGGCGCTGCCGGTTCGGCAGCGGAAACCCGAACCGGTGCCCGTCCACGCCCAGGGCGACCAGATCCTGCGCGCGCAGCGGCACGCCCTCGTCGGCCAGCTTCTGCTGCGGCACGTAGCCGATGCGCCGGTTGCCCCGGGCGATCGGCCGACCGAGAAAGGTCGCGGTGCCAGAGCTGAGCGCAACCTGGCCGAGGATCGCTTTGAGCAGGCTCGACTTGCCCGATCCGTTGGCCCCCAGAATGGCGACGAACTCACCGGCCCGCACGTCCAGGTCCAGGTGACTCCACAGCGTGCGCTCGCCGAACCGCAGGGTGGCGTCACGCAGGCTGAGCACCGCCTCCCCGTCACACGACGGGGAGGCGGTCGGGCCACTGTCGTCGGTCACTGCTGCAGCGCCGACTGCACGGCCTCGATGTTGCTGGTCATCCACGAGACGTAATCCTTGCCCTCCGGCAGGGTTTCGGTGAAGCCCACCACCGGAATGCCGTTGTCTTTGGCGGCCTTCAACACCTCTTCAGTGGCGGCGCCGGTGGTCTGCTCGTTGTAGGCGAGCAGCTTCACCGCCTTGCCGCTGAACAGCGCCAGGGTCTCGCGCAGCACCGTGGGCGGCACGTCCGAGTCCTCTTCGATCGCCTCGGAGAACTCCTCTGGGGTCTTGTTCTGCAGGCCCATCGCCTCCAGCAGATACAGCGGCACGGGCTCGGTGATCGCCAACGGCGTGCCGTCCAGTTGAGTCTTCAGCTCCCCCTGCTTGGTCACCATGGCATTGATGGAGTCCTTGAGCTTGGTGGCGTTGGCGGCGAAGACGCTCGCATTGTCGGCGTCGATGGAGCTGAACGTGGACTGCAGCCGGTCGACCACCTTCAGCACGGTCGGAAAGTCGTACCAGACGTGCTCGTTCAGTTCCTCGCCGCCCGCCGCGGTCTTGCCGCTGATGGTCACCGCGTTGAGCACCGTGGCCGACGAGTTGTTCACGGCCTTCAGCATGGTCGCGATGAAGTCGTCGTAGCCGCCGCCGTTCTCGATGACGACCTTGGCCTTCGACAGCGCGAGTTGGTTCTGCCCGCTCGCTTGGTACTCGTGCGGGTCTTGGCTCGGGTCATTGATGATGGACGTCACCGTCACCTTGTCGCCACCGACACCGGCGGCGAGATCGCCCCACACGTTGGTGGACGCCACCACGGTGATGGGTTCGGCCGCCCCACCGGACGTCGGGGAGGCGCTGGTCGAGCTTGTCGAGACCCCGGCGGCGGAGGAACAGCCGACCACGACCGCCCCGGCGAGCAGCAGGACCAGCCCTGCTGCGAGTTTCCTGATTCTCATGGTGATTCTTCCCGTTGAGCAGCTGAGCTGCGGAGAGCCGAGGTGGGCGGGCGGCCCGGACGACAACCAGTCTAGATGCAAACAATAACGAGTATCAAAATGACCAATCGGCTGAGGGTGGCGTGAGTTGGGGACGGTTCCGCCCAGTCCTGGCTCAGCGCGCAGCCCGGCCACGATCCGCCCGACGCTCGGCTCGAGCAGTCGGAGTACCCGGGGAGCCAGCCGGCGGCCCAGCGGGTTGCGCAGCACGAAGTCGAGGCGTACCCACAGCCGCTCCCCGGCCAGACCCAGGATGGATGGACGGTCCAGGTCGAGGCGGCTGCCGAACATCCTGGCCGCCCCGCCAAACAGGTGCCTGATGGCGTCCTGGCCCAGCGGCGTCATCGGCTCCAGCATCCCCTGCACAGCGCCGAACGACATCCAGACCGCCAGCCGGTCGTCGGACGCGGCCGGCACCGGGAACAGTGACGTGATCGCCCGTGCCTGAAGGACGTACAACTCGCCCCCGCTATCGCCCACTCGATATCCTGCGGTGCCCCATAGAGGCCCTGGATTCGATTGCCGACGGCGGCTAGTTCGGCAAGTTGGGGGCGGGTCAGCGTGGGTCGGTCCGAGGGTGCCGGCACCGTCTCCACGCCGCCGCCCTGCCGGGCGACAGTGGCGGTGGCCTTCGCCCCCGTGGTCTGCTCGACCACCCGGCCGCTTTTCGAATCGACGACGAAGTTGTCCGGCTCGACGGCGCCGGAGACCAGCGCCTCGCCCAGACCGAAGGTTGCGTCGATGACCGTCTGTGACCGCCGCCCAGTCAGCGGGTTGGCGGTGAACATCACCCCGGCAACCTCCGCCGGCACCAGCCTCTGCACCACCACCGCAAGGGCGGCCCCCGCACCCGGGATGTGGTTGCGGAGTCGGTAGCCGATGGCCCGGCCGGTCCACAGGCTCGACCAGCAGTCCTTGACGGCGTCCAGTAGCGCGGGCTCGCCAATCACGTTCAGGTAGCTGTCGTGCTGGCCGGCGAACGACGCATCAGGCAGGTCTTCCGCGACCGCCGACGACCGGACGGCCAGCGGCTCCTCCAGCCATTCTCGCGCCGCCAGGCGGATCGCCACGGCGTCCTCGGCGGAGATCGCGCCGCGCGAGAACGCCTCCCGGATGGTCCGAGACGCCCGCGCCAGGGCGACCGTGTCGGCTGCTGCTGTGCCGACGAGCGCACGTGCGATCAGCGCCGACAGCTGGTTCGCCGCGACGAAGCGGTGGTAGGCGTCGGTGCACACCACGAAGCCGCCGGGCACCCTGAAACCCGCTCTGGTGAGGCGGATCAGGTTCACGCCCTTGCCAACGACGACATCCAGTGGGGGGGTCAGCCGCATCCAGAGCGAGAATCGCTGCGCTCATGCGCGAATTGTCCTCCTCGCGCCCGACCGGGAGCAACGGCACAGCCCCGCCGCCAGCATGCGGCGGAGACGGAGCGGAACCCCCGCGCCGCGGTCGGTACGCATAGTCAGCCGGATCACCGGCCCGGCGGTCGTCCCGCTGCAGCTGGGCAAAGGGGCCACAAGGGAGGGACTCGAGGGCTCCGGTGGTGGGACGGCCGGGATGGGTGCTGGTCGTGGCGCGTTCTCTTTGCGACGGGGCGTGGACTGCAGATCGGTGTGTGCTTGCCGCGTTCGCGGGCACTCGCATATGGCTAGCAGGAGATGTCAAACGGATCGCCCGCTACCCGAGCTGGGCAGAGTTCTCCGTTGACGGGATCAGTGATGGGTGTGGCTGCCGCCGCGCTGCGGGGGCCCAGCGGGACTGGCCTCCGCGGGGTCGCGCATCGACATCGGTGGCCTCCCCTCCGCCTGAGAATCGAGACCCTAATTCATCGTGGCTGGGGTCTCTCTTCGGGATTTCGACATGTGCCAGCCTGCGCCCCACATGCGGTCGTCCCCGAACTTTCATGAGAAGCGATGTGGGTCTGCGGCGCAAGCTCGGGTGAGCGCCGCGGGCGAGGGCATCATTGCGGGCATGAGCCCGAACCTGGCCGCCGCCGCGGCCCACGTCCTTGTGGTGGATGACGAGACGGTGTTGGCCGGTTTGGTGGCCAACTATCTGCAGCGGGCCGGGTTCCGGACCTCTACGGCCTTTGACGGCGATATGGCGGTAGAGCGGGCGCTGGCGGAGCGGCCGGACGTGGTGGTGCTGGATTTGGGGCTGCCGGGCAGGGACGGGCTGGAAGTGTGTCGGGAGATCCGCCGGCACTCGGACTGCTACATCATCATGCTGACCGCCCGCAACGAGGAGATCGACAAGCTGATCGGGCTGTCCAGCGGCGCCGACGATTACATGACCAAGCCGTTCAGCGCCCGCGAGCTGGTCGCCCGGGTGCAGGTGTTGCTGCGTCGACCTAGGGCGGATCGGGTCGTGGAGGAGCTGGCGCGCACGATCGGTTTGCTGCGGATCGAGCCGGACGGACGCAGGGTGTTTGTGGATGCCGTCGAGGTCGAGGTGACCCGGACCGAGTTCGACCTGCTCAATGTCCTCTCGGCGCGTCCCAGGGTGGCGTTCACCCGCCGCCAGGTGGTGGATGCGGTGTGGGGCGAGGACTGGGTGGGTGACGAGCATTTGGTCGATGTGCACGTGCTGCATGTGCGGCGCAAGCTCGCCCGGGAGTCGCCGGCGGTGTTTGTGGAGACGGTTCGCGGGGTCGGCTACCGGATGGGCCCGTGTCGGTGAGCACCCAGCGGCGACCGGGCAGCCTGACCACCCGACTGTTGGTCGCCCAGATCGGGGTGGCGGTGGCGTCGGCGCTGACCATGCTCGTGGTGGCTGCGATTGTGGGGCCGCCGCTGTTCGAGGCGCACATGCATCAGGCTGGGCACAACAGTCCCGACGTGCTGGCGCACTCACAGGAGGCGTTCAGCGTCGCCGGCACCCTCGCTCTGGGTATCGGGTTGGCTATCGGCGCGACCGGCGCCGTTATGGTGAGCGTGCTGATCAGTCGGCGGCTGCGCCGGTCGCTGGATGACCTCGGCGCCGCGGCCGTCCGCATTTCGGAGGGCGACTTCAACCTCCGCGTCGAGCGCCCCGACTCCCGGGAACTGGCCACCCTGGCGGACAGTTTCAACACGATGGCCGGACGGCTTGCCGGCGTCGAGGCGACCAGGCGCCGGCTACTGAGCGACCTCGCCCACGAGGTCCGCACCCCGTTGGCCAGCATGGCGATGTGCGTGGAGAGCTTGGAGGACGGCGCCATCGAACCCGGACCGGAGGCGTGGCAGATCCTGTCGGACCAGATCGGACGGATCTCGCGGCTGGCCGACGATGTGGGGCAGGTATCGGCGGCGGAGGAGGGGCGACTCGACCTTGCGCGGCGCCCGGTCGGCGCCCACGACCTCGCCGCGACGGCGGTCCTGGCCGCTCGGGATGGCTATGACCGCAAGGGCGTGAACCTGGTCCTGGGTCCGGGCATCGATCCGGACCCGGTGATCGACGCCGACCCGGTGCGGATCGGGCAGGTGCTGGACAATCTGCTGTCCAACGCCCTGCGGCACACCCCGACCGGCGGCGGGGTCAGGGTGAGCGTGGACGCCGATTCCGAAGCGGTGCACCTCGTGATCAGCGACACCGGGGAGGGGATCGCCGAGGAGCACCTGGCCCGCATCTTCGAACGGTTCTACCGCGCTGACTCGGCGCGGGACCGCGACCATGGCGGCACCGGGATTGGCCTGGCGATTGCCCGCGCGATCGCCCGCGCCCACGGCGGGGATGTGACTGCGATCAGCGGGGGGCCGGGTGCCGGCGCCGCCTTCACCGTGCGGCTGCCCCGGCTGGCGAGAGAAACTACAGCGAATCTTCACCAAACGCGCTAGGGATGGCGATCGTTGCCGGTGCAGGCTGAAGGAACCGACACCGAAGGGGTTCCGTGTTGCCGACCATGTTCTCGCGCCGCCAGGTGCTGTCCACCGGGCTGGGGCTCGGTGGCGCCACGCTGCTCAGCGCCTGCACGACGACCCGGCCGAGGGCCACGACGCCGATCACTGCGCCGCCGACGCCCTCGCTGGGGACGCCGGCGGTGCAGGCCACGCTGCGGGTCGGCGTCGACCGGGTCGACCTGGGCGGCGTCACCGCCACCACCTGGCTGTACGGCGGGGTGCTGCCCGGCAAGGAGATCCGTGCCAAGGCCGGTGACGTGCTGGCCGTGCGCGTGGAGAACACCCTGCCGGTGGAGACCAGCGTGCACTGGCACGGTATCCGGCTGCACAACGCCGCCGACGGCGTACCCGGCCTCACCCAGGACCCGATCGGGCCCGGCGGCAGCTTCACCTACACCTTCCGGGCGCCCGACCCGGGCAGCTACTTCTTCCACCCGCACAGCGGCGTCCAGATCGACCGCGGCCTGTACGCGCCGCTGATCATCGACGACCCGGCCGAGCCGGGCGGCTACGACGCCGAATGGGTGCTGCTGCTGGATGACTGGACCGACGGTGTCGGCACAAGTCCCGACGACATCCTCGCCGAGTTCAAGGCTCAGAACGGCACGATCAGCAAAGGCATGTCCCACGACATGTCCGGCATGCGCGGCATGGGATCCTCACCCCTGGGGGATGTGGGCGACATCCGCTACCCCCACTACCTGATCAACGGCCGCATCCCGACCGCACCCCGCACCCTCACCGCCAAACCGGGACACACGGTCCGGGTACGGATCATCAACGCCGCCGCCGACACCCTGTTCCGGGTGGCGCTCGGCGGGCATGTGATGACTGTCACCCACACCGACGGCTACCCGGTGCAGCCGGTCGAGACCCGTGCCCTGTACGTGGCCCAAGGGGAACGGGTCGATGTGCTGGTCAGCCTCGCCGACGGGGTGTTCCCGCTGGTCGCGGCCGCCGAAGGCAAGACCGGGCAGGGTCTGATCCTGGTTCGTACCGGCTCCGGTGGAGCGCCCGCGGCGACCGTGCGTCCGGCCGAGCTGGACACCGACCCGCTGCTGCTGGCCGCCCTGACGCCCAGCGAGACGGCCCGGCTGCAGGAGCAGCAGCCCGACCAGGTCGAGCAGGTCACCCTGAACGGCCAGATGCAGCCCTACGCCTGGGGAATGAACGGCACCGTGTTCGGCTCCGACACCCCGATCCGCACGACGAACGGTTCCCGGGTCCGGCTACAGATGGCCAACGAGACGATGATGGCCCACCCGATGCACATTCACGGCCACACCTGGTCCCTTCCGGGCAACGGCGGCCTCCGCAAAGACACGGTGCTGGTGCTGCCGATGCAGACCGTCACCGCCGACCTGCAGGCCGACAACCCCGGAACCTGGGCCTACCACTGCCACAACATCTACCACGCCGAGATCGGCATGATGACCAGCCTTCAGTACTAGACACCGAGCCGATCCGGGCGTAGGTCGAGCCAGCGCAACAACTGGGCGTTCGCGGCGACCACGATCGTCGAGGCCGACATCAGTACCGCACCAAGTTCCATCGGCAGGCTGACCCCGAACGGCACCAGCAGGCCGGCGGCCAGCGGAACCGCGACCAGGTTGTAGCCGGCCGCCCACCACAGATTCTGCAGCATCTTGCGGTAGCTCGCCCTGGACAGCTCGATCACCGACACCACCGTGCGGGGGTCGTCACCGGCCAGGATCACCCCGGCCGAGGCGATCGCCACATCGGTTCCCGCGCCGATCGCGAGACCCACGTCGGCCTGCGCCAACGCCGGCGCATCGTTCACGCCGTCGCCGACCATCGCCACCCGTTCTCCGGCTGACTGCAACTCGGCGACACGCGCGGCCTTGTCGTCGGGACGGACCTCGGCAAGCACCCTGTCCACACCGAGCTCGGCCCCCACCTCGTCGGCCACGGACTGGGCGTCGCCGGTGATCATGGCCACCCGGATGCCCCGACGATGCAAAGCGGCGACCGCCTGCGCCGACTCGGGCCGGATCTCGTCAGCCAGGCTGAGCGCACCCACCAGCACGCCGTCGCGCAGGACGAACAGCCGGGTCACGCCCGTCGCGGCAATCGGGGCAGGGTCGATCAGGGCGCGTTCGGCGAGCAGCCGTGGCCCGCCGACGGCCACCTCCACGCCATCGACTCTGGCGGTCACACCGAGCGCCGGCTGGGAGGTGAAACCGGTAGCCGCCGCAACCTTCAGTTCGCGCTCAGCGGCCGCCTGCACGATCGCCCGGGCCAGCGGGTGCTCGCTGTCGGCCTCCGCCGCCGCGGCGAAAGCCAGAACCTGGTCGGCGGTGGCTTCCGTCCCCGGCACGGGGTCCACCGCAACCAGCGCCGGCCGGCCCCTGGTGAGGGTTCCGGTCTTGTCGAACACGACCGTGGTGACGGTCCGCATCCGCTCCAGTGCCAGCCGGTCCTTCACCAGCACCCCGGCACGGGCCGACCGCTCGGTCGCGATCGCCACCACCAACGGGATCGCCAGCCCGAGGGCGTGCGGACAGGCGATCACCAGAACGGTGATCACCCGGGCGACAGCCTGGTCGGGCTGACCGAGCAAGATCCACACCACACCGGTCGCCGCCGCGGCGATCAGCGCGAACCAGAACAGCCACCCCGCAGCCCGGTCAGCGAGCCGCTGCGCACGAGAGCTGGAACTTTGGGCCTGCTCGACCAATCGGCGGATGCCGGCCAGGACGGTGTCGTCGCCGGTTGCCGTGACCTCGACGCGCAGGCCCGAGTCGGTGCTCACCGTGCCCGCGGTCACCAGGTCACCCGAGGCGCGATGCACCGGGCGCGACTCCCCGGTGACCATCGATTCGTCCAGGTCCGCCTCGCCCTCGATGATCCGTCCGTCCGCCGGCACCCGGCCACCGGGACGGACCAGAACGAAGTCGCCGACCACAAGCTCCGACGGCGCGATCAGCTCCACCGCCTCGCCACGCACCACCTCTGCGGTGTCGGGCAAGAGCGCGGCCAGCGAGTCCAGAGCGCTCGTGGTCCGGGCAAGTGACCGCATCTCCAGCCAGTGACCAAGCAGCATGATCACGATCAGCAGCGCCAGCTCCCACCAGAACTCCAACGAATGGCTGAGCAGGCCAAGAGTGGCGCCCCAGCTCGCCACGAACGCCACCGTGATCGCCAATCCGATCAGCAGCATCATCCCCGGACGCCTCGCCCGCAGCTCGCTGACCGCACCCCCCAGGAACGGGGAACCGCCCCACACGAACAGTACGGTGCCCAACACCGGCGGCACCCAGACCACCACACCGCCTGTCGGCAGCTCGTAGCCCAGCAACAACGCGAACATCGGCGACAACACCACCACCGGCACCGTCAACACCAGCGACCCCCAGAACAGCCGCCGGAACCGTTCCACATGGCCCCCAGGCCCACCGGCGTGACCGTCGTGGCCATGCGCCCCACGACCCGGCACACCCTCGGCCAGATCGGCTGACGTCCCGCTGCCCGGTGACACCCGAACCGTCCCAACGCTTCTCCTCGCGCCATGCAAGGACTCATGCTCAGTCATGAAAAGCCTCCCTTTGCAGATACCCCCTGGGGGTATATGGGCAACGCGCACGCCGATGTCCCCATTCCCCGCAGCGGCCGCACCCGACGAACTTCATCGAAACTTCATCGAAACCGGCCGGGCCGACCATATGAGGCACGCGACCCTTGAAGGGACCCGCCGATCCACCGAACCGAGGACCCTCGATGACTACCACCCGCCCCCCACCGCCTCGCCGACACTGCCGAACCCCGGCGTCGCAGCGGCCGTCCTCGCGCTCACCGCAGTCGTCACCCTTACCGCCCTGTTGGGCCCGAGCCTCGTCGCCAACGACATGGGCATGACGATGAGCATGAACATGACCCACTACATGGAACTCCTCGCCGTCCACCAGCCCCGAAACCTGATCATCTTCATGGCCATCCCGGTCGTGCTCGCCGAGACCCTCGCCATCACCGAACTCGCCATCCTGTACATGCGCGACGCCACGCCCGCCTGGGTGCGCACCACCAGCCGCGTCGCCGGGCTCCTGGCCGGCCCCGTCATGGTCTCCATCTTCCTGCACCTACTGGTCAACGCCGTCATCCCGCTCACCCTGACCGGTAGCTGGCGCGGCCCCGCCGACGTCATCGCGGTGCTGTTCTACCTCTCCGGCGTAATCCCGCTCGCCGGCATCACCCTCGTCGAACTCGGCGTCATCGGCACCGGTGAAGGCAGAGCGCTCAAGCTGCACGCAATCCTCATCGCGATCTTCCTCGTCGTCGCCCACGTCGCCATGATCTTCGGAATGCTCGACCCGGCCATCCTCGGCTACCAAATGACCCACCAGCACTGACCCACGCTACACGGGTCTCGGCCCGGGCTTCTTGTAAGTGTGCTTGGCCCACCACGCAAACTGACGCTCCACTGGCCGCCGATATCAACCACCAGTCACAGCCGAACGGCGCCGCGATTCGGCCATGCCACATCGCGACCATCCCGGGCACCGGGACCGCGACCAACTGGCGCCGACCGGGCCGCGTTCAGAAGCCGGGGGTGCGGATGTTTCGACAGCCGCACCGCCTCAGGCGTCAGCAGCCTGACGCAGCCGCCGTCGCAGCACACGTTGGTGTCGCTATCACATCTACGCTTGTCAAGAGGCATTCGAGCGCAGGTTCGGCGCTGCCCGCTTTCGAGGCGGGATGCCTGCTGGACTTCCTGCTGACCGCCGTCCAACTCCGTTCACCGACGTTCGCCGCTGTCCGCGCAAGGGGCCGTATTCGAACAGGTTTGGGCAGCCAACTGAGACTGGAGTTGAGACCACAACTGAGACCACGGCCCGAAAACGCCCCTCCCGAGTCACCCTCGGGAAGGGCGTTTCCCCTTGTCAGAGCGGAGGTGGCGAGATTTGAACTCGCGATCGGGTTAACCCCGAAACCCGCTTAGCAGGCGGGCGCCATAGACCGGACTAGGCGACACCTCCTCGGCCGACTACTGAGCGTACTAGAGGCTCCGCGACCCCGGCAAAGCGGGCCGTGGCGACACACTCTCGAGTGCCCCACGAGGGCAGACCACCCTACTAGTGGAGTCAACTACTACACTCGGTGTGTCTCAAAACGAAAACCCGAGGAATCACACATGTCCGAGCCCAAACGCGCCTCGTCCGAACCAGCGGACGACGCGCCCGTCGCCGACCCTGTCGACAACCCCCGGCGGGTCGCCGGTCACGGCCGGTTCCGCTGGGCAGTGTTGTGGACGGTGCTCGGCACCCTGCTTCCTGGACTCGGCCTGTGGCACGCCGGACGCAAGGTGGCCGGATCCATCGTGATGGGCCTGTTCGCCCCGCTGATCATCACCGTGGCGTACCTGGCCACCGGCGGACGCGCCCGCATCTTCACGCTCGCCACCAACGTCGACGTGCTCAACGGCGTCGCCATCGGCATGATCGCCCTGGCGGTGCTCTGGGTCGTGGTGATCGCCACCACGCACTTGGCGCTGCGTCCGGTGCGCCCCACGGGCCTGCAGCGTGGACTCGGCGGTGCGCTGGTGCTCGTGCTGTCGCTGGCCGTCGCCACTCCGCTCGCCGTGGGCGCCGAATACTCCCACACCGCCGCGGTGACGCTGGGTTCACTCTTCAACGACGACTCCACCGACCCGGCCTCCACCACGTCCGCCACCCCGGGCTCGACCGCCAGCGCCGACCCCTGGAACGGCAAAGACCGCATCAACGTGCTGGTGATCGGCGGCGACTCGGGCACCAACCGCGACCCCAGCCTCGGCCTGCGCGCCGATGCCGTGATGATGGCGTCCATCGACACCCGCAGCGGCGCGGCCACGCTGTTCTCACTGCCCCGGCAGACGAGCAGAATCCCCTTCCCGAAGGGCTCGGTGCTGCACGACCTCTACCCCAACGGGTTCTACGACGGCGTCAGCGGTAACAACGCCGAATACTTTCTCAACGCCATGTACAACAACGTTCCGCCGCGCCTGGCCAAGGGCGCCCTCGGCGCGAACGTGAAGAACGTCGGCGCAGAGGTGATGAAGATCGGCGTCGGCGAGGCGCTGGGCCTGGGCAAGGCCGACTACTACGTGATCATCAACATGGACGGCTTCAAGTCGTTCATCAACGCGCTGGGCGGCATCACCCTGAACGTGAACTACCGCATTCCGATGGGCGGCAAGACCAGCGAGAACATTCCGCCGAAGGAGTGGATCGAGCCCGGGCCGAACCAGCACATGAACGGCCGGTACGCGCTCTGGTACGCCCGCGGCCGCTACCACGTGAAGGGCTCGGATTACAGCCGCATGGAGCGTCAGCGCTGCGTGATCAACGCCGTGGTGCAGCAGGCCAAGCCGGAGGTTGTGCTGGCAAACTTCGAGAAGATCGCGTCGGCCAGCACGAAGACCATCTCGACCGACATTCCGCGCAGCAAGCTGCCGGCCCTGATCGACCTGGCCATGAAGGTCAAGGGCACCAACCTGCACAGCGTGGTGTTCCAGCCGGGTGTGGTCGGCTGGGTCAGCGCCAACCCGCCGTGGGCGGCCGTGCAGCGCCGCGTGCAGCAGGCTCTGAAAGAGGCCGACAAGGCCGGGAGCAACAAGACGGCGACGGCGTCGGCCAGCCCGTCCGCCACGGAGTCGACGAGCGCCGAGCCGACCAAGAAGTCGACGAAGGCCGGCAAGACGGACGACCTGAGCGACTCCTGCGCCTACCATCCGGTCAAGGACTGACCCTTCTCGCTGGTCGAACTCTGCTCGCTGGTCGAGCTTGTCGAGACCGTTGGTAGGGCCTCGACCGACGAGATCAGGGCCACTCAGAGTTGGCTGCTGTAGCCGCGGCTCGCATCGAGCCGGCGCACCAGGTCGCCGGTCAGGTGAATCAGCTCGGCGGTGACCCCGCGCTGGCTGACCAGCCGCACCCGGTGGTCGGGGCCGTGGTGAATCACCAGGGTGGTGGGCGACTGGGTGAGCTTGGTCACGTCTTCCCACCGGCCCTCTTCGTGGGCGTCGGGGCCGTCGATCACATACCCGTCGTCGGTGAGTGCGACCCGCACCCGCATCTTGCGCCACGTGGTGGCGGCCACGATGCACAGCCCGACCGCGCCGGCCAACAGAATCCAACCGACGATCGATAGCGCGACGGGCAGCCGGGCCGCCGAGCCGGCCACGATCAGGCCGGCACCGGCAACGGCGAGCAATGCGGCGAGGCCGACGGCGCGCAGCGGCATGGGTGGAGTAAGCACATGAACGCGGGACGACACGCGGCGAGGGTGGGATTCGAACCCACGGAGCGTTTCCACTCGGCCGCTTTCAAGGCGGCTGCACTAGTCCACTATGCGACCTCGCCCGGCCTCACATCGTAGTGGTTGTCGCCGACACTCGTGACACGTGCCAGGCTTGGGCCATGCGAGCGATCGTGACGGACGGTTTCGGCGGGCCCGAGGTGCTGCAACTGGCCGAGGTGCCCGACCCGGTGGCGGGGCCGGGCGAGGTGGTGATCGCCGTGCTGGCTTCGGGGGTCAACCGGGCCGACCTGCTGCAGAGGCAGGGCCACTACCCGCCGCCCGACGGGGCGTCCGACATCATCGGACTCGAGGTGGCCGGCCACATCCACTCCATCGGCTCGGGTGTCGAGGGCTGGCAGGTCGGTGAGCCCTGCGTGGCCCTGCTGGCCGGTGGCGGCTACGCCGAACTGGTCGCGGTGCCGGCGGGTCAGGTCGTCCGGCCACCAGAAGGGGTCGATCTGGTCACCGCTGCCGGGGTGATCGAAGTCGCGGCCACGGTGGCGTCCAACCTGACCCGGGTTTCCCTGGCGCCTGGCGAGACGTTTCTGGTGCACGGCGGCACCGGCGGCATAGGCACGTTCGCCATTCAGTACGCGGCGGCCCTGGGTGCGCGGGTGTTCGCCACAGCAGGTACGGCCGACAAACTCGCCCTGTGCCGCGACCTCGGCGCCGAAGCGGCCTTCGACTACCACGACGACTGGTTGGGGGCGCTGCTCGGCGCCACCGCGGCACGCGGCGCTGACGTGATTCTCGACGTGATGGGTGCTGCGTACCTCGATTCGAACATCGACGCGCTCGCCGACGACGGACGGCTGGTGGTGATCGGCCTGCAGGGTGGCCGCAAGGGCACCCTCGACCTGTCGAAACTGCTGGCCAAGCGGGGGTTGGTGACGGCAACCAGCCTGCGCGGACGTCCGCTGGAACAGAAGGCGGCCATCTGCGTCGAGGTGCAACGAACGGTCTGGCCCATGTTCTCCGCGGGCCGCATCAAGCCCGCGTGGGAGACGCGCTTCCCGGCCGGCAGCGTCCGGGCCGCACACGAGCACCTCGCCTCGGGCGACGCGGTGGGCAAACTGGTGCTCACCTGGTCGTGACCGCGAAACGGCTGCCGGCTCCAGCAACGTGACTGCCCTTGTGACACGTAACTGCCTGCGTGCGGGCAGCGACGTGTCACAAAGGCAGTTACGTGGGCGGCACACAGAGAAAAGGACTGCCTTGACCCCTTGAGACCGCCCCGTTCCCCGGCGTGCTCAGTGCTGTGACGCCGTTTCTGCCGCGGCGAGCCCGGCCAGCACGTCGGCCGGGCTGAGGTCGTAGCCGGACGCTCCCTTGCCCGACCAGTTCACGCCGACCAGAAACCCGTTGCTCTCCAGATCGGGCAACCAGGCGTCGCGGAAGTCCACGAGGCTGACCGGTTCGAGCTCGAAGTCGCGATATGCGGGCACCGTGTCGACCACCTTCTGGGCCCGGCTCTTCAACGACCAGAACGGCATCGCACGTACCCCGTGCCGGTTCTTGGGTGCGGGAACTCCGCCGTCGTCGGCGACGGTGAACACCTGCTGGTTGCGAATCACCTCGGCGAAGAACGCCGAGGCCTGGGCTGCGCTGGTCGACATCGCAGCATCTTCGCAGATACCACCGATCCTGCTGGTCGAGCTCGTCGAGACCGCGGTAGAGGGGTCTCGACAGGCTCGCCCGGCGGCAGCGAACCGTCACGCGTGGCGCGAGCTAGGGACGGTTCCTAACTCGCGCCACTCGGAGATTGGCGTGAGTTGGGAACCGTCCCCAACTCACGCCACTTCAGCTGCGCCAGGTGTGCCACAGCCGGGCGTACTCGCCGCCGGCGTCCAGCAGTTCCTGGTGCGAGCCCAACTCGGCGATGCGGCCGTCGATGACCACCGCGATGCGGTCGGCGTCGTGCGCGGTGTGCAGCCGGTGCGCGATCGCCACCACCGTGCGTCCAGCCAGCAGAGCGGCCATCGACCCCTCGAGATGACGCGCGGTGCGCGGGTCGATCAACGACGTGGCCTCGTCGAGCACCAGCGTGTGCGGGTCGGCCACCACCAACCGGGCCAGCGCCACCTGCTGCGCCTGCGCCGGAGTGAGCTGGGTGCGCCCATGGCCGAGCACGGTGTCGAGGCCGTGCGGCAGCTTCTGCACCCAGTCGATGGCGTCCACCGCGCGCAGGGCGGCCAGCACCGCGGCATCACCCTGCTCGGGGGTCAACTGCTGATCGCGCGCCAGCACGATGTTGTCGCGCACGGTGCCGACGAACACGTGGTGCTCTTGCGTGACCAGCGCCACCTCGGTGCGCAGCAACTCCAGCGGCAGGGTCATCAGTTGCACCCCGCCGACCTCGACCTCACCGGTGCGCGGCCCGTTGATGCCTGCCAGCAGCCGGCCCAGCGTCGACTTGCCCGACCCGGACGGCCCCACCACCGCCAGCCGTTCCCCGGGCTGCAGGTCGAGGTCGACGCCGTGCAGCACGTCGCGGCCCTCGCGGTAGGCGAAGCGCAGGTCGTGGCCCACCAGGTGCTGATCCGCCGGACGAGCCTCACCCGGCACCCGGTCCTGCGGCACGTCGGCGATGCCCAGCAGACGCGTGGTCGCCGCCAGGCCGATCTGCAGCCGGTCGGCCACCTGAATCAGGCGGTCGAGCGGATCGACCAGCAACTGCACGTAGATCGCCGCCGTGGTGATCTGTCCGATCGTCACCCAGCCGTTGGCGTACCCCCAGGTGCCCAGCACCACCACGGCCACCAGCGGCAACTGGAAGCTCGCATCGAGAAAGATGAACAGCAGGTTGCGCAGCGTCATGGTGTAGCGCTCGGCCTGGTTGCTCACGTCGATGTCGCCCTCGCCGATGTCAATACGACGGTCTTGCAGGCCCAGCGCCTCGATGGTGCGCGCCCCCTCGACCGTTTCGGTCATCGACGAGTTGATGCGCGAGTAGGTGCCCGATTCGGTGATGTAGCCGGGCATGGCGCGGCGCAGGTAGACCCGGGTGACGGTGACCAGCACCGTGATCGAGATCGCCAGCGGCAAGGCCAAGAACCACGAGTTCAGCACCATCGCCACCAGGGTGAGCACGACGATCACCAGCGACATCACCAGTTGCGGGAACGCCCAGCGCACCGACTCGCTCATCTTCGACACGTCCGAGGTGATGCGGGTCAGCAGGTCACCCGAGCTGGCCGACTCGACCCGGCCCAGGGGCAGCCGCAGCACGGTGCGAACGATCGCCTCGCGGGCGGCGGCCAGCATGTCGTAACCGAACACGGCGGACGCCCGGCGGGCTGCGAAGGTGAGCAGCGACTGCAGCACCACGACTCCGGCCACGCCCAGAATGATCGCGTCGACGGCCGCCAGTGGGGTGTTGCCGGCCGCGACCTGGTCGACCAGGTCGCCAAGCATGCGGGGCACGATCAGGCCGGCGGTCGCCGCCAGCACGTTGAACGCGATCACGGCGGCCAGCAGCCAGCGCCGGGTCGACAGCAACGAACCCACGAAGGCGAAGGCCTTGGAGTTGTGCGCCACCGGCAGCCCCTGCTCGGGGTTGCGGGACGCCGCGAAGAATGCCTCGGCGATGTCTTGGCGCAGCCTGAACCGGTGCGCCAGGGCCGGCAGGCCCGGCAGCGGGTACGCCAGATCGGGTGGCAACTCGACCCGGTTGGGGGCGTCCGACCAGGTGGAGGCGGACGTGGCGAGTTGGTCAGTGCTCATCGTCGTCCTCCATTCCTCGGTTGATCACGGCCCGGTAGCCGGGGTGGTTGCGAATCAGGTACTCGTGGGTGCCGCTGGCCTGCAGCCGTCCGTCGGCCAGAAACGCCACCCGGTCGGCGCGGTGCACCAGCAGCGGCGACCCGGTCATCACCACGGTCGTGCGCCCGCGGCGATGGTCGGCCAGCCGGCCGGCGATCGCCTCTTCGGTGTGGGCGTCGACCGCCGAGGTGGGCTCGACCAGCACCAGCACCTCGGGGTCGGCCAACAGCGCCCGGGCCAGCACCACCCGCTGCCGCTGGCCGCCGGACAGTCCGCGACCCTTCTCGTCCACCCGGCTGGCCCAGCCGTGGGGCAGTCCGTCGAAGACGTCTTCGGCGGCGGCCGTCCAGAGCGCGCCTTCGGCCTGCTCACGGCTGTGCACGCCCAGCGGGTCGACGGCCTGCTGAAAGGTGCCGGCGAACAGCTGGCTGCCGGCGTCCGAGACGAGCACCCGCTCGCGCAACGACGCCATGCGGTAGTGCTGGTAGTCGAGCCCGTCGGCGGTGACGCCCCAGGGCGCGGTGGCCGTCTCGGCGTCGAGGCGAGCGGCCTCTGCTCTGCGGCGCTCCTTCTCGGCGCGCGCCAGCCGAGCGGCACGGCCCTTCAGGTCGTCGTCCTCCTCCGACTCGTCGAAATGCCGGCCGGTATCGGTCGGAAGGTAGCGTCCCAGGCGATCGGCCAGCGCGGCCGACTCGTCGGGGTCGGTGCTCACCACCACCAGAAACTCCCCCGGCTCGACGCTGACGCCCGAGCGCTCGTCGACCAGCCGTGGCCGCGGCGACACGTCGCGGCTGCCGTCGACCCAGGGCAGTTCGGCGTTCAGCAGTGCGATGGTCTTGCGCGCCGACACCAGCCCGCGCACCCATTTCTGCGCCACCTCGAACATGGTCTGCAGCGGCCAGACCATGAAGATCGCATAGCCGACGAAGCTGATCAGCTGGCCCAGGGTGAGCCGTCCGGCCATCATTTCGTGCGAGCCGAGCCACACCAGAATCACCAGCAGCAGGCCCGACAGCAGCACCGACAGGGTCTCGACAACCGCCTGCCAGGTGCCGGCCGTCACGCCGAGTCGCCGCACCCGCTGCGATTGGGTGGCGTAGTTGTCGCCGAAGGTCTTCTCGCCGCCGATGCCGCGCAGAATGCGCAGCCCGGCCACGATGTCGGCCGCCATCGAGGTGAGCTCACCGTTCTGGGTGCGCTCAGCGGTCTGGGCCCTGTTGAGCGGACGAAGCACCGGCGTCGCCGCGGCCACCATTATCGGCGCCACCAGCAGCACCACCAGCCCGAGAGGCCCGGACGTGCTGAGCATCAGGGCCGCGACCACGGCGAACGCGCCCAGCGCGCCGATCGCTCGGGCGACCACCTCGAACGTGGCACCGAAGATGTCTGAGTCGGACGACGAAATGCTCAGCACCTCGCCGGTCGGCATGCGCCGGTTGAGCACGTGCCCGAGTTGCACCGACTTGCGGGTGACGAGCTTCTGGGTGCCGTACAGCGAGATCAGCCAGCCGCGCACCGCGTAGGTGTGCATCACGATTCCGCTGGCCGCGCCGATCAGAATCACCACGGTGAGCAGCGACGCCCACAGGGCCGTGGCACCCCAGTCACCCACCAAGATGCCGGCGTCGATCGTTCGCCCCAGCAAGAACGGGCTCAACGCGCTGGGTAGAAACCACGCCAGGCTGGCGGCGGCGAATGCTGCGAGCACGTCGGACTGCACGCGCAGCGTCCACAGCAGAAATCGTGCTGGGCTGCGCGTGTCCGGCCTGGCGGTTTCGGCGCGCGTGTAGGCGTCGATCCGCGGTGGGAAATCGTGCATAGCCTTCCAACGTTACGCTCGCGGGCTGTCGTTGTCGACCGGCTGCGACAGCGCACCGGCGGGTCAGTGACTCAGTCGGGCGTTCGCGGGGCATCATGGGCGAACAGGTGCGAACAAGGAGGTCCGCGATGATCCAGGTGGTACCGATTCTTCGGGTCACCGACGTGGACGCGTCACTGGCCTGGTGGCAGCAACTCGGGTTCGTGCACGACTTCACCCACCGCTACGGCGGCGGCACCACCCACCGGTTCATGGGCATTCGGCGCGACGGGGCCGATGTGTTTCTCAGCGAGAACGTGGCCGACGCCACCGCCCCGGCCCTGGTTTTCGTGTGGGTGCCCGACGTGGACGTCATCGCCCGTCGGTTCGGCGTCGAGGTCGAGCAGCACCCCTGGGCCCGCGACTTCGAGGTGGTCGACCCCGATGGCAACCGGGTGCGGGTGGGCACCAAAGAGGTCGGCCAGTCGGCCTGAGGTCCGTCATGCCGGCGCACCCGACCGCCCGTCATCCCGGCGCACGCCGGGATCTCCCAACCGCACCCCACCGCCCACTCACGGCCCGTCATCCCGGCGCACGCCGGGATCTCCCAACCGCACCCCACCGCCCACTCACCACCCGTCATCCCGGCGCACGCCGGGATCTCCCGACCGCACCCATGCGCTGACTCAGGGGAGAGATTCCGGCTTTCGCCGGAATGACGGAACGGTGCCGGAATGACGCAACGGTGCCGAAATGACGATGCTCAGCGCAGGAACAACGCCCTCAGTCGCAGCGCGCAGAAGATCACGCCCGCCACCGACATCACGCCGAAGTAGGCCAGGTGCACCGCCGTCATCGGGCCGAACGCCCCGATCGAAAGCTGCCGCATCAACTCGACCCCGTGCCACAACGGCAATGCCTGAATGAACCACTGGACGGCCTGCGGGTACACGTCGATCGGAAACAGCGTGGACGAGAACATGAACATCGGCAGCAGCACGATGTTGATCAGCTCCATCTGCTGAAAGGTGCTGAACCAGCTGGTCACCGCCATGCCGACCGCGGCGAAACCGAGCGCGATCAGCAGAGCCACGGGCACCATGGCCAGCGCCCACCACGAGGTGGCGATGCCCAGCCCCGCCATCACGACCAGAAAGCCGCAGGCGTAGAGCAGCCCGCGAAACAGGGCCATGCCGATCTCGCCGGCAGCCACGTCGAGCGGGCCGAGCGAGGTCGACAGCATCGCCTCGTAGATTCGGGCGAACTTCATTTTGAAGAACACGTTCCAGGTGCTGTCGTAGATGGCGCCGTTCATGGCCGAAGTGGCCAGCAGGGCCGGCGCAATGAACGACAGGTACGACATCGGAGTGCCGTTCGGGCCGCTGACCTGGCCGACCATGCCGCCGAGGCCGTAGCCCATCGCGAGCAGGTAGAACACCGGCTCGAAGAAGCCCGACACCAGGATCGTCCAGTTCTGATTGCCGATCACCTTGAAGCCGCGTTCGAGCACGGCGCGCACGTTGCCGGCGTACAGCCCGGCCATGGCGGTCATCGACGGAGCCTTCTGGTGAAGACCCGAATCGCGGCCCAGACGCCGCCCGCCGTGCAACCGACCAGCACGGCCATGTGCACCACGGTGAGCCACCACGGGTTGGCCATGCCGTAGCAGACCACGCGGGCGAGCTGCGTACCGTGCCACATGGGCGAGACCCAGCCCACCCATTGCAGGTACCAGGGCATCGCCGTCAGCGGAAAGAACGTGCCCGCGAACAGAAACATGGGCATCACGATGAACCGCTGAATGAACGAGAACTGCGTGCCCTCGTCGGTCTGGGTGGCCGCGAAGGCCAGCAGCGGCGCACCGAACGCCAGTGCGGCCAAGGGTGCGATCAGCACCACCAGCCACGAGGCGGGCGAAACGACGGCGCCGAACAGCAACAGCGCCAGCCAGAAGATGACCGTTTCGGCGATGAAGCGCAGCCCTACTGCGGCCACTTCACCCAGTGCGATCTGGGCGGGGGTCAGCGGCGACGCGGCGGCGGCGAAGTAGTGCTTCTGCCACTTGAAGCCGCTCATCACCGGAAACGTGAACTCGCCGGTGGCCTCCATCACGATGGACGACACCAGCAACCCCGGCCCCACGAACACCAGGTAGCTGACCCCGTCGACGCCGCCCGCACCGGCGTCGACCAGGTTGCCCAGCCCCAACCCCATCGACGACAGGTACAGCAGCGGCAACCCGATCGCGCGAATCAGAATGGTCTGTAGATAGGCCCGCATGTTGATCAGCCGGTACTCGGCGTACAGCCACCAGCCCCATCTGCGCGTGATGCTGGCCTGAACGGAAGGCGCCAACGCCCGCCCCGTGTAGGCGAGGCGGTTCGAATCGGTGCCGAGAGTGATCGGCGTGGCTGCCCGGTCAGTCAATGAGAGACCGCCCCGTCAAGCGCAGAAACACGTCTTCGAGTGACGACCGCCGCACCAGCGAGGTGACCGGGTTCAACCCGCGACCCCGGACGTGTTCGAGCGCGGCCTCACCGTCGGCCGAGTACAGCAGCACGCGGTCGGGCAGCACCTCGATGCGCTCGGCCAGGTCGGCCAACTGCTCGACCACGGCCGCGTTGCGGTCGGAGCCGAATCGCACCTCGAGCACCTCGCGGGTGGAGTGCTCGCGAATCAGTTGGGCCGGCGACCCCTCGGCGACGATGCGACCGTGGTCCATCACCACCAGCCGGTCGCAGAGTTGCTCGGCTTCGTCCATGAAGTGGGTGGTGACCACCAGGGTCACGCCCTCTTCTTTCAGCCGGAACAGCCGGTCCCACAGAATGTGCCGAGCCTGCGGGTCGAGGCCGGTGGTGGGCTCGTCGAGCAGCAGAATGCGCGGCTCGTTGATCAGGCCGCGGGCGATGGTGAGCCGCCGCTTCATGCCGCCCGACAGGTTGTCGACCTTCTCGTTCGCCTTCTCGGTGAGTTGGGCAAACGCCAGCAGGTCATCGGCCCGTTGCTGCAGATAGGCCCGCGGCAAGCCGAAATACCGGCCGTAGGTGATCAGGTTCTCGCGGCAGCGCAGTTCGGTGTCGAGGTTGTCTTGCTGCGGAATGACGCCCAGGTTGGCCCGTACATCGGGGCCCTGCACTTCGGGGTCCATGCCCAGCACCGTCAGGGTGCCGGCGGTGCGCAGCGACGTGCCGCCGATCATGCGCATGGTGGTGGACTTGCCCGCGCCGTTGGGCCCGAGCAGGCCGAACGACTCGCCCGCCGCGACCTCAAAGTCGATGCCGTCGACGGCGTTGAGGTCGCCATAGCTTTTGACCAACCCACGGGCTTCGATCACCGACACGATGGGCAACCTACCAACGGCCCCTGACAGTAATGAACTTCGCCAACGGCGACGCGTTCTTCATGGTGCGGTTGTGAGATTCCGGCGTTCGCCGGAATGACGGGAGCGCCAGCCGGTTTGATGGGCATCGTCCTTTCGGACGACCCAGCCGCCCACTCGTCCCTTGTCGAGCCTGTCGAGACCCTGGTTTCGACAGGCTCAACCAGCAGGGACGCGGCCACCGATCGGCCACCACCTCAGCCGACTGGTTGCGGCACCCGCTGCACACTCACCACCGACCAGGCGAACAGAGCCGCTGCCGCCAGATACGCCACCCCGAACGCCATGCGGCCGACCGGCGGCAGGTAGAACTGCGGCAGCACCAGGGCGATCGCGATGCCGAGCGGCCAAGCCAGCCACGTGTTCGTCCGACGTGCCCAGGTCAGCGCCACCGCAACGCCCGAGACCGCCAGTAACACCAGCCCGAGACCGAACGTGGTGATCGCCGCGGGCTGATTGCGAATGTCCGGCACGAGGGTCAGCAGGTCAAGCTGTCCGGCGGCGGCGTGGCTGCCGATCACATGCAAGGCGAACGTCTCGGCACCGTAGTACGGCAGCACCAGCACCGCACCGGCCAACCCGCTCCAGCGCGCGACGCGGGCCGTGAACGAGGTGCGATCGACATCGGCCACCCGCAACGCCAGCCGCGCGAACATCACCAAGGCCAACGCCCCGCACACGTGGGCGACCACCCACCACGTCGACGCGAACGCCTCCGCCTGCACCTGGGGCGACGACACCTCGCCGGGCGAGTCGCCGTACGGACGCAGCAGCAGATACAACGCCATCAGCAGGCCAGGGCCGACCGCAGGCATCAGCAGGTCTCGAACGCTGAACACGCGCGTGGTGGTCCTCATTGAAACTCCTTTATAGATTTGAGAGCACCGCTCTCGTAACTGAAGATAGAGCACCGCTCTCTGATTTACAAGAGCACCGCTCTCGAATGTGTGGCAGAATGGCGACGACAACTAAGGGAGCACGTCATGGGCGTCCGCGACGAGAGCCGCCGCCAGGTCACCGCAGCGATCCGCGCCGCCGCCCGTCGGCAGATCGCCGAGGTGGGTGGTGGGGCCCTGTCGATGCGCGCGATCGCCCGCGAGGTTGGTCTGGTGTCGTCGGCGGTCTATCGCTACTTTCCGACGCGCGAGGCGCTGCTCACAGCGATGATCGTCGAGAGCTACGGCAATCTGGCCTCCGCGCTACCTGCCACCGAGGGGCTGGCGGGTGCAGAGGCGTGGCGGACGCTCGGCCGGGGCCTGCGCGCTTGGGCGCGGTCGGTGCCCCACGAGTTTCAGTTGATCTACGGCACGCCGATTCCGGGCTACGTGGCGCCGCCCGAAACCGTGCCCGCCGCCGCAGCGGTCGCCGAACCGTTTCTGCGCCTCGCCCCGCGAAGCGCGCCGGACGCCTTCGGCGACCCCGTTCTCGCCGACCAGTTCGGCGCCCTCGGCACCACGTTTCCCGACGCCGACGGGGCGGGCTTGGCGGCCGTGCTCGCCGAACTCGCGGCCCTGATCGGCTTCATCAGCCTCGAACTGTCGGGCCACTTCGTCGGCACCGCCGACCCTGCCGACGCCCTGTACGAAGCGTTACTCAGCAGACAGGTGGCCACACTGGGCCTGGCATGAGCGGTTTGTCTGGGCCCGGCGTAACCCCTGGTCAACGAGAGATTCGGCACCCTGGCCGCCGTGTCGGGCGTCAGCGCAGATCTTTGTCTTGACCCGGGGGCAACTGCCGATTCTGCTCAGGGGCAGACTGGCGCCGGTGGCCGCCACCCCCGAACCAGCCCATCAGCAGCGGGATCGCGGTGCCCAGCATCGGCCACATCGGCCAGTAGTAGATGAAGTGACCCGTACCCACCACGGTCATCAACCAGATCAGGTTGAACATCACCGCCATGCCCAGCCACCAGCGAGGGAATCGGCTCATGCTGAGACCGCGCGAACCCTGGCCGGAAGGCGGCATGGCGGACTGCGCGAAACCACCTGGATCGACGGCCAGGTCGCCCAGCACCGGCACCAGTTCGCCGAGGGTCTTGCTGTTCATCGCCTGGTTCACGCGCTGGTCGTATTCGTCCTTGTCGAGCCGTCCTTCGGCATAGGCGTCGGCGAGCATCGACGCGGCGTTGGTGCGGTCGGCGTCCGAGGCGCGCACCTGCTGGTAACGCGCGTCTCGGGGGTCGGCCGAAAACCTCGCCCAACCCTGGCCGCCCGAGTTCGGCGGCTGCGGAAGGTTCTGCCACTGTGGTGTCGACATGCTGGCGCTCCTCGAACGATCACCGGGCCACCGGGGGCGGCCGCCAGACTGACACCTTAACCCCGACGGTTGCAGACCATGGCGAGCGGTCGTTCGGCGAGTAGCCTGGCGACGACCCACGAGTGCGAAGGAGCATATTGATGACGAACGGTGACGGCCAGGCCATCGGCAACCCGGGCCCCAACTTCGACGACGCCGACGATCGTGTCGCCGTCGGCAACCCCGGCCCCGCCCTCGACCCCGAGGCCGAAATCAATCGCGAGCGGGCGATCGGCAACCCGGGCCCGGCCGAGGATTCCGGCGAAGAGTTCGACTACGACAAGGCGATCGGCGACCCCGGCCCCCAGAACTGACTCGCCCGGCGGACGAGCTCGAACCGCCGGTCGAGCGTGTCGAGACTAGATCCGATCTGCCGCGGCAAGCTGGATCGGCCTACGGTCTGAAGACTTCCTGAAGAGCGGCTGCCGACCCGCTACGAATCGGTCGACGAAGGGTCGCGCCCACGCCAAGTGCGCGCACCATCGAAGGCATGGATCCGCTCACTCAGGCGCAGACTGTGCGGCGCGTCGTCGACCGGCTGGCCTTCGGGCTACCCGCGCACGACCTCGACGCGCTCACCCGGCGGGGGCCGGACGGCGCGGCCCGGGCTTTGCTCGGCCGCGCCGCG
The DNA here is from genome assembly GCF_900289045.1 of Micropruina glycogenica. GTDB lineage: Bacteria > Actinomycetota > Actinomycetes > Propionibacteriales > Propionibacteriaceae > Micropruina > Micropruina glycogenica. The sequence continues at coordinate 2,843,503 of NZ_LT985188.1, forward strand.
GCCGCCCCGACGCCACCGGAGTTCGAGCAGGTGCCCGAGCGGGTCAAGGGTGAGAGCACCGTGGCCAAGAAGGCCCGTCGGGTGGTGCTGCGCGCCAACGCCGTGACCCTGGCCACTTGGTGGCTGTCGCAGCTGATCACCAGCCCCGACCCGGCCCGCGAGCGGTTGACCTGGTTCTGGCACGGGCACTTCGCGACCTCGATTCAGAAGGTGCGGCTCGCCCACCTGATGCTCACCCAGAACCAGACGTTCCGCAGCCTGGGCGGTGCATCGTTCGGCCCGCTGGCCCACGCCCTGATCGTCGACCCGGCGCTGATGGTGTGGCTGGACGCCCCAAAGAACCGCACCGGCTCGCCCAACGAGAACCTCGCCCGCGAGTACCTGGAGCTGTTCACCCTCGGCCACGGCAACTACACCGAGGCCGACGTCACCGCGGCCGCCCGCGCGCTGACCGGCTTCACCCTGCAGCGCGACGGCGGCACCGCGGTGGCCACGCTGCGGCCGCGCCGGCACGACAGTGGCCAGAAGACGCTGCTGGGCCGCACCGGCGACCTCGGCGCCGACGACGTGGTCGACCTGGCCCTGGCCCAACCCGCGTCGGCGACCTTCGTGATCTCGCGACTCTGGGCCCGCTTCGTCAGCCATGAGCCGCCCCCTGCCGCGCACCTGGAACGCCTCACCACCGCGTACGGCCCCGAGCGGCGCCTCGACCGGCTGCTGCTCGCGCTGGTCGCCGACCCCGGTTTCTCTTCGCCCGAGCTGTCACTGGTGAAAGAACCCGTGCTGTGGCTGGTCGGGTTGACCCGCCAACTCGGGGTGAGTGCCGACCAGCTCGCCGCCCCCCTCAAGGACGGCCGCACGACCACCCTCGCCCAGAGCCTGTTGGCAGGGTTGGCCGGCATGGGCCAGGTGCCGTTCCGGCCGCCGAGCGTGGGCGGCTGGCCGTCCGGGCGCGGGTGGCTGTCGAGCGGTGCCGCGGCCACCAGGCTGGCGCTGGCCACCCGGGTCGCCGCCGCGGCCACCCCGAAGCTGACCGGAACCACCAGGGCCAGGGTGGCCGCCACCGGTCGCCTGCTGGGCGTGGACGCCTGGTCGACGCGCACCGCCGACGCCCTGGCCGGCGTGGCCGACCGGCCCGCCCAACTGGTGGCCCTGGCCGCCTGCAGCCCCGAGTACATCGTCAGTCGCTAGTGCCGTCACGAGGAGCAGCCATGACCACACCCACCCTGCCGACCACAGTGCACACCACCACCCGGCGCCGCTTTCTGACCTGGTCGGGGGTGACCGCCGGCGCCCTCGTGGCCGGCGGGGCCGCCACGCTGTCGTGGCCGCAGTTGTTCGCAGCCGCCCAACGCACCCCGCTCGACCCACAGGCCGGCGTGCTGGTCGTGGTCACCCTGTACGGCGGCAACGACGGGCTGAACACCGTGGTGCCCGCAGCCGACCCGGCCTACGCAGCGGCCCGTCCCGACCTGGCGTACCGACCCGACGAGGTGCTCGACGTCGGCACCGGCCTCGGCCTCAACCCCGGCCTCAAAGGGCTCAAGAGCTTGTGGGACGACAAGTCGCTGGCCATCGTGCACGGCGTCGGCTACCCCCAACCCGACCGCAGCCATTTCGCCTCGATGGCGATCTGGCAGTGCGGCTCACCAGGCACGCCCGCGACCTCGGGCTGGCTCGGCCGCTGGCTCGACTTGGCGCCCGACCCGGTCAAGGCGCTGGCCCTCGACCCGGTGCTGCCGCCGCTGCTGGCCGGCACCCGCACCGCCGGCTCGACGCTCGGCCGTACCCGGCTGGCCCTGCCCCGCGGCGCGGCCGGACGCACCGTGGCAGGGTTGGCCCTGCCCAGCCCGTCCGACGGGCCCTGGCAGGCAGCAGCCGCCACCTCACTGGCCGACCTGGTGAAGGCGTCCGGCACGTTTCACGACGCTGTGGCCGAGATCGACGACCAGCAAGACGAGACCACCGCACCCGGCGGCAGTGCCGGCGGCCAGTCCGACCTGGCCAAGCAGCTCGCCATCGTGGCCGGCCTGGTCGAACTGGGCGTACCCACCCGGGTCTACTCGGTGTCGCTCGGCGGGTTCGACACCCATTCGGACGAACGCGGCACCCAAGAGCGGCTGCTCGCCCAGTTGGACGCCGCCCTGGCCGGCTTCGCCGCCCGGCTGGCCAAGACCGAGCGCGGCCGGCAGGTGGTCACCATGGTCTATTCGGAGTTCGGCCGCCGGGTGCACGCCAACGCCTCCGAAGGCACCGACCACGGCACCGCCGGCCCGATGTTCGTGTTCGGCCGCGGCGTGCAGGGGGGCCACTACGGCAGCCAGCCCAGCCTCACCGACCTCGACGAAGGCGACCTGCGGGCGTCCACCGACTTTCGCGACGTGTACGGCTCGATGCTCACCGGCGTGCTCGGCGCCGACCCGGGCCAGGTGCTGAACGGCTGGACGAACACCGTGCCCCGACTGTTCGGCTGAGCGTGAACGGGATTGGGGTTCCGAATACCGTTCACCATCCCCCCACTGACCGGAAAGGGAGACGGTTCCGACTATCGTTCAGGCTGCCTCCGTCCCGATTTCTGGCTTGCCAGAGCAAAGTGCGCCGGCTCAGATGAACGGGAATCGGAACCGTCCCCAATACCCGCCAGACTTCGGTCAGCGGTGATACCGCAACGAGTTCGGACGGCACTCGGCCTCGGTGCCGATGCGCAGGTCGGGGCTGACCTTGCCGTCGTCGCGCAGCGTCAGCAGCCGGGCGGCCACCCGGTCGCGGATCGTCCACGGGTCGAGGGTGTTCAGGTAGATCTTGGTGGCGCCCTCGAAGCCGGCCAGGGTCGAGATGCGCCACTTCAGCACGATGCGCCAGGGCATGGCCACATCGACGTCGATCGGCCGGTAATGCCACTCTTCGTTCGAGGGCACGTCCACCCCGGTGGCCGCATGCATCGCGTGCAGCATGTCAGACATGCCGCGCAGCTCTTCGGGCGCCTGCTCCCACGGGTCGCATTCGGCGCTCTTGCTGTAGATCTCAAGGGACGGGAAGCGGTGCCCGAAGCCTGCGAACGCGATGGCGTGGTCGTTCTCGGCCAGCACCAGATTCTTGTAACCCGCGTAGTTCACCGCGTTCTCGTTGAACACGTTGGGGTTGTCGCGCAGCAGCGCCACGGCCCGCTCGGCCTGCACACCGCGCTCGTCCACGGCCACCAGTTGCTTGTGCAGGTGATCGAAGGACGCGCCGGCCGGCTTCAGCCAGTTCTGAAACACCACCACGTAGCGGGCGTAGCGGTTCAGGTTGAACAGCGCCTGAATGGACTCGACCGTGAACGACAGCAGGGCCCCGTGCTCGTCGGGCGTCATGGTGCCAGAGGCGGCCAGTTGGGTGTTGTCTGTGGCGCCGTCCACGAAATGTCGGCGGCTGATGATCACGTCATGCCCGCCCCCGAAGAAGCCCGACGCGAAGTCGACCTGTTCGGCCTCAGTCATCGCGTCCACCTGCTCGTGGGTGCGGCCGCCGGCCAGCAGTTTGGTGCGGGCCACGCCCAGCACATGGTCGCGACCGATCGGCGAGTCGAGGTAGGCCGCCTTACGCGCCGCCACCCGCGGCGGCAGGGTGTAGCCGTAGTTGGCGTTCCAGTACTGATAGCTCAGAATCTCGAACAGGTTCGGCACCCGGCGAAACTCGGCGACGGTGGTGAACAACTCCTCGGCCGTGGTGCCGTAGCGCACCTCGCGGGTGCCGTCGGGGTGCCTGATCATGCGCGACTTCTCGGGCGGCGTCTCCAGGTAGCGCTGCTCGCAGAAGGGGCAGTACCGGCCCTGCATGGCCGGGTCGAGCGGCACCGGATCGGGCAGCGTCACACCCAGCGGCCTGTTGCCGCGCCCGGCCACGGTCCACACCTCGGTGCCCGAGAAAGGGTTCAGTTGCTTGACGGTGCCGTCGGCCATCATGGTCAACCAGTCCGGCTCGCGGTGGGACGTCAGCATGGGTAGAGCTCCCCTGGATTCTGTAGTGCCCCTCAGGGTAGCGTCAGGCTCAGTTGGTTCGGCACCGACCCACCCCCCGAGGGTCTCCGACCGACGGAATCGCCTTCCGGCATCGCCACCCGGTAACCGATCGGCACCATTCCGCAGACCCTGCAACCAAATCGTGACCTCCCGCGTCCAACCCCGATGAGGACCAGTCACGGAAGTGAGAACGACATGCCGCACGCGCCCATCGAAACCCGCGCCGCCTGCATCGACAACCCTGCTCTGTTTCAGCACGAACTGCTCGAAGAGCCGGTCAAGGCACGGCAGGGCACTGATGCCCAGCGTCGCCAGGCGCTGCTCGCCGCCCGCGCCGCCGCCGTCTGCGCCGGTTGCCCGCTGTTCACCTCGTGCCTGTACGAGGCCGTGGTCGACCACGACGTGGCCGGCTTCGTGGCCGGCAGCACCGAGGCGCAGCGCGTCCAGATGCGGCACGCGCTCGGCGTGAAGGTCGAGCCGGACGATCTGGACGTCCTGTCGGGCGTGGTGCGCGGCGGCCGTCAGATCAACCATGACGAGGTCGTCCGGCTGCGCCAGGCCAACCCGCACGAGAGCCTCGAAGTGCTGGCCATGCGGCTGGGCTGCTCGCTGTCGACGGTGAAGCGCCACATGCGTCGCGCCCGTACCGCCCCGGCCGAGGTGAAACTCGCCATTGTCAAGCCGAGCGTCGAGCGGGTGCTGGCCGTGTTCGCCGCGGTGGTGGGCTACCCGCGTCGTCCGCGCGAGCAGCGGGTCGCCTGAGCCACCCGACCCACGTCATTCCGGCGAAAGCCGGAATCTCACAACCGACGGCCGCGCACGCCACGTCCCCACGACCCGGCAGAGATCCCGACTTCCGTCGGGATGACGAGATCCCCACAAGGCTGGATGGCCGCCCTCCGCTATTCGGCGACCGCTGCCTCGACCACCAGCGAGTCGGCGGGTTCAACCCGTCCAGCCAGAATCGACTCGGCCCAGTGACACGACACCCGATGGCCGGGGTGGCCCTCGATGACCCGCAGTTCAGGCACCTCGGTGTCGCACAGCGTGGGCTGCCGGTAGGGGCAGCGGGTGTGGAATCGGCAGCCGGACGGTGGGTTGGCCGGGCTGGGCAGGTCGCCGCGCAGCAGAATGCGTTCGCGTCGGTCTTCGACCTCGGGGTCGGGAATCGGAATCGCCGACATGAGCGCGATCGTGTAGGGGTGCAGCGGCGTTTGGTACAGCTCGTCCGCATCGGCCTCTTCGACCAGCCGGCCCAGATACATCACGCCGACCCGGTCGCTGATGTGCCGCACCACCGCAAGGTCGTGGGCGATCACCACGTAGGTGAGCCCGAACTCCTTCTGCAGCCGCTCCAGCAGGTTGATCACCTGCGCCTGCACCGACACGTCGAGGGCCGAGACGGGTTCGTCGGCGATCACCAGATCGGGGTTGAGAATCATGGCCCGGGCGATGCCGATGCGTTGCCGTTGGCCGCCCGAGAACTCGTGGGGGTACTTGGCCAGGGCTGAGCGCGGCATGCCGACCAGTTCGAGCATGTCGGCGGCTCGCTTGATCAGTTCGGCCTGCGGACGCGGGTCGTGCACGCGCAGCGGCTCGATCATCAGGCTCTGCACCGATTGGCGCGGGTCGAGCGAAGCCAGGGGGTCTTGGAACACCATCTGCATACGCCGTCTGGCCTGGCGCAGTTTCTCACCGCTGAGGGCGCTGACGTCGACCCCGTCGAGGGTGACCGTGCCGCCCGTGGGCTCTTCGAGCCGCAGCACCGCGCGTCCGAACGTCGACTTGCCGCAGCCCGACTCACCCACCAAGCCGTAGGTGCTGCCGCGACGTACCCTCAGCGACACGCCGTCCACGGCCTTCACGTGACCGACGGTGCGGTCGACGACCAGGCCCTTCTTGATCGGAAAGTGCACCTTGAGGTCGTCGACCACCAGCAGGTCATCTCGTTGGTCGAGCTTGTCGAGACCCTCAGAGCCGTCAGCCATGGGTCACCTCCGCGGGGTGGACGCAGCGCACCGGGTGGTCCGGCGGCGAATCGGGCAGCGGCTCCAAGGGAATGTCGGGTCGCACGCACTCGTCGGTGGCGTGCCGGCAGCGCGGCGCGAACGCGCAGGCCTTCGACCACGTGATGGTGTCGCGCGGGGTGCCGGGAATCGGCTGCAGCGGTTCGCCGCGGGGCAGGTCGAGCCGCGGAATGGACGCCAGCAGGCCGTGGGTGTACCGGTGCCTCGGGTGGGCGAACAGCTCTTGCCGGGGGGCCGACTCGACGATGCGGCCCGAATACATCACGTTGACGTGGTCGCACAGCCCGGCCACCACGCCCAGGTCGTGGGTGATCATGATCATCGCCGTGCCCGAGTCGGTGACCAGCTCTTTGAGCAGTTCGAGCACCTGAGCCTGAATCGTCACGTCGAGGGCCGTGGTGGGCTCGTCGCAGATCAGCAGCTTGGGCTTGCAGGCCAGCGCCATGGCGATCAGTGCCCGCTGCCGCATGCCGCCCGACAACTGGTGCGGGTACTCCTTCAGGCGTCGTTCGGGGTCGGGAATGCCGCAGCGGCGCAGCAGGTCGACCGACTCGGCCATGGCCGCCTTCTTGGTGGTCTTGGTGTGGGTGAGCAGCACCTCGGCCACCTGCACGCCGATCGGCACCACCGGGTTGAGCGAGCTGATCGGGTCTTGAAACACCATCGCGATCTCAGAGCCGCGCAACTTGGCCATGGCCCGATCGCCCATGCTGAGCAGGTCTTGGCCCTTGTACCGCACCTGGCCGGTCACCTCGACGCCGCGTGCGGGCAGCAGGCCCATCAGCGCGAGCACGGTGACCGATTTGCCCGAGCCCGATTCGCCCACCACGCCGACGATCTCGCCGGGGTCGACGGAGTAACTGACGCCGTCCACAGCGCGGGTCTGCGACCGGCGATGCTTGAACGTGACGCTCAGGTTGTCGATTTCGAGCAGCGGCTCGCGCTCAGTCACCGCGGTGCCGCCCTGAGCCTGGGTCTGGGTCATGGTCACCGCCTCGACTTGGGGTCGAGGGCCTCGCGCAGCGACTCGCCGAGCAGCGTGAAGCCGAGCGCGGTGACGGCGATGCAGAGGCCCGGGAAGAAGGTCAACCACGGCGCGGACTGCAGCCGGTCTTGGGCCTTGACCAGCATGCGTCCCCATTCGGCCACGGCCGGGTCGGCCTCGCCGAGGCCCAGGTACGACAGGGCGGCCACCTCGATGATCGCGGTGGCGAGGGTGAGCGTGGCCTGCACCAGCACGGGGCCGAGCGAGTTGGGCAGCACGTGACTCATCGTGATGGTGCGCCGGCGCAGCCCGAGCGACCACGAGGCCAGCACGTAGTCCTTGCGGGTTTCGGCCATCATCGAGCCGCGCAGCAGGCGGGCGAAGATGGGCACCTGCGCGGTGGCGATGGCCACCATGATGGCCAGCGGCTGGCGGCCCATCACCGCGGCCACCGACACCGCCAGCAGCAGCGAGGGAATCGACAGCAGAATGTCGACCAGACGCATCACGGTGACGTCCACCCAGCCGCCGAAGGCGCCGGCCAGGCCGCCCAGAATGGCGCCGCCGATCAGGCCGAGCAGCGTCGACACCACGCCGATGATCAGCGACTGCCGGGCGCCGAAGATCAGCTGGGTGAGCAGGTCCGAGCCGAACGGATCGAGCCCGAGCGGGTGTTCGGGCGAGAACGGGGGCAGCGAGTACGGCGTGATCTGGTCGATCCACTGCGAACCGGCCGGCTCGTAGGGCGCCAGCACCGGGGCGAACACCGCGATCAGCACGAACAGCGCCACGATGACCGCGCCGATGATCGCCGACGGGTTGCGCACGAGCCGCTGCAGGGCGCCCTTCCACAGGCTGGTGCCCTCTTCGTCGATCTCGTCGCCGCCCATCGCCTCTTCGAGCAGGGGCGGCCGCTCGAGCATGCCCACCGAGGTCGCCACGGCAAGATCGGGCGCCTCGGGCACGTCAGTGTCGTCGGTGATGTCGGTGTCGTCGGGCAGGTTGGGGTTGCGGTCGTCGGTCATCGTGTTCTCAACCTCGGATCGATCAGGCCGTACAACAGGTCGACCACCAGGTTCACCAGGGCGTACACCAGCGCGATGAACACGATGAAGCCCTGCAGCACCGCGAAGTCGAGGTTCGAGATCGCCTCGAACAGGTACGAGCCGATGCCGTTGAACGCGAACACCGACTCGGTGAGCACCGCGCCAGACAGCAGCGCGCCGGTCTGCAGGCCGATGGTAGTGGTCACGGGCAGCAGCGCGTTGCGCAGCACGTGCCGGCGGCTGATCAGGCCGGGGTCGAGGCCCTTTGCGCGGGCGGTGCGCACGTAGTCCTCGTGCAGTACGTCCAGCACCGAGGCCCGGGTCATGCGCACGATGATGGCCAGCGGAATGCTGCCCAGCGCGATGGCGGGCAGAATCAGGTGCAGGATGGCGTCCCACGCGGCGTCGAACTCGCCGGTGAGCAGGCCGTCCAGCACGTAGAAGTTGGTCACGTGGGTGGCGTCGATGGTGACCGTCTGTCTACCCGACGACGGCAGCACGGCGAGAAACTTCAGGCCGGGCAGCCCGACCGCGAACACGACCTTGAGCAGATAGGCGAGCACGAAGACCGGAATCACCACGCCGCCCAGCGAGGCCGACACGGTGAGCGTGTCGAGAATGCCGCCGGCCCGTTTGGCGGCCAGGTAGCCCAGCGGAATGCCAATCACGACCGCGAACAGCAGCGCCGCCACCGCCAGTTCGACAGTGGCCGGAAACCGCAGCATGAAGGTCTCGAGCACCGGCTCTCCGGTGCGTGGGCTGTTGCCGAAGTCGCCGCGAATGAGTTGGCCCACGTACGTGACGTACTGCTGCAGCAAGGGTTGGTTGAACCCGTACTGCTCGTTGATTCGCGCGATCGCTTCGGGGGTCGCCTTCTCGCCCAGCAGCGCGCGAGCGGGATCTCCGGGCAGGGACCGCAGCCAGACGAACAGGAGCACGCTGAGACCGAACAGCACCGGGATCATGAGCAGAATCCGGCGGACGGCGAACCTGAGCATGCGCTGCCTTTCAGTCCGGGAGCCGGATCGGGCCCACGTAATCGTGGTACCGACCCGGCCCTTCGATCAAGCGTTTCGGCTGAGTGCTGCTGGCCGAGGTGTCGAGATCGCTGGCCGAGCTTGTCGAGATCGCTGGCCGAGCTTGTCGAGACCCGAACCGAGGTTTCGACAAGCTCAACCAACGACAAGCTCAACCAACGACAGGCTCACTTGCTGATCGTGACGAGGTTCCAGACCTCGTCCTGCACCGGCGAGGGGGTGTAGCCCTGCACACCCTTGCCGAATGCCAGGGACGGCGGTGCGTGGGTGAGCGGAACGCCCGGCACGAAGTCGGCGATCATCTTGTTGATCTCTTCGTACTTGGCCTTCTGTGCGGCCGCGTCACCCGTCTCACGAGCCTCCTTCAGCGCCTTGAACAGCTCCGGATTGTCGAAGCCCCATTCGTTCGCCTTGCCACCGAAGAACACGCCGACGAAGTTGTCGGGATCGTTGTAGTCGCCGGTCCAGCCCAGCAGGTGAATGCCGTGGCTGCTGCCGCCCTGAATCAGGTTCAGGTAGTCCGGATTCCACTTGCTGGCCACCGGGGTGACCTTGATGCCGACCGCCTCGAGCTGGGCCTTCAACGAGGTGTAGATGTCTTCGGGCGAGGGCATGTAGGGCCGTGAAACGCCGGTGGGGTAGTTGAAGTCCAGGGTCAGGTTCTCCTGCCCCGCCTCCTTCAACAACTGCTTGGCCTTGTCGGGGTCGTAGCCGTACTTGGTCACCTGGTCGGTCCAGCCGGTGACGTTGTCGGGCATGAAGTTGATCGCCGCCGTGGTGCCCTCGGGCATCACCTGCTTGATCAGAGCGTCCTTGTCGATCGCGTAGGCGATGGCCTGACGCACCTTGATGTCGGACAAAGCCTTCACCTTCTGGTTCATGCCCAGGTAGAGGATGTTGAACGCCGGCCGGTTGAGAATCTGGAAGCCACCGTCCTTCAGGGTCTGCTGGTCGGCCGGAGCAACCAGGTCGTAGCCGTCGATGGTGCCGGCCTGCAGTTCCTGGGTGCGCGCCTTGGCGTCGCTGATCGTGCGAATGATCACCGTCGAAACCTTGGCCTTCTCACCCCAGTAGTTGTCGTTGCGCTTCAGGGTCACGGACTGGCCGCGATCCCACTTCTCGAAGACGAACGGGCCGGTGCCGGTGGGGTGGGCGGTGGCGTACTCCGAGAACCGGGGATCCTTTTCCGTGCCGCCCGTGTTGTCGGCGTCGTACTTCTTCAGCGCCGTGGGCGACTGCATCGAGAAGGCCGGCAGGGTCATCGCGTCAGGAAAGTGCACGAACGCGCTGTTGAGGTTGATGGTCGCCTCGGTGGCGCTGGTGGCCTCGCAGTTCTTGTACAGGGCGTCGCCCGAGGTGGGCCCGGTCTTGAAGCCGCGCATCAGCTTGCCGTAGTAGTACGTGATGTTCTCGGACTGGTTGAGGCCGGTCCAGTTGAACCACCGGTCGAAGTTGGCACAGACGGCCTCGGCGTTGAAGTCGGTGCCGTCTGAGAACTTCACCCCTTCACGCAGCGTGAAGGTGAACGAGGTGTTGTCGGCCGATGGTTTCCAGGCGGTGGCCAGCAGGGGCTCGAGTTCGGTGGTGCCGGGCTTGGTGCCGAGCAGCCCCTCGAACTGCTGTCGGGCGACACGGAAGGTCTCGCCGTCGCTGGCCAGGGCCGGGTCGAGCATCGACGGGTCTGACGATGCCGCGAACACGAAGGTGTCTTTCGTGCCGCCTCCCGCGGTGGCACCGGGGCTGGCGCTCTCGCGCTGACTCTGCACGCAACCGCCGAAGCCGGCGAGCAACGCGACCGCAGCCGTCGCGGCGAGCCCGCGGCGCAGGGGGATCCGCTTTCTCACTTGTTCTCCCATCGTGGTGCGACGGCTTCGTGTCGCCGCGATGGGGTGACGCTAGCGGGGTGACTGCTCATCGGCCACTGAAATCTGTGGATGTGCCCAAGCTGTTACCCGTTTGTGAGGGCCGCTCGGCGCGGCGCTCAGAACCAGCGCGACAACTCCCGCGCGGTGCCGCCGTCGGCGAACCGGTCGGTGACATGGTCTGCCGCCTCGCGCACCTCGGCCGGGGCATCGCCGAGGGCCACCCCTCGACCGGCCCAGGTGAGCATCTCGATGTCGTTGCGTCCGTCGCCGAGCGCGAGCACGTCCGCCGCTTCGATGCCGAGATCGGCGCAGAGCCCGGCCAGTCCGTACGACTTGTCGACGCCGTCCGGCGCGATGTCGAGCCAGGCCGTGTACCCGATGAAGTAGCTCACCCCGTCCATGCCCAGCCGATGCGCCAGCCTGATGAAGTCGTCCTCGGACGCGCTCGGGTCGCGCACCACCACGCGAGTGACCGGTTCGGCGACCAGCTCGCCCAGTTCGACGGTGACCAGCTCGCCGGTCAGCTCGCCCTCGGGAAACGTACGGTTGACCTTGAAGCCCCGACCGATGATCTCGACCGCCAGCATTGCCTCGGGGTGCTCGACCAGCACCCGTTCGATCACGTCGGACGGGTCGAACGTGACCCGCTCCAACACCTCCAGCGGTGGGTAGCTGACCCGCACCGCGCCGTTGGACGACACATGCTGCCCGGCCGGCAGCCCCAGTGCCTCGACCAGAGGACGGGTGCCGACCCACCCTCGTCCGGTGCTGAGCGCGACCGGCACTCCTGCGGCCACCACCCGACCCACGGAGTCGATCACCGACTGCGGCAACCGCCCGTCGTGATCGAGCAGGGTGCCGTCGATGTCGAGCGCCACCAGGCGCGGACGCCACGTCATCTGGTCAGTTCACCGGGGTGAGCGAGTCCCGCCCACCCAGGAAGGGACGCAGGGCCGGCGGAACGCGCACCGACCCGTCCGGCTGCTGGTGGTTCTCGAGCAGCAGGATGATCATGCGGGTCATCGCGCACAGGGTGCCGTTGAGCGTGGCCACGGGCTCGGTACCGGTCTCGGAACGCATCCGGATGTTGAGCCGGCGGGCCTGGAACGTGGTGCAGTTCGAGGTTGACGTGATCTCGCGGTACCGGCCCTGGGTGGGAATCCAGCCGTAGCAGTCGTACTTGCGGGCCGCCGACAAGCCGAGATCACCCGAGGCCACCTCGAGCACCTGGAACGGCAGTTCGAGGGCGGTGATGAAGTCCTTCTCGAAGGCGAGCAGCCTGCGGTGCAGGTCGTCGGCCTCGTCGGGACGGCAGTAGACGAACATCTCCACCTTGTCGAACCAGTGCACCCGAAAGATGCCGCGGGTGTCTTTGCCGTAGCTGCCGGCCTCGCGGCGAAAGCAGGGCGAGAACCCGGCATACAGCCGGGGCAGGGTGGCGGCGTCCAGAATCTCGTCGCTGTGAAAGGCCGCCAGGGCGACCTCAGAGGTGCCGACCAGGTACAGGTCGTCGGCGGGCAGGTGGTAGACGTCCTGGGCCGCCTGGCCGAGAAAGCCGGTGCCCTCCATCGCCGAGGGCTTCACCAGCGCGGGCGGCAGAATCGGCGTGAATCCCCACTCGGTGGCCTTGGCCATGGCCAGGTTGACCAGCGCCAGTTCGAGCATCGCGCCTTGTCCGGTCAAGAAGTAGAAACGCGCACCGCTGACCTTGGCGCCCCGGGCCATGTCGATCGCGCCCAACAACTCACCCAGTTCGAGGTGGTCGCGAGGGGTGAATCCCTCGGCCTCGAAGTCGCGCGGGGTGCCGTGGGTTTCGACCACCACGAAGTCGTCTTCACCACCGCGCGGCACGTCGGCGAACACCGGGTTGGGCATCGCCAGCATCAACTCGTCGAAGGTGGCGCCGGCCTCGGCGGCGGCCGCCTCGGCCGCCTTCACCTGCGCCGACAGCGTCTTGGTGCGGGCGATCAGGGCGACCTTGTCGTCACCTTTGGCGCGAGCGACGTCTTTGCCGATGGTCTTCTGCTCGGCCCGCAGGTTCTCGAACGCCGCGATGCTCGACCGGCGCTGCTCGTCGGCGGCGATCAGCTGATCGACCAGCTCGGACGACTCCCCGCGCGCCTCTTGCGCGGCTCGCAGGGCATCGGGGTCGGTACGCAGCAACTTCGGGTCGATCACCGAACCAGCCTATCGGCCCGGCAGCGGGCGGCCGGACGTCCATCGCTCGATCGGCATGGCTACGCAAATAGCGAATGGCTACCGACATATACGTAGCTTCTTGCTATTTCTGTAGCGTTGCGGCGGGCCAGCCGTGCCGAAGGCCATGGCCGACCCGGGATGCACGGCGCTAGCCTGGGCCGCACCCTCCGGCCAGAAAGAGAGCACCCCATGGCCCCGATCAGCCAACCCGTCGTCGTGCCGCCGTCCGAGGCTGCGGTGGTGCTCGTGCTCACCCTGCGCGAGGGCGACGACCAGCCTGTGCTAGAAGCGATCGCCGACCTCACCGGCGTGATCAGGGCGGTGGCCTTTCGCTACCCCGACGCGCAGACCACCTGCGTGGCCGGCATCGGCTCGGCCGCATGGGACCGGCTCTTTCCCGGAAAGCCGAAACCGAACGGGCTGCACCCCTTCATCGAGTTGGACGGCGGCACGCACGTCGCGCCGTCCACCCCCGGCGACCTGGTGCTGCACGTGCGCGGCAAGCGGTTCGACCTGTGCTTCGAACTGGCCGACAAGCTGCTCGAGCGATTGGACGGCCTGGTCGACGTGGCCGACCGGCTGCAGGGCTTTCGCTACTTCGACGAGCGCGACCTGCTGGGCTTCGTGGACGGCACCGAGAGCCCCTCGGGCGACGAGGCGCTGCAGACCGTGACGATCACCGACGACCCGCCCTTCGACGGCGGCAGCTACCTGATCACCCAGCGCTACCTGCACGACCTGACCGCCTGGAACGGATTGACCGTCGAGCAGCAGGAGGCCGCGATCGGCCGGCACAAGCTTGACGACATCGAGATTCCCGATGCGAAGAAGGCCGCCAACAGCCACGTCGTGCTGAACAGCATCACCGACGCCGACGGCAACGACCTCAAGATCGTGCGCGAGAACATGCCGTTCGGCACCGTCGGTGAGGAGTACGGCACCTATTTCATCGGCTACGCCAGCGATCCCGCGGTGATCGAGCGCATGTTGCACAACATGTTCATCGGCGACCCGGTGGGCACCCACGACCGCATTCTCGACTTCTCGACCGCCGTCACCGGCAGCCTGTTCTACATTCCCACCGTCGATTTTCTGGACGATCCCAAACTGGCCTGATGTGCCGCACTTCGCCGTAGCGACAGGTGACAATGACGCATGCGGTTCAGCCGGCTCGGCCTCGCGCCCCTCGCCACCCTCGGGTTCGGGGTCGGCTTTGCGCTGTGGACGTGGCTGACCTTCGCGGGAGCGCTCGCGGGCCTGGACGCCCTCGAGGCCCGGCCCCCGCACTGGCAGTACCCCGACATTCAGATCGCCGCTGCGGTCGCGGTGACCTTTCACCCCTGGGTGGTCTACACCGCGCTGGCCGGCATGGCTGTGTGGGCCTTCCGCCGCCGGCTGCGCAACCTGACCCTTGCGGTGGTGCTCTCGATCGCTCTGGGTTGGGGCGGCCAGGCGCTGCTGCGCGAGTTGCTGCACCGAGACCGTCCGCCGGGTTCGATTCCGGAACTGATCACCAACCAGGGCTACTCCTACCCATCGGGGCACATGGTGGCCGTGGTCACCGGAGCCCTGATCGCGATCGCGGTGACCACCACCACCCGGCAGCCGCGCCGGGTGATCGAGTTGTGGCGCTGGCTGGGCATCGCGGTGATCGTGATCGTCGCCCTCGACCGCTGGGTGCTGCACGCGCACTACGTCACCGACCTGGTCGGCGGCCTGCTATGGGGTGGTTTCGCAGCCAGCCTGGCGGTGGCCGTGGCCCGCGTGCACATGCAACCCGAACGGCCCACCCGCGCCGCAGCGGTGGCGGCGAAGGCCACGAAGCGGTGCGCGATCGTGGTGAACCCGACCAAGATTCCCGACTGGGCGGCGTTCCGGCGGCACGTCGAGTACGAGTGCGCGCAGAACGGCTACACGCCGATGTTCCTCGAAACCTCGGCCGACGATCCGGGTCGCGGCATGACCCGCACCGCCGTCGAGGCCAAGGTCGACCTGGTGCTGGCGGCCGGCGGCGACGGCACCGTGCGGGTGGTCTGCTCCGAGCTGTCGGGCACCGGTGTGCCGCTGGGGCTGATGCCGTCGGGCACCGGCAACCTGCTGGCCCGCAACCTGGGCATTCCGCTCGACGAGTCGGCGGCGCTGGAGGTGATCTTCAACGGCCGCGAAGACCGCATCGACCTGATCGAGGTGGTGATCGACGACGCGGACGCCCCCGAGCACATCGCGGTGATGGCCGGCATGGGGCTCGACGCGCGCATCATGAGCGGCACCGACGACGGGTTGAAGAAGGTGATCGGTCCGGCCGCCTACGTGGTGGCGGCGGGCGACGCGGCCAACCTGCCGTCGTTCGATGTGACCGTCGCCCTCGACGACGCGGAACCCTTCGAGCGGCACGCCGGCCTGGTGATGGTGGGCAACGTCGGGCAGCTGCAGGGCAACGTGCAACTGCTGCCCGACGCCCAGTTCGACGACGGCCTGCTGGACGTGTTCGTGGCCTCGGCCACCAGCGTGGCCGACTGGCTGAAGATCACCACCAGCGTGATTCTGCCGGTGCCAGAGGCGTCCGAGATCGACCGCGGCCAGGGTCGCGAGGTGCTGATCGAATGCACCGAGCCCGTCGAATACCAGCTGGACGGCGACGCGTCCGGCGAGTGCCGCCGCATGCGGGCCACGGTGGTGCCGCAGACGCTGACGGTGATGGTGCCCGCGTAATCGATCGCGCGGGATTGGGGTATCGACAGGGTCTCGACAAGCTCGACCGACGACCGGCGAAGGGTTCAGCCGGGGGTCGGACGCACCACGGGGGTCCGGGGCGACCACGGCACCGAGCCGAGGTCACGCACGCCGTCGGGCAGGTCGGCCAGGGTCTGGCTGCTCACCCACAGGCAGGCGCCGTCGGAGTCGGTGAGCAGTTCGTCGAAGCCGGCGCCGCGGCCCACCAGGTGCGCAATCGAGGCCACGTTCGGAGCCACCACGATGCGCCGCAGGGTGGGGTCGGAGCCGTCGCTGTGCTCGGCGAAGGCGTCCGGACGGCCGACGATCAGAAAGCGCGTGATCGAACCCGACAGGTCGTCGATCTCGCGCTCGACCACGTGCACGAAGTCGTGGTCGGCCTCGGCTCCCGATGACGCGATCGCGATGGCGGGGCCGTCCAGCTCGCGCAGCTTCAGCAGGGCGTCGGTGGTTGATGCGCAGGGCTGCGGATCAAGCCCCCAGCGGGTGACGAAGTTCGCGCACTGGGCGAGCGCCTGCGGGTGGCTGAACACCGGCGCGCCGCGCAGTTCGGCCAGCACAACGGGGGCCGCCGCGTAGGCGTCGAAGCGCACCGCGACGTCGACCACGCCGCCGGCGACCAGGTCGGCGTCGGTGCCGAGCAGCGCCTGGGCCGCGCGACTGACCAGGCCCGAGGCCGAGCTGGTGATCGGCAGCACGCCCAGCCCGCCGCCGCGGGCGAACGCGAGCACCTCGTCGAACGACCCGATCGGCCCGATGTGCACGTCGGCCTCACCGGCCCCGGTCAGGCCCACCGCGAACTGCCGCGCGGCGCTCTCGGAGAAGCTGCCGGGCGGGCCGAGGTAGCGCAGGTCGGGCTGCGCCCCACGAGTCGGACGCGCCACCCCGTGCGGCCACGCGTAGGCCACCTCGACCGCCTTGCGCAGGGCCTCGATGGTGGCGTCCAGGTCGAGGTCGGCCCGAATACCGGTGCGAATCACCACCGCCCGCTGGCCGGTGCGCACCGCCTCTGAGACTAGGTCGGCGGCCCCGACGCCGCGCTGCTCGCGCACCACCGACGCCACGCCCTGGCCGGCCACCGACTCGGGCACCAGAAAACGGATGTCGCGCCGCACGTGGGCCAGCCAGGCGTCCAGGGCCACCTCGAGTTCGGCGTCCGACAGCACCTCGACGTGGCCGATGCCGAACCGGGTGCGCACCACCGTGCCGCGCCGGCCCAGCCGCTTGGCGTTGCGCACGCCTGGCCCGTGCAGCAGCGCCGCCTCACCCTTGGGGCCCACCAGCAACTCTTCGAGCACCAGATGCACCGGGGTCAGCTCGACCAGCCGGCCCACGCGCAGCTTGTCGGGACGTCCGCTCGGGTGCAGACCCACCAGACCGCCCAGCCGGCGCACGCGGGCCAGGGTGGCGCGCTTCGACTGGCCGGCGCTGAGCGTGGCGGTGGCGGTGTTGCGCACGGTGTCGAACAATGCGCCGGTGAACCGGTCACGGGTGGCGGCCACCCGGGCCGGCAGCGACTCGGGTGTCGCCGCCGCGGCGCCGACGGCCTCGGCGGCTGCAGCCAACTCGGCCCGGGCGCGGTCGCCGTCGAGGGCGGCCTGCACGTGGGCCAGGGTGACCTCTTGGTTCTCTTCGAGCACGCTGACCGCCAGGCCCAGCAATGCCTCGAACAGTGGGGTGCGGGTGGCCCACAGTTCGGCGGTGAGGTCGAGCCCGCTGTCGGCCACGGCGGTCACGAAACCCAGCAGCGACTGATGCGCCAGCGCCAGCACGTAGGTCATGCTGCGGTCGTGCTGTTCGGGCGACAGCACGGTGTAGATGCCGCCCCGTCCGGTGATCGCGCCGGCGAGCCAGCCTGTTGCCACGCCGCGCACTTCCGTGGCGCACACGGTCTGGCCGTCGAGCGAACGGGCGCTGGTGTCGAGCAGCGGGTGCAGTGCGACGGCCGTGCGGTCGGGCACGGCGGCGAGCACGTTCATGGCCCAGGCGAAACCGACGCTGACCAGCACGATCGGCGCATCACGTGGCACCAGGGCGTCCAGTTCGGCCAGTACGCCGGGAGCGGCCCCGTCGGGCACAGCGACGCAGATCACGAAGCCCTCGTCGGCCAGGTGGGCGGTCACGTCGGCCAGGGTGCCGGTGGCCACCGGGGTGCCCCGGTAGGCGGCAGCGGCGCCGGCGAGCAGGGCGGCAGATTGGGCGGTGTCGATGAGCACCACCTGCTGCCAAGGCAGGCCGGCGAACAGGTGGTCGGACAGCCACCGGCCCATGCCTGCGGCGGCGCCCACCACGACCAGCCGACGCGGCTCGGCGTCGGGCGGTGCGGTCGAAGTCACCGCCACAGTCTAGGGATTCGACGCTGGTCGAGCCCGGATGAACGCCTGGGTCACAGACGGGCCCATGACCGCCCCTTCCGGGCAGTTCGGCGCGGCGCGAGATCCCGCGTCAAGCCCCCGGACGACGCGGGGGTGGTGAACGGTAATCGGAACCCGTCCCGGTTCCCGTTCAGCCCCCACGTCCCAGCACGCTCGACCTACACCGTCATCCCGGCGAGAGCCGGGATCTCTGGCTCGACACCTCCACGACCGTGGGTTTCGACGCACTCACCCGACGGCATTGGTCAAAGCCTCCTCAGGCGGCACGCAGGGACGCCGCCGCTTCGTCGATCGCCGCGAAGTACGGGGTGGCGTTGGGCCGGTCGGGCTTCACCTCGATGAAGGCGAAGTGGCGTCCGTTGGGCAGCGTGACGAGCAACACCGAAAGACCGATCCGCTCCTGCACTCCCCCGGTCAGGGTGCCACCGAGGTTCGCGTGCGCCCACTGCGCCGGGTAATCGCCGATCGTGGTGGGGTCGTCGGAGCGAATGTCGCTGACCGCCAGGTCGCCGAGGGTACGAAAGATGCGCTGCGCGAACTCGGCCGCCACGCCGCGGGCGGTGCCGGCAAGGTCGCCGTCGATGACGGCGGCGGGCTCCATGTCGGCCACCACGATCGAGGGCGGCAGGTTCTCGCCGGCCCGGTAGCCCGGGTCGCTCTCGACCCCGCCGATCACTGCCTCGGTGAACATGCCCTTGGTCGAGGTCGGGTCAGACCATGAGAACGGCTTTCCCGGCAGTTCGCCCACCAGGTACTGCTCGACCTGCAAACGGTGGGTCAGCGGATTGACGATCACCCGGCGCAGCGGTGGCGAGGGCACTGTGGACGCCGGGCCCACGCTCGGCGCGGCAACCGTCGGTGCGGGCAGCGGCGGCCCGAGCCGCGCGCCGACCACACCCAACCCGATCGCGATCACGACGACGACTGCGGCGGCGAGCGCGGCCCACCGTCCGGCCCGTGCCGCAAGAGTCGCGCGCGCCCCGTCCACGCCCCGGAGCTTACCGAGACCGGGTCCAGCGGCTCGGGTTATGGGGCCAATGCCGGACGACCCCGGAACCGGCGCCACCCGTCGCGCAGCAACCGAATGCTGGGCAGTTCGCCGCCCTCGTTGCGCCACCACCACACCACCCAGACGATGGCGCCGATCTGCGCCGCGGTGCACAGAATGTCGCGCATGATGAAGCCCGCCACCACCACGCCGGGGCCGAACTCGATCACCCGTCCGGTGACGTAGGCGAGCGAGAGCCACGTGCCTCGCCACATGGTGATCACGTCGAGCCGGTTGGCCGCCATCAGCGACAGCGGCACCCAGGTGATCAGGTCGTACCAGCTCAGCGTGTAGGGCGAGGTGATCAGCCAGGCCGCCGTCAACAGCGCAGCGGTGCGAACGGTGATGGTGAGCGGGTCGCGGCGCGGGTCGGTGCCGAGCGGGGCCCCGGGAGCGGTCACCCAGGGCAGCAGCCGCGACAGCATCCAGCCGATCACGAACAGGCCCGTCAGGCCGAGTAGGCCCATCACTTGGCGCGCGGGCCCGTCGCCGATGGTCACTCGGCCGAGTGCGTAGAGCCATTCGGTCCAGGAACCGGCAGACACGTAGCTGGTGTTACGGGCGGCGGCGAACAACGCCTGCGGCGCGAACAGCCCGTAGCCGAGGCCGATGGTGCCGGCGGCGGCCAGGCACAGCGCCACGAGTTTGCGCGGCTGGTGACGGTAACCCCACACCATCGCGATGCCGTAGTAGACCAGCGACACCTTGACGCAGCCGGCCAGGCCGATGCCCACCCCGGCCAGCCACGCGTTGCGCCTGATGAACCAGAAGCCGGCCACGGCGAACACCAGGGTGAGCGGTTCGTTGTGGGCCTGCGCGCAGATCGACCAAATCATGATGGGGTTCAGCACGGTGAACAGCACCGCCCGGGTCTGAAAAGCGGGGTCGCCGTGGGCCATCTTCACCACGATCAGCCCGACGATCAGAAACGGGATCAGCGCGAACATCTGCAGCCAGAAGACCACCTGATGCATGTTGTCGCCGCCCAGCGTCGCGGCCAGCCACTGGCTGAACGACGCGATCGGCCCGTACACCGACGGGGTGTCCTGCCAGGGCGCCTCGACCCAGCGCATCACCGGGTCGTACTCCTGCCTGATGATGTTGGCCGGGGTGATGTCGTAGGGGTTCCAGCCCAGCACCATCAGCCGTCCGTAGGCGGCGTACATCAGCACGTCGGCCGAGGTCAGCGGCGGCACCAGCGAGGTGGCCAGGCTGAGCAGGGCGCCCAGCACGAACAACCGGCGGACGTTCGGGCGCCACCCCAGCTCGACCGCCCGGTAGCAGATCCACAAGCCGACGGAGCCGGCGGCGAGGCCGACCCACAGCGAGATGACGGCCACCCATTCGTTGACGTGCACCCAGCCGGTGGGCAGGTACCAGGGCGGCAGCAGACTGTTGCGCGGCCCGAGCCGCAAGGCCACCGCGGACGGCCCCATGAAGCCGATCAGCACCGTCACGGCGGTCGCGGCGATGACCAGCGGCAGGCCGAGCCGGTGGCTGGTCGTCCAGGGCGAGGCCAGCACGGCGCGCGCTCGGGCGGCCAGCGCGTTCGCCATGGTGCTCCTCGGGGTTTGGGACAGCAAGCCCGAGACTATCGGCGCAGTCGGCCACACCCCCACGCAGGGAGCTCGGTCGAGACCAGCTTGTTATCAGCCGCCGCACTTCTCGACATCGGGGCGAACACCCAACCACACCGTCATCCCGGGCTTGCCCTGGGGATCTGCCGTCCGCACGTGGAGAGTTGTGAGATCCCGGCGTCCGCGGGATGACGAGAGACGCCGGGATGACCAGAGCCCAACCACACCGTCATCCCGGGCTTGCCCCGGGGATCTCCAATCCGCACGTGGTGAGTCGGAGATCCCGGCGTCCTGGGGGACGACGAGCCGCTACTTGAGCAGCTTCGACATGCGCCGGTCGGCCAAGGGCTTTCCGCCGGTCTGACAGCCGGGGCAGTACTGCAGCGAGCTGTCGGCGAAACTGACCTCGGCGATCGTGGTGCCGCACACGTCGCAGGGTTCACCGGTGCGGCCGTGCACCCGCAGGCCGATCTTCTTCTCGCCCTTGAGTTCCTTGGCCGCGCGGCCGACCGAGCGCTCGATGGCGTCGCCCAACTCATCTTTGATGGCCCGGAACAGGCGCTCCTGCTCGTCGGGCGTCAACGCGTTGGACGGCTTGAACGGGCTCAGCTTCGCGGCGTGCAGAATCTCGTCGCTGTAGGCGTTGCCGATGCCGGCGATCACCCGCTGGTCGCGCAGCACACCCTTGAGTTGGGCCCGTCCGGCCTTGGCCAGAATCGCGGCCAGCGCGTCAGAGTCGAACGAGTCGGCCAGAGGATCGGGGCCCAGCGTGCTCACCATGGCGATCTCGGACGGCTCGTTCACCACGTACACGGCCAGCTTGCGCTGGGTGCCCATCTCGGTGAGGTCGAAACCCGAGTCGTCGTCGAGCACCACCCGCAGAGACAACGGCCCACGTCCGGGCCGGGCGGGCTTGGCCGGCATGGCGTCCATCCAGGTCAACCAACCGGCCCTGGCCAGGTGAAACACCAGCCAACTGCCGCCGGCGTCGATGGCGATGAACTTGCCGTACCGGCGCACTTCGGTGACCTCGGCACCCTGCAGGGCCGCCAAAGGCAACTGAAAGGTCTTCAGCGCGCTGAACGCCAGCAGCTCGACGCGGGCGATGGTGGCGCCGATCAGATGCTGCTGCAGAAACGCGCGCAGCGCCTCGACCTCGGGCAGTTCAGGCAACCTCGGGCTCCAATCGTCGCTCGGCGGTCCAGTCGGGCGCGGGCAGCACCAGGGTCTCGTCGAGCACCGCCAGGTACTCGTCGCGGTCGATCTCGATGACGCCGAGGGAACCCAGGTGGTCGGTGCGCCACTGCACGTCGACCATGCGGTCGGTGACCCCGTCGCGGGTCAGTGCCGTGACCAGCCGCAGCAGGGCGACCTTGCTGGCATCGCGGCCGATCACCCGGTCGTGAAACATCGACTCGCCGGCGAACAGGCCGCCGATCGACACGCCGTAGAGGCCGCCGGCCAGGCGTCCGTCGGGCGTCCAGGTCTCAACGGAGTGCACGACGCCGCGCTCGTGCAACTCGGTGAACACCGCCACGATGTCGTCGTCGATCCAGCCGTGCGGACGCGACGGGTCGGCGCAGCCGGCCAGCACCCGGTCGAAGGCGGCGTCGACGGTGGTGGTGTAGTGGTGGGCCGCTTTGCGCAGCGATCGGGTGACCCGCAGGCCGTCGGGCAGCAGCACGCCGCGACGCATCGGCGACCACCAGCCCATGCGGGCCGGAAACCACGAGTTGTGCAGTGGCATAGGGAACACGCCGCACCGATAGGCCAGCACCACCAGGTCGGGGTCGACGTCGTCCGACAGCCCGATCAGGTCTTGCGCGGGCCAGTCCCGCGCAGGGCCGAAGATGCCGGGTCGACTCATGGCCCGATTGTGCCACCACGGCTTGCGTAAAGGGTTTCGCCACTTTCTGGTGGTTATGGCGGGTGCAAGAAGGAGCTCCGCTGCGCCGCGCCACTTTGTGGTTGAAATAGATACCCCCTATGGGTATTTATTTCAACCAGAAAGTGGCGCTGGGTTCGATCACGCGGACGACCCGCGATCATTTCAACCACAAAGTGGCGATTCACACCCAAGGCGGCCCGGGGCGCCCGGGGGTGGTCCCCGATGGTGAGCCCCGGTGCGCTGAGTAGATTGGAGCGGACGCAGCCAGCCAGGAGGGCCCCGCACATGACTACCACCCCCGAGCCGAGCAAGACGCTCGTGCAGCGCGCCCCCGAGGTCGCCGGCAACGTGCTGCGCACCATTCTCGAGTTCGCGATCGAGGGTCGGGGCAGCATTCCCGGGGCCAGGGCCGCCGCCGCCCGCACCCTGCAGTCGCGGGGTGAGCACGAGGCCGCCGTCGACTCGCTGGTGATGCAGCACGTCGGGCTGGCCGGCGCGCAGGGCTTTCTGACCAATCTGGGCGGCCTGCTGACCCTGCCCGTGGCGCTGCCCGCCAACCTGGCCGGCCTCGCGGTGGTGCAGATGCGCATGATCGCCGCCATCGTGCATCTGCGCGGCTACGACGTCGACGACCGTCGCGTACGGGTGGCGCTCACCATGGCGATGCTCGGCGAAGACGACGTGCGCAAGCAGGTGGCCGCCGGCAGGCTGCCCGGCCCGCCGTTCCTGGTGGCCACCGCCCCGGTGTTCGACCCGGTGCTCGACCACCACGTCAGCGAGCGTGTGTTCGGCGACCTCGGCACCAAGATGGCCGGCAAGCACGCGATCGTGCAGGTGGCCAAGCGCATACCGTTCGTCGGCGGCCCGGTCGGCGCCGCGACCGACGGCTACTTCACCTACGCGCTGGGGCAGTACGCGCGACGCGAGTTCGTCCGTCGGCGCCGCTGAGCGTCTCTTACGCGCAGTTCGACCCGACGAGTCAGGAGGGCAGCGAACCGCTCAGCTTGTCGGTCAACCGCCGCATGGCGTCGATGAGCTCGTCGCCACCCTCGATCACGAAAGGCAATTGCACCTGCGCCAGCCACTCCCCCGCGTACATGTCGGGGTTGCTGGTGGTGCCGATCAGCAGGCAGTCGTCACCATCGGCTACCAGCTCGCCCATCGTGCCGGGCAGCCACGGACGCACCCGCTCGGGCGTCGTGCGCGGAAAGCGCACCCGGGTCGGGTAGTCCCAGCTCTGGCTGAGGCTGTGTTCCAGCTGCGCGACGGCGTCCAAGTCGGCGGGCACGTCGGCCCTGGTGGGCAGCAGGTCGAGGGTGGTGATGCGGTCGAGCCGGTAGGTGCGCACCTGGCCCTCGCGGATCGCGCAGAGCAGGTACCACAGCCCCCGCCGCACGACCACGGCCCACGGGTTCACCTCGGCCGTCCACTCGTGGCCCGCCGCACTGCGATAGCCCAGCCGCACCCGCCGGCACGCCGCCACGGCCTCGATCAGTCCGCTGGTCACCGCCGGGTCGGGGCGCGGAAAGTCCGACGGTGCGGCCGCGATGTGCTGCCACAGTTGCCGGGCAGGCCGGGCCACCGAGTCGGGCAGCGCGCGCAGCAGCTTGCCCACGCCCTCACCCACCGGCGAATCGAAGGGTGCCCCCGCGCGCGAGTCGACCACCGCCATCACCAGCGCCAATGCCTCGGCACCGCTGAACGCCACCGGTGGTAGCCGGACGCCCTTGCCGACCTGATAACCGCCGTAACGGCCGGGTGTGCCGAGCACCGGCACCCCCGCGTCGCGCAGCGTGAGCACGTAGCGCCGCACGGCGCGCTCGGTGACGCCCAGCCGGTCGGCCACTTCGGCGGCGGTGATACCGGGACGGTTGTGAATCAGGTCGAGCGTGCGCAGCGCGCGGGCGGTGGGACTGTCGTCCATGGCCTCAGCGTAGGCGGATCACGGACGGCGCACGTCCGGGTTCTGTCGTGGTCGGCTACCCCTGCACCACCCGCATCGACGCCGCCCGGTCGCTCCAGGCACCCAGATCCATCGTGTCTTGAAAGACGTCGAGGCTGGCCCCCTGGAAGCCGGCGTCGTCACGAACCGGGTGAACAGTTACGACTCGGCTGGTCGGGCGACCAGCACGTCGGTGGTGGTTCCGCAGATCGTGGGCGTGATTGGTGCTCAGTTGGCCGGTACCTACACCTCGACGATCAGTTACAACCCTGACGGCAGTGTGAACACGCAATCGTTGCCGGCCACGGGGCCGGTGCCGGCCGAAACGCTGACCACCGGCTGCACCGCTGCCGGGCGGCCGGATTCGTTCACCGGCACGTTGGGGTCGACGACCGCAACGTATGTACGCATATTTGGAGTGGGG
The DNA here is from genome assembly GCF_900289045.1 of Micropruina glycogenica. Lineage (GTDB taxonomy): Bacteria > Actinomycetota > Actinomycetes > Propionibacteriales > Propionibacteriaceae > Micropruina > Micropruina glycogenica. The sequence continues at coordinate 2,868,650 of NZ_LT985188.1, forward strand.
CACGTTGTCGGCGATGGTGTTCGGCACCCACACCGGGCATTACAGCATGAGTTCGTTCACGACTGATCCGTTGACGTTGCGGATGACCCGCATGCAGCTGAACCGTGAGGGCACGTCAACGTTCGATGAACGTACTGACCTGACCTATGACCCGGCCGGCAACTTCACCGAAGCGAAAGCGACGTTGGCTGGTGGCACGGTGGACAATCAGTGCTTCAGCTACGACTACCAGCAGCAGCTCACCGAGGCGTGGACGCCGAGCAGCGCTGATTGTGATCCGTCGGCACGCTCGCAAGCATCGTTGGGTGGTCCGGCGCCGTACTGGACGAGTTGCACGACCGACACCATCGGCAAAAACATCGAAACGGGTGGACCGCACCCCTTCGGCTGCATCGACCACCACCTACGACTACGCCAGTAACGGTGGTTGGGTAGCGCGGCCGCATTTCGTGACCGGTACCACCACCACCGGCAGCGCTCTTGGTAGCGCCAGCTACGCCGCTGACGCGGCGGGGAACACCACCGCACGGCCCGCACCCGGCGGCGGCACCGAGACTGAACCGCCCCGGCATGTCCGGAGGATCCGAACCTTGGCAACACCAGAGTCATGAAGGCGACTCGGTTCCACAGCGGCCGAGCCGGACCGGCGGCCCGGGCAGCGATCGTGGACAACATCGGCGAGCATGACCAGACACCCGGCGAGGCGGGAAGCGATGGGGGTGGAGCCGATTTGATGCCGTGCTGACCGAGCATGGGGGAAGGTCGACCCGTCGACCTGGGTCGAGCCTACAGTCAGGCGGCTTTCCACGACCCGTCTCCAGCAGGAATGTCCCGCCTGATCGAACCCGGACGCCGATCGTCCGTATGACTCCATAGCGTCGTGCGCGACGAGAGGAGTGGCGATGACCGACATCGTGCTGATTCAGGGGCTGTGGCTGAAGCCGCAGGTGTGGGCCGAGGTGCATGATGAACTCGAGCGACTCGGGCTGACGGCGAGCGCGGTTGACCTGCCGGTGCACGCTGAGGCGACCCTCGCCGACCAGGTGGACGCCGTGCTGGCGGCCGTCGACGCCAGTGACGACCCGCCGCTGGTGGTGGGTCATTCCGCCGCTGCCACGCTCGCCTGGCTGGCAGCCGACGCGCGCGAGGTGGCGGGTGTCGTACTGATCGGCGGCTTTCCGGGGGCCGACGGCGAGGCCTACGCGGGCTTTCTGCCTGCGGGTACCGGCTCGGTCGACTTTCTGGGCTGGAGTGACTTCGAAGAAGACGCGGCCGACCTGAACGCGGCCTCACGTGCAGCCATGCAGGCAGAGATGGTGACCATGCCGCGCGGGGTGGCCGACGGCGTCGTCCGGTTGAGCAACCCGGCCCGCTACAACGTGCCGATGACGCTGATCTGCCCCGAGTTCAGCCCCGACGACGCCAAGGCGTGGATCGATGGCGGTGACCTGCCTGAACTCGCGAAGGCGACGAAGCTGACCCTGGTGAACCTCGACTCGGGTCACTGGCCGATGGTCAGCCAGCCCGCCGCCTTGGCGCAGTTGATCGCCGACGCTGCGGGGTGATGATGTCTGGCGAAAGTTCTGACGGCTGCTGACGACAGACTGACCGACGGAACCCCCGCTGGTTGAGCGTGTCGAAACCGCTATTGGACGTGATCTCGACAGGCTCGACCGACGATCATTCCGGCGTGCGCCGTATGACGGTGCGTCCTAGCCGATCGCCGTCCGGGGCTTGAACAGGAAGGCCGCCAGGTAGAGCACGCCCACCACGATCAGCAGGTTGCGGTAACCGGTGACCAGGGCGCTGTACTCGAGGCAGCCGCCGACGATCGAGCCGAGCAGGTTGAGCCCGAACGCGGCCTGGGACGAGTCGGCCTGAGCGAACCGTTTGGCGAACGCCACGTTGGCCAGAAAGATCGGCAGGAAGGCGAGCAGTACCGCCACGATCAGCCGGGGCCAGAACGGCAGCGGCAACAGGGCGTCTGGGGGCACCAGATAGGCCACCAGCAGGGCTGCCGCGATGCCGCCGAACACGACCGGTAGTGGGGGCGTCCGAAAGCGTCTGGTCACTTCGACCGCGGCAAGCACCACCAGCAGTACGCCCGCGAACACCAGGGCGTTCACCAGCCAGGTGGTGCCGAACAGCAAGGCGAAGGTGGCGATGTTCTTGGTTTCGAGTAGAAGAAACGCGGCACCCATGAAGAACAGGTCGGCGTAGGGCCGCATCTCGCGGAACGGCCCGCCGAGAATGCGTACGGTCAGCACCGAGATCACCAGAATGCCGGCCAGCACCCACAGGTACTCGGTGGGAATGAAGCCGCCGCGAAAGTACAGGAACGGCGCGTTGTCGTCGGCGGGGGCGAGGGCGTCGGTGCCGATCACGTGGTTGTCGGCGGCGCACTGCTGGTTGGCGGGGTCTTTCGCCACGGTGACCACGGCCTGGTGGGCGGCGAAGAGGTCCATGCAGGGGGCGTGACCGAAGGCCTGTTGGGCGGTGTTGCCGAGCCGGTCGATGAGCCAGTTCTCGCGATAGTAGTTGTACATCGCGAACACGCCCTGGTCGGTGAGGTGCTCGCGGGCCTCGGTGAGCGCCTCGTGGGTGAACAGATACGACTCGAGGCGAATCTGCGAGGCACCGTTCACCAGCGCCAGCGAGTCGGGCAGGGCGAACAGAATCAGGTCGTACTGGGTGTCGGTCGACTGCAGAAAGGCGCGTCCGTCGTTGACGTGCCTGGTCACGCGCGGGTCTGAGTACGGGTGATCGGGGTTCAGGTCGACGCCGATCTGCATGATGCGTGGGTCGATGTCGACGGCGTCCACATGCTGCGCGCCCTTGACCAGGGCGATCGAGACGTCCGAGCCCGAGCCGGCGCCGATGATCAGCACGTTGCGCAGCGGGGCGTCCACCCGGCGTCCGTAGGGGGTGCGGTACTGGGCCTCGGCGGCGGTCAGCTTGAAGTCGGCCGACCCCATCAACTGGTGCGGCACGCCGTTGACCGTGATCAGGTAGAGCGGTTTGCCCTGGTAGTCGCCCTCTTGGCTGAGCTTCACCTTGTAGTAGGGCGACCACGACACGCCCGGCGCGAGGCTTTCGGCGGTCAGGCAGGCGATGGTGATGGCCGAGGCGACTGCGGCCACCACGCGGCGCCAGCCCCACAGCAGGGTCAGGTAGGCGGCCGAGGCCAGAATGCCCCAGGCCACGGACGGCGCCTGCCACCACGACAGCAGCGTGAAACCGACGATGCCGGTGAGGCTGCCGATCAGGTCCCAGCGGTAGGCGATGAGGTTGTCGAGCTGGCCGAGGCAGCGTCCGACGGCCTCGGCAGGGCCGGCCAGAATCGCGGCGGTGCCGATGAACACCAGCGGCAGCGCCAGCCACGACGGCGGGCCGCTGGTGCCGAGCGAGGTGAAGTAGATGATGTCGCCGCCCTCGCGGTTGATCGTGACCGGGAACAGCAGCACGGCGGTGACGACGACCGCCAGCAGAATCGGCGAGATGCCCAGCACCGACCACGACTTGCGCGAGATCAGAAACCCGGCACCGATGCCCAGAAACGACCCGAGCAGCACGAAGTTGCTGAAGTACGACAGGTGCACGATGTTGGCCCCCAGCCACCGAATCAGCGCCAGCTCGAGAAACAGCATTAGCGAACTGCCCAGCCAGAGCCGAAAGACGGGCTTGTCGTTGGTGCCGGCCCAGGTGGGCGGGGCGAAGAGAGCGGGAACGGCCACGTCGGCATCGTACGGGTGCGCGAGGCGTCCGCTGGGGAGGGTGCGAGCACGAATGTGAACCGAATCGGGGACGGCTCTCTTTCTGGCTCACATCGGTGATCTCGACCCGAGTCGCTTACGGCGCGGGTAGCTGAGTCAGAAGAAGAACCGTCCCCTGAGCCAGAAGTAGAACCGTCCCCGATCTGGCTCACGGACGGCTGTGGGGCGCGTCACAGCGGGGGCACAGCCTGCGTTGGTCGAATGGTCGCGTTGCATTCACCGCACGGCAAGGACACCCACATGACGACCACCACCTCGACGCTGACGACGATCGGGCTCGACGAACTGATCGCCCTCGGCAGCCTGCAGACCCGGGTCGACCGCAAGTACGCGTTGACCAGCGGCGACGCCGCCATGGCACTTGCCTTGGTGGACGCCGGCTGCACGCGCGTGCTCGAGATCGACGGGGTGACCGACCTGGGCTACACGTCGGTGTACCTCGACACCGACGCGCTCGACACCTACCTGCTGGCCGCACGCGACCGGCGCCGGCGATTCAAGGTGCGCAGCCGAACCTACGAGTCCAACGGGGCCAGCTTTCTCGAGGTGAAGACCCGGCGCGGCGACCGCACCGTCAAAGACCGGCTACCCGGCCAGCACCTTCAGAATGGACGCCTCGGCGACGAAGGTGCCGCCTTCGTCGCCCGCACCCTGCGGCTGGCCGGGGTACGCACCGACGCCGTCCGCACACTCTCGGCCTCGCTACGGGTGGACTACCGCCGGGTGACCCTGTTTCACGAACCGACCGCGTCGCGGGTGACGATCGATTCGGGCCTGACCTGGTGGGACATGCGCACCGGGGCCTGGCTCGCCCGTCCCGACCTGTCGATCATCGAGACCAAAACCACCGGACGGGCGGTCGGCATGGACCGTCTGCTCTGGTCAATGGGGCACCGCCCCGACCGCATCTCGAAGTACGCCACGGCGCTGGCGGCGATGCACCCGCACCTGCCGCAGAACAAGTGGCGCCCGGTGCTGAAGCAGCACTTCGTGGATCTTTCTTGCGCCTGAAGCGGCCCGCTTGCCACCTGACGATGGGGCGGGAGGGGAAAGGATTCATCGTGCTCCCTCGCCGGCGCATCGTGGCGGCAACCGTTGCCGCCCTCACCGTTCTCGCATCAAGCTTCAGCCTCACCCCTGCGGTGGCAGCGCCACGGCCCATGGCCGACGGCATCACCTACGTCGCGCTCGGCGACTCGGTGGCCGCCGGTCGAGGGCCGGCCCGATAGTCGACGAGTGCGGTCATACCGCGGGGGCCTCGTTCCACCCCAACGCGCAGGGCCAGATGAACGGTTACCTGCCGCTGATGAGCATGCAGTTCTTGTCGTGAGCTGACGGTCGTTGGTTGAGTCTGCAGAGCCCTCATCGACAGGGAAGGATGGCCGCTGGCTGGTCGAGCGTGTCGACACCTCGCCTGACGGGGGTTTCGGCAGTCTCGACCAACACCGGTTCGCGGGTGGTCGGTGCTCGGCCACGGCTGGACGACCCGGCCAGTCAGTTCGCTCGCGTCGTCCGCCGCCTGCATCGGTTGACGGACGCACCCGAGTAGGGTGCCGCCATGCCGCCTGCCCGCTACCGCGTCGCGATCGTGGGCGCGGGGCCGTCCGGGCTGTTCGCGGCACAGTTTCTGGCCGCCCGGCCCGACATCGAGGTCGACATCTTCGACCGGCTGCCGACCCCTTACGGGCTGCTGCGCTACGGGGTGGCACCCGACCACACCTCGATCAAGTCGGTGGCCACCGCACTGGCGCGAGTGTTCGAGTCGCCCAACGTCCGGTTTCTGGGGTTGGTGACCCTGGGGCGTGACGTGACCCGCGACGAGCTGCTGGCCGGCTACGACGCAGTGATCTACGCCGTGGGCGCCAGCGAAGACCTGCGCATGGGCGTGCCCGGCGAAGACGCGGTGGGCAGCCGATCGGCGCGCGCGTTCGTGGCCTGGTACTCGGGCCACCCCGACGCCGAGCCGCAGTCGCTGGACGGCGTGCGTCAGGTGGCGGCCGTCGGCGTGGGCAACGTGGCGGTCGACGTGGCCCGCATTCTGGTCAAAGAGCCGGCGGCGCTCGATTCGACCGACATGCCCGAAGACGTGCTGGCCGAACTGCGCCGCGCCGCCATCACCGACGTGTGGGTGATCGGACGCCGAGGACCCCAGCACGCCAGCTTCACCACCACCGAGCTGCGTGAACTGTGCACCACCCCCGGGGTGCGGGTCACCGTCGCCCCCGACTCGCTGGAATGGATCGACGAAGAGCCGCTCGACCGCCGCAGCCGGGCCAACCTGGCGGTGTTGCGGGCGGCCTCCGAGGCCGAGGTGAAGCAGCCGCGGGTGCGGCTGCACTTTCTGTTCTGGCGCCGTCCGGTGCAGGTGCAGAGCGATCCGCTGACCGGGCTGGTGCTCGAACGCACCCGCATGGACGCCGACGGCCGCGTGGTCGGCACCGGTGAGACCGAGCAACTGAGCGTGCAGTTGGTGCTGCGAGCGATCGGGTACCGGGCCGTCCGGCTGCCGGGGGTACCGTTCGACGACGAGTTGGGCGTGATTCCGTCAGCTGACGGACGGGTGCTCGAGGCCGGTGAGGTCGCCCCGCGCGAGTACGTGGTGGGCTGGATCAAACGCGGCCCGGTGGGGGTGATCGGTACCAACAAGTCCGACGCCAAAGAGACCGTCGAACAAGTGCTCGCCGATCTAGGAGTCTGCTGAACAAGGCGCCATTTTGAGGGCGTGGTGGGCGTGTGAGGCGGGCGGGACGCCGCCAGGGTCGTCGAGCGGCGAGTTTGGGTCAGTGCCCTTGATCGCGACGACGGTGTCGTGCCGCCCGTCTGGGGTCCGTCGTGGGCGCTGTTTGGCTGGGTTGTATGCCCTGTCCGGGGCGGTGGGTCAGGCGATCGTCCAGCCGGTCGGTCCGTGGGTCAGGCCAAGGGCGAGGAGTCGGCGCAGGTTGATCGCTGCGATCCGATTGTGGAGCCAGTTGTTGTTCCTGTCCACGCCTCGGTAGGGCACCTTCCGGCTGCCTCGGGTGAGCCAGGCGATCGTGCGTTCGACCATGGGCCGGTGCTGCCGATAGGTGGCCTGGAAGTCGGCGTCGAGGGCCCGCTGACGGTGCTGACGTTGCAGCAAGTCGTGAGGGTGCAACTGGATGGTGCGACCCTTCGCCGCGGTGGTGCACCGCTGCCTGAACGGGCAGGCTCGGCAGGCGATGCCGAACACCGCCTTACGTGTCTTGGTGATCGTCTTGGTGATCCCGGCCGGGCAGGTCAGGGTGCCGGCGGCCGGGTCATGGGTGAAGTCGTCGTTGCCGAACCCGCCGGCGACGGCGGGCCGGGTCGGCCACGGTTTCACCAGCGCTGCCCACCCCTTGCCCTCGAGCGTGTGCAGCATGTCTCCGGTGGCGTAGGCCGAATCACCCAACACCTCAACCGCGCCGGTATCGATGGTCGGATCGGCGACCACGAGACGGGCACCGACAGTGGCGTCGCTGTTGTCTGGGCCGGCAGCCTTGGTCAGCTCAACCATCGTGGCCAGCCCGGTGTCGGGCTCGACCACCACGTGGGCCTTGAACCCGTCCTGGCGACGTTCCACTGTCTTGTGCGCATGCCGCGCCTCCGGGTCGACGGTCGAGATGACCCGATCCGGGGCGACCCGCCGGGCGATCCGCCACTGGCCATCGGTGCCGTCAGAGTCTTCGGCCGGTTCGACATCCTGCCCGGCGACCAACGCGAGTAGGGCGATCGCCTCGGCCGGCTTGCCGCCAGCGGCAGTGATCGTCTCGACATCAAGGCCGTCGAGCAGGGCAAGGGCGTCGTTCACGAGTGCGGTCACCAACTCGTCGCGGGCCTGGGCGTCGTCCCACGCGATCCGCGGTTTCGCGGTGGAGTCGTAGCCCTGCCCGGTCAACGCGGCCAGCCGAGTGCACCGCTCGCCGATCACCTGATGGGCGCCGGGCACCTCCCGGCCCACCCGGCGGACCTGGGCGATCAGCTGGGTGACGGTGTCCTGTCGGGCCACCGCATCATCCAGGATCGTCGAATCCAACGCCCGCCGCTGACGACCTTTCACCGCACCCGTCGCGGCGATCACGTCCCGGACCACCTCAAAGATCCGCTGCGGCCGCCCGCTGGACGCCAGCCGACGCCGCCACACCGTCAACGACGACGCATCGAACCCCTTCGCGTCGATCGGGAACCCGCACGCTGCTTTCCACCGCAGGTCGAACGTGAGCGCCTCGACCGCTTCCCGGTCCGACAACCCATGAAGGGACTGCAGCACGATCACCGACGCGATCACCTCGCCCGGGATCGAGGGCCGTCCACGGCCTGAGGGGAACAAGTCAGCGAACAACGCGTCCGGGAACAACCGCTGCCGATGCTCGGCCAGGAAGCGGAACACGCTGCCCTCCGCCAGCAGATGCCCCGCCAACGACTCCACATCCAACACGTCCCGCTGCGGACTCCACTCACCCTGCACCACCCAAGAATTCCAGCCGACCACCAATCAGGTCGCGCGGCACGCAGGCGAATTGTTCAGCAGTCTCCTAGCGAATCAGGAGCCGCGGCACGACCGGGTGAACCTGCTGGACGTGCTGGCGGCGCGCGGGTTCTGGCCCTCGACCTTCGACGACTGGCTGCGCATCGACGCCGCCGAGGCCAATCGGGGTGCCTCGCACGACCGGGAGCGCATGAAGATCGAGGCCTGGCACGAGTTGCTCGACCTGGTGCAAAGGGAGCGTCCAGGCGGACCCTTGCCACCGGACTGAACGTCGTTGGTCGAGCGTGTCGAGAATCGTCCGGGCGCCTGCCGAGGGCTTCTCTCCACCGTGCGGTTCGGAGATCCCGGCGTCCGCCGGGATGACGGCGAGGTTTTCTGCGCCCTGCGTTCGGAGATCCCGGCGTCCGCCGGGATGACGGAGGTGGTTGTTCGAGGGCCCGTGTGCGCAGCGCTCCTCCGGTCATCCCGGCGCACGCCGGGATCGCACAATTGCACCGACGAATCTCGATAGTTATCCACAGATTTCGACCGCTGAGCCCCCAGCCCCGATTTGTGCCGGTGGCAGCACTTAGCGTGCTGGCATGCCGTACCACCCCCGCATCATCGCCGCGCTGCTCGCGTTGGCGCTCACCCTGGCCGGTTGCACCGGCGAAACCCCGCCGCCGCCCACGGCGAGCAGCAGTGCGGTCAACGCGCCCGCGTTGCCACCCGACCAATTCCCGCCGCTGCCCGATCGCGCCGACGCCGCCGAGATCACCGTCCACGACCTGGCCAGCGACGGCACCACCCTGGTCATGGTGGCTGACGTCGACGGCCGCCGAACGCTACCTCTGCTGCGCTGGTCGGCCGACGCCGGCGCCACTTGGACCGACTGGCAACTCACTGATGACGCCGCTCGCGCAACCACGGTCGACGAGGCGGCATCCGGCGTCGCAGCAGTGGCCATCTCGGGCGAGCGCCGAACGTGGCTGGCCCTGGGCACAGCGGGCGACGACGTGATCGCCTGGACGAGTGCCGACGCGAAGACGTGGAACCGTACGCCGGTGACCGGCCTCGACAGCGACGCCGACCATGTCGAGAGCGTGTCGGGACTGACCGGTGGAGGATTCGTGGCGGTCGGTCAATCCTGGACAGTCGGCGTCACCAGGCCGTCCATCTGGCTGTCTGCAGATGGCGTCGGCTGGACCCGGGCCAAGGCGCCCGAGGCCGAGGGCTACCTGCAGCAGGTGGCCGCTCGCGGCGATCGACTGGTCGCCGTCGGCGGGCACGACTTGGCCGAACGCCGCAATGGACGCTCGGGTGAGTCGCTGCTGTTCACCTCCCGTGATCGAGGTGAGAACTGGCGGGCCGTGACGGTGCCCGAGCCGGCGGACTCCGGCAAGTTCTACAGCTCGCTCGGGGCTGTCACAGCCACGCCGTCGGGGTTCGTGGTCGGAGGCTCGTACTTCGACCAGAGCGAAGGCACGTATCGTCCGCTGCTGCTGCGCAGTGACGATCTGACCGCGTGGCGACGGCTGCCGAAGCTCGCCGAGCCCTACCAATCCTCGGGCGTCGGAAGCCTGATGTCGCTGGGGTCGACCCTGATCGCCGCTCAGTACGCCAGCACGGCCGACGATGTTGGCAAGGCCTGGGTGCAGCGGCTCGAGGCGGGCCGATGGACGACGGTCAGCCACCCGGTCGCTGAGGCCTCGACATCTCTCTGGACCGCCTCCGTGGCCAACGACACGGCCGTTCTGGCGGTGCAGACCGAGACCCGGCCCTCGTCCAGTGCGCTCTGGCGTCTCGGCGCCACGGGGGCGATCACCGAGGTTCGCGTAACACCGCCGGAGTCGGCGGGAAAGGCGATTTCGCCGTCGGGTCTGATGCTCGTCGACGGCCGGGTGGCCGGCTACGGCACCGCCCAGGGCGCCGAGGTCTGGTGGCCGGGCAATGACCAGGGTGGCTTCGACACTCCCCGCGTCGTGGTCGACCGGGCCGACGACAGTATCGACTACCTCGCCTGGTCGGCACGCGGTGGCTTTCTGGCCACGGGCAGCCACGCCGACGAGCACGCGCTCACCCTGCACTCGGCCGACGGCACGAACTGGACGAGATCGCGCAGCGACGCGTTCAACGCCACCGGCCAGTACCACAGCGGTGAGATCAACGATCTGACCTGGGCCCACGATCAATGGGTGGTCGTGGGTGAGAAGTCGACCAACGGCGACGTGCGCACCTCCGCGCTCGCCTACACCTCGACCAACGGCGTCCGGTGGACCGAGGGAAGTCCGACGAAAGTGACGGCGCGTGGCGACTGGTACGACCGGAATGCGCCGTTGGACGACCTGCACGGCCTCGAGAACCGGGGGCGGATCATGAACGGCGTGCTGGCGATGCCAAGGGGCTTGGTAGCGGTTGGCGAGACCAGATCGGCGCGCTATCAGCGACCTGCGGCATGGGTGTCTGGCAACAACGACTACTGGCGGCTGATCAGACTCGACTCCCCCGGCTACCCCGCTGCCGCCCTGTGGTCGGTGGTGCGGGTGGGCGACGCGCTGGTGGCCAGCGGCTGGGCGCGCGCGGCGAAGGCCAAACGCTCGGTGCGTGCCATGTGGCGCTCGACGGACGGTGGCCGATCCTGGACCTTCCACGCCTTCGAGGGCGGCGAGGAAGGGTCCCTGCTGGCGGCGTCCGAGAACGAGTTCATCTGGGTGGTGCGCTCCGACGACCTACATACCTTCACCATCTACCGATCGCCCGACGGTCTCACCTGGACGGCGCAGCCTCTCGCAGTGGAGGGGTGGTCGGAGGGTGTGCTGGTCGGACTCGATGACGCGCTGGTGGACGGCAATCAGCTTCACCTGATGCTCACGCTCGTGAACCGACTGACCGCCAGCACGGTGGTGCAGACCGTGCCGCTGTGAGAGTGGGTGTTGGCGCACGGTGGACGATCCCGCCGGACGGCCACCGTTGAGATCCCGGCGTTCGCCGGGATGACGGATTTCCGCCGGTCGAGTTTGTCGAGACCCCTCATTCATCGGGTTGACGGATCTGCTCAGTCCACCGCTTCGCGGGTGACCCGAGGGGTGATCAAACAGGTCACCTCGTAGGGGATCGTGCCCATCAGCTCGGCTACGTTCTCGGCGGTGATCTCGGCGTCGCCCCGCCGTCCGATCAGCACCGCTTCGTCGCCGACCGCCGCCACCGGTTCGGGGCCTAGGTCGATCATGGTCTGGTCCATGCAGACGCGGCCCGCGATGGGGTAGCTCTCTCCCCCGATCACCACCCGGCCGCGGTTCGACAGCAGCCGTGAGTACCCGTCGCCGTAGCCCACGGGAATAGTTGCCACGTAGGTGTCGCGGGGTGCGGTCCAGGTGCGTCCGTAGCCCACGGTTTCACCCTTGGCTACGGGTTTCACGAAGGAAATCCGGGTGGTCAGCTCCAGTCCGGGGTGAAGGTCGACGGTGCGCTGGGCCTGCGGGTCGGGCAGGCTGCCGTAGATCATGATGCCGGGACGCACCATGTCGAACCACGTTTCGGGGTGGCCCAGCACGCCGCCCGAGTTGGCCAAGTGCTTGAGTTCGACCGGCCCCACCCCAGCCTCGATCGCGGCCGCCGTGTCGGCGAACAGCGCGGCCTGCTGCCGGGTGAACTCGTCGCCGGCGGGGCTGTCCGAAATGGGCAGGTGGCTGAACACGCCCTGCAGACGCAGGCGTGGGTGGCCGGCGATGGACGCCGCCAACGCGGGGGCGTCCGCCGGCTCGGCGCCCACTCGACGCATGCCGGTGTCGACCTTGAGGTGCACCGCCACGTCGGAAAGGTCGAGGGCGTCGGCCGCCGCGGCCACCTGAGCGATGGACGCCTGATCGACCACCGACAGCGTGATGCCCGCCAGCAACGCGCGAGTGACGTCGTCTACGTCACGGGTGGGTGAGAACTTCAAGATCGGCAGCGACACCCCGGCGTCGCGTAGCTGCAGCCCCTCTTCGACGGTCGCGACGCCCAGCCAGTCGGCGGCACCGGTGCGTTCGATCATCTGCGACACCGCCACCGCACCATGGCCGTAGGCGTTCGCCTTCACCGCAGCGAGCACCAGACGGTCACCCACCCGCGCGCGGATACCGCGCAAGTTGTGTTCGATGTTGCCCAGCAGGGTGCGCGCGGTGGTGGGGTAGGTCATCGGCTCAGTGCTCACCGGTGGCGACTGGACGGCTGGGATCGTTGCTCCACGCCGACCACGACCCGGGGTAGAGGGCGATCGAACGATCGAGCGCCGCTCCGGCCAGCACCAGTTGGGCAGCGCTGACCCCCGACCCGCAGTAGGCGGCCAGCGGGCCGGTGCGATCGAGCAGGCCACGCAGCACCTCGTCGTCGGGCAGCCGTCCACCCTCGGCGAAAAACTGGCTGACTGGCACGTTGACCGCGCCGGGAATGTGGCCGGCCACCGGGTCGAGGGGCTCGGTCTCGCCGCGGAAACGTTCGGGGGCGCGGGCGTCCATCAGGGTGCCGTCGAACGCGGCCGCCTCATCGGCGGTGATGGTGGGCAGGTGCCCCACGGTCAGCAACAGGTCGACCGGCGTGACCTGCGCCTCTCCCTCGGCGAGAGGACGCCCCTGGGCGGTCCAGGCGCCGAGACCGCCGTCAAGCACCCGAACGTTGAGGCCGGCCCAGCGCAGCACCCACCAGGCCCGGGACGCCGCGAACGAGCCCGCCTCGTCATACACCACGACCAAGCGGTCGCCGCTCACCCCCAGCGCGCCGAGCCCTTCTTCGAGGGTGTCGACGTCGGGCAGCGGGTGTCGACCGTCGGTGGGTTCGCCGTGGCTGGTCAGCACGCTTTCGAGGTCGAGAAACCGTGCCCCCGGAATGTGCCCGGCCAGGTACCGTTCGCGGCCGGCACCGTCGGCGTCACCGAGCCGCCACCGCACGTCGAGCAGGTCGACCTCGTCGAGCCCGGCGAGGGCCTCCACAGTGATCAGCACATCGTCACGCGCCATGGGTTCACCCTCTCACGCGGCGCCAGAAGCGGGCGCGCGCCGACCGCGACTTGCCGTCAGGCCGCCGAGCAGCAGGGCGCCCCAGAGTGCGAACAGGGGGTCCCACAACGCGGCATGACCGATCAACGCCGGCCGATCCGACGCCGTGGTCGACACCACCCCGGCGAGCACCAGCCAGGCGCCGACCGCGTTCGCCGCGCCGTACAGCAGTAGCACCGCGCCGCCCAGCCAGCCCGGCACGCGCCACCACCGGTACCCCGGCAGCGGGCGGTGCTCGTTGATCAACGGGCCGAGCGCCACCACGGCCTTCACCCCCGCGATCACCAGCAGCACGGCCATGGCCGACGCGGGGGCCGAGCGGTACCAGTCCAGCGCCCACTGCCCCAGCGTCTCGGCCAGCCACAGGCCGCCGAAAGCCCAGTACGCACTGAAGGCTGCGTGCACCAGGCCGCACGCGGCAGCCAGCCAGAGCAGGGCTCGCGCCGACGACTTCAGGGGTGACAGTCGGGGTGTGGTCACGTGGTCAGTATGGCCGCTGCCACGAGCGCCGCTTCTGGCGGTAGATGGGGACGGTTCTCAACTCACGCCAAGTCCTTGGGTGGCGCGAGATAGGAACCGTCCCCAACTCGCGCCACTGGCCACTGGGGTCTCGACAAGCTCGACCAGCGGTGGACGCAACGCTGAAGCGGAGCGGGGGCGCCCCTGTCAGGGTGGGTCGGGCATTTGCGCACTGCGAGGCGCTAGCCGAGCAGTCCAGCAAGGGCGGGACAGGGGTGCCCCCGCTGCGCGGCACCAGACGCAACCAAGAAGGGGTCTCCCAAAGCTCGACCAGCGATTGTCGGATCAGTCGCCGACCGCACCGTCGATGGCCTCGCGCAACAGGTCGGCGTGGCCCAGGTGCCGCGCGTACTCCTCGATCAGGTGCACCAGAATCCAGCGCAGGTTGACCTGCTCTTCGCCGCGCCTGGCACGAATCGCCAGCCGGTCGAGACCACCACGAGCCAGCGCCTCGACCATGATGCGGTCTGAATCGGCGACCTGGGCGTCGAACAGCGACCGCAAGTACGCGGGGCTCTCGCCTGCGGCGCTGCTGAACTCCCAGTCGTGGTCGGCGTCCCAATCGACGCTCGCCCACGGCTCGGACGGTTCCTGGCCCAGAAAGAACTCCGTGAACCACATGTGCTCGACCAGGGCGAGGTGCTTCAGCAACCCACCGAGCGTCAAAGCGCTGGGCGGTAAGGCGCGGGCGAGATCGTCCGCGCTCACTCCCTCGGTCTTGCGCCGCAGCACGTCGCGTTGAAAGTCGAGAAACCCGATCAGGGTCTCGACCTCGTTGCCCGCGTTCGGCGGGTCGACGAGTTCGGTCGTCGATTCGATCACGTGCGCCTCAGAACATCATCGCCAGGCCGGGGTCGGCCAGAATCGCCGCCACGTCGGACAAGAACTTGCTGGCCAGCTCACCGTCGACCAGCCGATGGTCGAAGGTCAGTGACAGCGTGCACACCGAGCGAATCACGATCTGCTCATCAGCGCCCTTGCCGACCACCCAGGGCCGCCGGGCGATGGTGCCCAGGCACATGATCGCCGACTCGCCGAGGTTGAGAATCGGGGTGCCGCCGTCAACCCCGAACACCCCCACGTTGGTGATCGTGAAGGTGCCCTTGGTGAGGTCTTCGGTGGGCACCTTGCCGGTCTTGGCCACCTGCACCATGTTGTGCAGCGCCTCGGCCAACTGCAGCAGGTTCATGCGGTTGGCGCCCTTGATGTTGGGCACCAGCAGGCCGCGCGGCGTGGCTGCTGCGATGCCCAGGTTCACGTCTTCGTTGCGCACGATCTCGCTGGCCGCCATGTCGAGGGTCGAGTTCAGGTCGGGGTTGCGGGCGATCGCCAGGCAGGCCGCCTTGGCGAAGATCAGCAGCGGTGATACTCGCAGCCCGGCGAACTCGCGGCGCCCCCTGAGCCGCTCCACCAGCTCCATGGAGGCCGTCACGTCGGTCTGCATGATCACCGTTGCCGTGGGCACCTTGAACGACTGGGCCATGGTGCGGGCCATCTCGCGCCGCACGCCCTTGAGCGGCACGCGCTCGGCCACCCGCGAGCTGGTTCGGGTGGCGCCGCCCCGGGCCGACACGGCCGCGGCGAGCACGTCCTCGGCGGTGATGGTGCCGTCGGGGCCGGTGCCGTCCACCAGATCGAGGTCGAGGCCCAGATCGCGGGCCAACCGGCGCACCGGCGGCTTGGCGAGCGCCCGCTTCGACGCCGAGTGCGACTTGGGCGCCTGCCCCGGCCGTGGCAGCGGGCCGCCGCTCGCTTCGGCGGTGATCGGGCCCGTCGTGGTGGCCTGGTCGATCGGACGCGACACCGGCTGGTCTGCGGCGTAGGAGTCCTGCACTTGGTCGGTGACCGGCCCGATCGGCTTACCCAGGCCCGCGGACGTCTTGCGCGGCCGGCGGGCCAGCGAGGCCGACTTGACCCCGTACCCGACCAGGAACGCTTCGGACTCGGTGGACGCGGGACTTTCGTCATCCCGGCGAACCCCGGGATCTCCGGCTGCAGGTTCGGCGTCGTCAGGTTCGGCGTCGTCCGAGATCCCGGGTCGAGCCCGGGATGACGAATCGTCCACCACAGCAGCCTCGACGGGCTCGGCCTCAGGCGCAGCAACCGTTCCTACGCCGTCGTCGATCATCACGATCGGCGAGCCGACCTCGACGGTCGCCCCTTCGTCGACCATCAGCCGGGCGATGCGGCCCGCCCAGGGCGAGGGCAGTTCGACGATCGACTTGGCGGTTTCGATCTCGACCAGAATGTCGTTGACCTTCACCTCGTCGCCCTCAGTGACGACCCAGCGGACGATGTCGGCCTCGACCAGTCCCTCACCGGGATCGGGTAGCCGGAACTCCTTCATCGCAATCTCCCCTTGTGAGCAAGCATTCAGTAGGTCATGGAGCGGTCGACGGCGTCGAGCACGCGGTCGAGATCGGGCAGAAACGAGGTCTCGACCCGGCTGGGCGGGTAGGGAATGTCGTAGCCGGTGACGCGGAGCACCGGCGCCTGCAGCGCGAAGAAGCACTCCTGCTGCACGCGGGCGGCGATCTCGGCACCGATGCCCAGGGTGAGCGCCGCCTCGTGCACCACGATGGCGCGTCCGGTTTTGTGCACCGACTCGATGACCGTCGCCATGTCGAGCGGCGCCAGGGACCGCAGGTCGATCACCTCGATGTCGTGACCCTCTTCGGCTGCGGCGATCGCGGCCTCGGCGCAGGTGCGCACCATGGGGCCGTAGGTGATCAGGGTGAGGTCGTCGCCGGGCTTCACCACGCGGGCCTGAAACAGCGGCATCGGCTCGATCTCGGTGTCGACCTCGCCCTTCTCGTGGTAGCGGCGTTTGGGCTCGAAGAAGATGATCGGGTTGTTCGAGGCGATCGACTGCTGAATCATCCAGTAGGCGTCGACCGGGTTCGAGCAGGTGACCACCTTCAACCCGGGCGTGTGCGCGAAGTAGGCCTCCGGCGACTCGGAATGGTGCTCGATCGCGCCGATGCCGCCGCCGTAGGGAATGCGCACCACCATGGGCATCTTCAGCGCACCGTGCGAGCGAAAGTAGAAGCGCGACACCTGGCTGATGATCTGGTCGAAGGCCGGGTAGACGAAGCCGTCGAACTGAATCTCGACGACCGGCCGGTAGCCGCGCAGCGCCAGCCCGACGGCTGTGCCGACGATGCCCGACTCGGCCAGTGGCGAGTCGATCACCCGCTCGGGCCCGAAGTCGCGCTGCAGGTGTTCGGTGATGCGAAAGACGCCACCGAGCTTGCCGATGTCTTCGCCGTAGAGCAGCACCTTGGGATCGGCCTCCAGCGCCCGGCGCAGGCCCGCGTTGAGCGCCTTGGCCACGGTCATCGTCGCCATCAGAACGCCTCCTGAACCTCAGCGTGCACGGCTTCGCCGGCCGGGTCGCGGGGGTGATCGTCGAAGCCCGCCTCGTATTCGAGGTAGTCGTCGCGCTGTTCGAGCAGCACGTCGCCCGGATCGATCACCACGTGGTCGAACAAGTCCTCCAGGTGGGGTTCGGGCAGCGTCACGGCGCCCTCACGCACCCGTTCGGCGAGCTCCTCGCAGTCGGCGTCGAGGGCGTCCAACCAGGCCTGGTCGATGGCGCCGGATGAGAGCAGATAGCTCTGCACCCGGCTGATCGGGTCGCGCGCGCGCCACTGCTCGGTTTCGTCACGGCTGCGGTACTTGGTTGGGTCGTCGGACGTCGTGTGCGCACCCATGCGGTAGGTGTAGGCCTCGATCAGGGTTGGGCCGTGGCCCTGCCGGGCCCGGCCGAGCGCCCAACTGGTGACGGCCTGGACGGCGAGCACGTCGTTGCCGTCGACCCGCACGCCGGGGAAGCCGAAGCCGGACGCTCGTCGGTACAGCGGAATCTTCGACTGCAGCGCGATGGGTTCTGAGATCGCGTACTGATTGTTCTGGCAGAAGAACACCACCGGGGCGGTGTAGCTGGCGGCGAAGATGAAGGCCTCGTTGACGTCGCCCTGGCTGGTGGCGCCGTCGCCGAAGTAGACCATCACCGCACCGTTGGCGGCCGGGTCGTCGTTGCCGTTCAGGCCGTCGCGCTGCAAGCCCATGGCGTAGCCCACGGCGTGCAACGTCTGGGTGCCGATCACGAAGCTGTAGAGGTGCAGGCCTTGTTCGGCGCTGTTCCATGGCACCATCGCAGTGCCCCGAAAGGTGGTGAGCATCTCGACCGGGTCGATGCCCAGGTGCAGGGCCACGGCGTGCTCGCGGTACGACGGAAACACGAAGTCGGGCAGCCGGGTGGCGTTCACCGAGCCGACCTGCGCCGCCTCTTGGCCCAGCGACGGCGGCCACAGGCCGAGTTCGCCCTTACGTTGCAGCGCGGTGGCCTCATTGTCGAACCTTCGGGCCAACACCATTTCGCGCAGGTAGCCCGCGATCTGCTCGTCAGTGCCCTCGAAACTGAACGCCGGGTGCTGCACGCGCTCACCGTCGGGGGTGAGCAACTGCACGAAGTCGTCTACAGCGGGGTCGGACACAACAGTTCCTTTCAAGCTCGTGAGCCTGGGATCGGTCTCTGTCGAAGGGCTAAGTTGTTGGTTACGTAACCGTAGGTCAAAGCTGGGTCGGCTCGCCAATCGGCGCACGGCGAGGGTTGTCGGACGAGTGTGCGGCTCCTTTCGAGGGGGCCTCGACGCCCCCCGGCCCATCCTCCACCCGAAGCCGCGGCTGGTCGAGACCCCGCGCCGGATCGCAACCGCGGCCGGTCGGGCGAATCCCAGGGACGGTTCAAAGCCACCCCCACCGGGCACGAACCTGGGGATGGCTCCGAGTGAACGGCCACGGGATCGGACCGAGAACCCCCCGTTGCCGCCCGAGCGGTCGAAACCCAGGGACGGTTCCCCAGAAAATCACTGATCGCCGGCCCCGGCGCCCAGAAGCGGTCTCGACACACTCGATCAGCGAAGAGTCATTGCTTCCCCGAGTGAGGGCGCCGGGCGATCTCGAGATGGCTGCACGCTTTCGCCGGAACTGCACGATTTCGTGCTGCAACACGACGGTCGCAAGCCAACCCGACACTGTGAGGGCATCTCGAGATCGCTCAACCTTCTTGACCCCCGACACCGCCTTCTATTGTTCACCTGCACTGAATGGTGATGAAGAAAGCCGCGCTTGCGCTTATTAGTCCAAAGGCCCAGAATTGGTGCCAGGTTCGGCTGTTCGAAAGGCGCCTCTCGCATCATGGAAATCCTGCTCACCCTCGTCTTGTTCGCTCCCCTTGTCTGGCTGCTCGAGCGCACCCATCGCCGCACGCAGGCGCTCCCCCGCGTGCCGTTCGGCGCCGACGCCGCCTCGGAGGCGTCCACCGTCTATCGCGAGCAAGTGGCCGAACTGCGCTACCTGTCACAGGCCCTCGACCACGCGCCGGACGCCTCGACGTCCGTTCGGCCCACCCCCGCCGTTCCGAGCCGACTCGTTCGCACCCTTGGTGCCAGCTTCAGCCCGCTGGGTGGCTGGTCCGGATCCGCCATCATCGTGAAGCCCTGCTGACGCTGCACTGCGCTCTCGTTAGCTCTGCTTGATAACATGAGCCGCATGGTGGACATCCAACGACTTCGGGTTTATCGCGCGGTGGTCGCGGCCGGGTCGATTCAGGCCGCTGCAGCCAATCTCGGCTACACGCCTTCGGCGGTCAGCCAGCAGGTGTCTGCCCTGTCGCGTGAAACAGGTTTGGTGCTGCTCGGCAAGGCCGGCCGCGGCATCGAACCCACAGACGCCGGCCTCGAACTCGTGCAGGCCGCCGACACTCTGTTCGGCCAACTGGCCGAGGTCGAAGCCAAAGTGGCAGACCTGCGCGAAGGGCGCGCCGGCACGCTGTCGATGTCGTACTTCACCTCGGCCGCCATGGAGTGGATCCCTGAAATCGTGCAGCGGGTACTGGCCGAACACCCGCGGCTGCGGCTCGACCTGAGCGTGCGCGAACTGCCCGCCGGCGAAGCCGAGCGCACCGACGTCGAGCTGCTGGTGGCGCCGCGCGACTTCGCGGCACCGCCCGGGTTTCGCTCCTGGCCCCTGATGGACGAGCCCTACCGCGCCCTGGTGCCCGCCGGTCACCGGCTCGCAGAACGCTGCACGATCGAGCTCGCCGAACTGGCCGACGAGCGCTGGATCGCCCATGACTCCGATCATGCCTGGTGCGTGATCAACCTCAAGCGGGCCTGCGTCGCGGCCGGCTTCTCGCCGACGTACTCGGTGCGCACCGCGAACCACACCACCGCCATCGCCTTCGTGGCGGTCGGCATCGGGGTCGCGGTGATGCCGCGGCTGTGCACCGAATCTCTGCCCGAGAGTGTGGTCACGCTCGAGGTGACCAACCCCACCCCGCAGCGCACCGTGCACCTGATGGTGCGCCGGGCGGTCGAGCACACACACGCCGTCCGACTGGTGATGAACGGTTTGATCGACAAGGTGCGCGAAGCGACCGGCGACATCGTGCCCGACGCCATCGCCTGAGCAAAGTCTGCGACACTCTGCCCCAATCTGCCGTTAGGGCTAGACAGCGCCATACAGTCCGATCATGGACCCGATCAGAAACCCCTACGCCCCCGGCGCGGGCCAGCGGCCGCCCGAACTGGCCGGACGCGACGCGCAACTCGAGGCGTTCCGGTTCGTGCTCGAACGCGTCGCCAAGGGGCGCCCGGAGCGGTCGATCGTGCTGGTCGGGCTGCGCGGCGTGGGCAAGACCGTGCTGCTCAACGCCATGCGTTCGCAGGCCGTGCGGGCCGGCTGGGGCACGGGCAAGCTCGAGGCGCGACCCGACCAGTCGGTGCGGCGTCCGCTGGGCGCGGCCCTGCACATGGCGATTCGCGAACTGGGCCACCCCGACGCCACCGGCGTGCTGTCGACACTGAAGGCGTTCGTCGAGCGGGCAGCGCCGGCCAACGCCAAGGCCTACGACCGCTGGAACTCGGGCATCAGCGCGCCCACGGTGGTCGGACGCGCCGACTCGGGCGACATCGAGATCGACCTGGTCGAGTTGCTCACCGACGTGGCCGGGCTGGCCGCCGACCGCCGGCGGGGCGTCGCGATCTTCATCGACGAGATGCAAGACCTCGGCCCCGACGACGTCTCTGCCCTGTGCGCCGCCTGCCACGAACTCGGCCAGCAGGGCTTGCCGCTGATCGTTGTGGGCGCCGGGCTGCCGCACCTTCCCGCTGTCTTGAGCGCGTCGAAGTCGTACTCGGAACGGCTGTTCGGTTACGCCCGCATCGACCGGCTCGACCGCGACGCCGCCGACCTCGCCCTGTCGGCCCCGGCCGCCGACGAAGACGCCGCCTTCACAGCGGACGCCCTGGCAGAGCTCTACCGGGTCACGGGCGGCTACCCGTACTTCGTGCAGGCCTACGGCAAGGTGGTCTGGGACCTCGCCCCCGGTTCACCGATCGGCCTGGACGACGTCGCGGTCGCAGCGCCCGAGGCCGAACAAGAGCTCGCGGTGGGCTTCTTCGGATCACGACTCGAACGCGCCACGGCCGCCGAGCGCGAGTACTTGAGGGCGATGGCCGACGCCGACCCCGACGACTCGGGCGCCGTGCCTTCGGCTGCTGTGGCCGAGGTGCTGGGCCGTAAGCCGCAATCGGTGTCCCCCGCCCGCGACGCGCTGATCAAGAAGGGACTGATCTACGCCAGCGAACGCGGCCGCATCGCGTTCACCGTGCCGCACTTCGGTCGCTTTCTGCGTGGACGGGTGGCGTTGGCCGACACCGCCTAGAAGTCGTTCGTTGAGCTCTCGAAACCGCTGGTCACCCACCCGTCGGGCCGGACAGCTCAAGCACAAGACACCCCCGCAATGCGAGGGTCAGTCGAGACCAGAGTCACGGCCCGACGAGCACCACGACACTAAATGTCGAGACCGTCGTGAACGCCAGTGACGACGATCTCAACCAGCGACGTCCTCGGGCTTTTCCTCAGCCGACTTCGCCTGGGCGGCAGTCGTCCCAGCCTTGCGACGGCGATGAATCAGCGGCCAGCCGATGGCACCGGCGATCAGCGCGAACGGCAGCACCGCGCCGAGCACGGTGAGCAGCACCGCGATCGAGTTCTGCAGCGCAGCCCATCCGTTGGTCAGGCCGGTGACGAACGGGTTCGTCGGCACGACCTGGTCGGCCGGCCTGACCAGGGTGACGGTGATCGGGGCGCGTTCCACCTGTTTCTGTAGCGCCTTCTGGCTGGCCAGCAGCGATTCGAGTTCGGACTGCCGCGAGGTGAGCTCGCTCTCGACCCGAGCCACATCGGCGATCGAGCCGGCCTTGTTCATCAGCGCCCGAACCCGCTCGATGGACTCGCGCAAGGTGCGCACGCGGGCGTCGACGTCGGCGACGGTGGCGGTGACGTCTTTGGCGGTCAGTTCACGAGTGACGAGCTCGCCGACTTTCGCGGCCTCGTCCATCACTCGGTCGAGGGAGTCGGCCGGCACGCTGAGCACGATGGTCGCCCTGGCCCGGGTGCCGTCGCCGGTGGAGAGGTTCTCTGACGACACGTACCCGCCATTGGCGCCGGCCAGGGCACGTAGCTGGGTGGCCGCGGCTTGCGCGTCGGCCGTGCGCACCGTCAACGACCCGGTGCGCACCACGTCACGGGCAGCGTCGCTGGGGCCGTCCTCGGGCAGCGTGGACGCCTGCGGCTCGGCACGATCGCCGCCGGCCGGCGCCGAATCGACGACGGGCAGGGTGGCCACGCCGGTGCATCCGGTCAACGCGATCAGGCACAGGGTCGCCAGCAGGCGCCGGCCGGTGAAGGTCCTCATACTCCTGACACGCCGGCGCTGCGGCGCGCGTTGCGGAGTGCACCGGGTGACGGATCTGACGGACCCGTCCGTCATCCCGGGCCTGCCCCGGGATCTCACACCCACGAAGGCGCGCACCGGCCAGGAGATTCCGGCGTTCGCCGGAATGACGGATCGTGCGCCGGAATGACGGAACCAAGGGGTCTCGACAGGCTCGACCAGCGCTCTACTGCACCACGAGGCAGCCGGCGAGGTGGTCGTCGACGTAGCCGAGTGCCTGCATGGCGGCATAGGCCGTAGTGGGGCCGACGAAGCGGAAACCGAGGCGCTTCAGGTGCTTCGCCAGCGCGACCGACTCAGCCGTCGAGGCGGGCACCTCGGCGAACGAGTTGGGCCGCACGTCACGTGTCGCCGGACGGTGCGCCTCGAACACGTCGGTCAGCTGTTGGCCCTGCGCGTGCAGGGCGAGCAGTGCCCTGGCGTTGGCGATGGTGGCGTCGATCTTCATGCGGTTGCGCACGATGCCGGCATCGGCCATCAGCCGCTGAACGTCCGTCTCGTCGAAGCCGGCCACGACAGCGGGGTCGAACCCGGCGAAGGCGGCGCGAAAGGCGGGTCGCTTGCGCAGAATCGTGATCCACGACAGGCCGGATTGGAACGCCTCGAGGCTGAGCCGCTCGAACAGTTCGCGCTCATCGGGCGAGGCCTGCGGCGGCACCCCCCATTCGGTGTCGTGGTAGGCCTCGTACAGCTCGTCGCCAGTGCCGAAGCAGCGAAAGGTGCTCATTGGTAGGCCCTGAAGCCGTCGGCGATGGCCTGCACCCGGGCGCGGTACTCGGCCCAGCCGTCGGTGTCGAAGTCGGCGAGGTTGTCGTTGTCGGCGCGCAACCCCGCTCGGCCGTCGAGCTGTTCGCGCAGAATGTCGAGTTGCCCCGCGTGCCGAGCCGTCTCTTCGATCATGTGCACGAGGATGCGCTGCAGCGTCACCTGGCCGCGCTCGCCCCACCAGGGCACCCGCCCGGGGGCGTTCAGGTCGAGTTCGGCGACCGTTCGTTCGGTGTTGGCGCGCGCCTCGTCGAACAGTTGCAGCACCTCGGCGCTGGTCTGCGTGGCGCTGGCGTACATGTCGATGGTGGGCACGGTCGCCATCTGCGCCTCGTCGTCGGCGAACCATGCAACGCTCACCTCGGGCACCCGGCAGAACACCTCGCCGAAGTAGCCCAGCTCGACCATGGCCAGGTGTTTCACGACCCCGAGCAGGTTGGTGCAAGTGGGCGTGAGCGGACGACGCAGGTCGTACTCGTTGAGCCCCTGCAGCTTCCAGCGCACCGCGTCGTGCGTGGTCTGCAGGTAGCGCAGCAGTACCTGCTTGGGGTCGTTGGCGTCGTTGCTCACCTCGTCACTGTGGCAGAGGCGACTGACAAGAACCACCGGCGAAGTTGCGGACCTCACCCCGACTCGCCGTTGGCGCCGCCGCGACGATGGGCGCGGTGCAGGCCTGGTCTCTCCCCTTCTGGGGTCGCACGGTGGGCGGCGATTGGTGGTTCCGAGCTCAGCTTGCAGTGCACACGTCCATCGGCTGAGCACCGATGTGTTCCCATGCGACTGCACCGTTGTCTTTGACGAGTACCCGCATGGGGTAGATCCACCGGCAGTCGAGCCTGCGATAAGAGACCTTGGTGTTGCCGGTGATATCGGAGTCGTCGGACGGCAGGCCGACCCGATAGTCCGGCGGCGTTCGCACCCGATAGCGGCAATCGATCGCAACCAGGCTGAGCTGCCCGAACTCGACCGGCAGTGACCACGCAAAAGACTCTGAACCTTCGTGGTGCACCGCACAGGAGCGGCTCTCTTTGACCGGCTCGTCGTAGTTGTCGCCGAAGGCAAACGGAAGGCCATTGGGGTCCAAGGTGACATCCGACGGCAGATCACCGGTTTGCCAGTATCGAATCAACTGTCCAGTCAGACGCGCATCGGCCGGCCCGATGGACGCGCCATCGACCGCCTTGGGCATCCACAAGTCGTTGGTCCAGGGCAGGGTGAACAGCATGGTCAGCTCGTTCCCGCGCCATCGAAACAGAGAGACACTTTCACTGTTGTAAGGGTCCCGTTGGGCTGCCACCACG
Source organism: Micropruina glycogenica (assembly GCF_900289045.1). Classification (GTDB taxonomy): domain Bacteria; phylum Actinomycetota; class Actinomycetes; order Propionibacteriales; family Propionibacteriaceae; genus Micropruina; species Micropruina glycogenica. The sequence continues at coordinate 2,893,315 of NZ_LT985188.1, forward strand.
ATCGAGCCCGTCTCGGCGTACACGGTCGATGGGTCTTGGTACGCGCGTTCGTCGCTCTCTTCACGGGCGATGCTCAGTCGATCCTGGTAGCGCTCGACATCGGGCAGGTACCCGCTCGAGACCTGCTCCCACGAGCGCTTCTGCCAAGGCTTGGCCGTGAAGCTTTGAACCACTGCCTCGCGCCGCTCCATGGCGTCGTGAATGCGCTGATCGCGATCCGACAGAGTCGGAGTCGCCGACACCACCACCGTTGGGCTTTCAGCCGGAGCCGGAGGGCCCGGCACCGTACAACCGACCATCATCGCGAGCAGTAGAACCCCCGACCACAGGCGCGACCGGCCGCGCATGCGCCCAAGCCGCGATCGCCCGCGCGTGCCATCGTCGGCGGCGTATGAGCTCGCACGGAGCCTCCGAAAAGCGACAACGGCCTGCGCTGCCTGCCCCATCACTGCGCCAAGCGTTCGAGGGCTGCCATCGCCGCGTTCTGGCCGGCGATGCCCGACACTCCCCCGCCCCGTCGAGCACCCGCACCGCAGAGCAGCACCCGGTCGTGATCGGTCGCCACGCCCCAGCGCCGCGCCGGGGTGTCGAGGGGCTCGTCCTCGGCCCACGGCCACGACAGCGGGCCGTGAAAGATGTTGCCGCCGGGCATGGCCAGCGCCTGCTCGATGTCGCGGGTGGTCTTCACCTCGACGCAGGGGCGTCCGTCGCCGTCGGTGGCCAGCACCGATTCGATCGGCTCGGCCAGCACCGAGTCGAGGCTGGCGAGCGCGGCTGATTGCAGGGCGTCCCGCAGTGCGTCGTTGCCGAACGCGTCGACCAGCCGGTCAGGCACCTGCAGGCCGAACAGGGTGAGCGTCTGATAGCCGTTCCGCTGCAGGTCGGCGCCCAGAATCGACGGGTCGGCCAGCGAGTGGCAGTAGATCTCGGCGGGCAGTGGGTCGGGCACCCGGCCGTCCAAGGCTGCGGCGTGGGCGGCGGCCAGCTCGGTGAGCGTCTCGTGAATGTGAAAGGTGCCGCCGAACGCCGCGTCGGGCCGGACGCCCTGCTGCCGCAGCCGGGGCAGCCGGCGCAGCAACAGGTTCACCTTCACCTGGGCACCCTCGGCGCGCACCGTCAACGTCTCGCCCAACAGCCGGGCGAGCACGTCGGGCGCCACCCCGGCCAGCACCAGGTCGGCGGTGACCCGGTGTTGCTCGCCGCCGTGCAGGTACTCGACGGCGCCATCGGGATCGATCGCCGTCACCTCGGCCCCCGTGACCAACTTCGCACCGGCGGCCCGCGCGGCCCGCTCCATGCCCCCGGACACCACGCCCATGCCGCCGATCGGCACGTCCCAGTCGCCGGTGCCGCCGCCGATCACGTGGTAGAGCAAGCAGCGGTTGCCGTCGATGGCCTCGTGCAGGTCGGTGAACGTGCCGATCAGGGCGTCGGTGGCGATCACGCCGCGCACCAGGTCATCGGCCACAGCAGCCTCGATCGCCTCGCCGATCGGACGCTCCACGAACGGGCTCCATTCGGCCCCGAGTAGCGATTTCGCCTGGTCACGCGTGGGTAGCGGACCGGTCATGGTGTCGAACAGCGGCGCGGCGAAGGCGCTGATGCGCCGGTAGAAGTCGGCGAACCGGGCCGCGTCGCCGGCGGCGCCCACCGAGGCGAACGAGCCGCGGGTCGCGGCCTCGTCGCCGTTGTCGATCAGCAGGCCGCGGTCGGTGCCGGGCACCGGGGTGTACGACGAGTACCGCCGGCGCACCAGGGACACGTCGAGCCCGAGGTCGTCGGCGATCGAGCGCGGCAGCAGGCTGACCAGGTACGCATAGCGCGAGAGCCGGGCGTCGAGGCCGGTGAAGGCGGTGGCAGAGATCGCCGCGCCGCCCACATTGTCGAGCCGTTCGAGCACGGTGACCTCGACCCCGGCTCGGGCCAGGTAGGCGGCTGCGGTGAGGGCGTTGTGCCCGCCGCCCACGATCACGACGCTGGTCACATCACTCGCCTTTCGCCGGCTCTGCAGTATGCGCAGGATCGTGGCCCGATGTTGGGTCACGATCGTGCCCACTATTCAACGGCCGAGTCTCGACACGCTCGACCGGCGGATCGGTCTCGACACGCTCGACCGGCGGTTCGGTCTCGACAGGTTCGACCAGCGGTTGTGCCCACTTGGGTGGGGTGCCGTAGCGCTGCGGCCTGATCAGCAGCCCGGCGGCCGAATCGGCGATCAGGTCGGCGAGCCGTTTCTCTCGCGTGGCTTCGGTTTTCGCGCTGGTCACCCAGTTGACGCAGACCCGCCGGTACGACGCGGTGGCCCTGTCGTAGAAGAACGCGGCCGCCGCCGGGTCGGCCCGCAGCCGGGCGGCGTAGGCCTCGGGCAGGTCGGTGGGCATGGTTTCGTAGCTGTAGCCCGGGTCGTCCTTGCGCCGCCGCTCATAGGCCGCCAGGCCGGCGGGCTGCATGCGTCCGTCGGTGATCAGCTGTTCGACCAGGCCGATGTTCACCCTGCTCCAGTTGCTGGCCGGCTTGCGCGGAGTCCACCGCTGGCGCACCGTGTCGCCGTCCAAGCGGTGCATGATCGAGTCGATCCAGCCCCAGCACAGCGCGACGGGTACGGCTTCGTCCCAGGTCAGGCCCTGGTGGGCCACGTGCTTCTTGAACAGGCCCGCCCACAGCTCGGTCTCGCTGGCGTGGTGTTCGGCCAGCCAGGCGTCGAACGCGTCGGGGCCGCTGAAGAATCGCGCCGGAGCGTCGCCGGTGCCGCCGATCCAGGTCGCCATGGGGCCATCATGGCAGCATGATCCGCGCCGTCGTCTTCGACCTGGGCCAGGTGCTGGCCTCGCCCCCCGACATTCACTCCCACCCCGCCGGGCTGCTCGGCGTGGCCACCGACGACTTCGCCGCCGGGTACTGGACCGGACGCCAGGCCTATGACGAGGGCGGCTCGGACGCCGACTACTGGGGGCCGCTGCTGAGCGGCCTGGGCCTCGCCCCAGACGCCGAATCAGTCGCGCTGCTGGCCGGCACCGACGCCACGATCTGGACGCGGATTCGTCCCGAAGCCGAGCGACTGCTCGCCGACGTGGCCGCAACAGGCCTGGTCACGGGCCTGTTGTCGAACGCCCCGGTGGCGCTGGGGGCGGCGATCGAGGCCGCGCCCTGGCGGCGGCATCTCGACCGGGTGTACGTGTCGGCGCTGATCGGGTCGGCCAAACCGAAGCGGGCGATCTACGACCACGCGGCCGCCGATCTGGGGGTGCCGCCGGCCGCGATCGCGTTCGTCGACGACCGTCCCGAGAACGTCGAGGGTGCCCTCGCCGCGGGCTGGACGGCGCATCTCTGGCAGGACGACGCCGACACCCGGGCCTGGCTGACCGAGTTGGGTGTGCTGGCCGAGCGGTAGACCGCAGGATTCACTCAGCCGGCACTCAGGAAGGTCTTGCGTGTTGCTCGCGCGACGGCAAAGAATGCTCAAATCCAGCGTGGGATGAATCGGGGAAAGTGAACCACCATGAAACGTCGGGCAGGCATCGGCATAGCCACGGCCATCGCGCTCACCACCATCGCGCCCACGGCGGCGCTCGCGCAGCCGGGCGGGGGCCGGGTACCGATGGCGGTGTGCGACACCACCACGCCGCTCACGGTGCTGACCTTCAACGACTTTCACGGACGGCTGGCGAACTCGAGCCCCAACACGGCGGCCTGGGTGGGCACCATCGAAGAGCAGCGGGCGGCGGCCGGTGAAGACAACACGCTGCTGGTGTCGGCCGGCGACAGTGTGGGCGCCACGTTGTTCGCGTCGTTCGCCCAGAACGACGAGCCCACCATCGAGCTGCTGAACGTGCTGGACGTCACCGCCTCGTCGGTCGGCAACCACGAGTTCGACCAGGGCTGGCCCGACCTGCGCGACCGCATTGATCCGGGGGTGAACTTCCCGTATCTGGTCGCCAACGTGATCGACAACACCACGGGCAATACGATCCTGCCCGCCTACGACGTGGTCGAGAAGAACGGCCTGCGCATCGGCATCGTCGGCGGGGTCACCCAAGACCTGGCCAGCCTGGTGTCGCCGTCCGGCCTGACCGGCATCACGGTGAAACCCCTGGTGCCGGCGGTGAACAGCGTGATCGCCGACCTGAAAGACGGCAACACCGCCAACGGCGAGGCCGACGTGATCATCGTCACCGTGCACGAGGGCGCGCCCGTCGGCACCCAGACGATGGCCCAGAACGTGGCGGCGTCCCCGGCCTTCGCCGACATCGTGAACAACCTCGACCCGCGGGCGCAGGTCGTGATCAACGGCCACACCCACCAGGCCTACGCCTACGACGCGCCGGACGGCACCCCCACCCGTCCGTTGTTGTCGGCGGGCAGCTACGCCTCGAACGTGGGCCGGGTGTCTTTGAAACTGGACGCGACCACGGGCGCCACCTGCGACCACACCAGCACGGTGCTGCCGGTGACCACCACCCCCGTCGCCGACCTGGTGGCGAAGTACCCGCGGGTGGCCGAGGCCAAGGCGATCGTCGACGACGCCATCGCCAAGTCGAACGAGATCGGCAAGCAGGTGATCGGCACCGCGACCGCGCCGATCACCCGCGGGCTGACCGGCGCGTTCGGCAGCAGCGGCGACGACCGGGCCCGCGAGTCGACGATGTCGAACATGGTGGCCCAGATGTTCCACGACGTGATGGGCAAGGGCGACAAGTTCTTCATCGGCATGCAGAACCCGGGCGGCACCCGCAACGACTTCGACGAGGGCCCGATCACCTACTCAGAGGCGGCGGCGATCCTGCCGTTCGCGAACGAGTTGATGACCACCAAGCTGACCGGCGCGCAGGTCAAGACGGTGCTCGAGCAGCAGTGGCAGCGTGACGACAAGGGCAACATTCCGAGCCGGCCGTACCTGCAGCTGGGGCTGAGCAGCAACGTCACCTACACCTATGACGCCGCGCTGCCCGAGGGGTCGCGCATCACGTCGATCACCGTGGGCGGCAAGCCGATCAATCCGACGAAGCTGTACACCATCGGGTCGGGCTCGTTCTTGATCTCGGGCGGCGACAACTTCCGCGAGGTGGCCAAGGGCAAGGACGCGCTCGACGCCGGCCGCGCCGATCTCGAGGCCTGGGTGGGCTGGATCAAAGACAAGGGCACCCTGACGCCGTCGTTCAAGAAGCAGGCCGTGTCGGTGCACAGCACGCCCACCACGCTGAAGCTGAAGAAGAAGACCACGTTCAGCGTGGGTGTACCGCAAGACGCGGTCGCGCTCGACACCCTCGACTTCAAGTCGTACGGCATCGCCAACGACAACGTGATCGCGTGGCTCGAGGTCAACCAGCGCACCTGGTGGGGCATGGGCATCACGCCGGTGGGTTACGGCGACGTGGCCGGCGGTCAGGCGTCGGTGACCGTGAAGGTGCCGGGCTGGGTGAAGCCGCAGAAGGCGACGCTGGTGCTGAAGGCGTACGACTCGGGCACCACCGTGCGCATTCCGGTGACGATCAAGAAGAAGTAGGGCCGCTGCCGGTCGAGCGCATCCTGGCGCGAGTTGGGGACGGTTCCCAACTCGCGCCAGCGTCCGTTTGGCGTGAGTTGGGGACGGTTCCGATTACCCACCACAGCACGTCCCTGGTGGGTATTGGGGACGGTTCCCATTACCCACCAGGCTTCGCCCTGAAGACTGGTACGAGCAGGACGTCATTGGACGGCTGAGCGATGTTGCGTCGCCGTCCCTCGCGGTCGAGTTCGAATGAACGGGAATCGGAACCGTCCCCATTACCCACCAGGTCACTTCTTGGTGGGTTTGGCCGACGGGGCGACCGCTGAGGGCGTCGGGTTCGGCCCGCAGAGCTTCGCCGCGGGCTCCATACCCGAGGTGAACACGATGGGGGGCACCATGATCGCCTGGCACGCCTCGGCGGTGAGCGTGCGCGAGTCGCCGAGGCCGGTGATGCCGTTGCCCTCGCAGGCCGCGTAGCGAACGCGGACGTCCTGCGCGGTCGAACCCTGCCAGAGCCGCGCGATCACCTCGGTCTCGCCGGTCACGGCACCCTCAACCGCGCAGGACGACCCGTCCGGACCGCTGCCCGCCGGTGCCCTCGTGAGGGCGTCCACCACAGTGGCGGCCCGCTCCCCCGTCAACACTGTCGACGCCAGCAACGGGTGGTCGACACCGCGCTCGTACTGGCACAGCGACACCCGGTCGGGCGAGGAGACCTGCGCCGACTGCAGCGGTGCGGCAGCGGCCACGCAGCCGTTCGGGTCGACCTCTGCGATCGGACGCACCGACGCCACGATCTCGTCGGCCACCTCTTGCTCGTTGTCGGGGTGCACCACCTCGAGCCGATAGCCGTTCAGTTCGGTCGAGGCGACACTCCAACCCGAGGGCAGATCCCAGCCGCGGTCTGCAGCCCCCGCGGCCCGCACGCTCACGAACATCGGCAGCCGGTCGAGCGGAATCGCCCGCGGGCACAGAATGGACGGCACGGCCCGGGTCTCGCCGGCCAGGTCGACGATCGCGCCGTAGGCCGTTCGACCCTCGCCCACGCACCAGGCCGTGTCGGGCGCGTAGCCGTACCCCCACGTGGTCGGCACCTGGTAGCTGAGCACCCGATACGACTCCCAGCGCCACCCCGAGGCGGCCGCCGACCCGATGCTGGGGCCGTCCGCCTGACTGGACGCCACGGGCGCCTGCTCGCCCGAACCGTCCGCCGGCACGGCCCGAAACGGCCCGCCGCCGGCCTGGCTGAGCACCAGCGGCACCGCCAGTGCGACCAGCGCGACCACGGCGGCGGCCGGCACCCAGCGGGTCCACCTGCTTCGGGACGGCGCAGCGCTCACGTCGACCTGCAAGGGCCGGAAGATGGGCGCCTCGGCGTGGGTGTGCAGGGTGTCGCGCAGTGCCCGCTCGGCGCGGCCGTCCGGGCTGTCGGCGGGGTCGTGGTCAGTCATCGGAACCTTCGATCAACGTGGAGCGCAGCCTGGTCAGCGCGCGGTGGACGTGCGAGCGGGCGGTCGCTTCGGGGCAGCCGAGAATGCCCGCGATGGCCGAAAAGTCGAGGTCGTCGTAGAAGCGCAGCACCACCGCGGCCCGCTGCAGGGGCGGCAGCGTCTCGCACAGGTTCCAGGCCACCTCGGAGTCGGTCACCGACCCGGCGTGGTCAGGCGCTATGTCGCCGAGGTCGGCGACGTCGGTGGGGTGCTCCCGGCCGCTGCGCCGCCATTTGCTGATGCCCGCGTTGACGATGCTTCGCTTGACGTAGGCGTCGGGGTTGCCCTTGGCCACCACGGACGCCCACCGCGGGTACAGGCCGAGCAGCGCGTCCTGAACCAGGTCGCGGGCGTCTTCGACGTCTCGGCAGATCAGGTACGCGAACCGTTGCAGGGCGACCGACCGCGTGGCGACGTAGTCTTCGAACCTCGCGGCCACCGGCGCCTCCTGAACGAGCGTCATACCCCTCACACGCGAAGGGACGCCCCGCCGTTGCAAGTATCACCGCAGCCCCCTGCGAAAGGACGAAACGATGCTGCTGGCCGAAGCCGTGCTGCTGCTGACCACCGACGACGCCACCGGCAAGAGATCCGGACGCTACCCCGACCTGCTGGTGGGCGGTGCCCTGCTCGCCGACCTGATGCTGGCCGGGCTGGTGCGGGTGTCAGAGGTCGGTGAACAGGTCAGGGCCAACCGGGCCGTGACCGTGCCGGACGCGCCCTGGCCCACCGACCCGATGCTCGTGGACGCCCTCACCATCGCCGCCGACAAGCAGCACTGGACCCCGCAGACCCTGGTGAGCAAGCTCGGTCACCAGCGGGTCAACCAGGTGTTCGAGCGGCTGGCCACGGCAGAGATCCTCAGCCGCCAGGAGCACCGGGTGCTCGGTCTGATTCCCACCACGCGCTGGATCACCATCGACCCCGAACCCGAGCGACAGCTGCGCGCCCGGCTCGATCAGGTGGTGCTGTTCGGCGGCGAGTCCGACCCTGAGGTCGCGGCGCTGGGCGGTCTACTGATGGCCGTGCGACTGCTGGTGCCGGTGGTCGACCAGGGCCGCCGGGTGGACGCCCGGGCGGTCAAGCAGCGCGGCAAGGAACTGCTGCAGCAGTACTGGCCCGCGGTTGCGCTGCAGAGGGCGGTGCAGTCGCGGGAGGCGGCGAACGCGGCAGCAGCGTCGGGCTGATCGACCGCTGGTCGAGCCTGTCGAGACCTCGGTTGCGCTTGCGGCCGCTGCGCTCGCTGAGAACACCGTCATCCCGGGCTAGACCCCTGATCTCACACGCAACCCCAGCGCTCGGGATGACGGTGGACCCGTTGGTCGACAAAGACGTCGTCATCCCGGGCTTGACCCGGGATCTCACACGCAACCGTTCGTCGAAACGACTGGAGATCCCGGCGTTCGCCGGGATGACGCTGGGGTCAGCCGGCCAGCGTGGCCACCAGGATCGCCTTGATCGTGTGCAGCCGATTCTCGGCCTGCTCGAACACCAGGGACGCCGGCGACTCGAACACCTCTTCGGTGACCTCGAACACCTCTTTGCCGGTCTCGGCCAGAATCTGCTGCGACACCGTGGTGTCGAGGTCGTGGTAGCTGGGCAGACAGTGCATGAACTTCACGTCGGGGTTCTCGGTGCGTTCGAGCAGCTCCGTGGTCACCCGGTACGGCGTCAGCAGGTCGATGCGCTCGGCCCACACCTGTTTCGGCTCGCCCATCGACACCCAGATGTCGGTGTGCACGAAGTCCACGGCGCGCACCGCCGAGACGTCCTCGGTGATGGTGACCCGGGCTCCGGTGCCGGCCCCGATGCGGCGGGCGACGGCCACCAGGTCGGGGTCGGGCTGCAGGGCCGCGGGGGCGACGATGCGGACGTCCATGCCCATCATCGCGCCGGCGATCAGCAGCGAACGGCCCTGGTTGAACCGGGCGTCGCCCACGTAGGCGAAGCTGATGTCGCGATCGTCCAGCCCGGACGACTCGCGCATGGTGAACATGTCGCACAGGCTCTGGGTGGGGTGCCATTCGTCGGTGAGGCCGTTCCACACCGGCACCGAGCTGTGCGCGGCGAGGGTCTCGACGATGCTCTGCCGCGAGCCGCGGTACTGAATGCCGTCGTAGAACCGCGACAGCACCCGGGCGGTGTCGGCGATCGACTCCTTGTGTCCCATGTGCGCGCCGGTCTCGTCGAAGTAGCTGACGTTCGCGCCCTGGTGGTAGGCGGCCACCTCGAACGACGACCGGGTGCGCGTCGACGGCTTCTCGAAGATCAACGCGAGCGTCAGGCCGTCCAGTCGCTTGTGCTCGGCACGGTCGCGCCGGGCCTGCTTCAGCTGCGCACTCAGGCCGAGCAGGTGCTTCCACTCGGCGGTGGTGTAGTCGAGTTCTTTGAGGAAATGGCGATTGCGCAGGTTCACCAGGGGCCCATCTGTCGGTCGATCATTTGTTGGCAGAAGTCTGGCATGCACACTTGCGGCATGGTCATTCGGTTTCTGTTCAGCGCGGCGGCTCTGGGCTTTGCCACCTGGGTGGTGCCGGGCATCAGCATGAGAGACAGTGAGCCGCAGAACGCAGTGATGGGCATTCTGCTGGTCGCGATCATCTTCGGCGTCGTTAACGCTCTGGTGAAGCCGTTGTTCGTCTTCGCGTCCGCGCCGCTGCTGCTGCTCACGCTGGGCCTGTTTCTGCTGGTGATCAACTCGTTGCTGCTGTGGTTGACCTCGTGGATCGCCGACCAGCTCAACCTCGGCTGGCACGTGGACGGCTTCTGGTCGGCCTTCTGGGGCGCGCTGATGGTGTCGGTTGTGTCGTTCATTCTGAACTCGTCGTTCATCTCGAAGAGCGAAGTCAACCGCTGAGATGACCGCTGTCGTCTTCGTCTGCTGGGGCAATATATGCCGTTCTCCGATGGCCGAAAGGGTGGCGCAGGGTCGGGCCGCCGAGGAGGGGCTCACCGGGGTGACGTTCAGCTCGTCCGGGGTGTCGGACGAAGAGCACGGCGGCCCCATCGACGCACGGGCGCAACGGGTGCTGGCCCGGGCCGGTTATTCGACCGGTGGGCACCGGGCGCACAAGATCACCGCCGCCGAGCTGCGCGAGGCCGACCTGGTGATCGCCATGGAAGAGCTGCACCGCTCACGGCTGCGCCGGCTGGCGCCCGAGGTCGAGGTCGCGTTGCTCACCGATTTCGACCCCGAGGCGGTGCCCGGCTCGGAGGTGCCGGACCCCTGGTACGGGTCGGCGTCGGGCTTCGACGGCACGCTGGCGGCGGTCGAGGCGGCCATGCCGGGGGTGCTGCGGCGCGTCCGAGAACTGCAGGGTGACGCCCCGGTCTGAGTCGGGCCTGCGTCCACTGCCGCTTGGACTGATCGGGCCGGCACCGATGCCGGCATCGGTGAGAGGTGCCTGGTTGCCTCAGTGGTGCCGGGTTATGACACGGCAGCGCAGAGCGATCACGGCACTCGACACAGATGCCGGCATCGGTCGCCTGTCGGGTCGCACCCCCTCCCCTTGCTGTGAACGTGGCAGGCTGATGCCATGCACATCCTCGTTGTCGACGATGATCAGGCCGTTCGCGACTCCCTCGCGCGTTCGCTGCAGTATTCGGGCTACGAGGTGACCGCGGCCGGCGACGGGCTCGAGGCGCTCGCCCGGCTGTCGGCGCTGCGACCCGACGCCGTGATCATGGACGTGATGATGCCCCGACTCGACGGGCTCGAAACCACCCGCATGCTGCGCTCCACGGGCAACGACGTGCCGATTCTGGTGCTCACCGCGCGCGACGCCGTGGGTGACCGGGTGGACGGCCTCGACGCCGGCGCCGACGACTACATGGCCAAGCCCTTCGCGCTCGACGAGCTGCTGGCCCGGTTGCGGGCACTCACCAGGCGGTCGAAGCCGAACGAGCAGGAGACGTTCGGCAGCGAACTGCTCACCTTCGCCGACCTGTCGCTCGACGCCCAGACCCGCGAGGTGCTGCGCGCCGGCCGGCGGATCAGCCTGACCCGCACCGAGTTCGCCCTGCTGCAGACCTTTCTCGAACACCCCCGCAAGGTGCTCGAACGCGGCTGGCTGCTCAACGAAGTGTGGGGCTTCGACTTCCCCACCACCGCCAACTCGCTCGAGGTCTACATCGGCTACCTGCGCCGCAAAACCGAGGGCGAAGGCGAGAGCCGGCTGATCCATACCGTCCGCGGCATCGGGTACGTGCTGCGCGAGACGCCCCCGTGAGAGGTTGGCTGACCCGGCTCTTGTCGGTTCGCGAACGGCCGCTGCGAGACCGGCTGGCCGCACTCGTGGCTGCCGCGGTGGCCTCGGCGGTCGCCGTCACCGGCATCGCGGCGTGGCTGATCACCAACGTCACCGTCTACAACCAATTGGACGCCGAACTGGTCGACATCGCCGCCGTGACCGCCAACTGGGTGGCCGTCGACATCGAGGGCATGGGCGGCCTGGACTCCAACGCCCTCAAGGCCGCCAACGTCACCGTCATGCTGTTGCGGTCGGACGGGCGGCTGACCACGCTGCCCGGCGAGAAGGTGTCGCTGAACCCGGGTTCGGAAGAGCTGTCGGTGGCCCGCCGCCAGCAGGGGTCGTCGGCGCGCACCGGCATCGCGTCCAACGGCGAGCCGTACCGCATCGTCGCCGTGCCGTTTCAGTCGACCACCGAGAAGTTCGCGCTGGTGCTGGGCCGGCCGCTGGAGGCCACCAACAACATCATGGGCACACTGGCGTGGTCGCTGGTGCTGTTCGGCGTACTGGGCGCGGCGGTGTCGAGCGCCATCGGCTTCGTGATCGCCCGGTCGGCGATCAGGCCGGTGCAGCGGCTCACCGAGGCCGTCACCCGAGTCACCGACACCAACGATCTCACCCCCATCACGGTGGACGGCTCGGGCGAGCTCGCCGATCTCGGCCGCTCGTTCAACACCATGCTGGGCACGCTGGCGTCGTCGCGCGAGCGGCAGAAGCGGCTGATCGCGGACGCCGGCCACGAGTTGCGCACCCCGCTCACCGCGCTGCGCACCAACGTCGAACTGCTGGTCGCCGACGAGCGCAGCAACATGCTGCCCGAGGGTGCCCGCGGCGACATTCTGCGCGACATCGCCGGACAGCTCGGCGAGTTCACCACGCTCGTCGGCGACCTGGTGCACCTCAGCCGCGAGGACGTCGTCGAGCCGCATCCCGAGCCCATCGATCTGCGCGACGTGATCAACTCGGCCATCGCGCGGGCCAAGCGGCGAGGGCCGTCCCTGAGCTTCGACGTGGAACTCAACCCGCTGTATCTGGTGGGCGAGCCCGACTCGCTGGAGCGCGCGATCACCAACCTGCTCGACAACGCGGTGAAGTTCTCACCGCCCGGGGGCACGATTCACGTGCTGCTCGACGGCGATCGGCTGCGCATCTCTGACCAAGGGCCCGGCATTCCCGACGACGAACTGCCGCACGTGTTCGACCGGTTCTGGCGCTCGCCCTCGGCCCGCAACGCGCCGGGGTCGGGCCTCGGGCTGTCGATCGTGGCGCAGACCATCAAGGCGCACGGCGGCTGGGTGAAGGCCGGACGCTCGGCCGAGGGCGGCGCCGAGTTCATCGTGCGGCTGCCGGGTGAGGCCAGCCCGCCGGAAGAGGCGGCGGTGGACGACGACGAGTCGACCGTGCTGCTGCCCAAGATCAAGGCTTGAGCGAATCCGCTGGTCGAGCTTGTGGTGGGTCGAGCTCGTCGAGACGAAGGGATGGTCGAGCTCGTCGAGACCCTAGCCAGGGCACTTCGGCATCGCGGTGGCGTTGTGCGAGTGACGGCGTTCCTCGCAGTGCGGCGAGACGTAGTCCCAGCCAACGGCGTGAATGCGGTCGGCCAGGCCCTGGGTGTCGGCGAGCCAGCGGGCCAGGCGCGAGCGGTGTCGCGCGTGCGGGGTCATTGCGGCTTCTTGGTGGTGCCGAAGGTGAAGGTGCGCACGGTCGTGATCGTGGTGGCGGGCGCGGGCCTGTCGACCGCCGGTTCGGGCTGGTCGCCGGGCTGCACGGGCCGGACGTCCTCGCCCAGGGCGGCGCGGATCGCCTCGCCCACCGCGTTGGTCGCCGGGTTGAACTTGCGGGTCTCGGCCATGCCGGGATTCTACGTCGAGAACACTCGCAGGGCGCTGGGTTGATGCTGTGCAATCGCTGGGGGTTCCGGCGGTTGAGCGTGTCGAAACCCTGACCACCCTGAATCTCGACCCACCTCGACCCCTCTGCCAAGGGGTCTCGACCAGCTCGACCAGTGAAATCCGCGCTTCTTCAGCAGGGGTCGGCGAGCCAGTCGCCGACGATGATCGCCATCAGGTGGGCGTCCACCCAACCGTCATCGAAGCGGAGCGCGTCGCGCATGGTGCCCTCGACCACGAAGCCGACCTTCTCGTACACCCGCCGGGCGCGGGGGTTGAAGGCGTAGACCACCAATGCAACTCGATGAAGGCGCTCGGTTTCGAAGGCGTGCCGCACCACCAACCGGGTGGCTTCGGTGCCGAGGCCGCGGCCGGTGGCGCCGGCGATCCAGATTCTGAAGCCGCACGACGCGTTGCCCTCATCGAGGTCGGTGAGCAGCACCTCGCCCACCACCGCCCCCGACGACGTCTCAACGATCGCCCACACGTGCCGGTCGCTCGCCTTGGCCCAGGTGGCGTAGATCTGCTGCAGCCGCTCGAACGTCCAGGCATCGTCCGAGCTCGGCGTGCTGGTGTGCACCGAGCCGGTCAGCACGCTCACCTCGGGGTCGCGCATCAGCGCGTGCAACACCGCGACATCTGCCTCGGACGGCGGCCGTAACACCACCAGTTCGCCCACGATCTGGGGAGTAGCGGCGAAGGTCACCCGCCGATCATCGCAGGCTGGACGGCGCGCGCGGCCCGCCCCACAGGTGTGCGGTCGAGCTCGCCGATCACAGGGTCGAGCTCCCGGAACTCGTTTCTGTCGGAGCCACCTGGCACCATCGTGACTTGCCACGACCAGGAGGTGAGCCCATGAACCGCAAACGCTTCAACCAGCTGCTGGTCAACACGTTTCTGGCGAACCTCACCACGAGCTACCAGTGGTTCGCGCTCACCTTTTGGGTGTACCTCGAAACCCGCTCGGTGCTGGCCACGGCCTTCATCGGCGGCTCGTACATGCTGCTCATCGCGGTGGTCGGGGTGCCGTTCGGCACCTGGGTCGACCGCACCCGCAAGAAGCGGGTGATGGTGGTGGCCCAGTTGGTCACCACAGCGGCTTTCGCGCTTGCCGTGAGCCTGTACCTGGTCACTCCGCGCGCCGAGCTGCTGCGCATCGGCGGCTGGCAGTTCTCGCTATTCGTTGGCATCGTGCTGGTCGGCGCCGTGGTCGAATCGGCTCGCAACATCGCGCTGTCGACCTGCGTCACCCTGCTGATCGACGAAGCCGAACGCGACAAGGTGAACGGCCTGGTCGGCATGGTCGGCGGCCTCAGCTTCGCCGCCACCTCGGTGTTTTCAGGGCTGTCTGTGGGGCAACTCGGCATGACCTGGACGCTGGTGATCGCCCTCGTGCTGAGCGTGGCGTCGTTGCTGCACCTGCTGCCCGTGCAGGTGCCCGAAGCCGAGATCGTGCACACCGACGGGGCGCCGAAGGCGGTCGATTTCGGCGGCGCCTTCCGCGCGATCAGGGCGGTGCCGGGGCTCACCGGCCTGGTGCTCTTCGCCTGCTTCAACAACCTGCTGGGCGGGGTGTTCATGGCGCTGCTCGACCCGTACGGGCTCACCCTGGTGTCGGTCGAGGTGTGGGGACTGCTGTGGGGCGTGCTCAGTTTCGGCTTCATCATCGGGGCCGGCTGGGTCTCTCGAAAAGGGCTCGGCCCGCAGCCGCTGCGGGCGCTGCTGCTGGCCAACCTGGCCATGTGGCTGATCTCGATGGGTTTCACGATTCGCGAGAACATCTGGCTGCTGGCCATCGGCACTCTGGGCTACCTGGCCCTGATTCCGGTGGCCGAGGCGGCCGAACAGACCGTGCTGCAGAAGGTGGTGCCGTTCGAGAAGCAGGGCCGCGTGTTCGGTCTGGCCCAGAGCGTCGAGGTGGCGTCGGCTCCCGTGAGCGCGTTCATCATCGGACCGGTGGCCGAGTTCTGGTTGATTCCCTTCACCAACTCAGACGCCGGACGCGCCCAGTGGGGCTGGCTGCTCGGCGACGGCCAGGCCCGCGGCATCGCCCTGGTGTTTCTGCTCGCCGGCCTGGCCGGCCTGGCGCTGACCCTGTTCGCGTTCACCACCCGCTCGTACCGCTGGTTGAGCGCCCGGTACGCTGAGCCGAGCGACACGCCCGCGGCCGAGCCCGATGACGCCAGCACCACAGCCGGCTGAATCGCAGGGCGCGGTCGGTCGGCCTAGGCTGAGCTGGTGATCGACCTGACCGAGCTGTGGAACTTCGACGACCCCGCCGGCTCAGAACAGCGGCTGCGGGCCGCTCAGGTCGAAGCGCCCGAGACCGAGGCGGCCGTGCTGCAGACGCAGGTCGCCCGGGCGCTCGGCCTGCAGGGCCGGTACGCCGAGGCGTTGGCGGTGCTCGACGGCATCGAGTGCACCGACCCCGAGGTAACCGTGCGCAGCCTGTTGGAGCGCGGCCGGGTCTACCGCTCCAGCGGTGACGTGACGGCCGCAGCACCCATGTTCGAAGCCGCGGTGGCGGCGGCCGACCAGGGCCTGGAGGGTCTCGCCATCGACGCCATGCACATGGTCGCGCTGACCCTAAAGGGCGACGACCAGATCGCCTACACCCGCGGCATTCTCGACCGGGCGCGGGCGTCGCGCGACCCGTCCGCCCGGCGCTGGCTGGCCTCGCTCCTCAACAACCTGGGCATGGCCTACAGCGACCAGGGCGAGTGGCAGTTGGCGTTGCAGACGTTCGAAGAGGCCCTCGCCGAACGACGTACCGGGTCGGACCTCGAGGCCACCTTCGCCGCCCGCTGGATGGTCGCCTGGGCGTTGCGTCACCTGGGCCGCACGGCCGAAGCCCGCGACGCGCAGCTCGCCCTACAGGCCGATCTGGTCGCGGCCGGACGTGAGGACCCCTACGTGCACGAGGAACTCGCACTGCTGGACCAGGCGTGAGCGGGCCGTCCGGCACTGCGGCGTGCCCCTGCGGCGGGGGCGCCTACGCCGCCTGCTGCGCACCGTTTCTGCGGCGAGAGGCCTGGCCGGCAACGGCCGAACAGTTGATGCGGTCGCGCTACACCGCCTTCGCCCTGGGCGACGCCGAGTACCTGCTGCGCACGTGGCACCCGCGCACCAGGCCCGAGCGGCTCGAGCTCGAGGACCGCGACTGGGTCGGTCTCGAGATCACCGACCGGGTGGACGGCGCCGAGCACGACATGATGGGCATCGTCGGGTTCACCGCCCACTGGGTGGCGGGTCGGCAGCCCGGCAGTCAGACCGAACGGTCGGCCTTCGTGCGCAGGGGCGGACGCTGGGTGTACCTGGCCGCGACCCCAGACGCGGAGTAGCGCCCCAGCCGGTCGAGCTTGTCGAGACCTCTCAGCCGAACCATGAGCCCCATGAGCAGGAATGAGAACCGTTCCCCATTCCGGGTCAGGGGCTCATGGCTACTCAGATAGCTGATTGCTACTGAGATCTACGTAGCGTTGAGCTATTCAGGTAGCGATGCGGTCTCGACAAGCTCGACCAGCGGTCAGGCGAAGGCGGCCTCGAAGCGGGTGAGCGCCTCGGGGGCTGCCTCGACCGCCTCGAGCGCGAGTTGCACGGCACCCAGAATCGGCGGTGCGGTGAGGGGCACCACCTGGGCGCACGGGGCCACCGACCGCAGCCCTTCGTACACCCGCGCCATCAGCAGGGGCGGCTTGGCCTGCAGAATGCCGCCGCCCAGCACCACCGGAACCTCGCGCTCGAGCAGGTCGAGCCGGCGCAGGCAAGTGCCCGCCATGGTGACGATCTCGGCGGCCAGCCGGTCGACCAGGGCCGTCGCCACCGGGTCGCCGGCCGAGGCCGCGACGAACACCGCCGGGGCGAGTAGCGAGAGTTCGCCGTGGTCGCGCCGTCCGACGTGCAGTTGCTCGGTGAGTTCGACGATGGACGACACCCCGAACTCGGCGCACACCGCCGCCACCAGGGCGGTCGGCTCGCCGCGTCCGTCCTCGGCGCGCGCGGCGTACCAGAGTGCCTCTTGGCCCAACCCGTGACCACCGCCCCAGTCGCCCGAGATGCTGCCCAGCGCGGGGAACCGCACGATGGCGCCGTCCGCGCGGCGCCCGACGGCGTTGATGCCGGTGCCGCAGACCACGGCCACGGCGTCGGGCTGTTGGGTGCCGGCCCGCAGCAGGGCGAACACGTCGTTGTCGACCAGCAGCAGGCCGGGCCAGCCGAACCGCTGCAGGGCCGCGCGATAGGTCGACACCTCACTGGGCAGGTCGAGCCCCGACAGGTACACGGCTACGGCAAGAGGCTGTGCGTCGCCGCAGACCTCGGTGACCACATCGACGACCAGCTTCGCCGAGGCGTCCACGCCGATCAGGTGCGGGCTGGTGGTACCGATGCGGCGCCGGGCGACGATCTCGCCGGCCGGCGTGGCGGCCACGGCGTCGGTCTTCGAACCGCCGCCGTCGATGCCGACCACCACCCCGGTCAGGCCCATGGCAGAAACCTGGCGTTGGCGGCCAGCAGCAGATCGGTCAGCCGCTCGGCGCGGTCGTGCTGCAATACCAGGGGGTGCGCCCGCATGGCCCGCAGCACCCGGTCGCGGCCGCCGTGTACCGCGGCGTCGAGGGCCAGCCGCTCATAGCCGGTGACCGCACCGATCAGGCCGGCGATGTCGTCGGGCAGGGCCGCGACCGGCTCGGCGACGAACGTCGCACCGTCGAAGCGGGCCGGCACCTCGATCACGTGGTCGTCGGGCAGGAACGGCAGCACGCCGTCGTTGCGCAGGTTGACCACGCGCACGCTGCCATCGCCGCGCATGGCGGCGATCAGCTCGACCGCGGCCTCGGAGTAGAACGCTCCCCCGCGCCGCTCGAGCGCCTCGGGCTTGGTGTCGACCGAGGGGTCGGCGTACAGGCCGAGCAGTTCGTTCTCGATCGCCTGCACCGCGCTGGCCCTGGACGGCTCGCGCAACTGCTCGGCCAGCACCTCGTCGTGGGCGTAGTAGTAGCGCAGGTAGTACGACGGCACCATGCCGAATTGGGCCAGCAGGGCCGGGGCCAGTTCGACCTCGTCGGCGAGGTCGTCCAACCGGTCGCTGAGCAGGCCGGGCAGCACGTCGACGCCGTCGACGGTGACGCTGCGTTCCCAGGTGAGGTGGTTGAGCCCGACGTGGCCGAGGCTCACCTGCTCGTGGGGCACGCCCAGGGTGGCGGCGAACCGGCGCTGAAACCCGATCGCCACGTTGCACAGCCCGACCGCGCGATGGCCGTCCTGCAGCAGCGCGCGGGTGACGATGCCGACCGGGTTGGTGAAGTCGATGATCCAGGCGTCGGGGCGGGCGTGCCGCCGCACCACGTCGGCGATCGACAGCATCACCGGCACCGTGCGCAGCGCCTTGGCGAAGCCGCCGGGACCGGTGGTCTCCTGCCCGATGCAGTGCTCGTCGTGCGGCCAGGTCTCGTCGTCGTTGCGGGTGGCCTGCCCGCCGACCCGCAGCTGCACGAGCACCGCGTCGGCGTCCGACACGCCTGCGACCAGGTCGTTCGTCGCCACCACCGTCGCCGGGTGCCCGGCCCTGGCCAGCATGCGCCGGGCCATGCCGGCGACCAGGTCCAGCCGGTGGGCGTCCGGGTCGACCAGGTGCACCTCGTCGAGCGGCAACACGTCGCGCAGCCGGGCGAACCCGTCGATCAGTTCAGGGGTGTAGGTCGATCCGCCACCCACGATGGCCAGCTTCATCACAGCTCCTCGTCGATCTGTTGCTCCAGCCGCGCCTGCAGGTCGGTCACCAGCAGCGACCGGGCACCCGCCAGCACCGACGCGGTCAATTCACTGGCCGCCACCCTGGACGGCGCCAGCGACAGTCGCTCGGCGACCAGGCTCGCCAACTCGGCGCCCCCGGCCAGACCGGCCGGCCCGCCCAGCACGATGCGCGGCGGGGCCAGCAGGGCGAGCACCGGCTGCAGCACCACCGCCACCCGATCGGCGAACGCAGCCAGCACCCGGGGGTCGGCGCACAACCGGTCGAGCACGTCGGCCGAGCCGCCCCGGCTGGGGGGCTCACCGGCCAGGGACAGCACGCCCGGGGCGCCGGTCAGGTCGGTGAAGTCGGCCACTCCGGGGTACCGCGCGGCCACCGATGCGGGCACCTCGAGGTAGCCCAGCTCGCCGGCGCCGCCGCCGAAACCGCGATGCAGCACGCCGCCGAGAAACACTCCGGCACCGATGCCGTCGCCCAGCCACAGGTACACGAAGTCGCCGGTGACCGCACCCGCGGCCCGCACGGCCAGCGCGGCCAGGTTGACGTCGTTCTCGATGGTGACGTCGAGGCCGGTGGCGGTGGCGATCAGCGTCCGCGCCCCCTGCAACGGCCATCCGGGCAGCGTGTCGGCGTACGACAGTTCGTCCCGCGGCGCGTCCACGGCGGCCTGCACACCGATGGTGACCGCGCTCACCGTGTCGTGCGCCACTCCGGCCGCCGCACACGCGGCGTGGACGGCCGCGGTCACGTCACCGGCCGGTGACCGGTCGAGGCCGGCGGTCGGCACGTCGACCACCGGATGCCGGCCGTCGGTCGGATCGACCAGCACCGCCTGCAGCCGGTCGGCCAGAATGCTCACCGCCACGCCGGTGAGGGTGTCGCGGCGCACCCCGTAGGCCACGGCGTTCGGCCCCCGCGAACCGGTGATCTCGCCCACAGGGCCGATCAGGCCGACGCGTTCGAGCCGGGCGATCATCTGCCCCGCGGTCGGCTTCGACAGCCCCGACAGCCCGCCCAACTGGGTGCGGCTGAGCGGGCCGTGTTCGAGCAGCAGCCGGAAGGCCGTCCGGTCGTTCTGGGCGCGCAGCCAGGTGGGGGTGCCCTTCATCGCGGCCGTCCGGCGTGTTCGGCGCGCACCTCGTCGCGCAGCCGTCCGAGTCGTTCGGGGTCGGCGGCGGCTTCGCGCAGCGAGGCGTCCGTCGAGTAGGCGTAGCTCTCGCCGATCATCGGCGTGGACGGGTCGGCGCTGAGTTGGTTGAAGAAGAACAGCGGTTCATAGATCGGCCCGTAGGTGCCGAACAGGGTGGTGTCGACGTGGAAGGGGTTGAAGTCGATGGTGATGGGCGTGGTGCTGCCGGCCCAGACCCGCAGCGGCCGAGCCGCCACGGCTGGAGCCGACGAGCCGCCGGCAGAGGGGCTGGGGGTGCTGGGTGCCGAACACCCGGCGAAGGTGAGTGCGAGTGACCGCCGCCCCCGCTGCAATGGCCTTGAATGCCTTCATCGTGCGACTCCCGGTGAGCTGACGCCGGCCTCGGTGCCAGTGAACTCACACTAACCGTAAAGAAAGTAATCGGAAAGGTTGTTTCTGGTTACGGTCTGGTCTAATTCGCGGGGCTGGTGGCGTCCGGAGTCACGGTGCGCGAACGGCCGACACTCACCCGTGACCGCCGTCGCTCGTGGAATGACGACCGATTCTGAGAGGTTTCGCCGCACTCAGCGGGCACAGAGCCCACATCGGTCGTCATTTCACGAAGCCGGACGACCTCGCCCGGCTCTGTCGGTACCGCAACGTGCGGCACCGCGCGAACGGTCAGCCACAGACCCAGCGACAGCTCCCACAGGGCGATCGGCAGGGCGGCCAGTCCGCCGAGCAGCGACACCTGGTCGAGCGCGCCCAGGAGTTCGGCGAGAGCCGCGCCCAGCAGCAGCGGGGCGCCGACCAACCCCACCAGCGGGACGGCTCGCGGCACCAGTCGGGCCTTCAGCAACACCGGTGCGAGCAGCAGGGCATTCACCGCGGGCAGGGTGCCGGGACCGATCAGAAAGGCCCAGTCGTGCACAGCGACCAAGGCCTGCGCGCCCGGCGTGGCCGGCCCGCCGATGGACGCCACCGCGAGCATGCTCACCACGCCCAGCACGATCGTTGCGGCCTCCAGCGTGCGCGAGCCGACGAACCCGAGAATCAGCGCGGGTTGATACCGGCGGGTGATCGGGTACAGCGCCACCGCGGTGCCCAGGCAGGCCAGCGCCAGCACCACCTCGAGCGCAGCCGCCCAGCGCAGCGCATCGACGCCCGCACCGGTCTGCAGATACGGCCGCTTCAGCGCCAACGCGGGTATCGAGGTGACGAACGTCACGAGGTAGAGCACGCCGGCGACGCGGGCGAGGGTTCGAGCGGTCATGACAATCTCCTGGTGTACGGTGTACACCTGACCATAGGTGTACGTTGTACACCATGTCAACCGAGGTGCGCCCACCGCTCCACCGCGAGCGGGTCGTCCGGGCCGCGATCGACCTGGCCGATGCCGAGGGACTCGCCACCTTGAGCATGCGCAACCTGGCCGCCACGCTGGGCGTGGTGCCCATGGCGCTCTACAAACACGTCGCCGACAAGCAGGATCTGGTCACCGGCATGATCGACGCGGTGGTGGCCGGCTACCCGACACCAACTGAGGAGGGCTGGCGTGACCGCATGCGCCAACGCGTACTCGGGGCACGCGACGCCCTGCTGGCGCACCCGTGGCTGCGGGGGGCGATCGAAACCAGCAACCGGCGCACCCCCGTCGTGCTGGGCCACCTCGACGCCCTGGCGGGTGAGTTCTTCGCGGCGGGATTCTCAGCCGACCTCACCCACCACGCGATGCACGTGCTCGGGCATCGCGTGTGGGGGTTCAGCCCCGAGGCGTTCGACGACAGCGGGTCGCCGCCATCGCCGTCCGAGGCCGCCGATCCAACCGCCCTGGCCGACCGGTTTCCGCACATCATGGCCATCACCCGCGACTCCATGGCGCGCACCGACGGCGCGGGCTGCGACAGTGACCGCGAGTTCGCGTTCGCGCTCGACCTGCTGCTGGACGCGTTCGAGCGGCTGCACGCCGCCGGCTGGCAGTCGCGCGCACCCGAGGGCACCACGTGGTGATCCACATCGGGCACCGACAGCGGCGCACGAAGTGGACGAACCCTGATGTCTAGCGCGGCTAAACTCTTCGGTAGCCGATCGATGGAGGCCTGCACATGTCCAACGGAGTCATCTACGGCGCCCTGATCGGCGCTGTGATCGGGCTGGTGGTGCTGCTGATGACCACCATGGGCAAGTCGAGTCGCGACACGGCGGTGGTACAGGGCCCCACCGATCAGGTGCTGGCCACGGTGCGCGGTTGGGCGGCGGCCAACGGTTACCACGAGTCGAACGAGGGCGGCACGCTGGTGTTCAAGCACGGCACGGGCGTTCTCACCGCAGTCACCATGATGACCCTGACCCAGGTGCCGTCCGGGCACCAACTGCAGGCCTGGATCGTGATGAACGCCCTGGTGGCCAAGCGCGATCTTGCCCTCAGCGACCCCAGCTTCGTGGGCGGCATTCCCCGCAAGTCGCAGCGCGACAAGTTCAATCAACTGCTCGCCGCGCTGGGCCACCCGCCCGTCGGCGACCACACCCGCCGGCAACTCGCCTAGTGGAGCACGACGGTTGGGAAAGCGCTGACCTGGCCCTTCCGCTGGTTGAGCGTGTCGAAACCCCTAGCCACAAGGGGTCTCGACTTCGACCGACGGTTCAACGGCGGTCTCGACACGCTCGACCGGCGTACGCAAGATGGCGTCCATGTTCTTACCCTTGGCCAACTCGTCGATCAGCTTGTCGAGGTAGCGCACCTTCTGCATCAGCGGGTCGTCGATCTCTTCGACCCGGTGCCCGCAGATGACGCCCTTGATCAGCGACGCGTTCGGGTTGAACGCCGGCGCCTGATCGAAGAACGTCTGCACGTCGGTTTCGTCGGCCAGCACCCTCGCGAGCCCGTCGTGGTCATAGCCGGTGAGCCAACCGATCACCTGGTCGACCTCGGCCTTGGTGCGGCCCTTGCGTTCGGCCTTGGTGACGTAGAGCGGGTAGATGCTGGCGAAGCTGGTGGTGAAGATGCGGTGCGCCATTCCGCGACCCTACGCGGACCTTCGCCGGCGTTGCCCTACCAGTCCGTGCCCTGACAGCCGGACGCACCCGGCGCCTCGATCTGCAGCGTGGCGTGGGCGATCGAGAACCGCTCCCGCAGCGTGGCGCTGGCCGCGACGAGCACCTCGCCCGGTACCGCCGTGGCACCGGTGACGATGTGGGCGGTCGCCACGTCCATGCCCGAGGTGAGCCGCCACACATGCAGATCGTGCACCTCGGCGACCCCCTCGACGGCGAGCAGCGCCCGGGTGAGTTCGGCCGGCTCCTTACCCTGCGGAGCGTGCTGACCGAGCACCCCCAGCACCTCGCGACCCAGCATCACCGCCCGCACCACGACGAACGCCGCGATGGCGAGCGCGATCACCGTGTCCCACCACGCGTTGCCGGTCCACCCCACCAGCAGCGCCGCGGCGATCACGCCGATCGAACCGAGCGAATCGGCGATCACCTCGAGGTAGGCGCCCTTCACGTTCAAGCTCTCGGACGCCCCGGCACGCAGCAACACCAGGCACACCACGTTGACCACGAGGCCGATCACACCGACCACCAGCATCACGCCCGAGGCCAACTCGGGCGCCTGCCCGATGCGGCCGATCGACTCGACCGCGATGTACACCCCGACCGCGATCATCAGCAGCACCGCCAGCCCAGAGGCGAACACCTCGGCGCGGTACGAGCCGAAGGTGCGGCGTCCGGTGGTGTCCTTACGAGTGGCGATTCGGGTGGCTACCAGCGCGGCCCCGAGCGTGGTGACGTCGGCGGCCATGTGGCCGGCGTCCGACAGCAGGGCCAGCGAGCCGGACGCCCACGCGGCCACCAGTTCGACCACGAAGAACGCCGCGACCAGGCCGAATGCGACGGCCAGGCGCCAGCGATGCCGTCCGGTCGCCCCGGCGTGGTGGTCGTGGGAGTGGCTCATGGCCGCGACGATTCGAAAGCATCGGGCGGATCGATCAGGCCGATGGTCCACACGCTTGCCGGCCCACCCGCCGCCTCGGGGCCGTTCTCGAACTGCGCCGGCACGTGGTGGGTGATGTGCTCGCGCGTCACGTCGAGCAGCAGGCGCACGTGGGCGTCCGACAGTCGGTAGAAGATGTTGCGGCCCTCGCGGCGTCCGATCACCACACCTGAGGCGCGCAGCAGGCGCAGGGCCTGCGAAACGGTGGCCTCGGCGGTCGCCGTGGCGGCCGCGAGGTCGCACACGCAGAGTTCGCCCGCCTCAAGCAGGGCGTAGAGCAGTCTGGTTCGGGTGGGGTCGCCCAGCAGTTTGAACACAGCGCTCACCCGCGCGACCTCGTTCGCGTCCGGCGCGTTCGCACTGGCCAGTCGCACCTTGTCGGGGTGCACCGCGGTGTCGGCACAGCCGTCAAACGCCTCGACGGGGTTCATACCTGGCCTCTCATCTGATCATCTGCTCAGATGTTAGCAACGATGTCGTCGCGGGTGCCCACCCACGAGAGGCGATGAAGTCGCTTCGACGAAAGGCGACCCCGACTGTCGACAGCACGCCGAGACCATGGCGTGTCGCGGCCAAGAGCGGCCGGCATGCGGTGACCCGAGTCGTCCGGCGCCAACCCGGTCCGGCCGGCGGCGAAGCGTGACACCGACCCACTTCGATAGACTCCTTGACCGGTGCGCCGGGAAGTCTGGTCGGCATGGGGCACTCGTCAGACTTGATGGGATGCCGTTCCAAGCGAGCGGAGAACAATGACTCAGAGAACCACCGACGCCTCATTCGGCTCACGGCTGCGCAGTTTCGTCACCGGTGAGAGCACCGGCGGCATGCTGCTGCTGGGTGCGGCGCTGGTCGGTTTCGTGCTGGCCAACTCGCCCGCGGGCGATTGGTTCATGGGGTTGGCCGAAACCCGCGTGGGGCCGTCCGCACTACACCTTGATCTGCCCCTCGCCACGTGGGCCGCGGACGGGCTGCTGGCCGTGTTCTTCTTCGTGGTGGGTGTCGAGCTCAAGCACGAACTGGTGGTGGGCAGCCTGCGCAACTTCAAGGAGGCTGCCGTCCCGGTGGTGGCCGCGGTGGGCGGCATGGTGCTGCCGGCAGCCATCTATGTGTCGATCGTGGTGCCGATGGGCGACGCGTCGTCACTGAAGGGCTGGGCGGTGCCGACCGCCACCGATATCGCCTTCGCGCTCGCCGTGCTGGCGGTGTTCGGACGCGGCCTGCCCCGTGCGCTGCGTACGTTTCTGCTCACCCTCGCCGTGGTCGACGACCTGCTGGCCATCATCGTGATCGCGGTGTTCTACACCGAAGAGATCCATCTGCCGGCGCTGGCCGGTGCGGCCCTGGCCATCGCCGCCTTCGGCTGGGCTGCGAAAGCCAAGTCGTTGCGGTGGTGGGTGCTGTTGCCGGTGGCCCTGATCACCTGGATTCTGATGCACGAGAGCGGGGTGCACGCCACGATCGCGGGAGTGGCGCTCGGGCTGACCGTGCCGGCCGTTCCGCAGGGCACGAGGCCGGGCCGCACCCATCACTTCGAAAAGCTGACCCGACCCTGGTCGGCAGGCATCGCGCTGCCGGTGTTCGCCTTCTTCGCAGCGGGCGTGCCGGTGATCGGCAGCGGCGGCGAGGGCCTGGAATGGTCGGTGTTCGCGGGCGTGATCGTCGGGTTGGTGGTGGGCAAACTGATCGGTGTGCTCGGCGCCACAGCGCTGGTCACCCGGTTCACCCCGCTGCGGCTGCCCGACTCGATCGGCCTGCGCGACCTGCTGCCGGTCGGCTTCTTGTGCGGCATCGGCTTCACCGTCTCGCTGCTGATCACCGAGCTGTCGTTCGACGACCACCAGCACGCCGTCGCGGCCAAACTCGGCGTGCTGCTGGCCAGCGTGCTGGCCGCGGCCCTCGGCGCGGGCACGCTGCGCTGGGACGCCCGCCAGGCCCGCACCGACGACATGAACGCCGACGGCCGTCCTGATCTGGACCATCGGCAGATCGGCGACGAAGACGACTGAGCGCGCGCCGAGTCTCAGCGTAAAGTGTCAGCGGCCGACGGCTCGGCGCAGCTGGTCGATGAAAGTGGTCGATCCGCGATCGGGTGAACGGTAATCGGAACCGTCCCCATTACCGTTCAGCTGGGCTCGGAGCCCTCAGCAACGCCATCAACTGCTCCAGATGGGCCGCCATGTCGACGCTCTCGTCGGCCAGCCAGGCCAACTGAATGCCCTCGATCTCGGACGTGATCAGCCACCAGGCCGAGGTCGAGCCCGTCGCGCAACCGTCCGGCCTCACGCTCGCGCTCGAGTCAGTTCGTGGACGGCGGACACGTCGAGCTGAGCTGCGCTGGCTGAGCGTGTCGAAACCTGGGGAAGCGCTGATTCTCGCTGGTCGAGCTTGACGAGACCCGTTGCGGCCAGGGGCTTCGACAAGCTCAATCGGCTTATCTGGATAATCAACGTCTGAATCATGCAAAACACGTAGTCATTACCTACATATTATGGTATGATCGTGAGCATGACCGATTGTCGAGGCGAGTTAGCTTGCGGTTCTGCGTGTCGCTTTGATCATGTAGGTATCCCGGTGCAAAGTTGCAACCGTGGAACTACATCCGTGGAAGTTGGTGGCGGCGGTGCTGAAACGGCATCGGGCCGCGCTGGGTTTGGTACATGGCTATCTGGATCTGTCGGTGGAGGACGCCTACCGGCGGCTGGATGGCTTGCGCTCGGACGATCTGGGCCCGCACGGGCTGACCGTGGGTGGAGTGGTTCGCGATGGGATGCGCGAGCGGACGGCGTGCGAGGTGTTCCAACAGTGCTCGCTGTCGGTGGTCAGGAAGTCAGGAAATGGGGTGTGGCTGACCGACGGTCGCTACGTCTCGATCAGGATCCGGCGGCGGCCGAAGGATGTGCGCACGGGCTTGCCGCTGCGGGCGAACTCGGATCAGGAGTCCTTGCCGGAGCTGGGCTTCTCAATGTTGGGTCAGATCACGTTGGTGATCTTCTGGTCGAGCAGCTTGCAGTCGAAGGTGTTGGACCGGGCGGTGTTGGCGGCGGTGACGCACGTGGAGGATCGCAATCGTTTGACGATCGTAGCCGAGTCGGAGTTGCCGCTTGCGACTGCGGCGAGCCTGGGCCTGGTTCCGGGGCCGGACGGCGGCGCGGCCGCGGTCGACGAGGACGACGACCTGGACGAGTTCTGGCCGATGGTCGAACAGGGTGGGGGCGACGACGATCCGGCGTGAGTTCTGCAGCGTGGAGGCGTTGTGGGACGAGCGGGGGTGGATCGAGGTGAGTGTCGTGTTTGGTGCGCGGGTTTTGCAGGCGCGGGTGTTGCGGTCGCTGCCCTCGGGTGTGGTGGCTGAGCGGGTGGGCTGGCGTCCGGAACGGTTGTCGCGGTTGGAGCGGCGCGACCGGGTCGAAGTGGACGATGCCGATGTGGCGAAGCTGCGGGAGGTGTTGCGGGTGTCGGAGGCGTTCCTGACCACGGCACCGGTGGCGCATGTCGATGAGCGGAGCTTGTCGTTTCGGGCTCCAGCGTCGATGACGCAGCGGGAACGCAAGTATTTGACCCAGTTCGCTGCCTTGGTGGAGGAGTTCATTGATCGGGTGACTCGGGTGAACCCGTTGCCGCCGGTGCGGCTGCCGCGGCTCCGTCCGGGCGGATCGATCGTGGCGGCAGCGGCGGCCGCGCGGGAGGCGATGGGGATCAGTGATGGTCCGATCGGCTCGTTGACGATGGCGATGGAACGCGCCGGCATCCCGGTGGTGATGCGCTCGGCCGCGTCAGTTGGTTCGATCAGTGGCGAAGCGGACATGTCGGAGCGGCACATTGGGTTGTCGGCCTGGTTGGGTGAGTTCGCTGATCAGCCGTTGGTGATGATGCCGGCCTTGTCGTCGTGGGAGCGGACCCGCTGGACGTTGGCGCACGAACTGGGGCACATCTGCTTGCATCGCGGCGGCGTGACCGGCGCGGAGGTGGAGGATGAGGCGCACGCGTTCGCGGGTGAGTTCCTGGCACCGATCAGCCAGGTCGCACCGGAACTGCCCGCTCAGGTGACGTTGACCGCTCTGATCGATGTGAAGGTGCGGTGGGGGGTGTCGATCGGCGCGTTGATCATGCACCTGTCCCGGCACCACGTGATCGATGCGGAACGGACCCGGACGCTGCAGCGGCAGCTCTACACACGTAAGAACCCGGACACGGGCCGGTCGTGGGGTGTTGATGAGCCGGCAGCGGATGTGCGCACGGCGGAACGGCCCCGGCTGCTGATGAAGTGGTTGGAGCGTTCGACCGGCTCGCAGTCACCGCAGATGTTCGCCGCCTTGCCGGAAGTGGTGTTGCCGCCGGATCTGGTCGCGGCCGTATTGGCGAACCAGCGACTCGGCCGGTCCGCGCAGACCGCCCCGGCAGCGGATGCGGCGGTCTGGTTGTTCGTGGCTGGCCCGGATGCCGGGTTCGAAGCAGACATCAAGGCAGCGGCCGATCAGGGTGATGGTTTGGCGAAGGTTGTGCCACTGTCACGGCGCCGCTGAACGCAAAGGGGGTGGCTGGGTTGGCGGCGTCGGTTCGGCCATTGCTGATCGGCGGTGAGCGGTCTTGGACCGTAACCGACACCGCCGGTTTGCCGATCGTGCCGGCCGAGCGTTACCTGGCGTTCCTACGCAGCGATGACCGATCCCCGAACACAGTGCGCTCCTACGCCCGCGGCCTGGCGGAGTGGTGGACGGTGCTGGAAGCGTCCGGGGTTGCCTGGGATGGTTTGACGCGGACCGTGTTCGGCGATTTCCTCGCCTATCTACGAACCGGGGACCTGCCCGGGGTGGATCGAATCGGGCCGGTGCCGCAACGGTTGGCGCCGGCGTCGGTGGCGAACCGGGCGGCGGCGGTGCTCGCTTTCTACACGTGGGCAGCGGCGGCGTTGAACATCACCCAGCCCCGCCAAATGCTTTACCAACGCTCAACCCGGCGGCACCACAGTTATCTGCCGATGCTGACTGGGGTCGTGCCTGCCACGGATCGACCTGCGCCGGTGTTCCGGTTACGGGTGCCGAACAAGTCGCGCACCCCGCTGCTTACCCCGGGCCAGGTGCGGACCATCCTGGACGGCTGCGCCATCCTGGACCCGGCCGGCGACGGCTGGCGGCCGAACCTGGCCGGGCTGAGGGACCGGTTCCTGTTCGCGTTGCTGGCCGAGTCGGGGATGCGTTTGGGTGAGGCGTTGTCGCTTCGGCACTGCGACATCCACATCGGGGCAGGTGGCACACCGTGGGTGGAGGTCGTCCCGCGGCAGGACCACCCGCACGGGGTGCGGAACAAGTCATCACGCGGCCGTGACATCTACATCGGCGCCGACCTCGAAGGGCTCTACTCGGCCTACGTGTGGGAACTGATTGACGCCGGCATCGACGTCCAGGTTGCCGATGTCGCCAACCACTTCGTGTTCGTCAACGTCGGCGGGCAGCCGTTGTTTGCCCCGATGCGGGCCAAGTCGGTCTATGCCCGGGTCCGTGCCCTGACCCGTGACCATCGCGCCGCCCTGCCGCCTGATTGGACCCCGCACTGGCTGCGGCACACCCACGCCACCGCCCTGCTGCTGGCCGGCCGGCCGGTGCATGTGGTGATGCGCCGCCTGGGGCATCTCGACGTCCAAACGACCCTGTCGACCTACGGGTGGGTCACCGAGGACGCTGAAATGCGTGCCCTGGCGAACTGGAAGTCCTACGTGGCCGGCTGGAAGGGAATTCACGATGATCAACCCGCCTGAGGCGTCCACCGACCTGCACTCGGTGCCAGTACCCGAGCTGGCGACGACGTGGGACCAGCAATGGGTCAGGGTCCCAACCATCTGGCGAGATGGCATGTTCGACACCTCCCAGGAGCCGTTCACCGAGTTGTTCATCCAGCACGCCACCAACGACACCATCTTCGATGTCCGGCCCGACGGCTTTGACCGGGCCAGTCAGGAGATCTGCTGGTGGGCGTTCATCACCTGGTCGGAAGGGTTCCGCAAGATCGACCCGTTCCTGCTGCGCGCCTATGCCCGGGCAGTCGCGTCACTGTTGGAGCGGCAGACGCTGCTCACCGGACAGCGCACCGAGTCGATCACCGGGCTGCCGGCGGCGTTGATAGCCCGTGAGGCCGACCGGCTGTTCGAAGCCCATCGCGGCCGGCTGCCCGGCAAGATCCGGCGTCGGCACCTGCGTGAGCTGGCCGACAACATCGAGTTGCTTCTCGAGGTGCGGTGCAGCGGCCGGGACTGGTGGCGAAGTGATGTGTGGGATCTCAGCGCCGATCCGCGCATCCCGCGCCGGCCGCACGAGCCTTACGCCGACAACGCTGTCCGGCTCGAGCCGATCGAGCCGGCCTGGCTGCGCGAAGGTGTCCGGTTCTGGATGTCGTATGCCCTGACCTACAACCTCTACACCTGGACCAGCGTCATCACCCGCGCCAGGCACCTGCCGCCCTATTTCAGCCGGTTCCTCACCGAGCACGGCATCTCTTCCCCGTTGCTGGTCGACGACCCCACGCAGCTGCGGCCGCTGATGATGCGGCTGTTGTCGTGGCTGCGTTCCCCCAGCGCGCTTGCACCGGGCCGGACGGCCCCGATGGGCGCCACGACGATCGCCGCGACCCAGTCAATCATCGGCAAGTTCTACGAGTTCATGGTCGACAACCGGGCCGAAGCAGCCGCCTTCACCGGCGACCCGCGCTGGCTGCAACTCAGCGCCGACTACACCAGACTCTGGCCACCACAGTTCCGGCAACGGACCACCAACCGTGCACGCACGGACCGGACGTCGTTTATGAGCCGAGCCGATCTGGACCAGATGATCTGCTGCCTGCCGATCCTGGCCGCACCGCGCAACGAACCGGTCACCGTCACCCTGCCCGGCGGGCGCCGCATCACCAGCAACGGGATGGGCGACCCGCAAGCGATGCGGGCCTGGCTGCTGCAGGCCATGACCGGCCGACGCGCCTCCGAAATCCTGCTGCTCGACTTCGACCCCATCCGACCCCTCCACCCCACGGGCGGAGCTGAGCCGGCGCAGGGTGCGTTCGTGGCCCGGCTGCGCTACCAGCAGACCAAGGTCGAGGGGGTCGACCCGACGATCCTGGTCGAGCAGGCCGTGGTGAACCTTATCCGCGACCAACAACAGTGGGTGGAAACCCATCTCGGGCACCGGCCGACCTACCTGTTTGTCAGCATGCGAGGCAACCATCGTGGGCTTCGCCCGAGGCTTTACAGCGCCAGCTTTCAAACCCTGCGCCGGCTCGACGACATCGTGAACCTCACCGACGAGGCCGGGCAGCCGCTGCGGTTCACCCAATCACACCGGCTACGCCACACCCGCGCCACCGAGCTGCTCAACGCCGGCGTCGCCATCCACATCGTGCAGCGCTACCTGGGTCACCGCAGCCCCGAAATGACGATGCGTTACGCCGACACCCTCGCCTCTGTCGCCGAAGCCGAGTTCCTCCGCTACAAGAAGATCGGCGCCGACGGCAACGACCTGGCCATCGACCCCCACGACCTCTACGACATGGCTCAACTCGACCGCCGCACCGACCGGATCCTGCCCAACGGCTACTGCATGCTGCCCCCGGCCAAGACCTGCGACCGCGGCAACGCCTGCCTCACCTGTACCCACTACGCCACCGACGCCACCTTCATCGAAGGCCTGCGCGACCAACACCAACAAACGCTGCAACTCATCGAGCAACGCCAAGCCGTGTTCACTGCCCGGCACGGCAACCCCATGAGCCCCGAACACGTCTGGCTGGCCGAACGGACCCGTGAGATCGACGCGCTGACCACCATCATCGCCCGGCTCACCGACACCACCGACGCGGCAGTGCGTGCTGCCGGCGTCAACCCAGGACGAGTCCTCCCAATACGGCCGGTCACCAACGGCGCCCACCACACCACCCTTGACGTCACCCAGCACCCGTGACGAGCACTGCCCCCGCTGGCCGCACCGACGGCATCATCGCCGCCAGCCGCCGCAAAGCCGAAACAGCCGAAAAGGCAGCCCGCGCCGCAATCACGAAACTCCGCCGATCAGGGAACGCGATCACGGTCGCCGCAGTGGCACGCGAAGCGGGCGTTTCCCAGCACTACCTCCACCAACACCCCGACCTCGGCCCACTCATCCGATCCATCCGCAACGCCAACACAACACCGGCAAACACCCAGCCGGCAGAGCCGTCACAGTCCGGCATCGTGTCCGTTCTACGAGCCAGAATCGAAGCCCAAACCCAAGAGCGACGAGAACTGATGCAGCGCATCAGCGCCTTGGAATCCGAAGTATCGACACTCCGGGGCGCGCTGGCTCAAGCTCAGGCTCGTCTGAGCTATGGGCGGAAGTGCTGATTAGGGCAGACCCGCCACCGCGCCAGCTGCACTTCCCAAGGGCAGGTCAGTCCCCTGGAGGGATTGGGCGTCTGGTTCAGAACACCGACCGCTCACTGGAGCGCAATGTCATCAGCCCTGAGCCCATTCCTGCCAATGCCCCGACTACAGTGACCGCCGCGACAACAACCAATGAGAGCGGGTCAGGTCTCGGCACCAGCGCGTCTGGGGTGGCGGCCCACAGGATCAGGTTGCCCCCCACAACAACTCCCCCTGCTAGCACGCCACTTGTGAGGCATACCAGTGCCACTTGGAATCCGAGGACCTGAGCGATCCACGATTGCGGGACTCCGATCGCCTTGAGCGCTCCAAGTTGCGGCCGCATAGCCCTTGCCTGACCGGTGACCAAGATGACCATCAAGCCTGCTGCCACCACGCACAGTGCTGCCAGCGCCCAACGAAATGAGTCAGGCAAACTATAGGGAACCGGCAACTTGTTGAAGACAATGTATCCAGGCTCGATACCCAACCTGGCTGCGGCGTCCGCCACAGATATTTGTTGGTCTGCAGAGACGGATGAGTAGATGATTTCCTCATTGACCTTCTTCAACCGCAGCCGACTCACTGCTGGTTCAAGAAGGATACCGCCATAGTTGGCGGCCCATTCCTTGGGCGCATCGATTTGCACTGGCTCCAGGTCGACCCAGCGTCCCTCCACAGGACTGATCGCCACCTTTCCTTCGGCTGGTGCGAATAGACCCAAAGCACCCGACTCCAAAGCAGTTGCCTGTTGCGTCGTCAGAGGATGCCCAAGCCACCGCTCAATATCTGCCAGACTTGAGAACAGGCGAGGCTCCCCATCGAATCCCCGCGGCAGGTCTTCGATCCCCGCGCCCCAGCTGACTATCGGATTGCTCAGACCGGTCACCTCTTCAAACCGGCTTCGAATAGATGAAGGCACGGGCTTCGACGCATCGAGCGTTCTTAACACTGCAAAACCTGGGGGAATGGAAGCAGTGAGTTGCGCGTTGGCGGCCGCTAACGATCCGGCGGTTATCGCGATAGCGCCGCCGCTCAAACTGATGACCAGAGTCAAAGGGGCAAGAAGTGCGGCGACAAATCCTTGCCGCGGATTCAGCATAGCTGCACCCAATTGTGTGGCCATCCCTCGACGTTTTGTCGACTCGATCAGCAACGTCAACACGTCAGGGGACAGCAACGCCACAGTCATTGCGAACAATGAATAGGTGACCGTCATGGCAATACCGTCATCGGGACCCGGGAACTGGCTGACCAGACTCAGCGCCGCGATTCCCGCAGCAACACGTCGCGGCCTAGCACCGAAACGCACCGCCTTCGCCACCTTCACAAGCCCCGAAGAAAGCATGCCGATCGAGGTGCCCACCAGTGAGCCTGCTAACACCAGGATCATGTCGCCCCAGCCGATCGCGAATGGCGCCAGCGGTTGGTTGGCGGCCGCGTCAAGGGCTGGCCGCACAGCTAAGCCAGCCCCAGCCGCCACTACACACCCTGTCAAGACGCCTGCGGAGGTCGCAGCGAGAGTGGCCAGCATCCTGGCGGAGACGGTGAGCCGGTCAGGGACACCAATCTGCTGAAGTTGTTTCGCGACCCTGCGTGACCAGCGGGCGGCCAAGCCGCCACAGATCACCCCTGCCAGGAGCGGCACGATGGCAACCGGAAGCCCCAAAACCAACGGGAAGCGTTTGGCGGCAGTCGCCTTGTCGGTGGCCAGATACTGGTCCCGCTCCAGCAGCAATCCGCTCATCTGGCCTCGAGCGCTCGCCGCACTCATACCGTGCTTGGCGGCGACCAGGGCCAGCGCGTCCAAGCCCGCGTCCCGGTCACCGATCCACAAATACGTGGCCGTCGCCAACGTGTTGGGAAAGCGGGTCGACAAATCGGCGACATGCCAACTTGACCACGTTCCCGGCGCTGCCGCGATGGTGAAACCGTGCCGGTCATAGCGGTCTACGACCTCTCCCACCACCTGCACCGCAACGTCGCCCAGTACATGCACCGACGCCCCAACCGGGGCCGAGGTGGCAACCTCTCCCGCCGATCTTGGCCAGCGGCCAGACACCAGTTGATAGCGTAGTGGGAGCGGGTTAGCCTGCCAGTTCGTCTCGATGAATGCAGCACGAGTTTGCGGCTGCTCGGTCACTCGCAGATCTCCCGAACTCACTAGCACCGCGGACGCCGTGGCAGTCATATCCACCCGTGGGATCGCGGAACCTGGGGTCAAAGCCACCGGCAGTTGCGCCCCGAACTCGAACTCGCCAAGATCCCGCTCTGCAGCCTGGCTGTTCGCCAACGACAAGCTGCCCACAACAGATGACGCCAACACCAGCGCCGCCGCAACCAGCGCCATTGCGACACCAATGCGGCGCATCAAAGCCGAGCGCATCATGAGCGCGCTCACCAAACCCAGCGGTCGTGCAAAGACCATCGTCACGAGGCCATCTCACTCAGCCGGCCATCCGTAATCATGACCGTCCGATGCGCAAACTGACCCACCGCCGGATCGTGGGTCGCCACAACAGCGAGCATCCCGCGGCTCACACACAACTCGGCGACGACAGCGAACAGCTGCGCAGCGGTCGCGGTGTCCAAAGCGCCGGTGGGTTCGTCCGCCAAGATGACCGACCGCTCCCCAGCGACAGCACGCGCGAATCCGCATCGCTGTCGCTGGCCAGCCGACGCCTGATGCGGGTAGCGGTTAGCGAGGTCCTCAATCCCTAAGGCCCCCATCGCCTCGATCGCCGCGTTCCGGGCCTTGCTCGCGCCCCAGCCCATAACCCGCAAAGGAAGCTCAACATTCTCGCGGAAAGTAAACTCCGGGATGAGATTGTTATCCTGAAAGACGACGCCGACATTCCGCAGGCGAAACTCGGTCCGTGCCCCATCTGACATGTCAGAAACCTGCGTCCCGTTGATCTGCACTGACCCGGAACTCGGTGTGTCAAGGCCAGCGATCACGTTCAGGAGCGTGCTCTTCCCCGAACCGGATCGACCCCTCAAAGCCACGAAGCTGCTACGGGCAACCGTCAATGACACGTCATCCAATGCAGTCACCGTTTCGACTGAGGAGACATACTGGCGCTTCAGACCAGTGCAGATCAACCCTGGCACCTAGCAGCCGCCAGCGCGCATCGACCAGCTCGAGATCGAATCTTGGAACGGCGAGTAGAAGTTGGCCTTGGTCTTGGCCCCACGAGAACCACACGTTCCGCCGCTATTCGTGTCGGTATAGACCGTCATCACGGACGTCGACTTGTTTGCGTATGACGACGCCCAGTCGTTCTGGCTCCACGGAACATTGAACGGCCCAGTGCCGCCGGCCTTCTCCCCGACCAGAGTGAAGTAGTTGGAATCCGCAAACAGGCAGCCATTGCCGTTGTCGCAGGACGCCAGATTGTCGGCCTGCGCAACCTGAACACTTGCACACGTTGCGGCCAGCATGAGACCACCACCCCATGCAATGATCCAGTTCTTAACCTTCATGACAACTCCCAACTGCGAGGAAAGGGGAAGATAATTCATCCTCACGACCGAACCTAGCGTTGCAACTATGGATCTCGCAACCATCTCGCCAAAGATCATATGGCAAGAACGGTCTCACCAAACTGAAGCAATCCTCTTCGCCAATTGTTGACATATCAGCCGACTATCGCACGCATCCCAGAGACCACACGACCCCACCACAGGAAAGCAAATGGGCACACCAGACCCTACGAGATCTCACGCCGAACGGCGAGACTACGACGCCGCTTAACCCCCACGGGCCTAGCGCACCGCTGGGCCCTAACCAACGCCTGGGAGGAGGCACGGCTGCTCGCGAGTCCTACTGATAACACTCGCACCAAGCAGCACCCTAGCGACACATCAGACCCATAGAGAAGCCTTCCCCCCGTGCGTGGCGCGCCTACAGATAAACCCACGACCCGCACGTTGATCAACGGTTCCCTGGTCAGGGGTCTCGACAAGATCGACCAGCGGGCGTGCCCGAACCCGAGGTCAGCCTTCAATCGGGTAGTCCACGTACGCCAACCGACGGCCGTCCGGGGCCCAACTGGCCACGTTGATGGTGCCCTGCCCGCCGAACAGGCTGATCAGGTCGCGCACAGTGCCGTCGGCCTCGATCAGCCGCAGCAGCACGGGCAGATCGGCCGGGTGGCCCAGCGTGCCCGGCGGAAAGCTGACGAAGGCGATGCGGCTGCCGTCGGGCGAGGGGTGCGGAAACCAGTTCACCCGTTCGTCGTCGGTGAGTTGTTGCACGTTCGAGCCGTCGATGGCCATGCGAAACAGTTGCGCGTGGCCGGGCGTGGACGATCCGCGTTCTGAGTTGAAGTAGATCCACGCGCCGTCGGGGCTGTACTCGGAGCCGTCGTCGGGGTACCGGTCGTCGGTCAACTGCACATCGATGCCGCCGGCGGCGGGAATCGTCCACACGTTGGTGAGCACCGAACCGTCCGGCTCGATCTGCAGCCCGATGTAAGCCAGCGTCTGCCCGTCGGGCGACACTCCATGCAGAAAGTGCATGAAGTGGTCGCCCCGGTCGTTGCTCACCCGGCGCGATTCGCCCGTGGCCAGCACCACCTCGTACAGGTGCCCGTCGAACGCCGACACGAACACCGACGAACCATCAGGGCTGAGCACGTGGTCGTTGTTGATGCCGGGCACGTCGCCCAGCCCGACCGGCACCAGGCCACCGCCGGACGGCGCCACCCGGAACAGTCCGCCGTCGCCGTTCACCAGCAGCCAGGCACCGTCGGGGGTCCAGTTGGGCGCCTCGAACAACAGCGAACCCGACTCGGCGATCACCACGTCCTCACCCGAATCGACGTGCAGCACGTGCAACCGTGACCGCTGCCCGGTGGCCAACTGCCGGGCGCCCTGGCGAATGGTCATGCCCCTGCCCCCAACGTGTCCTCGTGGGGATCCCAACCTTCGGGCAGCAGCGGCACCGGCGCGGTGCTGCTGGCCAACCGGACGGTCTGCCCGCTCGCGATCGACTCTTCGATCGAGGCCATCACGTCGAGCACGTGGTAGCCCAGTTCACCCGACGCGATCGGCTCACCCCCGCCGCGAATGCAGCGGGCCAGGTCGAGCGCGCCCGCGCCGCGGCCGTAGGTCTCGTCGGGCACGGGCACGTCGAGCCATTCGGTCTCGCTCTGCACCGTGGCCAGGGTGACCGGGTGGGTGAGCCGCACCGCACCGCCGAACAGGTTGGGGTCGGGCACCAGCAGCGTGCCCTCGGTGCCGGTGATCTCGACATAGCCCATGCGCGCCATCGGCGAGTCGAAACTGAACAGGTTCTGCGCCACCTGGCCGCCGGTGAACGACGCGATGGCCTGCACCAGGGTGGGCGCCTCGACGACGAACTCGGTGCCCGCCCGGTCACCGGCCTGCACCCGGCGCGTCTCACGACCCTTGACGCCCACCGCCGCAACGGTGGCGTATGAGCCGAACAGGTGCGCCAACGCGGTCAGGTAGTAGGGGCCGATGTCGAACAGCGGCCCCGCGCCGGCGGCGAACAAGAACTCGGGGTTGGGGTGAAACAGGTCGGGCCCGGGGTACTGAAACACGGTCTGCGCCGACAGCGGCACGCCGATGTCGCCGCGCTCGATCGCCCGGCGAGCGGTCTGAAAGCCCGGGCCGAGCAGGGTGTCGGGCGCCACGCCCACCAGCAGCCCGGCGCGGGCGGCGTCGTCCAGCACCTGACGAGCGGACTCGCGGGTGATGCCGAGCGGCTTCTCAGACCACACGTGCTTGCCCGCGGCGATCGCGGCCGACGACACCTGCGCATGCACAGCGGGAATGGTCAGGTTCACCACGAGTTCGATGTCGGGGTGGGCCAACACGTCGTCGGCGCCGCCCCAGGCCGGCACGCCGTGCTTCTGCGCCTGCGCCTGGGCGCGCGGCACGTCGCGGTCGCTCACCATGAGCACCTCGACGTCGGGAAAGCTGGTCAGGTTGTCGAGGTAGGTGTCGCTGATCATGCCGGCGCCGATCAGCCCCACCCCGACCCGGCCCGTGCGTGGTGTCTGGTTGGTCATTCGCCCACTCCTTCGTTGCGAGGTTCGGATTCGTTGCTCTGTTCGGCGTCGTTCGCCAGTTCGCGCACGGCCGCCACTGCCAACGCGTGGTCTTCGGACGATTCGAGGCCCGAGACCGCCAGCACGCCGACCACCGCTCCCCCGACGGTGATCGGCACGGCCCCGCCGGCGGGAAAGTACTTGTCGACCGGCAGCGCGAACGCCGTCAGAAACGCCATCGGGTCACCGTCGTCGCCCACGTAGCGCCGCCACACCTCGAGCGACGGCAGCCCGAAGTGCCACGCGATGCGTCCCTTGCGGCTGGCCCACCGATCGTTGTCGGCGCTGCTGCCGGGCAGAGCGGCGTGAAACACCTGCTGCGCGCCCAGCCGAACGTCGATCGCCACCGGCAGGGCGCATCTGCGGCACGCCTCGACCAGCCTGCTGCCCAGCCGCCAGGCCTCGTCGGGGCCGAACCGGGTCAGGTCGGGTACGTCTGTGCTCATCGAGTCTCCTTCGACGCTACGGGGCCGACACTGGCCCGCTCCACCAGCCGGACGGCAGGTGCGAAGTCAGTCGGTTCGGCGCCCTCGCCGAGCCGGTGCAGGGCGCGGGCCCACAGGTGATCGGCGAAGCCGAGCGGGTCGAGCCGCACCGTGGTGAGGGCAGGCCGGGTGAGCGGCGCGAGCACGTCGTCGTCCAGTCCGATCACCGACAGCACCTCTGGCACCCGTATGCCTTTGTCCGCCGCCGCGGCCAGGCAGGCGGCGGCGTGCACGTCGTTGAAGCAGGCCACAGCCGTCACCGGCTCCGGGCCGCTCAGCCAACCGTCGAGCAGCGTGGCGATCGCCGACACGCTCACGGCCAGCCCGCCGGGCACCTCGGCGACCTGCGGCGCCGGCAACCCCAGCCGGCGGCAGGCGTCCAGAAAGCCGTCGGTGCGCGGCTCGGCGAACCGGCGCAACGCGGGTTGGCTGGTGGTCAGGTAGCCGAGCCGCCGGTGGCCGGCTGCGACGAGCCGCTCGGCCTGCATCAGCGGCGACGCGTCGGGCCGACCCGCCACGGCCTCGACCAGGGGCACCCCGACCACCTCGAGCACCTGCCGCTCGGCCGGGCTGAGGGCGTCCATGGTGAGCAGCGCGCAGGGCTCGAGGTTGGCCAATGTGACGCCGAGTTCGTCGGGACCGGGGCGGCGCCACACCACGAGCGAGCGGCCCGACGCGGCCACGTCGGCGGTCAACCGATCTTCGATGTCGGTGATGTTGGTGCTCCACGGCGTGCCCGCGTTCACCAGCATCACCAGTCGTGACTTTCCGCCCCGCAGCGCCCGCGAGGCCGCGTTCGGCACGTAGCCCAGGTCGCGGGCGGCGGCCAGCACCCGGTCGCGGGTGGCCTCGGGTATCGACTGGTCGGTGCGGTCGTTGAGCACGTAGCTGACCGTGGCCCGCGAGACGCCGGCGCGACGAGCCACGTCGACGCTGGTGCTGCGTTTGCCCGCCACCGATCCTCCTCCATCGACTTACACGTGAAAGTAGCGGCCGCGAGGGCGCGCGGGCAA
Organism: Micropruina glycogenica; assembly: GCF_900289045.1. Taxonomy (GTDB): domain Bacteria; phylum Actinomycetota; class Actinomycetes; order Propionibacteriales; family Propionibacteriaceae; genus Micropruina; species Micropruina glycogenica. The sequence goes on from NZ_LT985188.1 coordinate 2,933,262, forward strand.
TAGTCACACTGACACGTGTCAGCATGTGGACGACTGGGAGCTGTGAACGAGAGTGTTGGTCTGACCCCCGTCTGTGGTGGTCGGATCAACACTGTCGTGCCCGGCGGTGTCGACACCCTCAACTGCCCGATGACTCGCCGGCGGTGACACCATCAGAATGCGCGCCTACGCTGGGGGCCACGTGAGACGTCCGTCACCTTCATTGCGCGAGAGGGGCACCATGGCCGGAGCCCAGCACCGCTCGGTGACCGGCATGGACGAGCGCACCCTCGGTCGCATCGACCTCATTCTGTTCGACGCCGACTATCGCGACGGCAAAGCCGCGATCGAAGACTCGTGGCGCGTCGCCGTTCTGGCCTCCGACCCTCGTACACGCGCGGCCCATGAGCGTGCCCGCGCCGAGGCTGTCGAGGCGGCGAACCAGCGCCGCGACCCGAGCGCCCCGCGCGTGCGTCCGTCCACAACGCTGCATCGGGCGGCCTTGGCGATGGCCCTGGTAGCGGGTGTCGTGGCGGTGGCCCTGCTCAGCACCCCGCGCACCAGCGCCCTCGCCCTGCGGGACGTGATGCTGCCCGCCGGCGCTCTCGCCCTCACCTCGGCCGCGCTGCTGTGCTGGCTCGAACCGCGCCGAGCCAACGGGTCGTTGTGGGGCTCGCGCGTACCCGCGGGCATTCACCTGGGCTTCGGCGGCCTGTGGCTGCTGGCGGCCGCGGCGGTGTTCATCTTTCGCTGGGGCGAGGTCGGCATCACCGCCGCCCTGCCGGCCCTCGCGGGGCTCGCGCTGTTCGTGCTGGCCGGCCTGGTCGCGCTGGCGCTGGGCGGGTTCGCGCTGCGGGCCGACCGGGCCGGACACCAATCGGGCGCCGTACGGCTGACCGGCGACCTGATCGACCCGAGCGACTCGTCCGAGGTGTTGCGCGCCCTCGACCAGTGGTGGGCGAAGACCGGCCCCGAGGCCATGCAGCGCTCCGCGGCGCGTGTACTGGCCGTGCGGCTCGAGGTGCTGGCCCGGCTGCGGGCCGGTCGGCTGATCACGCCCGACGAGCAGCAGCGCGCGGGCTACGCGTCCGACCCCGAACAGTGGGCGGAACGACGCCGGTAGAACCGGGGGGCCCGGGGCGGCGGACTGAGCCGAGTGAGGTTGATCGAGTTCTGGCCCGATTACGGCCAAGGGCCGCTCTGGTCGCCCGACGGCACGCCCGTCGACGCGGCCTCGCTCGGCCTGCCCGACGACCTCGTGCAGCAACTCTCGTTGTGGAACGGCAGTGACGACGACGTCACCGATCGAGGGTGCGGTCGTAGGCGCCTCAGAACACCGGCTTGCCACCGGTGACACCCAACACGGTGCCGCTGACGTAACTGGCCTCGTCAGAGGCGAGAAACACATAGGCTGCGGCCACCTCCACCGGCTGCCCCGCCCGGCCCAGGGGCGTGTCCGACCCGAACCCCTCCACTTTGTCGGGGGCCATGGTGGCGGGTATGAGCGGCGTCCAGATGGGGCCGGGCGCGACGGCGTTGACGCGAATTCCTCGCGCGCCCAGGTCACCGGCGAGGTTGACGGTGAGGTTGTTGAGGGCCGCCTTGGTGGCGGCGTAGTCGAGCAGGTGCGTCGAGGGGCTGTATGCCTGAATCGACGTGGTGACGATCACGTTGCCGCCGTTCTCGAGCTCGCCGGCGAGGTTCTGCACCAACCAGAACGTCGAGAAGACGTTGGTGGCGAAGGTCTGCTGCAACTGGCCCGGCGGAAACTGCTCGAGTTCGTCATAGGTCATCTGGTAGGCCGCGTTGCACACCAGCACGTCGAGCCCGCCGAGAGCGTCCACGGCCTCGCGGGCCAGTGCGCGGCAGGCGTCCTCGGTGCGCAGGTCGCCGGCGATCGACCGGCAGCGTCCGCCGATGCGCTCCACCTGGGCGACGGTTTCGGCGGCGTCCGCCTCCTCCTCGGGCAACGACGCGATCACCACGTCGGCCCCTTCGTGCGCGAACAGCACGGCCACCGCACGACCGATGCCCGAATCCCCGCCGGTGACCAGTGCACGCTTGCCGGTCAGCCGGCCGCGGGGCGTCCAACTGGTTTCGCCGTGGTCGGCGGCAGGGGTCAGGGCTGCGTCGGTGCCAGGCCATTGCTGGCTCTGGGCGGGAATGTTCGACAGGTCGGTCATGGGGAGCCTCGCTCATCGTTGGTGGTGGTGAGTCGGCGGTGCGCCTGCTTTCATCGAACCAGGTGCGGACGCCCCCGCGACACCGAGTTTGGGGGGTAACAGATCGTTTCGGACGCTAGCGCGCAATCCCTCGGGCAGTTCACCCGGTGACGCGCTGAGGAATGACCCGGAACGTGGCGCAACGGTGCTTCGGGTGGTGCTGTCATCGTGCTGATTTTGTGTTGGATTGTTGGCGCAGTTCTTGATTCTCGTCTTGGAGTTGCATCACCATGGCCACTCCGGCGAGGTTGAGGCCGGCCTCCAGTAGATCGCCGATCCTGCGCAGCCGGTCGAGATCGTCAGCGCTGTATCGGCGGGTGCCACCGGCGGTGCGTCCAGGGGTGAGCAGGCCGCGGGCCTCGTAGGCGCGCAGGTTCTGGGTGCCAGTGCCGACCAGTTCGGCGGCGATCGAGATGCCGTACACGCCGCGGCTGCGGTCGAGCTCTGCATGCGCCAATCGGATCAGTCCCCTTTTGTAGATGTGGCCTCTTGCCTCAGCATGACACGTGAGCTATAAAAAATCTATAGCGCCCGCTACAGATCTGACACTGCGGCGGCAGGCATCAAACAGAACAGAAAGGAAGGTTGAACAACGATGCTGATGCGCACTGACCCGTTTCGCGAACTGGACCGACTGACCCAACAGATGCTCGGCACCAACGGCACCCTCGCCCGGCCCTCGGTGATGCCGATGGACGCCTGGCGAAGCGGCGACATCTTCTACGTCGAGTTGGATTTGCCGGGCGTCGCACCGGACTCGATTGAACTCGATGTCGAGCGCAATGTGGTCACCGTCAGGGCCGAACGCCCCAGCCGCGACAACGGCGCCGAACTAATCGCCGCCGAGCAGCCGCGAGGAGTCTTCAGCCGGCAACTGATCCTGGGAGACAACCTCGACACCGAGAGAATCGACGCCAGTTACGACGCCGGTGTTCTAGCCCTGCAGATCCCGGTCGCCGAGAAGGCCAAGCCGCGCCGAATCTCCATCGCGCACAACGAGCATCCCCGGCAGGCGATCAGCGTCTGAACGGCAGGTCATCATGCTCACCGCGCGCGCCGGCGGAGACTGGTCCGGCTCAGTTCGTGAGGAGTTCCTGACCCTCATGTGCAGCGATGCAGAACTGCTCGGCCTTGCCTTCGACACGATCGTGGCCGAGCAACGCGACAACCACGACGCCAACGCGACGAAAGGAGACGCCAGGCACACGCCACTGCATCGATCCGACGTGTGACCGCTCGCCCCGACTGCCACATTCACAATGCCGCAAGCGTCCCCACAGCAGGACGCATCGCCCACCAGGCACCACAACAGGCAGTCCAGCAAGCAGCACGCGATCGTGGTCCCGGGCGAGCACCGGGACCACGATCGGATTGACCCAAGCCCACAGAGGGAGTCCGCTTAGATGTGAACCGCTGACGTCCCGGCACGAAGCGTGATCCCATTTCGAGATGCATGGCTGGTTACCTCGAAGCCCTCACAGCAGCCCACCGGCTGCGCATCAACGACACCGACGAGGCAGCAGAAGAGCTGCTGTGGCTGTCGGTTTCGCCGGCCGTCAACCGGCTGCCGTTCCTGCCCTCGGGCGCATGTCACCCCGATGAACTGGCACGAACGTCCAGCCGCGCCTTCGACACCCTCTGGCAGGCCCACGGCCCTGCCGACGAATCCGCCCACTGACCAAGAAAGGTCCCGATGTCATTCCAGGCCTACCTCGACACCATCGAGAAGAAGACGGGGCTCACCCCTCGCGAGCTGCTCGAGATCGCCAAGGCACGCGGCTTCGACGGACCGTCGGTGAAGGCCAACGACGTCGTCGCCTGGCTCGCCGCCGACTACGGACTCGGCCGCGGCCACGCCATGGCACTCGTGCACGTTATCAAGCACGGCCCTGGCATCGACCCCAAGCACGTCGCGAGCACCGGAACACAACGCGACGAGTCAGACACCCTCTGGCTTGACGGCATCGCCACCAATCCCTGACGTTGGGCCTACCGGCCCGGAGCGTTCACGGTCGAGCAGCGTGCTTCGAGAGCGTGTCCCACTTCGGCGTTGCTAACGGCCGAGAGCGGCCAGTTCGGATTCGAGTAACTCGTGGGCTTCGCGACCGGATAGGTCGCCGATCAGCACGCGGACGGTGAGTCCGTCGGCGAGGGCGAGCAGCCGTCGTGCGGCAATCCTGGCGTCGATGTCTCCGGGTGGTCGTGTAGAGAGCTTGATCAGCCGGACGCATTCGTCTTCGGTACCTCGTTTGGTCTCGGCCAGCAGGCGGCTGATCTCGGCGTCGTCGACCGACTTCGCCAGGTAGGCGTGCCAGACACTGGCGCCGAAACGTGCCCGGGGTGAGTCGGGCAGGGCGTGCAGCAGAATGTGTTTGAGCCGTGCCGATGGGTCATCCGGAAGTTCCTGGTACTGGGCGTGGGCACCTTCGATCATCGCTGCGCAGGCGGCGCGAACCAGTGCGTCCCGCGTTCCGTAGTGGTGCTGGATCCGCCCGACAGAGACGTGAGCGCGCTCGGCCACCCGCCTGAAGGTAACAGCCTCAATGCCGTGGTGTGCGATCAGTTGCCACACGGCGAGCATGATCGATTGGCGACCAGTATCGGCGTCGCGGGTCCCCATGCCTGCAAGATACCAGTACAAACGTATTGACTTTGGTCTACGATACATCTGTATTGCAACGAGACGCACGTACTACAGAGAGCGGAGCGCGGATGCGAGCACCCCAGCCGAGACCCCGTGCGCCACGTCGCCTGCGCCGGGTGGTGACTGTGGTGGTCTGTGCCCTCGCAGTTGCCCAGGCCGTCAGCTGGTTAACCGCCTCACCCCAGGTCGGGCACTTCCGTAGTGCCGCCGACCGAGCTGCGTACGTGGACGCGTACACCGAGGCACTGGCCCTGATGCCTTCCCCGACCAGCACCTTCGACGTCCCGACGTCGTTCGGCACGGTGCACGCCTACGCCTGGGTGAATCCGGCGGCCACCGGTGACCCGGTGGTCCTGCTTGCGGGCCGCGGCAGTGGCGTCCCGATGTGGTCGGAGAACCTGCCCGGACTACTCGCCCGGCGCACGGTGTACGCGCTGGACGCAATCGGCGACGCCGGGCTGTCCACCCAGTCCACACCCCTCACCGGGCCCGTCGACCAGGCGACCTGGATCGACGAAGCACTGGCCGCGCTTCACATCGACCGCGCCCACCTCGTCGGACACTCCTTCGGTGCGGCCAGCGCCGCCGCGCTCGCCGTCCACCGTTCCGGGCGCGTCAAGACGCTCACCCTGCTCGAGCCGACCTTCGTGTTGCGCTGGCCGCCCCTGGGCACCCTGCTGTGGTCGGTGCCAGCCACGCTTCCGTTCCTGCCCCAGGCGTGGCGGGACGCGGCCGTCGCGAAGATAGCGGGGGAAGATCTCAGCAGGCTCGATCAGGCCAACCCTGTCACGCGGATGATCACGCTCGGAGGCACCGCATATTCTGCCGAGTTGCCCACGCCGCGTCCGCTCTCCGGCGACCAGCTCCGGGGTCTGACCATGCCGGTCTACGTGGCGCTCGCAGACAACAGCCCCATCACCGAAGGGGAGGCGTCGCTGGCCAAGGCGGAACTCATCGGCGACGTGACCGCCAAAGTGTGGCCGAACACCACACACTCGCTACCGATGCAGGTAGCCGAACCCTTGGCCGCCGAACTCGGCCAGTTCTGGGCGACACACGACACGTAAGCACGTCCCTTCAGATGGTGGGGTTCGGGCCGATGGTCAGCCCGCCGCCAGTCCGGAGCGATGGGCGAGCACCACCGCCTGCAGCCGGTCACGCACCCCCAGCTTGGCCAGGATCCGGGCGACGTGGGTCTTCACCGTGGTTTCGGCCAGATAGAGCTCGCCGGCGATCTCGGCGTTGGACTGGCCGCGCGCCATCGAACGCAGCACGTCGACTTCGCGTCCGGTCAGATCGGCCAGGCCGGGAACCTGCACCACCGGCTTCGCCGGTCGACTCACAAAGCTGTCGATCAGACGGGCGACCACGGTGGGCCCGAGGGTCGTACGGCCGGCCGCGTTCTCTCGCACGCTGTCGATCAGGGTTTGGGGGTCGGTGGTCTTCAGCAGGAACCCGGAGGCTCCGGCACGCAGGGCGGTGATCACGTATTCGTCGAGGTCGAACATGGTGAGAATCAGCACCCGAACCTGCGGAGATCGCTGGAGGATCCGCTCTGTGGCACTGATGCCGTCGCCGTCCGGCATCTCGACGTCCATCAGCACCAGGTCCGGACGTGTCGCTTCAACGATCGTCAGCGCACGCCGACCCCCGTCTGCTTCGCCGACCACCTCGATGTCCTCCGCACTGTTCAGCACGGTGATCAGGCCGGCGCGCAGCAATGCGTTGTCATCGACCACCACCACGCGGATCATCGCAGGAGGCCCGCCAGCGCCGGCAGCGTCGCACTCACCGTGAAGCCGCCAAGTTGGCCCGTCGGCCCCGCCTCGAGCGTTCCGCCGGCGAGTTCGACGCGCTCGCCGAGCCCGACCAGCCCGAAGCCGCGGCGGACGCCCGTGACCGGCGGGCCCGTGTCGGTGACCCGCACGAGGGTGTTGCCCTGATCGTCCAGGGCGATCACCACCCGCGCCGACGCGCCGGGAGCGTGGCGGACGACGTTGGTCAGGGCCTCCTGTACGACGCGGTAGGCCGTGGGCCCCACCTCGGACCGCGCCGCCGTGGCAACCTCGAGGGTGACCGGGGTGCCGGCCAGCCGGATCCGGCAGGCGAGGTCGTCCAGGTCGGCGGGCGTGCCCCGGGGCTGCCTTGCCGTAGCGTCCGGATGGTCGGAAGTAAGGAGCCGGTCCAGTTCGTCGGCAGCGTGTGCTGCGCTGTCGCGCACGACGCGCAGGCAGTGCCGGGTGGCCTCTCGATCGTTCGGCCAGCTCACCTCGGCCGCACTGGCCTGCACCGCGACTAGGCCGATCGCGTGCGACACGACATCGTGCAGTTCGTGGGCGAACACCCGCTGTTCGGCTGCCACCGCCACTTCCGCAGCCGCGGCCAGTTCGCCGCGCCGGAGCTCGGCGACCAGTTGAGAATCGGCCGTGTGTCGTCGCGACCGGCCCACGATCAGACCGCCACCCACCGACACCACCAGCACCACGAGCCACAACCCAAGGTTGTCCGGGTCGAGCCGGCCCACGCTCACACCACTGGCCAGGCAGAGCAGGGCGATCGCCGCCAGGTCGGTTCGGCGGCTCCCCGGCGTGGCGCACACCGTCCAGATCAGCGGGGCGACGGCCAGCATGGACCAGAATCCGCTCTGGATCGGGACCTGCAGCGGGATGGCGGCCAGGTAACCGACGGACATCGCACCAGCCGCCAGGGCCGGCGAGTGCCGCCGGCCCAGACCGGCTGCCGCGACCAGAACCGTCAACGCCGTGCTGGCAGCCTGTGGCGACTCCCCCTCGAACAGAGGGGTGACGAGGCACTCCAACAGCGCCAGCGCCACGGCTGACAGCCCCAGCACCAGGTCGCGCGGAGTGTGTACCGGCGCGGCACCGTCCGGCGGGTCATCGACCACCTCGGCTTCGGGCGCGCTGAGTAGGCCCAGCTGCCGGCGCAGCTCGCTGGTCGCTATCCGGCTGTGGTCGCGGATCCGTCGGATGGACGGCAGCGGATCCGCCGCCCCCAGCGCCGCATCGGCGTCGGACCGCAACTGCCTGATGGCCTCATGCAGCGAAGCGGCAATGTCGTCGGCCAGCCTGCGACGCTCCTGGCGCACCGCCTCGCGAGCCACCCTGGACGGCTGCGTCGTCGCCAACTCCGCCGCCACCCGCCGCGCGACCGTCGCCGTGCGCACGCTGATCACCGTGCCGCGCAGCACCAGAGCGAAGACGGCGAGCACGATGGCGATGAACACCCCGTCGATCACCGGAGAGCCGGTCACCCAGGCGATCAAAGCCGCCACGAAGCTCGCCGCGGTCACCACCGCGGCAGTACCGACACTGGCGTCGGTGCCGAACCCGTTCCGGCTCATCACCTCAGGATAAGAACGTCCCAGGGGAACGCGCATCCTCCGTTCGAACGATGCGACGGTCGTCCGTACGCCGCTCACGGTCGCTGCCGCGGGGAGGACGCGGCCGGACCGCAGCCTTGCCTAGCGTTGCGTCGTCCGGCTCGACCCGGCTCAGCGAAGGAGAACGACGATGACGCTCGACCGCCGCCACACGCTCGCTCTGATCGGAGCGACCCTGACCTCGGCCATCGCGCTCGGTGACGCCGTCACCCACGGGCTCACGGGGCAATCGTCCGTCTTCGCCGGCGACTCCGGCGCCACCGCGTGGAGCGAGATCGGAGGCCTCGTCCACGGCCTCACCTACGCGGCGCTCGGCTGGGTGCTGGTCGGCGAACGCGACCGTTTCGCCACCGCGAATCGTTTCGCCAGAGTACTGCGCCTGGTGCTGATCCCGACCTTCGCCGTGATGGCCGTCGCCTTCGTCATGGTCGGCCCGATCCTCACCGTGACTGGCGTGTCGTCCGAGTCGCCCGTGGGGGCGACGTATGACGTGATCGGCACCTTCGTGTTCCTGGTGATGATCCTGGGCAGTCTTCTGCTCGGCCTGGCGCTGCTGCGCAGCCATTCCGGTGGCGTGGGCGCCCGGGTGCTGGCCGCGATCACTCCCGTGCTGGCGATCACCGTGCTGCTCGGCTTCCTCGCACCGGCCTGGACGCATCCGGGGTACGTCGAGACGCTGATCCACTTCGGGGTGGCCCTGCTCGGTGTCGGTGTGCGACCCGACCTCACTGATTCGGTTGCCGCTCCCGCGACCGCCGACCAAGCATCGAAGTGAGCGAGTGCCGTGGGGTTAGTGGTCCGACCGGAGCCTCCGCGGGACGAGCGGCACGCCGCACCAAACACGGCATGGGCCTGTTCGCTGGCGCAGCTGTCCGACCCGCGACAAATGAGAATCCCGCAGGCTCCCGAGCAACAAACTGAGACCGAGGCCGACTCAACGAAGTGAGACTCAGCGCTCTTCCCCGGATGTGCGTGCCCGGAGAGTCTCCAGGGACGACAGACAGCGTGTCCATCGTGCCTTCACGCGCACAAGCTGGGGCAGATCAGCGCGTCACGCCAGTGCAGCACTGATGGCTGGTGGTACCGCTAGAGAAGCGTCACGATTGCGTGGTAGTCGAAGTGACTCTTTACTGGCTCTTCACAATCCAGGGTGTCGTTGGGGTCTGAATCCGCCGGCTCGAACCTTGACGCTCGTCTCAACTTCCCCGGCGAAACCCCGGTTCATTCTCACGTCGTCTCAATTTCCTGTCGCTCGTCTCAGTTTCGACCTCGCCGGACAAGAGCCTGTTCTGCCGAGGGGCACGATCGGACTTACATCGCTGTAGTTATCCCCATGTGGACAGCACTGTGGATAACTCTCGTCCCAGCTGTCACAGCATCTTGCCGTGGACGTCCCAGCCGCGCAGTTGCACCTGATACAGCGCCGCCATGCGCCTGAACCCCACCGGGTGGCTCGAGAACAGGTTCACCAGCTTCAGCCACAGCCCGTCTTTGTGCGCCGCGATGCTCGCCATGTACGCCTCGATGTTCACGTTGCGGTAGACCCGCTTGCCCGCGTACAGCAGCACCAGCGTGCGCGCTCCCTCGGGCACGTAGTACGACGCGCACCGGTCGGCGGTGTACTCCTGCGCGCGAATGATCGTGGCGTCCAGACCCACGAACCGCACCACCGCAGTGGTGAGCATGCGCCACAGCGACACGTGCCGACACTTCACGTGCCCGAGTTCATGCGCGAGCACGAACTTGACCGCGGTGAAGTCGTTCAGCTCGTACGCCACGTCGACCAGATCACTGAACAGCGTGACGTAGGCCCTTCTCAACTGGCATTTGGACGCGAACGCGTTCAGCACGCCGTTGCCGTTGATGACGTAGAGATTCGGCGTCCAGGGCACGTCCATCTTGGCCAGCAGTTCGGTGTAGATCGCGTACAGCTCGGGCAACTGGTGCGGCGTCACCGGAATGCCGTTGCTGGCCACGCTGTAGAACTGGTAGCGAATCATGAAGAACGCGATCAGCGGCGTCAGCACCGCCAGCAGGCCCGCCAGCGCCCAGGTGGGCAGCTCGGTGGCGCCGTAGCTGATCATCGCGATCGCCAGAACCCCGGCCACGATGGTGACGGCCAGCCCGCCGATCACGAACGGCATCTCGGCCCAATGCCGAAGCTGCGCCACCGATGGGCCCGTCGGCACCGCGAGCCGCTGCGGCGGCACGTCGCCCGCCCAGCCGCCGGGCATCTGATGACTCGGCGGGTAGCCCGGTTGGGGGGTGAACGCCGACGGCGGCCCCCACTGCATCGACGGCTGACTGGACGGTGGCGGTTGCGTCATGCGCACAATCCTGGCATCGCCGCCCGCTGCGTAGCAGAGATCCCGGCATGGCGCCGGGATGACGTGGCGAGTGGCGTCCGTCAGCCGGGATCGCAGACCCGCGCAGCCGACCCCAGCCGTTCCGTCATCCCGGCGAACGCCGGGATCTGCAACGCAACGACCAGCTGCGGCGTCAGTTCTCCAGCGGCTTGTTCGTGGCCAGCATGTGCCGCATGCGGGCCTGGTTGGCCGGCAACACCACCAGTTTCAGCGCCACGTCGAGTTCACGTGCCAGCAGTTCCTCTTCGGTGACCTGCTCGGCACCGGTGAGCATCGCCGCCAGATCACCAACGATGCGCCGGTCGGTCTCGGACGCGTCCGCCCACGAGGCGTCCAGCGGTTCGAGCCGGGGGTCGTGAAGTGCGAACGTCGCAGGCTCTTGCCGGCGCTCGGCCCCCACCAACTCCAAAGCCGACGCCTTGGCCCGCTCGAGCACGCGCGAGGCGTTCAGCACGATCTCGTCCGACGGCAGCAGCAGACCCCCGGCCTGCGCCTCGAACGCCGACCCGCTGATCACACACGTGGACGCCAACGCGAACGCCCGCGCCGCCGGATCGGCCAAACCCCTAAGAGACGACCGGATCAGTGTGCGCGTCACGCCGCCCCAGGCCGGAATCAGGCCGACCTTGCGCTCGGGAAACCCGGCGTACAACTCGGCCGCCGCCACCACGTGTTGCGCGGCCAACATCAGCTCACAGCCGCCCCCCAGGGCCAGCCCGCGCGCCGCCGCCACCACTGGAAACGACGCCGCCCGAAGTCGGGCGAACGACCGCTGGCCACGCTCGGTGAACTGCCGCAACTCGTCCGGATCGTTGCGGTCGACCAGGGCGGCGAACACGTTCAGGTTGGCGCCGGCCGAGAAGGCGCGGGGGTGGTCCGAGCCGATCACCAGCGCCTTGAAGGCGCCCGCCTCGCCCATGTCGAGGGCCTGGTCGATCACGTCGAACAGCCCCGGCTGGCACACGTTCATCTTGCTGCGCAGGGCCAGGCAGGCCACCCCGTCGCCCAGGTCGACCAGTGCGGCCGAGTCGTTCTCGACCATCACCCGGGCGGCCTGCGCCACAGTCAGCGGACCCGGTGCCACCTCGATCACCGTGCCGTCGCCGGCCAGCACCAGGCCCGGGCTCGGCCTGAACCCACCGGCGTCGCGGGCCTGGGTGAGCAACGGAGGCACCGGACGTCCCTCGGCCTCGAACCGCTCGATCAGCCAGTCCAGCCCCACCCGGTCGGCCAGGGCGAACGGGCCCGCCTGCCAGGCGTAACCCAGGGTCATGGCGTCGTCGATCAAACCGACGTGGTCGGCGATCTGAGGCGCGGTGGTGCAGCAGTAGTCGATCAGCTCGCGCAGCACCGCCCACGCGTACCGGCCGCCGGGCGACTGGGTGTCGCAGGCGGCCCGCAACCCCTTGGCGTCCAGCACCGAGTCGGTCGGCGCATGCCGGGCGCGGTAGGTGAAGTTGGCGACGTCGAGCACCTCGTCGACGGGACCGTCCGGGGTCTTCTGGCGGCGGGTGAAGCCGCCAGGGCCGCGGCGTCCGACCAGACCCCGTTCGAGCAGCCCGGTGAAGGTGGGGTCGGTGGTGATGTCGAAGCGGTGGTAGGCGTCCTCGGCGGGCAGCAGGCGCAGAAAGCTGGTCCAGATCAGCGGCACCAGGTTGATGCCCACCAGGTCGAACAGCCCGAACACGCCGGTGCGGGGCGTCCCGAAATGCCTGGTCATCACAGCATCGGCGGTTTCGATGCCGACACCGCCCCGCAGCGCTTCTGACGCCGCGACCGCCATCCAGAAGTTGCCGATGCGATTGGCCAGAAAGCCCGGAGTGTCGCGACAGCGCAACACGGTTTTTCCGAGCTGATGATCGCCGGCGGTGATCAGCCGCTCGACCACGGCTGGGTCGGTGTCGGGGCCGGCCACCACCTCGAGCAGCGGCATCTGCCGGGGCGGATTGAAGAAGTGCGTGATGCCGAAGTGCGCCACGAAGCCGGGGTCGCGGCACTCGACCAACTGCGCCAGCGGAATCGTGGACGTGTTCGACGTCACCATCGTGTCGGCGCCCCGATGGCGCTCGATCGTGGCGTACAGGTCGCGCTTCACCGCCAGGTCTTCGAACACGGCCTCGATCACCCAGTCAGCGGTGGTGTAGGTGGCCACGTCGTCGATCACGTTGCCAGGGGTCACCCGATCGGCAAACACCGGCAACATGAAGCCTGCAGAATTCACTTGGCGGGCGATCGCGTCGCGGGCCAGCCGCGAGCGGTCGGTGGTTTCGCCCTCGGGCACCACGTCGAGCAGCCACACCTCAACCCCGGCGTTGGCGAGTTGGGCAGCGATGCCCGACCCCATCGCCCCGGCTCCGACCACCACTGCCCGGCGAACGTCGTCATTCACGTTTGACCTCCCTGCTCACCTCGATGCTAGGCGGTCGGCGCCTGTCGAGACCCGGCACGTGGGTGATTGACTGGGCCGCATGCAGGTGAATCTGGTGCTGGGGTCGGGCGGTGCGCGCGGGTTCGCCCACGTGGGTGTGATCCACGAGTTGCAGGCCCGCGGGCACGAGGTGGTCGGCATCGCGGGCACGTCGATGGGCGCGCTGGTCGGTGGCGTGCTGGCCGCCGGACGACTGGACGACTTCGCCGACTACTGCCGCACCCTCACCCGCTCGGATGTGCGCCGGCTGACCGACCTGACGCTGGGGTCGTCCGGGCTGGTGCGGCTGCAGAAGGCGATGAACGAGCTGCACCGGTTCGTTGGCGACGTTCGCATCGAGGACCTGCCAGTGCCCTACACGGCGGTGGCCACCGACATCGACCTCGAACGCGAGGTGTGGTTTCGCACCGGTTCGCTGTTGGCGGCGATCCGGGCGTCCATCGCGATTCCGGCCGTGTTCACCCCGGTGCGCATCGGCGAACGGCTGCTCGTGGACGGCGGCCTGCTCAACCCTCTGCCGATCGGCCCCACCATGGACATGCCCGGCCAGGTCACCGTGGGCGTTTCGCTGTTCGCCAAGCCGCCGGGCCTGTGGCAGGTGTCGCCGAGCAACGAATCTGCCGATACCGCGAGTGCCGACGGCGAGGCGGTTGCCGACGATCTCGAGATCGCAGAAGCCGCCCGGCAGCCGTGGTCGAACCGGCTGGGCGAGGCGCTGGCCGCGTCGTGGGTGGGTAAGCAACTCGCCAAACACCTGACGCCGCAGCCCTCGGTCGAGCTGGAGTTCGAAGACCTGCCGACCGATGTGAACCTGCTCGACATGCTGGGCCGCACGCTTGATCTGATGCAGGCCCGCATCGAGTTGGCCCGTAATGTGCTGAACGCCCCCGACGTGCTGGTCGGGGTGCCGACCGACAGTTGCTCGGTGCTCGACTTTGACCGGGCCGACGAGATGATGACGTTCGGACGCCAGTTGGCCATCGCCGAGTTCGACCGCGTCGGCCTCTGAGGCCGACGAAGCCCTTCGCTGGTCGAGCCTGTCGCCGGTCGAGCCTCTCGAGACCCGTCCCCGCAGCCGGTCGAGATCCCGGCGTCCGCCGGGATGGCAGAGGCCCCGGGATGACGGACGCCGCCGGGATGTCGAGCCCCGCCTGGCCGACACACTCGCACACGTCATCCCGGCGCATGCCGGGATCTCCCCAGCAGGTCGCCCAGACCCATTCGGTGCGATCGCTCGAAAAGTGTGGCCGCGTGGGCAAGGATGAAAGTAGTCCCAAACCCGTTATCGAAGGAGTGCGCATGACCGTCCGGCACAACAAAGACCGCGGCAAAGAGCCCTACGTCGTCGACATCGAATCCAAGACCGTCAACAACGACAACTTTCGCACCACCCTGTGGACGGGCGCGCACCTGCAGCTCACCTTGATGTCAATTCCGGTGGGCGGCGACATCGGCCTCGAAGTGCACCCCAAGAACGACCAGTTCCTGCGGCTCGAGAAGGGCAAGGGCCGGGTGCAGATGGGCCCGAAGAAGAGCGAGTTGACCTTCGAGCGCGACGTCGAAGACGACTGGGCGATTCTGGTGCCCGCCGGCACCTGGCACAACGTCACCAACATCGGCGACGAGCCCATGAAGGTGTACGCGCTGTACGGCCCCGCCGACCACGTGCCGGGTACCGTGCACAAGACCCAGGAAGACGCCGAGAACGACCCCGAAGAAGACTGAGTCGAAGGGCCACCGACCCGACTGATCAAGCTGGTCGATCGACCCCCTGAGACGGGGGTCGATCGACCACGTTCAGTCGATGGCAGTCGCGAAGCCGACCAGCACAGCCTCACGCACGGCGTCGACAACGGTTTGCAGTGCGGGTGAGGCGGCCTGCGTGCGCCGGTGCACGGCCGAGATCGCCCGCGTCGATGCCGGCGCAACGGTGCGAATCGCCACTACCTCGGGCGGCAGCGCGGGCCGGCCGAGGCGCGGCACCAACGCGACCCCCAACCCCGCCCGCACCAACTCGATGTGGTTCTCGAACTCCATCGACTCGTGCACGATGCGCGGCGCGTTCGGCACCCCGTCGAACAGTCGGCGCAGCCACTGCCGGCAGATGGTGGAGTCGAAGGTGGCGATCCAGTCGCAGTCGGCCAGGTCGGCAGGCGCCAGAACCGCACGATCGGCGAGCGCGTGGTCGCGGGGCAGCACCACGTCGGCCACATCGGTGAACAGCGGGGTGGCGATCAGATGGTCAGGCATGGCCAGCGCCACCCCGCCCCAGGCGTGCACGATGCCCAGGTCGCGCTGACCGGACGCCACCAGGGCGACCGTCTCCCACGGCTCGCTCTCGCGCAGGGGCACGCGCAACGCCGGGTGCTCGCGCCGCAATCCGGCCAGCACCTCGACCAGCAACCCGCGCACCGCCGTCGAGAACGCCGCCACCCGCACCTCGCCCGTCACCTGCTCGGCCGCCACGCTGCGCGCCAGCTGCAGGTCGGCCTCAATGCGTTCCAGGTCGGCCAGCACCGGCGCCGAGGTGGTGACCAACTGCCGTCCGGCGTCGGTGAGCACCACGCCCCGTCCTGCCCGCTCCAGCAGCGTGACGCCGGTGCCGCGCTCCAGCCGTTTGATCTGCTGCGACACCGCGGACGGCGTGTAGCCGAGCGTCTCGGCGGCCACGGCGACGCTGCCGCCGGTGGCGACGGCGCGGAGGGCGAGCACGGCTTCCAGATCGAGCATGTACCGATGCTACCGAATCAACCGGAGAAATCGTCGCTGGTGTTTCCGAATATCTTCGGGTTCGATGGTGCCATGAGCAGACGAGACATGCTGTTGGCGGCCACCGTCGCGAGCCTGTGGGGCTTCAACTTCGTGGTCATCGACTGGGGCATGCACGGCGTGCCACCGCTGCTCTTCGTGGCGATTCGGTTCGCGGTTGTCTCGCTCGCGGCGTTGGTGGTGCCGCGTCCGCTCGTGTCGTGGCGGGTGGTGCTCGGCGTCGGTGCGTTCATGAGTCTGGGTCAGTTCGCGCTGCTGTACACGGCGATCGGTCTGGGCCTGCAACCGGGGCTGGCGGCCCTGCTGCTGCAGGCTCAGGCGGTGCTCACCATCATGGTGGCCGCCCTGGCCCTTCGCGAACGTCCCAATCGCGCGCAGGTGGCCGGAGTGGTCACCGGATCGGTCGGCCTCGGGGTGGTCGCCCTCGGTCGCGGCGGCAACGCCCCCGCGCTGGCCGTGCTGCTCTGCCTGCTGGCCGCCCTCTCGTGGGCGATCGGCAACGTGATCGCCCGCCGGGCCGGCGCGGCGTCCCCGAGCGGGTGGCGGGGTTCGCTGTCGCTGACGGTGTGGTCGTCGCTGATCGTGCCGCTTCCCGCCTTGGCCCTGTCGGCCCTGCTCGACGGCCCGGCCGCGATCACCCTAGCCATCGGGCAGTTCGGGTGGCGTCCGATTCTCTCGACCCTGTACACCGCGGTGCTGTGCACCCTGGTCGGCTACGCGATCTTCAACCGCTTGTTGGCCACCAATCGCTCGGCCGCCGTGGTGCCATGGGTGCTGCTGGCCCCGGTGGTGGCGATGATCTCGGCGTCGGTTCTGCTGGGCCAGCGGCCCAACGTGTGGGAGACGGTCGGCGGCCTCACCCTGGTGCTGGGCGTGCTGTTCGCCAACCTTCCCGTCGGGCGTGCCGAGCGGCCAAGGGTTGATCCACATGGGGCACCGCCACTGGTGCCCGATGTGGATGAGCGCCGCGGGGTTCGGGCTTGATCTAGGGCCAGGGGTTCGCGGTGCAGCCGAACAGGCCGGCACCCTGCTGCAGCATCACCGGAGCCTTCTTGCCCTTGCCGCCGCACTCGGCGTGCTTCTTGCCGATCAGGTGCCCGAACGCGTGGTTGATCAGAAACTCGCGGTAGCGGGTCAGGTCACCGAAGCCGGCGGCCGCCGTCGTCCATTGGGCTGCGTTGATCACCACCACGTCGCCCAGCACGCAGGTGTAGCCGGCCTCGCCGTCGCCGTCACACAGCGACGCGGCGGTCTTGGTGCTGGCCAGGTACACCTTCACCTCGGCCTTGGCCTGCGACACCAGAGCGAACCGGACGTCGCCGTCACCGGTCCAGCTGCGGGGGTCGTTGAGCACTCCCGCGATGTCGCCGGCCACCGAGTTGACCTTCAGTTTGGCCGAGCTCTCGACCGCCACCGCGTAGCGGTACAGCTTGCCCTGCGAGCCGGACGCCGCCGCGGTGGTCGTCGCCCAGTCGAAGTCGCCGGACGCCTTGATGCTCTTCGTGGGCGAGGCGGACGGGCTGGCCGACGCGCTCGACGACGGCGACTCGGTGCCCGTCGCGCTGGGCGTGGGTGACGGACTGGTGAACCGGGTGCCGCTCGGCGCAGGCACCGCGATGGTGGGCGCCCCGGCCTTCTCGACCGGCGCAGACACGGCCCGCACGCCGAACACCACCGCGACCAACGTCACCACGGCAGCAATGACCAATGCGGTGCGACCCCAGTTGAGCACGCGTCGTTGCACCCCCGGATCGCTCACCCACTCACCCTATGCGACCGCACCGGCCGGTCAGGGTTGCGACCCCCGGCGCGGCCCCGATGCCCCCGATCCGCCCACCCGGCGCATGACGACGAGGCCCGCGAGGGTGGCCAGCGCCCCGCCAAGGGTCGCGGTCCAGGCCGCCTGCTGCGGCGAGAACGCCTCGATAAGCTGGCCTGCGACGGCCGACCCGGCGGCGACCCCCACCACGCCCACGGTCGACAGCACGGTGAGTACGGTCGAGAGCCGTTCGGGCGGGGCGATGCGTTCGGCCAGTGCGTAGGCGGTCACCAGCGTCGGGCCGACCATCACGCCCACGATCAGGCAGGCCAAGGCCATGGTCGCGGCGTCCCAGGCCACCACCAGCAGCGGCGCGGTGAGCGCCGAACCCAGCCCGAACACCACGATGCGATCACTCAGCGAGAAGCGGGCGGGCAGCCGGTTGCTGAGCAGACCCATGCTGGCGCTGCCGACCGCCATGGTGCCGTAGACGAGTCCGGTCACGGCCTGTTCGCCGCGCAGGGTGAAGAAGGCCGCGATGGCGGTTTGCGACCCGCCGAACAGCAGACCCACCGCACCTGTCACCACGCCGAGCAGCACCAGCAGCGTCCAGTCGATGCGGTCGGGTGAGTCGGGGTGCCGCGCTCGTCCGTGCCGGGCGGGCGGCAGAGCCGTTCGGTGCAGCGCGAAACCGACCTGGCCCACCCAGGCCAGGCCGATCGCCAGCAGCACCGGCGCGGCGGGGGCGAGCGCGGCCAGGGTGGTGGCCAGCACCGGACCCACCACGAACGACACCTCGTCGACGGCACCCTCCCACGCCATCGCGGCGGCGGTGTACGGCCCCCGATCGTCACGGACGGCGGCCGCCTGCGACCAGCGCGCCCGGGCCATGGCGCCCAGTTGGGGGTTGGCGAAGCCGGCCAGGGCTGCGCAGGTGAGCATGGCGGGCAGCGGCGCGTCCGGCCGGCAGGTGAGCAGAAAGCCGATCAGGGCGACGGTCTGCACGAGCGTCGTACCGACGCCGACCACGCGGTGCCCCAGGGTGTCCGACAGGTGGCCGATCAACACCGCCCCGGACGCTCCGCCCAGGCTGAGCGCTGCCGTGGCCAGTCCGGCCAGGGCGAACGAACCCAGTTGCGACTGGGCGTAGAGCAACAGCGCGAGCGGCAGAATGCTGGTCGGCAGCCGCCCGACGATGGCGAGCGTGGTGAACGTGGGCCCCATGCTGCGCAGCAGCGTGCGGTAGCCCAGGTGCTGCGCCATCGCCGTCCTCCGATCGACCTTGTCGCCCACCTTGCCACGCGGCATTGTGGGCAGCATGAGCGTCGACATCACCGATCCGCGCGCGTTCGCGCCGCACAGTCCGTATTCCGACCCCGGACGGCACCTCGCTCTGGTGCAGAACCTGGACGCCGAGGTGGGCGGACTGTGCGCCACCACCCGCAACCTGATCGGCCACTATCGTGCCGAACTCACCGACCTGCCCGAGGCGCGACGCGGCGAGATCGACTCGCGGTGGGCCGAGGCGATCCTCGATCTCGACCAGTCGCGGCAGCCCGCCGACCTGACCGAGCCCCGTCCGTTACCCGACCGCATCGCGGGCTGCTGCCGCGACCACTCGCTGATGTTGATCAGCTTTCTGCGCACGAACGGGGTGCCGGCGCGCAGTGTGGTGGGCTTCGCCGGGTACTTCGCGCCGCCGTTCCACCACGATCACGTGGTGGTCGACTACTTCGACGGCACCCGGTGGGTGCGCACCGATCCCGAACTCGACAACGGGTGGGGCTTCGACTTCGACGTCCGCGACATGCCGACGGGCGCGGGCTCGCCGTTCGAAACCGCGGCCGAGGTGTGGCAGTTGCTGCGCAGCGGCGACGCCGACCCCGACCAGTACGGCGTCGACCCGATGGTTCCCGCACCGCTGCGCGGCAGAGACTTCGTGGCGGGGTACGTGGTCTTTCAGGTCGCCCACCGCTACGGCGACGAACTGCTGCTCTGGGACGACTGGTTCACCACCCCCGAGCCCGAGGTGCTCGACCGGCTGGCGGCACTGCTGGTGGCGGCCGACGGCGGCGACGCCGAGGCCGAACGCGCCCTGCACGACTGGTACACCTCAGACGAGACCCTGCACCCCAAGGGCTTCGTCATGCAGCACTCGCCGTACGGCACGCCGTCCGTTCGGGTGAACCTGACGACCCGCGAGGTCACGCCCGCCTGACCCGTCAGGGGACGGTTCCGCCGGTTCAGGGGACGGTTCCGCCGGTTCAGGGGACGGTTCCGCCGGTGCAGGGGACGGTTCTCCAGCCAACAAGGGGACGGTTCTCCAACCGTCTGACCGGCGGCTCAATACTGCGCGCCACAAGGCATTTCGTCGTTCGACGCAGCAGTCTGAGAACCGTCCCCTTACCAACTGGAGAACCGTCCCATCACCAGCTGGAGAACCCGTCCCCAAGCTGCCCACGCATGCCAAGGGGCGGGGTCCGAAGACCCCGCCCCTTGATCCGTCTCAGGCGGAAACGACGTTGACGTCGATGTGCGCCACCACACCGCTGGTGAGCTTCAGACCCACGGTGTGCGTGCCGACGGCCTTGATCGGCTTGGCGATCTCGACCGCGCGCTTGTCGACGGCGGGCCCGCCGGCCTTCTTCACCGCGAGCACGATGTCGGCCGGGGTGACCGCACCGAAGAGCTTGCCGTTGTCGCCGGCGTTGGCCGGCAGCGACACCGTCAGCGCTTCGAGCTGCGTACGGATCTCTTTGGCGTGATCGATGCTACGAATCTCGCGAGCGTCACGCGCCCGCTTGATGCCTTCGATCTGCTTTTCGGCACCCCGAGTCCACTTGATGGCGAACCCGCGGGGCAGCAGGTAGTTACGGCCGTAGCCGTCTTTGACCTCGACGATCTCGCCGGGAATGCCCAGGTGATCGACCGGGGCGGTCAGAATGAGCTTCATGCTGTCGTCCCTTCTCAGCGAGCGGTCGAGGCGTAGGGCAGCAGGGCCAGCTCACGCGCGTTCTTGACGGCGATCGCAACCTTGCGCTGCTCTTGCACGGACAGACCGGTGACCCGACGAGCGCGGATCTTGCCCCGCTCGCTGATGAACTTGCGCAGGGTCGCGGTGTCTTTGTAGTCGATGTGGCCGATGCGCACCGACTTGGCCGGCGCGATCTTCTTCTTGTTCACAGGCTTACGCTGCTGTGCCATTGTGGTGCTCCCTTTCAGTGAGCCCGGCCGAAGCCGGAATGACGTTGTTTGCTAATGCTGCGGACGACGCGGCGTCCGCGGGTGATCAGAACGGCGGCTCGTCGCTTTGGGCCTGAGCCCACGGATCGTTACCGGCCGAGCGGTTGTTGCCGCCACCACCGGACGACCACGCGTCGTTGCCACCCGAGTTGTTGCCGCCGGAGTAGCCGCCACCGCCGCCGGAGTTGCCCCCGCCGGAGTAGTTGCCGCCACCCTGATTGCGGCTGACCTTGGCCGAGGCGTACCGCAGGGACGGGCCGACCTCGTCGACCTCGACCTCGAACACGGTGCGCCGCTCACCCTCACGGGTCTCGTACGAGCGCGACTTCAGCCGGCCCTGCACGACCACCCGCATGCCCTTGGTGAGCGATTCGGCGACGTTCTCGGCCGCCTGCCGCCACACCGAGCAGTTGAGGAACATGGCGTCGCCGTCTTTCCACTCGCTCGTCTGACGATCGAACGTGCGCGGGGTCGACGCGACGGTGAAGTTGGCCACGGCCGCCCCGGACGGGGTGAAGCGCAGCTCGGGATCCGCCGTCAGGTTGCCGACGAGCGTGATGATGGTTTCGCCTGCCATGAGTTTGTCTTTCGATCGGTGACTATCACTCAGAGCCTGTCAGCCGGGGCCGACAGTTTTCTCTATCGGGTGCCGGGCCGCTACCGGGTATCGGGCCGGATGACCTTGGTGCGCATGATCTGCTCGTTCAGGGTGAACTGGCGATCCAGTTCCTTCACGTCGGCAGGCTCAGCGGTGATGTTGATGACGGCGTAGATGCCTTCGGACTTCTTGCGAATGTCGTAGGCGAGCCGACGGCGACCCCAGATGTCCAGGTTGTCGACGGTTCCACCGGCCTTGGTCAGGCCCGCGAGCGGCTTCTCCAGCAGGCCATTCACCTGACGGTCGTCCACGTCGGGATCGATGATGACCATGACTTCGTATTGACGCATACGCGAACTCCACCTCCTCTGGTCTCGAGCGGCCATGAGCATTTCCCATGGCAGGAGGGCGTGTGCACGGTGCCACGAGGCACCAAGGGTCAAGCTTAGCCGCAGCCCGCCCGCCCGGGCCAATCCGCGAGTTGACTCGTGCTGAATGCCCGCGTGGGTGGGGTCGTTGACTCATCTGAGAATGCCCGCGTGGGTCAGGCTGCGGGGATGGGGCTGACGATGAGGCAACGGAAGGCTGTGCTGGCGAGCCAGGTCAAGGCGTGGCCGAAGGCGACCAAGGCTGAGAAGTCGACCATTTTGGATCATCTGGTCGCGGTCAACGGCTGGCATCGAGACCATGCCCGCAAGATGATCCGGGCAGCGGTCGCCGGTGTGGACGTGAACCGGCCACGCAGGCCCCGCGAGCCTGTGTTCCGCTACGGACCTGAGGTGATCGACGCCTTGGCGGTGTGCTGGGCGGTGCTGGACGGACCCAGCGGCAAGATCGTGCGCCCAGCGCTGCCGGTCCTGGTCGCGAGCCTGGTCGCCAAGGGCGAGCTGAACGCGACACCCGAAGTCATCGACGCACTGCTGGCCATGTCGGCGGCGACCATCGATCGCCGATTGCGGCCCTACCGGCTCGGGCTGGTCGGCAACCTCAAGGGCCGGTCCTTGACCCGCCCCGGATCGCTGTTGAAATCGTCGATCCCGCTGAAGACCTGGCACGAGTGGGACGACACCCAGCCAGGGTTCATCGAGATCGATCTGGTCGGTCACGACGGCGGCGACAACAACGGCCACTTCCACTACAGCCTGGACGCTGTCGACGTGGCTACCGGTTGGACCGAAACCATCACCGTGAAGTCCAAGGGCGAAAGGATCGTGGCCACCGGGCTGGAGCAACTCGCCCTCCGGTTCCCGTTCGCGATCGTGGGCGTCCACTCTGACAACGGCTCCGAGTTCATTAACCACCACCTGATGAGCTGGTGCAACACCCGTGAGATCACGTTCACCCGCGGCCGCCCGAACCATTCCAACGACCAAGCCCACATCGAACAGAAGAACTGGACCAGAGTCCGCCGCAACGTCGGCTACTACCGCTACGACACCAGCCGGGAACTCGACCTGCTCAACCAGCTATGGCCCCTGGCCGCTGAACTGTCCAACCTGTTCACCCCGCAACAGAAGCTGAAAACCAAGACCCGCACCGGAGCGAAAGTCACCAAGACCTACGACACCGCCACCACCCCGGCCGGCCGGCTGCTCCGTGACCACCCCACCGTCCTCGACGACCAGGACCGGCGACACCTTGACAGTCGCATCACCCAGGCCAACCCGGCCCAACTACGCCGAGACATCGACCTCATCCAACGCAACCTGCTCGAACTCGCCCGCCGCCGCGGCACCATCCTCAAAGCAGCCAAACGCAACCACGTCTACCTATCCCGAACAAAAATGACGCGGGCAAAACGAAATGAGTCAACGACCCAACCCAAGCGGGCATCTTGACATGAGTCCACAGGATCCGCCTCCTGGCGCGAGTTGGGGACGGTTCCCAACTCACGCCAACCACCCCGGATTACGCGAGACGGGAACCGTCCCCCCACTTGCGCCGCAACACCGATACAGTGCAGAGCCGCCACGGAGCGCCGAGATCAGGAGCCGACCATGACCGACAAGCGCGAGGTTCGCGACGCCGTCGCGGCCGCCCAACGGGCCGCCATCGCCGCCGCTGAGCGCGCCATCGCCCAACTGCACGGCGCGTCCGAGCTCGACGACGAGACAATCAACGACCCCAGCCTGATCGCCCAGTCGAGCGTCGACCTCGGCACCGCCGAGGCTCTGGACGACACGCTGCGGCCCCTTCGCGACTCGCTCGCCCAGCTGGAGGCGGTCGACTTCACGCCCAGCACCACGGTCGGCCCAGGCTCGCTGGTACAGGTGGACGACGAGTACTACTTCGTCGCGATCTCGGCCGACGACGTCGAGGTGAATGGGCTGACCGTGCAGTCGGTGTCGCCCGAGGCTCCGTTCACCCAGGCGATGCTGGGCAAGTCCGCCGGCGACGAGTTCACCGTGCGTGGGCACAACTACCGCATCGACCAGGTCGGCTGATCGACGGGGTCTCGACGCGCTCGACCAGCCACTCAGGCCAGGCGCAGATACTGTTCGATCGTCATGTTGGCGCCGAGCGCCCTGATCGCCTTGGCCTGCTCGACGCCCACGTAGCGCCAGTGCCACGGCTCGAACCCGATGCCGGTCACCTTCGTGAGCCCGTCGGGGTAGCGCAGCACGAACCCATAGTTCTGCGCGTGCGCGCGCAACCACCGCCACTCGCGGCTGTTGTCGAACGACGTGCCGCGCCCACCCGGGCTGCGCAGGTCGACCGCCAGGCCCGTCTGGTGCTCGCTCGTGCCCGGCACCGCCACGTACTTCTGCGTGTAGGCCCGCCCCATGCTGGCCAACTTCGACGCGTACAGCGCCTGTTGCGCCGCGTGCGAGCGGTAGCTCGACACCACGTAGAGCCGCAGGCCGGCCTTCTCAATCGCTCGCTTCAACCCGGCGAACGCCTTGCCTGCGGCCGGGGTCAGCCCGTAGGCGCCCACGCTCGGACGGTACGCCGCACTCACCTTGTGCTTGGCCGACACCACGACCATGCCGTTGACGGTGAAGGGGTGGCCGAGTTGCTTGCCGCTGCGGTCGTCCACCGGCTTCGTGGACGGACGCAACGACTCGGACGGCGCCTGCGCAGAGGGCGACGACACCGGTGATGCGGCGCTGCCCGTCTGCCCACTCGGACGTACTGCCGCGACCGACGGCGCCGAGCCGGGCTGAGGGGGGACGGCTGAACAGCCGGCAGCGAGCAACCCCGTTGCCAGCGCGCTGATCGCCCAGCGCCGCACCACGCCCACCAACAATGCACACCCCTTCGACCTCGCCAATCCTGTCACGCGCGAGCGTCCAGACCGGTCCACGGCACGAGCCGCCGAAGCGTCGCCATGGGCGAAGAGATAGAACAGAAGGTGTGAGCGAACCGGCCAAAGTGACGCGCTCGGCACTGATCGTGTGGGGTGTCGCGGTCGGCGCCTACATGCTCACCGTCTTCATTCGCAGTTCGCTGTCGGTGGCCGGGCTGTTGGCCGCCGACCGGTTCGGCATCACGGCCGCGCAACTGTCGTTCTTCACCACGCTGCAGTTGCTGGTGTACGCCGCCATGCAGGTGCCGGCCGGCCTGGCGATCGACCGATTCGGCCCGCGCCGGGCGCTGATCGCCGGCATCACCGTGCTGACGCTGGCCCAGGTCGGGTTCGCCCTGGCACTCACCTACCCGGCTGCGATCATCGCCCGCGTGTTCATCGGCGGCGGCGACGCGGTGATCTTCACCAGCGTGTTACGCCTGGTCAGCTCCTGGTTTCCGATGATGCGCATTCCCCTGTTCACCCAGTTCACGGGCCAGTTGGGCCAGATCGGCGCGATGGCCGCCACGGTGCCGATGACGCTGCTGCTGCGCGACGTGGGGTGGACGGCGACCTTCGCCACGCCTGCAGCACTCGGTGTGGTGTTCGTGCTGCTCCTGCTGGTGCTGGTGCGCGACACCCCGACCCGCCGCACCCAGCCCGGCCCACCGATTTCGCGCCGACGGGTGGTCAGCACCATCGTTGAGGTCTGGGCACGTTCGGGCACCAAGATGGGGTTCTGGGTGCATTTCTCGACACCGTTCAGCGTCATGGTCTTCGCGTTGTTGTGGGGCTACCCGTTCTTGGTGCAGGGGCAGGCCACCGACCCGATCGCCGCCGGCGTGTTGCTGCTGCTGGCCACGTTCGTGTCGATGCTGACGGCGCCGCTCATCGGACAGTTCGTGGCCTACCGTCCGTTTCACCGCTCGACCCTGGTGCTCGCCAGCCTGGCCGTGCAGATGGTCGTCTGGGCCGCGGTGCTGCTGTGGCCGGGGCCCGCTCCGCTGTGGCTGCTGGTCGTGCTGGCGGCGGTGATCGGTGTGGGCGGACCGGTCTCGATGATCGGCTTCGACTACGCCCGCACGTCCAACCCCCCGGCGCAACTGGGCGGAGCCAACGGCATCGTCAACCAGGGCGGCTTCATCGCCACCGTGCTGGTGGTGTCGGCCGTGGGGGTGATTCTCGACCGGCTGACGCCACCCGGTCAGCCGTACGGCCGCGAAGCTTTCGGGTGGGCCATGTCGGCGCAGTTCCTGCTCTGGACGATCGGCATCGTGCAGGTGGCCCGCTACCGGGTACGCACCCGCCGTGAGTTTCACGACCTGGACGCCGACGGCTACGAGCGGTTTCGCCACCATGACCTCAGCGTCGACTGGAACCTCAGCGTGCGCCCGCCGATCGACCGTCGGGACGACTGACCGCAGCGCGTCCCCGCCGCTCTCCGCGACCATCGCGCGACGTTGCTCGCGATGGGTGACGTTGCTCGCGTTCGTCCGCAGGCAACGAGCGCAATCGCGAGCGACGTCGCGCGGCCGTCGTGAGCGTGCGTCAGACCCTGCGTTCATTGATCCCGTGAGACCCTGCGTCATTGATCGAAACCCGGCTTACCCTCAATGCACGATCCCGACGCCGCGACCGTCTGCGAGGCAGCCCATGCGCACCCTGATCCGTCCATTCGTCGCCGCCGCCTGCGCGCTGCTGGTGCTGCTGGCACCCGTCACGCAGGCCCGCGCCACCAACCCAGCGCCGCCGAAGACGCTGCAGACCCCCGGCATCGACGCGCACCTTGGCTACATCGCGCAGAAGACCTGCACCCCATCGGCCAAGCCCGGCACCACAGCGCTGCTCAAGGCGCTGATCAAGACCTGGGGGGGCTCGTCGTGGGGCATCTCGCGGTTCTGTTCCAGCGGCGGCACGTCCGAGCACAAAGAGGGCCGGGCGCTCGACTGGCACATGGACTCCCGCAAGGCCAAAGACCGCGCCAAGGTGGCCGACATGGTCAAGTGGATGACCGCCAACAACGGCGAGGTCGCCTACCGGCTGGGCGTCATGTACATCATCTGGAATCAGCGCATCTGGTCGATCTACTACCAAGAGCTCGGTTGGCGAAAGATGGCCAGCCGCGGCTCGTGGACCGCAAACCACAAGGACCACGTGCACATCTCGCTCAGCTGGGACGGCGCCATGGCCCAGACCTCGTGGTGGACCGGCCAGGTGCTGACCGTCCCCCAACTCGGGCCCTGCGGCAAGAGCGGCCGTCCGGCCTGCCTGCCGACCATCGGACGGTCGTCGGTGAAGTCGTTCGCGCACGTGACGGTCGACCCGTTCAGCCCGTACCCGTCGGTGGTGCCGGCGATCGGGGGCAGCGCCCGGGTGGGCCTGACCCTGAAGGCCGTCGCAGGCACCTGGATGCCGGACGGCTCGACGCTCACCTATCAGTGGCTGCGCGACGGCAAGGCGATCACCGACGCCACCGGCACCGAGTACGTGGTGGCGGCGGCTGACGTCGGCCACGCGATCAAGCTGCGGGTGAGCGCCACCCTGGGAACCACCACGGTGACCAAGACCTCCGACGAGACCACCGACACCGTCAAGGGCATCTTTCCCACCCCACGTCCGGTGGTGACGGGTGACTACGTCTTCAGTTCGAAACTCAGCGGAACCCCGGGCCTCGGCTTTCCTGAGGGCACATCATTCGGCTACCAGTGGCAACGCGACGGCAAGAACATCGCCGGTGCCACGGCCGCCGAGTACGACCTGACCGCCTCAGATGTCGGCCACGACCTGCGGCTGCGGGTCAGGGCGTCCCTGGCCGGCTACACCACCGACTACACCTACACCAAGGCCGTCGAGGTGCAGCCGCTGCACTTCACCGCGACGCCCGAGCCCACCATCGACGGCATCCTCCGGGTGGGTGGACGGCTCACCTCAGTGCCGGGCGACTGGCAGCCCACGGCGGTCTTCACCTACGTCTGGTACCGCAACGGCAAGGCCATCAAGGCCGCCACCAAGGCGGGCTACACGCTGACGTCGTCCGACCTGGGCAAGGCGATCACGGTGCGGGTGCGGGCTACCCTGCCCGGCTACCAGGCGGTCAGCCGGCTCTCGCCACCCAGCGTGAAGGTTCAATCCGGGCTCACCTCGGCGTCGGCGAAGCTGTCGGACTCGACCCCTCGCGTGGGTCAGGCGATCACCGTGACCACGGGCACCTGGAAGCCCTCGGGTGTGACGTTCGGCTACCAGTGGTACCGCAACGGGGTGGTCATCGACGGCGCCATCGAGGCGACCTACACCGTGACCGCGGCCGACAAGGGCAAGAAGCTCAGCGCCCGCATCACCGGCTCGCTCACCGGCTACCCCGACGCCTCACGAACCACGGCGCGGTCGAGCACGGTGAGCTGAGCGCCGTAGGGCTGCTGAGGCGGCCCTGTGCTGGCGGTTTTCCTCCGAAAGTTGCGCGCCAGTGGTGCCCACCGGCCTGTTTATCGGCGTGTCGCGATCACTGGCGCGCAACTTTCGGAGCATCGTCGCGTCGCCCGCGCTTCGATGCCGTCGGTGACCACCGTTAGGCTCGCAGCCATGATCGTGATGGGTGCCCATGTCGACCAGACAGAC
The DNA here is from genome assembly GCF_900289045.1 of Micropruina glycogenica. Classification (GTDB taxonomy): domain Bacteria; phylum Actinomycetota; class Actinomycetes; order Propionibacteriales; family Propionibacteriaceae; genus Micropruina; species Micropruina glycogenica. The sequence continues at coordinate 2,961,571 of NZ_LT985188.1, forward strand.
CCGATCGTCGAAGCCAAGGCTCGCGGCGCCGGGCTCAGCCAGTTCTTCCTCGGCGACCCGCAGGGCTGGAAGGGTCCGAAGGTGGCCTATGCGGGCGGTGCGGCCACGCTCAAAGCCGACGCCGAATCCGCCGGCGTCGCGCTGTACGTGCATGCGCCGTACGTGCTGAACGTGGCCAGCAGCAACAACCGCATCCGCATCCCGTCCCGGCAGCATCTTCAGAAGCAACTCACCGCGGCCGCCGAGATCGGCGCCGCCGGCGTAATCGTGCACGGCGGCCATCTCAACAAGAACGAGGATCCGCAGGTCGGTTACGCCAATTGGTTCAAGGCGGTCGACAGGCTCGACATCGCCGTGCCGCTGCTGATCGAGAACACAGCGGGCGGCACCAACGCGATGACCCGCCAACTCGAGTCGATCGACCGGCTCTGGTCGGCGATCGCGGCCTCGGCCAACGCCGACATGGTCGGTTTCTGTCTCGACACTTGTCATGCCCACGCGGCCGGACTCGAACTTCTTGGACTCGTGGACCGGCTGAAGTCGATCACCGGACGGCTCGACCTGATCCACGCCAACGACTCCCGCGACCCGTTCGATTCCGGCGCCGACCGGCATGCCAACTGGGGCACCGGCCACTGCGATCCCGACGGTGTGGCCGATGTGCTGCGCAGTGCCGACGCCCCCGTCGTCATCGAAACCCCGGGCGGCGTGCCCGAGCACGTCCTCGACCTCACCTGGCTCGCAGATCGCCTGTAGGGCTGACGGAAGTTGCTAGCCATCATCCCGGCGCACGCCGGGATCTCCCAACGATGCGGGCGCGCAGGTCTCGACAAGCTCGACCAACGGTCGTTCTACCCCGTCATCCCGGCGCACGCCGGGATCTCTGACCGTGACGTGGTGAATCCCTAGCAAACCCGACAAAGCTGAACGAAGCCGGGCGCAAACGTGACATCGAAGCGGCGTCAGACACAGCACCGGTTCTCAGCAACGCGGCTAGGTCGGGCACGGACGTCCATAGCCCAGTGGGCGGGCGTCTGGCAGACAGTCCTCCGGTCAGGGGTTTAGCCTGAACGTCGTGACTCGAAGCGTGTACGTAGCGGCCCCCGAGGGCCACACCGGCAAATCCGTCATCGCCCTGGGCGTGCTCGACACGGTGCTGCGAGAGGTGGAATCGGTCGGCGTGTTCCGTCCGTTGGTGCGAGCCGGCGAGCGCGACGGCATTCTCGAAATGATGCTCGCCCAACCCGGCATCGACCAGACCTACGACGAGACCGTCGGCATCACCTACGACGAGATGCGCACCGACTTCGAGGGCGCCCTGCAGACCATCGTCGAGAAGTTCGGCCGCATCAGCCCCCGGTTCGACGCGATCGTGGTGCTCGGCTCCGACTACGCCGACGTGACCAGCCCCACCGAGCTCGCCTTCAACGCCGAGATCGCCGCCAACCTGAACAGCTCGCTGCTGCTGGTGGTGAGCGGCCACGACCGCGACGCGCAGCAGATTCGCGACGCCGCAGAGACCGCCCTCAACGAGTTCACCGCGCATCACGTGCAGACCATCGGGGTGATCGCCAACCGGGTCGACGCCGACATTCTGGACGAGACGGTCGAGGCCCTGCACGGCCTCACCGATCTGCTGGTGGCCGCGATCCCCGCCGACCGGCTGCTGGTCGCGCCCACGTTGCGCGCTCAGTACGAGGCCGTCGGCGCCGTGCACGTACTCGGCAACCCCGACCTGCTCGACCGCGAGAGCCAAGACGTGGTGGTGGCCGCGATGACCCTGCCCAACATTCTGACCCGCCTGGTCACCGAGGCCACCGTGCTGATGCCCAGCGACCGTTCCGACCTGCTGCCCGGCCTGATACTGGCCCACCATTCCGGCTCGTTCCCGCAGATCACCGGCGTGATCCTCACCGGCGGCTACCCGATTCCCGATCCCGTGGTGCGCCTCTTCGACGGTATGCATCTCGACCTGCCCATCGGCATGACCGAACTGGGCACCTACACCACCGCCAAGCAGGTGTTCAACACCGAGGGTCACTTCACCTCATCGCCCCGCAAGGTCGAGGTGTCACGCCGCCTGTTCTCTGAACGGGTCGACGCCCAGGCGCTGCTGCAGGCGCTCGAGGTGGAGCCGTCTAAGGCCATCACCCCGTTGATGTTCGGCTATCAGCTCAACGAGCTGGCCCGGCGTGACCGCCGCCGCATCGTGATGCCCGAATCGAGCGACGACCGCATTCTCGAATCGGCGTCGATTCTGATGCAGCGCGGCGTCGCCGACCTGACCCTGCTGGGCGACCCGGTCGAGATCAAGACCCGCGCCTCGGCCATGGGTTGGGTGCTGGACGGCGTCGACATCGTCGACCCCAACGACCCCGAACTGCTCGAACGGTTCTCGCAGGAGTACGCGACACTGCGCGCCCACAAGGGCGTCACCGTCGAACAGGCCCGCGAGAAGATGAAAGACCTTTCGTACTTCGGCACGATGATGGTGCACCTGGGCCTGGCCGACGGCATGGTGTCGGGGGCGATCAACACCACCGCCAACACCATTCGTCCGTCGCTGGAGTTCATCAAGACCAAGCCGGGCGTCAAGGTGGTGTCGGGCTCGTTTCTGATGTGCATGCCCGACAGGGTGCACGTCTACGCCGACTGCGCGGTCAACCCCGACCCGACCGCCGAACAGCTGGCCGACATCGCGATCAGCTCGGCCGAAACCGCGCTGGCGTTCGGCATCGAACCGCGGGTTGCCATGCTGTCGTATTCGACGGGCAGCTCGGGTTCGGGCGCCGACGTCGACAAGGTGCGGCAGGCCACCGACCTGGTGCGCGAACGCCGTCCGGACCTGGCGTTGGAGGGGCCGATTCAGTTCGACGCGGCCGTCGACCCCGACGTGGCCCGCACCAAGCTGCCGAACTCGGCCGTAGCCGGCAAGGCGACGGTGTTCATCTTTCCCGACCTCAACACCGGCAACAACACCTACAAGGCGGTGCAGCGGTCGTCGGGCGCGGTGGCGATCGGCCCGATTCTGCAGGGCCTCAAGAAAGCGGTCAACGACCTGTCGCGCGGCGCCCTGGTCGAAGACATCGTCAACACCGTGGTGATCACGGCCATTCAGGCCCAGTCCGACGGCAACTGAACCCCGAACCCCTCGTCAAGGAGAGCATCGCATGAGCACGCCCATTCTGCTGCTGAACGCCGGATCGTCGTCGATCAAGTACCAGGTCATCGACGCCGACGACGAAGCCGTGCTGGCTTCGGGCATCATTCAGCGCATCGGTGACGAGTCGGGCACCATCGACCACACCGTCGACGGCCAGACCCACCACCAGACCCGCGGCTTTCCCAACCACGGCCGCGCACTCACCGTGCTCACCCAGATGTTCGACGAGTTCGGCCCGTCGCTCGCCTCGGTGAAGGCGGTCGGGCACCGCACCGTGCACGGCGGCGCCGAGTTCAACTCGACCACGCTGATCGACGACGAGATGCTCGAACACCTGCGCAAGCTGTCGCCGCTGGCCCCGTTGCACAACCCGCCGGCCATCGCCGGCATCGCGGCCGCCCGCCGGGTGCTGCCCGACGTGCCGCACGTGGCGATCTTCGACACCGCGTTCTTCGCCACCCTGCCGCCCGAGGCCTACACCTACGCCGTGCCCCGTGAACTGGCCGCTGAGCACGGCATTCGCAAGTACGGCTTCCACGGCACCTCGCACAGCTACGTCAGCCGCAAGGTCGCGGACGTGCTGGGCAAGCCGTACGACTCGTTCAACCAGATCGTCTGCCATCTCGGCAACGGTGCGTCGATCTCGGCCGTCGACCACGGGGTGGCGGTCGAGGCGTCCATGGGGCTGACCCCGCTGGCCGGCTTGGTGATGGGTACCCGCTCGGGCGACGTCGACCCGGGGCTGCACGCCTTTCTGGCCCGCCAGGTGGGCATGAGCATCGACGACATCGACACCACGCTCAACAAGAAGTCGGGCATGCTCGGGCTCTGCGGCGCCACCGACTTTCGCGACATCAACGAGCTGGTCGGCGACGGCGACGAGGCCGCCACGCTGGCCCTGGCCGTGTACACGCACCGACTGCTCAGCTACATCGGTTCGTACATCGCCATTCTCGGCGGAGTCGAGGCCATCACGTTCACGGCCGGCGTGGGCGAGAACAACCCGCTGCTGCGGGCGGCGATCGCCAAGCGCCTGGCTTTTCTCGGCGTGACCTTGGACGACACCGTCAACGACACCCGCTCGAAAGAGCCGCGGGTGATCTCGACGCCCGAGTCGTCCATCGCGATCCTGGTGGTGCCCACGAACGAGGAGCTCGCGATGGCGCGCGAGACAAAGGCCGCGATCGGCGCCTGACCGCCGCTGGTCGAGCTTCTTCGCTGGTCGAGACGCTTCTATGTCTTGTCAAGGGTGGTCGTGTTGAGGTGTCGGAAGATTTGGCGGGCGATGTAGCGCTTGAGGCAGCGTCGGATTCGGGGTTTGGTTTGGCCTTGCTGTTTGCGTTTCTTGACGTAGGCCTTGGTGGTTTCGTCGTGTCGCATGCGGGTGTTCGCGATGGAGTTCAGGGCTGAGTTGAGTTGTCGGTCGCCGGTGCGGTTGAGGCGATGATCCTTGGAGTTGCCCGAGGAGATCTCCAGGGGGCAGACGCCGCCGATCTTGGCGAAGCCGGCTTCGTCATGGATGCGGCCGGGGTGAGACCAGACGGCGAGCACAATGGCGGCGTTGATGGGTCCGAGGCCGGGCAGGTCGAGCAGGGTTGGTTCGAGTTCACGCACGAGGGCGTTGATGGCTTTCTCGTTGCTGTCGAGGTCGGCGTCCAGGGTGTGGATGCGGGTGGCGAGGCGGTGCGCTTCGGTGCGGGCGATCCGGGCCAGGGTGGTGTCGGTGGGCCGCTTGCGCCAGCCCGCAATGAGGCTGATGTGGACCTTGTTGATTCCCTTGCGGGCATCGATGTCGAGGTTGTGGGTGCGTAGCAGCGCGGTGAGCTGGTTCTTGGAACGGGTCCGGTCGCGTCGCATGCTGTCGCGGGCGGTGAGCAGGATCTGCAGCGCGGCACGGGTATGGCCGGCGCGTCGGTCGGCGAGCCGTTCGCTGTCCTTGGGTAACGCGCCGCGGGCAGCGACCAGGGCATCGATGTGGTCGTTCTTGCCGCTGCCACGAGCCCGTTTCGGCGAGGGTGCGTCGACGACCCGGTAACCGCGTGCGGCGAGCAGCTCGGCTGCCTGGGCGCCGTAACTGCCGGTGCCTTCCATGCTGATCAGCACCTGGTCGACAGCTGGGTTGTCGTCAACACTGGTGCGGCGGCTGATCCAATCCACGGCCCGCAACAAGCCCGCGGCATGGGTGGGGAACTTCCCGTGGGTGATCTGGCCGCCGCTACGGGTCTCCACGATCGCGTAATGATGAGTGGCGGCGTGGGTGTCCACACCCACCACATAGGTGTAGGTATCTGCAACGATGGCCATCGGTGTCTGAGCCTCCTGTTTTCGGGATGTTGGGCATCGAGCCGGTCGAACCGGCGCGGCCATCCCGGGGAAAGAGTCACCCGTGGCGTTACTGTGATCGGTCACCCCGCCAAAGCGGTGGGACGGGCTTCTATCAGGCCAACGAGTGGGCCGGGATGGTCGGCCGGTTCTCCGTGCACGAGCCGGACAGATCTCGACCAAGACACCCCGCACAATTGCGGACGGTCAGCTTGTCGAAGGGTCACGACCCGCACACGAACAACCGGTCCCACCACCCTGCCAGCTAGCCCCAGGCCAGCCACCACCAACTCTCACAGCTTGTCGAGACCCATCTGTTGCCGCTCCGCGGGGGCGCCCCTGTACCGCCCTTCCGAGACTGCTCGGCTAGCGCCTCGCAGTGCGAAAACGCCCGACCACACCATGACAGGGGCGCCCCCGCTTCCGCTTTACACGTGCGTGCCCACCGTCCTCCCGGCGAACGCCGGGATCTTCCAACCTTGGTCAGCGCTCAGGTTGCGGGTGAGATCCCGGGTCAAGCCCGGCATGACGAGGCCTTCCGCCGGTCGAGCCGGTCGAGACCTAACCCGGTCTCACGTTCCGGCGATCACCGCTTGCACGCCCAAATGGTCGGTGCCCGGCACCTCGAAGGCGGCGAACTCGGTGGCGGTCAGCCGTCCGTCGACCAGGATGTGGTCGATGCCGATCAGCGGCGGAATCCGGCGATTCGCCGGCCAGGTGCGCACGAACCCGGCACCAGCCAGGTTGGCGGCGCTGCGAAAGCCGTCGGCGTAGAGGTCGCGCATCGTGCTGTGGTCGTCCACCGAGTTGAAGTCGCCGGCCACCACGGTGGGAATCGTCAAGTCGCGGCCGGCCAGCCAACTGCGCAGGTGAGCCGCCTCACGCATCCACAGCCCGTCGCCGCAGTAGGGGTTGCAGGGGTGCACCGCCGCCACTCGCACCGGGCCCAGTTGCGGGGTGTCGACGATCGCGGCAGAGAGCTGAAACGAGTTGGACGGTGGCAGGTCGCCGGCCCGCAGTGGGTAGCGCGAGAAGATCACTGACCCCACGTCCATTGTGCGCATCGGCGGCGCCTGGTGGGGGAACCATTGATAAAACCGTTCGGACAGGCTCAGCCGCCAGCCTTCGGACGCCTCAACGAATACCACTACGTCGGCCCCGGCGGCTGCCTGCGTCACGGCGGTCGGATCGGCGGTGCCGGCCACATTCAGGCTGATCACGGTCAGTGGCGGCGTCACGACCGGCCGCCGGTCAGGTATGAAGGCCGGCGCCTCCCAGGCCGCAGCGGCGGTCAGCCCGGCCGCGGCGAGCAGGCTCAGCACGCCGAGCACCACTCGTCCGGGCCTGTGGTGCCGCCACGACCGAATGGTCGCAGTGCCGAGCAGCACCATCGCCGGCACCCACATCACCAATCCGTAGGGGATGAACGACGCCACCTTGGCCAACTCGTCCGAGCTGGGCGGCAGCACCCGCAGCCAGGTGGCGAAGGCAGCCGGAATCGCGACCAGCACGCCGAGCACCACCAGCCAGGCCTGCCCGCGCGGCCTTCGATGGGGGTTGCGCCGGTGGGTCGAGGTCACGCGCCCAAGCGTGCCCGATCAGGGCAAGGCCGCGGGTGCCGTATCGCAGCGAGTGGTCAGAGCAGCACGAACGCCGAGCCGTCGCGGGCGCTGAGTTGACGCACCGCGGCCACGCCCCGGCCAGTGAGCATCGCCGCATCGGCGATCACGTCGAGGGTGCGGCGCACGGCGGCGTCGGGCAGGTGCGCCTCGCGGTTCACCGCGGTAGCCAGGTCTGAGGTGTGCACCACCAGCTCAACCAGGCGGGTGTCGAGGTAGTCACTGAGCGCGATGGTGCCGAACCGGGTGGTGATCACCGGGTCGCCCTTGGTGTCGGCCAAGGCGACCCTCAGCCGCGAGATCAGCGTCTCGATCACCTCGGCGGGCTCGTCGCCCAGTTCATGACCGGCCTCGACGCCACGCGCCGCCACCCCTTCGTGCACGGCCGGGTCGACGCCGTAGGCGACGGCCAGGTAGTGCGCCGCCGACGCCAGCTCGGCCACGTCGGCGGTGTGAGGCAGGTAGTCGAGCACCGTGACCACCGCGCGTCCCGTGTGCCCCACCAGCGAGCGGACGTCCCACACGCCCAGCCCGGGCCGGTCCCAGTCGTCGTGGTGCAACTCGCTGACCAGCGCCACGAACGCTTCGGCCGCGTCGAGCATGATGTCGGCGTTGTTCATGCCTGACGGTACTGCCGTCGCCGCGGCATCGGCAGTGCAATCCCTGAAATCGCGGCAGGGCGCGGCCGCACACCCCGGAAGCGCACAGTACTGGCTCTTGCGTGTCGGGCTGCCGGTAACGTTCGGCCATGCCCACCGCACTGATCACCGGCGGAACCTCCGGCATCGGGGCCGCCTTCGCCCGAGCCCTGGCCGAGCGAGGCCACGACCTGGTGCTGGTCGCCCGCGACGCCGAACGCCTGCGCGCCTGCGCCGACGAGTTCACCGAGCGCTACGGCGTGCACGTGGAAATCCTGCCCGCCGACCTTGCCGTGCCGGCCGACGTGCAGCGGGTGGCCGACCGGCTCGAGTCGAGCGAGCGTCCGGTCGACGTGCTCGTCAACAACGCCGGCTACGGGTTGCACGTGAAACTGCTCGACGACAAGCCCGACGAACACCGCCGGGCGATCGACGTGATGTGCCTGGCAGTACTGGTGCTGGGTGGCGCCGCCGGGCGGGCAATGAAGGCGCGGGGGCACGGACTGATCATCAACATCGCGTCGCTGGCCGCCTACATCAGCCAGGGCGCCTACTCGCCGATCAAGGCCTACGTGCTCGCCTACTCGGAAGGGTTGGCCAACGAACTGCACGGCACGGGCGTCACGGTGACGGCGGTGAATCCGGGCTGGGTCAAGACCGAGTTTCACCAGCGGGCCGGCATCAAGACCTCGTCGATACCCGATTTCATCTGGGTGGATTCCGACAGAGTTGCGGCCGAAGCTTTGGCCGATGCCGACAAGGGACGGGTCATTTCGGTGCCCACGAAGCGCTGGAAGCTACAAAAGCTGGTGGCCCGGCACGCGCCTCGTTCCACGGTTCGCTGGGCCTCCCGTATGTTGAGCAGAAGCAGGCAGTGATCCGGTTCCCCCGGGTGGCTGCGCGACAATGTGCTGACCGATCGTGCGGGAAGGTAAACGGTGTCTGACGACGAGAACACCAGCCGTTATTCCTCCGCACCGGGGGTGGCCGGACGGTTCGTCGCCCAACAGTTGCTGATGAAGCCGTACATCTGGTCGGCGGTGCACGTGCACGAGCACGGACGCCGCAACCTCGACGGTCTCAAACCCCCCTTCATCGCGGTGGCCAACCATTCCAGCCATCTGGACGCCCCGCTGATCATGGGGTCCCTACCCCGCCGGCTGAGCCGCAACCTGGCCGCGGGTGCGGCCGCCGACTACTTCTTCGACAAGTGGTACACCGCCGCCGCCACCCGGCTGTTCTTCAACGCCTTTCCGGTCGATCGCAAGGGGCTACGCAACCGCAAGGGGCTGGCCGGCGTGCTGATCAGCGAGGGTGTGCCGCTGCTGCTGTTCCCCGAAGGCACCCGCTCACGCACCGGTGCCATGAAGAACTTCACCCCTGGGCACGCCGCGCTGTCGATCAGCCGCAACGTGCCGGTGCTGCCGATCGCCCTGGTCGGTGCCTACGCCGCCATGCCGTACGGCACCACCCGTCCGCCGCAGGGCCGTCCAGATGTGCACGTGGTGTTTGGCCGTCCGCTCAAGGCAGCCCCCGGTGAGATCGCGCACCAGTTCGCCGAGCGCGTCTACCGCTACGTGGTCGAACTGCACGACTCGACCGCACGGGCGTACGGCATGCCGACCCAGGCCGACTTCCACCGTGCCGTCGCGCTGCGCAAGGCCGCCGCCGAGCAGGCCCAGGTGGCCGAGGCCGAGGCGGCCAAGAACGCCGAGCCGCCGGTCGAGGCCGACGATGCACCGCCCCGTCCAGACACCGAAGCCGAGCAGCAAGAGAGCTGACCGGCGCGCCGTCATACCGGTGCCGCTCCGACCCCCGTCATCCGCCGGGACGACGGTGCCGACGATTCAGCTCAGTCGTTGGCGCGAGATGAACCGGAACCGGTCGCCGCGAAACCGCCCGGTCGACCACTCCACCGTGCGCCCGTCGTGGTCCCAGCCCGTGCGGTGTATCAGCAGCAGCGGCAGGCCCGTGTCGACCCGCAGCAGATCGGCCGTCACCGGGTCGGCCAGCACTGTTTCGACGGTGTCTTCGGCCGTGGCCAGGCTGATGCCGTACGCCTCATGCAGGGTGCGGTACAACGACGAGTGCTCCGCGAGCCGTTCGGCCAGGTGCGGCAACGGGCCGGGCAGCAGCGCGATCTCATGCGCGATGGGCTCGTCGGCCGAGGTGCGCAACCGCTCGACCCGATGCACCATGGTGCCCGGCTCGACCTGCAGCCGCTCCGCCGCCTCGACGCTCGCCGGCACCTCAGAGATGTCGAGCACCACGCTGCCCGGCCGCCAGCCCTCTGACTGCAGATCCTGGCTGAACGACGTGAGCGGACGCACCACCATCAGTTTCGGCTGTGCCACAAACGTGCCGCTGCCCTGGGTTCGGGCCAGCCGGCCGTCCACCACGAGTTCGGCGATCGCCTGCCGCACGGTGGTGCGCGACGTGCCGAACCGCACCGCGAGTTCGCGCTCGGTGGGCACGGCGGTGCCGGGCGCCAGGTCGGCGATCATCCTCAGAATCTCGCGCTTCACCTGATAGTACTTCGGCACCCTGACCGTGGTCCTACCGGGGCCGTCGATGGTCATGAGCCCACAGTACCCAATATTGGACTAGACCAAAGCTTGACGTCTGCGATTGGTCTATGCCAATCTTCTCTCATTGGTCTACACCAATCATTACCCCGGTCAACCCCCGACATCCAACGAGGAGCACCACATGTCAACCGCAGCCCCGGCAAAGACGCCGACCAAGGACTCCGGTCCACGCATTCCCGGATTCGCCCAACTGCAGCGTCTCGGCAAGAGCCTGATGCTGCCCATCGCCCTGCTGCCCGCCGCCGGCATTCTGCTGCGCCTGGGCCAGCCCGACCTGCTCGGCCAGATCAAGATTCCCGTCATCGGCCCCTTCTTCGAGGCCATGAGCGCGGCGGCGACGCCATCTTCGGCAACCTCGCCCTACTGTTCGCCGTGGGCGTGGCCATCGGCTTCGCCAAGAAGGCGGACGGCTCGACCGCCCTGTCTGCGGTGGCCGGCTACCTGGTCATGACCGCCGTGTTCAAGAGCATGTCGCCGGTCGTGCTGGCCGGCGTGATGAACTCGGCCGGAACCCAGGCCCAGATCAACTACAGCGTCTTCGGCGGCATTCTGATCGGCCTGATCACCGCCTGGCTGTTCGACAAGTACCACGACATTCAGCTGCCGCCCTACCTCGGCTTCTTCGGCGGCCGCCGGTTCGTGCCGATCGTGGTGTCGCTGTCGACCAGGCCAAGCTGCGGGCTCTCGGCGCGGCCGGCGTGGTCGAGGTCGGCAACAACGTGCAGGCCATCTTCGGCACCCAGGCCGACGCGCTCAAAAGCGACATCAACAACACCCTGGTGGCCAACCCGACCGATCCGATCGAGACCGTCGCGGCCCTCGAAGAGGTCGCCCCGGCCGCCGCGGTGGCCACGGTCGACGTGCCCAGCACCACCATCGTGGCGCCGGTCGCCGGCCGTCCGGTGGCGCTGAAGGACGTGCCGGACGCCACCTTCGCCCAGGGCCTGGTCGGCTACGGCCTGGCCATCGACCCGCCCCGCGAGGTGGTGGACGCGGTCGCTCCGGTGGCCGGTTCGGTGATGAAGCTCTGGCCCCACGCCTACGTGGTGCTCACCGACGACCAGGTCGGCGTGCTGGTGCACCTCGGCATCGACACCGTGCAGCTCAACGGCGAGGGTTTCACCACCCACGTGGCCGAGGGCGATCGGGTCGAGGTCGGCCAGAAGGTGATCACCTACGACGTGCCCGCCGTCGAGGCCACCGGACGCAACCCGATCATTCCGGTGCTGGTGATGGAGCGGCAGGCGGACGGCGTGGCCTTCACAGACGCCGTGATCGGTGACCACGTGGCGGCCCTGGACGCCCTGTTCAGCACCCGCTGAGAACCGGGATCCGGGCCGGCATCCCCCACCGGCCCGGGTCCCCCTGCACCCGTCTCAACCCCCACCCACAAGGAGATTCAGTCATGGAAATCGTCATCTGCCGCGACGCTGTCGAGGCCGGCAAGCTCGGCGCGGCCACCATCGCCGAGCTGGTGCGCAACAAGCCCGACGCGGTGCTCGGCCTGGCCACCGGCTCGTCCCCGCTGGCCATCTACGACGAGCTGGCGCGGCTCTACGACGCGGGCGAGGTGTCGTTCGCCAAGGCGAAGGGATTCAGCCTCGACGAGTACGTGGGCCTGGCCGCCGACCACCCCGAGACCTACCACAACGTGATTCGCCGCGACTTCGTGCACCGCGTCGACTTCGAAGACGGCAACGTGCGCGGCCCCGACGGCCTGGCTGAAGACATTCCCGCCTTCTGCGCCGAGTACGAGGCCGCGATGGCCGCCGCCGGCGGCGTCGACCTGCAGATTCTCGGCATCGGCACCGACGGCCACATCGGCTTCAACGAGCCCGGGTCGTCCCTGGCCTCGCGCACGCGCATCAAGACCCTCACCAAGCAGACCCGCATCGACAACGCCCGCTTCTTCGACGGCGACCTCGACCGGGTACCCACCCACTGCATCACGCAGGGCCTGGGCACCATCATGTCGGCCAGGCACGTCGTGCTGGTGGCCAGCGGGGTGGGCAAGGCCGAGGCCGTGCACCACGTGGCCGAGGGTGCGGTGAGCGCCATGTGGCCGGGCACGATTCTGCAGCACCACCCGCACGTCACCGTGCTGCTCGACGAGGGCGCCGCCAGCCGGCTGCAACTCACCGGCTACTACCGCGAGACCTACGCCGCCAAGCCGGCGTGGCAGGGTCTCTGAGCCGCCGGACGAGAAAGGACAACACCATGTTGCTCACCGCTGACCAGGTGGTCACCGGTACCGAGGTGTACAGCCCGGGCTGGGTCGAGATCTCGGACGGCGCGGTCACCGCGATGGGTGCCGGCGCCGGGCCGCGGGCGGTCGACACGGCGCAGGGCGATGTCGCGCTGGGCGGGGTCACCGTCGTGCCGGGGTTCGTCGACATGCACACCCACGGCGGCGGATCGGGGGCCTTTCCCGACGCCACCGAGGACGGTTCTCGGGCGGCGGTCGCACTGCAACGCCGGCACGGCACCACCACGCTGGTGGCGTCCCTGGTGTCGGCGCACCCAGACGAGTTACTACGTGAGGCGGCGGTGCTGGGCGAGCAGGTGCAAGACGGCCTGATCGCCGGCATTCACCTCGAGGGGCCGTGGCTGTCGCCGATGCGCTGCGGCGCGCACGAGCCGTCCGCCTTGCGGTCACCGGAGTTGGCCGAGGTCGAGCGGGTGTTCGCAGCGGCCAAGGGCGCGGTGCGCATGGTGACCATCGCCCCCGAGCTCGACGGAGCCATGCCCGCCATTCGCCGCATGGTCGAGCTGGGTGCGGTGGCGGCGGTAGGTCACACCGACGCCAGCTACGAGCAGGCCAAGGCGGCCATCGAGGCCGGCGCCACCGTGGCGACGCACCTGTTCAACGCGATGCGGCCGATCCATCACCGCGAGCCGGGCCCCGTCGTGGCCCTGATGGAAGACCCGCGCGTCACGGTCGAACTGATCAACGACGGCGTGCATCTACACCCGGCGCTGTACCAGTTCGTGAACCGTGAGGCGGGCTCTGAGCGCATCGCGCTGATCACCGACGCCATGGCCGCCGCGGGTATGGAGGACGGTTCGTACCACCTGGGTTCGTTGGCCGTCGACGTGGTCGGCGGGGTGGCCAAGGTGGCCGGCACCGACACCATCGCGGGCAGCACCGCCACCATGGATCTGGTCTTTCGCAACGCCGTGCTGAACAGCGGCCTGCCCCGCGACGAGGCGTTGGCCATCGCCGTGCGGCAGACGTCGGTGATTCCGGCTCGCGCGGTCGGGTTGGACGAGGCCGGGCTGCTGGTCGGGTCGGCCGCCGACCTGGTGGTGCTGAACGACGACCTGCGCGTGGCGCGGGTGATGAAGACCGGCGCCTGGGTCGACCTGAGCTGAACACACGAGAAAAGATCGTGGCTCGCTCGTCGGGCCACGATCTTCTTGCGTCATCCCGGGCTTGCCCCGGGATCTCCCAGCCCGACCAAACCGTCATCCCGGGCTTGCCCCGGGATCTCCCAACGCGACCGTCAAGCAGCCGTCAGATTACGTCCGATTCGACACCCACTACCGCTCACTGAGGCGGAAGGCTCCCCAAACCGGACGTAATCTCGCGCCCAGCAACGTCCGCCACGAGATCCCGGCATCCGCCGCGATGACGAAAAGCGCGGACAGCGACGTCCGTCATGAGATCCCGGCATCCGCCGGGATGACGAATGACGCGACCATCGTCATCCCGGGCTTGCCACGGGATCTCGCAACCCGGTGACGGCCGGAATCAGCTCAGTGCGCTCAACTCCGCGAGCCGGACGGTCCGCCGCCGCAGCACCGCCGCCGCGCTCGCCCCGAGCGCTATCACCGCCCAGCCGAGCAGGGTGAAAATCGCCGCCGGGGCGCCGGTCGAGTCGGTCATCAGTGCTCGCAGGCCGTCCAATGCCGGGCTGACCGGTGACAGCGGCCGCAGCGTGTCGAACACCCCGGGCACTGCGCTGGTCACCGCACTCACCGTGGTGATCACCGCGAACGCGATGGCGATCAGTCGCCCGGCGTTGCCGAACCAGGCCGCCAACGCGTGGTTGACCAGCACGAACGCCGCTCCGGCGAGCACCAGGAACCCGGCGACGGCCGCCGCCTTGGGCAGCTGCCAGCCGAGCACGGCGGTGCCGAGCGCGGTGACCACGATCGCCTGCGCCGCCGCCACGATCACACCCGGCAGCAAGGCCCGGCCAATCAACGTGGCGCTCGATGCGGTCGAAAGCGCGAGCCGTCCGTCGAGCGGCTTGATCACCGCGAAGGTGGCCAACGCCCCTAGCCACAGGGCCAGCGCGATCAGCAGGCTGACCCACGACACGGTCGGCGTGACGATGCCGTCGATGTTGCTGGTGTTCACCGGGTCGGCCACCACGGTGGCGAGGTTCTCACGATCGGCCTTGCTGAAGGTGGGAATCTTGCCGGCGCCCTTCTCGAGGCCGTCGGCCAGCTTGCGCGTGCCGTCCGCGAGCTGCGTGGAGCCGTCCGCTGCCTTCGCCAGGCCCTTGGCAAGGTCGTTGGTGCCGCTCGCGGCCGAGGCGGTGCCGTCGGCGAGCTTGGCGATGCCGTCTGCCAGGGCCGGCATGCCGGCGGCCAGTTGCTGGGTGCCCGAGTCGAGCTTCTTGCCGCCGGCGATCAGCTGCTTGAGCTTCGCGGTGGTCTTGTCGACGTCGGGTAGGCCGTTCTGCACCTGGTCGCTCAACTGGCTCATGCCGGCCGCGGTCTTCGCGGCACCGCTGATCAGACTTTCGCCGCTCGACGGGTCTTTGGTGTCGAGTCCGGCCGCGGCCTGCGACAGGGCCCCCGCCGCACCCTTGAGCGACGCCACACAGATTGCCCCGTCGGTGGCCAGCTTCTCGGGCGTGGTGGTCACCTGGCAGGCCTGCTCGATCGCCTTGATCGCCTGCGGCTCGTACGTGGCCGGATCACCCTGCGCCGCCTGCAGCAGTTGCTCGATGCCCGAGGCGGCCTTGTCGGCGCTCGCCGCGTTGGCTTCGAGCCTGCTCTGGTAGGTGGTCAGGCCGTCGCTGAGCCCGGACGTGCCCTGGCTGAGTTGCTTGATGCCAGCGGCCAGCTTCACCTGATCGCCGAGCGAATCGATGGTCGATTGCGCGAGCCCGTTGGCGCCGTCCACGTAGGCCGAGACCCCCGAGGCGAGCTTCTTGGTGTCGGCGGGCAGCGAGGACGTCTTCGACTTCAGTTGCCCCATGCCGTCGGCCAGCTGCCCCAGGCCGGCGTTCAACTTGCCCGCGCCGTTGGACGCAGACCGCACCCCGTCGCTCAGCTCGTCGGTGCCGTCGGCCAGCTCGCCGGCCGCGTCGGCGACGGTCTGAAACTGCTTGCCGGTGTCGTTGAACCCGATGTAGATCTGGTCGAGGTACGCCTTGGTGAGCGTGGTGTTGAGCGACCGCGACGCGGCGTTGGCCAGCACGTTGCCCAGCCAGGCGTCCGCCACCCCGGCAACCGGCGAGGTGTGCACGGCGATCGTGGCCTGCTCAGCGGTCTGCGGGTCGTCGTTGCCGTACGAAGTGGCCGCCTTGGAGAAGTTCTCGGGAATCACCACGACTGCGGCGTAGCGTCCGGACGCCAGCCCCGGCCAGGCGTGCGCCTCATCGGCCAGCACCCAGGTGAAGTTCTGATCCTTGCTCGAATCGACCAGGTCGGCCGACAGCTGCCGGCCGAGCGGAATGAACTGGTCGTCGATGGTGACGCCCTCGTCGAGGTTCACCACGGCGGCCTCGACCTGCTTGAGGCGGTCGCCGGAGTTCCAGGTGCCCCACAGAAATCCGCCGGCGACGAGCACCGGAATCATCACCAGGGCCACCAGGGTGCGCCACGAGAAGGTGCGGGTGGCTTCAGACATGGCTGAGTTCTCCTTGAAGATTCATCGTGCGATGCGCGGCGGGCAGAACGTCGGACAGGTCCGCGCCGGGCGCGTGGGCGAGTACGGCACAGCCGCCCGCCTCGGTCAGGGTGCGCAGCCGGTCGGCCAGCGCCGCTCGTTCGACCCTGGTGAACTGGTCGGCCTCTTCGACCAACAGCACCGGGCCGTCGAAATCGTGAATCGGTGACGGGTGCTTGGTGGTCGCCACGGCGGCCAGGCGCCGCACCTCGCTGCCCTGCTCGGGCAGCACCCGTCCGGCCACCACCAGCTCGCCCGCGGCGAGCGGCAGCCGCCCGGCCAGGGCCATCAGCAGCGCACGACGGGCGGTCGTCTCGCCCTCGACCACCAGCACCTCGCCGGGTCGCACCGCGACGTCGACGCCGTCGAACGCGTCGGCGATCGCCAGGTCGCGACCGTAGACGATGTGCCCGGCGGCCTCGGGCCAGCCCTGCAGTTTCAGCTGGTGGGCCAGCGTCTCACCCTCGATGTCGACCATCGGCAGCCGCTTGGCCAGCCACTTCGGCAGCCACCAGGCGTGGGTGCCGAGCAGTTTCATCACCGCGGGCACCAGGGTCATGCGCACCACGAAGGCGTCCAGCGCCACGCCGATGGCCAGGGCGAATGCGATCGGCTTGATCGAGCCCTCGCCCGAGGGCACGAAGAACGCGAACACCGCGAACATGATCATCGCCGCGGCCACCACGACCCGCGATGAGTGCACGAAGCCGTCCTCGACGAAGTTCTCGGTGTTGCCGTGCACGTATTCCTCGCGCATGCGACTGACCAGAAACACCTCGTAGTCCATGGCGAGGCCGAACAGCACGCCCATCAGAATGATCGGCAGGAAGCTGATGATCGGGCCGGGTTCCTCGAGGTTGATCAACTGCTTCAAGAAGCCCTGGTTGAACACCAGCGCGGTGGCACCGAACGCGGCCCCCACGCTCAACAGGAAGCCCACCGCGGCCTTCAGCGGCACCCACAGCGAGCGGAACACCAACGTCAACAGCACCAGCGACAACCCGACCACGAAGATCGCGAACGGTATCAGCGCGTCGGCCAGCCGTTGGCTGACGTCGATCTGGACGGCCGTCGCACCGGTCACCGAGGTGTCGATGCCCCACTGCTTCAGCCATCGATCGTGCTGGTCGCGCAATTGTTGGACGAGCTCGGCGGTCTTGGGGTCGTCGGGTCCGGTGGTCGGAATCACCTGGATCAGCGCCGTGTCGGCGTTCTCGTTGGGGGTGGCCAGCGGCACCAGTTGCACGCCGGGCATCTTCTCGATCTCGGCCTTGAGCCCGTCGGTGATCTTGAGCGGATCGTCCGACTCGACGATGGTGCCGGTGACCACCAGGGGCCCGTTGTAGCCGATGCCGAACTCACTGCTGATCACGTCGAAGGTGACCCGGTCGCCGTAGCTGGTGGGGTTGCGGCCCGAGTTGGGCAGGGCGAGTTGCAGATCTTTGGCGGGCAGGGCCAGCAGGCCGAGCGCGGCGATCACCACGGCGATGGTCAGCAGCGGCACGGCGGTGACCAGCCGCACCCAGAGGCGGCGCAGGTCGAAGCGGGGGGTTGCCGGGCTGCCGTCCTTGCGGGGTTTGGCGGCCTTGGGCGTGAGCCGGGTGCCGGCGAAGCCGAGGAAGGCGGGCAGCAGGGTGAGCGCGAGCAGCACCTCGACGCCGACGCCGACGGCCGAGAACACGCCCATCACGCCCAGAAACGGAATGCCCGAGATCGACAGGCCGACCAGCGCGATGATCACGGTCAGGCCGGCGAAGACCACCGCCGAGCCGGCCGTGGCCACGGCGCGGGCCGCCGACTCTTCAGGGTCGAGGCCCTGGCTGAGCTGGTCGCGGTGCCGGCTGACGATGAACAGCGCGTAGTCGATGCCCACCGCGAGCGAGATCATCACCGCCAGCATCAGGCTGGTCGAGCTCACCTCGATCACCCGCGAGCCGATCATCGCGATCTCGACGGCGATGCCGACGCCGATCAGCGCGGTGCCGACCGGCATGGCCGCGGCGGTGATCGAGCCGAGCACCCCCAGAAGCACGATCACCGCGACCACCACGCCGAGGCCTTCGATGATGCTGATGTGCGGAATGTGCACGCTGAACACCTCGCCGCCGAGGTGCACCTGCGAGCCGGGAATCAAGGCCTGCACCCGCTCGGTCTGGTCTTCGAGGCTCTGTTTCTGGGCCTCGGTGATGGTGCTCATGGTGATCGTGTCGATCAGCTGCACGCGGGCGATGCCGGCGCGTCCGTTGGAGCTGATCAGACCGTCGATGTGTTCGTTGTAGGGGGTGACCACCTCGTCGACGATCGGCAGCGTCTTGAATGTGTCGAGGGCGTCGATGACCGTGGTCTTGGTCGCCTTGTCGTTGAGGGATTGCCCCTCCGGCAGCGTGATCACGAGCTGCGCCGTGGCGGCAGCGGCCGAGGGGAACGTCATCTTCAGTTGGTCGAGGGCGACCTGTGACGACGCCCCCGGAATCGTGAAGTTGTCGTTGAACTGGGCGCCGCCGGTGACGGCGACCGCGCCGCCGAGCCCGGCCAGCAGGATCAGCCAGACGGCCAGCACCCGAAAACCGTGGCGGTAGCACGCCCGCCCGATTCGGTACAGCATCGACGACATCGGCCGTCCCCCTTCGCAATCTCGATACACAACTGTATCCGATGCAGTAGTGTATTCAGTACAAGTGTGTATGCAAACCGCTAGGATGATCGAGATGACCAGCACCCGAGAGGCTCATCGTCGAGCCGACAGCCACGCGGACGTGGAGGCGTCCGGGCGTGGCATGAGCCCCCGCCGTCAGGCGACCCGCGAGCGCCTGATGGACGCCGCGGTCGAACTGTTCGGCGAGCGCGGCGTGCTGGGGGCGTCGGTGGAGGAGATCTGCGAGCGGGCTGGATTCACCAGGGGTGCGTTCTACTCGAATTTCGAGTCGAAGGACGAGCTCTGCCTCGACGTGCTGCGGCGCACCTGCGAGCAGCTCATCGAGGCCATGAAGACCGCCATCGAGGTGATTCCGCACCAGCACGACGGCGCGATGCTCACCGAGGACCTGATTCGCGACGCGGTCGCGGTGTTTCTCGAGGCGCAGCCCAAAGAGGTCGCCGAGCAGGTCGCGATGATGGAACTGCGCCTGCACGCCGTGCGCACCCCCGAACTGCGGGCCGGCTGGCTGGCGGTGCACGAGAGCATCACCTCGGGCGTCACCGGGCTGCTCGAGATCGCCATGCAGCGGGTCGGCGGACGGTTGTCGATGCCCCCAGCGGCGGTGGTCGAACTGCTCGGCGCGGTGTACGAGAACACGGTGGTGATGAGCGTGCTGCGGGGCGAGAGCCGTCCGTCAGGGCTGGCGCAGCAGTTGGCCACGTTGCTCGAAGGCCTCATCGAGCGCGACTAGAGCCGGCAGGCACCACCGTCATCCCGGCGAACGCCGGGATCTCAATACCGGCACGACACCCGTACGACCCCACTTCATCCCGGCGAACGCCGGGATCTCAATGCCGACAGAGGACAGATCGCCCACCGTCACCTCGCCGTCCCCGATCGCGCCCGACAGGACGCGATCGAAGAGCAGAAGCCGCCTCAGCGTCGGTTCAGCCACTTCAGCGCCTCACGGCGCGACAGCGGCGAGAGGACGTCCGAGTGGGTTTCGACATACGCCCGCACCCAGTCGGCGTCGGTCTTGCTGTACTCGCGCAGTGCCCAACCGATGGCTTTGCGGGCGAAGAAGTCAGGATCGTCCAGGCTGCCTTCGATGGCGAAGGTCAGTAGGTCGGTGTCGGTGTTCTGCCGCACCAGCAACTGGCTGAGTATGGCGGTACGGCGCACCCACAGGTCGGGTTCTCTGGCCCAGCCGCGCAGCACCGGCTTCATGGTCTCTGGGTCGGCCAGCAGCAGATCGCCGACTGCGTGGGCGGCGAGGTCGTCCACCAGATCCCACCAGGCGCCGGTGGTGATGAGGTGCCGCAGTAGGGCCAGCAGTTCGTCGTCGGCCACCCTCGCCCAGGCTCGGTAGCGCCGATGCTGCAACACCCCGGTCGCGGCGTAGCGCTCTTCGCGGTGGGTGGCGCCGTCCCAGACCGCGCGGACGGCACCCAGCCAATCCGGCCGCGAAGGCAGCGGATGAGCGGCGACCACGTCGCGCACCACCGCGCGCACAGCAGGCGTGGTCAGGCCGTAGTACGGCATGACCGACTTCATGTACCGCTGCTGCCCGGCCGCCCGAACCGGATCGGCCTGGGCGAGCAGTGCCGGGCGCAACGCGGACGCCACCGTCTGCTCGCTCACCAACCGATTGCACCATGCCGCTCGTGAAATGACTTCCGATTCCGCACTCATTGCGCCTCACACGCCGTGGACGCCTGCCAAGTCCGTCGTCATTTCACGGCGACATGGGCCGTGGCACGATCGTGGCGTGCGCACCCTGACCACCGAGCGGCTGACGCTGCGACCCTGGCACCTCGACGACGCCGACTTCGTGTTCGACATGTACGCCCGCGACGAGGTGCAGCGCTACCTCGGCCGCAACCCCACCGTGCTGCAGCACCGCGAGCAGGCCGTCGCCACGATCGAACGCTGGACGGCCCTGGCTCACCCGATTCGCCACATCTGGGCCATCGAGCGCACCGCGGATGGTCACCTGCTCGGCACGTTGTTGCTGAAGCCCATACCCGCTAGCCAGGGGCTTGAGCTGAACGACACCGAGATCGGTTGGCACCTGCACCCGGACGCCTGGGGCCACGGTTACGCCACCGAGGCGGCCCGTGCGGCGCTCGAGTTCGGACTCGCCGCGGGCCTCACGAAGGTGGTGGCGGTCACCTACCCCGAGAACACAGCCTCACAGGCGGTGGCGACCCGCATCGGCATGCGCTGCCTCGGGCTCAGCAGCGCCTACTACGACCTGGACTGCATGCTGTTCGAAGCGCCCTGACTCCTGCGTCACAGAGCGTGCCTTCGAGATCCCGGGCAGGCCCGGGATGAGGGTTCTTACGACACCGCCACGGGGAACGACCCTCGTCATCCCGGCGCACGCCGGGATCTCCCCAAGCAAGCGTCTCGATAGGCTCGACCAGCGAACCCCCCAGTCGTCACGAAGCCCAGCGGCCGGTGAAGAACAGCCAGGCCCACCAGCACAGCACGTAGCACGCCGCGGCGAACGCCACGGTGGTGAGCAGCATGCGGCGACGGCGCCGACCCGGCGTCACGTTCCAGCCGCTCGACAGCCGCTCACCGATCAGCACGAACAGCGGAAACCACAGCAGCACGGCCCGGTTCACGCTCAGGTACCAGTACGAGCACGAGAACGCGAGCACCTGAATGCCCACCCACGAGGCCTCGGCCCACCGGCGCTTGCGCAGGCACACGATCGTGACGATCACCCCGACGATCATCGAGGCCAACTCGGCGCGAAACACCCACGACCATTCGGGAAAGGCAGGGTAGGCCGTCGACGTGGCCGCCTCGAAGGTGTGCTGCAGCGCCACCCAGGGCCAGGTGAAGCCCCGCGGCCAACCAGTCGACTGGGCCCGGTACCAGGCGTTCCAGTCACCGGTGAGGTTGTACAGGTACACCACGTAGGTGAACAGGGTCAGGGCGGGCACGAGTAGCCAGGCCAGCGCCCGAGCCCGCTCGTCGCGCGCCCACTCGCGCGGCCCGCGGCGCACCTGCGGCGGCGGCCACCCCGACTGCGGCGGCGCCTGCTGAGCCTCGGGTTGACGACGCCAGGGCCAACCGACCCCACTGCGCGCCGAAGCCGTCGGCTGCACGGCCGAAGCGGACGGCTGCGTGGCCGCCTGCCTGCGCCACGGCCAGCCGAACCCCCCGCGTTTGGAACTCGAGCCTGGTTGCGCCGGTGCAGGTGACCAGGCCGCGGGGCCGCTCAGACCGGCACCACTCGGTGCAAGGCGCTGGGTGAGCGCCAGAATCACCAGCGCGCCCAGCAGAAACAGCCCCGACACCCGCATCGTGCAGGCCACCGCCGCCAGCCCGGCCGCGGTGCCCCACCGCCCGGCCTTGGCCCGCTCCCAGGCCCAGAACGCGGCCGCACAGAACGGCGCCTCGGTGTAGGGCACCATCGTGAACACCGTGGTGGGCGCCAACAGCCACACCACCGCCGCGATCGGCCCGCCCAACCGGTGCAGGGCGGCCGCAGCCAAGGCCGAACAGATCAGCGCCAGGCCGACCCCGGCCCACAGCATCGGCACTCCGAACGACGACACCAGGCGCAGCACCAGCGGCCAGCCGGGAAAGAACGCGATGTCGTTGTCGGCCACATAGCCGTGCTTGGCGATGTCGAAGTAGTGCTGCACGTCCCAGTTGGCCAACATGTCGGACGCCGAGCGTCCGGTGGTCAGGCCCACCCACAGCGCCACACCCACCATCAGCAGCCGGGTGATCAGCCACGTCTGCACCACCAGGCGGCCGCCGTCGCGCACCACCGGGGTGGCGTAGGGAGCCGGGGTGTAGGTCAGCGCAGCCACGGCACCACTCGCATCCAACGCGCGTCGGTAGCTTCGTCGAGTTCGCCGCCGTCGGGGTCGTCCAACCGCTTCTCGGCCAGGGCGTGCCGGGTGCCCCACTGCGGGTTGCGCACCGGGTCGAACTCGGGCTGGTAAATGTCGCGCACCACCAGGCCGGCGATCCACAACTGCCCCGCGATGCGCACCACGATCGACGCCATGTACAGCCCATTGCCGCCCGAACCCGACGACAGGGTGCCGTCGAGGTGGGCCCAGATGGCGCCGAAGTAGATCAGTTCGGCCGCGCTCCAGATCAGCCAGTCACGCCAGCGCGGACGGGCCAGCACCACGAAGGGCAGCAACCACAGCACGTACTGCGGCGAATAGACCTTGTTGATGATCAAGAACCACACCATCAGCAGCAGAAACCCCTGCGCGAGCCGCGGCCTGCGTGGCGCCAGCAGCAACAACGCACAGATCGCAGCGGTGCCGATCACCATCAACACCGTCTGCGCCGACGACACGTCGTCGATGGGGTGACCGGCCAGGCTGAGCAGGTACCAGATCGAGCCAAGGTCTGCGCCGCGGTCGACGTTGAAGGTCCAGAAGTACAGCCAGCCCGACGGGCTGAGCACGTAGACAGGCAGGTTGACCGCCACCCAACTGCCGGCCGCGCCGGCGACGGCGAGCCAGAACGTCCGCAGCCGTCCGGAGCGAAAACACAGCACCGCCAGAATCACGAACAGCAGCAGCGGGTACAACTTGGCCGCGATGCCGAGCCCCAGCCACACGCCCGCCCCGATCGGCCGCTTGCGCGCCCACGACACCAGGCCCAGCGACGTGAACGCCAGCACCATGAAGTCCCAGTTGATCAGGCCCGTGGTCATCACCGCCGGCGCGAGGGCGATCATCATGGCGTCCCAGGGCCGCGACAACTGCAGGTGCGCCCACAACAGCACGATGAAGAAGCCGAACAGCAGCACGGCGTTGACGCCGGCGAAGATGGCGGCCGCCTGGGACATCTCGCTCGCCGGTACGTCGGGGCCGATCTGGCCACCCAGTGCGAGGGTGATGCGGCGGGCCACGTCCATGAAAGCCCCGGTGAGCACGGGGTACTCGACGTCGGCGGTGATGAACGGCACCTTGCCCTCGGCCAGCCCGCGCGCGTAGAACAGCGGCGTGATGTCTGAGTAGCACATCATCTTGTACACCGAGCCGCCCAGTTGGCACGGCAGTTGCCGCAGCATCAGCACCAGATACGACACGGTGCCGGCCAGCAGCACCCAGGGTGGCGGGTTGAACCAGACCCCGTTGCGCTCGGCCCGGCGACCCAGCGCTCCACCCAGGGCCTGCGCCGTGCTCATGTCTGCGTCGCCGACGGTCTGACGGTCGGACGTCCGTTCGACGGCTCGACGGTCGGTTGCGTCGTGGGTTCGGTGCTGGGTTCGGTCGTGGGTTCAGTGGTCGGCTGGGCGGCGGTCGCGCTCGGATTGCTCGTGCGGGTGGGCTGCGAGGTGCGGGCCGGGGCGGTTGGCGACTGGGTCGAGACGCGCTGGGTCGGGCCGTCGAAGGCGATGTCTTTGAGGCCGTCCTGCGCGACGCTCATGTACGACATCCACGTGCTGAGCGGGGGGCCCGACCCGAAGAAACCGGCCGGGTAGTAGTCGTTGAGGTCGTCGGTGCCCTCGTCGCCAGCCACGTACATGACGGCGGTGGCGATCTGCTTGCTCATGCCCACGAACCAGCAGGCGGTGGTCTTCGAACCGCCTGCGGCGTCGCGAATGTAATAGGTGCCGGTTTTGCCGGCGATCGGAAAGCCCATGTTTCCGGCCCGCGCAGCGGTGCCGTCCTGCACCACGTTGGTGAGCGCGTAGGCCACGTCGTTGGCCACATCGGCATCGACGGTCTGTTCGGCGGAGGTGTCGGCGGCGTAGACCACGGCGCCCGACGCGTCCTTCACCTGGGCGACCACGTGGGTGTCGATGTGCTTGCCATCCCGCGCGAACGTGGCGTAACCGGTGGCCTGGCTGAGCGGGCTGACCTCGGGAATGCCCAGCGGAACCCGGCTGATCGGCTCCCAGCCTGCGGCCTTGGGCAGGCCCGCGGCCTCGGCGAACGCGAGCGTGTTCTCGGGGCCGTCGTCCATCTGGCCCTCGAGGTCGACATAGGCGGTGTTGATCGAGTTCGTGGTGGCCTGCAGCAGGTTCACGGTGCCGTAGTTGCGATCGCCGGCATTGCGCACGGGTGTGTTCTCGCCGGGCGGGGTGAACTGCGATCCGTTGAGCTTGTCGTTGAGGGTGAAGCCCTGATCGAGCGCGGCACCCAACGCGTACGGCTTGAACGTCGACCCGGTCGGACGGGCCGTGGTCGCCCAGTTGCGGCTGTCTTTGACGAAGTCGGGGCCGCCGTAGAGGGCGAGCACGCCGCCGGTCTCGACGTCAATGGACGCCAACCCGGCGTGCAGGTTCTTCGCCTTCTTGTTGCCGGTGGCCGCGGTGTCAGCGGTGATCTTCTGCGCCGCCTTGACCGCCGCTTCTTGGGCTTTGGCGTCGAACGTGGTGATGATCGACAGCCCGCCGCCGTTGATCTGCTCCTCGGTGAAACCCTTGGCCTTCAGCTCGTCCTGCACCATGTTGAGCAGAAAGCCCTTGGGGCCGCCGAACTGCGAATCGCGTTCGACTTTGGGAAACTCGGGCAGTTCGGCGTAGATCTCGTTCTTCTGGGCCTCGGTCATGGTGCCCATCTCGACCATGCCGTTGATCGTGTACTGGTAACGCTCGAGCAGGTCGGCCGCCTGTTTGTCGCCCTTGGCCGGGTCGAGGTTGCCCGGATTGTTCACGATCGACGTGAGCGCGATGGCCTGGGCGTCGGTCAGCTTCGCGGCGGGCTTGCCGAAGTAGGCCTGGGCGGCGGCCTCGATGCCGTAGGCGCCGCGTCCGAAGTAGACGGTGTTGAGATAGCCGCCGAGAATCTCTTCTTTGCTCATCTCGTTGCCCATCTTGGCGGCGAGCAGAATCTCTTTGAACTTGCGGCTGAGGGTCTTCTCCTGGTTGAGGTAGAGCACCTTGATGTACTGCTGGGTGATCGTCGAGCCGCCCACCACGTCCTCACCGCGCACCACCGACACCACCGCC
The DNA here is from genome assembly GCF_900289045.1 of Micropruina glycogenica. Taxonomy (GTDB): domain Bacteria; phylum Actinomycetota; class Actinomycetes; order Propionibacteriales; family Propionibacteriaceae; genus Micropruina; species Micropruina glycogenica. The sequence continues at coordinate 2,987,390 of NZ_LT985188.1, forward strand.
CGGGCGATGCCGGGTATCGAGATGCCGGGGTCGGTCCAGAACGTGCGGTTCTCACCGGCCACGATGGCGTCCTTCACGTTCTGCGGAATGTCTTCGTAGGCCAGGGTCTGCCGGTTCTGAATCTGGTAGCTGCCCAGCTTCTCTTTGCCGTCGTTGAAGTAGACGAACGAGGTGTTGGTTTGAAAGTCGGCGTTGGGGTCGGGCAGCTTCACCGTGGCGTAGGCGAACCCGAGCACCCCGGCGCCGGCCAGCATGAGCACCAGCACGGTGATGCCGAACCAGGTGAAGAACCGGCGCCAGCCGCTCTTCTTCGTGGTCTTCTTGGTGTTCTTGGGTGAGCGTCTGGCGTCAGCCATAGATGTCCTCGACGGTTTTTTGGCGGCGGGGCGGACGACGCTTCACGCCGTCACCCAGCAGAAACGAACTGGTCATGTGGTTCCAGCCGCAGTCGGTGCACACCTCGACCACGCGCACCGTGAACTCGCCGAACTCGCTCTGCATCTCGTCCAACTCTTGGGTGGACTTGATGCGCCCCGAGTACTGGCCGAGTTGCTCACCGAACACGTAGTTGAGGTTCACCATCAGGCTGTCGCAGATCGGGCAGCGCTGGTCGGCGACCTCTCCGTGGTGCAGGGCGGCACGGATCAGCATGGGGTCTGCGTCACAGGCGTCCGAGCGCGACAGGGTACGCGGCGAACGCCGCAGCGCCTGCAGGGTGTTTCGGCGTTGCAACGCGTAGTCGATCACCTCGCGCTTGGACCACATGGCAACCAGGGTAGTTGGACGCCGTGGGTGGGGTCGATTGTTGTACTCGGGCAGCCCCGAGACCTCGGTCCACTGCTGGGTTCGGCGGGTCGAAGGCGGACGGGCTAAGATCGTCCGGGTTCAAACCTCGGGGACGTGGCGCAACTGGCAGCGCAAGACCTTTGCAAGGTCGAGGTTGAGGGTTCGAGTCCCTTCGTCTCCACCATCGGGCCGACTTGCGGACCGCACCCGGCCGACGCTTCACCGACAGAGATCCCGTCTTCCACCGGGATGACGGTTGACCGCCACTCTCGTCATTCCGGCGACCGCCGGAATCTCCCGGCGCAACCCCACATGGAGACCCCTGACGTTTAGTCTGCTGGGCCATGGGTCTGTTCTCCAACGATGATCATCAGCTCGAACTGCGGGTTCAACAGCTCGAAGACCAGGTGGCGCAGCTCTGGCAGCTCGTGCAGCGGCAGCAACTCGAACCGAACGGCGAGCCGGACGGCTTCGTGCAGCCGACCTGGCAACCGCAGTCGGTCAGCGACGACCCGGTCTGGCTGCCCGAGGTTCGCGCGCTGGTCGGACGCGACCGAAAGATCGAAGCGATCAAGCGGGTGCGCGAATACACCGGTTGGGGGCTGGCCGAGGCGAAGCAATACGTCGACCGGCTCTAGAGGCCGCAGTATCGCGGCACCGTTGGTCGAGCTTGTCGAGAGCGCTGTGACCAGGGGTTTCGACAAGCTCAACCAGCAACAAGCTCAACCGGCGACCAGCTCAACCAGCGGTTTCGCGACCTCTGGGCAGGTGGGCGAACTTGGCGATGGTCGCCTCGGCTCGGCGCACCCTGGCCGGCTCGCCGGCCGGTATCACGTCGGTGAGAAACCCGTAGTCGTCGAGGTGTTGGTGGGCCTGCGGGTCGCCCTGCGCGGCCCGCAGCTTCTGCAGCGACCACCAGTCGGCCACGTCACCCCAGCCCGGTGTGGCCAGCGCACCGCCGAACTGCTGCACCGCCAGGCCCGCCGTCAGCGCAGCGAACCGCAGCCGCTGCTGCAAGGGCCAGCCCGCGAGGGTACCGGCCACCAGCGCCGCACCGAAGCAGTCGCCCGCACCCGTCGGGTCGATCGCCCGCACGGGCAAGGCCGGCACCCGCGCCCACTCACCCGTGCTGCCGTCGGTGGCGATCGCCCCGTCGGCACCCAGCGTCACCACCGCGCAGGGCGCCAGATCGGCCAGCCGTTCGAGCGCCTCCTCGGGTGTTGACGTGCGGGTGTACGCCATGGCTTCGCGATCGTTGGGCATGAAGCAATGACACCCCGCCAGCCGGTCGAGCATGCAGGGGTCCCAGGCGCCGGTGCCGTCCCAGCCGACGTCGGCGAACACCAGAGCGCCGTCGGCCCGCAACGATTGCCACCAGGGGTCGCCATCGAGTTCGGCGATCACCGCCCGGGCGGATGCCCCCTGCTCCAACAGGCCAGAGGTGGGCACGGGCGCCTCGTGGCCGTGGGTGACCATCGCCCGATCACCCGCGTAGGCCATCGAGACGGTCACCGGGGTGTGCCAGCCGTCGAACGTGGGCGACATCGAGGTGTCGATACCCTCTTGATCGGTGAGCACCTGCCGGCACCACTGCCCGTAGCCGTCGTCACCGAACCCGGCGATCAGCCCGGTGTGCAGACCGAGCCGCGACAGCGCCACTGCCAAGTTTGCGATGCCGCCGGGCGACGAACCCATGCCGGCGGCCCAGACCTCGGTGCCCGGGGCCGGCGGGTTCGGCAACTCGGTGAACACGACGTCGAGAAACACCATGCCGGCCACCAGCACATCGAAGGCTGGAGCGGTCGCCGCCGACGTCACAGCTGATCGGTTTCTGCAGCCCAGACGCCCGCGACGCGCGCACGTCGGCGCCGGCGGGGTTTCGTCACGACGACCAGCGCCACCACCAGCAACAGCACGCCGATCAGGGGTTTCATGGCGCGGAGTCTAGCGATTCTTGCTGACGCCGCCGGTTTCCCGACATTGCTCGCGGTTGGTGACGTTGCTCGCGTACGAACACGAGCAACGAGCGCTTGCGAGCAACGTCGTTGGTGAGCGGCACTGGAGTGCCTGATCAGCTGCTCGCGTCAGCGCGGCGGCAACTGCGCCAACGGCGCCCACGGATCGGCCTGCTTGGCCACCCACACCCGAGGTTGCTCCGCCCGCAGCGCGTTGGCCAGCCCCCGCATCAGGTTCTGATCGGGCACGATCACCTCGCCGCCGCCCCATGTGCTGACCCCCGCCAAAGGCAGCGGGGCCGCCGTCACCGCGTCGGCCGACAACTGCATGTCGAGGGCCAATCGCCGAATCTCACCAGCGGTGAGCCCTGCGTCAACGGTGACACACGAGTTGAGCACGTCGCCGATGTTCTCGACCTTGGCCGGGTTGGTCAGGGTGTCGCCCCCGATCAAGCCCTGGACGATCTCGACGAACACCGCCTGGGTGCGCTCCAGCGTGGTCATCGAATGCTTGGACGACGTCAGGTACGCCGTTGCCGACGCGCCGGTGAGCCGTAACGCTCCTGCCGGAAAGTGCCAGCCGTTCGCGGCCGTCTCGACCCGGTTGTCGACACCGACCCCGCCGAGCACGTCCACGATCGCGGTGAAGCCGTCGAGGTCGATCTGCACCATATGGTCGATGCGCAGCCCCATCAGGGTTTCGACCGCACGCACCGCACTCATCGGCCCGGCACCGAAGCGCGCCGCCAACGTCGAGTCCTTGCCCTGGGCGTCGGCAACCAGCAGATTGGCCGGCAACCCCACCAGGTGCAGCGCGTCGCTGGCCGACGACAGTTGCGCCAGATAGGCGCTCGCCAGCCGTCCGTCGTCGTCGCTGACCAGCACCAGAAACCGGGTCGCGGCGGGCCCGTCGGCGTGCTGCGGCGAGGGACGTCCGCTGTAGTCGGGCAGCGGAGTGGTGCGCTGCAGGCCCGACATCGCCTGCGTAACGGCCCCCAGGTAGAGCGAAACCAGGCCGAGCACCCCGGCCACCACCACGAACGCGCCGAGGGTGGCAACGGCCACCAGACGGTCGCTCCGGCTACGCATGACCCCCAGGCTAGGTTGTGCGGGCAACCGACCCCCACCGTGACGCCTACGCTTAGTGCGATGAACACCCGCGAGCTGCTGTTTCCACCCGGTGCCACCCGGCACGACTGGGTGCTCGACGGCATGCTCGCCCTGGCGATGTTTCTGGTCACCGTGCTGCCCTACGCCAGCTACTCGGCCTGGAACACCACCCCCCGCATGCTGCTGATGGTCACCCTGTCGCTGATGGTGCTGCCGCTGGTGCTGCGCCGGCATTCGCCGTTGTTGATGCTGGCCGGCTGCACGTTCGCGGGCATCGTGCAGGTGATCGTGGTCAACACCTTCACCGCCACCCTGGTGGTGTTGCCGATCGTGGCCTACTCGGTGGCGCGCTGGGTGCCCGGTGTCGCGGCCCGCTCGGTGGTGGCCATCGGCGGGTTCGCCTCGATCATCGGCCCTCTGCGCTGGGCGACCGCCACCCAGGGCTTCACGATCAGCGCCCGCGGCATCGTGCTGTTCGTGCTGGCCAGCTTCGTGTGCCTGGGCCTGATCGTCACCCCGTATGCGATCGGACGCCGCGTGCGCGAGTCGTCCGTGGCGCACGCCGACCGCATCGCCGCCGCCGAAGAGCGGTACCAACTGTTGCTCGCCGAGCGCGAGCAGCAGGCGCGGCTGGCCGAGTCGCGGGCCCGGGCCACCATCGCCCGCGAACTGCACGACATCGTGGCCCACTCGCTGTCGGTGATGATCGTGCAGGCCGAGGGCGGACGGGCCGTGGCCGCCAAGAGACCGGAGGCGGCGGTGAACGCCCTCGACACCATCGCCGACACCGGACGCGAGGCGCTCAGCGAGATGCGCCGCATCGTCGGGGTGCTGCGCAGCGAACCCGAACGCCGCGGCGCCGACTGGGAACCCGCGCCTTCACTGGCCGACATCGGCGAACTGGTGCACCGGGCGTCCGACCGGGCCACGCTGGTGGTGCACGGGCAGCCGCCCCGGGTCTCGCCCGCCCTCGAACTCACCATCTACCGGGTGGTGCAAGAGGCGCTCACGAACTTTCTCAAGCACGCCGGCCCCACCGCCACCGCCGTGGTCACCCTTGCGTACCACCCCACCGAGATCATGGTCGAGATCGTCGACAACGGCCCCGGCCCCACCCAGGTGACCACCACGCCGGGGCACGGCCTGCGCGGCATGGCCGAGCGGGTCACCTCGATGGACGGACGCCTCGAAGCGCACCCGTTGGCCCTGGGCGGCTTCGTGGTGCGTGCCGTCCTGCCCGTTCACCACCGCGCCACCACCACCATCGACAGGGGAGTGCATCGATGAGCCCAGCGATCAGGGTCTTTCTGGCCGACGACCAGGCGCTGGTGCGCAGCGGCTTTCGCATGCTGATCGAGTCAGAAGACGACCTAGTGGTGGTCGGCGAGGCGTCCGACGGGGCGGCGACCCTGCGGGCACTGTCGGCGCAGCCGGTCGACGTGGTGCTGATGGACATTCGCATGCCCGTGATGGACGGCGTCGAGGCCACCCGGCTGATCGTGCAGTCGGGCCTGCCGACCCGGGTGCTGGTGCTCACCACGTTCGACCTCGACGAGTACGTGTTCGCGGCGCTCAAGGCGGGGGCGTCGGGCTTTCTGCTCAAAGACGCGCGGCCCGCCGACCTGCTCAACGCCATTCGCACCGTGGCCGCGGGCGAGGCGGTGATGGCGCCGTCGGCCACCCGGAGGCTGCTCGACCACGTGGTACCCACCCTGCCCGCCTCGCCCGGGGTCGATCACCGGCTCGACGTGCTCACCGACCGCGAGCGCGAGGTGCTCATCGAGATCGCGGCCGGGGCGACCAACGCTGAGATCGCGACCACGCTCTACATGGCCGAGGGCACGGTGAAGACCCACATCGGACGGCTGCTCGCCAAGCTGCACATCCGTGACCGGGTGGGGCTGGTGCTGTTGGCGTACGAGACGGGGTTGGTACGTAGGTAGCAGCCGGCCCCGGTACCGCTGTCATCCCAAGGCCTTCCTTCATCCCGGCGAAGGCCGGGATCTCTGCCGGACGGCGGCTGATGGGAACTCAACCTGTCTGGCCGATCCTGCGATTGAGATCCCTGCGTCCGCCGGGATGACGATCCGCCGGTCGAGCTTGCCGAGACCCCGCCGTGGTGTCGGTTCGCCGGTCGAGCTTGCCGAGACCCCGCCGTGGTGTCGGTTCGCCGGTCGAGCTTGCCGAGACCCCGCCGTGGTGTCGGTTCGCTGGTCGAGCTTGTCGAGACCCCTCCGGCGCCAGGTCACGTAACTGCCTTTGTGACACGTCACTGCCTGCGCGCGGGCAGCGAAGTGTCACGAAGGCAGCGACGTTGGCGGCTGCGTCCCCACAGTCACGCTTCGGTAGGCTCGGCGGGTGCGTTACGTGTCGACCCGCAGTGCCCAGGTGCCCGGACTGCCGTTCTGCGACATTCTGCTCGAGGGTCTGGCACCCGACGGCGGCCTCTACCTGCCGGAGAGTTACCCGCAGGTCAGCGCCGAAACCCTGGCCCACTGGGACGCCCTGCTGCACGACCAGGGGTACGCGGCGGTGGCCTTCGAGGTGCTCAGCCTGTTCGTGGACGACGTTCCGGCCGCCGATCTGCGGGCGATCTGTGAGCGCGCCTACGCCGCCGACGTCTTCGGCGACCCGGTCGTGCCGGTCACCGAGTTGTCGGACGATGTGTGGCTGGCCCATCTGTCCGAAGGCCCGACCGCCGCCTTCAAAGACATGGCCATGCAGTTACTCGGCCAGCTCTTCGAGTACGAACTTGGCCGCCGCGGCCAGGTGCTCACCATTCTGGGCGCCACCTCGGGCGACACCGGCTCGGCCGCCGAATACGCCATGCGCGGTCGCCACGGCATCACCGTGTTCATGCTGTCGCCGCAGGGCCGCATGAGCCCGTTTCAGCAGGCACAGATGTTCAGCCTGGACGACCCGCACATCGTCAACCTGGCCGTCGCCGGCACCTTCGACGACTGCCAGGACCTGGTCAAGGCCGTGCTGGGGGACGCGCCGTTCAAGGCCGCGCACCGCATCGGCGCGGTCAACTCGATCAACTGGGGCCGCGTGGTCGCCCAGGTGATCTACTACGTGGTCGCCTACCTGCGGGTCACGCACGCTGCCCGCACCGCCGGTCAACCGCTCCCGAAGGTGTCGTTCGCCGTACCCACCGGCAACTTCGGCAACATCTGCGCCGCCCACGTGACCCGGCAGATGGGGGTGCCGATCGACGCCCTGATTCTCGCCACCAACGAGAACAACGTGCTCGACGAGTTCTTTCGCACCGGCGTCTACCGGGTTCGATCGGGGGCCGAAGAGACGTCCAGCCCCTCGATGGACATCAGCAAGGCCAGCAACTTCGAGCGCTTCGTCTACGACCTGCTCGGCCGCGACGGAGTTCGGGTCGCTGAGCTGTTCGGGCCGGGTCTGCGGGCGACCGGCGTGATCGACCTCAGCGGCACACCCGAGTTCGCCACCCTGCGCGAGCGCTACGGGTTCATGTCGGGCACCTCGACGCACGCCGACCGGTTGGCCACGATTCGCGCGGTCGAGGGGGCGGACGGGGTGGTCATCGACCCGCACACTGCAGATGCGGTGAAGGTGGCCCATGACCTGCGCGGCTCGATCGACGGCGCGATCGTGGTGACCGAGACGGCCCTGCCGGTGAAGTTCTCGGCCACCATCGTCGAGGCGCTGGGCCGCGAGCCGCAGCGTCCGGCGGCGTTCGAGGGCATCGAGAGCCTGCCCCGGCACGTCACCGACATTCCGGCGGACGCCGACGTGCTCAAGCAGATCATGAGCGATCGACTGGCCTCCCGGACCCAAGGCTGAACGCTCGTCGAGCGTGCCGAGCCTTCCATGGCGTTCTCGCAACCCAGGGAGGCCCGTTCCAACCCCGTCATCCCGGCGGACGCCGGGATCTCAAGCGACGACCGACCAGCCCGAGATCCCGACTTTCGTCGGGGTGATGGGTGCGGGCATCGTCGGGATGACGAGGCGGTCATCCGTCTGGATGACCGTGTCGGCGGTCGCACACGCACAGGTCAGGGCGCGAGCAGCAGCCAGCCTCCACCAACCAGGGCAGCCAGCCCGAGCACGAAGAAGACTCCTACCCACAACGCCGCCGGAACCCGTGTGAGCCGAGCCAACTGGTCGACGTCCGAGCCGCGACCCTGACCGCGTCGCCGCTGCACCTGCAGTTCGACCACCGAGCGGGGCGCCGCGAGCAGCATCGCCCACACCAGCGCCGTCGCCACCCACACCAGCACCGCCGCCGATGCCCACCACGACAAAGCCGCCACAGCCACTCCCGTCGCAAGCACCACCCACAGCCCGTACAGGTTGCGAATCAGCAGCAGCACCACGACGCAGGCGAGCACCATCGTCCACAAGAGCCCGGCGGCATACCCCTGCCCCAGCACCACCGCCCCCAGCAGGCCCAGCACCGAGGGGGCCGGGTAGCCGGCGGCCAACGTCGCGACCATGCCGGGCCCAGACGGACGGCCCTTGCTGAGCGTCAGCCCCGACGTGTCCTTGTGCAGTTGGATGCCGCGCAGCTTCCGTCCGGAGAGCTTGGCCACCAGGGCGTGACCCGCCTCGTGCACCAGGGTGATCACGTGCCGCACCAGCCGGTACCCCGGTGGCGACCAGACCACCGCCAGCGCGATCAGTCCGACGAGCGCCACCGAGGTGGTCGGCAGGGGCTGTTGCACGGTGGTCGCCCGCACCCAGATGTCACGCAGCACGCGATCAACCGTAGCCAGCGGTTTGAGGCTGACACGAAGACAAACGGGTGCCGGCAGCGGTCACAGGTGCTGCCGCAGATCACTGCTGCCGCGTTGTGACCCGGCAGCATTCACCTGTCCCGGCACTCAACACTGATGCCGGCACCCGTTGGCTCGCTTAGGGAAGCGCTGATCAACATGCCTTCCCAGTCGTTGAACCTGTCGAAACCCCTAACCAGAGCGGTCTCGACGAGCTCGACCAACGCTCAGGCGTCCAAACCCCGGCGCTCCAGCAGGTGCGCGATGTCGGGGTCTTGCCCGCGGAAGTCGCGGTAGGTGTCCATCGCCTCGACCGAGCCGCCCGGGGCCAGCAGCTTCTCGCGGTAACGCTGACCGTTCGCCCTGGTCAGACCCCCGTTGGCGCGAAACCAGGCGGCCGTGTCGGCGTCCAACACCTCCGACCAGATGTAGCTGTAGTAGCCGGCGGCGTAGCCGTTCTCGAAGATGTGCCGAAAGTACGTGGAACGGTAGCGGGAAGGAACGAGTTCGAAGTCGACGCCCGCCGCGGCCAACGCCCGCTGCTCGAAATCGAGCACGCCGTCGGCGTCGGTGGGCAGGTCATCGAGCGGGGTCGAATGCCAGGCCTGGTCGAGAATCGAAGCGGCCAGCAGTTCGGTGGTGGCGAAACCCTGGTCGAACAACTCGGCGGCCTTGAGGTCACTCACCCATTCGTCGGGAATCGGCTCGCCGGTGACGTGGTGCACTGCGTAGCGGCGCAGCAGGTCGGGGTCGAGTGACCACATCTCGTTGACCTGTGACGGAAACTCGACGAAGTCGCGCGGAGTGTTGGCGCCCGACTGCGACGCGTAGCGGGTGCTCGACAGCAGGCCGTGCAGAGCGTGGCCGAACTCGTGAAAGAGCGTGTTCACCTCGCCCCAGGTGAGCAGCGTGGGCTGCCCGGCGGGCGGCTTCACGATGTTGAGGTTGTTCGTCACCACCGGCCGACGGGCCAGCAGGTGGCTCTGGTCGACCAGATTGTTCATCCACGCGCCGCCCTGCTTGCCGGCTCGGGTGTAGAAGTCGGCCAGAAACAGCCCCAACCCGGTGCCGTCGGCGTCGCGCACCTCGAAGATGCGCACCTCGTCGTTGTAGCCGGCCAGGTCGTCACGCTCGACGAAGGTGATGCCGAACAAGCCCGTGGCTGCGGCGAACACCCCCTCGTGCAGCACCCGCTCCAGTTCGAGGTAGGGCCGAAGCAGCGCGGTGTCGAAGTGATAGCGCTGTCCTTTCAACTGCTCGGCGCGAAACTGCCAGTCCCAGGGTTCGAGCGGCTCGGTCTGCAGCGGCTGCAGGTCGTCCGCCTCGGCACGAGCGTTGCGCACCGCGGCCGGAGCGAGCCGGTTCAGCATGTCGTGCACCGCCTGGGACGTCTTCGCGCAACCCTCCGCCGCCACGTACGCGGAATGGCTCGGGTAGCCGAGCAACACCGACCGCTCGGCGCGGGCGCGAGCGATGTCGACCACCAGTTGGCGCGTGTCGAACTCGCCCGACCAGCCGCGCTCGACCGCGGCTTCATGCACGCGCCGGCGCAACCCGCGATCGGCGGCCTCGGTCAGCACGTCCTGCGGGGTACAGGCGTCGAGCTCGAGCAACCAGCCGTCAAGGCGCCGAGTTTCGGCCGCCGCGCGGGCGCCGGCGCGGGTGGCGTCCGAGAGGCCGTCGAGTTCTGCCTCGTCGGTGACGTGCACGGCGGCGGCGTTGCCGCCGGCCAGGGCGCGCCGTCCGAACGCCGACTGAAGCTCGGCCAGCGTCGCGTTGAGTTCACGCAGCCTGGCCTGGTCGGCCTCGGGCAGCCCGACGCCGGCGCGCTCGAACGCCCGCAGCCGCTGGTCGAGCCAATACGCGGCCGCTGGTTCGAGCTGCACCTCGCCTGCCTCGACGCGTGTCGCCAGGGCCCTCACGCGGTCGTAGAGCGGGCGGTTCTGGTGCACGGCATCGTCGAACCGGGCCAGTTCGGGTGCCATCGCGGCGTCGATGTCGTCGAGCTCGGGCGTGGTGTCTGCCGGCTGAACGGACTCAAACGCCAGCAGGGCACGATCGAGCAACTGGCGCGACGCCTCCCACGCGTCGATCACGTTGGCCACGGTCGGCGGTTCATGGTCGTCGGCGATGGCCTGCAGCGCGGTGAGCATCTCGGCCATGCCCGCGCGCACGGCGGGCAGGTAGTGCTCGGCCCGCACCTGCGCCCAGTCGATGAGCTGATAGGGCAGCGTGGACGGGCCGGCGAACGGGTTGTCGGCATCGAGCGTCATGGAGCCAATCTTGCCCGGCTTCGGACAGTGATCCACATTCGGCACCCGTGCGGTGCTCACTGTGGAAGTCATCCGCGCAAGAAATCGCTACACCACGGTTGGGTGACCCGAATCGGCCACCAGCGCCTTGCCCGCCTCCTCCCACGCCTGCATGCCGCCCGCCACGTTGGTGGCCTCGACGCCCTGAGTGCCCAGGTAAACCACCGCCCGCGCCGAACGGACGCCTGAGCGACAGACCACTGGCAGCGCACCGTCGACCGCAGGCAGGTCGGCCAGTCGGGTGGGCAACAGCCCCAGCGGAATGTGCACCGCGTTGGGAGCGTGCCCCCCCACCCACTCGTTGGGTTCGCGCACGTCCAGCAGCACCGCGTCGTCGCCGAACGTGTGCACCGAGGTCTGTCGAATCGTCACGGAATTCATCGTTGCAGCGGCACCCGCGGGTTCGATCGGCTGTTGCACGTTTGTTCGCCGATCGCAACGTGGCACGGGCCGTCCAGCCGGGTGCCGTCGGCGACGGATCCCAGCGACAAGGACTTTCGTCGATTCGTGGCGAAACCGAGGCGAGCTGGGGACGGTTCTCCAACCGGTCAGGGGACGGTTCTCCAACCGGTCAGGGGACGGTTCTCCAACCGGTCAGGGGACGGTTCTCCAACCGGTCAGGGGACGGTTCTCCAACCGGTCAGGGGACGGTTCTCCGACGGCTTCAGGAACCGTCCCCCGAGTGGCAAGAGAACCGTCCCCCGAGTGGCAAGAGAACCGTCCCCTCACTCGAGAGAACCGTCCCCGGCTGCCCAGCAGCCGTCAATGCAGGACGTGGACTGGCCAACGGAGCGCGGCCGAATAAGGTTAGGCTGGCCTGACCTAAATTCTCGAAGGAGTTCGTCTTGTTCGCCGTTCGTAAGTTCCTGGCCGGTGTCGTGCTGTTGCCGCTGGCGGCCGCCTGCACCACCACCGGTGCCGCGTCGCCCGCCCCAGCTGCGGGATCGGCGTCGTCCGCCCCGCCCCCGCGGCCACGATGACCGTCAAAGCCGAATTCGGCGAGGTCGAGCTGCCCACCGATCCGCAGGCCGCGCTGGGCATGTACACCACGGACGTCGACATTCTGATCACGCTGGGGTACCCGTTTGCCAAGAGCCAACCGATTCGCGGCAACAGCGACTACACCACGTTTCCGAGCTACTCTCCTCAGGCCGAACTGGCCGGCGTGACGCCCTTCGCCAACTACCCCGACTTCAACTACGAGAAGATCCTCGCCGCCCAACCCGATTTCATTCTCAACGGACTCGGCTACGGCAAGAAGACCGACGAGCGGCTCAAAGAGATCGGCGCCACCTACACCGTCAACGCCTTCGACGGCCGCAACTGGCGCGAACACGTCAAAGAAACGGCCGACGCGCTCGGCCGCACAGCGCAGTACGACGCGTGGTACGCCAAGTACCAGGCCAAGGTCGCCGAGGTGAAGGCCGCCATCGGCGACAAGGCGACGAACGCCGTGGTGGCACCCGTCAGCTCCTGGGACGGCAAGGTCAACTCGTCGTGCTACACCGGCCTGGAATGCCAGACCTTCGAAGAACTGGGCCTGACCATCTTCGCCCCCGCCAAAGAGAAGAACGGCGACGGCATCGAGCTGAGCGGCGAGAACCTGGGCAAACTCAAGCCGATCACCTACGCGTTCATGACCGTCGGTGCCGGCGACAGCGGCCAGAAGGAGTTCCAAACCACCAAGGACACCCTCGGCAAGAACAAGCTGTGGACCGCCTTGCCGTTCGTGGCCGACGACCACATCGTGCCCGACGAGATGGAGATGACCTACGGCTCACCCAGCGCCGCCATGGCCTTCTTGGACGTGGTGCAGAAATCGTTCACCTCATGAGCGGCCGCATCACCGTGCCGATGGCCGTCTACACCGCCGAGGTCGTGGCCACCGAAGACCTCTCCCCCACCCTGCGCCGCGTGGTGCTGGGCGGGCAAGGGCTGGCCGGGTACTGCACCACCGGCGTGGGCGATGAGTACATCCGGCTGCTGTTTCCGGCCGAGGGCACCGAAGAGCCGGTGCTGCCCACCATCACCGACGGCGCCCTCGACTACGGCTCGATCGACCTGGACCTGCTGCGCACCTACACGGTTCGCCGGTTCGACGCCGACCGCGGCCAGGTGACCGTCGACTTCGTCGTGCACGGGCACGGGGTGGCGACCACCTGGGCCCGCAGAGCGATCCCCGGTGACCTGGTGAGGCTGAACAGCCCGACCGGCCTCTACGACCCGCCCGCCGATCTCGCCTGGCAGGTGCTGGTGGCCGACCTGGCCGGCCTGCCGGCACTGGCCCGGCTGCTCGAGCAGACCCCTGAGGGGGTGCGCACCCGAGTGGTCGTCGAGGTGCCGGGGCCCGAGGATCACATCGTCCTGCCGCAGCGCGCCACCACCACGATCAGTTGGGTGCACGGCGGCAACGGAAGTGCATCGAGCCGGCTCGAAGAGATCGTCCGGACCCTGCCCCGTCCGGACGGCACGGGGTACGTCTGGGTGGCCGGTGAGACCGCCGCACTGCGGGCCGTCCGGCGGCATCTGCGGCGCGAGCTGAAGCTGCCGCCCGACCGGTTCAAGGTGATCGGCTACTGGACCGACGCCGCCGAGTCGTGGCAGGAGCGGTACGACGCCCTCGACGAGGCCACCCGCGCCGAACTCGAAGACATGTGGGACGACGACAGCCGCGACGAGGACGAGATTCAGGACGAGTACGACGAGCGCCTCACCGCGCTCGGCCTTTGATCGGCACAACCGGTGTCGAACGATACCCTGACCCCTCCGGCGGCGATCGAGGCGGCGGGACGAGCGGCCCCACCCGTTGCCCGCGCCCGTCGGCGGGTCGGTGTCGTCTGCCTGGTCGTGCTGCTCGCCGGGTTGGTGGTGCTCGGCATCGCGGTGGGTGCCAACCCCGTGCCGCTCAACGCGGTGTGGACGGCCCTGACCCGCTTCGACCCGAGCACGTGATCGTGGTCGAACAGCGCATTCCGCGCACGGCGCTGGCGATCGTGGCGGGCGCCGCGCTGGGCGTGGCCGGCGCGCTGATGCAGGCGCTGACCCCTAACCCGCTGGCAGACCCTGGCCTGCTCGGCGTCAGCGACGGAGCGAGCTTCGCCATGACGGTCGCGGTGGTGTTTCTGCCGATCACCAGCCTGTTCGGCTACATCTGGTTCTCGTTCCTGGGCGCCGTGCTGGCCACCCTTGCCGTCTACGCCCTGGGTTCTGGACGGCGCGGCGCAAGCCCGCTGACCCTCACCCTGGCAGGCTGTCGGGCCTCACCACGACGCTGTCGATTCTGAACGCGCAGACCTTCATGACACTGAGGGCCTGGGAAGCCGGCTCGCTGGCCGATCGGGGCTGGGACATCGTGCTGCCGGTCACCGGTTTCGTGCTGCTCGGCCTGGGTCTGTCGTTCGCGGCGGCCCCGCGGATTGAACGCTGTCGCGTTGGGTGACGACCTGGCCACCGCCCTCGGCGCGGACGCCCGGCGCACCCGCATTCTGGTGATCGTCGCTGTCACCCTGCTGTGCGGTGCGGCCACCGCCGCCGTGGGGCCCGCCTGGTTCGTCGGTCTGATGGTGCCGCACGTGGCCCGCTGGATCTGCGGCCCCGACCAGCGCTGGATCATCGGGCTCAGCCTGCTGATCGGGCCGACGCTGCTGCTCGGTGCCGACGTGCTGGGCCGGGGTGGTGGTGCGTCCGGACGAGCTGCAGGCCGGCCGGGTGACCGCCTTCGTCGGCGCCCCGGTGTTGATCACGGCCATCGTCGGCCCGAACGCGTGCGGCAAGTCCACCCTGCTGCGGGTGCTCAGCCGATTGCTGACTCCGTCCGCCGGCCAGGTGGTGCTCGACGGCCGCGCCATCGCGTCGTACCCGTCGCGGCACGTGGCTCGCCGATTGGGCCTGCTGCCGCAGAGCTCGATCGCCCCTGACGGCATCACGGTCACCGATCTGGCGGGGTGTGGGATTCCCCTACCAGTCGGCGATTCGGCAGTGGTCGCGCGACGACGAGCAGGCGGTCAATGAGGCGATCGCCATCACCGGCATCGCAGATCTGGCCGATCGGTTGGTCGACGAGCTGTCGGGTGGTCAGCGGCAGCGCGTGTGGGTGCCATGGTGCTTGCCCAGCAGACGCCGCTGATGCTGCTCGACGAGCCGACCACGTTTCTCGACATCGCTCACCAACTCGAGGTGCTCGAACTGCAGGCCGAGCTGAACCGCAACAAGGGACGCACCGTGGTGGCGGTGCTGCACGACGTCAACCAGGCCGCCCGCTACGCCAGCCGGGTGGTGGCGATGCGGGACGGCGCGATCGTGACGACCGGTACGCCGCATGAGGTGCTCACCGCGCCGATGGTGGAGCGCATCTTCGACCTGCCCTGCCGGGTGATCGACGACCCCGTGACCTGGACACCGCTGATCGTGCCCGACCTGAACCGCACCTGCTAGCGGGTCGAGCTCGTCCACACCCAGGTGGACGAGCGTGTCGGGACCTGGGTGGTCATCGGTTCACCTGGTCGACGTGCCGGCAGCCTCAGAAGGTCTCGACAGGCTCGACCAACGATGCGGAGGGTCAGGCGACGAAAGGTTTGCCCGATGCGCTGTCCATCGGCTTGTGCGCCGCGGCCCAGGCGGTGGTGCCACCGGCCACGTTGACGACCTGGTAGCCACGCTCTTGCAGGTAGGCGGCTGCGCGCGCGGAACGTCCGCCGCTCTTGCAGATCACGGGTAGCGGGCCGTCCGTCGTCGGCAGGTCGTGCAGCAGCACCGGCAGCAGGTCGAGCGGAATGTTGACCGCGCCGACGGCATGCCCGGCGGCGAACTCGTCCGGCTCCCGCACGTCGAGTAGCACGGCATCGTCGGCCAACTCGGCCACCGAGACTTCGGAAATCGTCATGGGTCAATCAAAGCAGGTGGCGCGAGTTGGGGACGGTTCCGAACTCGCGCCACCTGGGCGGATGGCGAACACCAAAGGCCGATGCGACGGAGCGCCCTGAGCCAGCGCAGCGGATCATCGCCGCCGATCGAACTGCCTAGCCAATAGGCAATCGTGACCAGTGCGACCAGCAGGATCGAGCCCTGCGACCTCCCGTCACACCGACTCTGGCGCGAGTTGGGAACCGTCCCCAACTGTCGCCATCATGACGTCGGCGGCTGCTCGTAGTCAGTCGACTGCTCGACGGGGGGCGTGATGTCGCGGTGGGCGGTCTTGGCGAAGCCCTCTTTGAAGACCACCCGGCCGCGGGCCGACAGGCTCTCGTAGGCCTCTTTCACTTCGCCGACCATGCCCTTGACCTGCCCCGGCACCTGCTTGGCGTAGTCCTTGACCGGGCTGCCGCCGGAGGCCTTGCGCTCGGAGTAGCCGGCGCGGCTCTGATTCACCACGTCGCGAACCGTGCCGGCGACCACGTCGGCCATGCCGGTGATCACGTACGCGGCTTCGCTGGCCACCTTGGCGGCGATGCGGCCCACTTTCTCGGGGGTGGTGCGGGTGTTGCTGGACATGGCTGGTGCTCCTAACCAGGGGCGAAAAACGATCGGGTACGTCGCAACCAGCCTGACTGCTCGGCCGCCGTCGTTCAAGCGTCTCGGGGCTCTCTTGGGGTCGGCTCGGGGCACGGTTAGGCTGCCGTCATGAGCCTCGCCGATGCCGTTGAGACCGCTCTTCCCGCCGCTTTGGACGATCTGGCCGAGTTCGTCGCCATACCCTCGGTGAGCGCCTCACCCGACCACGCCCAGGACGTGCAGCGCTCGGCCCGCTGGGTGCACAACCAGTTGACCGCGCTGGGCTGCGCCGACGCCCGCATCGTCAGCGAAGGCGGGCAGCCGGCCGTGATCGCACGCTTCCCCGGGCCGCCGGGCGCTCCAACCATCTGCCTCTACGCGCACCATGACGTCCAGCCCACCGGCGACGTCACGCTGTGGACCAGCGAGAACCCGTTCGCTGTTCGCGAGGCCAATGGACGCCTCTTCGCCCGCGGGGTGGGCGACGACAAGGCCGGTGTGCTGGTGCACCTCACCGCGCTTCGGGCCTTCGGCGGCCGTCCGCCCGTGGGCGTGGTGGTGTTCGTCGAGGGCGAAGAAGAGGTCGGTTCACCGTCGCTGGCCGAGGTCATCGCTCGACACCGCGACGAACTCGCCGCCGACGTGTACGTGATCGCCGACTCGGGCAACTGGCAGGTCGGCGAGCCGGCCTTCACCGACACGCTGCGGGGGCTGGTCGACTGCGTCGTCGACGTGTCGACCCTCGACCACGCGCTGCATTCGGGCCAGTTCGGCGGCCCGGTGCCCGACGCGCTCACCACCCTGTGCCGGCTGCTCGCCACCCTGCACGACGACCAGGGCAACGTCGCCATCGAGGGCCTGGGCGCCATGCCAGACCCCGCCCTGGACTACCCCGAAGACCGGTTGCGGGCCGAGGCCGGCGTGCTGCCGGGCGTCCAGCTGCTGGGTGGCGGCTCGATCGCCGGACGCCTCTGGACCAAGCCGACCGCCACGGTGCTCGGCATCGATGCGACCTCGGTGGCGGACGCGTCGAACACCTTGGCGCCGTCGGCGCGGGCGAAGGTGAGCGTGCGCATCGCTCCCGACGCCGACCCGAGGGCGGCATTGGCGGCGGTGTCGGAGCACCTGCAGCGGCACGCGCCCTGGGGCGCCCACGTCAAGGTGACGGACGGCGCCACCGGCTCGGGCACCACGATTCCGTTCGAGGGGCCGGCTGCTGACGCGGCCCGGGCCGCCTTCGTGGAGGCGTGGGGGGTCGAGCCGGTGTTCATGGGCCAGGGTGGCTCGATTCCGATGGTTGCGGACTTTCAGCACGCGTTTCCCGACGCCACTGTGCTGGTCACGGCAGTCTGCGACCCCGATTCGAGGCCGCACGGCATCGACGAGTCGCTCGATCTGGGCGACTTCCACAAGGCATGCCTGGCCGAGGCGCTGCTGCTGCAGAAACTGGGCGACCTCGCGTAGGTCGTGAGGGTCCGGATTCCGACATTCGTCGGAACGACGTGTCAGTTCTTCTTCATCCCGGCGCACGCCGGGATCTCACCCGTAACAGCGAGCACCAATCAGCATTGGGATTCCGGCGTTCGCCGGAATGACGTGAGTGGATCGTCCGGCGCTCGCCGCTATGACGTGAACCGTCAGAGCTGCGACTTCACGATGCCCGTGGCCGCCAGCACTGCTTGCTGCTGCCACCCTGGCAACTCGGACGCCTTGACCGCAGACTCGAACGCCACCAGCGCGGCCCCAGCGTTCGAGCCGGAGGCGATCTTCTGGCTGGTCGTGTTCCACAGCTCTTGCAGCTCACTCTTGGCCTCGCTGTCGGGCAAGGCGTTCAGGGCCAACTGAACCCCCTGCAGCGCGGCGGCCAGCGCCACGGACGCCCCCGGGTCGGGCGTGGCCGACTTCGTCTTCGAGGGCGTGGCGCTTGGTTTGGTCGTGCTGGGTTTGGGCGTGTTGCTGGGCTTGGCCGAGGCGCTGGACGACGGAAACGCCTTACCCAGGTTGGTCATCGCCAGCCCGCCCAGATTGACGGCCACGCCCGCCACCACGATGGCGGCCATCAGGCTGACCAGTACGCCGGCGATCCACCACCCGCCCGGTTGCTGCAGGTTTGCCAGCGAGCGGGCGGCGGGCGACGCCGCTGCCGACGCCGGCAGGCCCTGCCCCCCAGCGATGCCGACCGGGGCCGGCTGGGTGTAGGGACGGGTGACGGGCGGACCCATCGGCGGCTGTGGTGCCATGGCCGGCGAGGGTGCCGGCACAGGCATGGTGGGAGCGAACGGGTCGGCCTGCAGGTGTTCGAGAGCCCGCAGGGTGGTGGCGGTGTCGGGTCGCTCCGCCGGGTTCTTGGCCAACAAACGGGCGACCAGCGCGTCCAGCCCGGGGGGTACGCCGGGTCGCAGGTCGGCCAGCCGGGGCGGCGCGGTGTTGATCTGGTGCGCGGCCACCACCACCGGCTGGTCACCGTCGAACGGGGGGCGTCCGGCCAGCATGGTGGTGATCAGGCAGCCCAGCGCGTACAGGTCGGTGGCCGAGTCGACACGCAGGCCCGACGCCTGTTCGGGCGACATGTACGCGGCGGTGCCGATGGTCATCGACGGCTGGGTGAGGTGCGGGTCGGCCTGGCCGGTGAGCTGGGCGATGCCGAAGTCGAGCAGCTTCACCCGGCCGCCGTCGGTGAGCATCACGTTGGCCGGCTTGATGTCGCGGTGCACCAGCCCGATCGCGTGCGCAGCGGCCAAGCCCAGGGTGACCTCGCGGGCCACTTCCAGGGCGCGGCCCACGCTGAGGGGCCCGCGGCGGCTGATCGCCTCGGCCAGCGACTCGCCGCGCAGCAGCTCCATGACCAGGTAGGCGGTGCGGCCGTCCAGACCCCCGTCGAAGACGGTGACGGTGTAGGGGCTGGTCAGCCGGGCGGTGAGCACGATCTCGCGTTGAAAACGTCCGGCCAGTGAGGGGTCGGTGACCCCGGCGAGGTCGACGGTCTTGACCGCGACCTCACGATCGAGCCGAACGTCGCGTGCGCGCCACACGCGGCCCATGCCTCCGGCGCCGATCTCGTGCTCCAGGCGGTAGCGCCCCGCCAGCAGGTGCTCGGTCATCTATTCGCAGGTGCCCATGCTGCCGGCCCCGACGTCGGTGGGCGTCTTGTTGTCATCACCGCGGTACCACAGGCCCGAGGGAGTGGTGAAGATCCAGACGGCCGATTCGCCGAGCGCGATCTTGCTGAGCTTGCCCTTGGGAAACGTGGTCTTCAGCTTGGCGAAGGTGGTTTCGGTGGGGTAGCCGGCTTCGAGCTTCATGGCCGAACGCAACGGCTGGTCGAGGTTGACCACCCAACTCGCCAGCGTGCGAGGGGACGACTGGGTGCCCTTGGCCTTGCTCTGAAACAGCAACGCAGCGCCCCCGTAGAGCAGTTGCCGGCCGTACGGAGTGGCGTCGTCGAGTTCGCACACCTTGCCCGTGTACGAGTCGTCGGGCTTGCCGGCCTTGGCGTCGACGACGGCCACGACGTCTTTCTCGGCCGCCCCGAACTTCAGCGAGTCGATGCCGGTGGGGCGCAGCACCAAGACTGCGGGAGCCGCGGGCGAGGTGCTGGTGCCGGCGGACGAGCTCGGCGAATCGGTGTCGCTCGGCGAGGGTGACGCCGACTCGGCGCTGGGCGAGGCAGCAGTGGGCGACATCACGGCGCTCGGCGACGTGCTGGTTGCCGTGGGCGGAACGGTGGCGCAGCCGCTCAGCAACAGAGCGACACCGAGGGCGCTCAGCGCGCGTGAGGTCATGGCCATGCGTCAACGATAGGTGGCCCGCGCCGTGGAGGGCACCGGGCCACACAGGGGACGGTTCTCCAACCGGTCAGGGGACGGTTCTCCAACCACACAGGGGACGGTTCTCCAACCACACAGGGGACGGTTCTCCAACCGGTCACAGAACCGTCCCCTATCCAGTCACAGAACCGTCCCCTATCCATTCACAGAACCGTCCCCTATCCAGTCACAGAACCGTCCCCGACCTTCACTTCTGGCGCGGGTGCCCGGCGACGGGCGAAGGTGGGTCCGACAGGGGTGGGCCACCCACCGGCCACGGTCTCAACCCCTTCGACACGCAGGTAGGTTGACCCGCATGACCCCCGCCAAGCAGCCCTCGGGCAAGGCCACGTCCGACATGACGGCGCCGCCGAAGAAGACCAAGCAGAAGGCCAAGGCCACCAAGCCCAGCACCTCTGCCTCAAAGAACGCCGGCAAGCATAAGGCGTCCGCGAAGAAGGCCACCAACAACGCCGCGGTCACCGAGCCGCGGCTCGACGGCATGGGCGCGATCGTGTCGTCCGACGGCGTCGGCTTTCGGGTGTGGGCACCCAACGCGAACACTGTCAGCGTGATCGGCCACTTCAACGACTGGGCGGACGACGCCGATCGGCTCGCGTCCGAGGGCAACGGGTTCTGGTACGGGTTCGTCAAGGGCGCGAAGGCGGGTGACGAATACAAGTTTCTGCTCACCAACGGCGACCAGGTATTGACGCGCATCGACCCCTACGCGTTTCAGGTCACCAACTCGGTGGGCAACGGCCTGATCTACGACCACGGTGCCTTCGACTGGCAGGGTGACTCGTTCAGTTGCCCGCCGCACAACGAACTGGTCATCTACGAGCTGCACGTGGGCTCGTTCGCGCCCAAGAAAGACGGCGAGGTGGGCACCTTCGAAGAGGTGCAGGCCAACATCGAGCACTTTCAGCGACTGGGTGTCAGCGCCATTCAGCTCATGCCGTCGGCAGAGTTCGCCGGCGACTTCTCGTGGGGCTACAACCCGGCGCACATCTTCGCCGTCGAGAGCGGCTACGGCGGCCCGGACGCCCTGAAGATGCTCGTGCGCGAAGCCCACAAGGCCGGCATCGCCGTGATCATGGACGTGGTCTACAACCACTTCGGGCCGTCCGACCTGGATCTGTGGCAGTTCGACGGCTGGAGCCAGGACGGCAAGGGCGGCATCTACTTCTACAACGACTGGCGCTCGGCCACGCCCTGGGGCGACACCCGGCCCGACTACGGACGCGGCGAGGTGCGTTCGTTCATTCGCGACAACGCCGGCATGTGGCTGCGCGACTACCACGTGGACGGCCTGCGGTTCGACATGACCCCCTACATGCGTTCGGTCAACGCGGGCGTGCTGGACCTGCCGGACGGCTGGAGCCTGCAAGCGTGGATCAACCACTGGGTGCGCGACAACTTTCCCGACGCGATCACCATCGCCGAAGACCTGCACGGTGAGCCGCGCGTGACCAGCACCGCCCCGGATGGTGCCGCGTACCACGCCCAGTGGGAGGCCAAGTTCGTGCACCCGGTGCGTGAGGCGATCATCATCGCCAGCGACGCCTACCGGTCGGTGCCCGCGGTCGCCGAGGCGGTGGCCAACAACTACGGCGACACCTACGCCCGGGTGATCTACACCGAGAGCCACGACGAGGTCGCCAACGGCAAGGCGCGCGTGCCGCAAGAGGTTGATCCGGGCGACCCCGACGGCTACTGGGCGCAGAAGCGCTCCACGCTCGGCGCCGGACTGGTGCTCACCGCGCCCGGCATTCCGATGATCTTTCAGGGCCAGGAGTTTCTCGAGGGCGGCTGGTTTCGCGACAACGTGCCGCTCGACTGGGACCGTAACGACGAGTACCACGGCATCGTGCGGCTCTACCGCGACCTGATTCGGCTGCGCCGCGACTTCTTTTCGACCACCCGCGGGTTGAAGGGGTCGGGCCTCAACATCATTCATGCCAACGACGAGGCGAACATACTGGCCTTTCAGCGCTGGTACGACCACGGCCCGGGCGACGACGTGGTGGTGATCGCCAATCTCGACGCCGGGTCGAAGCAGAAGTACCGCATC
Organism: Micropruina glycogenica; assembly: GCF_900289045.1. Lineage (GTDB taxonomy): Bacteria > Actinomycetota > Actinomycetes > Propionibacteriales > Propionibacteriaceae > Micropruina > Micropruina glycogenica. The sequence goes on from NZ_LT985188.1 coordinate 3,009,671, forward strand.
GGCATGCCCGAGACCGGGCTGTGGAAGCTCCGGTTCAACAGCGACGCCCGGCTGTACTCGGACGCGTTCGGCGACTTCGATTCGTTCGACGTGACCGCCTACGAAGGCGATTACGACGACATGGGTGCCCACGCCGACATCGACATCGCGCCGTACAGCCTGTTGATCTACAGCATGGACGAGTGACGCACCCGGGGCACTGACTCGGTTCGGGTCGTCCACTGCACGTAGCTGCCTTTGTGACACGTAGCTGCCTGCACGCGGGCAGCTACGTGTCACAAAGGCAGTCGGGTTGCGCTCCGCCACTGTGCTGAAGTGGGGGGAGCGGTCCACATCATCCGCAAGTACCTCTGGTGGCGCGAGTTCGGAACCGTCCCCAACTTGCGCCAGGTGAGCATTCAACGGCACGCCGCTCAACGTAGCTGCCCTTTTGTGAGGTGAGGGCGCTCGACCGCATCGGGCACGTTTCAGTTGTGTTAGCCGTGCGGGCGGGGGGTTCCCACCGGCGGTCGGGCAGGCGTAGCTTGTGGCCACCCGACCCCGCGCTCACTGGGAGAACCCGATGGCCATCACGCTTCGTGAACAACTGCTACGCAAGAAGCCGATCGTCTTTCAGCAGCAGCACCACCAGGGTGAAGAGCTCGCCCGCAACCTGTCGACCTTTCAGTTGATGATGTTCGGCGTCGGCGCCACCGTGGGCACCGGCATCTTCTTCGTGCTGGGCGAGGCGGTGCCCAAGGCCGGCCCGGCGGTGCTGATCTCGTTCTTGATCGCCGGCATCGCCGCGGGCCTGTCTGCGCTGTGTTACGCCGAACTGGCCTCGGCCATTCCGGTCAGCGGCTCGACCTACTCATACGCCTACCACGCGCTGGGTGAGTTCGTGGCGGTGATCATCGCCGGCTGTGTACTGCTCGAATACGGGGTGTCGACGGGCGCGGTCGCAGTGGGTTGGAGCAGTTACTTCAACGAACTGCTGCACGAAACCATCGGCTGGCAATTGCCCGAAGCGCTGTCGGTGTCGCCGATCCCCGTGCCCGTCGAAGGGGCGGACGGCCTGATCACCTACCCCGCCACCGGCGGCCTGATCAACCTGCCCGCGGTCGTGCTCGTCATGCTGTGCATGCTGCTGCTGATTCGCGGAGCGTCCGAGTCGGCAACGGTCAACGCGATCATGGTGCTGATCAAACTCGGTGTGCTGGTGCTGTTCACCGTGATCGGGTTCAGCGCGTTCAACGCCGACCACTTCGCCAACTTCTTCGCCTACGGGGTGGGCGGCATCAGCGCCGCCGCGGGCACGATCTTCTTCTCATTCATAGGCTTGGACGCCGTCGCGACAGCCGGCGAAGAGGTGAAGAACCCGCAGAAAGCGCTGCCTCGCGCCATCATCGGCGCCCTGGCCATCGTGTCGGGCATCTACATCGCCGTCGCCGCCGCGGGACTGGCCGCCAAGCCGGTCGAGTTCTTCGAGCAGACCCAGGGCGAGGCGGGCCTGGCGCTCATTCTCAAAGAGGTCACCGGCAACCAGATCTGGAGCACCGTGCTCGCCGCCGGGGCCGTGATCTCGATCTTCTCGGTCACCCTGGTCACCCTGTACGGGCAGACCCGCATTCTGTTCGCCGTGGGCCGCGACGGGATGATTCCCAAGAAGTTCCTCGAGGTCAACCCCAAGACCATGACCCCCACCTACAACACCATCGTGGTCTCGATCGCGGTGGCACTGATCGGCGGCTTCGTGCCCGCCGACTACCTGTGGGACACGGTGTCGATCGGCACCCTGATGGCGTTCTCGGTGGTCGCCATCGGCATCATCGTGCTGCGCCGAACACACCCAGACCTCGAACGTCCGTTCAAGGTGCCCGGGTACCCGGTGGTGCCGATTCTCACCGTGCTGGTGTGCCTCTACATCATGTGGGGGCTGGCCGCGATCACCTGGGTGATCTTCCTCACCTGGATCGCCATTGTGCTGATCTACTACTTCTCGTACGGACGAACCCACGCGACGCTGAACCACTACACCACCGAAGAAGAGATCGCCGAGCCCAGCGGTCGCCGCCGACGGGACGACGACGAATGACGTACCTGGTGGGGTACAGCCCGCACAAGGACGACTCGTGCGCCCTGGCCCTGGCCTGTCAGCTCGCTCGGTCCGAGTCCGACACGGTGACCGCGGTCACCGTCGTACCCAGGGGCTGGGAGACGGTGGCCGGCAGCGCCACCGACGGCGACTTCGAGCAGTGGGCGGCCGAAGAGGGCGAGGCCAGCGCCGCCGAGGCCCAAGGGCGGCTGGGCGCCTACCCCGACGTGCAGTCGTCCGCCATCTGGGTAACCGGGCGCTCGGTGCCCGCGGCGATTCTCGACGAAGCCAAGCGCCTCGACGCCGCGTTGATCGTGGTCGGCTCGGGCCAAGACGGCCCCGAGGGCCAGGTCAGCGTGTCGTCAAAGGTCGACCGGCTGCTGCACAGTTCGCACGTGCCGGTGGCGATCGCGCCGCGGGGGTACGCGCCCGCGGTTTCGTCGACAGTGACCCGGGTGACCCTGGCCTTCCGCGACGACGACGCCACCTGGAATCTGCTCGACCGGGTGGCCACCATCTGCCAACGCGTGGGGGCCGAACTGCGGCTGATGACGGTGGCCCTGAAGCAGCGCACCATGGTGAGTTCGGGCGTGCGGCGCAACGAGACGCTGGTGTACGCCAACCTGGTCGAACAGGTGACGGCAGCGCAGACCGAGGCGGTCGAGCACCTGGCGAGCCAGGGCATCACCGCCAGCACGCTGGTGGCGACCGGTGATTCGTGGCCAGACGCGCTGGCATCAGTTCCGTTCGCCGATGGCGACGTGCTGGTGGTCGGCTCGTCATCGACCCACAAGCTGGCGAACGTGTTTCTGGGGTCAAGCGCGGCCAAGATTCTGCGCAACTCCACCGTGCCGGTGATCGTGGTGCCCTGATCTCCGACTGGACGAGCTTGTCGCCGGCCGAGCTTGTCACTGGTCGAGCTTGTCGAAACCCATCTCGCCGACCCGAGTAGCCACCCACCTGATCGCCGTTGTCGAATCCTCCAAGGAACCGCTGATTCGGTGGTCGAGCCTGTCAAGACCCGCTGCGGCTACGGGTCTCGACAAGCTCGACCAGCAGTTCAGGGGGCGAGGCGCTCGCGCACCCAGCGACCGTCGTCCAAACGGTACCGCAGCCGGTCGTGCAGTCGGGAGCGGCGACCCTGCCAGAACTCCCACACGTCCGGCACCAGCCGATAGCCACCCCAATGCTCCGGGCGGGGCGGCTTCAACCCGAACCTGGCCGACGCCTTGGCGGCGTTGGCGACCAGCACGCCGCGGTTGGCGATCACCTCGCTCTGCGGCGACGCCCACGCGCCGAGCCGCGAATCGAGTGGACGGCTGGCGAAGTACGCGTCCGCCTCGGCGCCGGCCACGTGCTCGACCCGGCCCTCGATGCGCACCACGCGCTGCAACTCGACCCAATGAAACTGCAGCGCTGCGTAGGGGTTGGCCTCGAGCTCGCGGCCCTTGCGCGAGGTGAAGTTGGTGTAGAAGGTGATGCCGGCGGAGTCGAACGCCTTCACCAGCACGATCCGCGTCGACGGCCGGCAGTCGGCCCCCACAGTGGCCAGCGTCATGGCGTTGGGTTCGGGCACCTTCGCGGCGATCGCCTCGTCGAACCACTTCGTGAACTGCTGCAACGGCTCGCTGGTGGCCTGCGACTCGTCCAGGGTGTCGCGTTCGTAGCTGATGCGCATGTCGGCGGGGTCCATGCCGTCGAGCCTAGGCCGGTTGGCCATTGCCTGCGTGCCTTCGTCGGAGCAGGCTTCCTACATGAGTTCAGCCGACGGCGACGCCACCCTGATTCCCCCGCCGATTCTGGGCACGGCCTGGGGCGGCGTGCAGCTGGCCCTGACCATGGTGGCCGGTGGACGGCGCCGCTTCCGCGGCCAGCCCCTGATCGCCGGCGCACTGGCAGCCGGCGCAACGGCGCTCGGCGCAACGGCGCTGGGACTCTTTCGGCGGGCCGGCACCACCTTTCACCCCCAACACCCCGACGAGGCCACCGCCCTGGTCACCGACGGGGTCTACGCCTACACCCGCAACCCGATGTACGTGTCGATGCTGGTGATGCTGCTGGCCGGCAGCGTGGCGTCCGGACGGCTGCGCACCCTTGTGGCCCTGCCCGGCATGGTGGCCTCGCTGCAACCGCAGCTACAGGCCGAAGAGGCCGCACTCGGCAGGCTGTTCGGCGACCACTACGTGGCTTATCGCCAGCGGGTACGCCGGTGGTTGTGATCCGACGGACCGTCGCCGCTGGTTGAGCCCCTGCAACCCTTAACGGACGAGGTCTCGACAAGCTCGACCGTTCTCAGAACAGCAACGCTCAGGCGGGGCCGTTGTGCGAACTGACTCTTTTCAGCGCGCGGCCCTCGGCCGGGTGCGGCCCTCCATCACCTGCTGGCAGGCGTCGATCGTCTCGGGGGCCAGGTCGACGCCCAGCACTCGCGCCTGGCTGGTCACCCAACGCACCAGCCGTTCCACCTCACCGGTGTTGCCCGCCAGATGCTCGGTGTGAATGCGTTCCACCAGCAGCAGTTCGTCTTCGGGGGCGGCCAGCAGGGCCCGCGCCGCCGCCCACCGGGCCAGGTCGAGGTCGCGGTGGTCGATCGCCCAGCGGGTGAGTAGCACGCCGGCGTCACGGGCGACCGAGGCCATGTCGGTGCGCAGTTCTTCCGCCCACCGCCACTGGCCCGGGGCCGCATCGGCCAGCGGGGCTCCGCGGACGAGTTCGAGCACGTCCACCAGGGTTTCGGCGGTGAGCCGGTTCAGCCCCGGCGCGATCAGGGTCTGCATGCGCTGCCAGTCGGAACCCACCTCGGGGTGCAGGCTGATGCGCCCCGAGTAGGCCTCGGGCAGGTACGGCTGGCCATCGCGGTCGTGGCCGAGCCACGAACGCAGCCGCGACATGTTTGAGCGGCGGGTGGTTTCGGCCACCACCAACTCGCTCGTCATGCGGGTGGCGGTGCTGTTGGGGTTCTCGAGCAGCCAGGCGCAGTATTCCTCGCACTGGCGGCGCGACCGGGCGGGCTGCGGCCCCGCGGCACCGATGAGGTCGATCGGGCCGAACAGCCGCAGGTAGGGCCGATCGGGGTCATCCGGACGGTGCTCGTCGACGCTGAGCCGGTCGGTTCGGCGAGGCACGAGCGTGCGCACGTTGTCAGACGCCTGCTCGACCCACCACCCCGACGGCTGGTGGGCACCTGGATCGGTGGCGGCGAAGATCGTGCCGATGGCGGCCCGGGTGTGCGCCGGAATGAGCTGCGGCACGATCGGCAGGTCGCCCGCGTCGAGGGTCGCGGTTGCTGACTCTTCGGTGCCGTCGATGGTCAGGGTCCAGGCGCCGGCACCCGCGACCACACCGCTGATGCCCAGGTCGCGGTCGAGCAGTTCGTCGATGCGTGCCCGCTGCTGCTCGGTCGGCTGGTCGACGATCAGCACGACATGAGCCGCGCCCGCTTCGGCCCGATCGGGGTCGACCCGCAGCAGGGCGGTGGGCGATTCGTCGTCGGACCGCTCGTTCGCGACGGCCTGCAAGGCGTCGAGAGCCACCTCGGCGTCGCCGGTGAACCGGACGAGTTCGGAGCAGGCGGCGCGCACGAACATCTCGTCGCCGCCAACGACGGTCAAACAGAGCTCCGCCGCCCACGGCGAGCACGACAGCTCGACGGCCATCGCGGCGGCGGCTGCGTGCCGCAGCGAACGCGACCCGCTCAACGACAGGGGCGGCGACGATTCCAGGTCGACCATCAGCCACGCACCTGACTGCGCACGGCCGAGCGTGACCAGCGCCGGGAAGGGCACCGGATGCGCCGAGTCACTCAACCGCGCGGCTGACCGTGCCGACAGCACCCACGCCGAACCCGCCCGCTGAAACGGTGCGGGCGGCTCGCCCACGGGCTGTGCCCAGTGAAAGGCGACCCCCACGTCGTCGAGCAGCACGCGGTCGAGGCGCGGTAACGTACGACCGGTCTCATGGGCGTGCGCGCCCAGGTGCCGGAGCGCCTTCTCGAGCAATTCGGGGCTGTCGGGCCGTTCGCGCCGGCCGAGGGCCGTTTCGTACCGCCGCACGTCGACCGGCGGGTGAGCGATGCGCCGGCCGAGTGGACGGGCACGCAGTTGACCCGCGCGGGCCAGACCCACCCCCGTGAGGATCATCGCGGCGGCCGCAGCGCCCAGCCCGCCGAGCAGCGGCCAGGCCGGGTCGGACGAGGCGCTGGTCGAGGGTGCTTCAGGCTGCGGTTCGGCCGACTGTTGCGCAACGGACGAGGCCGACACCACCGGAGTGGCAGTGGTCGATGCAGCGGGGGTGGCTTCGGACGAGGGAGTGGGCTGCTCAATGGTGGGGGCGTCGACGGTGGTGACCGGCTTACGAGGGGGCCGCTGCTGTTGGGGTGCCGAAGCTTTCGAGCTCGCCGGAATCACCAACTTCCAGCCGATGTCGATCAGGTCGGGGTCGTCGATGCGATCGTCGTTGGCCCGGTAGATGCGGGGCCACTTGTCGGCGTCGCCCAGGTGCTTCTCGGCCAGACCGCTCAGGGTGTCGCCGCGTTTCACCGTGACGGTGTGCGAGCGGGCGACCTGATGGTGCGACGGCTCCGGGCCGGACGGCAGCACCAGCCGGGTGCCCGGCGTGAGATCGACGGTGGGGTTGGCCAGCAGGTCGGGATTGGCGTCGGCCAGTTGGTGCCACAGCCGGCCCTCGCCGAGCACCTGCTCGGCGATGCTCCACAGGTCGTCGCCCGGGCGCACCAGGTAGCCGGCGACCTCGGCCGGGGCCTCGGTGTCTGCGTTGCGGGCAACCTCGTCGGCCACCGCCGCGACGGCCGACACTGCCGGGCTGGCGGCAACGGCGGGCCCGGACGGCGACAGGGCCGCGAACACCAGGGCGCCGGCGATCGCCTGCAGCCCGCCCAGCATCGGCAGCCGCAGCGGCACGGCCCGTCGAGCGACGACGTTGATCGCCTCGATCACCACCGAAGCGGTGAAGGCGGCCCAGGCCAGCCACCCGAGCACGGTCAGCACGGCCAGCAGCGCCGAACCGTCGTCGGGCCGAAGCAGGTTACCGACCCTGGTGACCGGCACGCCCCAGACCAACAGCGCCAGCGGCGCCGCCACCACGATGAGCACCAGCGCCAGGGCGGCGCCGATCGCACGTAAGCGGGTCATCTCAGCCCCTTCTTCGATACCGGTCGAGCGCGGACGAGCCGTCCGCGACGATGTGCCATTGCCCGGGCCAGCCGGGTACCGCCAGTTCGGCCAACGGAACCGCGCAGGTCACCCGCACCCGCACCTGGGCCGGCTGTCCGACCGGCACCTGAAACCCGCTCACATCGGCGTCGACCGACAGTCCGGTGCACTGCAGGCCGCTGGTGCCCGCCTGGGCGGTGGCGATGCGCTGCGCCGCCGCCTTCGCCTCCCCGGGCGAGTTGGCCAGGGACGCCGCCCGGCTGGCGGTGCCGGCGATCTGCTCGGCAACGGTCTGGGCGTACCAGAGACGTCCAGCGCCGATCATCACCCCGATCAGTAGCACCAGTGCGGGCACGATCACCGCGAACTCGACCGCCGCGGCGCCGCGTTCGCCGCGCAGGCGGGTCACGGCCCCGTCCGTTCGAGCGGCATGAGCGCGAACTCGACGATCGTGCCCAAGCCGAAGTCGACGATCAGGGGCGCCTTGCCGGTGACGGTGACGAGCACCGTGCCTGCGGACCGTTCGATGTGCACGCGGGCGCCCTGCAGCCCGCCCGAGGACGCGATGCGTTCGCCCATCGCAGCTGCGTCGCGGTCGGAGCCGCGCGACCAGGCCACCTGCTCGGCCGCCGCGCCTGCGGCCTGGCCGGCCACCGTGCGCGAGAACAACCAGATTCCGGCCTGAATGGTGCCCAGCACGACGAGCAACACGACCGGGATCAGCAGCGCCCACTGGGTGGACTCAGAGACCCCGCGTTCGCTCACTTGATCGCGCCGAGCTTTCCGTTGATGAAGGCCGTGACGGCCGCCACGACCGCCGCGGCCACAGCCACTGCACCCGCCAGCAGCAGGGCGTTCTCGGTGGATTGCGAGAGACCACGCTCGTCGCGTCGGGGTGGGCTCAACACAAAGCCGAGCACGGTGTGCACGATGGTCAACATCATTTCTCCTCGTGGTGGTGGGTCAACTGCTCAACAGGCGAAGCAGCGGCGGAATCAGAAAGACGAGTCCGAAGATCAGGCTGGGCACGACCATCAGCACGGTCATTCGCTCAGACACCGCGGCGGCGTCGATCTTGGCCTGGGTGAGGTGCGCGTCGCGCAACTCCTTCACCCGGGCGCGCAGGGCCTCAGACAGGGACGCGCCCGAGTCGTCCAGTTTCATCACGTCGGCGATGTCGCTCAAAGCGGGCAGGTCGAGGTCGTCACCCAACCGCTTCAGCTCGGCGAACGGTGCGCGCTGTTCGAGCCGCGAGCGCTGCAGGGCGTCGCGAATGGCGACGAACACGGTCTGGTCAGACACGGCAGCCGCGGCGTGCAGTGACTGGGTGGCGCTGGAGTTGGCCAGGCGTTCGAGGGTGACCAGGTCGACGAAGGTGAGCAGAGCCTCGGTTGCGTCGGCAGAGGTTGCGGCGCCACGACCGATGACGATGTCGGGTGCGAAGAAACCGACCAGGCCGAGCACGACGCCGGCGACGACCGGAATCAGCAGTGACTGGCCCGTGGTGACGAGCAGGGCCACGCCGATCAGGTTGGGCAGCAGTAGCCCGAGCAGCGCACCGAAGGCCTTGTAGGTGTAGAAGCGGTCGGTCGAGATGCCGCGCAATTGCAGCTGGCGCCCCACGCGATCATCGACCGCTCCAGGAACTCGGAAGCGAGTCCACCGGCCGATGCGGTCGACGCCGCTGGCAGCCGAGTCGGCGGGTGGGGTTCTGCCGTCGAGCACCTTGATGGCATCTGACAATCGCGGGTGCGTCGGCACGAAGTAACCGGCCAGGGCCCACAGCCCGACGGCGAGCAGGATGCCCGTAGCAATCGCCACCCCGAGGCCGCTCATCGCAAACTCCGCAGAATGCGTTCGCGGCGGCGCGGCATGGTCATGCGGCGCAACACGATCAGCGACAACACGTAGGCGGCCAGTAGGCAGGCCAGAATGACCTGGCCGGTCGGGGTCGCGTACGGCTCGAAGAAGGCGCGGCCGAACACGAGCGCCAGCGCCAAAACGGCCACCGAGATGATCGTCACCTGTCGCACGACGATTCTGGGCTTGGCCCGCTCGGTCTCGATCTCGCGTTGGGCCCGCAGCCGGTCTTGAATGGTGTCGGCGAGCGCGTGCAGGGTGGCCGCGGCGCCGGTGCCGCCGCGCTCGGCGGCCAGCGCCAGGGCGGCGAGCACTGCGTCGGCGTCGGCCGAATCGAGTTCGTCGGCCATGGCGCGCAGGGCCTCGCCCGAAGTCCAGCGGTCGTCGAGCCGGGCCACGAGCAGTCGCAGCGGCCCTGCCAAACGTTCGGGTGCCTGGCGTTGCGACAGGCGAATGGCGTCGGTGATCGAGCGGCCGGTGGGCAGCATGGCAGCCAGACTTCGCACCCAGCGGTCGAGGGCCTGCAGCATCTCGACGTCACGATTGGGCGGTGCGCCGAGCAACATCGGCAGTCCGATCACCGCGATCGGCACCACCAACACCATGACCGTCACACCGGTCAGTGCGGCGAAGCCCATACCGCCGACCAGGCCCAGGGCGAGCCGCCACGCGTACTTCGTCGTCAGGTCACGCAGGCGCGCCGTCGTGCCTGATCGGCTCGGGGTGCGTGAGGTCGCGGGCGGGGTGCGAAACCCTGCGATCACCAGCACGATTCCCGCCACCGTGGCAGCCCCCAGCAGGGTCACGAGCGCGGTCATGGCAGGTCCCAGGCCGCGTCGAACTCGGCCAGTTCAGCGACGAAGGCGGGGTCGGGGTGAAACTGCTCCGGTGTGGTGGCGGTGGCTGCTCGGTAGACCAGATGGGTCACGGGGCGTCCACCCTCGAGCGCGCCGGTCAGCTGCCTGATCTCGGCCACCCGGCGGGTACGGCGGCCGCCCCGCCACGTGTCGTCGATGAGGTTCACGTAAATCAGCAGGTGAATGTGGTGGGCCACCTGTCGGTAGGCCTCGTCGACGGTCAGCACCCCACCCTGCGCCACCCGGGCAGCCAACCGGTCCATCGTGGACGCCGCGGAGTGCGAGTGGGTCGTTGACAGGGTGCCCGCTCCTGCCTGCATGGCTTCGAACATGGCGCCCGCCTCCGAGCCGCGCACCTCGCCGATGATCAGCCGCGACAGGTTCTGCCGCAGTGCTTCGGGAATCAGGTCGGCGACGGTGAACTCGCCCAGCCGGCGTCCGTCCTGCTGCTCGCCCATGCCGATCTTGGCCTGCAGCGCCAGCATGTTGCGCCGCTCCGGCCGCAGGTGGGTGAGCAACTCGTAGTCGGTTTCGAGGGTGCCGAACCGCTCATTGGCCGGAATCGCCTCGATCAAGGCCCGCAGCAAGGTCGTTTTGCCCGCGCCTTGGTCGCCGGCGATCACCATCGACTTGCGGGCCATCACCGCCGCATGCAGAAAGCGGCCCACCTCCGCCGGCATCATTCCTGTTCTGACCAGGTCTTTCAGCCCGATGTCGGTGAGAATGTGCTGCCTGATCGTGATGCTCGGCCGAAATGAGAGCCCGAACCCGATGGCGTGCAGCCTGAACCGGTCGCCCAACGCAAGGGTCATGGTGGGGTGCGCGTCGTCGAACGGACGGGCCGGGCTGACCGTTTCGCCCAGAAACCGGATCGCCTCGACCAGTTCCTGGTCGCTGTCGGCGACCGGCGGCCGTTCCTCGCGCCGTCCGTCGCTGTACTGCACCATCACCGAGTCGTGGCCGTGAATCTCGATGTTCTCGGCCTCGGCGATCTCGAACAGGGGCTGCAGCCGTCCGTAGCCGAAGATCGCGCTCTCGACACCTTCGGCGTAGGCGTGTTCCAGGGCAATCGGCCACAGCGCCTGCCCGTTGCTCGACAGGTCTTCGGCGTGGTCGCGTACCACCTGCCGAATCACCGAACGGCCCAGCAGCCGGCGGTCGACCTCGGGCATCGCGACGCCGTGGTTGTCGTAGTGGTCGGCCAGTTGTGCGGCGATCAGTTCCGACGCCTTGCGGCGCAGCACGACCACCAGGCCCCAGTCGACGCTCGCCTCGCCGTCGGTGGCGGCCGGCCGCGGCTTCACCGGACGGGTACGGCGCCAGTCGGGTTCGCCGTCGCTCAGCGGCGTGCGGGCCAGCAACTCCTCAGCGGTCACGGTGGTGACGAACGGCGGATCCTGCAGCAGCGGAACGGTGGTCAGCTTGGTCATCGGCGCGCTCCGATCAGGTCGCGCGCGGCCTGCAGCCGTCCCGCGATCGAGCGACCCGCCAGGGTGAGCCCGCGCACGTAGCCGCTGCCGGCGAACCGGCGCGGCGGTGGCGCCCCGTCGCTGAGCACGGCAGCGGCCTCGGGCTCGAACGCCAGGTCGGCGGCGATGGTGACGCCGAACTGCTGTTGCACCTCGGCCCGTCCGTACGGCATCGAACTGCCGATCAGGCCGAGCGCCAACCGCTCGGAACCGGTGGAGTCGGTGAGCGCCGGCAGATACAGCCGCAGCGCCGCCAGTGACACCAGTGAGGTGCGCGTCACCACCAGCACCAGGTCGGCGTTCTGCGCGAGCGGCAGCGGCAGACCGTCGACGCCGAGCCGTCCGGCATCGATCAGCACGTCGCCTTCGCGGGCGGCGAGGGCCGCCATCAGGTCGGGCCAGGCGCCGCCGAACAGGCCGACCACGCCGGGGTGCGGGAAGCCGGGCAGAAACCGCACCGGCTCGTCGCGGGCCACCAGCTGCGGCAGGTCGATGGCCTCGGCGCCGATCACCTCGTCGAACGGACGGCGCTCGCGCCACGCCTGCAGCAGCCCGCCCAGGCCGTGATGCCCCGACCGCTCGCCGTGCAGATAGCCGGCCAACACCGACTGGGTGGGAGTGCGGTCGGCGTCGACCAGTAGCACCTCATTGGGCCAGGTCAGGGCCAGCCCGAGCGCCGTGGTCGACACCCCGGGCGAGTGCCCGGCCGAACACAGCACCACGACCGCCATCAGCCGGCCCTCTTCACCACGACGAGCCGTCCGGCCGCCGCCAGCCTGGCCACCTCGTCGCTGTCGGCGTCGGCCACCGTCACCTCGAGCGACGTGCTGCCGTCGGCCAGGGTGGACGGCGCCACCGAGATGGTCGCCCGGTACGACGCGCCCGACTCTTTGCCGTCGTTGGCCGCGGCGATCGGCACCAGCACCACCGACGTGCCGGACGGCAGCGCCGAGATGGGCACCTGGCCGGGCGTCAGCCGTAGCCCGAGCCGCGAATAGCCGGTCTCGACCTCAGGGTCGCCGATCGAACTGGGCACCAGCAACGAGCCGCTGGGCAGGTCGACCAGCGCCGTCTTGCCGATCAGTTCGGACGCCTGGTCGGCCGGCACCGTCTCGACGCCGAGGTGGGTGCCGAGGCTGACCGGCCCGAGGTCGGCGGCGCCGATCACCTCGCCGCGGTAGACGGTTCGGTTGACCTTCAGCACCGCAGTCGCGTTCGAGACGCTGGAATAGAGCACTGCCGAGCCGAGCCCACCCAGGCAGATCGCCAGCACGCCGACCAGAATCCACCGCAGATTGCGACGGGGTCGGGCGGTGGCGGCGGTTGCTAGGGGCTCAGACATCGGTGGAACTACCTCTGGGTGGGCGACGCGTTGGTTGAGACTAAATGTGGTTTCCGCCAATTCCAGGGGGTCTCAGGAAAATTGTGGATAACTAAGCACGATTGGCGCGCGCCTGTGGATAAAGCGTGAGCGCGCGCCGAGGAGCGCTGCCCGCGAATCGCGAAAAGACGTCCGATCCTTGCGGCGTGCCTCGCTCAACGTGCGAAAGCTGAAACTGAAGCTCGCGTTCGTGCTCGTCAGTGAGCGTGCCGGTGGTGGGCGTCGGGGTAGTGCTCGTGGCTGTGCGTGATCGCCTCATGCGTGTGGACGTGCCGGTGCCGCACGCCCGCTTCAACGACATCACCGGCGGCGTGCACGTGATCGTGATGCCCGTCGTCATGCGTGTGCGAATGGTCGTGTGTGACAGCCTCATGGGTGTGGCTGTGGCTGTGCCGCTCGGTGACGTGAAGCCAAGTGCCGAGAGCCATGAGACCCCCCGCCAGCACAAGCTGCGGCGTCAACGGCTCGCTCAGAACGGCGATCGCGAGCACAGCTCCGAAGAACGGGGCGATCGAGAAGTAGGCACCGGCGCGCGCCGTGCCGACGTGCCGGAGGGCCACGATGAACAGCACCAGGCTCAAGCCGTAGGCGACGAAGCCCAACGCCATCGCAGCCAGTGCGACGTGGGCCGCCGGTAACGCAGCGCCGAGCAGCAGGGCGATGCCGAGGTTGGTCGCGCCCGCCGTGCACCCCTTCACCGTCACCAACCACGTCGCGTCTGACAGTGACACCTTGCGGGTGAGGTTGTTGTCGAGCGCCCAGCAAGCGCAGGCGGCGACGATCGCGAGCGCCGGCCACACCTCGGCGAAGTCCACCCGCCCGGTGGGCACCGCGATGACCACCGCGCCCGCCACGATGGCCAGCATGCCGACCACCACCCGGCGGTCGGTCGGCTCGCGAAACACCACCCACGCGATCACCGCCGTGAGCACACCCTCGACGTTGAGCAGCAACGAGGCACCTGAGGCCGGCATCGAGGCCAGCCCGACCATCAGCAGCACCGGGCCCGCCAGCCCGCCACTGACGACCGCGCCCACGAGCCACCACACCTCACCGCGCGGCAACGCGACCCGAGGCGAACGACGGATGATGCGCCACAGGCCCATACCCACACCGGCACCGACGTAGAGCAGCCCGGCGAGCAACCACGGGTCCACGTCGCCGAGCAGCAACTTGGCCAGCGGCGCGCCGGCACCGAACAGCGCGGCTGACAGCAGCGCCGCCCGGACGCCGCCGTTGCGCAGCCCTTGCCGTGCGGTCACCGTCCAATCATTGCGCCGTCCGTCATCGTTCGCCGAAGGTTCCGCCTGCCCAGACGGCTGTGGCCAAGGTTTCCCTTTGGCCGGTCAGCCGGGGGCGAACGAGTCTCGCCCCTGTTGACCAGGGGTGCCACACTTCCGGCATGCCAATCCCCCGCCCCAAGCCGGCGATCGTGGTGATCGGCCACGAGTACCGCGACGCGATGGTGGTCGAACTCAAGAAGCGCTACGCGGCCGACTACGAGATCGTCGCTCCCACCACCATGCCCGAGGTGGTCGAGGTGCTGCAGGGCCTGGGCGACGTCCGCCGTCCGATCGCCCTGGTGGCCTGCGAATACTTCATCGACGGTGAGAAGGCCACGCACGTGTTCGCCAAGATCCGCAAGTTCGTACCCACCGCGCGCCGTCTGGTGCTGGTGCCGTCCGAGCGGTTCAAAGACTCGATCATGCCCATGCGCGAGAGCCTCGCGAACGGCTCCATCGACGCCTCACTGCTGCTGCCCCAGGGCCCGCGCGACGAGGAGTTTCACGCCGCCATCGTCGATCTGCTCAGCGACTGGGGCTCAACCGTCAACCTCTCAGAGATCGACGGCACCCGCATCGTCTCGGACGGCCCCAGCGCCGAGTTGTCGCGCATTCGCGACTTTCTCAATCAGATGGGTATGCCGCACACGATGTACGACGCCGCTTCGGACGTCGGCCGCGAAGTGCTCGCCGAGATCGGCCCCGACGCCGAGCTTCCAGTCGTGCATTCTCCGCAACTCAACCTGGCGCTGAGCCGACCCACCAATGCCCAACTCGGCGGCTTGCTGTATGCCCAACCCGCCGAGGTTTCGGACGGAGCGCCGTTCGACCTGGTGATCGTCGGTTCCGGTCCGGCGGGCCTGGGGGCGGCGGTGTACGCCGCCAGCGAAGGCCTGCGCACGCTCATGCTCGACTCCGGCCCGATCGGCGGCCAGGCCGGTACCAGCTCGATGATTCGCAACTACCTCGGCTTTCCACGCGGCATTTCGGGCATGCGGCTCACCCAGCGGGCCCGCTCGCAGGCGTTGCGGTTCGGGGCCCAGTTCATGATCGGCCGGGCCGTCACCGGGTTGCGCATCGGGGTGGGTGAACCTCACCGGGTGCTGGTCGACGACACCGAGATCATCGCCCGCACGGTGCTGATCGCAAGCGGCGTCGATTATCGACGGCTCGGCGTACCGTCGATCGAAGACCTGGTCGGTCGGGGCGTCAACTACGGCACCGCCGCCAGCACCGCGCGCGACATGAAGCACAAGACGGTCTACGTGGTGGGCGGCGGCAACAGCGCCGGCCAGGCGGCAACCTACCTGTCGCGCTTCGCCGATTCGGTGACGATTCTGATTCGCCGGGCCGACCTGGCCGACACCATGTCGCGCTACCTGATCAGCGAAATCGAGGGCAATCCGCGCATCACCGTGCGGCCGTGCACCGCCGTGGTCGACGGTGGTGGCGACGACGGTCACCTGGCCTGGCTCGACCTGCGCGATCTGAACACCGGCGAGGTCGAACGGGTCGACGCCGCCGGCCTCTACCTACTGCTGGGTGCCGAGCCGACCTGTGGCTGGCTGCCCCGCGACGTGGCGATGGACGAGCACGGTTTCGTGCTCACCGGCGCCGACACGCCCTGGCAGTCGTGGGTGGGTGGACGTCCGCCCGAGCCGTTCGCCACCACGGTGCCGGGCGTCTTCGCCGCCGGCGACATTCGCTGCGGTTCGATGAAGCGGGTCGCGTCGGCCAGCGGCGAGGGAGCAGCGGTGATTCCCGTGGTGCACGCACACCTGGCGGCCACCGCCGACGAGAACGGCGCGGTCTGACGGTTGTCACTGCGTCATCCCGGCGACCGCCGGGATCTCACCGTCACCGATTCAGCCCCGCAAGTCAGCTGCCGGGTGCAGCTCGTGGGTATTGGGGACGGTTCCGATTACCGTTCACCGACCCACCGCGGCTGGTATTGGGGACGGTTCTCAAACCTCCCGAACGCTGTTGGCTAGGTGTGACACCGTGAAGTGAACGGGCATCGGAACCGTCCCCCTTACCCACCAAACCACTCGAGTGAACGGGAATCGGAACCGTCCCCAGTACCCACCAGGACAGATTCGCTGGTCGAGCCCGTCGAGACCTCATGCCGGCAGGGTTTCGAAACGCTCAACCAGCGACGACCAGAAGATGGTGTGAATCTGACCCCGTCTGAGGTGGTCAGATGAACGACATCTTTGATCGACCCTGATGACTAACCCCGATCAGCCCTCTTCCTGCGCCGCCCACCAGGCCCGCAAGGCCTGCTCGGCGGCCTCCGGCCCCAGCGGCCCCTCGTCAAGCCGCTTCTCGAGCAGAAACTTGTACGCCTTGCCCACCGCCGGGCCCGGCGGAATACCGAGAATCGCCATGATCTGCGTGCCGTCGAGGTCGGGACGCATGGCGTCCAGTTGCTCCTGCGCCGCCAGTTCGTCGATGCGCCACTCCAACTGTTCGTACGCGGTGCGCAGCCGGGCCGCCTTGCGTGCGTTGCGGGTGGTGCAGTCCGAGCGGGTCAGCACGTGCAGCCGGTTCAACTCCTCACCCGCGTCGCGCACGTAGCGACGCACGGCCGAGTCGCTCCAGTCGGCGTCGGCGTAGCCGTGAAACCGCAGGTGCAGTTCGACCAGCTTGGCCACCGACCTGGTCTGATCCGACGAGAACTTCAGTGCCTGCATGCGCTTGGTGGCCATCTTCGCGCCCACCACGTCGTGGTGGTGAAACGACACCTTGCCGCCCGGCTCGAACCGGCGCGTGCGGGGCTTGCCGATGTCGTGCAGCAGTGCCGCCAGCCGCGCGATCAGGTCGGGCCCGCCGAGCCGATCCTCGAGGTCGATGGTCTGGTCGAGCACGGTCAGGGTGTGTTCGTAGACGTCCTTGTGGCGGTTGTGCTCGTCGCGTTCCATGCGCAGCGCGGGTAACTCGGGCAGCACGTAGCCCGCCAACCCGGTGCTCACGAGCAGGTCAAGGCCCTTTCTCGGGTTCGGCGCCATGATCGTCTTGACCAGCTCGTCGCGCACCCGTTCGGCCGACACGATGGTGATGCGTTCGGCCATGTCGGTCATCGCCTGCACCACCGCCGGGGCCGGGCGAAAGTCGAGCTGGGCGGTGAACCGGGCGGCCCGCATCATGCGCAACGGGTCGTCGCTGAACGACAACTCTGGGGTCGAGGGAGTCATCAGCACGCCGTGCACGAGGTCGTCCGCGCCCTTGAAGGGGTCGAGCAGATCGCCCGTGGTCATGTCGAGCGCCATGGCGTTGATGGTGAAGTCGCGCCGCACCAGGTCGCCGCCGAGGTGGTCGCCGAACACCACCGCAGGCTTGCGCGAGTCAGACGCGTAGGCGTCCGACCGAAACGTCGTGACCTCGATCACCAGCTTGACCGGCTCGCCGTCGGGCCCCGGCTCGGTGACCGCGCAGCCGATGGTGCCGAACTCGCGTCCGATGTCCCACACGGCTTTCGACACCTGCTTCAGCATCGTCTCGATCTCGTCCGGACGCGCCGAGGTGGTGAAGTCCAAATCGTTGCCGGCGCGCCCCAACAGGGCATCGCGCACCGGCCCACCGACCAGGTAGAGCTCGTGATCGGCCTCGTCGAACAGCTGCGTCAGTCGCCGCACCGCAGGCGAACCGGTACGCAGTTCGACCAGTGCGTCGAGCTGGGCGGTGGTGAGGTCTGACACGTCGAGACACTGTACCGGCGGCCGCTCGCCGATGCCGCGGGCACCGGCCACATCACCTGTCGACGCCAGTCGGTGCGGCGTAGGCTCCGCGGCATGGCCGAACGACTACCCGGCGGCAAGGTGCGCCCCATGCCCGACGACCTGCAGGCCGAACTGATCGCCGACAGCGACGCTACGGCGCTGTGGCAAGACATCACGACGCTGGCCCGCAACGAGTTCATCTGCTGGGTCGAGAGCGCCAAACGAGACCAAACCCGACAGCTCCGCATCACCCGCACGAAAGAAGAGTTGCTCGAAGGCAAGCGTCGGCCCTGCTGCTGGCCGGGCTGCGACCACCGCGAGAAGACCGGTCACTGGAGCGGGGACGCGGTGCAGCGCCGGCTGTGCGCGCGAAAGGCTCGGGCCGGGTGGATCTCGACAAGCTCGACCAACGGGTGGTGGTCCCGACCTCTGCCCACGTCACTGCCTTCGTGACACGCAACTGCCTGCGTGCGGGCAGCTACGTGTCAGAAGGGCAGCTACGTTGACGCAGCGACGGTCGTGGCCGGGCACACCCCGCCACCCATCGCCGCCCGCTCCCACCCCGCGCCGCCTGCCGGGTGCCGCCGAGGGCTCGCCCTACCATGTAACGGTGACCCGCACCGCCCCAGCCAAGCTTGCGCTCGTGCTGGCCTGGTTGATCGCGGTCGCCTTCGTGCTGGTCGCGCCGGCCGCCCCCGCGCGCGCCGTCGAACCCCAACTGAGCGTCGAGCTGACCAGCCTGCGCACCACCGGTTCAGGGGCCAAACAGGCCGCCGTGCTCACCGGACGCATCACCAACACCGGTGCCCAACCCGCCTTCGGCGTGCGCGTGGTGCTCTGGCGTGCCCGTGACCCGATCACCGACCCGGCGGTTTTTCGCTCGGTGGTCAACGGTCAGAACGACCCGTGGGGCCTGATGCTCTACCGCACCACCGACCACTACTTCTCGGTGAGCGCCTCCGACGTCGCGTTCAACCCTGGTGCCAGCGCCGAATTCACCGTCAAGGGCACTCTGGCCGACCTCGGTTTCACCCAGGCCGGCAGCATCTACCCGATCGGCGTGCAGGTGCTGGGCACCGCCGACGCGTCCAGCAACTATCAGGTGATCGCCCGGGCGCGCAGCTTCTACGTCACCACGCCCGAGAAGCGACTGCCGCTCACCTCGCTGGTGCTGCTGGCCGCCACCCCCACCAAGGTGCGGCCCAACGTGTTCGCCAACGAACGCCTCATCGGTGAACTCACCGGACGCCTCTCGACCCTCGTCGCGCTGGCTGGCCGCACCGGCGCCTCATGGCTGGTCGACCCGGCGCTGATCGACGAGGTGGTCGATCTTTCCGACGGCTATGAGGTCGTGGACGGCGACGGCACCCGCCCCGGCACCGGCCAGCAGGCCGCGCTGGACTGGCTGCAGAAGTTCCGCGCCCTGCGCAGCGACCACGGGGCCCGCACGCTGTTCGGCAATCCCGACCTGGTCGGCGCCGAGGCCAACGACCAGCCCGACGTAGTCGATCGCGCCCTGCAGGCCGCCGTTCCGTCCGAGCTGGGCGACCTGCCGCTGGTGGTGCTGCCGCACGCCGGCGTCGCGGGGCCGACCACCCCGGCGTTCGTGAAGGCCGCCGACGCCGACGCGATGCTGGTCAGCACCGCCGGCCGCGGCCCGATCGTCACTTCGGGCCCCGACGATTCGACCCTGCTGCGGCTCGCCCCGGCCGCCACCGCCGCCGGCCCCGGCGACCAGAACGGCCCCGTGCAGCGCCAGCAGCGCCAGTACGCCGAGGCAGTGCTCGGCGGCGGCCTGATCAGGCTGATCACCAGCTCGGACGACGCCCAGGCCGACGCCGCAGCAGCCCCCCGGTGGTTGCTGCGCACCAGCATCGACGACCTGCTCGATGTCGATCCGTCCGGAACCGCGACGCTCACCCTGCCCGCCAAAGCCGCCACGCTGCCCGCCGCGCGGTTTCGCCAGTTGAAGGCGATGACCGATGACTACGCCGCCTACCGCGACCTGGTGCCCGACTCCCAACTCGCCACCGACGCCCCCGCCACCCTCACCCGCATGGTGTCGAGTTGGTGGATCGGCGACTCGACAGCCGGCAGTTGGATCAGCGCCACCGGCAGCACCATGAGCGCCGACGCGGTGAATCAGGGCGTCACGCTGGCGGCCAGCGCACGCGTCGTGATGTCGTCGCGCACCAACGAGTTTCCGGTCACGGTGGGCAACCGGCTGAGCGAACCCATTCAGGTGCGCATCGTGTTCATCAGCGACAACCCGCAACGCCTCACGATTCCGGCTTCGGGGGTAATCACGGTCGGCCCAGGGCAGAGCCAGACCGTCAACGTGCGGCCCGAGGCCACGGCGAACGGCCTGGTCAACGTCACCGCCGGGCTGCAGACCAGTTCGGGTCACCCAGTGGGGCACACCACGCGCATCGTGGTCGAGGTCACCGATCTGGGCATGATCGGGTGGATCATTGTCATCGTGTCGGGCGTGGTGCTGGTGGCCGCCACCGCACTGCGCATTCGACAGGTGCGCCGCAAGCAGAAGGAGCAGGCGTGAGCGACGAAAGCCGCGAAGCCCCCGCAGGCGGTGGACGTCGGCTGCTGAACGCCACCGCCGTGATGGCCTCGGGCACCATGGTCTCGCGCGTGCTCGGCTTCGGACGGGCCATTCTGCTCGCCTTCGCCCTGGGCAACTCGACCCGCCAGGTCGAGATGTTCGGCCTTGCCACACTGATACCGAACACCCTGTACATGCTGTTCGCCGGTGGCGCGCTGAACACGGTGCTGGTGCCGCAGATCGTGCGGGCGATCAAGAACGACCGCGACGGCGGCCAGGTGTACGTCAACCGCATCATGACCGCGTTTCTGGCCGCCCTGGCCGTGATCACGGTGTTGATGGTCGCGGCCGTGCCCTGGCTGCTGACCCTGTGGACCGACCCTCGCTGGCAGCAGCTGCCGCACTGGGACTCGCTGGTGTTCGTCACCTACCTGACGATGCCGCAGCTGTTCTTCTATGGCGCGTTCTTCTTGATCGGCCAGGTGCTGAACGCCAGGGACTCGTTCGGCCCGATGATGTGGGCGCCGATCGCCAACAACGTGGTGCAGATCGCCGTGCTGGGCCTGTACGCGGTGATCTGGGGGCAGGGGGTCGACACGTCCGCGCCGTTCACCAGCGGGCAGGCCCTGCTGCTGGGCGGCGGTTCGACGCTGGGCATCGTCGCGCAGACGCTGATTCTGATCCCGTTCTTTCGGCGCACCGGCTTTCACTACCGCCCCCGCTTCGACCTGAAGGGCACCGGGCTGGGGCACACGTTCCACCTGGCCAAATGGATGATGGGCTACGTCGCCCTCACCCTGGTGGCGCAGGCCGTGGTCACCCGGCTCGCCACCTCGGCGGTGGTCGGCGGCAGTGGGGCGGGCAGCAACGTCTACAACCAGGCCTACCTGATCTGGGTGCTGCCACACTCGCTGCTGACGGTCTCGCTGGCCACCGCGATGCTGCCGCAGGCGTCCAGGCTGGCGGCGGTGAAAGACCTGGCCGGGGTGGCCGACGAGGTGCAGCGCGCCACCCGTTTGGCGGTCACGTTTCTGGTGCCGGCCGCGATCGGCCTGATCGTGCTCGCCGAACCGATCGCCCAGGTGGCGTTCAGTCACGGCCAGGGTGCCGACGACTACCACCTGGTGGCCTGGACGCTGATGGCCTTCGCCGTCGGCCTGGTGCCCTACACCATTCAGTACCTGTACCTGCGCGGGTTCTACGCGCTCGAAGACACCAAGAAGCCGTTCTATCTGCAGGTGGTGATCTCGGGCGTCAACACGGTGCTGGCGGTGGCGTTCATGCTGGCCTGGCACGACGTCAACACCGTCGCCCCCCGCCTCGCGCTCGCCTACAGCATCAGCTACCTGCTCGGCGTCTGGCTGTCGCACCGGGCGCTGCACAAGCGGCTCACCGACCTGGACGGCCTCAGCCTGGCCCGGCACCTGGGCGTGCTCACCGTCGCGACCATTCCGGGCGCCGCGCTGGCGTGGGCGGTCACCTGGTTCTTCAACCGGTTCGACTCCACCGTCATGGCGCTGCTGGGCCTGGCCCTGGCCGGCGGCGTGGCGCTGCTCGCGTTCTTCTTCGCCGCCAAGCGGCTGCACATCGACGAGGCCACCCAGGTGCTGCAGGCCCTGCGCCGGCGACAGGCGGCCGAGCCGGTCGTGACCGAACCGGCCGAAGAGGTGGCCGTCGAGGTGGGCACGCTGCCGCCCGACGATGAGCTCGAGCCCGACGCCGAGGCCGAGCAGCCGCCGGCCGACGAGATCAACGACGACCCCGACGGCGCGGGCCGGTTCGTCACCGTGGCAGACACCCCGGCGCCGCCGTCCGATCAGCCGCTGCTGCACTACCCCGACCCCGAAGACGGCCACGCCCCCACCATGGACGTGCCCACCGACTCCGGCGTCGTCGACGTCGTGGTCGGGCAGGTGCTGGGCGATCGCTACCGGCTCGACGAGGTGCTGTCGCGGCGCGGCAACGCGCTGAGTTGGCGGGCCTTCGACCAGCGGCTCTCGCGGCCGGTGCTCATGCACCTGCTGCCGCCGGACGACCCGCGCGGCCCCGAGCTGATCGGCGTCGCCAAGCGGGCCAGCGGTGCCCCCGACTCGGCGTTTCTGCGGGTGCTCGACGCCGGCACCTTCGACGACGGCGAGTCGTACATCGTGTACGAGTACGCCCCCGGCACCTCGATCGCACAGGTGCTGGCGGGCGGTCCGTTGTCGCCGGTCGAGGCGGCCTGGGTGGTCAAAGAACTGGCCCAGGCGATGGCGGCCCTGCACACCCGCGGCATGCAGCACGAGCGACTCAACCCCGAAACGGTGGTGATCACCGCGGCGGGCAACGTGCGCATCGTCGGGCTGCTGGTCGAGGCCGAACTCGACCCCTCACCGCAGACCCACACCGGTGAGCAGGCGGACGTCCGGGCCCTGGGCGCCCTGCTGTACGCCTGCCTGGTCACCCGCTGGCCGGGCGGCGATCAGTACGGCCTGAAGGCGGCCCCCACCGAGGCCGCGGGCCGCACGCTGTCGCCGGCGCAGGTCAAGGCGGGGGTGCCGCGCATGCTCGACACCCTGTGCGACCGCATTCTCAACCCGACGCCACGCAACCGACAGACGCCGATCACCACCGCGCGGGCGATCGCCCAACAACTCAACGCGGTGCTCGGGCAGGCCAGCGCGGCCCCCGACCTCGAGCGCCGCCTGCGCATGCCGATCGAGCCGATTCGCACCACCGCCGGACGGCTGCCCGCCGCAGCGCCGACGGCCGCGCTGGCCGGGGCGGCCACGTTCAGCACACCCCTGCCGCGACCGTTGCCGGCCACCGGGGGCGACGACGACTACGAAACCGGCGAGACCACCCAGCCCTGGCAGTTCCCCGGCATGCGCGACGACGAGGTCGAGCCGTTCACGCCGGTGCCGCCGCCGGCCAGGTCGGCGCAGCCGCAGCTCATGGTGCCGTCGCCGCAGCGCGGGGGCATGGGTCGTCCGCCACGCACGGTGATGGCGATCGTGATCGGGCTGTTCGGCCTGCTGCTCGCCGGCTCGTTGGTGTGGGTCGCTGTCGGGCAGTTGAACGCGCGGCGGGTCGCGCCCACGCCGTCGGCGGTGGCGTCGGCGTCCGCCGGGCCGCAAGTGCTGCCGATCGCGTCGGTGGCCGACTTCGACCCGTCCGCCGACGGTGGCAGCAACGCCGAGAACCCCCGCCTGCGCAACCGCGCCATCGACGACGACCCCGACACCGTGTGGCTCACCGAGCGCTACCGCGGCGATCCCAAGATGGGGCGCATGAAGCCCGGTGTCGGGCTGGTGGTCGACCTGGGCAAGGTGCGCTCGGTCAGCCAGGTCAGCGTCGGCGTGATCGGCGAAGGCACCGCCATCGAGTTGCGCGTGCCGACCGATCCCGACGTCACCAGTGCCCCGATGCGCTCCCAGGCCGACTGGACGGTGGTGGCATCGATTCCAAAGGCCGCCGGCACCGCGGTGATGAAGCTCGACGAGCCCGTCAACACCCGCTACCTGCTGGTGTATCTGACCTCGCTACCGCCCGAATCGGGCAACTACTACCAGGGCGGCATCGGCAACATCGAGGTGCGCGGGTGATCGCTCCCACCTTTCGTCGTCCGATCGCTGAGGTCGACGGCCCCACCGACGCCCAACTGCTCGCCGCTCACGTGGCGGGCGACGACCGGGCGTTCACGCTGCTGATGGAGCGGCACGCCGACCGGCTGTGGGCGGTGGCGATCAAGGTGATGAACAACGCCGAAGACGCCGCCGACGCCCTGCAGGACGCGATGATCTCGGCCTTTCGGCGAGCCGAGAGTTTTCGCGGCGACGCGGCTGTCACCACGTGGCTGCACCGCATCGTGCTCAACGCCTGCTTCGACCGGTTGCGGCGCATCGCCGCCCGACGGGCCGACCCGCTGCCCGACGACATCGAACGCTCTGCCGAACTGACCGCCCCCGACGACCCTGAGGCGTCGGCCGTTCAGGCCGACATCGCCGACGAGGTGACCGCCGCGCTGGGCCAGATCGGCGCCGACCAGCGCGCGGCATTGGTGCTGGTCGATCTCGAGGGCTACTCGATCGACGACGCGGCGCGTATTCTCGGCTGCGCCCCAGGCACGGTGAAGAGCCGCTGCTCGCGGGGCAGGGCGAGACTGGCCGTTCTGCTGCAGCACCTCAAGGAGGTGAACTGACGTGGGAACCGATCCATCGCCGGCTGCGTCCAACCCAGGGTCAACCCCTGCAGAAGGACCAGCGATGCTCGAGCAGACCGCCGACGCCGATGAGGCGATCACCCGGTTGCTCCGCTGCACCCCGGCACCCGTGATGCCCCCCTCGGTGCTCGCGCGACTGCGCAGCACCATCGCCGGCGAGGTCGCCCTGCGCAACGCCAGCCGGGTCGAACCCGATGACGCCGTACCCGACCTGAAACCCACATCGCCGCTGTGGCAGGACGATCCGGTCACCGACGCCTGACTGCTGATCGAGCTTGTCGAGATCCTGGCCCACCCCATCATCCCGGCGAACGCCGGGATCTCCAGCGTCCGCCCCACACTGGAGAGATCCCAGATCAAGACCTTCTCCGTCATCCCGGCAAACGCCGGGATCTCAGAGCGTCCGTCCCACAGTGGAGAGATCCCGGATCAAGACCTTCTCCGTCATCCCGGCAAACGCCGGGACCTCAGAGCGCAGCTTCCGCCACTGTCGGCCGACGAGCACCTCACCGGCTTCGTGCGCGAACTGCTCAGCCCGCCGCGCAACGCCAACCTGCAGGTGATCCGCACCGTGATGCCGCCCGGCTATAGCAACCGGTCGCGGCCCTTTCGGCACCTGGGTGTCGAGTCGGTGCATGTGCTCGAAGGACGGCTGCGGGTGTTCAGCGATACCGACGAGTACCTGCTCGAAGCCGGTGACACCCTCACCTACGACTGCTCCACCTCGCACTGGTGGGAGAACCCCGACGACCGGGCCGCCGTCATTCTCGGGTCGGTGATTCCGCTCGGGCCGCTCCCCTGCCCCGTCCCAGGTTGGGGTGACGGCAGCGGGAATGCTGAGCAGGTCGCGGTGGTGTAGGTCCACCAGCCGACGCAGTTCGGTCACCGGGTCGGCGTGGTCGTCCACCCGCAGGTCGGTGACGGTCTCGGGCGCGGCCAGGCGTCCACCTGCATGCGATCGACGCGTGCGCGCAGGTCGTCTCCCCGATGGAACCGTTGGGTGACGACCACTCCGCGGCCTGCATACGGGTGCACGAACTGACCCGCGCCCCCGGCTGAGCCAACGTAGCTGCCTTTGTGACACGTAGCTGCCTGCGTGCAGGCAGTTGGGTGTCACAAAGGCAGTCACGTTGAGAGACGGACGGTCAGAGCGCGGCCGCGACGGCCCGGCCCAGCGCCGTGGCGTCGACATCGGCCGGCACGAAACCGAGCGCCCCGGCCGCAGCCCAGGCCAACAGGTCGGCCTCGGGGGTGGCGCCGTCCAGAATGCCGATCACCGCCACGTCGGGCAGCACCGTGCGCAAGGACGTGACCACCGGATTGCCGGACGGGCAGCTCACCGCCGTGCTGGCCAGCACCACGTCGGGCTGCAGCAGTTGGACGGCCTCGACCGCACTCACCAGCTCGTCCACCTCGGCGACCACCTGCACGCCCGGCTCGGACGCGTCCAGCAGGTGCACCAGCCCGGCCCGCATGGCCGGCTGCCCGTGCAGGATCAGTACCCGCCAGCGGGTGATGCCGGCCTGATCGCCGGTGTTCGGCCGGTATGGCAGGTCGGCACGAATGCGGGTGCCCCAGCCGGGCGTCGCCTCCAGCTGCACCCGGCCACCGACCTGAGTGGCCCTGGCCACCAGGCCGGACAGGCCCATGCCCTGGCGCCGGTCGTGCACGGCGTCCAGGTCGAAGCCGACCCCGTCGTCCTCGACGATCACCGCGACACCCTCGGTGCCGAAGACCAGTCCCACCCGCACCGAGGACGCCCGCGCGTGCTGTGCCACGTTGGTCAGCGCCTCCTGGACGATCCGGATCAGCTGCACGCTCACCTCGGGCGCCAGCTCGCCGCGGTCGCCGAACACGCGCAGGGCGGTGCTCAGGTTGGCGGTGGCGGCGACCCAGTCCAGCTCCACCCGGATCGCCTCGTCGAGGGTGCGCACGGTGGCCATGCCGTCCCCGCCGGCACCCCACACCGCCCGCCTGCCCTCGCGCAGCGAGTCCTCGACCGCGGTCTGGGCGGCGGCGATGTCGGCGGCCACCGGCGATCCGGCGGGGGCGGAACGCTGAGCCGCCCGCAGCCGCAGCATGGCCGTGGCCAGACCGCGGCCGAACGTGTCGTGCGCCGCCTGCATCGAGCGCTCCCGCTCGGCCGCGACGGCCGCCTGCCGGGTACGCTCCTGGGCGACCGCATGCATGCGAGAGTTGGCGATCGCGATCGCGGCGTGCCCGGCGAACTCGTCGAGTAGGCGGGCGTCGTCGGCGCCGTAGCGCTGCCCTTCGCCGGCGAACACGATCAGGGCTCCGATGACCTGCTCCCCCAGGGTGATCGGCACTCCGATCACACCGCGGCGGTAACGGGGTTCGGACGGGTCGAGGTGGCCGCGCGGCACCTGCGCGTACTGCTCCAGGATGACCGGACCGCCGGTGCGCACCACCAGGCCGGTCATGCCCTCGTCCAGCGAGAGTGGTCGCCCGGTCTCGCAGCCGGCGTCGAGATCGATCTCCTTGTGGTAGGTGTGCGACTGCTCGTCCACCAGGCACAGCGACCCGCTGGCGCTGCGCAGCAACTCGACCGCGCTGCGCAGGATGCGCTCCAGCAGCGGCTGCAGCCGGAACTCTCCGGCCAGCGCCTGGGCCAGCGCGGTCAGGGTGTCCGGCGAGCGCTCTCGCCGGCCCGGTTCTGCCATCGGTGCTCACCCCTCAATGGACGTGGGACCCGTCACCGGATGTTCCGGTGACGGGCCCCCCGAGGTTCTGCGAACCGGCTCGTCAGTGCCGAGCCTCACTGCTTGACGTCGTCGTCCACCCAGTCGAAGGTGCGGGTGACGGCCTTCTTCCACTGCCGGTAGAGGCGCTCGCGCTCGTCCTGGTCCATGTTGGGGGTCCAGCGCTTGTCCTCGGCCCAGTTGTCGATGACGTCCTGCTCGCCGTTCCAGTAGCCCACCGCGATGCCGGCGGCGTACGCCGCGCCCAGCGCGGTGGTCTCGGCGACCACCGGACGGACGACGTCCACACCGAGCTGGTCGGCCTGGAACTGCATCAGGGTGTCGTTCATCGTCATGCCGCCGTCGACCTTGAGCTCCGACAGCGTGACACCGGAGTCGGCCTCCATCGCGTCCAGCACCTCACGGGTCTGGAAAGCGGTGGCCTCGAGCACCGCACGGGCGATGTGGTTGCGGTTGACGTAGCGGGTCAGGCCGACGATCGCGCCGCGGGCGTCCGACTTCCAGTAGGGGGCGAACAGGCCGGAGAACGCGGGCACCACGTAGACGCCGCCGTTGTCCTCGACCTGAGTGGCCAGCTGCTCCACCTCAGGAGCCGAGTCGAACATGCGCAGGTTGTCGCGCAGCCACTGCACCAGCGAACCGGTGACCGCGATCGAGCCCTCGAGTGCGTAGATCGGCTTGTTGTCGCCGATCTTGTAGCAGACGGTGGTCAGCAGGCCGTTCTTGGACGGCACCAGCTCTTCGCCGGTGTTCATGATCATGAAGCAGCCGGTGCCGTAGGTGTTCTTGGCCATGCCGACCTCGAACGCCGCCTGGCCGAAGGTGGCCGCCTGCTGATCGCCCAGGTCACCGGCGATCGGCACGCCGCCGAGCAGACCGGCCTCGCGGCCCTCGCCGTACACCTCGGACGACGACTTGATCTCGGGCAGCATCGACATCGGAATGCCCATGTCTGCCGCGATGTCGGCGTCCCAGCTGAGGGTCTTCAGATCCATCAGCATGGTGCGCGAGGCGTTGGTCACGTCGGTGACGTGCACGCCGCCGTCGGTGCCACCGGTGAGGTTCCAGATCACCCAGGTGTCCATGTTGCCCATGACCAGATCGCCGGCCTCGGCCTTCTCGCGGGCGCCCTCGACGTTGTCGAGGATCCACTTCACCTTGGGGCCCGAGAAGTAGGTCGCCAGCGGCAGGCCCACTCGGTCCTTGTACTTGTCCTGGTCGCCGCCGCCGAGCTCGTCGACGATCTTGGCGGTGCGGGTGTCTTGCCACACGATTGCGTTGTACACCGGCTCGCCGGTGTTCTTGTCCCAGACCAGCGTGGTCTCGCGCTGGTTGGTCACGCCGACCGCAGCGAGGTGGTCTTTGTTGACCTGGGCATCGGCGAGGGCGATGCCGACGACCTCGCGAATGTTCGTCCAGATCTCTTTGGCGTCGTGTTCGACCCAGCCAGCCTTGGGGAAGATCTGCTCGTGTTCCTTCTGGCCGGTAGCGACGACGCGGCCCTCGTGATTGAACACGATCGCGCGGGAGCTGGTGGTTCCCTGGTCGATCGCGAGGACGTACTTCTCAGCCATTGTGTTCCTTTCCACATCCTTGTAGAGGCTTTAACCATGGTGCCCTGTGCCGGGCGGCTACACCACTGGGTGCCTACCGCCCGGCACTACGGGCTTACTGCGAACCGGTCAGGGCAGCAGCACGTGCGACAGCAGACCGGCGACCACGCCACCGATGATCGGGCCGACCACCGGAATCCACGAGTAGGCCCAGTCAGAGCTGCCCTTGTTGGGAATCGGCAGCACGGCGTGAGCGATGCGCGGGCCGAGGTCACGGGCCGGGTTGATCGCGTAACCGGTGGGGCCACCGAGCGAGGCGCCGATGCCGACGACCAGCAGGGCCACGCCGAGTGCGCCCAGCCAGCCCAGGCCGGCGGGGGTGTTGGTGGCCGAATCGCCCCAGTGACCCGCGGCGAGCACCACGAACACCAGCACGAAGGTGGCCAGGATCTCAGTCATCAGGTTCCACACCGTGTCGCGAATCTCGGGGCCGGTGGAGAAGACGCCCAGCTTGAAGCCCTCGGGGGCGTCGCCGTCGAACTGCTTCTTGTAGGCCAGCCAGGCCAGCACCGCACCGATGAAGGCACCGATCAGCTGCGCGCCGATGTAGGTCGAGATCGACATGAAGTCGACCGGAATGCCGGGCACGAACTCTTTGGCGCCTGACGCCACGACGCCCAGCGTGACGGCCGGGTTGAGGTGCCCGCCCGACTTGTACGACACGAGGACGCCGGAAAAGACCGCCAGACCCCAGCCGAAGTTGACCATCAGGAACCCGGTTCCCTCGCCCTTGTTCTTCGGCAAGATGTTGTTGGCAACCACTCCGGCGCCGAGCAGCAGCAGCATGGCTGTGCCCACGGTTTCGGAGAGGAAGATGGTTGCGAGGTTCATGTCACTCAAACTCCCTTCAGGCATCATCTGCGATGCCACCCAGTGACCGGAGTGCTCCGGTCAACCAAAAACTACGCTGCTCACTCCTGGAGCGGCGGGGATTCGAGGGGGTGTCGGTGCGGTCACCGCAAAGGCTTTCGCGGTTGCGCACCGTACGGCCATCCACCGAGGCCGTCGGCCTCAGTCTTGCCAGTGCTGAACGGATGCGCTAGTACTGTGCACGAACGTGCACCGGCCTGGAGGAGCGATGAACACGCGCTACGACGACATGTACCAGGCTGCGTCCCGCTACTACGTGCAGGGCGAAACCATGGACGCGATCGCCAAGCAACTCGGCCTCTCGCGGTCGAGCGTCAGCCGGTTGCTCAAAGAGGCCCGGGAAACCGGTCTTGTGCGCATCAGCCTGGCCGACGAGGCCGGTTCACGCTCACCGCTGGCCGCGTCGATCGGTCGCACGTTCGGGGTTCGGGTGCATCTGGTCGCGGTGCGCGAGGGCGTGTCGGAGCAGCGTCGTTTCGACCAGGTGGCGCGTCTGGCCGGGCGGCTGTTCAGCGAGGCTGTCACCGACCACTGCGTGATCGGGGTGGCCTGGGGTGTCACGTCGTCCCTGGTCGTGCGTTATCTGCAGCCCAAGCCGCTGGTCGACTCGATCGTGGTGCAGATGAACGGCGGCACCAACCAGTGGAGTTCGGGCATTCCCTACGTGGGCGAGATTCTGCAGAGCGTCGGCGACGCCTTCAACTCGCGCGTCGTCTACTTTCCGGTGCCGGCCTTCTTCGACTACGCCGAAACCAAGAACGCCATGTGGCGTGAACGCTCGGTGCAGAACGTGATCGCGTTGCAGCACCGGCTCGACGTGGTGGTGTTCGGGGTCGGGTGCCTCAAGGGACGCGTGCCTTCGCACGTGTACACCGCCGGGTACATGGACGACGCCGACAAGCTGCAGCTGTCGGCCGACGGCGTGGTGGGCGACGTGGCCACGGTGCTGCTGCGCGAGGACGGCTCCTGGCGCGACATCGGCTTCAACGAGCGAGCCTCGGGCCTCAACCCGGCCGAACTGGCGCGGGTGCCGCGGCGGTTCTGCGTGGTGGCCGACCCGTCCCGGGCGGCGGCGGTGGTCGGCGCACTGCGCGCCGGCACCACCACCGATCTGGTGATCGACGACGGCACCGCTCGCGCCGTGGTCGACCGGCTGTGAGCTCCGCAACCACCGGTGGGCCTCGTCGAGACCTGATCGGCGCGCTTTCTCTGTTGGAGTCGTGGGACCGACCCGCCTGGTGGACGCCCCCCGGAGCGCCGCACCGGCTCGAAGCCCTGATCGGCACCCCCGGCGAGCCGGGGCACCTGCGCATCGAGCACTGGTTCGCCGGCCAGGCCCGCCCGGACAATCCGTGGCTGCGTGGCGACGTGGTGAGCACCCAAGCACTCGGCCCGGCGGCCCTCGGCCAACGCGGCCGGGCCGGCACGGCCACCCACGAACTGCTGGCCCACGTGCCCGAGCCGGACGGTGTGGTGGCCTACGCCTGGGCGGTCAACGACCCCACCCCTCGGCGCTGGCGACGGCTGGGGATCGTCACGCAACTGCCGTCCGAGCCGGATCGTCCCTTGTGGGACGGCCCCGAAGGCCCCGCCGAGTGGGGTGCCGGACGCGTGGTGGCCACGGCCACCGCCGCCACCCGGCTGCGTTCGGGGTGGGTGCAGGCACTGGTGCAGGTCGACGACAGCATCTACCACCTGCACCGGCAGCAACGGGGTGGCAAGGTGCGCTGGCTGCGGCACGCCTGCCTGCGGCTGGCCGACCCGGCGCCGTTCGCGATCGCGTCCGAACCGTCGATGAAGGTGGCGCAGGTCAGCGGCGAGACCGACAGCCAACCCGAGCGGCCGCGGCGCACCCTGTCGTCGTCAGAGTCCCGATCGGGGGTGCGCGGCACCGACCTGGGCGTGCGCATCGACCACGCAGGCCAGGCGTTCATGCTGTTCGGCGACACCCACTGGACCCGGCGCCGGTTGGGCACCCGCGACAGCATCGCCGCGGTGCACCAGCCCGACGCCGACCTGCCGTCGGTCACGTTTCACGGGTCGCCGACCGCCATCACCGGCGGTGGCACCACCCTGCGCGAGTACGACGTGCCGCTGGACGCCTTCAGCCTCGACGGCGAGCTGTATGCCTTCTTCACGTCCAACCACTTTCGCGACGCGCAGGTGATGGGGCGCAGCGTGCTCACCCGCGCACCCCGGCCGGTCATCGAGCCAACGGCGCGGTGGCGTCCACTGCGGTTCGCCTACCGAGGCACCTTCTCGACGCACCGGTTCGTCAACGTGTCGGTGCAGCGCTGGGGCGACCACCTGTACCTGTGGGGCACCGGCGCCTACCGCGCCGACGACGTGCGGCTGGCCAGGGTCGACCTGACCACCCCGGGGCTGGCCCGCAGCCTGCGCAGCGGCTCGGGCGCCGTGTTGCGCGAGGCCGTCCGGTACTGGGTGGCGCCACACACCCCCGTCATCCCGGCGAACGCCGCGATATCCCAACCACACGAGCGGCTCTTGTCGGCCCACGGATCGGACGACCAGCTCTGGTCACCCCACGAATCGGACGCCCGCCCGCTGTTCACGCCCGGAGCCCTGGGCGAGCTGTCCGTGCGCTGGGTGCCCGATCTGGGCCGATTCGTGATGCTCACCATGAGCGGCCCGGACGACTCGATCGGCGCGGCGGTCGTCTTGCGCACGGCGGAGCGTCCCTGGGGGCCGTGGTCACCGAGGCTGCGGCTCTTCGACTGGATCGAAGGCGGCATGAGCTTCGCCGACGAGCGCCGCCGTTTCATCAAGGCCCACCGCGACGGCAGCGACCCGGTGGGTGACGCGATCTTCGCCGGCCAGGCCGCCGCCACCGGGGCCGCCTACGCCCCCTACCTGTTCGACGCCCGCGTGCAGGCCGGACGCCTGGTGCTGCGCTACACGCTGTCGACCTGGAATCCCTACCAGGTGGTCTTGATGCGACACCGCCTCGCGGTAGATGATCTGATAACAACCTCGTATTTGGTGTGAAAAGTTGCCTGCCCGATGAACGAAGGTCAGTGAGTGGACGGGAGGCGTGCACGTCCGCCCCAACGACCGGGCCGTTAAGGGCGCGAACTCACCACACTGAATAGTGTGGCCAGCACAGGGCAGTTCGCCGCCGAGCAACGATGTTCACGGCGCTGACCCGCAAGTGATCGGAGGTCGACATGAAGACCCTCTCCGCAGATGTGGTGGTGGTGGGTGGCGGCTCCACGGGCGCCGGCGTCGTCCGAGACGTGGCCATGCGTGGCTACTCGGCGATTCTGGTCGACCGGGCCGACCTCGGCCAGGGCACCACCGGCCGCTACCACGGCCTGCTGCACTCGGGCGGACGCTACGTGGTCAGCGACCCGCACTCGGCCACCGAGTGCGCCGAAGAGAATGCGATCATCGCCCGGATCCAGGCGCACGCGGTCGAGCGCACCGGTGGCTACTTCGTGGCCACCCATGTCGATGACCCGTCCTGGGGCGACGAGTGGGCCAAGGGCGCGACCGACACCAAGGTGCCGTTCGAAGAGGTGTCGGTCACCGAGGTGCTGAAGGCCGAGCCACGGGTCAACCCCAAGATCAGCCGCGCCTTCAAGGTCGAAGACGGCTCGGTCGACGGCTGGCAGATGGTGTGGAGTGCCGCCAACTCGGCCAAGCTGTACGGCGCGCAGATTCTCACCTACCACCGCGTCACCAACATCGAACGCGATGGCGACCGGGTCGCACAGGTGATCTGCACCGATGAGAAGACCGGCGAAGAGGTGCGCATCAACACCAACTTCGTGCTCAACTGCGCCGCCGCCTGGGGCGGCCAGATCGCTCACATGGCCGGCTGCCCCGACGTTCAGGTGGTGCCGGGCGCGGGCATCATGATCGCGATGAACCACCGGCTCACCAACAGCGTGGTGAACCGGCTCACCTACCCGGCCGACGGCGACATTCTGGTGCCGGTGCACACCGTGTGCATCATCGGCACCACCGACCAGAAGGCCGACGACCCCGATCGTCTGGAGATCGCCTGGGACGAGGTGCAGCAGATGATGGACTGCGGCGAACTGCTGGTGCCCGGGTTCCGCAAGGCCAGGGCGATTCACGCCTGGGCCGGGGCCCGTCCGCTCGTGAAGGACTCGCGGGTGGGTTCGGGCGACACCCGGCACATGAGCCGCGGCATGTCGATCATCGACCACTCCGAACGCGACGGCTTGAAGGGCCTGCTCACCATCGCCGGCGGCAAGCTCACCACGTACCGCCTGATGGCCGAGAACGTGGTCAACGCCATGTGCGAGCAGTTGGGCGAGTCGAGGCCGTGCCGCACCGCCGACGAGCAGGTGCCGGGGTCGGAAGACAAGAAGAACTACGTGATCACGCACCGGCTCGAAGAGCGTGAGCACGACCGGTTCGACGACCAGATCCTCTGCGAGTGCGAACTGATGAGCAAGGGCATGTTCACCCGCGCCCTGGTCGATCAGCCCAAGGGCAACTTCGACGACCTGCGCCGCCAACTGCGCCTGGGCATGGGCCCTTGTCAGGGCGGTTTCTGCTCGATGCGCGCCACCGGGGTGGCGTTGCAGAGCGAGCACATCGACGTCGAGCGGGCCACCGGCCTGATGCGGCTGTTCCTGAAGAACCGGTGGATCGGCATCTGGCCGATTCTCTACGGCGATCAGGTGCGCCAGACCGCCCTCGACAACTGGATCTTCCAGGGCACGCTCGACGTCGAGCGTCTGCCCGGCCCGACGCATGAGGAGGTCGTGTGATGACGCGAGTCGTGGTGATCGGTGCCGGCCCCGCGGGCCTGGTCGCGGCCATTCGGCTGGCCGAGGGCGGTGCCCGGGTGGCGCTGCTCAACAAGGGCACCGGCGGCCTGCAGCTCGGCCAGGGCACCTTGGACATCCTGGGTTACGGCCCCGACCGGGTCGAGCGTCCGCTGGACGCTCTGGCCGGCTTTGCCGAGGCACACCCCGGCCACCCCTACGGGGTGCTGCCCGCCGATCTGGTGGCCCGCTCGGCGAACTACCTGCGCGATCTGGTCGGCCCGGCGCTGCTGGTGGGTGATGCGGCGTCCAACCTGCAGTTGCCCACCGCGGTGGGCGCGGTGCGTCCGACGGCGCTGGCCTCGCCCAGCATGACCGCCGGCGCCTGCGTCGACGGCGCCCGGTTCGTGATCGTCGGCCTGCGCCAACTCAAGGACTTCTACCCCGAGTTGGTGGTCGGCAACCTGGTGCGCACCGACCTGCCCGGCGGCGGACGGCTGCAGGCCCGGGCGGCGATGCTCGACCTGCCCGCCCGTGAGGGCGAGATCGACTCGACCGGCCTCACCTACGCCAGGGCACTGGACGACCCCGCGTACCGCAAGCGCTTCGCCCAGGCGGTCAAGGCTGTGGTCGAGCCGGGCGAGACCGTCGGACTGCCGGCCGTGCTCGGCTTGGACGACCACAACGCCTGGAGCGAGGTCGCTGAGGCGATCGGCGCGCCGGTGTTCGAGATTCCGCTGCCGCCGCCGTCGGTGCCCGGCATGCGGCTCAACCGGGCCCTGACCGCGCGGGCCAAGGCCGCCGGCGTCCGAGTCGTGCCGGGCAGCAAGGTGACCGGTTTTCGGGCTTCGGGCGGCGCCGTCGACAGCGTGCAATTGGCCACGGCCGGCGGTGACCGCGACTTCGTGGCCGACGCGTTCGTGCTTGCCACGGGCGGTTTTGAGTCAGGCGCCCTGACGGCTGACAGCTACCACAACGTGCACGAGTCGGTGTTCGACCTGCCGCTGCGCCGGCCCGAGGGTCACCTGGTGCACGGCGACTACTGGGGTGACCCGCAGCCGTTGTTCACCATCGGTGTCGAGGTCGACGAGCAGATGCTGGTGCGGCACCCGGGCGGCGACCCCGTGTACACCAACCTCTACGCCGCCGGCGGAATTCTGGCCGGCGCCACCCGCTGGCAAGAGAAGTCGGGCGAAGGCATCGCGGTGGCCAGCGCCGTCCGGGCCGCAGACTCGATTCTCGCCGCAGCAGCCACCGCCACAGACCAAGGAGCAGCCTCATGAACGCCTCGCACGGCCTCGAGTTCGCCCAGACTGAAGTCGCGCGGGCGTCCCTCGACCATTGCGTGAAGTGCACGATCTGCGAAACGCACTGCCCCGTGTCGGCGGTGACGCCGAAGTTCACCGGGCCCAAGTTCGTCGGGCCGCAGGCCGAGCGGTTTCGCCACGGTGAGTCGGTCGACCACTCGCTCGACTACTGCAGTTCGTGCGGGGCCTGCACGCTGGCCTGCCCGCAGGGGGTGAAGATCGCCGAAATCAACGGCCAGGCCCGCGCGGTGATGAAGGCCGACCACATGCCGCTGCGCGACCAGTTGATTTCGCAGACCACGCTGATGGGCATGGCGATGACACCGGTCGCGCCCGTGGCCAACGCGGCGTTGTCACTCAAGCCGCTGCGCACGGTGATCGAAAAGGTGATGGGCATTCACCGCGACGCACCCATGCCGAAGGCCAACACCCAGACCATCACCGGCTGGCTGAAGAAGCGGCAGAACCCTGCCACCAAGGCGACCCGCGGCACTCTGGTGTTCTTTCACGGGTGCGCGGGCGGCTACTTCGAGGTCGAGACGTCGAAGAAGTCGATCGAGGTGCTCGAACACCTGGGCTATGAGGTGCTGGTGCCCAAGCAGGGCTGCTGCGGCCTGGCTCAGCAGTCGAACGGGCTGTTCGACGGCGCCACCGACAAGGTGCTCAAGCTGTGCGACGACCTGCGCTCGGCCGGACGCGACCTGACGATCATTTCGTCTTCGGGATCGTGCACCGGCATGCTCAAGCACGAGGCGCACGAGATCATGGGCGTCGACGACTCACGGCTCAAAGACGTGGGCACCCGCATTCGCGACATCATGGAGTTTCTGCTCGAGCTCTACGAGGCCGGCGAACTGCCCACCGACTTCAAGCCGATCGAACTCACCGCGGTGTACCACGCACCCTGCCAGTTGAAGAGCCAGGGCATGGGCCAGCCGGCCATGGAGATCCTGAAGCTGATTCCGGGCGTCGAGGCGGTCGAGTCGGGCGCCACCTGCTGCGGCATCGCGGGCACGTACGGGCTGAAGAAAGAGAAGTACGAGATCGCCCAAGCCGTCGGCAAACCGCTGTTCGACAAGGTGAAAGAGGTCAACCCCGAGTACGCGATGTGCGACACCGAAACCTGCCGCTGGCAGATCCGCAAGGGTTCCGGCGCCCAGGTCGAGCACCCGATCTTCCTGGTCCACCAGGCGTACGGGCTGAGGTGAACGTCGCTCGGCGGGCGAAGCTGAGAAACGCGGCGAGACAATTCGTCATACCTGCGAACGCCGGGATCTCTTCGGCCGATCGGGTGTCGAGTCCCTCGGCTGAGCCAGTGTCCGCTGCGCGGGGTCGCTCCTGTCTCGCCCATGCCGAAGATCGTCGGCATTCGCTGCCCAAAGCTGCGTTCCCAGTGGGGCCGACGATCCCGCCAACGCCCACCAAACCTGGACAGGAGCAACCCCGCTCCGCTTCGCCCTACGTCCCAGCCCAGGGCCGGTTCAGCCTGGCAAGACCCGCCCGCCGCTGGCCAAGCTTGTCGAGACCCAACCGCTGGTGGAGTCCGTCGAGACCCAAACCGCTCATCGAGCCCTGTCGAGACCCATCATTGGTCGAGCCGGTCGAGACCCAAACCGCTGGTCGAGCCTGTCGAGACCTCGTCCTCGCCGACGGGCACCGGCTCGTCAGATAACGTCCGATCTGACCCTTCTTCGCGCTCAACGAGGCGATAGGCCCTTCAAATCGGACGTAATCTCGCACACTCACACGAGCCAGGTGCACGCGCACGGGTGAAGCGGAGTGAGCGGCACCCCGTCCGGGATAGGTGGGCGTATCGACGCTGCGCTCCTCAACTTGCCCGCCTTCGGCGTGCTGCGTATAGAGGGGGGCGCGTCGGCCCTGGGCACCCAACGAGGGTTCAGGGCAATCGGCCGACGAGCTCCGCTGGGGCGGGACGGGGTGCCGCTCGCTCCGCGGCAGCACAGTCGACAAAGAGTCTCGACCCAAGCGACAGCCGCCGAGAGAACCCGGCGTTCGCCAGGATGACGAACGCCGAGCCCTCAGACCCCTGAGCCGTTGGCCCCGAAGAACGTCTTCCACGGCACGTTGACGGCCCGGTCTTTCGCCACCACCTCGTGCAGGTGCCGCAGCAGCGGGAACTGGTCGGGCTGCAGTACTCCGCGCTCGGTGAGCCGTTCGAAGGCGTCGCCGATCACCTTGATGGCCGCTGCACCCTCGAGGGTGACCCCCGGCATGCGGTCGCGGGCCTCGGTGAAGGTGAGGCCTGCGCCGACCAGCCGTCCGACCTTGACGTTGCGACCGCCCATCGAGGTGACGAAGCAATCGCCGATGCCCGGCAACCCCAGCACCGTGGACGGTTGCCCGCCCAGCAGATCCATGAACTGGGTCATCTCGACCGAGGCCTGCCCGAACAACGCCGCGCCGTAGTTGAAGTTCACGTACTGCGGGTCGTCTTCGTCGAGGGCGTCCAACTGACCGTGCATGAAGCCGGCCCCGAACGCGTAGCAGTTCTTGGTGGCGGCACAGACCTCGACGCCGACGAAGTCGGAGCTCGTCCACACGTGGTAGAAGTCGGTGGCGAACAGGTCGCGCCACAGGTCGAGCACCTCGGGGTTCTCGCCCGTGAACACCACGCACGTGTGGCGCCGCATCGCCACCTCGCCCGCGATGGACGGCCCCGCGATCGCCGAGATCGACACCTGGTCACGCAGGTCGTCGGGCAGGTGCGCCATCAGGGCTCGGGGCAGAATCGTCAGATTGCCGTCGTCGTCGGCCTGCATGCCCTTGGCCAGGGCGATCACGTGCATGCCGGGGCGCAGCAGGCCGGCCAACTGCTCGCCCGCCCAGTCGACGCCGAACGAGTTGACGCCGCTCATCACCAGGTCGACCCCGTCGAACGCCTCGGCGGCCTCTTCCAACTGGTAGGCGGTCACGTTCGGGGGCACCTCGAGGTTGAGGTTGGGGTGCACACCGGTGTTCTTGATCGAATCGATGATCTCGCGATCGAGATGGGTGCCGACCAGCCGCACCTCGTTGCCGTTGTCGGTGAAGGGGGTGGCCAGCGCGGTGGCCATGATGCCCGAGCCCAGCACGACGAGAGTTGCCATGATGCATCCTTTCCGGCGATTCGCCGGGCCTGGCCGTCGGCGGGGTGCCGAGCGGCTGAACGATCGGCAAGCCGCACCGAAGCGGCGCCGGTGCCGAATCTGGTACTCGCCCAACCTAGTGCTCCGCACGGGCGCTTAGCCACACAAACATCGGGCCAAGCGTGTGGAATACAACACATCGTGAGTGAAACAGTCCCGTTCGGACGCTGGTCGTTACCGGCTGCGAGGGCTGCAGCACCAGTCGCTGACTAGCTGCGAAAAGTGACCAACCGGCGAAATCACCCCGCCCGATGTGGCAAAGTGCGTACATTTTCTCACAGATGCGCGGAGATGTTTGTTAACTGAGAGTAAAGGTCAGTCATGGCTGTGAAAGGACGTGGACGAGGGTCGGCGGGGGCGCTGCGCGAGCGGCGAATGACGATCGCCGAACGGGTGGTCAAGAACGGCTCGGCCTCGGTCGACGAACTCGTCGAACTCACCGGGGTGTCGGCGATGACGGTCTATCGCGACATCGAGGCCCTCGAAGATGCCGGCGTGCTGGTGCGCCATCGCGGTCAGGTCACCGCGGTGGCCACCGGGCTCAACGAGATCGCTGCCAGCATCCGGGTCAATCAGAACGCCGAACTCAAGCAACAGGTCGCCCGAGTGGTCGCCGACCGCATTCGCCCGGGCAGTTCGATCATGGTGGACGACTCGACCACCGCCCTGTGGGTGCTGCGCCAGCTCGACGTGGTGCCGATCACCGTGGTGACCAACTCGATGTTGGTGGCGCGTGAACTCGAGCGCCGCTCGGGTGTGCGACTCTTCGTCACCGGCGGTGAGTACCAGGCCTGGGCCGAGGCGATGCTGGGCCAGAACACCACCGACGTGATCGCCGGCATTCGGGCCGACTACTGCCTCATGTCGGCCTCTGGCATCAGCGACCTGCAGTGCTTCCACCCCTACGAAGACTGCGTGCAGGTCAAGCGGGCCATGATGGCGTCGTCGGCCGAGTCGATTCTGCTGCTCGACCACACCAAGCTGAACCGTCGGGCGCTGCACACCTTCGCCTCGATGACCGACTTCGACCAGGTGATCGTGGACGCGCTGACGCCGTCCGACCTGATCGCCGACCTGCGCGAGCGGGGCGTAAACGTCACCCAGGCCGGCGCCGTCAACGAGTGACCGTGGGCGACTGAACGGCCCGATAAGTTCCAGACCGCTGGAAAGCATCACAAAGTCTGTTACAAACACCTTGCTCGCTGGTAGGTTCAGGCCAGCGGACCCCTGTCGGCGGGTCCGTCACCTCGTGCAAAGGAGTACGAATGGGCCTGCGAGTGGTGGTCGCGGCGGACATCGCCGGATACGACTACAAAGAGCAACTGAAGAAAGACCTCGAGGCCGACGACAGGGTCGATGAAGTCATCGACGTTGGCATCGGATCCGGCGAAGACGTCGACTACCCCCACGTGGCGGTGGCCGGCGCTCGGCTGATCGCAGAAGGCAAGGCCGACCGTGGCCTGTTCGTCTGCGGCACCGGCATGGGCGTTGCGATCGCAGCCAACAAGGTTCCCGGCATCAGGGCCAGTACGGCACACGACAGCTTTTCCGTCGAGCGACTCGTGTTGTCGAACAACGCCCAGGTGCTCACCTTCGGTCAGCGGGTCATCGGGCTCGAACTGGCCAGGCGACTGGCCAAGGAGTGGCTCGGGTACACCTTCGACCCGAACTCGTCCTCGGCGCCCAAGGTGGCCGCTCTCGAGTCGTACGACACCGGCGACAACAGTGCGGAGGCCGCGCGAACCAGCTGCGACTGAGCAGCTGGACTCACCTTCCCTCAATCAATCTGACAAGGACGGCACATGTTCACCAGTGACATCGCTATCTTCCTGCTCGGGCTGATCGCGGCCATCTTCGGCGGGTACTTCGGTGCAGCCATCGGTGGCAACTTCGCGTTCACCCTGACCGGCTTCATGATTCTGTTCTCGTGGGGCATCTTCGCGGTCGGTGGCAGCGACATCGGCTTCAACTACGTGGCCTTCGGCCCCGTGATGGGCCCGCACATCACCTTTGCCGCAGGCGTTGCCGGCGCGGCGTACGCCATGCACAAGGGATTGATCGAATCAGGCCGAGACGCCTCGTCGCCGCTGGCCCGTCTCGGCCGTCTCGACGTGCTGCTGGTCGGTGCCGCTTTCGGCGCGTTCG
Source organism: Micropruina glycogenica (assembly GCF_900289045.1). Classification (GTDB taxonomy): domain Bacteria; phylum Actinomycetota; class Actinomycetes; order Propionibacteriales; family Propionibacteriaceae; genus Micropruina; species Micropruina glycogenica. The sequence goes on from NZ_LT985188.1 coordinate 3,050,804, forward strand.
GCTACCTGTTCAACATCGGGCTGAGCTTCATTCCGTGGTTCGGCAGCCACATCGACACCGTCGCCCTCACCGTGTTCACCTCGAACGTGCTCGCGCGCCTGATCTGGGGCAACGGGCTGCTGTCGCCGCAGAACTACAACAAGGACGCCACCTCGTTCATGAAGAAGATCGCCCCGAACGACACCTACTTCTGGCTGCGTTACCAGGAAAAGCCGGGCCAGTACCTGCCGCTGGGCTTCTTCGCCGGCGGCATGGCCGCGGCCGTGTCGATCATGCTGGCGCACTACGTGCAGGGTGGTTCGGCCTGGGCGCAGACCCTGCCGTTCGCCATCTCGGCCATCATCATCGGCTTCCTGATCCTGGGGGCCGAAATGCCGGTGCAGCACCACATCACGATCATCGGCGGCCTGGCCGCGGTGAAGTTCATGCCCGTGCTGGCCGGGGCCGGCTTCGAGTGGAACGCCACCTGGACCTCAGCCACCTGGATGGTCGCCATCGGAGCGGTGCTGATCGGGTGTGTGTTCGGCATGATCTCGGCGTTCCTGGGCGAGTTCCAGTCGCAGTTGTTCCACCAGCGCGGCACCACCCACGTCGACCCGCCGGCGGCCGCGATCTGGGTGTCGACGCTGCTGGTGCTGACCCTTTCCGGCAACTGACGAACTGATCGACCACGAGGGGCCGTCCATGTCGAACACTGATGTACTGCAGGCGCCGAGCGAGTTCTACGACGCCTACGTCTTCGACATGGACGGCACCATCTATCTGGGCGACCATCTGCTGCCCGGGGCAGCCCGCATGATCAACGAGCTGCGCCGGCGCGACATACCCATTCGGTATCTGTCGAACAACCCCACCAAAGACCCCGAGATGTACGCCCGCAAGCTGACCAAGCTGGGGCTGCCGACGCCCGTCGAAGACATCAGCAACACCATCGTCACCACCACCAAATGGCTGAAGGCCCACCACCCCGACGCGGTGCTGTTTCCGATCAGCGAAGAACCGCTCAAGCGGGCTCTGGTGAAGGCGGGGTTCACGCTCAGCGACGATCCCGAAGAGATCGACATCGTGATCGCCAGCTACGACCGCACCTTCGAGTACCGCAAGCTGCAGATCGCCTTCGACGCGATCTGGTTCTACAAACGCGCCTTTCTGATCGAAACCAACCCCGACCGGTTCTGCCCGTTCCCGGGCGGCCGCGGCGAGCCCGACTGCGCGTCCATCACCGCCGCCATCGAGGCCTGCACGCGCACCAAATGCGTGAAGTCGCTGGGCAAGCCCGACCCGATCATGCTGCAGGTCACCATGGAGGGCTTGGACGCCCGCGTCGAGCATTCGATGATGGTGGGCGACCGGTTGCAGACCGACATTCAGATGGCGCTCGACACCGGCATGGTCTCGGGTCTGGTGCTCACCGGCGAGGCGACGGCCGACGACGTCCGTGCGCTGACCGATGAGCACCGGCCCCGCTACGTGATGGATCGCGTCGATCGGTTGATTCCGGCCGCGGTCTGGCACGAACTCGGCTGGACCGACGACAACCGGACCGACAGCTGACTGCTTTCGGCCGTGGCCCGGTGCCACGGCGGTGTTCGGCATTCCCAAACCCCGCTAGAACGGAGCGCAACCCACATGTCCGACCTGATCGAAAAGGCCCTGCAGACCTCGACCGACACCAAGGCGGTACTTGCCGGCGAACAGGCGATCGACAGCGTCGCCGAGGTGTTCACCGCCACCTTCGGTCAACGGCCGGCCGTGGTGGTGGGCGACGAGCGCACCATGGCCGTGGCCGGCAACGCCGTCATCGAAGCGCTCAAGGCGGGCGGCGTCGAGGTGGCCGACCCCTACGTCTTTCCCGGTGACCCCGAGCTGTACGCCAAGTACGAGAACTGCGAGCTGCTCCGCGACGTGCTGCGCGACATCGACGCGGTGCCCTTAGCGGTCGGCGCGGGCACCCTGAACGACATCGTCAAGCGTGCCTCCGGCGAACTCGACCGCCCCTACCTGGTGGTGTGCACGGCCGCGTCCATGGACGGCTACACCGCCTTCGGCAGCTCGATCGCCGTCGACGGCTACAAGCAGACCCTGAACTGCCCGGCCCCCGCCGCCTGCGTGGCCGACTGGACGGTGATGGCCGCGGCTCCGCAGGTGATGACGGCCTCGGGCTACGGCGACCTGCTGGGCAAGGTGCCCGCCGGCGCCGACTGGATCATTGCCGACGCGCTGGGCGCCGAAGCCATCGATGACTACGTGTGGGGGTTGGTGCAGGGGCCGCTGCGGGCGTCCCTGGCCAAGCCGGAGGCGCTCGCCGCGGGCGACGTGCCCGCCACCGGTGAACTGGCCGAGGGCCTGGTGATGTCGGGCCTGGCCATGCAGGCGCACGAGTCGTCGAGGCCGGCATCGGGTGCCGAGCACCAGTTCAGCCATTTGTGGGAGATGGAGGGCCACGGGGTCGACATCAAACCCCGCCGGCTCAGCCACGGGTTCAAGGTGGCGGTGGGCAGCGTGGCGGTCGCGGCCCTGTACGAACGCTTCTTCGAGCGCGACATCGCCAACCTCGACGTGGACGCGGCAGTGGCCGCCTACCCCGACGCCGCGGCGATGGAGGCCCGCTCGCGCGCCGCCCACCAGCCGCACCTGGTCGAAGAGGTCGTGGTGCAGACGATGGCCAAGCACCTGACGCCCGAGCAACTGCGCGAACGTCTCGAACTGCTCAAGTCGTTGTGGCCGACCCTGTTGCCCAAGCTGCAGGAGCAGTTGATTCCGGCCGCCGAGTTGCAGCGCATGCTGCGGGCCGCAGGCGCCCCCGCGCACCCCTACGACATCGAGCTGACCTGGCCCGAGTTCAAGGCCACGTATCAACGGGCCCAGATGATCCGCAAGCGCTACACGGTGCTCGACCTACTGCTCGAGCTGAACCTGCTCGACGAACTCGTGGAGGAGTTGTTCGCACCCGGCGGGTTCTGGGCCGAGCAGGAGTGACAAGCCCGTGGCGCGAGTTGGGGACGGTTCCCAGCTCGGGCCACATCCCCCTCACCGCCATCCCGGCGAACGCCGGGATCTCCTCCGCACCACGATCCCGAGCTAAGCCCAGATGATGAAGGAAGCCGCCCACCCGGCCTACCATTGACGTTGTCGTCGGTGATCGTCGCCTTCGATATCGAGGGTGTCACTGCCCACCAGTGGCACCCTCTTTATGTGCCGTTTCGAGCTGCGCCCGCTCAAGGTCCCACCGCCGCACCAGGCCGGCGCAACCGGCGTGCAGCGCCACCGCCCCGTCCGTTCGGCGCACCGGTACCAGGTTGAGCAGATGGACGCCGGCGAACGCCGTGGCGATCCAGACCGGCGCCGGTGTCAGGGCCGCGATGCCGACCGACACCGCTGCGCCTGCCAGCGGCCCGACCAGGGCCACCGCCGCACTGTGCTGCGGGTGCAGGCCGGGAGCGTCGACCGACAGGCCCCGCCACGAAGTCCGTAGCCGCGCGGCGTCGGGGCCGCCCAACCGGCGGGCGAGCCACAGGTGTGCGCCCTCGTGGGCCAGAAGTCCCGTCACCCCCACCAGCACCCCCCAGCCGGCGGCCGCGAGCGGGGTGGCCAGGTCGGCGGCCGCCCAACCCGCCAGGGTGGCGGGGCCGAACAACAACGCCGCCATGGTCAGGCCGGGTTTGAGGCAGCCGCGCAGCAGCTCCAGAGCAGTCGTCATCGCAGCGCCGCTCGCACCGACACCAGGCCGTAGCCCAGCGCAGCCAGTCCGATGGCCGCCACCTGAAGGGCCAGCGCCCACCACAGGCTGTCGACCCCGGCCAGGGCGCTCTGAAAGCCGGCGGCCAGCACGATGACGCTCACCAGCGCGGCGGCCTCGCTGATCGAACCACTGATCGACTGGTCGGCGGTCACCGGCAGCAGCACGCCCACCGCCATCGCCACCAGCAACTCGGCCAGCGAGATGGGCAGCATCCAGGCCAGGTCGTGCCAGGTCCACTGGCCGAGCAGCGCCAGTGCCGCGCCGTAGCCGACCACCACCACGGCCCACACCGAGCAGACCGCCAGCATTTTGGGTACAACCCAGGCCAGCGGCCGCCCGGTCATTCGGTACAGCCACAGCACCCGCCTGGTCGGCCCGAAGGCACCGACGCCGACGGCGCTGAGCATGGGCAGAATCAGGTAGGCGGTGCCCAGCGGATCGTTGCCGGACGCGCCGGTGCCGGCCAGCGCCAGCACCGCCACCCCGTTGAGAAAGATCAGCATCACCAGGTTCGGGCCGAACCGCAGCCATTGGCGGCGCTCGAGGCTCACCATGCCCGCGCCGGCGCGGCGGGCCGAGACGCGTCGGTCGCGGCCCCGGCCCGGCTCGATGTCGTCCACCCGCCCGAGCGCGAGCCACAGCCCGCCCGACACCGCGCCCAGGGCGCCGACCAGCACCCAGCCCTGTGGCCCGTCCAACGCCCAGACCAGTCCCGCGGCCGACCAGACGGCCGGCCCGTGCGGTTCGTTGAAGTTGATCGGCAGGCTGGCCAGAAACATCCACGCGAACGCCGCCAGCACCGCGAGGGCCGCCAGCGCTCGCGCGACGGACGGCTCGATGCGTCCCGCGGCAAGAGCCAGGCCGACCAGGCGGGTGGCGACCAGGGTGAGGTTCTCGGCCACCGCGATCAGGCCGAGCAGCAGAGCCACCCCCCGGACGGCGGCCTCGGGCGGGCCCGACAGTGCCGCCTGGCTGAGAATCGGTGCGGTCAGGGTGACGGCCAGCACCAGGCCGACCAGCAACTCCTGGGTACGCGCCGCCCGGCGCAGAGCCGCCGGCTCGATCGGCAACGGCGACAGGTGCGCGGTAAGGGTGTTGCGGTCGGGGGTGTAGAGGGCCGCCAGAATCGTGCCCAGTGCCGCGAGGCAGCTGACAGCGCCGACCACCACGGCCGGCGCCTCGTGCAGCAGTTGCACCCCGCCGATGCTGTCGAGCACGCTGGCCGCACTCCACACCACGGCCACGATCACCAGGGCCAGCAGCGCTGCCAGCAGCAACGCCGCCTTCCAGCGGGCCCCCAGGGCTCGGGCGATCTGGTTGAACCACGACCTCCAGGCGGCCACGAACAACACCGCGGTCGCACGGTGCCGGTGCCGACCCTCGTTCGCCTTCGTCACCTGCATGGCGCGTCAGGCCCGGGCGACCCGGGTGCGCAGCGCCCCGACAGCGGTGAACAGCGCAGCTCCGAGCAACGTCACGGCCACCAGGCCCAGCGGGTCGAAGGCCACGTCGATCGACGGGGCGGCGCCGCCGCGGGGCGGCGCGGTGACCAGCCAGGGCACGTTCACGCCGACCCCGGTGGTGAAGCAGACGACCGCCACCACGATCATGCCGGCAACCACCAGCGCCGCGGTGAGGACGAGATTCTTGGCGAACTTCATGAGATGCCTCCTGAGACTTCGGTTGCGACCGGATCGATGCGGTCGGGATCGAGGGTGTGGGTGAGGTGTTGCAGCTTGCGCTCCAAGCCGGTGCCGATGCCGGTGAGGGCAAGGAACAGCGCCTCCAGGTTGGCGGCGCGGTGCCGCTCGAGCAGCTCGGCCGGGGCGCCCTGGGTGACGACGCGTCCTTCGCTGACGATCACCACCTCGTCACAGCCGCGTTCGGCGGCGAACAGGTCGTGGGTGGCGATCAGCACGCCGTTGCCGGCGCCCGCGGAGCGTTCGATGACGGTGTTCATCAAGATCGCGGCTTCGGGGTCGAGGCCGCGCAACGGTTCGTCGAGCACCAGCAACCGCGGACGGTGCGCCGTGGCCAGCACGAGTTGCAGCTTGCGCTTCATGCCGTGGGAGTAGTCGCCCACGTACTTGTCGAGGTGGTCGGCCAGGTCGAAGACGTCGAACAGGTCGTAGGCGGCCGCGAGGTCGAGGCCGGGCCGCAGATGGGCATGCAGCATCAACAGTTCGCGACCGCTCAGCGATTCGGGCAGCGGCAGGTCGTCGGGCAAGAAGCCCAGGCGGTTCTTGGCCGCGGCGGTGTCGTGAGGGTGGCCGGCGATCGTGATGCCGCCCGAACTGAGCCGGTGGTAGCCGGTGATGCAGTGCAGGGTGGTGGACTTTCCGCTGCCGTTGGGCCCCAGCAGCCCCACGATGCGGCCGGGCCGCACCGTGAAACTCGCGCCGTCGATGCCACGCTGGCGTCCGTACACCTTGGTCAGGTTGTCGACCTGCAGCGGAAAGTCCACCACTCCTCCTTCAGGGGTTCAGCTCAGCGACCGGGGGTCAGTAGCAGCCGAGCTTGACGCCGATCTTGATGCCCCACGGCCCGCGGACGGCCTGGATGTCGCCGGTGAAACCGCGGTAGCCGGCGTTGCGGCAGTACACCCAGGCGACGGCGGCGGCGACGACGAGAATGCCGATCAGCACCAGCCACACCCAGCGGTACTCGCTGCTGGTAGCCAGTTCGGCCTGCCGACGCACGAACGACTCGACCGCGATGCGGGTCTTGACGTAGGTCTCCAACATGATGCTTCCTTTCCGCGTCGGGCGATCGTCGCCTTCGACGCTGACTCGGCCACTGCCCACCAGCGGCCGGTTTCAGTGCAGTTCACCGGTGCCGGGGGAGGCAACGGCAGACGGCCAGAAGTCAACTTGCGGTGATCGAAGAGTCCCCCGAAGTTGATTGCGGAATACCCCGCCCGCGGCCGGAGTTGGTGCAGAAGCAAGCGGCGGTAGGCTGTCGGGGTCGTCTCAACACCACGGGGTAGTGCATGTCAGAGGTTCGTGAAGTCATCATCATCGGCTCCGGCCCGTCGGGTTACACCGCGGCCATCTACGCGGCGCGGGCCGACCTGCACCCGCTGATCTTCGAGGGCGCCGTCGAGGCCGGCGGTGCGCTGATGAACACCACCGACGTCGAGAACTTTCCCGGTTTTCCCGAAGGCATCATGGGGCCCGACCTGATGGGCAACCTGCGTGCTCAGGCCGAGCGTTTCGGCGCCGAGATCGTCACCGACGACATCGTGGAGGTCGATCTCACCGGTGTGATCAAGTCGGTCACCGACTCTGCCGGTGGCGTGCACCACGCCAAGGCGGTGATTCTGGCCATGGGGTCGGGCTATCGCCGGCTGGGCGTGCCGGGTGAGGACGAGCTGAGTGGACGAGGCGTGAGTTGGTGCGCCACCTGCGACGGCTTCTTCTTTCGCGACAAGGCCATCGCCGTGATCGGCGGTGGTGATTCGGCGCTTGAGGAGGCCACGTTCTTGTCGCGCTTCGCCAGCTCGGTCACTGTGGTGCACCGCCGCGACGAACTGCGCGCCTCGAAGATCATGATCGCCCGCGCCGAGGCCGACCCCAAGATCAGCTTCGCGTGGAACTCGCGGGTGGTGTCACTCAACGGCAACCCGTCGCTCACCTCGATCACCCTCGCCGACACCACCACCGGTGAAGAGCGCGACCTGGAGGTTCAGGGCTGCTTCATCGCCATCGGTCACGACCCCCGATCCGCTCTGGTGCAGGGGCAGATCGACCTCGACGCCGCCGGTTACGTGCTGGTGCAGCCCGGTACCACCCACACCAACCTGCCCGGCGTGTTCGCCGCCGGCGACCTGGTCGACCACACCTACCGGCAGGCCATCACGGCGGCCGGCACCGGGTGCTCGGCCGCTCTGGACGCCGAGCGCTACCTGGCAGACATCGAAGGCCTGGCCGACCTGAACGAACTGTCTGAGTCGGGCGCTAGCGTCTGACCGTCACAGGCTGAACGACCCAGAGGGCCCCCACCCACAATCGAGAGGAACACGATGGCTGAAGTCAACGCCGTCACCGACGACACCTTCGAATCGCTGGTCGTCAAGGCGACCAAACCGGTACTGGTCGACTACTGGGCCGACTGGTGCGCCCCCTGCCGCCAGATCGCCCCGATCATCGACGAGCTGGCCGGCGAGTTCGGCGACCGCATGGGCTTCTACAAGCTCGACACCAACACCAACCCGCGGGTGCCCACCGAGCAGGGCGTGCTCGGCCTGCCGACCATTCAGATCTTCTCGGGCGGCGAGGTCGTCAAGTCGTTCACCGGCGGCAAGACCAAGGCCGCGCTGATTCGCGCCATCGAGGAGTTCATCTGACGCAGCGCTGGTCGGCCGGGTCATGACCCGTGGCTGACCGAGCTCTTGCGAGATCCACGCCGAGACTCGTGGGTTGAGCCCGCCGAACGCCCACGCTGAACTGGTGGTGCGCTCATCGAAACACCTAGTCAGCCCGTATCAACCACTGCACTCGGCAATGCTCAGCTGCGCCAGGCGCCGATGACCTGACGACCCGCCGGTTCGGGCGGGGCCACCGGCCGAACCGACTGAACCAGGCGTTCCAAGCGATCCATCACGCCTTCGAAGGGCACGCGTGCGGTGGCGCCCAGGTCGAGGCGCCACCGTCCGGCACGCTCAGAAGGCGTGAACCCGGTGGCCAGCAGAAAGCCCGCGGGCAGGCTCGAACAACTCCGAACCGCTGACGACGTCGCTCGAACAGAGCCCACCCTCGCCCGCACCAACCCGGCGGCTGCGGTGCGCACCAGTTCGCGTCCGGTGCCCGCCCCGACGAGCTCGGGCGCAACAAAGGCAGTGACGATACGGGCCGGCGAGCGCGAACCACTGCCGTCCGGCGTCAGCAGCAGCAGGCCGACCGTGCGGCCCTCGGCCACCGCTCGTGCCGCGCACCAGCCCCAAGCCGCTTGTGCCGAGACCGCATCGGCCTCATCGGCGGGCACGGCCAGGCCGCAGTAGGGGCAGGCCAGCCCGCGCAGCATCGCCGAGGTCACCAGTTCGACACCGATCACGGGTCCTCCTGCCGTTCGCGCCGCGACCACTGTCATCTTAGGCATCTGGCTAAGCTGGGCCGGTGAGCCTGCCGCAACCCGTCACGCGTCGTGACACGGTTCTCGACCCGTGGATCGACACCTACGCCGAACGCACCCACGGGCTCACCGTGTCGGCCGTACGCGCTCTGTTCTCGGTGGCCAACCGGCCCGAGGTGGTGTCGCTGGCGGGCGGCATGCCGAACATCGCCGACCTGCCGCGCGAGGCGATCGGCGAGGCCATCGCCGCCCTGATCAGAGACCGGGGCGCGCAGGCCATGCAGTACGGCTCGGGGCAGGGCGAGCCGTTCATGCGCGAGCACATCACCGAGGTGATGGCCGAAGAAGCCATCGCCGCGCACCCCGACGACGTCGTGGTGAGTTGCGGGTCGCAGCAGGCGCTCGACCTGGTCACCCGAACGTTCTGCGACCCCGGCGACGTGATTCTTGCCGAGGCGCCCTCATACGTGGGGGCGCTGGGCACGTTTCGCGCCTATCAGGTGCAGATCGTGCAGGTGGCCATGGACGAGCGCGGCATCGTGCCGCAGGCCCTGCGCGAAGCCGTCGCGGCCTGCCGGGCGGTGGGCAAGCGAGTCAAGTTTCTGTACACGATCCCCAACTTTCAAAACCCCACCGGCGTCACCCAGAGCCTCGAGCGCCGCCGCGAACTCATCGCGGTCGCGCATGAGCTCGACCTGCTGATCGTCGAAGACAACCCCTACGGACTGCTCACCATCGAGGGCGAGCCACTGCCCGCCCTGCGCTCGATGGACGACGAGCGGGTGATCTACCTGGGCTCGTTCAGCAAGACGTTCGCCCCGGGGTTCCGGGTGGGTTGGGCGTTGGCGCCGCACGCCGTCCGAGAGAAGCTGACCCTGGCGCAGGAGTCTGCCACCCTGGCGCCGCCCGTGTTCAGTCAGTTCGCCATCTCGACCTACCTGCATCAGTTCGACTGGCGCGCGCAGATCGTGGCCTACCGCGACATGTACCGCGGCCGCCGCGACGCCATGCTGCGCGGCTTGACCGAGAACATGCCCCCCGGCTGCACGTGGACGCACCCGACCGGCGGATTCTTCGTGTGGCTGACCATGCCCGAAGGGCTCGACAGCCAATCGATGCTGCCGCGCGCGGTGTCGGCTCGGGTCGCCTACGTGCCCGGCACGGCGTTCTACGCCGACGGCCTGGGTAGTCGCAACATGAGATTGTCGTTCTGCTTTCCGAGCGAAGAGCGCATCGTCGAGGGCACCCGGCGGCTCGGTGAGGTGATCCACGACGAGCTCGACATGCTGCGTACCTTCGGTATCGACGCCGGCACCGTCGAGGCCGTGCACCGTGACCTCACCACCGGCCCAGCACCCGATATCACCTAGCCAGAGAGGCGCACAGAGCATGAGCAGCGAGATCGGCACCATCGTGGTGCTGGCTGGCGGTCTGTCGCACGAGCGCGACGTGTCGCTGCGGTCCGGACGCCGCGTAGCCCAGGCCCTGCGCGACCGTGGCCACGACGTGGTCGAGTCCGACGTCACAGCAGGGCTGGCCGACCTGCTGGCGACCACCCCCGATCCGGTCGTCTTTCCGGTGCTGCACGGAGGCGACGGCGAGGACGGTGCGCTGCGCACGGTGCTCGATCTGTTGGGCGTGCCCTACGTGGGGTCGTCCGGCCCGGCCTCGCAACGCGCGTTCGACAAGTCGATCTGCACTCCGCTGGTGACGGTGCGCAAGCCCGAGCAGGTGGCCTTGCCCAACTCGGTGTTCCGCGAGCTGGGTGCTCCGGCCCTGGTGCAGTCGGTGGTTCGCCAACTGGGCCTGCCGCTCATGGTCAAACCCAGTCGCAGCGGCTCGGCCCTGGGCTGCACCCGCGTCGACCGGGTCGAAGCCCTGCCCGCCGCTCTGGTCGCCGCCTTCGCCTACGGCGAGCTCGCGGTGATCGAACGGTTCGTCGCCGGCACCGAGGTGGCGGTCACCGTGATCGACATCGGCGAGGGCCCACGTGCGCTGCCGGCGGTCGAGATTCGTCCACGCGCAGGCGTGTACGACTACACCGCCCGCTACACCGCGGGCGAGACCCGGTTCATCGCGCCCGCCAACATCACCGACGAGAACGCCGAGGCCTGCGCCGCCATGGGGCTGGCCGTGCACGCCGAACTGGGCCTGCGTGACCTGTCGCGCACCGACATCATCATCGACGCCGACGGGCCGGTGTTCATCGAAACCAACGTGGCGCCCGGCATGACCGAAACGTCGCTGGTTCCGCTCGCCGTCGAGGCGGCCGAACTCGACTTCGGTGAGCTGTGCGCGGCTCTGGTGCGGCAGGCGCACGTCCGCGGCGGCGGAACGAGTCAGGGCTGAGCATGTCGGTGCGCGGACGGCAGGCCCTGGTGATCGTGCTCGGCGTGGTGCTGGCCGGTGTGATGACCGTGCTCGGCGCGTGGCAACTGCGGGTGTTCACCGACCAGGCCAATGCCTCGGTGCAGGCCAGGGCCCAGCAGTCACCGGTGCCGCTGCTCGACTTCGTGGCCGTCGACGGCACCGTCGGCGACATCTACGGCAAGCCGGTCACGGTGCAGGGGCACTATCTGGCCGACCAACAGCAACGAGTGCTGGGCGCCGACGGCGTGGTACGGGTGCTGTCGGCCTTTCAACTCGCCGACGGACGGGTGCTGCCGATCGTCCGGGGCGCCATCGCCCAAGGTGTGGACGCTCCCCCGCCGCCGACCGGCGAGCACAGCGAAACAGGTCTGTTCTTGGCGTCCGAAGCCGGCACCGATCACGCGTTGGCTACGGGTTATGCGCTTGGTTCGGTGCGACTGCCGCAACTCGCCCAGCTGTGGCCGCAGCCGTTGTTGCCGGGCTTCATCACCCTGGACGCCACCGCGGCCGCGAGTCAAGGGCTGCAGCCCGCCACGGTGTCGCTGCCCACCGGCGAGGGTTCGTGGCGCAACAGCGGGTACGCCCTTCAGTGGTGGGCGTTCGCACTGTTCACCCTCGGCATGAGCATCAGAATCGCGCAGGGCATGGCGAAGAAAGCGCGCACGGTCGCCCGCGACTGACGACTCGCAGCAACTCGTCATCCCGGCGCACGCCGGGATCTCTTCGGCCGATCGGGCGTCGAGTCCCTCGGCTGAGCCAGTGTTCCGCAGCGCGGGGTCGCTCCTGTCTCGCCCATGCCGACGATCGTCGGCATTCGCTGCCCAAAGCTGCGTTCCCAGTGGGGCCGACGATCCCGCCAACGCCCACCAAACCTGGACAGGAGCAACCCCGCTCCGCTTTCACGTTGCGTTGGGTGCGTCCCGACGACTCCGTCAGACTTCAGGTTTCGTTCGGTGCGTCCCGACGACTCCGTCACCCCGGCGAGCGCCCGGATCCCGGGTGAGCCCGCTCCGTTCAGCGACCGGAATCAGGGAACCTGGACACCCGACAGGGTGGATCAGCCAGCCGTTGGTGCTTCGTCCGGCTGAGGGTCGGCAGTCGACTGCTCCACCGCGGCGAGCCGGGCATGGACGTCCTTGGTGGCGTACCGCTCGGCCACGAACGACAGGAACGGCACCGTGCCGGCCAGGGCGATCAGAATCAGGCGTAGCCAGGGCCAGTTCACCCGGCGTCCGAGGTCGTAGGCGGTGATGAGCAGGATCATGTAGAGCCAGCCGTGCGGAACGCCCGTCCAGGTCACCACGGTGTCGCTGTGGGCCAGGTACTTCAGGGGCACGCCGACGCACACCAGCACCACCAGCAGAATGCCCACCACCCACGCCATGACTCGGTAGCGCAGCAGTGCAGAGCGGACGGCGGGTGCGTCGCGGGCAGTCATCACGCAGCCGAGGTTACCCGGGCCCCGGGGTTCGAATCGGCCGAACGGACATCATGGTAAATGTCGACAAAGCAACAAGTAGCCGAGTAGCTAGATCGAGTTATAGTCACCCAGCAGCTCGGCCAGGCGCTCCAGGTCTTCGTCACCGGCGAAGTCGATCACGATGCGTCCCTTGCCCTTGGCGCCCATCACCACGTTGACCCGGGTGTCGAGCCGTTCGATCAACCGGTCTGCCAGGGCGCTGGCGCGAGCGCTCGGTTCACGTACCACCCGGGCCCGGGTTCGCTTCTCGGTCGCGCCGTCGCCGAGTGCCACGATCTCTTCGACGGCCCGCACCGACAGGTTCTCGGCGACCACGCGTTGCGCCAGCCGCTCCATGGCCAGCGGGTCACCGAGAGCAAGAATCGCGCGCGCGTGGCCGGCGCTCAACACTCCGGCGGCGACCCGCCGCTGCACCGGAGCGGGCAACTGCAGCAACCGAATGGTGTTGCTGATGTGGGGCCGGCTGCGCTTGATGCGGCCCGACAGCTGCTCTTGGGTGCAGCCGAAGTCGGAGAGCAGTTGCTGGTACGCGGCGGCCTCTTCCAAGGGGTTGAGCTGGGCCCGGTGAAGGTTCTCGAGCAACGCGTCGCGCAGCAGATCGTGCTCTTGCGTCGGTCGCACGATCGCCGGAATGGTGTCGAGCCCGGCCGCCTGGGTCGCGCGCAGCCGGCGCTCCCCCATCACCAACTCGTACTGATCATCACCCAGTGGACGCACCACCACGGGCTGCAACAGACCGACCTCACCGATGGACGCCACCAGTTCGGCCAGCGCATCCTCGTCGAACACCTGCCGAGGCTGCTTGGGGTTCGGGCGAATGCTCTGCACGGCCAAGTCGGCGTAGTACGAGCCCGCGGGGGGTTCGACCGCAAGCGGTTCGGCGCGTCGAGGTTCCAGGCTCGGATCGGTGCGGTGAATAAGGTCGCCGAGCCCTCGACCCAGGCCCGGACGGGGTTTGGTGGCGTTCATGACTGTCCTTTCGCCGCTACGCCGCGCTGGGCGATCTCGCTGGCCGCCGCCAGGTACGCCTGGGAGCCGGCCGAGGCTTGGTCGTAGGTGATCACGGTGCGTCCGTAACTGGGAGCTTCGGACACGCGCACCGACCGGGGAATCGCCGTGCGCAGGGTTTCGGCGCCGAAGTGGGTTCGCACCTCATGCGCCACCTGCGCCGACAACCGCGTGCGGGCGTCGTACATGGTGAGCACGATGGTCGACAGCCGCAGCCTGTCGTTCATCGACCCCTTCACAAGGTCGATGGTGCGCAACAACTGAGACACGCCTTCGAGCGCGTAGTACTCACACTGAATCGGTACCAGTAGCTCTTCGGCCGCGACCAGTGCGTTCAACGTCAACAGGCCGAGTGACGGCGGACAGTCGATGAAGATGTAGTCGACCCGGTGACGCTGCAGCAGTCGGTCGAGAGCGCGGAGCAGTCGGCTTTCACGTCCGGGTATGTCCACCAAGCCGATCTCGGCACCAGCCAGATCGATGGTGGCGGGCAGCACCCAGAGATTGTCGGCCTCGGGGGACTGCTGCACGTGCTGCTCGATCGGTTCGCCGTCGATCAGCACCTCATACGTGCCGGGAACGCCGGCGTTGTGGTCGATACCCAAGGCGGTGGACGCGTTGCCCTGAGGATCGAGGTCGATCACGAGCACACGTAGACCGCCGTTGGCGAGGCCGGCCGCGAGGTTGACGGCGGTGGTGGTCTTTCCCACGCCGCCCTTTTGGTTCGCAATGACGAATACTCGGGTGCGTTCGGGAAGCGGAAGCGGGCCCGTTTCACGTGGAACGGAGTCGTCTGGAAGCTCAACAGGCGGGGGAGTGAACTCGTCGGTGTCGTAGACGACGCGGCGGGGGACCGCTGACTGGGTCATGCGCGTGCTCCATTAGGGGTTTCACGTGAAACCGTCGGCCCTTTGGTCACCAGCAATCCTTCATTCTTGTTCGATCTGAAAGCCTATCTGCCAGCCCGACGCGTGCCGCGTACATCTGGTGCGCGTCACCAAGACGGTCGACGATACGTGACGGAAGAGATTCCGGCGGTACGCACAATCGGGAACACCCGAACCGTTGTCATCCCGGCGAACGTCGGGATCTTCGTCAGCGAATGCGGACGACCCAGGTCGGCTCGAGCTCGGGATCTGCCGAGACCGCCAGCACCTCGCCGGTCAATCGCCGACTGCGCAGGGTGCCCTGAACGTCCAGGAGTTCCTGCTCGGCACTCTCGCCCTTCATGGCCAGAAGTTGCCCGCGGGGGGCCACCAGGGGCAGGCACCAGGTGAGCAGTTTCGGCAACGCCGCCACCGCCCGGCAGGTCACCACGTGATAGCGGTCGTGCTGCTCTTCAGCGCGACCACGCACCACCGTTACGTGATCACCCAGGCCCAACTCCTTCACCACCTCGGTGAGAAAGTTGGCCCGCCGCAACAGCGGTTCAAGCAGCGTTACCTTGAGGTCGGGGCGCGCGATGGCCAACGGAATGCCCGGTAGACCAGCCCCGGAACCGACGTCGAGAACCGACGAACCCGGGTCGATCAACTGGCTGATGGCTACGGAGTTCAGCACGTGTCGCGGCCACAGCCGCTCGACCTCGCGAGGGCCGATCAGGCCCCAGTCGACTCCTCGACTTGCCAATATGTCGACATATCGGTTCGCTGTCTCGTACGCGTCACCGAACACCCGGCTCTCGATCTGCACCCACTCTGTCTACTGCACGAAGGCCTGCAAGCCAACCTCGTCGAGATCGTCCAGCAGTCGTTCGACGTAGGCCTGCACGCCGGCCTCGGAATTGCTGGCAGCCACGTCATCTGCCCTAGCCCTCAGCCAGTCGGGTGCGTTGGCCATGGCCACGCCGTGGCCCACCACAGCCAGCAACTCGGCGTCGTTGCCCCCGTCGCCGAAAGCCACAGCATCGTCGACCCGCAAGCCCAGGCGGTTGGCGAGCCACTGCAGGGCAGTGCCCTTGTTCACGTCGTCGGCGATCAGATCGATGGAGCCGCGCCCGCTGGAGGTGGCGACCACCCCGCTCGGCATGGTGCGGCGCAGCTGGTCGAGCAACTGCGTGGTCGATGCGGGCGCGCAGCCCGGAACAACTTGACCACAGGCTCGGGTACGTCAGCCCAATCGTCCACCCAGCCCAGCTGCCGCTGTTCGTCGACTACGGCGATCACATCACCATCGGCGATCGCACGTTCATCAACTGCAACCTCACCGCCCTCGACGTGGCCCCGATCGTGATCGGCGCCGACTGTCAACTCGGGCCGTCGGTGCAACTGCTCACCCCGATCCACCCGATCGAGCCGCAACCCCGCCGCGACAAGCTCGAAGGCGGACGTCCGATCACGCTGGGCGACAACGTGTGGCTGGGCGGAGGAGTGATCGTCTGCCCGGGTGTGACGATCGGCGACAACACCGTGGTGGGGGCCGGTTCGGTGGTCACCCGCGACCTGCCGGCAAACGTGATCGCCGTGGGCAATCCCGCCCGGGTGTTGCGGAGCATCTGACGTGCCGGCCAACCCGCGCTACGACCCTGGGCGCCGCGAGCGCATCATCGACGCCTGTCTCGACGTGATCGCCGAGCATGGCGTGGCCGGCACCTCGCACCGTCGGGTGGCGGCGGCGGCCCGGGTTCCGCTGGGTTCGATGACGTACCACTTCGACGGCATGGACGACCTGTTGCGGGCAGCCTTCGCGCGGTTCAGCGAGGGCGGCGCGCAGCAGATCGAACGGCGCATGAACGGTGCGAACACCGCCGACGAGGCACGGGCCGCCGTAGTGGCTTTGATCACCGACGACGTGTTCAGCAACCAACGCGACCTGGTGCTCACCCACGAGCTGTACACGTTGGCGGCGCGAGAGCCGGCTTACCGCGAGTTCACCCACGCGTGGATGGCACGCAGCCGAGCCGCTCTGGCCAGGCATTTCGACGCGGTCACGGTGCGCATTCTGGACGCACTGATCGAGGGCCTGACCATTCACCGGGCGCTTGATGTCGATGACGAGTACTCCGCCGACGCCGAGCAGGGTGTGCGCAGGATTCTGGCGCAGGCAGGCTCGTAGCGGTCGGTCACCACCAGATCCCGGCGTTCGCCGGGATGACGTAGGTGCGTGCGGGAGTCGATTGTCGTCCCGTGCTCGAGGGTGTAGAGACGGACTCCTATGGTCGAGCGCGTCGAGACCAGTTCGTTGACCAGCGTCCCGAGATCCCCGGCGTACGCCGGGATGACGGTGCTCATAGCGGCCTCCGCCGGCAATGCCGTGGGTGCGCGAAGGGTCAGAGGTCTCGACAAGCTCTACCAGCGAGGGTCAGCCCTTCGGCAGCACCACGACGCGGCGCTTGGGCTCTTCGCCCTCCGACTCGCTGACCAGACCAGCCGCGGCCACCACGTCGTGCACGATCTTGCGCTCGAACGGGTTCATCGGGGCCAGCCGGACGGGCTCGCCGTCTTCGACCACCTCGGCGATGGCGTCCTTGGCCAGCACCTCCAGCTCTTTGCGACGCTTGTCGCGGTGCCCGGCCACGTCGAGCATCAGCCGGGAGCGGTGACCCGTCTCGGTCATCACCGCCAGCCGGGCCAGCTCTTGCAGCGCCTCGAGCACCTCACCGTTGCGGCCCACCAGCACGTCACCGTCGGTGACGATCGACACGTGGGCCCGGCCGCCCTCGCTGTAGGTGTCGATGTCGCCGTCCAGATCGGCGATGTCGAGCAGCTCTTCGAGGTAGTCGGCAGCGATCTCGCCTTCGTTCTCGAGGGCCTGCTCGCGCTTACTGCGCGTCGGCTCCTCACCGGCGTCCGTCGTGTCGTCGGCTTCGACCACCGCATCGGTCTCTTCATCCACGGCGGTCTCTTCGGTGTGCAGATCGGTCATGTTCGGTTCACTCCTGTTGCCGGCTCAGGCGTCGCCGGTGGTGGGCTTGGGCTTGGGTTGGGCCGACCTGCGGGCCGAGCGGCTGGAGCGTGTGGGCTGCTGCCGCTGCACCTGCTGGCGTTGCGCCGAGGCCTGCTCAGCGGTGCCGCTGGTCGAGGTGGTGCCGTTCTTCGCCGTCGACCCCTTGCCGCCGGCGGACGGCGCGCTGCCGGTGCCCGACGTGCTCTGCCTCGCGACCTTTGTCGGGTCGGCGGGTGCAGCGGACGGAGCAGCCTTGCGACTCTTGCCGGCTCGCTTGCGAGCGAGCTCTTCGGGGTCTTTACCCTTGGCCCGCATGCGCTCTTCCCAGTCGATGTAGGCCGGGGTGTTGGGGGCCGGGTTGTTGTGGATCAGGATGTACTGCTGCGCCATCGTCCAGGTGTTCGAGACCAGCCAGTACAGCAGCACGCCGACCGGAATGTTCACGCCCATGAACAGGTACATGAACGGAAAGACGTACAGCATGATCTTCTGCTGCTGGGCGAACTGGCCGGTCAGCGCCTCGGGCGGCATGTTCTTGCGCATCAGCTGCAGCTGGGTGACGAACAGCACCGCGGTCATGCTGAGCACCAGCACCGCGGTCAGAATCTGCGTGGGGCCGAAACCGCTGGTGAGCGGCCAGAAGACGCCCGACAGCTTGGCGCCGAAGATCGTCGCGTTGCGCAGCGATTCGGCCTGCTCGATGGTCAGCACACCAATGGCGTGACCCTGCGAGGCGTTCCACAGCACCTGGTAGAGGGCGATGAAGATGGGCATCTGCAGCAGCAACGGCAGGCAGGACGCCATCGGGTTCACACCCTCGTCCTTGTACAGCTTCATCGTCTCTTGGCCCAGGCGCTCGCGGTCGTGGCCGTACTTCTCTTGCAGGGCCTTCATCTGCGGCTGCAGCAACTGCATGTTGCGCGAGCTGCGAATCTGGCGCACGAACAACGGAATCAGCGCGGTACGAATCACCACTGTCAGCGAGATGATGGCCAGCGCCCACGCCCAGCCGCTGTCGGCCCCCAAGAACGAAGCGAAGAGGGCGTGGAACGTGGTCATCACCCACGACACGGCCCAATACAGCGGCGCCATCATGGTGTTCAGGGCGCCGAGGAGGTCGCCCCACAGGTCCAGCGGCACGATCTGCGGAATCGGTGGAATCACGTTGCTCCTCGAAGTCGGGGTTCGGACGCGGCTTGTTCACGGGCCCACTCGGCGGCCGCGGGGGTGCCCGGCACGGGGTCGTACCCTCCCAGCGACCACGGGTGACAGTGCGCCAGCCGATGCAGCGCCAGCCCGGTGCCCCGCCATGCGCCGTGCACGGTGACGGCTTCGAGCGCGTAGGCCGAGCACGACGGGTAGTACTTGCAGACCTGCCCGTAGAGCGGGCTGATCAGGGTGCGGTACGCCTTGAGTAGGCCGATCAGCACGTGTTTCATGCCGCGGCCAGCTTCTTGGTGGTGGTCGTCCAGGCGGCGGCCAGATCGTCGGCGAGCCGGCCGTGTTGGGGCAGTGCGCGCACCACCACGTCGACCGCGAACGGCGTCTGGTTCAGCCGGGCGGCCACGAGGTGACGCAACTGCCGCTTCACCCGGTTGCGTCGCACCGCGTTGCCGACGGCCTTGGACACCACAAAACCCGCCCGAGACGGCGGGTTGTCGGTGCGCAGCATGTGCAGCACCAGCGTGGGGCGCCCACAACGGACGCCCCGGCGCACGGTGGTGCGGAACTCGTCGGCGGTTCGCAGCCGCGCGGCCTTGGCCAGCACCTGACGACTCGTCAGGTGCTGATCAGCCGGCGAGGCGAGCGCGGCCCCGGCTACGGCGAGCCGAAATGATGGCGCGCCCGGCGCGGGTGCGCATGCGCAGACGAAAGCCATGGGTGCGGCTGCGACGCCGGTTGCTCGGCTGGAAAGTGCGCTTGCTCACGGAAGTGCTCCCCGTTTCAATGTCATGCGGAACCGATACGCCCACAGCGGACGCACGCAGGTGAATCGCTGGCTGCGACCAACCAAGGTTACGCGGGGGTGGTGCCGGTGGGCAAACCGACCGTGCAGGAGCCGTCCGAACGGCGCGTCGAGCCGACACGCCGAAGGGCGTGGAAATTGTGCCGGACTGGTTTGCAGATGGCCCCCGGGAGCGGCTAGCGTTTCGGTCCGTTGACCTTGGCCCCACCCCGTCGGTGGCGAGGTTCCATTGTTCACACCCTGTGGATAACTTATGTGGACGACCTCGGTCGACGGCGAACGCGCAGGGAAGGGAGAGCGGGTGCCCGACCAGCAGACCCCTCCCGCCGGTCCGTCCGATGACCTGGATGACGCCTGGCGGTTCGTCTGGTCAGAGGCCGATGCGCCGTCCCGGGCCTGGCTGCGCAACACCCGCGCCGAGGCCATGCACGAGGGCACCTTCATCATCAGCGTGCCCAACGATTTCACCCGTTCACGGGTCGAGTCGCGGCTGCGTCCGTGGGTCGAAGGCCAGCTGACCAGCTATTTCGGACGTCCGATCGGCATCGCCCTGGTGCTGGCGCCCGGCGCCGACGACGTCGCGGACGACGACGCCTTCGACACCACCGTCACGGCGCCCGCCCCCGTGCTCACCGCGGCCACCCAGGTGGACGACCGGGCCGGTGGCCGGCTGAACCCCAAGTACACCTTCGAGTCGTTCGTGATCGGCAGCTCGAACCGGTTCGCGCACGCTGCGGCGGTGGCCGTGGCCGAGGCGCCCGGCAAGGCCTACAACCCGCTGATGATCTACGGCGAGTCAGGGCTGGGCAAGACGCACCTGCTGCACGCGCTCGGCCACTACGTGCGCAACTACCACGCCAGCCGCCGGGTCAAGTACGTGTCGACCGAAGAGCTCACCAACGACTTCATCAACGCGATCAGCGACAACCGCACCGCCGACTTCCGGCGCACCTACCGCGACGTGGACGTGCTGCTGATCGACGACATCCAGTTTCTCGAGAGCAAGATCCAGACCCAGGAAGAGTTCTTCCACACGTTCAACACGCTGCACACGGCGCAGAAGCAGATCGTGATCACGTCCGATCGGCCACCCAAGTCGCTGGAGGCGCTCGAGCCGCGGCTGCGCAGCCGGTTCGAATGGGGACTGATGACCGACATTCAACCGCCCGACCTCGAAACCCGCATCGCGATTCTGCGCAAGAAGGCGGCGGCCGAGCGGCTCACCGCCGGCCCCGAGGTGCTCGAGTTCATCGCCACCAAGATTCAGGCCAACATTCGCGAACTCGAAGGTGCGCTGATTCGAGTCACCGCGTTCGCCAGCCTCAACCGGCAAGAGGTCGACCTGAGCCTGGCCGAGGTGGTGCTGCGCGACCTGATTCCGCACGGTGACGACACTCCGATCACCGCCCCGCTGATTCAGAGCGAGACCGCCGCCTACTTCTCGATCAGCACCGACGACCTGTGCGGCGCCAGCCGCACGCAGAGCGTGGTGATGGCCCGCCAGATGGCCATGTACCTGTGCCGTGAACTCACCGACTTGTCGTTGCCGAAGATCGGGCAATCGTTCGGCGGTCGCGACCACACCACGGTGATGCACGCCAACAAGAAGATCCACCACCTGATGAGCGAAGACCGCAAGGTGTTCAACCAGGTCGCCGAGCTGACCAACCGCATCAAGCAGCGAGCTGCCAAGCGCTAGCCATCACCTCATCCCGGCGCACGCGGGGATCTCCAAACCGCCCTGCGAGAGTACGTCCGATCTGAACGGTGCTCAGGCCTGCTGAGGGGTCACGCCCCCGAAATCGGACGTACTCTCGCACAGCTTCTGCGGTCTGCTTCTACGCAGGTGTTCCTCCACGGTGTGGTCGACGTCAACCAAGATTCCGGCATCCGCCGGCATGACGAGGACCGTCACGGAACGACGTCGGGCGACCACCCGCTGGCGGAGCCTGTCGAGACCCGTCCTGTCTGCTCACTCGGCGGTGGAGAACTACTGCAACGTGTGACTCGCACCTGTGGACAACCTCTCGGGCCGCGGATTCGTCCGCATCTACTCCCCGTGTAGTTCTGACTTGCCCACACCGCTGTGCACACCCGCTTCGAGCCTGCTCACCAGGGGTGACGCTGGTTCTGCACACTTTCCACACCAGCTATGACTACGAAGAATTGATACTCGTCAAAGAATCATCAAAGTAACCCGATCCCCATACTGTGGAAGCAGGTCGCACCCGGAGCCCGCCGGATATGATCGTCCCCCGGAAGTACGAGCAAGGGAGCCCTGTGAAGATCCGCCTCGACCGCGATGTTCTCGCCGAAGCAGTCGCCTGGACGGCACGCAGTCTGCCCACCCGGCCCAGTGTGCCGATTCTGGCCGGTCTGCTGGTCAAGGCGGCCGACGGCCAGGTGGTGATGTCGAGCTTCGACTACGAGACGTCGGCGCAGATCACCGTGAAGGCCGATGTGATCGAAGACGGCGTAGCTCTGGTGTCGGGCCGGTTGTTGGCCGACATCGCCCGCTCGCTGCCCGGCAAGCCCGTCGACGTCACCGCCGACGCCAGCCGCATGGAACTGGTCTGCGGCAGCGCCCGGTTCACCCTGCAGACGCTTCCGGTCGAGGACTACCCGGCTCTGCCTGCCATGCCCGAGGCGACCGGCACCGTCGCCAGTGACGACTTCGCCAAGGCGGTGGCCCAGGTCGTGGTGGCCGCCGGCCGCGACGAGCTGTTGCCGGTGTTCACCGGCGTGCGCATGGAGATCGAAGACGACACCCTCTCGCTGCTGGCCACCGATCGCTACCGCATGGCGCTCAAAGAGATTCCCTGGAACCCCAGCAGCGCCCACACCGCCGGTGCCGCGCTGGTGCCGGCTCGGGTGCTGGGCGAGTCGGCCAAGTCGATGACGTCGGGCGAACTGGTCACGCTCAGCCTGGCCGGCAGTGGCACCGGTGACGGGCTGATCGGTTTCGAGGGTGACGGGGCGGCCGGCGTCCGCGAGATCACCACGCGCCTGCTCGACGGGGAGTTTCCGAAGGTGCGGCACCTGATGAGCGTGCAGGCCACGCTCACCGTGCGTGCCAACACCGCCGAGGTGATCGCCGCAGTCAAGCGCGTCGGGCTGGTGGCCGAGCGCAACACATCGCTGCGCATGATCATCGGCGACCAGGCCATCACGCTCGAGGCCGCCACCGGCGACCAGGCGCAGGCCGTCGAAGCGCTCGAAGCGGTGGTCACCGACGAGACCGGTAACGGTCTGGCCATGACCGCGGCCGGGTTCAACCCGCACTACCTGTCGGACGCGCTGTCGGCGCTCGACGCCCCCTACGTGCACTTCGCGTTCACCGCGCCCGGCAAGCCCTGTCTGCTCACCGCGCTCAACGAACTGGACGGCGAACCGCTCACCGACTACCGCCACGTGATCATGCTGATGCGGCTGCCCGCCTGAGTCCTAACCCTGACCGATCGCGCTTGCCACAGCCCGATTCGTCCCCACACCGGGTAGCGTCGGCGACACTGCAGCACGAAGTGGAGGCACGCATGCACGTCGGACTCGTCGGCCTGGGCAAGATGGGCAACAACATGCGCGAGCGAATGCGTCGCGCCGGGCTGACGGTCGTGGGCTACGACCGCAACCCCGAGGTCACCGACACCGCCTCGCTGGCCGAGTTGGTGCAGAAACTGGACGGCCCGCGCGTGGTCTGGGTGATGCTGCCCATTCAGGTCGTCGACCAGGTGATCGACGAACTCAAAGGTCTGCTCGCCGAGGGCGACCTGGTCATCGACGGCGGCAACAGCAAATGGACCAACGACGCCCGTCACGCCCAATCGCTGGCTGAGAAGGGCATTCACTTCGTCGACTGCGGCGTTTCGGGCGGCGTCTGGGGCCTCGAGAACGGCTACGCGCTGATGGCCGGCGGCGACGAAGCCGACATCGCGCTGGCCCAGCCGATCTTCGACGCGCTGAAGCCCGAGGGCGAGTACGGCTTCGTCCACGCCGGTGAGGTGGGAGCCGGCCACTTCGCCAAGATGGTGCACAACGGCATCGAGTACGGCCTGATGCAGGCCTACGCCGAGGGCTGGGAACTGCTCGAAACCGCACAGTTGGTCACCAACGTGCGCGACGTGTTCAACTCGTGGCGCGAGGGTACGGTGATTCGGTCGTGGCTGCTCGACCTGATGGTGCGCGCCCTCGACGAAGACCCCCACCTCGACACGATCGAGGGCTACGCGGCCGACTCGGGCGAAGGACGCTGGACGGTCAACGCCGCGGTCGACCTCGGCGTGCCGGTGCCCACCATGGCGGCCGCGTTGTTCGCCCGGTTCACCTCGCAGCAGGAGGACTCGCCGAGCATGAAGATGGTGGCGGCGATGCGCAACCAGTTCGGCGGACACGCCATGAAGGCCGACGACGGCAACTAGGCCGCGCTGGTCGAGATCTCGGCTGGTCGAGCGTGTCGAGACCTCGATTGGTTGCCGCGGAGCGGGGGCGGCCCCCTGTCCCGCCCTTGCTGGACTGCTCGGCTAGCGCCTCGCAGTGCGCAAACGCCCGACCACGCCTGACAGGGGCGCCCCCACGCAGCGGCAACTGACGCGCCCACGACACCCATGAAGAGAAAGCAGGGGTGGGCAGGTCGCGATGACGACGTAGGGGGAGCGGGCGAATAGGGTGACCTGGTGTTCGTCACTCACCTTTCGCTGGCCGACTTTCGGTCGTACGCCGGCGCAGAGGTGGCCCTAGAACCGGGTGTGACGACGTTCACCGGTGCCAACGGGCAGGGTAAGACCAATCTCGTCGAGGCCGTCGACTATCTGGCCACCCTGGGGTCGCACAGGGTGTCTTCGGAGCAGCCGTTGGTGCGGCACGGGGCCGAGCGGGCCATCGTGCGGGCCCGGGTGCAGGCCGGGGCGGACGACACGCGACAACTGCTGCTCGAGATCGAGATTCTGCCCGGCCGGCAGAACAAGGCGAGTCTCAATCGCGCACCACTGCGCCGGCCACGGGAGTTGCTGGGTGCGCTGCGCACCGTGGTGTTCTCGCCCGAGGACCTGGCCCTGGTGAAGGGCGATCCGAGTGAGCGCCGACGCTTTCTGGACGAGCTGATCACCACCCGCTGGCCGCGGCTGGCGGGCGTCCGGGCCGATTACGAGCGGGTGCTGCGGCAGCGGTCCACACTGTTGAAATCGCTGGCCGGACGGGGCCGCACCTTGCGCGACGACGTCGAGACCACGCTGGGCGTGTGGGACGAGTCGCTGGCCCGGTTCGGCGCCGAGTTGATGCACGCACGGCTCGACACGTTGGCCGCCCTGGCACCCCACGTCGCCGACGCCTACTCGGCGATCGCGCCCACCAACAATGACGCCACCCTGGAGTACCGCTGCGCGATCGGTGCTGAGGTGAGCACGAGCCAGGACGAGATCGAGGCCCGGCTGATCATGGCGATGGGGGAGCGCCGCGCTGACGAGATTCAGCGCGGCGTCTGTCTGGTGGGCCCACACCGCGACGACCTGGTGCTGGCCCTGGGGGAGCTTCCGGCCAGGGGTTATGCCTCGCACGGCGAATCGTGGTCGTTCGCCCTGGCCCTCAGGCTGGGGGCGTTCGCGCTGCTGCGGGCCGACGGGGTCGAGCCGGTGCTGATTCTCGACGACGTGTTCGCCGAACTCGATCAACTGCGCCGCGAGCGGTTGGCGGGCATGATTGCCGAAGCGGAACAGGTGCTGATCACGGCGGCCGTGCCCCACGACGTGCCGGCCGAGTTGGGCGGTCGTCGGTTTCGCGTCGGCGGCGGTGAAGTGAGCGAGGTGAACGATGCCCGACCATGACCCCTCGGGCATCGAGCTGGCCCGGCTGATCGCCCGCAGCGCCCAGGGCGGGGCGCCGGCGCCCAAGCCGCGCAGGCCGTCCACCCCGGCCAAGCCGGCCAAGAAGCGGCAGCCCGGCGACCCGCAGGCCCTCGGCGAAGCCCTGGACGACCTGATCGCCGACTCGGGCTGGAGCACCGAGGTCAACCTGCACCACCTGCTCGGCCGCTGGCCCGAACTGGTCGGCCCGGCGAACGCCGAACACGCCACCCCCGCGGGCTTTGAGCAGAAGGTGCTGCACGTGCGGGCCGACTCCACCGCGTGGGCCACGAACCTGCGGTTGCTGGCGCCGTCGATCGTGGCCCGGCTGAACGAGCAGTTGGGCGAGGGCACGGTGCTGCGCATCGTGGTGAAGGGCCCCGACGCGCCGAGCTGGAAGCACGGCCGACGCAGCGTGCGTGACGGGCGCGGCCCCCGCGACACCTACGGCTAGCCTCGCTGAGCCAAAATAGGGACGGTTCTCTTTTCAGCTCACGAGAACGAATGCCTTGTCAAGCCAAGTTTGAAGCTGAGAATGGGCTGAAAGAAGAACCGTCCCCCATTTCAGCTCACCGAGAGTCGGCAACCCTCCAACGATTGCGAGCTCGTCCCGCTGGACGTCTGCCTGGTTAGGATCCTTGCCGATGGAGCCGATTCGCAGCCTGCTCAGTGCGCTGAACCAACTGGTCACCACGACCGGGGTGGTCTGGTGGCGGTGCCTGCCGCGGCTGCTGGTCACGGCCATGCTGGGCTGGCTGGGCTACCGCATCTTCGCCCAGGGGGCGGCGTTGGTGGTCGACGTGAGCGCCTGGTGGTCGCTGCTGCTGCTGTCGATCGGGTTCGTGGTGCGGCTGTCGGCGATCATCATCGGGTTGCGCATCGCCGGCGAGCAGCTGCAGATCAGGGCCGCCATTCCGCTGCCGGACGACGACCCGCGCGACGACTCGATGTCACACCTGCTCTCGATCACCCTGCTGCCGTTTCTGGGCATCTACGCCGTGTTCGACGTGATCACCGACGCCGCCAATCACATTCAGATCGACTACTACGTGTTCAGCGGGCTCACCTTCGAACGGCAGGTGCTCAGTCAGTTCAACCCTGAAGGCGCCGGGGTCTGGCTGATCGTCGGCGTGATCGTGGGTCTGTACGTCGTTCGCCGGCTGGTCGAGGCGTGGTTCGAACGCACGGGATTTCGTCCGTTGGGTCTGGTCACGGCGGTCACTGAGGGCTTCTTCATCATGATCGTGCTGCTGAGCGGCCGACAGGTGCTGGTGATGGTGCAGCAGTGGGTCGACGACCGCAACTTTCGGGTGTGGCTCGACTACCCCGGCTGGGGTCTGCAGCAGGTCTTCTCGTGGGTGGGCGTCGACATCTCTGACGTGCTCGACCAGCTCGGCTCGCTGTGGTTCGACACGGTGTGGCCGGGCGTCGTGGCCATGGTGGTCGAACCGATGCTGTGGCTGGCGCTGGCCTCGCTGGTTTACGGCAGCCAGGTGTTGTCGGCGGCCGACCTGTGGCGGCGCGGCCGTCCGGTCACGGTAGGGGCCGGACGGTCCGGGGTGCGCATCGGCGATCGTGAACGTGGCGTGGCGCTCGGCTTTCAGGACGCGTTCTTCGGCGACCTGAACGACAAGTACCTACCCACCTTTCAGTCGCTGCGGCTGGTGCTGAGCGTCGGTGCGACCTTCTTTGCGGCCTACCTGCTGTGCTACGGCGTGCTCACCACCGGCGAGGAGTGGCTGAGCCGCGGGTTCTACGCACTGATCGGCGGCCAGCGGGTCTCATTCTGGTCGTTCGCCGCGCCACCCATCGAACTACTGGTCGAGGTGATCGCCGAACCACTGCGCTGGGTGCTGCTGGCCACCGCCTTTCACGCCTGCCTGGTGCTGTACGCGGCGCGGGTGGATGAAGAGGTCGCGACTGAACCCGGCGACGGGGTCTCGACACGCTCGACCGGCGAAGGCTCGACCGGTGAAGGCTCGACGAGCGCAGGCTCGACCAGCGTCGTCCCCGAGACGGTGAACCCCGGTGCCGAGGGGGCGTCCGCATGATCCGCCGGTTCGGGCACTGGCTCGTCGCCCTGCTCGCCTGCGCGGCGATGATCGGCCTGCACGCGTACACCGGCGAGTTCGGCCACGTCGACGCACGGCGTGCCACGATCGGGCAAACCGCCCGGCTGTACGCCTCGACCGTGGTGGTCAACGGCTGGTCGATCGGGCAGGTGCTCTACTCAGACGACGCGTTCGTGGGCCGCACGGGCGTGATCTACCTGGCGGTGAACGTGACGGTCGCCACCGATGGCTCTGAGCGCAGCACCAGTTGGAAGGTTGGCGGTGAGTCGAACGGCCGCACGTTCGCCGTGGATGATTCGCTCTTCGTGCCCGAACCGGGTTTTCAGCGCAGGCAAGACGTGGTGTTCGAGCTCAGCCCCGACGACCTGGCCGGCTTCACGGTCACGTTTCTCGACCAGGCTCCGATCTATGCCTACGACCCTCAGGTGAACGTCGACCTGGGCATCACGGCGCAGGACGCTGCGCAGGCCTTCGACCGCTCGCGCTACGACACGGTGCGCACCACGAGCGGAACGGTCGAGGTGATCCGGTGAGCGAGCGACGGCGGCAATGGCTGGCGGTGGCGGTCACGGGCCTGTTGGTTCTCGCGATGGTGGTGGGCTGGGGCGGCTACCTGCGCGCGCGAGCGACCCCGCACTACGTGCAGGTACCACCGGGGGCCGTCGCGACGCCCGAGCAGGGTTACGACATGCCCATGCGTCTGGTGTCGCTGACCGTCACTCCCGCCCTGGTCACCAACCGAGAGGTGAACTACGCGCAGGCGGGCGCGGTCTGGGTGATTGCCGTGGTCGACTACACGCCGCCGCCCGAGGGTGGATTCTGCCGCCTGCACCTGATCGCCACCGATGGCCGCGCGTGGTCGTCCATCGATTCGCTCGGCTACGAGGGCGAACGGGTGCTGCCCACGTCGTGCTCGGCCAAACCTGGCGAGGGCACCCCACGGGTCGAACTCATCTATCTGATTCCCGAAACCGCCGCCACGCAGTTGGCCGGTCTGGCCAGCAGCGCGACCGCGTACCGGGGCACCGAGCCGTTCTGGACGCTGACGCCGGCAGGCTGAGCGAGCCCGGTCGCCGCCACTGTCACGGGGCGTCCTCGGGTTGCATCACCACCGGCACCTCGAACCGGTACCCCACCCGCCCCGCCGACCAGACCATGTCGCCCTCGCCGGTCGGGCTGCGATCGACCCACTCCATGCGCGACACACCCACCGACACGAAGTTCGTGGCCGGAAAGTCGTCAAAGTCGAACACCAACTGGCAGGGCACCGGCGGCGTGCCCGGATTGAGTACCGACGAGCGTCCGATCGTCTCACCCGGGCCGAAGAAGAGTGACGCGTCGCTGACCACCAGGCCGCTCACCGGGTGCCGTGTGCTGAAGCCGTTGGCGACCAATCGGTCGGCGCTCGACCGCAGCGGCTCGTCGGTGTTGTTCGAACAGTGGCCGAACACATACAGCGACCAGTTCCCGAACGAGTGTCGGGCGAGGGCGCGATCGAAAGAGACCGACATCGGCCCCATGTTCACCTGGGTGCCCACGGGCAGCCGAAAGAGCCGGGACGTCGCGACATCGAACCCGCCGGCCAACCACGTGCCGCCGACCAGCAGCAGCGCACAGGCCAGGGCGATCAGCCACGCCGGCAGGTGCCGCCGAGGGACGTCATCGGGTTCGGCGACCGCGTCGGCGGGAACGTCACCCGCACCGTCTGCCTCGGTGCTCACGAGCGCAGTCTAGGCCGCGGGGGCTCGGGCCACGGCAGGGGCACCGCCGGATCGGGGCACCGCAGAAATGGTGTGAGTACGACCACCCCGGACGGGGGGTCGGATTCACAATGTCTTCGCGGCGCCGGCTCAGGCGGCGTGGCAACAGGCTCACTGCTCACTTGTTCACGTGACGCTTTGCGCCGCGGAGCCCTGCCGGGGGTATGGGGGCCCGTGAAAGGGGGCAGAACGGCTCACAGAGCCATTCACGGGCTTTCTGTCCACAATTTGCGTCGCGAAGACCCTCAGGATTGGGGTTGGGTCGCCCGCACAGGGTAGACTTGGTGAGGTTGTGAATGCCGCCGTGCGCCCGCTGGGTCGAGGCGGTGTTTGTGTGAGTGAGACAGTCAGCGAGGAATACCGAGTGAGTGAAGCGACCATCACCGCCCATCACGTCGGTGCAGCGGCGCATGCCGTTGACGCCGGAGCCTACGACGCGAGTGCGATCACCGTTCTCGAAGGGCTTGAGGCGGTGCGCAAGCGCCCCGGCATGTACATCGGGTCCACCGGTGAACGCGGCCTGCACCACCTGGTGCAAGAGGTGGTCGACAACTCAGTCGACGAGGCGCTGGCCGGCTATTGCGACACCATCATCGTGCGGCTGCTCGACGAGGGTGGCGTGCAGGTGATCGACAACGGCCGCGGCATTCCGGTGGCCGAGCACCCCAAAGAGAAGATTCCGGCGGTCACCGTCGCGCTCACCGTGTTGCACGCGGGCGGCAAGTTCGGCGACGGCGGCTACAAGGTGTCAGGCGGCCTGCACGGCGTGGGCGTGTCTGTTGTGAACGCCCTGTCGACGCACCTCACCGTCGACGTGCGGCGCGACGACTACCACTGGCAGCAGTCGTTCTCGCTCGGTGAGCCCGACGGCCCGCTCGAGCGGCTGGAGCCGGCCACCGACACCGGCACCACGGTCACCTTCTACGCCAGCGCCGACATCTTCGAAACCACCACCTACAGCTACGAAACCCTGGCCACCCGGTTTCGCGAGATGGCGTTTCTGAACAAGGGCCTCACGATCAAGCTGATCGACGAGCGCGCCGACCGTCGCACTGAAGACGAAGAGCCGCCGTCCGACACCTTTCGCTACGACGAGGGCCTGATCGACTTCGTGAAGTTCCTCACCGGCAGCAAAGAGACGATCAACCCCTCGGTGATCGCCATCGACGCCACCAGCGACGACGACCGGCTCAGCCTCGAGGTCGCCATGCAGTGGAACAGTTCGTTCAACGAGAGCGTGCACACCTTCGCCAACACCATCAACACCCACGAGGGCGGCACTCACGAAGAAGGCTTTCGGGCGGCGCTGACCAACACGGTCAACAAGTGGGGCGAGTCGTGGGGGCTGATCAAGAAACGCGAAGACCGGGTCAGTGGCGACGACATTCGCGAGGGCCTGACCGCGATCATCTCCATCAAGCTCGCTGAGCCGCAGTTCGAGGGCCAGACCAAGACCAAGCTCGGCAACACCGAGGCGCGTTCGTTCGTGCAGAAGGTAGTCAACGACCTGCTCGGCGACTGGTTCGAGAAGAACCCCGCCGAGGGCCGCGACATCGTGCGCAAGGCGCAGGCGGCGGCGTCCGCACGCATCGCGGCGCGCAAGGCGCGCGACATCGCCCGTAGTCGCAAGGGCCTGCTGAAGTCCGGCCAGTACGGCAAGCTGTCCGACTGCCAGTCGACCGAGCCCGCCGAGTGCGAGGTGTTCATCGTCGAGGGCGACTCGGCCGGCGGTTCGGCCAAGGGTGGCCGCGACCCGCGCATTCAGGCGATCCTGCCGATTCGGGGCAAGATCCTGAACGTCGAGAAGGCGCGGCTCGACAAGATTCTGCAGAACCGCGAGGTCGAGGCGATCATCAACGTGCTCGGCACCGGCGTGCAAGACGACTTCGACGTGGCCAAGCTGCGCTACCACAAGATCGTGTTGATGGCCGATGCCGACGTCGACGGCGCGCACATTCGCACACTGCTGCTGACGCTGCTGTTCCGGTTCATGAAGCCGCTGATCGACCACGGCTACGTCTACCTGGCCCAGCCGCCGCTCTACCGGCTGCGCTGGACCAACGCCCCCCACGAACTGGCCTATTCGGACGCCGAACGCGATGCCCTGCGCGACGCGGGGCTCGAGGCGGGCAAGAAGCTGCCGGCACCGAACAACAACCCGATTCAGCGCTACAAGGGTCTGGGTGAGATGAACGCCGACGACCTGTGGGACACGACCATGGACCCCGACAAGCGGTCGCTGCTGCAGGTCACTCTCGAAGATGCGGCGACGGCCGACACCATGTTCTCGATCTTGATGGGCGAGGAGGTGGAACCCCGCCGGCACTTCATTCAGCGAAACGCCAAGGACGTCCGCTTCCTCGATATCTGATGCTCGTGCCCCTATCTCGCACTCACGTGAGGTGCCGCGGCCGGAGAACATGCCCGAGCCGCCCATCTCCAGATCGAGTGGACGCACGCGTCCCCTCGATCTTCCGAACGCCCACCCACCTGCCTCGGGCATGTTCTCCGACCGCTTCAGTGTCACGGCTGCGAATGGGCCGGTCGCACCACACTCCTGCCGAGCGGAGGGCCTTGGCGGTTCGCCTTCATTCCGAGTGTGACCTCGCTTCGCTCGGAATCCGTGGAACCGATCTCGACCAGCGGGCGTCCGTCGTCATCCCGGCGAACGCCGGGATCTCTACCCGCGCCCAGGGGTCTCGACAAGCTCGACCAACCAGAGTGCGAGTCTCGACCGCGCTCGACCAGCGACACACACGATTGGAGACTGACCGATGACTGACGGTCCGATCGACGACGCCTCTGCCGAGGTGCCTGACGAGGCGAGCGACGGTGCGGTGGAACCCACCACGGCCCGCACCGACGAGATCGACCTGAACGTCGAGATCCAGCGCTCCTACCTCGACTACGCCATGTCGGTGATCGTCGGACGGGCCCTGCCCGACGTCCGCGACGGGCTCAAGCCCGTGCATCGCCGGGTGCTGTACGCCATGTACGACGGTGGCTACCGGCCCGACCGCGGCTGGAACAAGTGCTCGCGCGTCGTCGGCGAGGTGATGGGCCTGTACCACCCGCACGGCGACTCGGCTATCTACGACACCCTGGTGCGGCTCGCGCAGCCGTGGGTGATGCGTGCCCCGCTGGTGGCCGGTCAGGGCAACTTCGGCTCGCCGGGCAACGACCCCGCAGCCGCCATGCGTTACACCGAGTGCCGCATGGCGCCGCTGGCCATGGAGATGGTTCGTGACATCAACGAAGACACCGTCGATTTCAGGCCCAACTACGACAACCGCGACACCGAACCGACGGTGCTACCGGCCCGGTTTCCGAACCTGCTCGTCAACGGCTCCACGGGCATCGCGGTCGGCATGGCTACCAACATTCCCACCCACAACCTGCGTGAGGTGGCTGAGGCCGTCCAGTGGTCGCTCGAGCACCCGGACGCCACCAAAGAAGAACTGCTCGAAGCCGCCATCGAACGCATCAAGGGCCCCGACTTTCCGCTCGGCGCCCTGATCGTCGGGCGCAAGGGCATCGAGGACGCCTACCGCACCGGGCGCGGGTCGGTGATCATGCGGGCGGTCATCGACATCGAAGAAGACAAGTCGGGGCGCACCCTGCTGGTGGTCACCGAACTGCCCTACATGTGCAACCCCGACAACCTGGCCACCAAGATCGCCGAACTCGTCAACGCCGGCAAGCTCACCGGCATCAGCGACATTCGCGACGACACCTCGGCCCGCACCGGCCAGCGCCTGGTGATCGTGCTCAAGCGCGACGCCCAGCCGCGGGTGGTGATGAACAACCTGTACAAGCACACCCAGCTGCAAGACACCTTCGGCTGCAACATGCTCGCCCTGGTCGACGAGGTGCCGCGCACCCTGCGGCTCGACCAGTTCATCAGCCACTGGATCAAGCACCAGATTCAGGTCATTCAGCGCCGCACGGCGTTCAGGCTCGCCGAAGCCGAGAAGATGGCCCACATCTACCGCGGCCTGGTGAAGGCTTTGGACGCCCTCGACGAGGTCATCGCGCTGATCAGGCGCAGCCCTGATGCCGACGAGGCTCGCACCGGCCTGATGGGGCTGCTCGAGATCGACGAGGCGCAGGCCAACGCGATTCTCGAAATGCAGTTGCGCCGGCTGGCGGCGCTGGAGCGGCAGAAGATCATCGACCGGCTCGCCGAGTTGGAGCGCCAGATCGCCGACCTACAAGACATTCTCGACCGGCCCGAGCGGCAGCGAAAGATCATCGGCGACGAGCTCGCCGAGATCGTCGAAAAGTACGGCACCGATCGCCGCACGCGCATCATTTCGGCCGACGGCGACCTGTCGAACGAAGACCTGATTCCTGACGAAGACATGATCGTCACGATCACCCACGGCGGCTATGCCAAGCGCACCCGCACCGATCAGTACCGCGCCCAGAAGCGCGGTGGCAAGGGTGTTCGGGGCGCCACGCTGCGCGCCGACGACGAGGTGGAGCACCTGTTCGCCACCACCGCGCACCACTGGATCCTGTTCTTCACCAACCTGGGCCGGGTGTACCGGGCCAAGGTGTGGCAACTGCCCGAGGCCGGCCGTGACGCCAAGGGCGGGCACGTCGCGGGGTTGCTGTCGTTTCTGCCCGACGAGCACATCGCCCAGGTGCTCACCCTGCGCACCTACACCGACGCGCCCTACCTGCTGCTGGCCACCAGGCGCGGACTGGTGAAGAAGACGTCGCTGACCGCGTACGACTCGCCCCGGCAGGCCGGCGTGATCGCGGTGGCCTTCCGCGACGCCGACGACGAACTGATCGGCGCCGAGCTGTGCTCGTGGGCCGACGACGTGCTGCTGATCTCGCGCAAGGGCCAGGCGATCCGGTTCCCCGCCAGTGACGAGTCGTTGCGTCCGATGGGCCGTGCCACCTCCGGCGTGGCCGGCATGAGGTTCCGGCCGGGCGATTCGTTGCTCAGCATGTCGGTGATCGACGCCGACATGCCCGAGGACGACCGGTACGTGTTCACCGTCACCGACGGTGGCTTCGCCAAGCGCACCACCGTCTCGGAGTATCGTCCGCAGAGCCGTAACGGGCTGGGTATCAAGGCGATGAAGCTCAACGAAGACAGGGGGTCGCTGGTCGGTGGGCTGGTCGTTCAGGAGAACGACGAGATCATGGCGATCAAGACCTCCGGGCAGATCATTCGATCGTCGGTGAGCGAAGTTCCGGCCAAGGGCCGAGACACCATGGGCGTGAAGTTCGTTGCCGTCAATGGCGACGACGCCGTGTCGGTGATCGCGCTTTACCCGGAATCCGGCGCCGATGAGGAAGAATCGTCCCAAACGACGGTGACGGACAGCTTGCCGAAGTCGGATACGGTTGGGCCGAACGCGTCTGACGAGCCGCAGCCGACCGACTGAGCAAGTCGAGGAGAACTATGAGCGACCAGCAGGGCACGACCCGCACGTCCGCCTCGGGCAACGTGTGGAGCTCGGCCCCCGCCGGTGCAGGCGCATCGGACCTCTACCGTCCTGACAGTGATCGGCCGACGCTGCCGAACCCTCCCGACTTCGAAGAGCCGGACGAGACCCGGGTGCAGCCGGCCGTCACCGACAAGGCGCCGGCGGCCGACAAGCAGCCGCCGGCCGCCGCCCGTCCAACGGTGGTGTCGGCGGGCCCGCGCTCGGTGGCCAGGCGCACCCGCAAGGCCCGGCTGCGGTTGTCGCGCATCGACCCGTGGTCGGTGATGAAGACGTCGTTCTTGTTCTCGATCGCCTTCGGCATCATGTTCTGGTTCGCCACCTACGTGGTGTGGTCGGTGGTGGGCGCGTCGGGTCTGCTCGATTCGGTCAACGCCATTCTGCAAACCCTGCTGAGCAACCCCAACGACCAGACCCAGGTGCGCATCGAAGATTTCGTGAACACCAACAAGGTGCTCGGCATCGCGGCGCTGATCGCCGTGATCAACGTGGTGCTGCTCACCGCCATCGGCACGCTCACTGCGTTTCTGTACAACCTGTCGGCCAACATTCTGGGTGGCCTCGAGCTGACGCTCGCCGAAGACTGACGCCAGGTCGTCCTGGCCGGTCCAGGGTGGCGGCCCAGCCTGAACAGGGACGGGGACGGTTCTCGATCCGGACCAGCCACCGCCTCGACCAACGATCAGCGGTTACTGGGGCCCTGATCCGGACGCCCGGCCGACGCCCATCGCAGGCGAAACCCTCTGGCTGCGCTGAGCCGTCGAGCCGCGCACCCGCAGTTGCACCGGCATCACCATCGCCTCGGTGGCCTGCGAGCGGGCGCCGTTCAAAATGGCGACCAGGTTGCCGACCGCGTTGGCACCCATCTGCCGCATCGGGGCCGCGACCGTGGTGAGGGTGGGCAGCACCAGCCGGGCGATCAGAATGTCGTCGAACCCGATCACGCTCACCTGTTCGGGCACCCGCAGGCCGGCCTGCATGAGGCCGTGCATCACGCCCACGGCCACCAGGTCGTTGTAGCCGATCACCGCGGTCGGACGGCGCTCGGCCAACTGCCGCGCCGCCGCGAGTCCGCCCTCGAAGGTGGGCAGCACGGGCCCCACCCGGTGCACCGTCATGCCGAGCGTGTGGGCGTGGTCGCGTAGCCCTCTGAAGCGCATGCCGTCGGGCCAGGCCGCCTCAGGGCCGGCCACGTAGTACACGTCGTCGTGGTGCAGCTCGCGCAGCAGTTCCAGAGCCATGCGGGCGCCGCCGGCGTTGTCGGTCACCACGCTCGGCACGTCGACCATGGCACGGTTCATCGACACCATGGGCCGCTGCTTGGCGATCATGCGCAGCGTCGAGTCGGGCATGCGTGAGCTGCCGATAACGAAGCCCTCGACCACCGGGATCAACCGCTCGAGCGCGGCCCGCTCTCGGGTGCCCGACTCGCGGCAGTCGGCCAGCAGAATCTCGTAACCCACCTCGTTGGCGGCCAGTTGAGCGCCCCGAATGAGCTGGCTGAAGAACGGGTTCGCGACGTCCGACACCATCACGCCGAGCAGCTTGGTGCGCGTGGTGGACGGCCCCTGCCGAATCTGCGCCGACCGGTACCCCAACTGCTCGGCGGCCTGGCGCACCCGTTCGGCGGTGTCGGCGTTGACCCGTCCGGGGCGCGCGAAGGTGCGGCTGACCGTCGAGGGCGCCACTCCGGCGGCCTTGGCGACGTCGTAGATCGTCACAGGTGCACGCGACTGCTCTGTCACGGCCTCATGGTAACGGTCACTGCTCGTCAAGCGGCAGCAACCGATGGCAACGGCTTGGCGAGCGACCGCGGGCGCTGTTTGATGGCAGAAACCATTTCACCGATCGGCGAGCGCACCCAGGAGACGCCCATGAGCACCACCGAACTCAGCCCTGCCGCCACCGCGTTGGTCGACCGGGTGACGGCGTCGTTGGGCGACCCGGCGCGCTTGGGGGTCGCCTTTTCGGGTGGCGTGGACTCGTCGGTGCTGCTCGCCCTGGCCACCCGGGCGCTCGGCCCGGGCCGCACGTTGGCGATTCTGGGGGTGTCGGCCAGCCTGGCCGCGGCCGAACGGCGGGCCGCGCACGCCGTGGCAGCCGGCATCGGGGCACCGCTGATCGAGCTGACCACCAACGAGCTCGACCGGGCCGACTACCGGGCCAACGGCGCCGACCGTTGCTTTCACTGCAAGACCGAACTGTTCGAACGCATCGACGACGAGCTGGTCAAGACCCACGGCCTGACCGCCGTGGCCTACGGCGAGAACGCGGACGACGCACGGCGCCCCGACCGGCCGGGCGCCCAGGCGGCGACCAACCACCAGGTGCTGCGTCCGCTGGCGGCCGCCGGGCTGACCAAGGCGGACGTCCGGGTGCTGGCCCGGGCGCTCGAGCTGCCCTGCGCCGACAAGCCCGCTGCGCCCTGCCTGGCCTCGCGCATTCCGCACCACGAGCCGGTGACGGCCGAGAAACTGCAGCAGATCGATGAGGCCGAGCAGGTGCTGCACGACCTGGGCTTCGCCGAGGCCAGGGTGCGGCATCACGGCGACGTGGCGCGCATCGAGGTGCCGGCGGCCGACCTGGTGCGGGCGGTCACCGAACCACTGCGCGGCCGGCTGTTGGGCGGGGTGCGGGCGGCGGGCTTCCGGTTCGTCAGTCTCGATCTCGGCGGCGTCCAGTCAGGGGCCTTCACTTTGCCGCTGGTGACCCGTTGAGCGCCGACGAGGGGGCGTGGCGTCCGCCGGCCGAACTGACCGGCGTTGCCGAACTCGACTTCGACCGGGCCCGGCGGCGCGGGTACCCCGAGGCTGTCTACTGCGAGTTCAAGACGCCCGAGCAGCTCCGTTCGATTGCGGCCGAGGTGGGCCGGCGTGAGGCGCGAACCATCTTCACGCGGGCGTCCGCAGAACAGGCCACGGCGGTGTTGGACGCCTTGCCACAAGCCGGTCACGACCCCGAAGCGCGGCTGCTGTGGTGGCCCGCTGAGCCGCCGCAGGCCAGCGGGGGACTGGTCGTGGTGGCGGCAGCGGGCACGTCCGACCTGCCGGTGGCGCGCGAGGCGCAGCGCACCGCCGAACTACTGGGACGGCGCACCGAACTGGTCGTCGACGTGGGCGTGGCGGGCCTGCACCGCATTCTGGCCCGGCTCGACCTGCTGCGCAGCGCCGCCGCGGTCGTGGTGGTGGCCGGCATGGACGGCGCCCTGCCCAGCGTCGTTGCCGGACTGGTGGCGGCCCCGGTGGTGGCGGTGCCCACCTCGGTGGGCTACGGCGCAGCGTTCGACGGGCTGGCACCGCTGCTGACCATGCTGAACTCGTGCGCGCCCGGCGTGGCGGTGGTCAACATCGACAACGGCTACGGCGCCGGCCACCTGGCCGCCCAGATCGCCGCACCCGCCCCCACGACAAATGATGGCAACCGTTCGTAGACCCGCAGCGGCTGCCGCGACACTGAGAAGAACTGACTCGAAACAAGGAGCAACGATGCTGCGACCCCAAGACACCTCCACCCGCGAACGCAAACCGCTGGGCGGCCTGTGGTCGTTCCGTCTCGACGCCGCCGGTGACGGACGTCGCGACCAGTGGTTCGCGGCCCCTCTGGCCGACGCGCGTGAGATGGCGGTGCCGGCCAGCTACAACGACATCATTCCCGGCGCCGAGAGCCGCGACCACGTTGGCGACGCCTGGTACGAGACCACGGCGGTCGTGCCGCGTGGCTGGGCCGGGCAGCGCATCGTGCTGCGCTTCGATTCGGCCACGCACGCCGCGGTGGTGTGGGTGGACGGCGTCGAGGTGATGGCGCATTCGGGCGGCTACACGCCGTTCGAGGCCGACATCACCAGCCTGGTCGAACCCGGCCAGAAGGTGCGCATCACCGCGGTGGTCAACAACGAACTGACCTTCGAGACGGTTCCGCCGGGCATCATCAACGACACCCCCGAGGGTCGTCGGCAGGTCTATTTTCACGACTTCTACAACTTCGCCGGCCTGCACCGGCAGGTGTGGCTGTACGCAACGCCGACCACGTACGTGGGCGACATCACCGTGGTCACCGACATCGACGGCGCCGACGGCGTGGTCGACTACGCGGTCGACGTCGCCGGCGACGGCACGGCCGAGGT
The DNA here is from genome assembly GCF_900289045.1 of Micropruina glycogenica. GTDB lineage: Bacteria > Actinomycetota > Actinomycetes > Propionibacteriales > Propionibacteriaceae > Micropruina > Micropruina glycogenica. The sequence continues at coordinate 3,089,576 of NZ_LT985188.1, forward strand.
GCGGGTGCGGCTGCTGGACGCCGACGGCACCGAGGTGGCGACCGGCGCCGGGGCGTCCGGTCAGCTTCGGGTGCCGAACGCGCACCTGTGGGCCCCGGGCGACGGCTACCTGTACACCGCCGTGGTCGAACTGGTCGACGGTGTTGAGGTGGTCGACAGCTACGAGCAGACCGTGGGCATTCGCACCGTGAAGGTCGACGGCGCGAAGTTCTTGATCAACGGCGAGCCGTTCTACTTCACCGGGTTCGGCCGGCATGAAGACACCCCGGTGCGCGGCAAGGGGCACGACGACGCGTTCCTGGTGCACGACTTCGACCTGATGAACTGGATCGGCGCCAACTCGTTCCGCACGTCGCACTACCCCTACGCCGAAGAGGTGTACGACTACGCCGACCGGCAGGGCATCGTGGTGATCGACGAGACGACGGCGGTCGGGCTCAACCTGGGCCTGATGGGCGGCGTGTTCGGCGGCATCAAGCTCGAAACGTTCTCGCCAGACACCCTGGGGCAGGTCGCGCAGGACGCGCACCGGCAGGTGATTCGCGAACTCATCGAGCGCGACAAGAACCATCCCTGTGTGGTGATGTGGTCGATCGCCAACGAGCCCGAATCGCACACCGACGCGTCGGAGCAGTACTTCAGGCCGCTGTTCGAGCTGGCCCGCGAACTCGACCCCAGCCGTCCGGTCGGCTTCGTGAACGTGATGATGAGCCCCCACGGCGGTTGCAAGGTGGCCGACATGTCGGACGTGCTGATGCTCAACCGCTACTACGGCTGGTACGTCGACCATTCCGACCTGGGCAACGCCGAGCGCAACTGGCGCAAAGAGATGGACGGCTGGGCGAGCGAGAACAAGCCGATCATCATCACCGAATACGGTGCCGACACGATCGCCGGCATGCATTCGGTGAACGGCGATCCGTGGTCTGAGGAGTACCAGAGGGACTACCTCGAGATGAACCACCGGGTGTTCGACGACTACGAACAGGTGGTGGGCGAACACGTCTGGAATTTCGCCGACTTTCGCACCAGCAACGCGATCTTCAGGGTGGGCGGCAACAAGAAGGGCATCTTCACCCAAGACCGCAAGCCCAAGGCGGCTGCGCACCTGCTGCGCGAACGGTGGACGAACCTCGGCCGCTGATCCGCCCTGCCGCTGGTTGAGCTTGTCGAACCCCCCACGTTGGTCGAGCGTGTCGAAACCCGTCTGACCAACGAGGGTCTCGACACGCTCGACCGACGCCTCACAGCGGGCTCGCGCCGAGTCCGCGCGCGTGCATCCCGGCCGGTATCGGTGCTCGTCACAGGCTGATCGGCGAGCGAACATGCGTCTGGGTGCCGGCGCGTGCGAACCAACCGCGCCCGCAGAGGCTGGGCGGCCCACGGGTAGCACTGCCCACGGAACGTTCTGCGGCCCGTTGAACCCGTAAAGTTGAGTGATCCCGAACTGAAGGCGTGAGTGATGACCGACCCGAACAACCCGCAGAACCCGAACCAGCCGCACAATCCACAGGTGCCGTCGGCCGGCAGTCCTTACCAGCCGGGCTACGGTGCCCCTGGTCAGCAGCCCGGCTACGGCGCTCCGGGTCAACAGGGTTATGGCGCACCCGGCCAGCCGGGCTTCGGTCAGCAGCCGTCCGGTCAGCAGCCCGGCTATGGCCAGCAGCCGTCCGGTCAGCAGGGGCAGCAGCCCTACGGCCAGCAGCAGCCCGCACAACAGGGTCAGCAGCCCGGCTACGGTCAACCCACCGGCGGCTACCAGGCACCGGGTGCTGCGGCGTCCGGCCCGGGTCAGTACGGCGCTGCAGGGGGTCAGCCCCCGGCGTGGGGCCAGGCGCCCGTGCCCGGAGCGAAGCCGGCCAAGAACAACAAGATGCCGCTCATCATCGGTGGCGCCGTGGTGTTGATCGTCGCCCTGATCTTCGGCCTGATGCAGCTCAACCGTGGCAACAACAACGCCGGCACCGGCACCCCCACCGGCTCGGCGACCGCCTCGCAGGGCACCGGGGTGGGTGCTGCGTCGGCCACCGAGGTCGTGCAGAAGTACTACGACGCGCTCGCCGCGTCCGACCCCGACGCCATCTTCGCGCTCGTGCGTGGCGATCTGCCCGATCGCACGTTTCTCACCAAAGAGGTCATGACCGCTGCCGTGCAGGCCGCACCGATCACCGGTCTGCAGTTGACCGTGCAGGACGAGACGAAGTACAGCGCCGAGGTGCAGGCCAGCTACACGATCAACGGCCGCACCAAGACCGACAAGTTCTACGTGAGCGCGCGCGACGGCGCTTTCTACCTGAGCACGATCACCGGACGCCTCTACGTCAAGGGTCTCAGCCCGGCCGACACCGGCCTCACCGTCAACGGTGTCGCAGTCCCCGGCGACGCCGACTCGATCGACGTCTTTCCCGGTGGGTACACGCTGGCGTCCACCAGCCCGATCTACACGTTCAGCAAAGACAAGGTCGTGGTCGAGGCGGTGTCGTCGTCGAGCACCGACATGTTCGAGATCAAGGTGGGGCTGTCGGACGACGCACTGAAAGACTTCAAGGCGGCCACCACCAAGCTGGTGAACTCGTGCAAGAAGCCCGGCAGCCTGGTCAGGGACGACTGCGGCATTCGGTTCCGCCAGCCGTCCGGCGACAAGGCGAAGCCCAGCACGATCGCCTGCACCCCCTCGGGCACCAACTCGATCAACCGCATGAAGCCGTCCCTCGACACCTCGGACCTGTCGGTCTCGGCGTCGCTGAGCATCAGCTGGACCTGCACCATGAAGGGCAGCAAGGGCAGCTACCGGGGCTACGACTCGCTGGTGCGGGTCTACGGCACCGTGGCTGAGGACGGCACCTGGAAGGTCACCGGCGAGCGTCCGTGATCGTGTGACTCGGCCGCCCCGACACGGGGCGGCCGAGCCGTATCCCGCGTCGAGCGTCTTGCCTCACGTCAAGATGTCCGCGGGTGATTGGCGCGTGCCTCATATGAAATGTCCGGATGGTTAGGCGGCGGGGCGGGTGCCGAGGGTGCGTGCTTTGGCTAGGTCGATGAGTTGTTGCTGGATGTGGTTGATGCCTCGGGTGATGCGTGCTGGGTTGAGCTTGTCGTGTTCGGCTGCGAGCCGGGCACGGGTCGCGGGGTCGGGCGGGCCGGTGTCGAGGAGCCGCTGGTAGGGGGTTTTGGGTTTGTCGTAGACACGCTTCTTGCGGCCGCTGCGGGTCTGGGTCCAGTCGACGGCTTTGACGCAGGGCAGCAGGTGGTTCTTGCGGGCCATGACCAGGTCCCAGAGTTGGTTGAGCAGGGCGAGTTCGGTGTCGGTTTCGTAGCGGTAGCGGAAGGCGTGGCGGCGGACCCAGTCGCCGTTGCGTTGCTCGATGTGGGCGTTGTCGTTGTGGTGGTAGGGCCGGCCGCGGGTGATCGGGATGTGGTGGTCGTCGCACCAGGCGATCACGGACCAGTTCATGAACTCGGAGCCGTTGTCGAAGTCCATGCCGGCGATCGGGAGGGGTGCCAGTTTGGCGATCCATTCCAGGCCGGCGTGGACGTGCACGAACGCGTTGTTGCGGATGCTGCGCAGCATGGTCCAGCCGGTCACCGGATCGGTTGCTGACAAGGTGCGAAGGAACTCGCCTTTGAGTGTGTGGCCGCAGTGAGCGACAGTGTCCAACTCCAGAAACCCGGGCACGGTGATCGGGTCGTCGGTCGCGGTGCGCAGCGGGATCGAGGACCGCAGGATGTGCGAGGGTCGGGTGCTGGACAGGCCGGCGGCGGGGTAGCCGGCAGCCTTGTGCGGTTTCAGGTAACGGTCGATCGTGGCTGCCGACATCGACCTTAGTTCGTCGATCACCGTGTCGCTGACCCGGTCGGCGACCTTGCCGAGCTCACGGTCTCGAACCAGCCGACACAGGGTGTCCTCCATCACCACGGCCAGGTACTTGCCCGATGGTTGACCGGCCAGCCGCCACACCTCCTGCAACACGATCAGCGCATCGTAGGAGTACTTGCGTGGGCGTGGTTTCCGCTGCTGGTCGCGGGCCGCGCCCTTGCGGGTGGCCGCGGCCCGGATCGCTCGGCGGGCGTGATCGCGGGTCCAGCCCGTCGACGCCACTAGCGCGTCGAGGATACGGCTCTTCTCAGCTCTGTCCGCCTTCGCGTATTCGCGGGCGAACTTCTTGGTCACATCACGGCGCGACGCCATCGACAACTCCCTGCTCACAGGGCCAGGGAACCCCAACAGCTAGGAGTCTGCTGAACAAGGCGCCATTTTGAGGGCGTGGTGGGCGTGTGAGGCGGGCGGGACGCCGCCAGGGTCGTCGAGCGGCGAGTTTGGGTCAGTGCCCTTGATCGCGACGACGGTGTCGTGCCGCCCGTCTGGGGTCCGTCGTGGGCGCTGTTTGGCTGGGTTGTATGCCCTGTCCGGGGCGGTGGGTCAGGCGATCGTCCAGCCGGTCGGTCCGTGGGTCAGGCCAAGGGCGAGGAGTCGGCGCAGGTTGATCGCTGCGATCCGATTGTGGAGCCAGTTGTTGTTCCTGTCCACGCCTCGGTAGGGCACCTTCCGGCTGCCTCGGGTCAGCCAAGCGATCGTGCGTTCGACCATCGGCCGGTGTTGTCGGTAGGTGGCCTGGAAGTCGGCGTCGAGGGCCCGCTGACGGTGCTGACGTTGCAGCAAGTCGTGAGGGTGCAACTGGATGGTGCGACCCTTCGCCGCGGTGGTGCACCGCTGCCTGAACGGGCAGGCTCGGCAGGCGATGCCGAACACCGCCTTACGTGTCTTGGTGATCGTCTTGGTGATCCCGGCCGGGCAGGTCAGGGTGCCGGCGGCCGGGTCATGGGTGAAGTCGTCGTTGCCGAACCCGCCGGCGACGGCGGGCCGGGTCGGCCACGGTTTCACCAGCGCTGCCCACCCCTTGCCCTCGAGCGTGTGCAGCATGTCTCCGGTGGCGTAGGCCGAATCACCCAACACCTCAACCGCGCCGGTATCGATGGTCGGATCGGCGACCACGAGACGGGCACCGACAGTGGCGTCGCTGTTGTCTGGGCCGGCAGCCTTGGTCAGCTCAACCATCGTGGCCAGCCCGGTGTCGGGCTCGACCACCACGTGGGCCTTGAACCCGTCCTGGCGACGTTCCACTGTCTTGTGCGCATGCCGCGCCTCCGGGGCGACGGTCGAGATGACCCGATCCGGGGCGACCCGCCGGGCGATCCGCCACTGGCCATCGGTGCCGTCAGAGTCTTCGGCCGGTTCGACATCCTGCCCGGCGACCAACGCGAGTAGGGCGATCGCCTCGGCCGGCTTGCCGCCAGCGGCAGTGATCGTCTCGACATCAAGGCCGTCGAGCAGGGCAAGGGCGTCGTTCACGAGTGCGGTCACCAACTCGTCGCGGGCCTGGGCGTCGTCCCACGCGATCCGCGGTTTCGCGGTGGAGTCGTAGCCCTGCCCGGTCAACGCGGCCAGCCGAGTGCACCGCTCGCCGATCACCTGATGGGCGCCGGGCACCTCCCGGCCCACCCGGCGGACCTGGGCGATCAGCTGGGTGACGGTGTCCTGTCGGGCCACCGCATCATCCAGGATCGTCGAATCCAACGCCCGCCGCTGACGACCTTTCACCGCACCCGTCGCGGCGATCACGTCCCGGACCACCTCAAAGATCCGCTGCGGCCGCCCGCTGGACGCCAGCCGACGCCGCCACACCGTCAACGACGACGCATCGAACCCCTTCGCGTCGATCGGGAACCCGCACGCTGCTTTCCACCGCAGGTCGAACGTGAGCGCCTCGACCGCTTCCCGGTCCGACAACCCATGAAGGGACTGCAGCACGATCACCGACGCGATCACCTCGCCCGGGATCGAGGGCCGTCCACGGCCTGAGGGGAACAAGTCAGCGAACAACGCGTCCGGGAACAACCGCTGCCGATGCTCGGCCAGGAAGCGGAACACGCTGCCCTCCGCCAGCAGATGCCCCGCCAACGACTCCACATCCAACACGTCCCGCTGCGGACTCCACTCACCCTGCACCACCCAAGAATTCCAGCCGACCACCAATCAGGTCGCGCGGCACGCAGGCGAATTGTTCAGCAGTCTCCTAGGCGGACATCCTCATGTGAGGCACGCGCTGCCCTTCCCGGACCTTTTACGTGAGTCAAGTCGTCGAGCCTGTGGACTCATGTCAAGATGCCCGCTTGGGTTGGGTCGTTGACTCATTTCGTTTTGCCCGCGTCATTTTTGTTCGGGATAGGTAGACGTGGTTGCGTTTGGCTGCTTTGAGGATGGTGCCGCGGCGGCGGGCGAGTTCGAGCAGGTTGCGTTGGATGAGGTCGATGTCTCGGCGTAGTTGGGCCGGGTTGGCCTGGGTGATGCGACTGTCAAGGTGTCGCCGGTCCTGGTCGTCGAGGACGGTGGGGTGGTCACGGAGCAGCCGGCCGGCCGGGGTGGTGGCGGTGTCGTAGGTCTTGGTGACTTTCGCTCCGGTGCGGGTCTTGGTTTTCAGCTTCTGTTGCGGGGTGAACAGGTTGGACAGTTCAGCGGCCAGGGGCCATAGCTGGTTGAGCAGGTCGAGTTCCCGGCTGGTGTCGTAGCGGTAGTAGCCGACGTTGCGGCGGACTCTGGTCCAGTTCTTCTGTTCGATGTGGGCTTGGTCGTTGGAATGGTTCGGGCGGCCGCGGGTGAACGTGATCTCACGGGTGTTGCACCAGCTCATCAGGTGGTGGTTAATGAACTCGGAGCCGTTGTCAGAGTGGACGCCCACGATCGCGAACGGGAACCGGAGGGCGAGTTGCTCCAGCCCGGTGGCCACGATCCTTTCGCCCTTGGACTTCACGGTGATGGTTTCGGTCCAACCGGTAGCCACGTCGACAGCGTCCAGGCTGTAGTGGAAGTGGCCGTTGTTGTCGCCGCCGTCGTGACCGACCAGATCGATCTCGATGAACCCTGGCTGGGTGTCGTCCCACTCGTGCCAGGTCTTCAGCGGGATCGACGATTTCAACAGCGATCCGGGGCGGGTCAAGGACCGGCCCTTGAGGTTGCCGACCAGCCCGAGCCGGTAGGGCCGCAATCGGCGATCGATGGTCGCCGCCGACATGGCCAGCAGTGCGTCGATGACTTCGGGTGTCGCGTTCAGCTCGCCCTTGGCGACCAGGCTCGCGACCAGGACCGGCAGCGCTGGGCGCACGATCTTGCCGCTGGGTCCGTCCAGCACCGCCCAGCACACCGCCAAGGCGTCGATCACCTCAGGTCCGTAGCGGAACACAGGCTCGCGGGGCCTGCGTGGCCGGTTCACGTCCACACCGGCGACCGCTGCCCGGATCATCTTGCGGGCATGGTCTCGATGCCAGCCGTTGACCGCGACCAGATGATCCAAAATGGTCGACTTCTCAGCCTTGGTCGCCTTCGGCCACGCCTTGACCTGGCTCGCCAGCACAGCCTTCCGTTGCCTCATCGTCAGCCCCATCCCCGCAGCCTGACCCACGCGGGCATTCTCAGATGAGTCAACGACCCCACCCACGCGGGCATTCAGCACGAGTCAACTCGTCGAGTTGAGCGGGTGCCGGGTGAGTCGGTAATGTTGTCTCTCGGTGTTCCCGCCGCAAGCGGGCCTATAGCTCAGACGGTTAGAGCGCTGCCCTGATAAGGCAGAGGTCACTGGTTCAAGTCCAGTTAGGCCCACCAGATCTCGATGAGATCCACGCACCCCACTTCCCGCCTCCCTGACTAGGGCTTATGCTTGTTCTGAGCAGGTCGAGCGAGTGGTCAGAAGTAGGCAGATGGGGACAGAAATAGGCCCTCATAATGCACGCAAGATGCACGACACGCCGGTGGAACGGGCGGGTGAGAGCCATGGCACGGACGAAGCGAGCCTTCGGGACGATCCGCAGGTTGCCCTCGAAGATGTACTAGGCCAGTACATCGGGCCAGACATGGCTCGACACAACGCGCCGGGCACATTCACCGCCAGAGCGGACGCGGAGGGCTGGATCGCTCTGGAGCGCCGGCTGATCGAGTGGGACGAGTGGGCGCCGCCGGCCCAGCGGCGGGCGAAGCAGCTCCACGACGACACCCAGACGTTGCGGACGTACGCGGACACCTGGTTGCCGGAGCGAACCGCCGTACGCGGCCTGAAGCCGAAGACAGTGAGTGAGTACCAGCGGTACCTCGACCGGCTCATCTACCCGACGCTGGGCGAGATGCGGCTGAAGGATGTGACGCCAGCGACCGTGCGTGCGTGGATCGGGAAGCTCAACGCCAGGACGCCACGGATCAATGAGCACGCCTACGCGCTGCTGAAGACGATCTTTGCCACGGCCGTGCAGGATGAGCTGCTCGACCGGAACCCGTGCCGGGAACGGATGCGGAAGCCCTTCCGGCACATCGGGGAGCCGGCCACGCTGGACGAGCTGGCGCTGCTGGTGGCCGCGATGCCTGAACGGCTGAGGCTGATGATCGAGCTGGCGGCGTGGTGCGCGCTGAGGTTCGGTGAGTTTGCCGAACTGCGACGAGGCGACGTCGACCTCAGGAACGGCGAGATCCGGGTCAGCCGAGCGGTGCAGTGGGTCGACGGCAAGAAGATCGTGGCTGCGCCCAAGGCGGACAGCGTTCGCGTGGTGGCGTTTCCGCCCCACCTCGGGGAGGCGGTCAAGGAGCACCTTCGGACGCACGCGCAGTGGGGCAAGGACGGCCTGCTGTTCCCGACCACCCACGGTGAGCAGTACCGGGCGCCCACGTTCCACCAGGCGTACTTCAGGAAGGCCAGAGAGGCCGCTGGGCGGCCCAACCTCCGTTTCCACGACCTCCGGCACACCGGAGCCACCTTGGCGGCCGCCTCAGGCGCAACGCTCGCCGAACTGATGCAGCGTCTGGGCCACTCGACCGTCTCGGCCGCGCTGGCCTACCAGCACGCTGCGCAAGGCTCGGACAAGCGGATCGCGGTCCAGCTATCAGCGTTTGCCAGCGCCTGGAACGAGAACTGAAGCTCTGGAAACGACCAACCTGAGGGCGCAGGCTGCCTAGGTCTACAAGTTGTCACTGTCACTGCAGGCAGATCTCGGCGCGCGGCCTTGTTCTGCTCTGCTCAGCGACGCCTAGCAGCACACTTCTCAACCCACGCCGACATGTCGACGTTGACCCGCCGCATGGCGGTGCAGGCACGGCGAGGTGAGCGACGGTGCTCGGCGCCTAACGGAGAAGACCGCGGGCGCGTTCGATGCGTTCGCGAAGCCCCTCCTGGAACTTCGCGTCCTTGCTGACGGATTCGATGTGACTCGCGATAGCGGCCCGGATCACGTCCGAGACTGGCTGGTTCTCGACGCTCGCCACGGTCTCCAGTTGCTCAGCCTGTTCGGCAGACAGACGAATGGTCATTGCTTTCTGGGCGGACATGCCACCCAGTGTGCCACCACATGCACGAATTATCCATATATCTTGGTGGCGTGGTATCATGGTATCAATGAACCACAACAGTTAGGAGTAGGACCATGACCGCACAGGCTGAAGCCCACGCGAAGAAGATCACCATCTACATCGACGGCGAGTCGTACGAGACCACGTCGGGGCGCACCCCCGTCGCGACTCTGCGTGGCCTGCGTCGCCCGCCGGTCCCGGCCGACAAGGACCTCTGGCTTGATATAGAGGACGAGCAGGATCAGGAACTCGACGCGGCCGGCACCCTCGACGTCGTCGACGGGATGCGGTTCTTCACCGAAATCGACGCGATTACCATCCGCATCGACCGCGTCGAGTACGAGGTCTACAAGCACAAGATGACCGGCGTCGAGCTGCGCGCTGTGCCCAGCCCCGATGTTCCTGCCGACCGCGACCTGTGGCTTGACGTGCCCGACAAGCGCGACGTCAAGGTCCAGGACGAGGACGTCGTTCGTCTTAAGGATGGGGTGCGCTTCTTCACCGCCCCCGGTCGCATCAACCCTGGGCGGGCGTCGTGAAGCTGCCCGAGCCGGACCGCGAATTCCTCGACCGGTCCGGCATCAACTACCGGGTCTTCGACGACGGCACCGGCATGCTGAACGTCGAGTTGATCGGCTTCCCGCTGCCGCTCGGCCTGAACGCGGATGTGGCCTGTGTGTTGTTCCGTCTTTCCGCCAGCTACCCCGATACCCCGCCCGACATGTGGTGGATCATCCCCCACCTGGCGCCGGTGGGCGGCGGCGGGATCCCCGCCACGGAGGTCATCGAGACCCACGACGGCCGCAGCTGGCAGCGTTGGTCGCGACACCTTGATCCGACAGCCTGGCGGTCCGGAATCGACGGGCTGGAGAGTTACGTGCGCCTCCTGCGCACTGAGCTGGGGAGCGCTGCCGCATGACCGCCACCCTGCGCCTTACAGGCCCGCTGCATGACGGCCTGGTGGCGATGGCTACTAGCCCAGTTGAAACCGGCGCCGTGCTACTCGTGCGTTACACCACCATCGATGGCAGCGACGTCATCCTCCTGGGCGACGAGCTTGTGGCCGTTCCCGAGGATGCCTACGAGATTCGCACCCACCAGGCACTTCAGATCACCTCGGACGGCTATGTCCACGCGCTCAAGACCGCTCAGCAGCGCGGGAGGATCGCAATTTGGGTGCACAGCCACCCCGGTGAGCAGGCGATTCCCCGCCCGAGTCGCCACGACCGCGTCGTCAACGAGCAGCTCGAACCGCTGTTCCGTGACCGCACCGAGACCGACCAGTACGGCTACCTCGTCGTCAGCCACGACAACGGCACTCTCACCTTCACCGGCGAGCTCATCGGGCGGATCAACACGCCGATCGCGCGGTTGTCCGTCATCGGCGAGCGCTGGATCTTTCGTCCGGCCTTCGACACAGACGCCGGCACCGACCGATCCCTGTTCGACCGGAACATCCGTGCCTTCGGCGACGGGATCCAAACCGCCATCAGCGAACTTACCGTCGCCGTGATTGGCGCCGGAGGCACCGGTTCCGCCGTCGCCGAACAGCTCGCCCGGCTCGGAGTTCGCTCGTTCATCCTCATCGACCCGGACATCCTCTCCGACTCCAACACGACGCGCGTCTACGGCTCCACGCCTGCCGACGTCGGTCGCCCGAAGGTGGACGTCCTCGGTGATCACCTCGAACGCATCGCCCGTGGAGTCCGCACCACGCGCGTCCAAGGGTCGATTCTCACCGAGACCGTCGCACGTACCATGGTCGGCGCGGACTTGGTCTTCGGCTGTACCGACGACAACGCCGGCCGTCTGCGGCTGTCGCGGTTGCCGTACTACTACCTGATCCCGGTCATCGACTGCGGCGTGCAGATCCCCGCCGACCAACAGGGCATCATCACTGGCGTATTCGGAAGGGTGACGACCCTGTACCCGAGCAGCGCCTGTCTGATCTGCCGCGACCGCATCGACCTCGCTGTCGCAGAGGCCGAGACCCGGTCCGCGAACGAGCAGAAGCGGCTCGAGAAGGAGGGTTATGCACCAGCGCTGCCAGGTGTCGAGCCCGCCGTGGTCACCTTCACCACCCTCGTCGCGGCCACTGCTGTCAGTGAGCTACTGGAGCGGCTGGTCGGCTACGGCGACACCCCCACCCCGTCCGAGCTGATCCTCTTCATCCACGACCGCACCATCCGCGGCAACATCGGGGCGTCGCACGAAGGGCATTACTGTGACCCGGCTACTCGCCGAGTTGGCACCGACGACGACATGTTCCTGGGGTTGAATTGGGCATCCTGAAGAGCATCCGATACTGGCGCCGCTGGAAGGCCGACCTGAGCACGTCCTCGGCCGCCGACATTCCCGTCCGGCTACCCGTCCGCCGCGCTGTGGTCGTGGAAAGCGCGGGCCGACCCAAATGGCTCATCTTCGACTGCCCCTGCGACCGGGGGCATCGAGTGATGCTCAATCTGGACCGAGGGAACCGACCGCTCTGGCGCATCGCCGACCGCTATCCGCTCACCCTCTATCCCAGCGTCGACGAGCGCAGTTCCGTCGGCCACTGTCACTATGTTGTACGCGACGGCTACGTACGCTGGATCGAACGAACGGATCACCGATGACCCACCCTCACACCGAGCCCGAGGACCAGCTCGGATTCGTTCCAACACCGCCACTGCCCGAGCCCACCCCAGCGCCGAAAGGACCGACGCGGACTCCGATGTTCGAGGCGATGAACGCCAATCGCTATGCCCGGCAGAGTCTCATCAGAGAGATCGAGAAGGTCACGTCGACGACCCTGATTTGCTACGTCGTGGCTGACCTACAGATCGAGCGCACCGACGTCGTCGCCATGGTCGACCTACTGCACAACATCACGCCCGGCACCCCGATCGACCTGCTGCTGAACTCACCAGGGGGCGACATCGACGCTGCCGAAAAGCTCATTCTCCTCATCCGAAAACGTGCTGGCAGCGCACCTGTGCGAGTCATCGTGCCCGACTACGCAAAAAGCGCGGCTACGCTCATCGCCCTAGGGGCCAACACCATCGTGATGTCCGATACATCCGAACTCGGTGCCATTGACCCCCAGGTAGATCTGGCCGACTCCAACGGCCACCTGCAAACCCTCTCCGCGCAGAGCTACTTGGACGCGTTCCACCTGCATGCCGACCGGCTCAAAGAGGACCCCAACGACCCGGTGGCTCGACTCATGCTCAGCAAGATGGAGCCGGCCACCGTCCGTAAGCTCGAGCGGATGACCAAACGATCCCGATCCATTGCCGAGGCCCTGCTCGGCCAATCAATGATCAAGGACACCGACCAAGCGGCCGAAATCGCCAAGAACCTTAGCGACACCGACAAGTGGCACTCCCACGGACAGATGATCTCCCACGAGACCGCCCGAGGCCTTGGCCTGGACATCACCTACCTGGCCCCGCACGATGACCTGTGGGCGAGGTACTGGAGGTTGTTCTCTCTGCAGCTGTGGTCAGCGAATGGCAAGGTGAAGCTCTTCGAGAGCGACTGGGCCTCCATCCCCATCTCTTGAGGAGATCGGCTCCCGCTCATCGTGCCAACGATATTCGGCGCCGAGATGCATGCCAGAGGTGTGCTCCACATCCAGCTGCTCTGAAATTGCCGGCGAGACTCGCAGAGTCCCCGTTCGAGGAGACTCCGAGCGGCGTTCGGACGATGGCCGAGCCTTGCTCGGTGTCTGCCTGCATTCGTGCCGCGTGGGTTAGTGCCATCCCCCCAGGAGCGCGGCTGCAGCCTCATAGGCGATGGCGCCACTCGCGATAGCGATGACCAGGTCGTAGGCGTCGTCTTCGGGTGCGTCCAGATCGACGTTGTTGAGTCCGTAGAACACGACGATCGCGAGCCAGCCGATCCGCTTGTTGCCGTCGATCAGGGCGTGGTTCCGGACCAGTGACTCCATGAGAACGGCGGCCTTCTGGTCGATCCTGGGATAGGCGTCCAGGCCGAACACCGTGGCCTGCGGTCGGTGCACGGCCGAGTCAAGCGACCCGACTTCCCGGATCGGACCGACCTTCAGGTCGTCGATGAGCGCCAGGACGTCTTCCAGCGTGAGGTACTCGATCACTTGCCCAGGCGGGCCAGCAGGTCGGCGTACCGCTCTCGGGCGCCAGCGGAGAGGGTGCGGATCTTGTCCTGCCGGAGTCGGCGCGACGCGGCCTCGTGGATCGCACGGACGGTCGCTTCCTGCTTGCTCACGCCGTCTGCCTCCGCGAGAAGGGCGAGGGCGTGCTCATCGTCGGGCGTCAGTCGCAAGGTCATCGCCATAGACCCATGATACCAACCTGGTATCGCGTCGCTGCGCGCACTCGCACGTCTTCGCGGTCGGTCCCGAAGGTCGAGCCGAGCTTGGCTGCGCTATCCCACAGGTAGCCAGATGCCGCACCCGTTGGACTCGAAGCCACCGTCGCTCGATCGGATGGTGACCCTCGCGCCAGCCGGAGCGTAGCTGATGAAGTCATTGTCGATGATCGAGCCGTGCTTTGTCAGTCGTACCCAATAGCAGTCGCTGATGCGCTTCTCGCTCCGGTAGGTTCCGGGCCGCAGGTCTCCACTCTTCGAGCCGATGTCGTACTCACCGTCGGTGAACCCCCGCTTTGCGAGCTTCAGCGCCGGCGCGTATTTCGGACATAGGTACTTCACGGCGTTGTTGTAGTCGTCCAGGTAGTTGTCGAGCTCTTCATCGAGCATCAGCGCGCGGCTGGTGGTCGACTTCTTCTTCTTGAGCTGGGCGCACATGTCATGGCCCTCCTCGATCGAGCTCTCCATGTCGTCCAGATCAGTTGCATCTTCCGCTTTGAGGTACTTCATCTCGTTCGCCGAGTGCCGGTCTTCCGGCATCGACTCTGCGCTGGGGGGATCCTTCCTGGAGCCACCGAGTCCCGCCTGGACAGTGTCTGCCTCATCGATTGGCAGCAGGACTGTCCAGTTCACACCGTAGAGAAGGCTGGTTCCGTCCAGGCTGCCGTCTTTAGCGGTCTCGTCGTAGCCACCCGACATCGCGTCGACCGCGGATCGCGAGGAGTAGATGGCGAAGCTATCGCTGCTCGAGCAGCGACCCGACTCGCTGGCCGTCTCGACGTCGTTGTCTTGTTGCCAGTCGTCGCAGTCATAGCCGAGCCTCACAACGGCATCCTTGAGCTCCATAACGGACCCGAAGCCACCGACCTCTGTGGTGGTCGTCGGCGGCGGCGACGGCGACGGCCTGGGAGCAGGGCTGGTGCATCCGACGACCAAGACTGCAGCAGCGGCTGAGATCAGGATTCTCGGGGTACGCCTCATGAACCCTGACGCTAGACCAGCCCGGTCGCCCCCGCAGGTGATTCCCTGGGCCACCGGCCACCCCCGGCTACTTGGTGTCATCGTCTTGGACGGGTGTGCGCGTCGGCACAACCAAGACGCTCCTCGGGGACAAGTCCTAGAGCCGCAAGAGAGCCGTCGCATCCCAGTCTGGTCGCACGTCCCATCGCGTCCACGAGACCTGGCAGTTACCGGCAGACGCCTGCACATCCGAACTCCGACAGGCAGTTTCGACCCGTTCCTTGGTGCAGTAGGTGTGTTCTGAGATGAGAGGTCGTGTTGCGGGAAGAGCGAGCTTTCGGTGGTTGTGGGTCAGAGGCTGACGAAGCGGCTGGTTGAGAGGTTGGTCGGGGTCGTGAGTGTCGCGATGGGTAGGGTGCGGTGATTGGGCGACTCGAAGAGGCGGCTTAACCTCATGGCGTTGATTCATCCAGTGCATCCAGGGGAGATCCTGCGCGAGGACGTCCTCGCCGACCTCGGGCTCAGCGTCGGCGAGGCGGCGTCGCGGCTGGGCGTCTCAAGGTGGTCCTTGCGGAGGGTGCTGGCCGGTTCAACCAGGGTGAGCCCGATCCTGGCATTGCGGCTGGAGGCGGCCGGCGTTGGCACCGCCCGAGCCTGGCTCGCGATGCAGTCGGCCCACGATCTGGCTGCCGAACGCTCGGCGGGCCGGCCGAGGGTCCGGCCACTCGACACTGAGTCTTGAGCCCGGACCTTTCGAATATTTCGATTTCGTCTACACTGGAGTCATGAGCACCCAGGCAAGTGAATCGACGACGGTCCTGCCGCCTGCCGACATGGAGGCGATGCTGGATCTCTCGCGCTTTCTCGAGCACGTCAGCGAGCCAGCCGCATTGCTGGGCCCGGACGGCCAGACGGTCCCGCTCCCCATGGAGGCCTACAAGGTGCTGGTGAAAGTCGTGGCTTCGATGAGGGCGGGCAAGGCGATCACGATTGCGCCGCTCGACCAGCAACTCACCACCCAGGAAGCAGCCAACTTCCTCGGTATCAGCCGGCCAACACTGGTCAAGCTGCTCGACCAAGGCGAGATCTCGTTTGAGCGCCCGGCATCTGGTCGGCACCGGCGAGTGAGGTTGGATGACGTCCTGGACTACCAGCGACGTAAGCGTGCCAGCCGGCGAGCGACGCTCGACGAGCTCACAGAACAGGCCGCCGCGGCCGGTCTTTACGAGGAGGTACCCGACTACGCCGAGGCGCTTCAAGCTGCTCGCACGCGCCAAGCTGGCTGAGTCGTGGCCCGGTTCAGCGCATTCCTCGACGCGTGTGTCTTGGTCCCCATTGCGCTGGCCGACACGCTGCTCCGGCTCGCGGAGGCCGACCTGTACAGACCGTTGTGGAGTGTTCGGGTTCTGGACGAGATGGTCGAGGCGATCGAGGCGATCCATCCAAACCTGGCTGGCGGCCCAGCCAGGGCTCGTGGCGACGCGATGCAGGCCGGCTTTGACGACGCCTGCGTGACGGGGTGGGAGCCGCTGGAGTCCGGCATCACTCTCCCGGACGCCGACGACCGCCACGTGGTTGCCGCGGCCTTGCGTGGACGTGCCGACATGATCGTGACAGCCAATCTCCGCGACTTCCCGTCCGACGTGCTCGGATCTGTCGGCCTTGAGGTGCAGCATCCCGACGACTTCCTGCTCAATCAACTCGACCTCGAGCCCGATCTCACGATGGCATCACTGCATCGCCAGGCTGCAGCAACCAAGCGACCGGCGATCACCACGGTTGTGTTGTTGGAGCACCTCGCGAAGTGCGGAGTGCCCAGCTTCGCATCGGAGGCGGCACACCAACTCTGGCGCGGGCGGTGAGCTGGATCTCGCCAACTGATAATGCACGCAAGCTGCACGCCGCAAGAAACAGTTAGGTGACGTCTTGTATTTGTGCTTGTGGGAGGTACCTCCCGGGAACGGCGTTGGCTGGTTCAAGTCCAGTTAGGCCCACCAGACGAAACCGCGTTTGACTAGATGTTTCACGGTAGTCCGTCACCGTTGCTCACAATATGCGACCTCATTGCGACCTGAAGGACGTGCAAGCGGCGCCGCTCAGTCCCTGGGGGCGGCCGACCGCGAGGGTGCTCAGTTGCTGAATCAGCCGGGACGCGGAGGCCGGTTTCGGCGGCCCGCTGAACGCGTTCGAGCTGATGAAGCAGATGATCGCCGCCGGTGCGGCGGGGGTGCACTGGGAGGACCAGCTCAGCTCGGAGAAGAAGTGCGGCCACCTGGGCGGCAAGGTGCTGATCCCGACCGCGCAGCACGTCCGCACGCTGAACGCGGCCCGGCTGGCCGCCGACGTGCTGGGCACCGAGACGCTGGTGATCGCCCGCACCGACGCCCTGGCGGCCGACCTGCTCACCTCGGACGTGGACCCGACCGACCAGCCGTTCTGCACCGGTGAACGCACCAGCGAGGGGTTTTACCGAGTGCGGTCGGGACTGGGCCAGGTGCTGGCCAGGGCGAAGGCGTACGCGCCGCACGCGGACCTGATCTGGGTCGAGACCGGCACCCCCGACCTGGGACTGGCCGCCGAGTTCGCCACCGAACTGCACCGCGAGTTCCCGGGCAAGATGCTGGCCTACAACTGCTCGCCCTCGTTCAACTGGAAGGCGGCGCTCGACGACCGGCAGATCGCGGCCTTCCAGGACGGCCTGGGCGAACTGGGCTACCGATTCCAGTTCATCACGCTCGCCGGGTTCCACGCCCTGAACCACTCGATGTTCACGCTGGCCCGCGACTACGCGGCTCACGGCATGCCCGCCTACGTGGCCCTGCAGCAGGCCGAGTTCGCCGACGAGCCCAACGGCTACACCGCGACTCGGCACCAGGCCGAAGTCGGCACCGGCTACTTCGACCAGGTCGCCACCGCGCTGAACCCTGACAGCGCGACCACCGCCCTGGCCAGGATCGGCCGAGGCGGAGCAGTTCACCCCCTGACCCGCCCCACCGTGCGAGCAGGAGATTGATGATGACCAGCGACACCAGCGGTGCCGGCACCGGCCCGGCCCCCCGACCGTCCGACCAGCAGCCACCGACCGGCGACCCGACCTCGCCGGCGCGGCCGAGCAGTAGGTTGCGGGTGCGCGGGCCGTCCGGTGATCGCCACGGTGAGATCCTGACCGACGAGGCGCTCGATTTCGTCGCCGGGCTGCAGCGGCGCTTCGCCGGGCGCCGCGACGAGTTGCTGCAGCGCAGGCGAGACCTGCGCAGCGAGCGTCCAGACTTCGGGTTCCCGGCCGAGACCGCAGCGATCAGGGCGGACACCGGCTGGCGGGTGGCTGCGCCGGGGCCCGGGCTGGACGACCGGCGTTGCGAGATCACCGGGCCACCCACGGCGCGGATGACGATCAACGCGCTCAATTTGGGTGCCCGGGTGTGGATGGCCGACTTCGAGGACGCCACCGCGCCGAGCTGGCCGAACATCGTGGAGGGGCAACTGAACCTGTTCGACGCCATCCGCCGGCAGATCGACTTCACCACCGACGACGGCAAGCGCTACGCGCTGAGCGAGCGGACCGCCACGATCATGGTCCGGCCGCGCGGCTGGCACTTGTCGGAGGACCATCTGCTGCTGGACGGCGAGCCCATCGTCGCCGCGTTCGTCGACTTCGGGCTGTACTTCTTTCACAACGCCCGGGAGCTGATCGAGCGGGGCCGCGGCCCGTACTTCTACCTGCCCAAGCTGGAATCGCGGCACGAGGCGGCACTGTGGCGCGACGTGTTCGCCCACGCCGAGGCGTCGCTGGGCATCGAGCCGGGCACGATTCGGGCCACCTGCCTGCTGGAGACGTTTCCGGCGGCGTTCGAGATGACCGAGATTCTCTACGAGTTGCGCGAATACAGCGCCGGGCTGAACGCGGGCCGCTGGGACTACATCTTCTCGTTCATCAAGACCCTGGTCGAACGAGCCGCGGGCTGATCGAGGGCGCCTTGGTGATCGGGCCTGTCGAGATCCAGTTCGGGGGGACTCGACAGGCTCGATCGTCAAACGGTGACTGCAGGGACGATGGTCACTGGTTCAAGCCCAGGTCAGGCCCACCCAGATTCCATCGTCGGCGCCCAGAGCGCGGGCTTTCGGCTGACGTGCCGAGCCTGCGGTCCGCGGCCGTCCGCGATGATGAGTCAGTAGCCGAGGCTCTTGACGTGTGCCATCGAGTCGGCCAGGCAGTCGAAGGGGTCGCGGCCGTAGAGCTGGTCCTGCTCGACCAGCAGGTACTCGGCACCGCTTTCCAGCGCCTGCGGAATGACCGCGCCGAAGTCGATGGTGCCCTGACCCACCTCGGCGAACTGCACCAGGTTGGCGAACTCGGCCATGAAGCCGGCGAAGTCGCCCGCTTCGAGCAGCCCGAGACTCGATTCGGGCATGGTCGCCACCCGGTAGTCCTTCAGGTGCACCAGTTCGACCTGGCCGGCGAACTCGCGCAGCACGTCCACCGGGTTACGGCCGCCGCGCTGCACCCAGTGCACGTCGATCTCGAAGTGCAGGGTGGGTGACACGCGCCGGACGATGTCGAACAAGGTTTCGCCGTCGTGCTTGGCGAAGTCGACGTGGTGGTTGTGGTAGGCCAGCGTGATGCCCTCGGCAGCCAGCCGCTGCGCGGCTTCTTCGGCCTGCTCGGCGAAGGCGACCACGGCGTCCTTCGACACCATGGCGTCGAACGGCATCATGCCGATGCGGGTGAACCGGCAGTCGAGCCGCCGGCAGTTGTCGACGACGCGGTCGAAGTCGACGTCGAGGGCGTCGCCGGTGTTGGTCGAGCCCTTCTTCAGGCCCACCGACATGGCCGCCACCTCGACGCCCAGTTCGTTCTTGGCCCGCTCCAGGCCGGCGATGTTGGCCTCGTCGGTCGCCACCTGCGACACCTCGACGCTGCGGTAGCCGAGTTCGGCGATGCGTTCGAGCACGGGGTATATGCCCTGGTCGCCGATCTCGTTCTTGACCATCATGAGTTGCACGCCGATGTTGGCCATGGTTCAGCCCTCCTCTCGCAGCGGGAACTGGCCCTCGTCGGCGATCCGCTTGTTCAGTTCGCTCAGGTAGCGCTGCTCGTCGAAATCGGTGATCGAGACCTCTTCGCCGACCCAGCCCGACAGGTGAATCGCGTTGGCCAGCCGCACGCCGTGAATGCCGTCGTCCACCGGAGCCACCAGCGGCTCGGCGTCGAGAATGTTCGCAGCGAAGTTCTGCATCACGGCCGGGTGCTGGTCGCTCCACGGCGAGTCGTAGGTGCGGGTCGTCACGGTCGTGTACTGCGACAGGTCGCCCTCACCGGTGAACAGGCGACGCACGTCGTCCATGTTCATGCCTGCGCTGAGCTCTTGCTCGGGAGCGCTGAGCTTGGTGATCGTGACCGTCTTGGAGTCGTCGACGACGATCTTGCCCGCGTCGAACAGAATCTCGAGCCGGTCGGTGCCGGCCAGGTCGTGGGTGCAGGTGGTGAAGGTGCCGGTGGCGCCGTCGCCGAAGTCGACCAGCGCGGTCACTTCGTCTTCGACGGCGATGTCGCGCTTGAACCCGAAGGCCAGCTTGGCGAACACCGACTTGGGCACGCCGCACAACCACTGCCACAGATCGAGCTGGTGCGGGGCCTGGTTGACCAGCACGCCGCCCCCCTCGCCGCCCCAGGTGGCGCGCCAGGCGCTCTGGTCGTAGTAGCCCTGCGGACGCCACCACGTGGTGATGATCCAGCTCGTGTGCCGCAGCTTGCCCAGCTCGCCGCTTTGAATCAGGTTGCGCAGGTCGATGTAGAGCGGGTTGGTGCGCTGGTTGAACATCACCGCGGTGGTGCGGTCGCTGGTCTGAGCGGCGTGATCGAGCAGCGCGCGGGCCTGCGTGGTGTACACACCGATCGGCTTCTCGACCAACACGTGCAGGCCGGCGTCGAGGGCGCCGATGCCCACCTCGGGGTGCAGGTAGTGCGGAATGGTGGTGACCACCGCGTCCACCTGGCCGCTGGCCAGCATGTCGTGGTAATCGGTGAAGAACGGTACGCCGAAGCCCTCGGTGGCTTCGCGCTTGGACTCGTCGGTGTCGCAGATGGCGGCGAGTTGAACGTTGGGCACCCGACCCCGGCTCAAGAAGCCGGCGTAGTAGCCGCCCTGAGCGCCGAGGCCGATGATTCCCATGCGGACGGTGCGATCGGTCATTGATCCCTCCGTTGTTTGTGGATTGGGGAGCTTGGTTCCCTCACGCTAGGGCTGCCGACGATCGGGACGGCTGTGGTTGCCACCTGTTGTCATCGGACGTTGCCGCCTTCGGCCGGCTCGGCTCAAATGGGTAGTGACCGGCACCGCTGCCCAACCAACGAAGGTGAATGACGACCATGTGGACCCTGTCTGGCTTTGCCGACGAAATAGCCCCCGACCTCGACGAACAACTCGCCCTGGTCACCGAGCTGGGCCTGAAGTACATCGAGTTGCGCACCGCCTGGAACGTCAACGCGCTCGACCTCGACGACGCGCAACTGCGCCGCGCCAAGCAGGCCCTGGACGCCGCCGGCGTCAAGGTGTCGAGCATCGGGTCACCGATCGGCAAGATCAAGATCACCGACGACAACGGCCCACATCTCGAACGCATGGCGCACGCCGTCAAGGTGGCCCAGTTCTTCGAGGCGCCCTACATGCGCATCTTCAGCTACTTCATCGACGAGAGCGAGAACCCCGACGACTACCGCGACGAGGTGATCACCCGCATGCGTGACCTGACCTCCGTGGCCGAGGGCAGCGGCATCACCCTGATCCACGAGAACGAGAAAGAGATCTACGGCGACATTCCGCGGCGCTGCCTCGATATCGTCCAAGCCGTCGACAGCCCGACGCTGAAGCTCACCTGGGACAACGCCAACTTCGTGCAGTGCGGCGTACACCCGTTCACCCACGGGTACGCGATGCTGTCGCCCCACGTCGACTACCTGCAGGTGAAGGACGCCCGGTTCGCCGACAGCGTCGTGGTGCCGGCCGGTGAGGGTGACGGCGAGTTCCGCGAGTCGATGCGCGCCTTCGCCGCTGACGGCTTCGAGGGCTTCGCCTCGCTCGAGCCGCACCTGCAGATCGGCCATTCACTCGGCGGCTTCTCGGGCCCCGACAACTGGCGCGCCGCCCACACCGCCTTCGTGAAGGTGCTGCGAGACGAGGGCATCGACTATGAGTGAGCCGATCACCACCGCCGTCGTCGGCATCGGCGACATTTCCGCGGTGCATCTCGCCGCGATCGCCGGCAACCCGCGAGTTCGGTTGGTCGGGGTGTGCGACGTCGACCCCGAGCGGGCCGCGCAGGCATCCGAACGCCTGGGGGTGCCGGGATTCACCGACCATCAGAGCCTGTTCGACGCCCTCCACCCGCAGGTGGTGCACGTCACCACCCCCCACCACCAGCACGTGCCGGTGGCCCTCGACGCGATCGAGGCCGGTGTGCACGTGCTCACCGAGAAGCCGGTGGGCCACACGGTCGCTGAGGCCGAAGAACTGGCCGAGCGTGCCCGCACCGCCAGCGTCAAGGTGGGTCTGGTGCTGCAGAACCGCTACAACCCCACCTCGGTGGCCGTCCGCGACGCTCTGGCGTCCGGCGTGTTGGGCCCGATCGCGGGCGGACGGGCGTCCGTCTGGTGGTCGAGGCCGGCCCCGTACTACGCGGCGGCGCCCTGGCGGGGCCGCTGGAGCGAGGGCGGCGGCGGCGCCCTGATCAACCAGGCGATTCACACCCTCGACCTGCTGCTGTGGTTTGTCGGCGACCCGGTGACCGTGCGGGGCAAGGCGGCCAACCTGGCGGACGACACCATCGAGGTCGAAGACAACGCCACCATCGTGATCGACCACGAGGGCGGCCCGCGGACGGTGTTCTTCGCCACCAACAGCCATCACACCAACGCCGCCGTCGAACTCGAGATCACCGGACGCGACGGCACCCTCACCCTGGCCGCCGGCGAGCTGCGGCTGACCGACGCCGACGGTACGCGCATGCTCGCCACCGACGCGCAAGCCGACGGTGCCCGGTCGTACTGGGGGCTCGGCCACGCCCTGCTGATCGACGACTTCTACGCCCGGCTCGACGACCCCGAGCCGTTCTGGCTCACCCCTGACGTGGGCCTGGGCGCCCTGCGCGTGCTGCGGACGACCTACGCCCAATCGGGGCTGTTGCCCGACGGCACCCCGCTGTAGGAACTCATGCCGGTCGAGCTCGTCCAGACCCGTTGCGGCACGGGATTTCGACAAGCTCAACCAACGGCCCCGGCCGGTTGATCAGCGCCTCCCTGCCGAGAGGGTCTCGACAGGCTCGACCAACGAGAGCCCGACAAGCCTCACCATCGATAACCACCCATTTCGAGAAAGCTGCCACTCATGGCCCACCTGGAACTCAACCCCGACCGTGTGCTGCCGAGCGACCCGACGGTGCGTCCGCTCGCGCGCGAGATCTACGCGTCGGTGAAAGACCTGCCGATCATCTCGCCGCACGGGCACGTGCCCGCTCAATGGCTGGCCGACGACGAACCGTTCGGTGATCCGACGTCACTGCTGCTCACCCCCGACCACTACGTGAATCGGCTGCTGCACGCCAGCGGGGTCAGCCTGGCCGACCTCGGGGTGGGGCAGAGCACCTTCACCCCAGAGCAGGCGCGGGCCGCGTTTCGCCACCTCTGCACGCATTGGACGGTGTTTCGCGGCACCCCGGTTCGGTTCTGGTTCGAGAGCGAACTGGCCGAGATCTTCGGCATTGATCTGATGCCGTCCGCCGACACCGCCGACGAGATCTACGACGCCATCGCCGCCCAACTGGTCACCCCCGCCTTCAGGCCGCGGGCCCTGTACGACCGGTTCGGCATCGAGTTCATCGCCACCACCGACGACCCCTGCGACGATCTGGCCTCGCACGCCAAGCTGGCCGCCGACCCGACCTGGACGGGCACGGTCGCGCCCACGTTCCGTCCGGACAAGTACCTGGAGCCGGCCGCGGCGGGTTGGAACGACCTGATCGACCGGTTGGGCGAGGTGAGCGGCGTCGACACCGGCAGCTACGCGGGGTGGCTGGCGGCGATGGAGAACCGCCGCGCGTTCTTCAAGGCGAACGGGGCGGTCTCGACCGACCATTCGCACCGCGACGCACGCATCGAACCCATCGACGATGCCGAGGCCGACCGGCTGTACGCCCTGGCCCGGGCGGGACGAATCAGCGCCGCCGAGGCCGACACGCTGCGCCGCAACTTCATGTTCGCCCAGGCCCGCATGGCCGCCGACGACGGCCTGGTGATGACCCTGCACCCGGCGGTGTACCGCAACCATCACACGCCCACGTTCGACACCTACGGCGCGGACGTCGGCTGCGACATTCCGATGGCGGTCGAATACACCAACGCGCTGCAGCCGGTGCTGGCCGCGTTCGGCACGTCACCCGGGTTTCACCTGGTGCCGTTCACCATCGACGAGACGGTGTACTCGCGTGAACTCGCGCCGCTGGCGGGCTTCTACCCGTCGGTGTTCGTCGGGGTGCCGTGGTGGTTCATCGACGCCCCCGAGGCGATGGCCCGGTTCCGCGGCGCGATCACCGAGACGGCCGGGTTCACCCGCACGTCCGGCTTCATCGACGACACCCGGGCCTACCTGTCGATTCCGGCCAGGCACGACCTGAGCCGTCGGGTCGACTCGGGCTACCTCGCCAAGTTGGTGGGCGAGCACCGGCTCACCCTCGACGAGGCGCTCGAAGCCGCGCACGAGCTCGTGGTCGGCAACCCGAAGCGGGCGTTCAAGCTGTAGCTGACCCGTCATCCCGGCGCACGCCGGGATCTCGTCCGCACCCGAGATGCCGGGGCAAGCCCCGGGATCACGCAACCACCGGCTGCGTGGGGTGAGCGTGTCGAGAACCCCGATTCAGGACGCCCCGCGGTCGAGCTGGTTGTCCATGACCTGACGGGCCAACAGACTGAGGTCGCGCCACCGCGGGTCGGTCAGACCGGCGTCCACCTGATCGACGAAATCGAGCACCTCGAACACCATCGTGTCGGCGGGTGAGACCTGCGGCCCGTCCAGCAGCACCGTCTCGGCGCCGCCCCGTTCGTGCAGCACGATGCGGCTCAGCTCGCCGGGGTCGTCGAGAACCAGCGACGCGTCCTCGCCGTTGATCACCGACGGGCCCAGCCCGGACGCGACCTTCGAGTAGGCGAGGTCGGCCACGAGGGTGCCGTAGTCGAGCAACAGGCTGCCGCCGGCCTCGAAGCCGTTGTCGAGCCACAGGCTGGCGCCGGTGGTCTGCCGCGGGGCGCCGAACAGGTCGAGGGCGGGTTGCAGGCAGTAGACGCCGATGTCGGCCAGGGCCGAGTTGCCAAGGGTCGGGTCGAACGCGTTCATCACCTCGCCGGCGCGAAACCGGTCATAACGCGACGAGTACTGCAGCTTCTCGAACCGTGCGTGCCGCAGAGTGCCGAGCCGGGGCAGCGTGTCGCGAATCAGCTGGTGGGCGGGGGTGTGCACATTGCGCATCGCTTCCATGGCCACCACACCGGTGCGTTCGGCGGCGGCGAAGATGCTCTGCACCTCGCTCAGCGAGGCGCCCATCGCCTTCTCGACCAGCACGTGCCGTCCGGCTTCGGCGGCCAGCACGGCCTGGTCGCGGTGCAACCCGTTGGGGCTGGCGATGTAGACCGCATCCACCGATTCAGCCATGGTGGCCAAGTCTGCGAAGGCGTCCGTTGCGCCGACCTTGTCGGCGAACGCGCGGGCCCGGCCGACGTCACGCGAGCAGACAGCGACGGCCTCGGCTCGTCCGTCGGTGGCGCGGCATGCGCCGGCGAACCATTCGCTGATCGTGTTGGTGCCGACGATGCCGAACCTGACCATGCTCACTCCTACGTCTGGCGGAGAGTCCAGCCTAGGGGAGCGGGCATGTCACTGCGGGGGGACGACCTGGCCCTCGATCGGAGCGGTCTCCTTGGCCACCTTGCGCACCTGCACACCCGCCACCAGCAGCGCAATGCCCCAGATGATCGCCAGCACACCGAGCCACAGGCTGATCGACAGGGCCGCGACGCCCGGGAAGCTGACCACCAGCACGCCGGCGACCAGCCACAACAAACCGCCCAACGCCAGCAACCAACGGCTCTGGCCCTGCGGGTTGGTGAAGGCGCCGATCAGTTCCATGACGCCGCGGATGATCAGCCAGATGCCCAGCACCCAGGCCAGGGCCACGGCGCTACGAATCGGCTGGAACACCGCGAACAGGCCGGCCGCGATGCCCACCACGGCGGCGAAGATCAAGAAGCCGCGGGCCTGGCGGCCTTCGCGGCTGAACGCCAGCACGGCGGCGGTGATGCCGTCGATCAGGGCGTAGATGCCCCACAGCACCACCAGGGTCACCGCGGTGGCGACGGGGAAGAAGGCGGCGATCAGCCCGAACACCACAGACACGGCGCCGAACACGAGCAGCGTGGTGGACGAGCGTTTCATCAGGTCGGTCATGACAGTTGGTTCCGTTCTCGAGGAGACAGCCGAACGATCCGGGGCCCGTCCGGCTGTCTTCACTTTCTCATGCGGCGCTGCCCCGCACGTCCCGACTGGCCCGTTGCTCGGCTGTGAAACGGTGAAACGCTCGCTGAGCGCGGCCCCCGCCAGCCGTCAAGCCATCCGATAGAGGCACCACTACACTGACAAACCCAGCACCGGACGTCCGGTGCCCCAGCAGCAAGGAGCGTGCCGGTGCTCGACGTGATCGGCTGGATTCTTCAGACGATCATGGTGATCGGCGGCATCTACGGCCTCTATCACATCGTCATCGGGCTCAACTCGTTCGGCGAACTCAAGCTGCCCGAACCGCAGCCGGGCGAGCCGCAGCACCGGTTCGCGATTCTGGTGTGCGCCAAGAACGAGTCCACGGTGATCGACCAGCTGCTGATCACGATCGAGAACCTCGACTACCCGCGCGAGCTCTACGACGTGTTCGTGGTGGCCGACAACTGCACCGACGACACCGCCGACATCTGCCGCAAGGCCGGCGCCTTCGTCTACGAACGCACCGACGCCAAGCGCAAGGGCAAGGGCTTCGCGATGAAGTGGTTCTTCGAACGCTTCCTGGTCGACCATGCCGGCCGGTACGACGCCTGCGTGGTGTTCGACGCCGACAACGTGGTCGAGGTCGGCTTTCTCACCGCCCTGAACACCCGGTTCAACGCCGGCGAGAGCATTGTGGTGGGCTACCGCACCGGCAAGAACCCGTCGTCGTCGTGGGTGGCCGGCTGCAGCACCTTGTACTGGCTGCTGCAGACCCGCTTCTTTCACCTGCCCCGCAACCGGTTCGGCTGGTCGCTGTTCTCGGTGAGTGGCACCGGGTTCGGCTTTCTGCTGTCGGTGCTCGACGGCAAGGGCTGGGACACCAAGACCCAGTGCGAAGACATCGAGTTCACCCTCAACGCGATCGCCGACGGCCACCGTGCAGTGCTCGAACCGCGGGCGGTGTTCTTCGACGAGCAACCGCAGGGGCTGTGGACGTCCATCAAGCAGCGGTATCGGTGGGCGTTGGGCGGGGTGCAGATCGTGCCGATCTGCACGCCCCGGCTGTGGCGCCGGGTGCGCTCGGGCGACCGCAAGGCCACCGACGGCCTGATCTACAGCGTCGGCCTGCTGGTGTCGGCGATCTCGGGCTGGTGCGGCATGTTGTTCAGCGTCATGCTCGCTGCCCGCACCGGCCGGTGGGACCTGATGGTGCTGGCGGCCTTGGTCTTCGGAGCGTTCGCGTACGTGTTCACCGGGCTGTTCGGCTGGCTCACGATTCTGCTCGAGGACGCCCGGTGGCCGGGCATGTGGAAGACCGTGCTGCTGTTTCCGCTGCACCTGGGCATCTGGTGGGTGCTGATGCTGGTCGCGCTGTTCTACCGCGATGCCACCTGGCATGACATTCCGCACACGGTGCGGCTGAGCCTGAGTGAGATCGAGGCCGAACACCACACCGGACGACTGACGCCGCTGCCGCGGCCCAACGCGGGCCCCAAGCCCGACCCCGAGGGCACCGAAGCGGGCTGACCGGCGCGGGTAGCGTGGCAGGTGTCGGCTACCGAAAGGAACGCACCATGGACGTCATGGAATGGGCCGAGAACAAGGTCGAGCATCTCGACCCGGTCGATCTGGCCCTGATCAAGTGGAGTTGTCTGGCCGGCGGTGTGCTGCTGGCCCAGTTGGTGCCCGCAGTGCGCCGGCTGCCCAAGGGGCTCGTCGTGGCGGTGACGGTGGGGCTCGCGATCAAGCCGTTGCTGGACGCCTACGGCGTCGACGAGCGCCGCTGAGCCTGGACTGCCCTCACGCGGCCGGGTTCTCCCACTCCCAGACCGTGCCCGGTCGTCCGCGGCCCAGCACCACGCGCTTGCTGCTGACGGTCAACCCGCGCAGCGCCGCCAGCCGGCGGTTGAGGTTGCCGCGGTCGGGCGCGATGCCGCTGATCGTCTGGGTGATGCCCACCGCCGCCGACACCGGAAAGACCGGGCCGGTGAGGGCGCGGGTGAACTCCAGGTCGCGCCACAGCATGTCGACCAGCAGCGGCCGGCACTCGAACAGCATCACGTTGTGGTCGAAGGCCAGATTCGGCACGTCGTCGAAGCCGTACCAGTCGGCCTCGCCGTCGCCGACGGCCCACATGGCCACCGACAGCGAGTAGCCGCGCGGATCACGGTTGGGCTGGTCGAACACGGTCAGCTGGCCCAGCGCCGACACGTCGAAGCCGACCTTGGTGGTCACGGCGCGATGGGCCGCGGCGGCCAGGCGCTCGCCCTCTTGCAGCAGCACACCCGGCAGCGCCGGCTTGCCGAGAAACGGCTCAGTGGTGCGCGGCTTGGTGGCCATCTCGACGCGGCGCAGGTCGGGGTTGTAGCGCAGGGCGATGACATCGACCGACACCAGAGAACCGGGATTGGGCATTCGTTTCGCTCTCTTCGCCGAGGCCGAAACCTCATTAGTCCGTCCGACTATAACCGGTCGAGGGACTCGGCACTAGGCGTTTCTGCGAGCTGGGCACGCTGCACCGGCCGTCCCGCGTCCGATGACTGTGGGGGCCGGGCCCACGTCGCTCGCGTACACGCTCGTTGCTGGTGTTCGAACGCGAGCAACCTCACCGAGCGCGAGCAACGTCACGCGGGTGCGCAGGGCCACCCGGCTGGGGTGTGGCATAGTCCGAGCGTGCGTGCCGCGTTTGCCCGAGTCGACCCGGTGCTGATGGTGCTGATCGGCATCGCGACGGTGCAACTGGGCGCGGCCTTCGCCAAGGACCTGTTCGCAACCACCACGCCTTCGGCGACGGCCTGGCTGCGGTTGTGCTTCTCGAGCCTGATCTTTCTCACCTTCGCCCGGCCTCGCGTGCGTGGACGCACGCCGCGCGAGTGGCTCATTGTGGCGGGCTACGGCGTGGCGCTGGCCGGCATGAACTGGTCGATCTACGAGAGCTTCGCCCGCATTCCGATCGGGGTCGCCGTCACCGTGGAGTTTCTCGGCCCCTTGGCGGTGGCAGTGTTCGGTTCCCGCCGGTTGCGCGATCTGATCTGGGTGGGGCTCGCGGCGGTCGGGGTGGCGATGCTCGGTCTGCAACCGATCGATCCCGACTGGGTCGGCCTGGGTCTGGCACTGCTGGCCGGCGCGCTGTGGGCGGCCTACATTCTGCTGGCCGGGCCGACCGGACAGGTGTTCGAGGGAGTCTCGGGGGTCACCGTGGCGAGTCTGATCGGGGCGGTGATGCTGGCTGTGCCCGCGCTGACGATGGGGGCTCCGGTGTTCAACGCGCATGTGCTCGGGGTGGCGCTGGCGGTGGCGCTGTTGTCGTCGGTGATTCCGTACGGGCTCGAAATGGTGGCGCTGCGGCGCATGGCGCCGGGCCTGTTCGGCATTCTGATGAGTCTCGAACCGGCGGCCGCGGCACTGTTCGCGTTGCTGGTGCTCGGCGAGGGGCTCAGCACCATCGAGATCGTCGCCATGGCCTGTGTGGTGGTGGCCAGCGTGGGCGCGACTCGGACGCGTCAGGCGTCCGCGCCGCCGTTGATCGACTGAACCGGCGGCCGCTGAGGTCAACCTAGCTGCCCTTCTGACACGTAGCTGCCTGCATGCAGGCAGCTACGTGTCACGGAGGCAGTTACGTGTGTCACTCGCCGCGAGTCTGCCGAGGCCTCGGGTGGTCGCAACTCGACGGGCTGCGCTGCGCGGTGGTTGACCGCGCCGCTTTGCGGCACGATCAGCACGTGCAACACCAACAGCTACCACTCGCCGGCCGGACGGCGCTGGTCACCGGGGTTTCTCGCCGCCGCGGCATCGGGTTCGCGGTGGCCCGCACGCTGGCAACGCTGGGCGCGAGCATCGTGATTCACCACTATCGGCCGCACGACCTCGACCAGCCCTGGGGTGGCGACGACCTGGACGCAGTACGCGCCGAACTGACCGCGGCGCTGACGCCGTCCGCACGATTCGCCGACGTGTCGGCCGACCTGTCTGACGCGACCACCATTCCCGGCCTGCTGCAGCAGGCCGCCGCAATGACCGGACGCCTCGACATTCTGGTCTGCAACCACGCCAAGAGCGGTGACGACGGCAGCATTCTCGACATGACTCCCGAGCGGCTGGACGCGTTCTGGCAGGTCAACACCCGCTCGACGCTTCTGCTCACGGCGGGGTTCGCGCAGACCAGAGCCGGGGCGCAGAGCGAGGCCCGGCGTCCGGGGGAGCGCATCGGCGGCGGCCGGCCCTACCCGGCCCCGACGGGTCGGGTGTTCTGGATGACGTCGGGCCAGCAGTTGGGGCCGATGCGTGGCGAGGTGGCCTACGCCACCAGCAAGGCGGCCCTGGCCGGCGTCACTGCGACGGTGGCCGCGGAGCTGCTGGAACTCGGCATCGTGCTCAACACCATCAACCCGGGCCCGGTGAACACCGGGTACTTGGACGCCGAGACCACCGACCGTCCGCTCGACGAGATCGAGCAGCACCTGGCGTCCACACCGTTCGGACGGGTGGGGCGTCCGGACGACCCGGCGGCACTGATCGGCTGGTTGGCCACGCAGGACTGGATCGTCGGCCAGGTGATCACCAGCGACGGCGGCTTCACACTCGCCTGAGCGTGGCGACAGATGGGGACGGTTCCTATTGGGCGCCACCGATCCTCACGCCACTAGATCTTGTGGTGGCGCGAGTTCGGAACCGTCCCCATCTCGCCCCAGACCTTCCGTCGGGGTCGTGTGCCTACAACGAGGCAGGGGGAGCCGGCAGCACCCGTGGGCCCTTGATACCGGCGTCCTTGAGCGCCTGCAGCTCGCGGTCGAGAATCGCGCGCTGCACCCCGAACTGCTGGTTCGGCTGGGTCTTCGCGGTGATCCTGATCGTCATGCGGCCGGCCTCGACCGACTGCACGCCCACCACATTGGGCGCTTCGAGCAGCACCTTGGCGTAATCGGGGTCGGCGTACACCTCACGGCAGACGCCCTCGAGCACCTCGATCACGTGGGTCGAGTTCTCACCCGAATCGACCGGAATGTCGACGATCGCCGTCGACCAACCCTGGCTCTGGTTGCCGACGCGTACGATCTCGCCGTTGCGGATGTACCAGACCTGGCCGCTGGAATCGCGCAGCCGGGTCACCCGCAGGCCCACGTCTTCGATGGTGCCGGACGCCTCGCCCAGGTCAACCAGGTCTCCGACGCCGTACTGGTCCTCGACGATCATGAAGATGCCCGACAGGTAGTCCTTCACCAGGCTCTGCGCGCCGAACCCGAGCGCCACACCGCCCACGCCGGCTGAGGCGAGAATCGGCGTCAGCGGAATGTTCAGAATCGCCATCACGGTCAGCACCGTCAGCACCGCAATGGTCACGTTCGTCACGCTGCGCAACAGCGAGCCCATGGTGGCGGCCCTGGCCGCGTGTCGTGCCGCGTACAACTCGGCGTTGTCGCCGCCCTGGTCGACGCGGCGCTGGTTGGCGCGGCTGACGGCGAGCTCTGAACCCCGCTTGATCGCCCGCAGCAACAGCCAGCGGCCGGCCACGGCGACGACGATCGTGATTGCGATCGACACAGGGGTCTCCGGCCACGCCCACTCGATCGCCAACGGCACCATGGCGTCATTCTTGCGGGCGGCACCGGGTGGACGGCGGGTAACGCGCCGCGCTCACGAGGTTGAGCCGACGGCCTTTCAGAGATCGCGGCGTTCGCCGGGACGACGAAAGCTCGATCAGCGAGTGTCAGTCCTCGCCGAGGTACGCCCGCCTCACCCGATCGTCGCCCAGCAACTGCTCGCCCGTGCCGTCCAGGGTGATCTGGCCGACCTCGAGCACGTACGCCCAGTCGCTCAGCTTGAGCGCCGCGGCCGCGTTCTGCTCGACGAGCAGAATCGTGACCCCCTCGCCCTGCAGGGTTCTGATCGTCGACATGATGCGCTGCATCATCAGCGGCGACAGACCCATGGACGGCTCGTCGAGCATCAGCAGCTTCGGCCGGCTCATCATGGCCCGACCGATGGCCAGCATCTGCTGCTCGCCGCCCGAAAAGGTGCCGGCCGGCTGCGTGCGTCGCTCGCGCAGAATGTCGAACAGGTCGTAGACGCGGTCGAGGTCTTTGGCGATTCCGTCGGAGTCCTTGCGGGCGAACGCGCCCAGCAACAGGTTGTCTTCAACGGTCAGACGGGGGAAGATGCGCCGGCCCTCGGGCGATTGGGCCAGGCCTTTCATCACCACTTGGTGGGCCGGCGTCTTGTCGATGCGCTCGCCCTCGAACCAGATCTCGCCGGTCTCGGGGCGGTTCAGACCCGAGATGGTGCGCAAGGTGGTGGTCTTTCCGGCGCCGTTGGTGCCCAGCAGCGACACCACCTGGCCCTGGTCGACCTTGAAGCTGATGCCCTTGACCGCCTTGACCTTGCCGTAGGCCACCACCAGGTCTTTGACCTCAAGCATGGGCGCCCCCCTCCTCGTTCTCGGGCGAGCCGATGTAGGCCTCGATCACGCGGGGGTCCGACTGCACCTCGGCCGCCGTGCCTTCGATCAGCGTCTTGCCGCGCACCAGGCACAGCACACGGTCGCACAGGTTGAAGATGAACCGCATGTCGTGCTCGATCACCACGATGGCCAGACCAGAGTCTCGAATCTTGAAGATCAGCTCTTCGGCCTGCCGGGTCTCTTGCGGGTTCATGCCGGCGGTCGGCTCGTCGAGCAGCAGCAGCTTGGGGTCGGTGGCCAGCGCACGGGCCACCTCGAGCCGGCGCTGGTCGCCGTAGGGCAGGTTGCGGGCCAGGTGGCCCCCTTGCCCCTTCATGCCGACGTATTCGAGCAGTTCGGCCGCCCGCTCGCGGGTTTCGGCCTCCTCGCGCCGAAACTTCGGCCCGTGCAGAATCGAGGTGAACGCCATCGACGACGTGCGGCAGTAGCGACCCACCATCACGTTTTCGAGTGCGGTCATGTTGGGGAACAGCCGAATGTTCTGAAACGTTCGAGCCATGCCCGCCACGACCACTTCGCGCGGCTTGGGCGGCAGCACCTCCCCCATGAACCGCACCTCGCCGGACGTCGGCTTGTACAGCCCGGTGAGGCAGTTGAAGAAGGTGGTCTTGCCGGCCCCGTTGGGGCCGATCAGGCCGACGATCTCGCCGCTGTGCACGGTGAAGTCGACGTTGTCGACCGCCACCAGGCCGCCGAAGCGCATGGTGACGTTGCGAGCCGCCAGAATCGTTTCGCGTCCGACCGTGTGGCCGGTCGGTTCGACAACCGTCTCGGTGCTCATGACTTCTCCTCCGCGAACTCGTACGGCAGGTCTTCCTCGATCTCTTGGACCAGTTCCTCGTCGTCGGAGTGGAATTCCAGGGCGCGCCGCTGGTTGGGGATCATTCCCTCGGGACGGAAGCGCATCATCACGACCATCAGCAGGCCGAACAGCAGCATGCGGTACTCGCTGACGAACCGTAGCTTCTCGGGCAACAGCTTCAGCAACGTCGCGCCCAGAATGACGCCAATCACGGTGCCCATGCCGCCCAGCACGACCGCCGCCAGCAAGAATGCGGACTCGAGAAACACGTACTGGTCGGGAATCACCGACACGTCGACGTGGGCCTTCACGGCCCCGGCGAAGCCGGCCAGAAAGGCTCCGCCGGCGAACGCCAGCAGCTTCAGCCCGAAGACGTTGACGCCCATCGCCTCGGCCGCCTTCTCGTCCTCGCGAATGGCCACCCAGCCGCGGCCGATGCGCGAGTGGTTGAGCCGGGTGAACACCAGCACGATGACGGCCATGATCAGCAGCATCAGGAAGAAGTAGTTGCTGAACCGGCCCAGGGTGATCCCGAACACCACGTGTGGCTTACCGAAGTCGAACCCGAACAACTCCAGGTTGGGAATGGCTGGAATGCCGGACGATCCGTGGGTCAGGTTGGGCCCCGACTGACCGTCGAGGTTGTTCATGGTGATGCGGAAGATCTCACCGAACGCCAGCGTCACGATGGCCAGGTAGTCGCCCGACACGCGCAGTGTGGGCGAGCCGATGAGCAGGCCCAGGCTGGCCGAGATCAGGCCCGCGATCAGCATCACCACGATGAACGGCGGCTTCCAGTTGATGGTGGCGAACGCCGACTCGCTCAGGGTGGCAGCGGTGAAGGCGCCGGCACCGAGAAACGCGATGTAGCCCAGGTCGAGCAAGCCGGCCAGACCGACCACGATGTTGAGCCCGACTGCGGTGGCGGCGAACACGAGCACCTGGGTGGCGATCGACATGTTGGCGTCCGAGCCGTTCTGGGTGAACGGGAACAAGAAGGCCACCAGGAACGACGAGAACACCAGCACGGTGCGGTGTTTCTGGCCGGCCTCAGAGATCCAGGCGCCGATGCCGCTGCGCAGCACGAACGCGCTGAGCGCGCCGGCGAAGGCGATGATCGACAAGAAGATGCCGCCGTCGTTCTGGTTGAGCGCGTAGGCCACCAGCAGCAGCGCCAACAGCAGAATCAGAGCGATGGCCACGATCTCGACCCAGGCCGCCGAGCGCACCCGCTCGAGGCTGGGGGCGCGGCCGGCGATGAGCAGCCGGGTGCCCACGAACGCCATCAGAGCCGCCACCAGAGCCACCCAGCCGCCCCACTCGACGGCCACCAGGCCGCGCAGTTCGATGGCGATCACGACCAGAATCAGCACGATGTAGGCGAGCAGGCCGATGCCCATCGCCTTGCTGCCCCGGGTCCAGCCGACGCGTTTGCTCACCCTGATCAGCGGTCTGGCAAAGCCCCTGCGGTCGGCCCAGGGTTCGATCCACCCCATGGCCGCGCACCAGGCGACGATCAGGCCAAGAGTCAGGCCCAGAAACTGCAGCGTCGACGGGCCACCCAGGTACGACATGTTGTCGAGCGCGGCACCGGTGTAGGCCCACGGAAGATAGGCAGAGACGGCGAACAGCAGCCCGCCGGCCATGGCGACCATGCGGCCCGTTACGTGGTACTGCTTCTGCAGTTCGGGGGTGAAGACGGTTGGGATTCTCATGCGCGGTCCACCACCTTCGCACCGAGCAGGCCTTGGGGCCTGAACACCAGAATCAGGATCAGCAGCACGAACGCCCAGACGTCCTTCCAGGCGGCACCGCCGAACTGGCCGGGAATGTACGAGGCGGCCATCGACTCGACCAGGCCCAGGGTGAGCCCGCCGACCACGGCGCCGTTGATGTTGCCGATGCCGCCCAGCACCGCGGCGGTGAAGGCCTTCAAACCGGCGAGAAAGCCCATCTTGAAGTCGATGTTGCCGAAGCGCACGCCGTGCGCTACTCCGGCGATCGCGGCGAGGGCCGCCCCGACGGCGAAGGCGATCACGATGATGCGGTCGACGTCGATGCCCATCAGCCGCGAGGTGTCGGGGTCTTGTGAGACCGCCTGCATGGCACGTCCGGTGGCGGTCTTGTTGACGAACCACCACAAGAACGCCCAGCACACCACGAGCGCGGCGATGATGAAGAAGGTGCCGCGGTTGATGAGCTGACCGCCCACGTCGACCGCGTCACCGGTGAAGAACTCGATCTGTGGGAACGGAATCGCGGCCTTGGCGTCGGGAAAGCCGGGAATCTCGCCGTAGAACAGGCGAATGAACTCTTGCAGAAAGATCGAAATGCCGATGGCGGTGATCAGTGGTGCCAGGCGGGGTGCGTTGCGCAGCGGACGATACGCGAACCGCTCCATCACCACCGCGGTGAGCACCGCGACCAGCATGCCGCCCACCAGCATCAGCGGCATGTTCCACCAGGCGGTCGATCCGCCCGTGGCCCAGCCGAGCACGATCCAGGTCGACAGCGCGCCGAACGCGCCGATCATGAAGATCTCGCCGTGGGCGAAGTTGATCAGCTGCACGATGCCGTACACCACGGTGTACCCCACCGCGATCAGCGCGTACAGGGCGCCCAGTGACAGGCCGTTCAGCAACTGGTCGATGAAGAATGCCAACGCCTTCTCCTTCCTTCATCGAACTGTGGGGAGCCGCCGACAGCGACTCCCCACAGCATCATTGGACGATGACTACTTCAGCTCGCCGGTCTTCTTGGCGACCCACTTGAGTTCTTGCACCTCGTAGACGGTCAGCGTCTTGGTGATCGCGTCGCCGAACTCGTCGAAGCCGACCTTGCCGGTGGCGCCGTCGAAGCTGACCGCAGCCATGCCGTCGATGGTGGCTTGGCGAGCCGACGAGGCGTCCGAAGCGCTGGGCAGCGACTTCTTCAGCGAGGCGATGATCGCGTTGGCCGCGTCGTAGGCGTAGGCACCGTAGGCCGAGAAGCCGTCGGAGAAGCCGGCCGCCTTGTAGGCCTCGACGAAGCTCTTGCCCGAGGCCAGCGACTCGATCGGGGCACCCACCGACGTGGCCAGGTCACCGTTCGACTTCGCGCCGGCCAGATCGACGAACTTCTGGTCGAAGATGCCGTCGCCACCCATCAGCGGAACGGCGAGACCCTTGTCTTTCATCTGCTTGCTCATCGGGCCGGCCAGCTGGAACTCGGTGCCGAAGTAGACGACCTCGGGGTTCTTCGCCTTCATCAGGTCGATGACGGTCGAGAAGTCGTCGTCGTCCTTGTTCACCGTCTGGTTCGAGACGACCTCACCGCCGAGTTCCTTGAACTTGGTGGCGACCGCCTCGGCGAGGCCCTGGCCGTACGGCTTCTTGTCGTTGACCACGGCGAGCTTCTTGACCCCCGACTCGAACAGGTACTGGGCCGCGAACGGGCCTTGGATCGAGTCGGTGGTGCACACCCGGAAGTAGTTCGGGTAGGTGCGCTTGGGGTTGGCCAGATCGGCGCCCTGGGTGAGGTTGGGGCTGGTGTTGGCCGGCGACACCATGACGATGTTCGCGCTGTTCAGAATCGGCTGCACCGACTGGGCGACGCCCGAGTTGAGGGTGCCGACCACGCCGACCACGTCTTTGTCGGCGGCCAGCTTCGTGGCCGCGTTGGCGCCCACGTCGGGGGTGGCGGTGTCGTCTTCGGCGGCCAACTCAAGCTTCCAGCCGGGAATCGCATTGCTTTCGTTGGCCTGCCTGATGGCCAGGTCGACCGAGTTCTTGATGCCCAGGCCCATCACTGACAGGTCGCCGGTGAGGGGGGCGATGACGCCAATCTTGGCCACCTTGGTGGCGGCGCCGCCGGCAGACCCGCTGGCGGCCGGCTCGCTGCGGCTGCCGCAACCGGCGAAGAGCATGGACGCGCTCAACAGGGCTACCGCGCCCCCGAGCAGCTTCTTGTTACGCACATTTCCTCCTTGTCGCTCGCGACCCGCCGCCGCGATGATGGGAGAACTATTGCTGGCCGGGTCGGGCAAACGAAGCAGAAGGTCGATCGTTGACCTGATTGTGACCATGCTGCAATGTTGCGTACCCGGAAAGCCCCCGAGCTCCCGTGTGCTGCATCTAATCGGTTGTCGGCCCGTTGCGCCAGCCTCTGCGCTGTAGTTTCATTCAGCGATCGTTGAGATCTGTTCGTCATCTGCGCGCAGTATGGACGGCACGACCTCGGCGATGGGGCCGCGCAACAGCACCTGGGCCAGGTGGTCGTAGTCGGTGGGCTCGGCGTTCACGATGACCACGCTCGTGCCGCGCCGCTTCGCGTAGGGCACCAGTCCGGCCGCGGGGTGCACGGTCAGCGAGGTGCCGATCACCAGCAGCGCGTCCGCCTCGTCGACGGCGGCCACCGAGGCGTCGATGGTGGCCGGGTCGAGGCCCTCTTCGAACAGAATCGTGGTGGCTCGCACGATGCCGCTGTCGAAGGGGCAGCGGGGGTCGATCTCACCGGCGCGCACCCGGCGCACCATCTCGATCATCGGCCCGGTGGCGCGGCAGGTCTCGCAGCGCCAGGTGCGCGAGTTGCCGTGCAGCTCGATGACCAGTTCGGGGTTCGAGCCGGCCAGCTGGTGCAGGCCGTCGGTGTTCTGGGTGATCAGCCCGGTGAGCCGGGCGCCGTTCTCGAGGGCGACCAGGGCGGTGTGGGCGGGGTTGGGTTGTGCGTCGTACACCGGGGACTCGGCGCGAAACGCCCACGCCTTGGCGCGCACGTCGGGGTCGGAGAGGTACCACGACAGGGTCGACACCCGCTCGGCGTCGGGGTCGAGGGTCCAGCGGCCCTGCGGGCCGCGAAAGTCGCCGATGCCTGAGGCCGTCGAGATGCCCGCGCCGGTGAGCACGGCCACCCGGGCCGCGTCGGCGAGCAGAGCGCGGGCGTGGGCGAGGTCGTCCATCAGTCGAGTGTGACGCGTGGACGGTTGTGCGTCGAGAGCGGGTGCGCGTCTGCAGAGATCCCGGCGTGCGCCGGGATGACGGCTCCGGTCATTCCGGGCTTGACCCGGGATCTCTGCCGGGGAATCCCCGGCGTGCGCCGCTGTGAGGGCGTGGCCGGCAAAAGACGGCTGATCTGACCACCCCAGACGGGGGTCGGATCAACACCCTCTTGCGCGGCGTTTCGATGAGGCGCCCTTGCTGGCCCGAGTTCAGCCCATGCCGGTGTTGGCGGCCCAAAGTTCGGCGGCCCGATCGGCTGCCTGGGCGATCAGCTCGCGCAACTCCGCGCGATCGGGCACCCGGAACGACGTGTAGGCGCCCCTGCCGCCGGCGGTCGGCCGTCCATACGCCTTGGCCGCCAGGCTGCCGTCGGGAAGCAGCCGTACGTTCAGGGTGGTGAGCAGAAACTCCTCGTCGCGGCGGACGTCCGTCCACTGAAGGTCGGCGGGCACGGCCACGTTGATCGCCAGCGCGGTCACCTCTGGTGCTGTTGGCTGCATGCGTCGATGATGGCAAAGGCGACTCGGCGGGTGTGAGCACTATCGGGGACGGTTCTCTGATGAGGATCCAAGTAACCGTCCCCGCTTGTGGATCAGCCCGGCGTGGGGCACACAATCGGGGCGGGAATACCGTCGCTGGTATCGTCGTTGTGTGAGATAGTTGAAACGACAACTATTTGGGAGCAGTCATGCAGTTCGGCATCTTCACCGTCGGCGACATCACCCCCGACCCGATCACCGGTGTCACCCCCACCGAGCACGAGCGGATCAAGGCGGCCGTCGCCATCGCCACCAAGGCTGAAGAGGTCGGTCTCGACGTGTTCGCGCACGGCGAGCACCACAACCCGCCGTTCCATCCGTCCAGCCCCACCACGCTGCTGGGCTACATCGCGGCCAAGACCGAGCGCATCATGCTGTCGACGGCGACCACGCTGATCACCACCAACGACCCGGTGAAGATCGCCGAGGACTACTCGGTGCTGCAGCATCTGGCCGACGGCCGGGTCGACCTGATGCTCGGTCGGGGTAACACCGGCCCCGTCTACCCCTGGTTCGGCAAGGACATTCGCGACGGCATCAGCCTCGCCGTCGAGAACTACGCGCTGCTGCGTCGGCTGTGGCGCGAGCCGGTGG
Source organism: Micropruina glycogenica (assembly GCF_900289045.1). Classification (GTDB taxonomy): domain Bacteria; phylum Actinomycetota; class Actinomycetes; order Propionibacteriales; family Propionibacteriaceae; genus Micropruina; species Micropruina glycogenica. The sequence continues at coordinate 3,129,140 of NZ_LT985188.1, forward strand.
TCGATTGGGAGGGCAGGTTCCGCACCCCGCTGCAGGGCTTCACGCTGGCCCCGCAACCCTTGGACGGCGTGCCCCCGTTCGTCTGGCACGGCTCGATTCGCAGCCCCGAGATCGCCGAACAGGCCGCCTTCTACGGCGACGGGTTCTTTCACAACAACATCTTCTGGCCGCAAACCCACACCCGGCAGATGGTGAACCTGTACCGCCGGCGCTGGGAGCACTACGGCCACGGGCCGGCCGACACAGCCATCGTCGGCCTGGGCGGGCAGTTCTTCATGCGCCGCAACAGCCAGGACGCGGTCAACGAGTTCAGGCCATACTTCGACGTGGCGCCCGTCTACGGGCACGGGCCTAGTCTGGAGGAGTTCATGGCGCAGACCCCGCTCACCGTCGGCTCGCCGCAGCAGGTGATCGAGCGCACGCTGGGCTTCCGCAACGTGGTGGGCGACTACCAGCGCCAGCTGTTTCTGATCGACCACGCCGGGCTGCCGCTGAAGACGGTGCTCGAACAGCTCGACCTGCTTGGCGAGATTCTGCCCGAGTTGCGCAAGGGGTTCGCCGAGGGCCGGCCGGCACAGGTGCCCGAGGCGCCCACGCACGAGTCGCTGGTGGCCGTGGCGCAGGCCGAGCAGGCGCTGGCCGAGTCGCGTCCTGTCGCCGTCGACGACGTCACCGGACGCAGCCCCTACGCGAGCGTCGAGGCGGGCGAGACGGCATGACCGACACGATCGTGGTGATCTCGGCCGGGGTCGGCACCCCGTCGTCGAGCCTGCTGCTCGGTGAGCAGTTGGGCAAGGCGACCCAGCGGGTGCTGGCCGCTTGCAAGCCGGTCGAGGTGGTCAGCATCGAGCTGCGCACGCTCGCCACCGACCTGGCGCACCAGCTCACCACGCACGTGCCGTCCGCCGCGCTCACCGAGGCGTACGGCACGGTGGGCCGGGCGGTCGGCGTGATCGTGGTGAGCCCCGTGTTCAACGCCTCGTACTCGGGTCTGTTCAAGATGTTCTTCGACCTGATGGACGAGGGCGTCATGGCGGGCCGCCCGGTGCTGCTCGCGGCCACCGGCGGGTCGGCGCGGCACTCGCTGGTGATCGCCACCGCGATGCTGCCGCTGTTCCACTACCTGAAGGCCGCCGTGACCCCGACCGGGGTGTTCGCGGCCACCGCAGACTGGGGCGACTCGGCCGGCCAGCTGCGCTCCCGCATCGAGTCGGCGGGCCGCGAGTTCGCGCAACTGGTGGCCGAACACCCAGGGGCGCCGGCGCACGACGAGTTCGGCGGCGACATCGACTTCGCCGACCTGCTGCGCGGCGCCTGAGATCGCCTGGCGCGAGTTGGGAACCGTCCCCAACTCGCGCCAGCGGCGGCTACGAGTGGGATTCGGCCCGTGGGCTGATCTGGCTCACCCGATCGTCTGGCACGCTGGCTGCGTGTCACGAGCAGTCCGTTTCTGGCTCACCCTGAGTGCGGTGGCCGTCGTGCTGGCGTTGGTGCTGGCATTGCTGGCGAGCCGGCCGGCAGAAAGTGTCACGCCCGTGCCGCCTGCCGAGCAGACCTGGGGTACCGCCGGCATCGGTGACCCCGACTTTCCCGACGCCGGTGGCGGCGGCTACGACGTTCAGAACTACGACGTTTCGGTGCGGGTGGACGGCACCCGGCTCACCGGCCGCACCACGATCACGGCGATCGCCACCCAGAACCTCGACCGGTTTCACCTCGACCTCGCCCTGGGCGCGTCGGCGGTGAGCGTCAACGGGGCTTCGGCGACGCTTCAGCAGACCGGCGACGACCTCGGCGTGTCGGTGGTCCGCACCGACCCGGCAACGCCTGCGATCATGGCCGGCGCCACGTTCACCGCGACGGTCGACTACGCCGGGTCACCCCTCGACCTCGCGATTCGACCGCCTTCGGCCTACTCATCGGGTGACGAGTTGGTGATCGCCGGTGAACCGACCTCTGCGACGCTGTGGTACCCGGCCAACGATCACCCGCGCGACGCCGCCACCATGCGGTTCAGCGTCAACGTGCCTACGAACGTCGAGGCGATCTGCGCCGGACGCCTGATCAGTCACACCGCCGACCCGGTCGCAACCGGCCGAACTCGCTGGGTCTGGCTGGTGGACGCCCCCACCGTCACCTACGCCACCTTTCTGGGTGTCGGCCAGTTCCGCCTCGAGCAGGGCACGGCGAAGGGCCGTCCGTTCGTGTACGCGGTGAGCGAGCGGCTGCCGAAAGCCGATCAGAACGCGGCCCTGGCGTGGCTGCGCGGCACGCCTGCAGCGGTCGAGAAGCTCGAACGCTACCTGGGCCCGTACCCGTTCAGCGGCATCGGCGGCCTCGTGGCCGACGTGCGCTTCTACTGGGGCGGGTTGGAGGTCGCGATGCGGCCGGTGTACAACAAGCGCGGGGTCGGCTCCGAGAGCCTGCTGTTTCACGAACTGGCCCACATGTGGCTGGGTGACACCGTCACCCTGACCGAGTGGAACGACATCTTCATCAACGAGGCTCTGGCCAGCTACGCCGCCTGGCTCACCGCCGACGACCCGGCGCGCAACTTCAGCGTGGTGTACCGCGGCATGGCCGAGCAGCAGGAGTTCTGGGCTCCCTCGCTGTCGAACCCTGGGGCCGACCACCTGTTCGAACGGGTCTACGACCGTGGCCCCACCGCCGTGCAGGCGGTGCGTGTGCGCATGGGCGATGAGGCGTTCTTCTCGATGTTGAAGGCCTGGGCGCAGCAATCTGGGTCGCGCAGCCTCGAACAGTTCCGGCAGCACGCCGACGCCGCCACCCCCGAAGACCTGACCGGTTTCTTCACCGCCTGGCTCGACGGCACCACTCGTCCAGAGGCGACCAAAGACAACGGCGTCGCGTAAGACGGTTGATTTCGTTGGTCGAGCTTGTCGAGACCCCTTGCGCAGCCTTGAAGTGTCGAACCCCGACGGGCCACGACCGTGTGGACGAGGTCTCGACAAGCTCGACCAACGGGCGGTGACGCGCGACTACGAACCCAGTGTCATCGCAGCACCTTGGGCACGTGTGCCAGCAGGGCGACGATCGACTGCCCACCCGGGGTTTCGACCGCTGATGCAGCGGCGTAGAGCGCCTGGTTGACCGCGTCGAGCAGGGCAGCGCGGTCGCCCCCGACGCGTGCGATCGCACCCTGCAGGGCGGCCTCGACCCCGGCCCGCTTGTCGTCGGGCACGAACGGCACCTGCCCCAGCGCGGTGGTCAGAATCACCTCGACCTGCGCCCTGTCGTCGGTGTGGGTGCCCGCCCCGCCGAACGTGAGCCGAGCCCCGGGGGAGACGTCGGACGGCTCGGGCGTGGACGTGGGTTCGGCGGCGTGTTGCGGCGCCGGTTGGGCCGGCGCGACGGGTTGGACGACGGGCAGCCCGTCCACCGGCTGCAGCGCCACCACCTCGCGGTAGTGCGGCACGACGGCCACCAGGCCCAGCTCGCGCCGAATGCGGGCGGCGAGGTTGTCGGCCGAGTCCTGTTCGCCGTGCACGCAGAACACCGTGTGCGGCTTGGGGTCGAGGGCGGCCAGCCAGTCGATCAGGTCGGAGCCGTCGGCGTGCACCGAGAACTCGCCGTCTTGCGCGATCTCGGCCTTGACCGGCACGAAGCGGCCACGGAACTTCATCTCGGTGGCGCCTTCGAGCAACTGCCGACCCCGGGTGCCCACCCCCTGGTAGCCGGTGAAGATCACCGAGTTGCGCGGGTTCGGCAGCAGGTACTCCAGGTGGTGCAGCACCCGTCCGCCGGTGGCCATGCCCGAACTCGACACGATGATGCAGGGCCGGTCTGGGTGGTTGAGCCGCTTGGACTCCTCGGCGTCGGTGACTTCGCGCAGGTTGGGCAGGTTGATGAACTCGTCGAGGTGCAGGTCGGGCCGCAGTTCACCGGTCGGGGCGGCCTCGCGGTAGACGGCCAGGGCGGCGACCGCCATGGGCGAGTTGACGAAGATCGGCACGTCGGGAATGCGGTTCTCGCGGCGCAACTGCGCCAGTGCCTTGAGCACCACGGGCGTGCGGTCGACGGCGAACGCGGGCACCAGCACGCTGCCGCCGCGGGCGATCGTGCGGCGAATCACGTCCGCCATCACCTCGTGCGGATGCCCCTCGGCATCGGGGTGCTCGCGGTCGCCGTAGGTCGACTCGACCAGCACATAGCCGGCGCCGGGCGGGGTGTCGCGCGACTCGAGCAGCGGGTGGTCGTGCCGGCCCAGGTCGCCCGACACCAGCACCGAGGTGTCGCCGTGCCGCAGGGTCACGCTGGCCGAGCCGAGAATGTGCCCGGCCCGGGTCAGTCGAAGGGTGAGGCCCTGGCCCAGATCGAGGTCGGTGTCGTAGGGCACCGACCGCAGCAGCGGCAGCGTCCGTTCGACGTCGGCGACGGTGTACAGGGGCAGCGGCGGATTGTGCTTGGAGTAGCCGCCCTCGGCCGCGTACTCGGCCTCGCGTTCTTGCAGATGACCGGCGTCCATGAGCACGATCTCGGCCAGTCGGACGGTCTCGGCGGTGCACCACACGGGCCCGTCGAAGCCCTGCGCCACCAGGGCGGGCAGGTACCCGCAGTGGTCCATGTGGGCGTGGGTCAGCACCACCGCATCGAGGCTGCTCGCGGGCACCGGAAACTCGGCCCAGTTCAGTTCGCGCCACTTCTTCTCGCCCTGAAACATTCCGGCGTCGACGAGCACCCGGCGCGCGCCGATGGTGAGCAGGTGCTTCGAACCGGTCACGGTGCCGGCGCCGCCGAGAAAGGTGAGGCTCATGGGGTCGGTCATGGTTTCACCCTTGCCCATGCGGGGTTCGTTGGGAAGCGTCTGCGTGCCCCGGGCGACGGCCCTTGGCCTGGGCCGGGTTCAGGCCCACGCCCAGCCGCCCGTGATCTGGGCGGCCAGGTCGGCGGCCTTGGCAGAGCGGTGGTCGGTGGTGATCGTCAACACGAAGAGCGCGCCCCGGTTGAAGGCCAGAAACTGAATCGTGTGCGCCTCGCGCGTGGCCTTCGCGATCGACCACACCTGCAGCGACGGCCGTCCGTCGAGTTGGGCGCCCGGCTTGAACTCGATATCGGTCGATCCGGCGGCCTCGAGTTGAGCTTCGAGTTGGGGCGTCAGGGCGTCCAGCGACACCTGGGCCGACGTGGTGACGACCACACTGACCCGATCGACGAAGTCGTCTTTGCGATCATTCGAGTCGGTGCCGCCGGTGTCGACCTGGGGCTGACTCCTGCGCAGGTGATCGGTGGCGTCGACCCAGCCGTTGGGCAGGCTCAGCGTGTAGCCGGAGCCTGCGAGCACGGGTCCGCCGGTCGACGGGCCGACGGACGCGCTCGCGGTGGCCGCTGCGCTCGGCGGCACCGACGTGGCCGGCGGCAGCGACGTCGCGGGGCCCGAGGGGGCCGTGCACGCCGAGACGACTGCCAAAGCGATGAGGGCCGGCCACCGGTGCGCATGCATACCCTCAAGTGAAACGCACGCCGGGCCGTGCGGCGTAGGGTGTGCGGCATGTCGTCCAACAGCCGCGCCGAAGATGCCCGCCGGCGCGAAGAAATGGCAGCCGCCGCGCTGCGCAACGAGTCGATCGCGGCGCAGGTGCAGGTCGACGAGTTCGTTGCCACCGCCAAGAGCCGCGGCCTCACGCCCGAACCGCTGCGGGCGCAACTCATGGACGGCACCCGGGTGAAGAGCGACCAGGTCGGCTGGTACCTGAACAAGGCCCGCACGCTGGCCATCGCTCCCGATGGCCGCTTCTTTCAACTGCTCACCACCGGCGGGCGACTGGCACGGTTCACCGGCGTGAAGCTGAGCCCCAGCCCGCCGCCGCTGGTGATCGGGCGCGGTGGTCGCGACGGCGAAACCGGCGACCTCAAGGACTTTCTGGCCAGGGCTTTGGACGACTACACGCAGTGATGCCGACGGCGATCCTTCTGGTCGTACCGCCGGCACCCGCCCGATGAGGGCTCCAGGGGGCTGCTGGACCGTCCACGCAGCCCCCTGGGCGAAAACGATGGTTGAGTTGGCAACCAAGCACCCGATAGTGACATGTCAATTGTATGGCTGGTGAGGGGCCGGCGCACAATGCTCGCCGGGTCTGCGGCGCAAAAGGTTATGAGATTGTGCCCGTCGGCGGGCAACACCCCGCCGGTTGGTGACAACACTGCCGACAACACCGGCTCGGCACCGTTGCCGCATGAGCGTTGCAGCCGGGAATTGCATTGACGAACTGAATCGCGAATGGGGGGTACTGCGGCACCGTCAGGTGCCTGCGGACTGGCCCGAGGGTGGCACGCTGGGCGAGGTCTTCGGCCGCATAGCCGATGATCCAGACAGGCTGTTGGGCCAACTGTTGGCGCGCCAGGCCGCGGGCGACCGGCTCGCCGCCAGGGTGGTGCTGCAGGCCATGCTGGGCAAGCTCGTGCTGCTCGCGGCGCGCGACCCGCAGCATTCGATAGCCGAGTACGTCACCGAGTGCTGGTTGCAGATCTGCCGCTACCCGCTGGCCCGTCGTCCGCAGCGCATCGCGGCGAACCTGGCGCTCGACACCCGCCGCACCGTGTGGGCGGGGGAACAACCCACGGTGAGCCTCGACCCACAGGTCTTGAACGACCTGGCGCACTCGGCGGGGCCCGACGCCATCACGGTGATTCGCAACGCCACCCGACTGGGGCTGATCGACCGGTCGGCGGCCGCCTGTCTGGTAGCGGTCTACTGTCTGGGGTTGCGCAGCCACGAAGCCGCGCAGCGACTGTCGATCAGCGCCGACCTGGTGCGCTGGCGCAACGCACGCTCGATTCGCCGGCTCGCGCCGCATGCGGCCGTACTGGCTGCGGCCTGATGCTCTTCTCTGCCGTTGTCGAGCGCTGTCTAGCGTGGGTGCTAGACATGCTGAGATTGTTCGATACCGCCCTTGGGGTGAGGCACTTCGGGCATCGTCATGAGGGCCCGCGTCGGTGGGGTATTTTGCTGCTCTCAATGAGAGGGGTTTCCGGGTGCAGCAGTCCGTACCCGCCATGCGTGCGATGCGCATCGGCTGCGAGTTCAACCACGTCGCGCAGTCCGCCACCCCGGCCGCATTTCAGGTTCGGCCGGGCGTCGAGGCGCGGGTCGTCCGCGAACTCTGGACGACCGATCCGGTGATCGAAACCGGCCGGTACACCGATCTCTACGGCACCGAAGTGAGGCGGCTGATGCTGCCGGCCGGTGAGTCGCTGGTGTCGTACTACGCGGTGGTCGAGGTGCCCGACGAAGTCGATGAGGCCGACCCGGCCGCGCCGGCGCTGCGGGCAGAGGATCTGCCCGACGATGTTCTGGTGTACACGCTGCCCAGTCGGTACTGCCAATCGGACATGCTCGCGGCCGACGGTTGGCGGCTGTTCGGCAGCCACGAGCGCAACTACGAGTTGGTCGCGCACATTCAAGATTGGGTGTGGAACCACCTCGAATACCGCACCGGAAGCACCGGTTCGTGGTGGACCGCCAAAGACTCGTTCGACAACGGCTACGGCGTGTGCCGCGACTTCGCCCACCTGATGGTGACGCTGTGCCGCTCGATCAGCATTCCGGCCCGCTACTGCAGCGGCTACCTGCCCGACATGGACGTGCCGCCGCTGCCCACCGCGATGGACTTTCACGCCTGGGTCGAGGTGTATCTGGGCGACCGGTGGTACACCTTCGACCCGCGGCACAACGAGCGCCGCAAGGGCCACGTGGCGATCGGCCATGGGCGCGACGCCGCCGATCTGGCGTTGGTCACCACGTGGGGCACGCCCTGGTTGCGCCGGCTCACGGTGTGGGCCGACGAAGAGTTCACCGAGCCGTGGCCGCCGGCCGATGTGTCGATGGCGGCCCGCGATCCGTTCGGCGACTGACCTCAGGCCGGGCTAGGCCGAATCGCGCACGACCAGCCGGCTGGGCAGAATCACCGGCGACTCGGGCTGGCGTCCGTTCAACTTCTCGAGCAGCATCTGGCCGGCGGTGCGGGCCAGCAGGTCGGGCCGGTTCTCCATCGTGGTGAGCTGCGGAATGCTCTGGGTGGCCACCAGCGAGTCGTCGAAGCCCACCAGCATCAGGTCGCCGGGCACGCGCCGTCCGAGGCGTTCGGCGGCGCGAATCGCGCCCGAAGCCATCAGGTCGGACGCCACGAAAAGCCCGTCGATCTCGGGGTGGTGGCTGAGCAGGTCGAAGGCGGCCGCCTCGCCGCCGGCGAAGGTGAAGTCGCCCTCGGCGGTCAGGTGGCCGCTGCGGCCGGCCTGGGCCATCGCCTGCTGAAAGCCGCGCAGGCGCTCGACGCCGGCGAACATGTCCATCGGGCCGGTCACCGTGCCGAGGGTCTGCGCACCCCGGCTGAGCAGGTGCCGGGTGGCGGTGGCGGCGGCCCGTGCGTGGTCGACGTCGACGTAGGCCAGCCCAGGCACGCCGGGGTTGCCCACGAACACCACCGGACGGTTCGAGTTGGCCACCGCCCGGGCGAAGTCGTAGCCGTGGTGCGAGATCACGATCGCGCCGTCGGCGTGATCGGACTGAAAGAACGCCAGCATCGGGTCGACGCCGTCGTGCGGGTGCGACATCGACAACAGCACGTGAATGCCGGTGTGCCGAAAGGCCTCCAGCGCGCCGTGGTAGGCCCGTGAGAAGAAGGGGTCCGAGAACACCCGCTCTTCGGTTTCGGGCACCAGCACCACCACGGCTCCGACGCGCCTGGTGACCAGAGCCCGAGCGGCCACGTTGGGCCGGTAACCGAGCATCGCCACGGCCTTGCGCACCGCCTCGGTGGCGGGCCGCGACACCGGCACGGCACCGTTGATCACCCGCGAAGCGGTGGCCCTCGAAACCCCGGCCGCGCGCGCCACGTCGTCCAGAGTGGGAGCAGTGCGTTCAGTCACCTGCATTCCCCCTCGTCGTCGTGCCATCGCCCACAGGGCACGCACAGCCTATCGGCACCCAAAGTGCTGCTTCGGCAGTGGTGCCGTGACTGCTGCGGTCCCTCTCGCATCGTGCCTGAAAGCGCTCTCAGCCGCAACGGGCTCGCCGCGGAATCATGTGCGCACCGATGCTGTGGACTGTGCGTAACTGCGGTTGGCGGGCGCAGCCAGCTATGGTGTTTCGCGCCGGTGCCGCTGTGCCATCTGGACGGCCGTCCCTTGACCGGAGGAGTGAAGCCGTGACCCTTCGCCAACCGTTCTTGCACGATCTCGCCGCGGTGCTCAGAGCGCCCACCCAGGTGTGGTCGGCGCCCAACGGCGATGTTGACGGCTCTGGTGTGCAGGGCGCTTTCTTCGGTGACCATCGGGTGCTGCGAGGGCTGGGCGTCGGCGTGCAGGACGCCGAGGGTGCCGTCGAACTCGCGTCCGCGGGAGCGTCGTTGCGACCTGACGGATCGGTCGACTTTCACACCGTCGTGCGCTGGCAGGACGGCACCGCCGACCCGCTCGGCGCGCTGACCCGCCACAGGGTGGCCCACCCCGGCGGGTTCGGCGAGCGCATCGTGATCTCCGCCTCGTTGCCGAGGCCTATCGAGGTGACCCTCACCGTCCGGCTGGTGCCCGACAACACCCCGCTGAACCTGATCAAGGCCGGCGTCGAGGCTGCTCGACCGGTGACGCTGCAGGGGAACGGCTGGACTTTCGGCGCGGGAGCGTCGGCCACGCTCGACGCGCCGGCGGCCACGATCGAGCACGACGAGGCGATCACCCTGCGCTGGCGGCTGACCCTGCCCGCGTTCGGGCAGGTGGCGGCGCAGTGGAGCCTGGCGCTCCGCGACCCGGCGACGCCGTTCGTGGGCAGTGCTGCCGCGCCACTGGCAGCGCCGGCGCTGACGAACGCGTCGTCGTCGTTGGCGAGGTTGGTCGCCCAGTCGCTGGCCGACCTCAGCAGCCTGCGGCTGTGCGAACGCACCGAGGCCGACCGCACATTCTTCGCCGCCGGCGCCCCGTGGTTTCTCACCCTGTTCGGCCGTGACTCGCTGATCGCGGCACGGCTGCTGCTGCCGGCCGACACCGAGATGGCGATCGGCACCCTGCGCACGCTGGCCGGCCGCCAGGGCACCGCCGTCGACGTCGATCGGGCCGAACAGCCGGGCAAGATCCTGCACGAGGTGCGGGCCGCCACGCTCGACTTGCAGCAGGGCACCGTGCTGCCGCCCGAGTACTACGGCACGGTCGACGCGACCCCGCTGTGGGTGCTGCTGTTGGCCGACGCGGTCGCGGCCGGCGTCGACCCGGTGGCCGAGGGTTTGATGGACGGCCTGCACGGCGCGTTGACCTGGCTGCGTGACCATTCCGACCCCGACGGCGACGGCTTCGCCGAGTACTACGACACCTCGGGGCACGGCCTGGCCAACCAGGGCTGGAAAGACTCGGGCGACTCGATCCGCTTCGCCGACGGACGGGTCGCCGACGGTCCGATCGCCCTGGTCGAGGTGCAGGGCTACTGCCACGCGGCGGCCATCGCGGGCGCCGACCTGCTCGAGCGGTTCGCCGACGACCCGGCCGGGGCCGCGTTCTGGCGTGACTGGGCGGCCCGGCTCAAGGCGCGGTTCCACGAACAGTTCTGGGTGTCGGACGCCCACGGCCGCTACCCCGCCCTGGCCCTCGATCGGCAGAAGAACGCGGTCACCGGCGTGGCGTCCAACATGGGTCACCTGCTGGGCACCGGCCTGCTGGACGCCGACCAGGAGGCCCTGGTGGTGAGCCGCCTGATGAGCCCCGAAATGTTCTCCGGCTACGGCATTCGCACCATGTCGACCGACAATGTGGCGTACTGGCCGACCCGTTACCACGTCGGTTCGGTCTGGACCCACGACACCGCGATGATCATCGACGGCATGTTGCGCGCCGGCTTCGACGCGCCGGCCCGCACGCTGGCCGAGGGCCTGCTGCGGGCGGCCGAGGGGTTCGACTACCGGCTGCCCGAATTGTTCGGCGGACAGAGCGCCGACGAGGTGTTTCCGCCGCTGCCCTACCCGGCCTCGTGCCGTCCACAGGCGTGGGCGGCGGCGTCGGGCATCACCGTGGCGAAGGCGCTGGGGGCGCTGTAGCTTTGCCCGCATGACCGAGTCGCCCAACACCGACAAGCCCAGCATCGAGAAGCCCAGCATCGAGAAGCTGCTCGACGACGACTTTCGCCGGGTGTTGTGCGTGGCCGCCCACCCCGACGACATGGAATACGGCAGTTCGGCCGCGGTGGCCGAGTGGACCGATCGCGGCGTCGAGGTGGCCTACCTGCTGCTCACCAAGGGCGAGGCGGGCATGCAGATTCCGCCGGACGAGTGTGCGCGCATCAGACGCGGCGAGCAAGAGCGCGCGTGCGAGCAGGTCGGGGTGGCCGAACTGACCATGCTCGATCACCCCGACGGCATGCTGGTGTACGGCCTCGACCTGCGTCGCGACATCGCCCGGGCCATTCGCGAGTTCAAGCCTGACGCGGTGCTCACCGGCAACTGGGATCTGGTCACGCCGTGGGGCCTGAACATGGCCGACCATCGGGTGGCGGGCGAGGTGACCGTCGACGCGATTCGCGACGCCGACAACACCTGGGTGTTCCCCGAGCTGGCCGCCGACGAGGGCCTGCCCAAGTGGGGCACCCGGTGGCTGCTGGTGAGCGGGCACCCCCAGCCCACGCACGGAATCTCGGTGTCGAACGCGTCCGTCGATCGGGCGGTCAAGTCGCTGGAGTGCCACGAGGAGTACCTGGCGGCCATTCCCGGGCACCCCAAGCCGGCGGAGTTCATTCCACAGATGCTGGCCGGTGGCGGCCAGGCGATGAGCACCGATCACGCGATGCTCGTGAGGGCCTTCGACCTGCGTGGACGACCGGCGGGCGCCGAGTAGGTCGCAACCCCCCGTCATCCCTAGGTTGGGCGCACATTGGGGACGGATCCGAACGCGCGCCACCGCGCAGCAAATCCCCTAGTCAGATGATTTGGCGCGAGTGAGGAACCGTCCCCAATACCCGCCGGGGCTAGTCGAGCCCGTCTCGATCGGCCCACTCCAGCAGGGTGTCGAGCCGGAAGGCCTGGTCGTCGATGCCCGCGTGCAGGTCGCCCAAGGCGGCGAACCGGGCCGGCACCGACGCAAGGGTGAAGTCGCGGGGGTCGAGGTCGTCGAGTTCGTCCCATTCGACGGGGGTCGACACGGTGCCGGTGGGGGTGCCGCGTACCGAATAGGCCGATGCGATGGTGTGGTCGCGGGCGTTCTGGTTGAAGTCGACGAAGATCTTCGCCGGATCGCGGTCTTTGCGCCACCACACGGTGGTGGCGTCGTCGATGCGTCGTTCGAGTTCTCTGGCGAAGGCGAGTGCGGCGCGGCGAACCTCGTGAAAACCCCACTCGGGCTCGATCCGCACGTAGATGTGAAACCCCTTGCCACCTGAGGTTTTTGGGTAGCCGGTGATGGCCAGCTCGGCCAGCACTTCGTGGGCCACCTGGGCCACCCGACGGACGGTGCCGAAGTCGGCCTCGGGCATCGGGTCGAGGTCGATGCGCCATTCGTCCGGCTGCTCGACGTGGCCGCGGCGGCTGTTCCAGGGGTGAAACTCGACCGTCGACATCTGCACGGCCCAGATCACCTGGGCGAGTTCGGTGACGCAGAGTTCGTCGGCGGTTCGGCCGAAGCGCGGGAACCACAACTCGACGGTCTGCACCCAGTCGGGAGCGCCGCCGGGCAGCCGCTTCTGGTGCACCTTGGGGCCGGCGAGCCCGTCGGGAAAGCGGTGCAGCATGCAGGGCCGGTTGCGCAGGGCGCGCACGATGCCGTCGCCGACGTTGAGGTAGTAGTCGACCAGATCGCGCTTGGTCCAGCCGGTTTCGGGAAAGTAGACCCGGTCGGGGTTGGTCACCCGCACCACCCGGTCGCCCACCGGAATCTCGACCGCAGGACTCGCCATGGGCCGACGCTACCCGGGCTCGACCCGTCCGCGCAGCACGGGCTGCCATCCCTCATGGCGCCAGAGCGACGCCGCCGGCGTGCGACTCAGTCGTCAACGGCCCCGGGTTGCGGGCAGACGTGGCCCTCGGGATTCATGGGGTAGCCGCACAACGGGCAACTGGGCCGGCCCGCGCCGACCACCTCGAGCGTGCGCTTTGCGAACGCGCGGGCCGTGCCGACCGGAATGCGCACCAGCAGGGCTTCGGAAGGCTCGACCTCGATCAGTTCCGAGCCGAGCTCGTTACCATCGACGTCGTCGACCTCGACCATGGCGTACGCCTCGATGACGATCTCGGCGGTGGTCGGGTCCCAGCCGAGGCCGATGGCGCCGGTGCGGAATTGGGTGTCGAGCGGCTGGTCGAGCGGGTCGTTGTCGACCAGCTCGATGGGCGTGGAGTCGGGAATTCTGAAGGGGTTGCTCTCGGTGGACTTCAGCTCGTCGAGCATCTCGTCGATCTTCTGGGCGAGCAGGGCGGACTGTTCCTTCTCGAGGGCGACGGTCACGAATCGAGCCTTGGTGCGGGCTTGAAGGTAGAACGCGCGCTCCCCTGGTCGCCCGACGGTTCCGACCACCAGTCGATCAGGCCACGAGAACTCATGGACGATTGTCGGCATGGGCACAGTCTAGAAGCCGAGTTCGTCCGGTGGCCGATCGCGGCGATCTCGCACTCATGGCGAAGACCGACCCCAATGAGTTGTGTCACCGCGCGGAATGACAGCCGTGTAAGTCATCCACCGGTTGTGGACAAGTCTGTGCAGACGGCTCCATTGGGCTTCTCGCTACGGGGAACGCCGCCATGACCTGGGCAGCAGCCTGGGTGCACAATGACGCCGTGACCACTGTTGGCATCCCGTTCGACGCCGTCGACTTCTACGCCGAGCTCGCCCTGAACAACAACCGGGGGTGGTGGGCCGCCAACGCCGAGCGCTACCGCACCTCGGTGAAGGCGCCGCTCACCCGACTGCTGGACGATCTCGCGCCCCGGTTCGGCGATGCGCACCTGTTTCGGCCCCACCGCGACGTGCGGTTCAGTGCCGACAAGCGTCCCTACAAGAGCGAGCAGGGCGGTCTGTGTCTGGCCGCGCCCGGCATGGGGCACTACCTGCGCATCAACGCGGACGGGCTGAGCGTGGGTGGCGGCTACTACCCGAGCGGACGCGACCAACTGGCCCGGCAGCGGGCCGCGATCGACTCCGCCGGTTCGGGCACCGAACTGGCCCAGATCGTCCAAGCCCTGACCGCGGACGGCTTCGAGGTGGGCGGCGACCAGGTGGCCACCCGCCCTCGCGGGGTGCCGGCCGACCACCCACGACTCGACCTGATGCGGCGGCAGAGCCTGGTGGTGCTCAAAAACGTCGGCGAACCGACCTGGCTGCCCACCGCCGACGTGGTCGAGCGCGTCGCCGAGCAGTGGGCGCGCATCACGCCACTCGTCGAGTGGCTGGTCACCAACGTTGGGCCCAGCCTGGAGCCGCGCCGCTGAGAGTGCCGGACGGTCTCGGGGCGTCCGTCATGCCGGGCTACTTTGGGAGATCCCGGCGTTCGCCGGGATGACGAACACCCCGTCATCGGCGAGGCCGTGCGATTGCGTCCGACTCGACACGGGTTCCCGCTCAGTGAGGCTGGAAGCGTTCCAAATCGGACGTCATCTCGCCACGCTAGTTGGCAGATCCCCGGCGTTCAACGGGACGACCATGGGTCAGGTCAGCGTGCCGTCGGCGTTCACCCGGAAGACGTCGACCTTCACCTCGAGCTTCGACTTCTTCGACTCGGTGTAGATCACGCCCTTCAGCGGTGACACGTCGCGAAAGTCGCGGCCCCACGCGGTGACGATGTAGCGCGAGTCGGCGAAGTGGTCGTTCGTGGGGTCGAGGTCGATCCACTCGCCGCCGGGCACCAGCACCGAGGTCCAGGCGTGCGAGGCGTCCGACCCCTCGAGCTTCGGCTGGCCGGGCGGGGGAGAGGTCTCGACGTACCCAGACACGTACCGGGCCGGCAGCCCGATCGAGCGCAGGCAGCCCACCGCGAGGTGCGCGAAGTCTTGGCAGACGCCGCGCCGCAGTTCGAGCAGTTCGGGCAGCGTGGTGCGCACCGAGGTGGCCCCGAGTTCGTACTTGAAGTCGCGGTAGATCGTCGAGTACAGCCCCACCAGCGCGTCGCCCAGCGGCCGGTCGGCCCACAGGATCTGCCGGGCGTAGGCCAGTACCTCGGGCCCCAGATCGACCAGATCGGACGGCAGCAGAAACTCCGCGTGCACCACGGCGTCGGCCTCGGCCTCGACCCGGGCCACCGCCTCGGCCACCGTGAACGCGTTCAGCGATTCGAGCACCGGGCGCGGCCAGGCCACGTCGACGAAGGCCGTCTTGCTCACCACCAGCTCGCGATGCGGGTCGCGAATCTCGACGTAGAAACTGTGATTGCCGAAGTGGTCGACGTGTTGGCTGATCACCTGCGGCTCGGGCGACACCGCCACCTCGTTGGTCACCACCTGCTGCGACCACGTTTCGAGCGGTCGCAGAAAGCCGCGTTCGTAGCACGCCTCGACGTCGTCGTCGTAGGTGTAGATGGTCGTGTGCCGCACCCGATACCGCCGGGGCGCGTAGTGGTCGGGCCGCACCTCAGTCACCATCGGTCACCTGCCACGGGTTGCCCCAGCCCGAGGTCTGCGCCCGGCGCGGCGCCTGACGCAAGAAGTGCCGCGCGGCCAGGTCGTCCGACAACCCGCGGAACTCCTGCTCCAAGGCGGCCAGCCGAACCGCCAGCCGATCGGGCCGCAGCAGGTCGGCGATGTCGACCTCGCCCAGTTCGTTCGACAGCCGCAGCGCCCGCGCGGCGGACGCCTCGTCGCCCAGCAGGCTGAGGTCGGCGGCCAGCGACTCGGCCTGGTACAGCACCGAACGCGGGTTCACCCGGTCGAGCAGCAGCAGGTCGACCGCCGACTCCAGCGCCACCGTGGGGCCGGTGCCAGCGGCCGCCCGCCGGCGGTGGGTGATGATCGACTCGCCCGCGCGCAGCACACCCTCGACCACCAGGTCGTCGACCTCGCGGCCCCGGTCGGCGGTCACCGTGCGGGCCAGCAGGGCCAGGGTCATCTGCGCGCGTTCCATGCGGCAGCCCGCGTCGAGAAACGCCCACGACTCGTCGCGCACCATGCTCTGCGCCATGATGCCGGCCAGCGCCAGCAGCGACTCGAGCACGTCTGCCAGCACCGGCTGCAGCTGGTCGTCGTCGTCGGGGGTCTCGGCCAGGGTCTGCTGCAGTCGTCCGATCACCGACCAGGTGTCGACGCTCAGCAGGTCGCGCACGTGCTGGGCGGCGTTGGTCACCTGGTTGGCGCAGTGCCGCACCGTGCCGGTGCGGGTGGCGTCCAACACGGCCCGGCGCAGGTAGGTCAGGGACGACTCGTCGTGCCTGATCGCACCGGTGACGGTCACCCAGGCGACGGCGTCGAGCAGAATCTCGGTGGCCCTCGCGCCGGGGGTGCCGGTGCGGCTGCTGTTGTCTTCGGCGAAGTCGTCGACCACCTTGAGCAGCCGGGCGGTGCCCTCGGCGCGTTCGGCGTAGCGGCCCATCCAGTACAGGTTGTCAGCCACGCGGGGCGACAGGCCGTAGGCCCGGGTGACCGGGGGCAGGCCGAGCCGGCGGGCGCGCCCGACGCTGGGCTGGTCGGCTTCGGAGCTGATCACCCAGACGTCCTTGGCGAGGGCGCCGGTGAAGTTCGAGACGGTGTACTCGCCGACCCGCGCGGCCACCCGGCCCAGGCCGCCGGGCAGGTAGTGGTAGTCGTCGTCGTGCGCCACCCCGAAGGTGCGCAGCACGAATCGGCGCGGCTCGAGCCCGCTGCGGGTGACCACCGGAGCGGTCGACAGCTGCATCGGCTCCTGCCCGCACCAGGCCCACGGCTCGGCGGCGATCGCGGCCGCCAGGTCGGCGCGTTCTGCGGCGGTGAGCAGCCAGCCGTACCGCAACGGCCCCGACGAGCGCGAGATCGGCTTGAGCACCAGATGGCCCAGGTTGGCCAGCACGTGCGATCGGGACGCGTCGTCGCCGCACCACCATGTCGGGGGCATGGGCAGCGCCAGGTCTTCGCCGAGCAGCGCGCGGGCCGCGGCGTTCAGGTGCGCCACCAGCCCCGGGTTCTCGAGCACCCCGGCACCCACCGGGTTCACCACGGCCACGTTGCGCGTGCGGGCCGCCTCGATCAGCCCGGGAATGCCCAGTTGCGAGTCGCCGCGCAGTTCGAGCGGGTCTGAGTAGGCGGCGTCCACCCGGCGCAGAATCACGTCGACCTCTTCGAGCCGGTCGCCGGCCCGAAGCCACACCTTGCCCTTCTGCATCACCAGGTCGTCGGCCTCGACCAGCGGAAAGCCCAGCAGGGTGGCCAGGTAGGCCTGTTCGAAGGCGGTCTCACTGCCCGGCCCGGGGGTGAGCAGCACCACCCGGGGCGGCTCGGTGGCCGTCGGCGACGCGTCTTGCAGCGAAGCCGAGAAGGTCTGAAAGAAGCCGCGCAGCCGGGCCAGGGGGGTCGATCGGTGCAGGCCGGCCATTACCCGCGAGATGATCCGCCGGGTGGCCATCGCATACCCGGGGCCGGACGGCGCCTGGGTGCGGTCTGAGATCACGGTCCACTGGCCGGTGGCGTCGCGGCCCAGGTCGGTGGCCGCCACCACCAGCTGGCGACGGCCGGGGGCGCCGATGCCGTCGGTCTGCCTGATGTAGCCGTCGTGGCCGAGGATGACCTCGGGCGGAATGACCCGGCGCCGCATCAGGTTGCGCTCGCCGTACACGTCGGTGAGCACCAGGTCGAGCAGGTTGGCGCGTCGCCGCAACCCGGTTTCCAGCGCCTGCCATTCGGCGGCGCCGATCAGCACCGGAATCGGGTCGATCGCCCAGTTGCGGCTACCGCGGCGTTCGGTGCCGTAGGTGACGCCCTCGTCGGACGCGAACGTGCGCGCCTCGGCCCGGGCCGCCTGCAGCCCGCCCATGCCCATCGCGTTGACCGCGGCACCGAGGGCCGCCTGGTCGCTGCGCAGGCCGTCGGAAGTGACCAGTTCGTCGACGGCGTCGGCGCCCAGCCGCGCGCGGTACTCGTCGAGTACCCCGGTTTCGATGCTCACCGCCGCAGACATGGCGCCACCTTACGGGGTCGGGTCGCCCGGCATGTCACTAGCCCAAATGCCCGGGGGAATAGCGCCTGAGATCGAGCGTGCAGGGGTATTCGGTGCCCATCGGCGAGAACACCGACTGCGCCGACGGCCAGCCGGCCACGTCGATCGGGCCGGGGGTGTGGCCCTGGTCGCTGAACCGCGAGGCGCGCCGCGACTCGGCCTCGACGGCGTTCACCGGGTAGGTGTCGTAGCTGCGTCCGCCCGGGTGGGTGACGTGGTAGGTGAACCCGCCCAGCGATCGGTTGTTCCAGGTGTCGACCAGGTCGAAGGTCAGCGGCGCGTGCACGCCCATGGTGGGGTGCAGCGCCGACCACGGCGCCCACGCCCGGTACCGCACGCCGCCGACGAACATGCCGGCCGCGGCAGGGGCGTCGTCCGAGCCGAGGGCCGTGCCCCAGCCGCCGTTGGCGACCGCGGTGAGCGGCACCGGCACGCCGTTGCAGGTCACCACGTGCCGGCCTTCGATCAGGCCCGAGACGGCGAGTTGGACGCGTTCGACCGAGCTGTCGACGTAGCGGGCGGTGCCGCCGCTGGTGGCCTCCTCGCCCAGCACGTGCCAGGGCTCGATGGCCTGCCGCAGTTCGAGGTGGACGCCCGCGAGCCGGGTTTCGCCCAGCCGCGGGAAGCGGAACTCGAGGAACGGATCGAACCAGGCGGCGTCGAACCGGCTGCCCGGAGCCACCTGGTCGAGCCACTCGTTGACGTCGGCGACCACCTCGCGCAGGTCGGCGGCGGCGAACGCCGGCAGCAGGAAGCGGTCGTGCAGGCGGGTGCCCCAGCGAATCAGCGGGCCGAGGTAGGGGCGCTGCCAGAACATCGCCACCAGGCAACGCACCAGCAGGGCCTGCACCAGCGCCATCTGGGCGTGTGGGGGCATCTCGAAACCGCGCAGCTCCAGCAGGCCCAGCCGGCCTCGCTGCGAATCGGGCGAGTACAGCTTGTCGATGCAGAACTCAGACCGGTGGGTGTTGCCGGTCAGGTCGGTGAGCAGGTGGCGCAGCAGCCGGTCGGTGTTCCAGGGCAGCGGCGGCAGGTCGTCGTGCTCGGGCTTGAACGACTCGGCGTCGGCGGTCACCCGGTCGAGCTCGGCGAAGGCGATCTCGAGTTCGTAGAGGGTTTCGTGGCGCCCCTCGTCCACCCGCGGCGCCTGGGAGGTCGGGCCGATGAACCGGCCCGAGAACACGTACGACAAGGCCGGATGATGCTGCCAGTAGGTGATCAGCGAGCGCAGCAGGTCGGGCCGGCGCAGCAACGGCGAGTCGGTGGGCGTGGCGCCGCCCAGCGTGAAGTGGTTGCCGCCGCCGGTGCCGGTGTGGGTGCCGTCGAGGTCGAACTTCTCGGTGGCCAGCCGGGTGCGCCGGGCGTCGTCGTACAGCGACAGGGTGAGGTCGCGCTGTTCGGGCCAGCTCGACGTGGGTTGTGTGTTCACCTCAATCACGCCCGGGTCGGGGGTCACCGAGATGGTCTTGGTGCGCAGGTCGAACGGCAGCGGGTAGCCCTCGAGCACCACCGGCAACTCGACCGCCGCGGCCGCCCCCTCGACCACGCTGAGCAGTTCGAGGGCGTCCTCGAGCTTGGTCAACGGCGGCAGAAACACGTGCAGCAGGCCGTCGCGCTCTTCGACGCAGAGGGCGGTGCGCGGCGCATCCTCGATGTCGTGCACGACCGCCGCGGGTGCCTCGCCGTCGACGATGATCGGCAGCAGCCCGGTCATCTCGAGCGGGGAGCGTTCGATGTCGTCGGGCGCCTCGGCCCAGGCCAGGGACGACAGCGGCAGCCGGAATCCCATCGGCGAGGTGCCGGGGGTGAGGAACAAGTGCCGGCGGCGGGTGCGCCAGCGCGCCGTGCCCCACTGCTGCTCGTCGACCAACCGGAACAGCGGCACGACCCAGCCGCGGGCAGTGCCCCGGGTGGCGTCGATGCGGTCGATCTCGGCGGCGCGGGCGGCCTCGTCGGCCATCGCCGGGTCGTCGGGGTCGAGGTCGTCCGGACGCCTGCCCTCGGGCAGTTGAGCCTCGCCCATCAGCTCGACCAGCGGGTCTTCGTAGCCGGGCAGCACGTGGCCGATCGGCACGCCGAGCCCACCGGCGATGTACACCGCCAGGTCGCGGGCCGCGGTCTGCGCCTCGAGCGAACCGGGTTTGACCGCCGGTTCGTCCCAGGGGTTGGCCAGCAGCGTGCGGTCCTCCCAGATCGCCAGGCCGTCGGTGCGCCAGGTGATCGCGATGTTCCAGCGCGGCAGGTCTTCGCCGGGGTACCACTTGCCCTGGCCGTGGTGGACGACCCCGCCCGGCGCCCAGCGCTGCTCGAGCCGGGCCGCCAGGGCCTGGGCCAGCGCCCGCTTCTCGGGGCCGTCGGCGGCGCCCTCCCACTGCGGCGTGGCGGTGTCGTCGGCCGAGACGAAGGTCGGCTCGCCGCCCATGGTCAGGCGCACGTCGCCAGCGGTCAGCAGCTCGTCCACCCGCTGGCCGAGGGCGTCGACGGCGGCCCATTGGGTCTCGGTGTAGGGCTTGGTGACGCGGGGGTCCTCGTGCACCCGGCGCACGGTGTTGCTGAAGCTCATGGTCACCGACACCGGTGCGGTCGAGCCCGTGATCGGTGCCGCGGACGACGGGTGCGGGGTCGCCGACAAGGGAATATGGCCCTCGCCCGCGAACAGTCCCGAGGTGGGGTCGAGGCCGATCCAGCCCGCGCCGGGCACGAACACCTCGGCCCAGGCGTGCAGGTCGGTGAAGTCTTCGGCCGGGCCGCTGGGGCCGTCCAACTCTTCGACGTCTGAGCGCAGTTGCACCAGGTAGCCCGACACGAACCGCGCCGCCAGGCCGGCCTCGCGCAGCACCGACACCAGCACCCACGCCGAGTCGCGGCACGAGCCGAGCGCGTTGGCCAGGGTGGTGTCGGGGGTCTGCACGCCCGGTTCGAGCCGCACGGTGTAGGCGATGTCGGCCTGCAGGGCGGTGTTCACGGCGACCAGGAAGTCGACCATGCGGGGCCGGTCGTCGCCGGTCAGCCCGGCGTAGGCGTCGGTGATGTGCCGCTGCACCCACTCGCGCACCAGCGGGCCCGGGCCGGTGCCGCCCTCGTCGACCCGACGCAGGTAGGGCTCGAGGTCGGCGCGCAGGGCGTCGGGGTATTCGAAGGGGAAGCGCTCGGCGTAGGGCTCGAGAAAGAAGTCGAACGGGTTGATCACCGTCATGTCGGCCACCACGTCGACAGTGATGTCGAGTTCTTTCACCGGCTCGGGAAACACCAGCCGGGCCAGGTAGTTGCCGAACGGGTCCTGCTGCCAGTTGATGAAGTGGTTGCGTGGGCTCACCGTCAGCGAGTAGGCCGCGATGGGCGTGCGCGAGTGCGGCGCCGGCCGCAGCCGAACCGTGTGCGGAAACACCTCCACCGGTTCGGCGAAGGTGTACGTCGTGCGGTGTTCGAGCGCTACCCGGATCGTCACTCGAGTGAATCTAGTGGCCGAAACCGGCCCCGACATCAGGTTGGCCGGCACCGAAACGTCACTGAAACGCAGGTTGGCACACTCGGTAGCCTGTCCCGGTGGTGAATGACGATTCCGCGCCCTCCGACGCCCAGCCCGACCCGGTCGATCCGGACGGCGCGACAGGCCAGGCCGAACCGCCCGAGGCCACCGAAACCTCGACCCGGGCGGCGCTGCGCCGTCCACGGCTGTTGTGGATCGCCGCCGCCGTGCTGGTCGTGCTCGCCCTGATCGGCAGCATCGCGTGGGCGTTGCGGCCGCAGCCGGCGCAGAACGGCATCTCGTCGGCCACGCCGCAGCAGGCCGTCCGCGGCTTCTTGGACGCCCTGGCCGGCAGCGACGCCGACCGGGCTTTGCAGTTCGCGCTGACCAAGCCCACCGACACCGCGCTGCTCACCCGGGCGGTGCTCGAGTCGTCCAACAAGACCGGGCCGCTCACCGTGGTGAACGTGCCCGAGGTGGGCGGCAGCGGCACGGTGCAGGTGCCGGCCGAGGTCAGCATCGGCGACCACCGAGCCACCATCACCTTCTCAGTCGCCCAGACTGATGCCGGCTGGCGGCTGCAGCAGGTCACCTCGACGATCGACCCCGGCGCGTTGCCGGCCACGCTGGGGCCGACGCTGAACGGCCAGCCGCTCACCAACACCGCACACATCGAGGTCTTTCCGGGGTCGTACACCTTCGGTGAAGACGTCGACGAGATCACGCTGGCCGATCGACCAGTGCTTGTGGCGGCGGTGGGCGACGACGTCAAGGCCGGGCTCGAGCCCACGTTGACCAGCAAGGGTGTGAAGGCTGCGAACGCCATCGCCGAGAAGGCGGTCAAGGCGTGCCTGGCCAAGCGCGACCCGAGCCCGCAGGGGTGCCCCAACAGCGTCACGGTGGCCGTGGGGCAGAAGCTCGACACCAAGTCGATCAAGTGGAACCTGGTGGGCAACCCCTGGAAGAACGCCACCTACACGTTGGACGTGGCCGACCCCACCCAGGCGCGGGGCGCCACCACGCTGAACTTCAGGTTTCGCTGCACGCTCACCCAGAACGGCGAGAAGTACATGGTCGATCAGAAGAACGAGGTGTCCGTGCGCTACATGCTGACCGTCACCGACCCCAGCGTGTCCGTTGTCTGGCAGCGCATCGCCTGACCTCGGGGCTGAGCCCCGCCGTGCGGTGGTGCTGGGTGGTGGAGGGCTCACCGGCATCGGCTGGACGGCGGCAGTGCTGGGCGAACTTCCACCGGTGCTGCCCGGGGCCGACCGGGTGATCGGAACCTCTGCCGGCGCGCTGTTGGCGGCGCGGTTGCTGAACGGCGGCGACCCTGCGGGCCTGCGTGGGTTCACCACTGAGTTGGCAGCGGCACGGCTTCGTCCGGCTGCCGTGGGCCGATTGTTGGCCGCCCAGGTCTGGCCCAGCCGCCGGCACGCGTTGCAGTGGCTGGGGCGGCGGTCCTCCGGGCCCACCGCGGTCAGCGAGGCTGCTTTCGTCGACCTGGTGGCACGGGCCATCGGCTATGTCGACTGGCCCCCGGCGCTGATCGTGGTGGCGGTGGATGCCCGCGCGGGCCGTCCGGCGTACTTCACGCCGCGCTCGGACGTTCCGCTGGCGCTGGCGGTCGCCGCGAGTTGCGCGATGCCCGGGGTGCTGCCCCCGGTGCACATCGAGGGGCGGGCGTTTCTGGACGGCGGACTGCGCTCCCCGGCCAACGCCGACCTGGCCAGCGGTTGCGACCGGGTGCTGGTGCTCGCCCCGCAGGGCCGCTCGGCGCGGGTGGTGCGTCGTCCCGAACATCAGGCGGCGAAGCTGCGCGACGCGGGCAGCGAGGCCGTGCTGCTGCAGGCAGGCATCGCAAGCCACTCGTCGATGTCGGCCGCAGCACTGCCAGCTGCCCGCGAGCGGGGCCAGCAGCAGGGTCGCGCAGCCCGCGACGCCGTCCAACACCTGTGGCGGTAGTTGGGGACGGTTCCTATCTCGCGCCAAAGGGTTGGCTGGCGGTAGTTGGGGACGGTCCTATCTCGCGCCAGGGCTCCACGGTCATCGCAGCGGGCGCCTGGATGTCGTGGGCGCGTGGGCTCAACAGGTTCTCGGCGGGCGGATTCGTCTCAAGGCAAGCCTGGAATGACGGGTGAGTCACCTTTGCGCTGGGACGGCGGGTGGCGCGAGTTGGGAACCGTCCCCATCTTGCGCCGGGACGGCGGGTGGCGCGAGTTAGGAACCGTCCCCATCTTGCGCCAGGGCTCGTTCAGATCGTTTCCCGTGCCGCGGCAGGGCGTGCGATTGATGATCGGTCAGCCACAAACGGTGCGCGGTGATCACCACGGCCAGCCAGGCCAGCCCCAGGCACCAGGCGGCCAGCACGTCGGTGAGCCAGTGATGGCCGAGATACACCCGCGACAACCCCATCGAGATCGTGTACACGGCGCCCATGGTGATGGTGGACACCCGGGCCAGGGTGTTGGTGAGGTGCGACACCAGCAGGTAGCAGAACATGCCGGTGATCACGATCGAGTTGAGCGTGTGCCCCGACGGAAACGACGCCGAGGTTTCATACGGCGGCACGGCCAGCTCGTACGGCGGACGTGCCCGGTCGGTCAGCCGCTTGCCCACCACGGTCATCGCCAGCGATCCGCCGACGGCGATGAGCATCAGCACCAGCGGCGTCCAACGGCGCCACCTCAGGCACACCGCGGCGATGGCGACGCCGGTGATGATAGTCATCCATAACGCGCCGCCCGAGTTGCTGAACGCGGCCACGAAGGTGGTGAACCCCGGTGTGCGCGAGGCCACCATGGCCTGCAGCACCGGCTCGTCCAACTGGGTGATGCCGTGCCCCGAGGTGACGGACTCATAGATCTCGCCCGCCAGCATGGTGGCCCCTACCGCGAGCACCGCGGCGACGCCGAGCAGGGTCAGCGCCGCCAGGTCGGTGTTGCGCAGCCGATCGGCCAACGCGGTGAACACCTCGCGCAGCCAGCGGCCGGGGCGGCTGCGCCACTGGGTCAGGTCGCGCGAGCCGATGGTCTTCTCGTCGGGCGACGGGCGCAGTGCGTGCATCGATCCAGTCTCTCAGCAGTTCCGGTGTGCACGGCAAGGCGTTACGCGCGAACGGCGATTGTGTCAGGCTGGTCGCGAGTGGCCAATGAAGGCCACCGCTGGCGAGGGCCGTCCGTAATGAGGAGGGGCATGTTCCGCAAGATCCTGGTCGCCAATCGTGGTGAGATCGCCGTACGCGCGTTTCGCGCCGCCACCGAATTGGGCGTCGGCACGGTGGCCGTCTTTCCCTACGAAGACCGCTTCGCCGAGTACCGGCTGAAGGCCGACGAGAGCTACCAGATCGGCGAGGTCGGCCACCCGGTGCGCGCCTACCTCGACGTGGACGGCATCATTCACGCCGCGCTCGAGGCCGAGGCCGACGCGATCTACCCCGGTTACGGCTTTCTGAGCGAGAACCCCGACCTGGCGCAGGCCTGTGAAGAGCACGGCATCACCTTCGTCGGCCCCGACCACACGATTCTCGAACTGACCGGTGACAAGGCCGCCGCCATCGCCGCCGCGCGCGCGGCCGGACTGCCCACGCTGAAGGGCAGCGACCCCTCGGACGACCCCGACACCCTGATCGCCGCCGCCGAAGAGATCGGCTTCCCGGTCTTCGTCAAGGCCGTCTCGGGCGGTGGTGGACGCGGCATGCGCCGGGTCGAGAACGCCGAGGCCCTGCCGGCGGCGCTGGCCGAGGCGATGCGCGAGGCCAAGGCCGCGTTCGGCGACTCGCGCATGTACCTCGAAGAAGCGGTGGTCGGCCCCCGGCACATCGAGGTGCAGATCCTCGCCGACACCCAGGGCAACGTGATTCACCTGTACGAGCGCGACTGTTCGGTGCAGCGGCGGCACCAGAAGGTGGTCGAACTGGCCCCGGCGCCCAACCTCGACCCGGCGCTGCGCGACGCGATCTGTGCCGACGCGGTGAAGTTCGCCCTCAGCATCGGTTACAAAAACGCGGGCACGGTCGAGTTTCTGCTCGGCGGCGACGGACGCTACGTCTTCATCGAGATGAACCCCCGCATTCAGGTCGAACACACCGTCACCGAAGAGGTCACCGACGTCGATCTGGTCAGCTCCCAGTTGCGCATCGCCGCCGGTGAGTCGCTGGCCGACCTGGGCCTGACACAGGACGGCATTCACGTGCGCGGCCAGGCCCTGCAGTGCCGGGTGACCACCGAAGACCCCTCCAACGGCTTCAGGCCCGACACCGGACGGCTCTCGGTGTACCGAACCCCGGGCGGGGCCGGCGTGCGGCTCGACGGCGGCGTGGTGTTCGCCGGCGCCGAGGTGAGCGCCCACTTCGACTCGATGCTGGTGAAGCTGACCTGCCGCGGCCGTGACCTGGCCAGCGCCGCCCGACGGGCCTACCGGGCGCTCACCGAGTTTCGTATTCGGGGGGTGTCGACCAACATTCCGTTCTTGGAGGCGGTGATCACCGACCCCGATTTCTTGGCCGGACGGGCCACCACGTCGTTCATCGACGAACGGCCGCACCTGCTCAACCACCGGCTGCCCGGCGACCGTGGCACCAAACTGCTGACTTATCTGGCCGGGGTGTCGGTGAACCGGCCCAACGGCGAGCCGCGCACCACCCTGATCGCCCGCACCAAGCTGCCGGCGCTCAGCCGGGGCGAGTTGAACGCCCCGCCGCCGCCGGGGTCGAAGCAACTGCTGATCGCGGACGGGCCGGAGCGGTTCGCGCAGGCGCTGCGCAACCAGACCGCCGTCGCGGTGACCGACACCACGTTTCGCGACGCCCACCAGAGCCTGCTGGCCACGCGGGTGCGCACCCGTGACCTGCTGCACGTGGCGCCCTACATCGCCCGCATGCTGCCCGGGTTGTTCTCGATGGAGTCGTGGGGCGGCGCCACCTACGACGTCACGCTGCGCTTCTTGAAGGAAGACCCGTGGGCACGGCTGGCGGCGTTCGCCGAAGCCATGCCCAACATTCCGCAACAGATGCTGCTGCGCGGCCGCAACACCGTGGGCTACACCCCCTACCCGCTGAAGGTGACCCGCGCCTTCGTGCACGAGGCGGCCCGCACCGGCTGCGACATCTTTCGCATCTTCGACGCGCTCAACAACATCGACCAGATCAAGCCGGCCATCGAGGCCGTGCGCGAAACCGACCACGGGGTCGCCGAGACGGCGATCTGCTACACCGGCAACCTGACCAGCCCCGCCGAGACGCTCTACACCCTCGACTACTACCTGCGTTTCGCCGAGCAGTTGGTTCACGCCGGGGCGCACATTCTGGCGATCAAAGACATGGCCGGGCTGTTGCGGGCACCGGCGGCGGCGATTCTGGTGACGGCGCTGCGTGAGCGGTTCGACCTGCCGGTGCACCTGCACACCCACGACACCGCGGGGGGCCAGTTGGCCACGCTGCTGTCGGCCATCAACGCCGGTGTGGACGCCGTCGACGTCGCCTCCGCCGCCTGGGCCGGCACCACGTCGCAGGTGTCGATGTCCGCGCTGATCGCGGCCACCGACGACACCGAACGGGCCACCGGGTTGTCGCTCAAGGCCGCCACCGACCTGGAGCCGTACTTCGAGGCCGTCCGGCTGCTGTACGCGCCGTTCGAGTCGGGGCTGCCCGGCCCGACCGGACGCGTCTACAACCACGAGATTCCCGGCGGCCAGTTGTCGAACCTGCGTCAGCAGGCCATCGCGCTGGGCCTGGGGCATCGGTTCGAAGACATCGAGAACATGTACGCCGCGGCCAACCGCATTCTGGGCAACATCGTCAAGGTGACGCCGAGTTCGAAGGTGGTGGGCGACCTGGCCCTGGCCCTGGTGGGCGCCAACGCCGACCCCGCCGACTTCGAGGCCAATCCCGGCCGTTACGACATTCCGGCCTCGGTCATCGGGTTCTTGGGCGGCGAACTGGGCGACCCGCCCGGCGGCTGGCCCGAGCCGTTCCGCACCAAAGCCCTTGCCGGACGCACGATCAAGCCGGTCGAGACCGAACTGACCGCCGAGCAGGAGCAGGCCTTGGCCGACGACCCGCGGCGCACCCTCAACCGGCTGCTGTTTCCGGGCCCGGCCCGTGACTACGAAGACGCGGTAGACGAGTTCTCTGAGTTGTCGGTGCTGGCCACCCGCGAGTTTCTGCACGGGCTCGACGTTCACCAAGAGCACGAGGTCGAGATCGAGCGGGGCAAGAAGCTGCTGCTCGGGTTGGAGGCGATCGGCGAGCCCGACGAGCGCGGTTTCCGTCAGGTGGTCTGTTCGATCAACGGCCAGATTCGCATCGTGTCGGTGCGTGACTTCTCGGCCGAGTCGCACGTGGTGACGCGTGAGCGGGCTGACACCAGCAAGCCCGGCCAGGTGCCGGCGCCGTTCGCCGGGGTGGTGACCCTGACCGTCGAGGTGGGCGACGAGGTGCAGGCGGGCCAGCCGGTGGCGACCATCGAGGCGATGAAGATGGAGGCGGCCATCACCGCACCCGTCGCGGGCACGATCGAGCGCGTCGCGATCGGCCACGCGCAGGCCGTCGAGGGTGGCGACCTGCTGGTGGTGATCGCCTGATTGCCGGTTGAGCTCGTCGAAACCGGGTCTCGACACGCTCGACCAGCGGTTCGGGTGAGGTGTCGGTGAGTGGAGATCCCGGCGTCCGCGGGGGTGACGAAGTCGGCCAGCGGCGAGTCTGCGCGCTGCTCAGAACAGCGTGATGCCCGCCCGGGCGACCTTGAAGCCGTGCTTGCTGACCAGGCTGGCGCAGGTCATGCCCGAGCGTTCGCTGCGGCAGATGTAGTCGCCGTGCCGCAACGCCTTGTCGTACGGCAGGGTGGCCAGCGTCTGGCCGTCATACTTCACGAACGGAAACCCCGTGCCCTTCTGCCACGCCACCTGCGTGCTGCCCTTGACCGGCATTGTGGACGGGTCGCCGCTGCAGAACCAGCTCGCCCCGTCTGTGGTGACATTCACGCCCGTCACGTCGAGCTGCTCCTCTGGGCAGATCTGCTCGGTGGTCGGCTGCTGACCTTTGTAGCCGTCGAACGGAATGTGGCACAACGCGTAGTCGGCCGCCATGCCGCACCAGATGCCACCCGAGGGCGAAGCGAAGTCGACCTGGGTGAACTTGACCACGTTCAAGGCGCCGGTGGTCGACGGCACGGCCGGTGTGGACGGGTTCGACGGCGGCGACACCGGGGTCTCGGACGACGACGAAGAGGGGCTGGTCGACGCCGCCGGGGGCCTGTTGTCGGGTGGAATCGTGCGTACGCTCGGCGTTGGCCTCGAAGTGCCGGCGCAGCCGCTGACCAGCACGACCAGCACGACCAGCACGACCATCAGTCGGCGACGCATGGCGCTCCCTTCATCGGGTGTCGAGAGCATCGTGTCACCGGTCGGGCCGTTGCGCACTTGTCGCGGCCGATCAGGCGGCCCCCTGTACCAGCAGCACCTCGAACAACCGCCGAAGGGCGCCGAGCTGCCGGCGCATGTGGCCGGGGTCGCCGGTGGCCCGGCACAGAATGAACGCGCCCTCGAAGGTGACGAACACGTGGTCGGCCAGGGCTTCGGCGTCCAGGTCGGAATCGGGCGGCAGTGCCGCCCGCAGCAGGTCGGCGATGGCCTCGCGCCAGGCCACGATGGCGGCGGTGATCTGGCTGGACGTGCCACGATCGACCAGTTCGCGCTCGGTGAGCACCGACACGTACAGGCAGCTCGACTGCGCCGACATCAGGTCGTCGGCTCCCTCTTCGAACACCCGGACGAACTCGATCACCCGTTCGGCCGGGTCGTCGGTGTCGGCGACGACCTGAGCGATCGCGGCGTACAGATGGGTGATGTCGGCCGCCGCGTAGCGCTCGACCAGCGCGCGGGCCAAGTCGTCTTTGCTGGCGAAGTGGTGAAAGAACGACCCTTTGCTGGTGCGCGATTCGGCGATCACCCGGTCGACTGACGTGGCGGCGTAGCCGTTGTCGATCACCAGGCGTTCGGCAGCGTCGAGGATGCGTTCTCGGGTGGGGGCTCCATTGCGTGGCACAGAACCCTTGTTACCAGACCGATCAGTCTGATACAACTAGACCAATCAGTCTGGAAAGAGGAGGTACGCGATGCTTGACCTGACCGGCTACGTCACTGACGGTGGCCTCGAGACCGACCTGATCTTTCACCACGGCGTCGACCTGCCCGAGTTCGCCGCGTTCCCGCTGTTGGACGACCCCGACGGCCGCGCCCTGCTGCGCGCCTACTACGACGGCTACGCGCGCGTGGCCGCCGAGGCCGGCGCTGGGCTGCTGCTCGAGAGCCCGACCTGGCGGGCCAACACCGACTGGGGTGCGCTGGTGGGCTACGACCAGGCGGCGCTCGACCGGGTGAACACGGCGGCCGTGCAGTTTCTGCGCGAGATCGCGAACGAGTGGCGCGATCGCGTGCCGCACGTGCTGGTCGTGGGCATGGTGGGGCCTCGCGGCGACGGATACCTGGCCAGTGACGCCGAGCCGTCCGAAGCAGCGGCGTACCACCTGCCGCAGGTGCGGTCGCTGGCCGACGGCGGGGCGGACCTGATCACCGCCTACACCCTCACCGGAATCGGCGAGGCGGCCGGGGTTGCGCTCGCCGCTCGCGAAGTGGGTCTGCCGGTCGGCATCGGGTTCACCGTCGAGACCGATGGACGGCTGCCCGACGGCACCCCACTGGCCGACGCCATCGCCGCTGTCGACGCGGTCTGCCCGCCGACCCACTACGCGGTGAACTGCGCCCACCCCACGCACATCGAGCCCGGTCTGGCCGACGCGCCGACGCAGTTGCAGCGCATCGCGGTGGTGCGGGCGAACGCGTCCCAACTCAGCCACGCCGAGCTCGACGAGGCCGACGAGCTCGACGACGGCGACCCGGTGGCGTTGGCGGCCGCCGTGACGCGACTGCGTGACCGGCTGCCGGGGCTGCGGGTGATCGGCGGCTGCTGCGGTACGGACGTTCGCCACATCGCGGCCATGTGGGGCCTGTCGGCCTGATTCGAGCGTCCCCCGCATTGGCACTACTATTCCCATCGGATTTATAGGGATTGCTCGCGGACGGCGCTCCCGTCCGCTAGCGTCGCAATCGACCCATCCAGAGCGGCCGAGAGATCTGGCTCACCGACGCCGCAGCAACCCGTCAGGGTGCTCCCGCCAGAAACGATGGAGGTAGGCCATGATCATCGATCCCTTCGGTCGGCTCGTCCGGCGATTTCGTCGTGGCTGGTGTTGTCGTCTCTGACGCAGCACACCGCCAACGACCCGCCCAAACCTCGTTCGACCAGGAGAAACCCATGACCATCACTGCGCCCACGCCTGCCCTGAACCGTTCTCGAACCCCTGATCCCTCTCTCGTCGCCCTGCTGCAACGCGTGGTCGACGACTGCGATCGGTGGCTGCCGCTTGTTCGGTTCGACACCGACGAGCGCTACTGGGTGCGCCTCGACGTGCCTGAAGACGTGGACCTGTGGCTGCTCACCTGGACCACCGCCCAGGGCACCGAACTGCATGATCACGGCGACTCCGAGGCCGCCTTCGCGGTGATCAGCGGCGTGCTGAGCGAGACCAGGGTGCGCGACGACGAACTGGTGGTGCTTGAGCGGCGGCCCGGTGCGGTGGTGTCTGTGCTGCCCGGCGAGCTGCACGACGTGCGCAACGAGCTGCCCGAGCCGGCGATCAGCATTCACGCCTACTCGCCCCGGTTGGCGACGATGACGTTCTACAGTTTCGGCGACGGACGAGCCACGCCGGTGCGTACCGTGCATGGCGACGTACCGGAGGTCGACTGAGTGCCCGACATCGCGAGCGTGGTGGCGCAGGCCCGTGCGGGGATCGTCCGGGTCACGGCTGACGAGCTGGCCGCACGGCTGGCGGCGGGCGCGTGGGTGATCGACATCCGTCCGGTCGACCGGCGCGAGGCCGCCGGCCACATTCCAGGGGCGGTGGTGGTCGATCGCCTGGTGCTCGAGTGGCGACTCGACCCGACGTCTGCCCACCGCATGCGACCCGGCCCCGCGCTCACCGACGAGGTCTACGTCGTCTGCAACGAGGGCTACTCGTCGAGCCTGGCCGCGCGCGATCTGAGTGCGCTCGGGTTCACCCGGGCAGGCGACCTGATCGACGGGTTCGACGGCTGGCGCGGGGCCGGCCTACCGGTGGTGGCCGAGCCGACCCGGTACGTGCGCTGAGTGCCCTGGTCGCTGGTGACCCCGACCCGGCCTGGACGTCATCCCGACGAGCGCGGGGGTCTCGCGACTGTTGGTGGTCGCGTCGGGAGATCCCGGGGCAAGCCCGGGATGACGGTGGTCGATTGACGGCCAACTGACAGGTCTTCGTAACCCGCAATTAACCTGCGAGTGCGAGAGTTCGAACCCAGGCTGCCCACAGTCACGGCTGTACAAGGAGGTTCAGATGGCTGCTCGTCACGTGTTGTTCGTCTGCACGCACAACGCCGGCCGATCGCAAATGGCCGCGGCGTTGCTCGCGCACCTCGGTGGCCCTTCGTTCGTCGTCGATTCCGCCGGCACGGCACCGGCCGACGCGCTCAACCCCGCGGTGGTGGCGGCGATGCTCGAGGTGGGCATCGACCTGCGCGACAATGAGCCCACCCTGCTGACCCCCGAGGCGTTGCATGAGGCCGACCTGGTGATCACCCTCGGCGTCGACAGCGCCGAGCTGCCCGGCAGCCACTACATCGACTGGGACTTTCCCGATCCGGCGGGTAGCCGGCTCGAGACCGTGCGGCCGATCAGGGACGCCATCAAAGCGCGCGTGCTGGCGTTGATCGGCGAGCTGAACTCACCGGCCGCGGCCTGAGGAGGGCTGCACGGCGCGCTTGCTATCGCCGGACAGTTTGAGCCCCACCATGGCGGCGACGAGCACGAACAACAGCGCCGCCCGCACCGGCCCGAGCGGGTCGTCGAATGCCACCACGCCGACGATCACGGTGCCGACGGCGCCGATGCCCGTCCAGATCGCGTAGGCCAGGCCCAGCGGAATCGTCCTGATCGCCTTCGCCAGGCACTCGAAGCTGACGATCGCGCAACCCAGAAACAGCCACAGGTACTGCGGATCGTGCTGCTCGAGCTTCAGCCCGGTGGTCATGCCGATCTCGAAGACGCCGGCCAGCAACAACCACAACCAGGCGCTCATGCCAGCACCTTCAGCCCCACGATGGCCAGCAGCACCACGCCGAGCAGGCCCAGCGTCGCGGGCTTGAGCCGCTCGCCGAACGCCAACGCACCGACCAGCACGGTGCCGATGGCGCCGATGCCCGTCCAGACCGCGTAAGCCGTGCCCAGGGGAATGCTCTGCAGCGCTTGGGAAAGAAGCGTGAAGCTGATGCCGGCGCAGATCAGAAACGGCACGATGAACCCCTTGCTGCGCTCCTCGAGCTTGAGGCAGGTGGTGAAACCCACCTCGAACAGACCGGCGAACACCAGGGTGAGCCAGGGATCCATGCCGCCTCCCTATTTCGCACAAATGGGCTAAAACCTTTGTAGCACGATCGTGCGATCTAGGCAAGATCGCACGGTCGTGCTACAACTGGGGAATGCCCAGAGTGGTCGATCACGAGCAACGTCGCGCCGAGCTGATCGACGTCGTGTGGCAGTTGATCGTCGAGGACGGCCTGCCGGGCATCACGATTCGGCGAGTGGCCGAGCGCAGCGGCTGGAGCAGCGGTGCGGTGCGGCACTACCTGCCGACCCGCGAGGCGATGCTCGACGCGGCCGCCGCCCAGGTCGGCGCCGCGATCGAGCAGCGGGTACGCGCCGTGCCCACCGACTCGACCCCCCGCCAGGCACTGGTGGGGGTACTGGCCGCGGTGCTGCCCGACGACGAACGCATGCGGCAGGCGTCCAGGGTGTGGCTGGCGTTCGTGGGGCAATCCGCCAGTGACCGCGACCTCGCCGAGCGGCAGGGCATCGTGTACAGCGACCTCAACGAGTTGCTGGTGCGGTTGCTCGACTGGGCCGGCACCGAAGGACGAGCAGTCGCCGCAGGGCCTGTCGCCTCTGCGACCCAGCTACAAGCCCTCGTGGACGGGCTGACCGTGCACGTGCTGCTCGATCAGGTGAGCGTCGAGAGCGCCCGGCAGGTGCTGCAGAATGCGGTGGACGCGGTGCTCGGCTGACTACCTCTGATCGTCATTCCAGCGGACGCACCCAGGCCGTCATTCCGGCGAACGCCGGAATCTCTGAGGCGTCGAGCGAGTCGTCAGGTTACGGAGAGCTCGTGTGGAGAGAGATCCCGGCGTCCGCCGGGATGAGGGGGGGAGCGCCGGGCTGCACGGAACGTTTGGCTACCAGCGGAGCCTGCTAGCGGGACCAGTGCGGGTCGCGTCCGATGAAGGCGATCAGCTTCTCTTGCGCCGAGGCGTCGTCGGCCACCGGCTGTTGGTCGCCGAACTGCCCCGAGGCGCGAATCACCGGCGCCATCTGCTGCATGCCGGCAAGCACTTCTGCACACTCTGCCTCGTCGAGGGTGTCGTCCTGGCCGCTGGCCCGGGCCAGGTCCCAGGTGTGCATGAACACGTCGGCGGTGTAGAAGTTGCTGACCGCAGCCGCCAGCGACTGGGTGCCGACGTAGGGGTGGGTGAACTCGGCCTCGGCGGTCTCAGGGTTGTCGAGCAACCTCTGGACGGCCGCCGTCTGCCGCGCCCAGGAGCCGCGCGGGTCGTCGGGGCGACCCGCGGGAATCGACACCCCGCCGGCGGCGAGAAACTCCGGAAACCACGAGGTCAGGTGAGCCACTACGTCGCGGGCCGTCCATTCCTTGACCGGGGTGGGGGCGGCCCAGTCGGTGACGCCGTCGATGACGGCGGCGAACCGGGCCGCCCGCTCGCGATGCTGGGTTGCCGCGTCGCTCACGCCGTGACCGCCGACTCTGCGAACAGCGCGTCGAGCTTGGCGTAGCCGTCAGTGACGCCGACCTCCATGCCCGAGGCCAGCCAGGCGTCGCGGCCCTCGAAGCTGTCGGTGAGCGACGACGCGCGCAGGCGCGTCCAGCCGTCACCCAGATCGGTCACGGTCAGGGTCTCGAGGGCGACCGATTCGGGCATGCCCTCCCAGGTGAAGGTCTGCACCAGCCGGTGCTCACCCACCTCGTGAAAGCAGCCGCGAAACGCCTGCACATCGTCGTCGGTGCTGTCGAGATAGCGCCAACTGCCGCCGGTGCGGGCCTCCCAGTGGTCGATGGTCACGGTGCGGTGGTTGGGGCCGATCCATTGCGTGAACAGTTCGGGGTCGATGTGGGCGCGAATCACCTGGGCCGGCGTGGCGCGAAAGTCGCGGGTGATGTTGATCGCGGGCACCACCGGGTCGGCCTCAATGGTGGCGGTGGTGAGGTGGTCGGTCATGGCAGATCTCCTTGCTCGGCGGGCGGTTGATCCAATGCAGCGAGGACGGCGTCGAGGCGCTGGTAGCGCTGATCGGCGAGCTGGGCGTAGTGCTCGACCCAGCCAGTCAGGGCTCTCAGGGCGTCGGCTTCGAGGTGTACGAGCCGACGCTGGGCGTCGGGCCGTTTGGTGACCAGGCCGGCGTCTTCGAGCACCTTGACGTGCTTCGAGACGGCCTGCACGGTCATGTCGTAGGGGGCGGCCAGTTCGCCGACCGTCGCGTCGCCGATCGCCAGCCGGGCGACGAGGTCGCGGCGGGTGGCGTCCGACAGGGCCGCGAAGGCCTGATCGAGGCGGTCCGTCATGCTGCTTCTTTCTCAACCATTGGGTTGAATATGACGATAGAGCCCAGTGCCCTAGATGTCAACCAGTTGGTTGAACATGCTTGTGGTGCGGTTGTGAGATCCCGGCGTTCGCCGGTATGACGGGGTGCGTTGAGCGTGGCGCGAGCTGGGGGACGGTTCCTCTGGCGCGAGTTGGGAACGGTTCCTATCTCGCGCCACCGACCGATGTGGCGCGAGTTGAGAACCGTCCCCAACTCGCGCCACGGGGCTGCCGTGGGCAGAACGATGAGCGTGGGGTGAGGGGCCGGCGTCCGCCAGGGCAAGGCGTCCGATCGGGGCACTCCGCTCGCCGGACGACCCGCTCGTTCAGCCCTTGTAGCGCTCGACCGTGTTCTCGGAACGCAGCTCAGCACCGTCGGGGTTCTCGCCCGCTTCGCGCAGCGCCTCGCGCTGCCGCAGCAGGTCCCACAACTGATCGAGCCGAGCCGACACCTCGTCGAGCTTGGCCTGCTCGTCTTCGATGCTCACCTCACCCGACGCCAACTGCGCCCGCAACTTGTGCTCGGTATCGACCAGCTCGTTGATCTGCTGATGGATGTCGTGGTCGGTGCTGTCTGTCATGGCCTCACCCTAACTAACCGCCCGGCCGGAACGCCGACCCCATCGCGGCCAGGGCGCCGTCGGCGATCGGCACCCGTCCGTTGCGGGCGGCTGTCACCAAAGCGGCGTGGTCGGCCTCGGTCTGGTCGGCGTACAGCCGGGCGAACCGCGAGAACGCCTTGGCCGCCTTCTCACCCTTGCCCAGATACCCCGCGATCATGGACGCCCCCGAGGTTCGCGCATGCCCCTTGGCCAGCAGGTGCCCGACGATGCCGGCGTAGTCGGCCAGGGCGGTGGCGGTGAGGCCGTCCAGGGGGATGGTGCCCTTCATGTTGCGGAACTGGCGCACGTAGTACTGCCGTCCGTCGACCTCGGTCCAGCCCAGCAGCGGGTCGGACACGGTCTGCAGCGCCTGCTGGTATTCGACGACCCGTTGCCCCTGGTGGGCGTGCCAGGCGTTGTCGCCGTGCACGTAGCGGGCCAGCACCGAACGCCGCGCCTGTTTGAGCTGCAGAAACAGCACGTCGTCGGGCGAGCTGCCCTCGAGCAGAGCAACGTAGGCGCGCAGTCCCACCGAACCCACGCCCACCACCTTGTGTGCGATGTCGATCAGCGTGTAGCCGGCCACCACCCGCCGCCAATGCGGGGCGAGGGTGTCGAGATAGGCGTCCAAGCCCTCGGCCAGTTGCTCGTACTCGTCGCCGGTCACCGAGCGAATCAGCGGCGGCTCTTCCACGATGCGTCGCCGCCCGTCCGACTCGTCGGTGAAGCGCGGCAGGGCGCGGTCGGACGTGCGTTTGCGGGCCACCTTGCCCGCGCGCTTGATCTCGTCGCGCAGGTCCTTCTCGGTGGCGGTCTCGTGCAGTCGCTCGATGTCGAGCCGATTGTACGAGCGGGCCATCAGCGGCATGTGGGCCAGGAGGTCGACCTCGTCGCGATAGGCCATTACGCAGGCGTGCACCGCCTCGGCGATGTCGTCCTCGCCGTAGCCGTTCTCGCGACCGGCCACCCACACCGCGGCGGCGAGCCGGCGCAGGTCCCACTCCCACGCGCCCGGATGGGCCTCGTCGAAGTCGTTGAGGTCGATCACCTGCTCACCCTCGGGCGAGCGGTAGAAGCCGAAGTTGCCCAGGTGCGAGTCGCCGCAGATCACCGGCATGATGCCCGTGATCGGCAGGGCCGCCACGTCGGACGCCATCACCACCGCGGTGCCGCGGTAGAAACCGTAGGGCGAACTGACCATGCGGCCGACCCGAATCGGCACCAGGTCGTCCACCCGACCCTCGTGCGACTCGTTGATCAGGTCGATGGGGTCGGGACGGGCCTGGGTCGCGTTCCACACCCCCAGCGCCGAGATCGGTACCTTCTCGCGCAGCGACCGGCCGAGCGCGAACCGCTCGTCGCGGGTGGTGGTGCGCTCGCGCACCGACGCGAACGCGTTGCTGTCGGTGCTTGCCAGAACCGTGTGGCTGAACTGCATCGTTGCTCCTTTCAGCCCTCGGAGCCTAAGCCAAGGGGTCGCATCGTGCCCAGAGGTGATCTAGTTACAGAAACAGCCCCAGTGATCGCAGGTCGTCGGCCAGGCCCGCCGCGCCGGTGCTGGTGCGATGCAGGGCGGCGCGCAGCCCTGCGGCCCTCGCCCCGACCACGTTGGGCGGTGCGTCATCGACGAAGGCGATCTGCTCGGGTGGCACGTGCAGCGTGGCGGCGATGTGCTCGAAGTAGGCGGGGGACGGCTTGGCGTGGCCCATCTCGTAGCTGTAGAAGGCCTGGTCGAAGTGCTCGTCGAAGCCCAGTACCTCGCGCATGTGAGTGCCGCGGTACGACTGCTGGTTGGTGGCCAGGCCGACGATCAGGCCCTGGCGGCGCAACCGGGCCACCAGGGCGAGCGCCTCGTCGTTCACCACGATGTCGTGCCAGACGGTCAGCACCTCATCGACCGTGCCGCCGGTGCCCGATCGTTCCAGCAGTTCGGCCAGCAGCGGCCGCAGGTCGCCCTGGCCGGCCAGGCACTGCACCTCGGCGGTGAAGGCGTCCACCACGAAGTTGGGCCCGCCCAGCCGCACGAAGTCGTCCAGCCAGCCGGGACGGGGCACCTGCAGCACCCCGTCTGCGTCGAACAACACCGCGGCAACAGGTGTGTCTTCGGGTGGGTTGGCGCTGTTGAGGTAGTTGGTCGCGGCGGTCAGCAGGTGCTGCCAGTGCTGGCGGGCTGCCCGTGCATCGGTGTCGGGAATCGCTCGGGCGTCGATCACCAACTCGGGGCCGACGAACACCACGAACCGGCCAGGCTGGGGCCAGTCGGCGCCGCCCCAGGTGAACTCGAGGCGTCCGGGCTGGACGTCATCGATGGTGCCGCTGCCGCTGCTGCCGCGCAGACTGATGGCCGCGTACGAGCGACCCGGCACCAGGTCGGGAGCGCCGTGGCCGAACAGCAACTCGGGGTGTTGGGTCAGTTCGGCCCAGGCCGTCTCGGGTGAGCGCAGCCGCTCGGTGAGGGTGAAGGCGGTCATGCGGGTCATTGTTGCGTGCGGGCCGCGCTGGTGGCGGCGGGGCACCCGGGTATGCCCGATACTGGCCGGGTGAGCGTGGCGCGGCAGGCAAGGTTGTGGCAGTGGGGGGCGTTCGTCTACACCCTGATCGCTTCGGCGTTCTTCGCCTTCATGCCGCTGATTCAGCGACCCAACGGCAGCCACGCATCGGCGTACTTCCTGCTGGGGTGGGGCGTGTTCGTGCCGCTGCTGGTGCCCATGGTGTTGACGCTGGTGCCCATCGTGGTGCCGCGCTGGCGGGTGCGCGTGGCCTGGATCTGCACCGCGATTCTGGGCCTGGTTTGCCTCTACCTGGCGTTCTCGTGGGGCATCGTGTTTCTACCGGCCCCGATTCTGGCGGCCGTGGGCGCGCACCTGACCGCCCGGGCGCCGATCGAAGATGAGCAACTCGACGACGCACCCTGGACGGTGCCGGGCTCCTGACCGCCCCAAATCCCGGCCACTGAGCCCCCACCCACCTCTCTGTGGTGGTTCGGCGCGCGGCTCCCACGCTCTTGAACGGGCGACAACCCGCCAGGCATGCTTGAGTTACCGGACAACAGTGTCCGGTTAACGGTCGCCCCCGCCGTCAATGTTTGAAGGAGTGCGCGGTGCAGATCGCCGACAAAGTGTTCGTGGTGACCGGTGTCGGCAGCGGCATCGGACGAGAGGTCGTGCTCGGGCTGCTCCGGCGAGGTGCACGGGTGGCGGCCGTCGACCTGAGCCGAGTCAGAGGTCGTCGGGGTCTCGCCGCGCAGCACCCTTGTCGGCCGACTGGGCCAGCATGGCGAAGATCTTCAGCGCAGGGGACACCACCCGCACCCGATCCTTCGGCTTCCAGCCCCGCGCCTCAGCGGCCGCCCGGCGCTGCGCCAACACCTCGTCGTCGACCTCGAGGGTGACGCTGCGGTTGGGAATCGAGAACCGAATGATGTCGCCGTCCTCGACCAGGGCGATGGTGCCGCCCGAGGCCGCCTCGGGCGACACGTGCCCCACCGACAACCCCGACGAGCCGCCCGAGAAGCGTCCGTCGGTGATCAACGCGCACTTGGGCCCGAGCCCGAGCCCCTTCAGGTACGACGTGGGGTACAGCATCTCTTGCATGCCCGGGCCGCCCTTGGGGCCCTCGAAGCGGACGACCACGACGTCGCCGGGTTTCACCTTGCCGCCGAGAATCTTCTCGACAGCCTCGTCTTGCGACTCGGCGACCACCGCCGGGCCCGCGAACTCCCACTGGTCTTCGGGCACGCCCGCGGTCTTGACGATGCAGCCGTCCTCGGCCAGGTTGCCGTACAACACCCCCAGGCCGCCGTCGGTGGTGTAAGGCGTAGCCACCGAGCGAATGCAGCCCTTGGCGGCGTCTTTGTCGAGTGACGCGAACCGCTTGGTCGACGAGAACGCCTCCGTGGTGCGCACCCCGCCCGGCGCCGCGTAGAACAGGTCTTCGTGCTCGGGCAGCGCCTTGCCGCCGCGAATGTCCCAGTCGCCGAGCCAACTGTCCAGATCGGGCGAATGGACGGCGTGCACGCCCCGATCGAGCAGCCCGCCGCGGTCGAGTTCGCCCATGATGGCGACGATGCCGCCGGCACGATGGACGTCCTCCATGTAGTACTTCGTCGAGTTGGGGGCCACCTTGCAGATGCAGGGCGTCACTCGCGACAGAGCGTCGATGTCGTGCTGATCGAAGTCGACGCCCGCCTCTTGGGCGGCGGCCAGCAGGTGCAGCACGGTGTTGGTCGAGCCGCCCATGGCGATGTCGACCCGCATCGAGTTGTTGAACGCCTCTTTAGTCGCGATCGACAGCGGCAGCACCGACTCGTCGTCGTCGTTGTAGTACCGCTTGGCCAGGTCGACCACCAGCCGTCCGGCGTCGAGAAACAGGTTGCGTCGCGCCGAGGCCGTGGCCAGCGTCGAACCGTTGCCGGGCAGCGACAACCCGAGCACCTCGGTGAGGCAGTTCATCGAGTTGGCGGTGAACATGCCCGAACACGAGCCGCAGGTGGGGCAGGCGTTCTGCTCGATGTCGCGCAGGTGGTCGTCTTCGATGCTCGGGTCGACGGCCTTGACCATCGCGTCCACCAGGTCGAGCCGCGGCGCCACGTTGTGCTCGTCGGGCGCACCCCCGGCCAGCGGGTTGTGCGGAATGCGGCCGGCCTCCATCGGCCCGCCCGACACGAACACCGTCGGAATGTTCAGCCTCAGCGCGGCCAGCAGCATGCCGGGAGTGATCTTGTCGCAGTTGCTGATGCACACCAGTGCGTCGGCGCAGTGCGCGTTGACCATGTATTCGACCGAGTCGGCGATGATCTCGCGGCTGGGCAGCGAATACAGCATGCCGTGGTGCCCCATCGCGATGCCGTCGTCGACGGCGATGGTGTTGAACTCGCGTCCCACACCCCCGGCCTCGGCCACCGCCTCGGCCACCAGCGCGCCCATGTTGCGCAGGTGCACGTGCCCGGGCACGAACTGAGTGAAGCTGTTGGCGATGGCGATGATCGGCTTGCCGAAGTCCGATTCGCCCATGCCCGTGGCGCGCCAGAGCGCCCGGGCACCGGCCATGTTGCGGCCGTGGGTGGTGGTTCGAGAACGCAGTGCAGGCATAGGGGGTAGCGTACGCCCGCGACCCTGGACGGCCCGGGCGAGGATCGTCCAGTGACCTCAGCGATCGCCGTGGGCGAACCACCGTGGCGGTAGCGTGACCGAGTGGGCGAGTCGGGGCAGCACGATGAGTGAGCCGTCCGGCTTCACCCGTCCGGCGGCCTGGAAGTCGTTGGACGCCCCCGCGCAGCCGAGCGTCCCGCCCGCCGGCACTGGCCCACGGCCCAGCAAGCCCAAACGTCGCTGGTTGCGCCGGCGGCCGCGGCACCAGGGGCTGGGCAAGCCCGCCGGACCCGACTTCAGTTGGGCGACCCCAGCGGCAGAGCCCGTCCCGACGGCACCACCCCTACCGCCCCCGTCGGCCGCCGCCCCACCCCGCCTCACGACTCCACCGCCGCCGGAACCCCGCCTCACGGCGGCGCAACGGCGGGCCCAGAGCCGGCCGGCCGAAGCGGCGGCGCAGCGATCGCAACGCGCCTGGGACCGCAAGATGCGCGACCTGAACCGGGCCTTGTCGATCGTGCCGATCATGGTGGGCTTGATCGTATTGGTCGTCGTCATCGCGCTGGTGTGGCAGGTCTTCGGCGGCGGGTCAGGACGCACCCGGCCCGGGCCCACCATCACGCGCAGCACGCAGGCCAGCCTGGGTGCGGTGTGGAAGACCGAACCGGAGCAGTTGCGGCCCGACATGATTCAGCCCGAGTTCATCGGCGACGCCGACGGCACCTTCGACGACCATCGGGTGATCGACGCCGGTGCCACCTGGGTGGTGCTCACCGGCACCCGCAACGACACCGACATCTGGGTGCACGGCCTCGACGCCGCCACGGGCCAGGAACGCTGGCGGCACCCGCTCGACAGCGGGCTGTGCGCCGCCGATCTGCTGGACGGCCGTTTGCTGTGCGCGTCGGCAGTTGACCACGATCAGGCCACGGGCTTGGGTACTCGCTGGCATCTGGCCCTGCTCGACGTGGCCTCTGGCAAGGAGATTCGCGGCACCGACTGCACGGGCTGGCTCACCTTTCTGCACGTGCGCGACAACCGGGTGCTGCTGGCCGAACAGCGCCTGCCCGCCCCGCACGCGGTGTTGACCGGCCTCGACGCCGAGCTCAAACAGACCTGGCAACTCGACCTGATCAACCAGCCCCAGCACGCCGGCCTGTTCAGCGACAACCGCATCTACAACCGCAAGCTGCCCATACCTGAGGGGCCGGCGTTCGACCGTCCACGCATCAGGCACGTGGGCAAGGGCCTGACGGCGGTGTGGATCGGCCAGACGACGGTGTTCGTCGACCTGGCGAAGGGGGTTCTGGTGGGCATGCCCCGCTGCTCGCGGCTGGTGGACGACGGTAAGCGGCTCTGGTGCAACCAGGGCGACCTGGCCACCTCGTACAGCTACACAATGACCGAGCTGGTGCACACCGAACTGAACACGCGGCTCGCATTTCCCGGCCGCGATCCCCGGGCGGGCGACGTCACCCCGCCGGTCTTTCTGCGCGAAGACGGACGCGCGATGCGCGTCGACCCCGACACCGGCAAAACGGTGGGGCAGTTGGTGAACACCCGCAATGGCTCGGCCTTCGGCCTGGTGACCTCGCCGCGCACGTCGTTCGTCAACGACCTCACCCTGGTGTGGGACAGCTCGGTCGTCTTCGCCGTGCGGGCCGAGACCGGTGACGAGGTGTGGCAGCAGCCCACCACGGGCTTTTTCGACGACCCGTACGAGTGGCGGGGGCGCATTCTGGTGGCCAGCAGCACCCTGCTACTGCTCGACCCGGCGACCGGCGAGACGGTGAAGAGCTACCGGCAGTTGCTGGGGTTCGACACCGTGCCCCTGGGCGACGTGCTGGTCGGCGCCGGGCCAGATGTGGTCGCCCGGCTGGTCGATCCGTGAGGCCGGCTGCCTACACTGAATCGGTGAGCGACTTCTTCGAGCTGTTCAATCCGGGCGCCCGGCATGCCCGGCAGCAGCGCGACCTCGAGAACTCGATCACGGTCGACTACGAGAAGGGCGCCTGGGGGCCCAAGCCGCACGACCTCGAATCGGGCCACGTGACGATCAAGATGCCCACGATCAAGCCGAAGCAGAACAAGCCCGCCGACTGATCGGGCTCTCTCAGAGGGTGCCCTGCACGGGGGCAGAATCCTCCAGTTGCCGAGCCGCCCGGGTCAACGCCGACGCGATCTGTTCGAGCCGCTCCGCAGTCATGCGTTCGATCGGCACCGAGCAGCTGATCGCGTCCATCACGGGGTTGTTGTAGCGCAGCGCCACGCCCACGCAGCGCGGCCCTCGGGTGCACTCTTCGACATCTCGCTGGCGATGGTGGCGCACTGCGGTGCGGCGGCACCGGGGGAGTACAACGCCCTGGACACCCACTGGATCTGGCAGGAG
This sequence comes from Micropruina glycogenica, assembly GCF_900289045.1. Classification (GTDB taxonomy): domain Bacteria; phylum Actinomycetota; class Actinomycetes; order Propionibacteriales; family Propionibacteriaceae; genus Micropruina; species Micropruina glycogenica. Next base: position 3,172,526 of record NZ_LT985188.1, read on the forward strand.
GGCCTGGAGCGGTTGACCAAGGAGCCGCCGCAGATCGTCGGCGGCGAGATCGCCGTCACCGACGCGCCCGGTCTCGGCATCGAGATCGACCGCGACCAGGTGCAGGCCGCCCACGAGCTGTACCTGGAACATGCGCTGGGTGCCCGCGACGACGCCGTCGGCATGCAGTTCCTGATCCCCGGCTGGACGTTCGACAACAAGCGTCCCTGCATGGTGCGCTAGCAGCGGCAGGGCAATGGAGCCGAGGAGCACATCATGAAGGTCGTCTGCGCACCCGATTCGTTCAAGGAGTCGATGTCGGCCGCCGAGGCGGCCGCGGCCATGACGCGCGGCGTGCGCTCGGTGTTCCCGGACGCCCAGTGCGTCGAGGTGCCGATGGCCGACGGCGGCGAGGGCATCGAGCAGGTGCTCGAGAACGCGTCTCGCAGCGTTGAGGCCGGCATCGGCGGCATCAAGATCAAGGTCGGCCCCCCGATAGAGGTGTCGACATGACCCGGCTGACCGCGATGCGCGAACACCTGGGCGACGACTTCCCCCTGATGGTGGACGCCAACCAGCAGTGGGACCGCCCCAGCGCCATGCGCATGTGCCGGGCGATGGAGCCGTTCAACCTGGTCTGGATCGAAGAGCCCCTGGACGCCTACGACTACCTCGGCCACGCCGAACTGGCCCGCGTGATCGACACCCCGATCGCCACCGGCGAGATGCTCGCGTCCGTCGCCGAGTACGTGAAGCTGATCGAGCATCAGTCGTGCGACATCATTCAGCCGGACGCCCCGCGGGTCGGCGGCATCACCGAGTTCCTGAAGCTCACCACCCTCGCGGCGCAGGCCGGGTTGACGCTGGCGCCGCACTTCGCGATGGAGATTCACTGCCACCTGGCCGCGACCTACCCGATCGAACCCTGGGTGGAGCACTTCGACTGGCTCGACCCGCTGTTCAACGAGCGCATGGCGATCGCGGACGGCCGCATGATCGTTTCCGATCGTCCGCGCCTCGGCGTCACCCTGTCGGAGCAACTGCGCGCGTGGACGGTCGACAGTTGCGTGATCACGGGCGCTGAGCGGACCGTGGCCCCGGCGAACGCCGGGATCTACCCTCGCCGGGCTACCTGATCGGGTCGGGGCACAACTCGCGGCGTCCGCAGCCTTCGCAGTGGTCACCCATCCAGAACGCGTCGAAGGTTCGCTCCAGCATGGCCACGAACTCGGGTTCGCGGCCGACCGCGCCGAGTTCGAGGTTGCGGTTGCGCTCGCTCTTGGCGCCCAGGCCGGCGCCGGTGAAGTTGGCCGATCCGGTGTAGCCGAGGGTGCCGTCGACGATCACCATCTTCCAGTGGCTGCGAGGGCAGATCTGCAGTTCCAACCCGCCGTCAACCAGAGCGGGCAGTGAGTCGAACGTCTCGCGGAAGCTACGCGAGGGCAGTTCGGCGTGAATCACCCTGATCTGCACGCCGTCGCGGGCGAGCCGGCTGAACTCATCGAGAATCGGACGGTAGCGGCGACCGGTACCCGGCACGTACAGGTCTTTGAGGTTGGCGGTGGCGATCCAGATCGACCGTTCGGCGCGCAGTACGCCCTCGGTGATCACGGCGCGGTAGAGGTCGCGTCCGGTCAGCCACTCCATGCGGTGACAGTACCCGCGCGGTGCGTCCACAGGTGTGGGTAAGCCTGTGGAGAACTACACGGCTGTAATCTCGGGCGCGCCCGCTCGGCGTCAGGCGGTAGCTAAGACTGCGACCCAACGAAGACCTGGGTGCTCGTTCAGTGCGAAAGCTCAATGTCATGTCGGTAATCGAGACGCTTCTATGTCTTGTCAAGGGTGGTCGTGTTGAGGTGTCGGAAGATTTGGCGGGCGATGTAGCGCTTGAGGCAGCGTCGGATTCGGGGTTTGGTTTGGCCTTGCTGTTTGCGTTTCTTGACGTAGGCCTTGGTGGTTTCGTCGTGTCGCATGCGGGTGTTCGCGATGGAGTTCAGGGCTGAGTTGAGTTGTCGGTCGCCGGTGCGGTTGAGGCGATGATCCTTGGAGTTGCCCGAGGAGATCTCCAGGGGGCAGACGCCGCCGATCTTGGCGAAGCCGGCTTCGTCATGGATGCGGCCGGGGTGAGACCAGACGGCGAGCACAATGGCGGCGTTGATGGGTCCGAGGCCGGGCAGGTCGAGCAGGGTTGGTTCGAGTTCACGCACGAGGGCGTTGATGGCTTTCTCGTTGCTGTCGAGGTCGGCGTCCAGGGTGTGGATGCGGGTGGCGAGGCGGTGCGCTTCGGTGCGGGCGATCCGGGCCAGGGTGGTGTCGGTGGGCCGCTTGCGCCAGCCCGCAATGAGGCTGATGTGGACCTTGTTGATTCCCTTGCGGGCATCGATGTCGAGGTTGTGGGTGCGTAGCAGCGCGGTGAGCTGGTTCTTGGAACGGGTCCGGTCGCGTCGCATGCTGTCGCGGGCGGTGAGCAGGATCTGCAGCGCGGCACGGGTATGGCCGGCGCGTCGGTCGGCGAGCCGTTCGCTGTCCTTGGGTAACGCGCCGCGGGCAGCGACCAGGGCATCGATGTGGTCGTTCTTGCCGCTGCCACGAGCCCGTTTCGGCGAGGGTGCGTCGACGACCCGGTAACCGCGTGCGGCGAGCAGCTCGGCTGCCTGGGCGCCGTAACTGCCGGTGCCTTCCATGCTGATCAGCACCTGGTCGACAGCTGGGTTGTCGTCAACACTGGTGCGGCGGCTGATCCAATCCACGGCCCGCAACAAGCCCGCGGCATGGGTGGGGAACTTCCCGTGGGTGATCTGGCCGCCGCTACGGGTCTCCACGATCGCGTAATGATGAGTGGCGGCGTGGGTGTCCACACCCACCACATAGGTGTAGGTATCTGCAACGATGGCCATCGGTGTCTGAGCCTCCTGTTTTCGGGATGTTGGGCATCGAGCCGGTCGAACCGGCGCGGCCATCCCGGGGAAAGAGTCACCCGTGGCGTTACTGTGATCGGTCACCCCGCCAAAGCGGTGGGACGGGCTTCTATCAGGCCAACGAGTGGGCCGGGATGGTCGGCCGGTTCTCCGTGCACGAGCCGGACAGATCTCGACCAAGACACCCCGCACAATTGCGGACGGTCAGCTTGTCGAAGGGTCACGACCCGCACACGAACAACCGGTCCCACCACCCTGCCAGCTAGCCCCAGGCCAGCCACCACCAACTCTCACAGCTTGTCGAGTCCGTCCGGTCATGCCGATGATCGAGTCCGTCTGACGGCGCCTCGCGACCTCGGATTCCGCCTTGTTACGCGCTGTCGGGGTCCACGAGCGAATCGCGCATGATGACTATCGGCTTCGCCTTGCCCGCCTTGCTTGCCGAGGTCTCTGGCGGAAGCGCACGAACGGGCATGAGGTAGACCCGAACCCCAGAGAGATCGAGGTAGCGAGGTGCGCTCTCGGGCCCGTCGCTCGGGAGGTTCAACGGCCTGCCCGAAAGGTTCATGATTACCAGATACGCGCTGTTCTTGCCGTAGTCCTGAGCATAGAGAACGGCTTGATGCAGTCCACCGGCAATGCCTCGCTTGTCACCTGTGAACAGCTTCACTTCACAGATTAGGGGGTCTTCGGTGTCCAGATCAGTCAGCACATCTGAGAGGCCAGATGCACTCTTGGCTTGGCTGTAGGGCATGTTGATCCCTTCTCGGAAGAGGAACCGCCGCAGGGCTTGGTCGTAGACCCTCTCGCCGTTTGCAGTGTCAGCCTGATAGGCAATGTACAAGTCTTCACGAACGAACCACTCAACGTACCGAACGAAGCGATCGAGTATATACAGGACACTGCTTTCACCCGCCACGTGGTCAATGAGATAGTCGAAGAAGGGTTGATAGATCCGCTCGACCAGTTCGCGTGCGGAGTCATTCAGGTTGTTGCTGGAACTCAAACCATGCCCAAAACTCAGGACACCCTGTTGGCCCTGAGGGTCATCGGCGACGGCGTTGATCACGGCCCATGCCAGCGTCGCTCGCCCTGCCTCAGTTCTAGAGTGCCAGTTGAACCCGTAGTGGCCATAAAACGACTTCATCCAAGTATCGATGTCCAACTCCGGCTCGACTCTCGCCGCGTCCTCTACCAACGAAATGAGCTTGGCCTGCTTGCTTAACCATTCCCGAAACAGCGCCGTTTCGTGACTCAAGGTCTCGAAGCCTTGGACCAGGCATCGACGGTACCGCTCGCGCAAGGCAACCTGCAGGTCCTGCTCAGTCCGCATCAGAGGAGTCCTTTCAATGCGTCCGCGATCAGATTCTCAATAGTCCGGCCGGCCAGGCTCATGCCACCATGATCATCCTGCAGTTGAACACGGATCCGGCAGCAGGGACACAAAACAACGGTCTGCACGATGATCTCTGACATCCGCACCCAGAAGCTGAAGTGACAGTTGGGGCAGTCGAGGTCGACATCCGAATGCAGCCACTGGGTGGATAGGTCTTCCACCCCGCCATCCTAGAGCCGTATCCGGAGCGCAGCACATGTTGCTCACGCATTTCCCGAACACGGAGCAGTGCCCGACGTCACTCGGCCGAACTGCCCACTCTTGAGGGCCAGCAGATGTTGCCCCAACTTCGGCGGCCCTTGCGTCAAAGAACCCGGAGCCCGCACAGCCGCCGCTGGCCGCGGGTTTACATCCCCTTCAACAGGGGGCTGGGGCCCGACGGTCGCAACACTCTCCAGGAACCGCGCCCTGTAGAGAACGAGAGCTTCAGGTGATCGATAACGGCTTGCTCCTCGCAATTCGGCAGAACCGCTGTGAGACGAGCGGTGGCTGGAGCATTCAGCTCGGTGTCTAGCTTCACGCGGGCGCTGCCCTCCTGATTAATGCTGCTCAATGAAGCCACCGGCTCGTCGAGTTCCAACCTCACCTCATCGGCCGTCGCGTGGACGTCCCGGACGCGGGCGTGGCAGTGGCTTCCCCAACTCACGACGAGCGGATCAGACGCCGCAACCGATTGCAGGGAGTTCAGGTTTCTTCTCGACATTCCCCGAACAATCAGCTCACACAGGTCCTGAACCGGCGATTCGCTGACCTCTGGCACAACCTTGATGCGATCCGCCGAAACACCGATGGCCCTTAGCCGGTCAATCACTGGCCCGGGGTTGAGATCGGCGATCACGACCGTGGAGTTGGTCGTTCCAATAGCTGACCGGAGCATCGTGCCGGTCGTAGTATCCGTTGCCGGTAGCGAGTACCCCAACAAAAACACATGGGACGCGGCCTCGAGGCGCTGACGCGCCTGCTGCCAAAACTCCCGAAGCTGGGGGGAGCCATAGAACGGTGACTTTGTTGCCGTCGGCGGCACGAGGAAGGGCACGCGTCCGGGTAGCTCTCGTTGGCGATCACCTTCCTCGTAGACGGCCGGGCGAAGCCAACTCCCCGGTAGCCCACGCTTCGCAACAGTTGCCCCCGTCGAATCCCCTGGGCTCCAGTACCAGTTGAGCGACCCATGCAGCTTCAACAGTCTCATGGTCTCACGGCGCGTGGCGGCAAGTCGGGCCGGACCCGGTGGCCATGCTGGAACTCCACCTGTGAGTTCGTCCCAGAAGAACGGGTCGAAGTACCCCTCCCCGTGCGCATCGTCAAGCGGCCCGAGAGGCGAGGCAACCAAGCACTCGAGCAAGGTGTCGTAGTTGAATGTCACCACGCCCGCCTTAAGTGTGTGGGCCACCACAATCAACCCCACCAGCCATGGCGGGGGGCCGCTGGCCAGCACCTCGTGTTGGCGTGCGCCGAGAATCGTTCCTATCGCGGAGCTGAACCGCTCGAACAGAGCATGATTCTCGCCGTTCTCAGCGGAGTCTAGAAACGGTTGATCCGCAGCGAGTGCAGAAAGATAGGTCTCGAAGAAACCGCCGGAGAACTCATTCGGTCCGTCGGACGGAAGATGCTGCCTGAGTAGTGGAAGGCATAGGTTCCCAAGCTCATCGGTCAACGGCATGCGGTGATCGACTGCGCGTGAGAACCCTGCGCCGAGGACGAAAGTGGTCGGGCCCGCCGCCGGGTCAAATGAGCGCTCGTCCCACGCATTCAGACTAGGTGCAGTCATCTTGCGGCCAAGCATCGCACGTGCCGGGCCATGGTCCGCCCGAATACTCCGACATCCGATCATGCCGCCGACAGAGACGCATTCCGTGAGTGGTCGGGATCTTGTGGTGCTCGGGGGGATGGCGCCACGAGCGAGGCGGAAGCCCAGGTCATCGAACTTGGCCGTGGGGTTGGTCTTGCGGCGGACGCCAGCGCGGCAGCTCCACTCTGGGTCGCTCCATCCACCACCACGGATGATGCGGTATGAACCGTAGACCGCCGTGTCGTACAAGTCCCAGCACCATTCCCACACCCCGCCCAGCATGTCGAACAACCCCCACGCATTCGGCTCCTTCATCCGCACGCGGTGGATGCTCCCGCCAGAGTTGCCCGCGTACCAAGCGATGTCGTCCAGGTCGCCGTAGCGGGCGCCACTGCTACCGGCACGGCAGGCGACCTGCCACTCGGCATCGGTGGGAAGACGGTAACCATCAGCCGCGCGGCGCCAGACGACGACCCAGTCGTCGATCTCCGGCTCGCTGTGCGCCCGCCACTGCGACGGCTCGGGGACGACACGCTGAGAGACCTCGTAGACCGGCGTGAGTCCCTCCCGAACGGACAGCGCATTGCAGAACAGGACCGCGTCACGCCAGCTCACGTCCGTCTTCGGAAGGTCCGCCTCTGCCAGGTCATTCGGGGTGCGGTGAACCTCGTTCCACAGGCCGCACGTGACCACGGTGGCTGACAGTCTGAAGGGCTCGACACGTACCGTCCAGGACAGGTCCGTGCGACGGTCCACCACCGTCTCGTCCACCGCGCCCTGCGGCAGGACTTCGACCAGATTCACGCTCATGCCACCCATTCTTGATGGTCGCACTACCGAGAACGACCACGAGTTCTCTGAACATCCGCCTATGCCGCAGGTAGTTGGATGTTCAGACGGCTTCGAGTGGTTCGATTCGGTCGAGGCTGTTGCCGAGGTGGTCCTTTTCGACTTCGAGGTCGTAGCGGATCTGGAGGTTGAGCCAGAACCGGTCGGTGGTGCCGAAGTAGCGGGCGAGCCGTAGTGCGGTGTCGGCCGTGATGCGGCGCTTGCCGTGGACGATCTCGTTGATGCGACGTGGCGGCACGCCGATTGCGACGGCGAGCCGGTTCTGGCTGACTGCGAGCGGCTCGAGGAACTCCTCCATCAGGATTTCGCCGGGGTGGATGGGTGTAGTGGTCGTCATGGCACCTCCTCAGTGGTAGTCGACGATCTCGACGTCGATCGGTCCGGCGTCGGTCCAGGTGAAGCAGATCCTCCACTGCTGGTTGATCCGGATGCTGTGCTGGCCGGCCCGGTCTCCCCGGAGTTCTTCGAGCCGGTTGCCCGGTGGCACGCGCAGGTCGTCCAGGGTCTCAGCGGCATCCAGCATCACCAGCTTCCGCAGGGCGGCTCGTTCGATGCGTGGGTCGATGGTCTTGACCCGTTGGCGTGACCAGAGCCGCTCGGTTGCCGAGTCGCGAAACGACCTGATCACTCATTCACTATAACGCAACGCGTCATGCCCGCTTCTGCCGCAGGTCGCAGGTTTGCATCTTCCCTGCCATCCCGTGGCACTTTGTGCCCAGCAGGGGTCGGTGGTGCTGTCGCCTCACGTCCCACGGTCGCGACCACGATGCCTGCCGCGGCAGAGACCGGACGATCCAACGCCATCAACTCCTCGCTCGCCTGGGTCAGGTCGACCACACGCCCGACCAACTGGCCGGGGTCGAGGGCGCCGGTCTCGATCAGTGCCAGCAACTGGGGGTATTCGGCCGCGGCCATGCCGTGGCTGCCCACCACGGTGAGTTCGTGGGCGATCACCCGGTCCCACGGCAACGGGGCGTTCGCGTTGGCGCCGAGCATCAGCCCGGCCTGCACGTGCCGTCCGCGGCGACTCAGGCCGAGCACGCCGGCGGACGCCGTGGCCGCCGATCCCACGGCGTCGATGCTGACCTGCGCACCGCCCTGTGTGATGTCGCGGATCACCTCGGGGTCGGCCTCGGCCAGCACCCGGGACGCCCCAAGTTCAGCGGCGCGGTCGCGAGCCGAAGCCGACGGATCGACCGCGATCACGCGAGCGCCCAGGGCGTGCCCGATGAGCACAGCCGACAGTCCCACCCCGCCGCAACCGATCACCAGCAGCCAGTCGTCGCGTGCGAGCTGGGCCTGAGTGGTCAGGGCGTGGTAAGCGGTGGCGAACCGGCAGCCGAGTGCGGCAGCGGTGACGAAGTCGACGGCCTGTGGCAGTCGCACCAGGTTGAAGTCGGCGGCCGTCACGACCACCCGCTCGGCGAACGACCCGAGCCGGGTGAAGCCTGGCTGCTCCTGGTCGGGGCAGACCTGCGCGTGCCCGTCTCGGCACCAGGTGCAGCGGCCGCAACCGTTCACGAACGGCGCCGTCACCCGGTCGCCGACCGCGAAACCCTTGACCAGGCGGCCAACCTCACTCACGACGCCCGCGAACTCGTGCCCGGGCACCATCGGCAGCGGCACCGGATCGTGCCCGCGCCACGCATGCCAGTCCGAGCGGCAGACGCCGGTGGCGCGTACGGCCACCACCGCACCGTCGGGCGGGCAGACGGGCTCGGGCAGGTCGACCATGGTTGGGGTCGCCCCGTAGTCGGGGTAGCTGATGGCATGCATGGCAGCCGTACTATCAGACGGCGGCGCCGAGTCGCAGATCGCAGGAAGTATTGTAGATGTAACTGCAATGTCCTACAGTTGTAGGTGCAGCCACTTGAGTGTATGAGTGCGTCACGAACGGAGCCTGTCATCATGTCAACGATGCAATCCGGTTCCAGCCGCGTCCTGGTAACGGGTCATGAGGCGCGCCTGGCTCGAGATGTTCTTGAGCACCTGGAGGGTCCGAAGGGTGTGCTCGCGGTCGAACGCGATGGCCACCGCGCCGACGCTGTGCCTGCCGAGATCGGCCGTCTGTTGCAGCAGGTGCTCAGTGTGATGGCGCGCGGGGGTACGGTCACGATCGGCTCGGTGCCCGACGTTGTGACCACCACCACTGCTGCGGGAATTCTGGGCGTCTCGCGGCCCACGCTTATGAAGATGATCGAAGAAGGAACGATTGCGGCCCACAAGGTGGGCACGCATCATCGACTGCGGGCATGCGACGTTTTCGATGCACTCCGTGCGCGCCGTGCCCGCGAGCGGGCCGCTTTCGCCAAGCTTCTCGAACTTGAAGGCGACGAAGACTGACTCCGCCGACAATGCCGACCCGGTGGCTAGTCTTCGTCGGTGCTCAACCCCGGCCGCTGGGTCATCTTCGTTGATTCAAACGTGTGGTATTCGCGCACGCTTCGCGAACGGCTGGGAATGCTGTACGTCACACCCGAAGCGCCGCCCTTCCACGTTCAATGGACCGACGATGTGCTTGCAGAGTTGCTCTACCACCTGCGCAAGCGGCATCCCCAGCCGCCAGCACCGATTCGCTCCACGACGTGATGCCCACCACGTGACCGCGGGTCAGGGTGATGCCCAGATAGGCGGCGGTGGCGGCACCCAAGGCGGCGCGCACCTCGGCGGGCTCTGCGTCGACCACCACCACGTCGCGAAGCCCGTAGTGGGCCTGCAGTTGGTCTTCGAGGTCGCCGTGCACGCCCGGCGGCATGGTGATCACCGTGGTGACGATGCCGAGGCTCTCGGCCTGCTTCAGCATGCGCGACACCCGGGCCTGTGACAGCTTGAGGGTCTCGGCGATCTGTGGTTGCCGCACGCCCTTCTCGTGGTACAGCCGGGCCACCTTGGTGAGCAGGCGCAACTCGTCCAGACCCGGCACGCGGGCGGTGCGTCGCCCCGGTGTGGTCGGCATCTCACCCCATCGTTCTCTCGGCCTGGTCAGGGTCACGATACTGTGCGGCCCGGCCCGCGATCGCGCTTCTACTCTGGCCCCATGCTTCCGACGTCCCCCGCCCGCGGCCTGGCAGCCGCGGTCGCCGCCGGCACACTCGCCCTGACCGGCTGCAGCCAGGCGGCAGTATCGGCCGCCGACCTTTACACCATCGGCTGCCCCGCCCTGGACGCCGTCGCGGCCTCGGGTTCGGTGGCCGGCAAGGTGGCGCTGACGGGTCTGGAGAAACTGCGTGACTCGGGTCAGGTGACCGGCGAGTCGAGGCAGTTTCTCGACCTGGCCATCACCTACCTCAAAGACCCGGCCAAGGTGCCCGCCGAGAGCAAGAAACAGATCAAGGCGGCCTGCAAGGCCAACGGCCAGGAGTTGAAGAACTTCTGAGCGACTACGTCGCGGGGTCGGGCGCACCGAGCAGCCGCCGCACACCGGCTCGGGCGACCAGCAGGAGCAACAGCAGACCGGTCACCGACCAGAAACCGCCCAGCTTCACCTGATCGGCGAACAACAGAGCTACCAGTTCGAGCACCACGAACTTGCTGCCGATCATCAACCCCCACAACAGCAGCCCCGCACCCACCTTGCCCGGCGTGGTGGTAGCCGCCTTGAATCGGCCCTTGACATGGTCTTTCGCCCACACGACCACCTCGAGCACGACCTTGAGCAGCACTGCGGTCAGCAGCGACATGGTGAAGGTCTCGGTGATCACGACGGGTACGTACTCGATGGCCAGGTTCAGCACCACGACGTAGACGAACACGTCGATGACGTCGACCGGGTTGACCACTCGCCGGCGCGCCACTGATTCGCTCACCAAGGCCTCCCGCCCCATTCTGGCAGTTCCGGTACCGATACCCGGGTTCGACGGGCACGGGTTCGTACGCACAACTACCCAGGCGCTACTCGATGCCGCTCTCGGTGCAGTTCGCGGCCTTCGCCGAGGTGGGGCCGTCCAGCCAGGTGCTCGACGTGGGCTGCGGGCTGGGCGCGCTCACCGGCGAACTGGTGCGGTTGGTCGGCGCCGAGAACGTGCTGGCCTGCGACCCGTCCGAACCCTTCGTGGCTGCCTGCGCGGCCCGCCACCCGGGGGTGGACGTGGGCTCGGTACCGCCGAGCAGGTGCCGTTCGGCGACGACTCGGCCGACGCGGCGCTACTGCCGCGCGATCAACAAATAGCGAGCGCATCAACCTGACCGGACACTAGGTCACCGCGCGGTCTTCACGACCAGTTCGTTGTCTTCGGGGTCGACGATCAGCCAACGGTCGGCAGCTTCGCCCAGCAGGCGTCCGCCGGCGGTCAGGGCGGTCTCGACGCGCGTTCGGGCCGCGTCCGCCGGCACGGCCAGCTCGAGGTGCATGCGGTTGCGCTGCCGGCGCCGCTCGACCTCGGCAGGGTCGAGCTCTTGAAAGACCAGCACCGGGTTGAGCCGGCGCGGATCGTTGAGGTCGGTGACGCCCTCGCGCCGGTCAGGCTCGTAGCCCAGCGCCGCCGCCCAGAACGCCCGCACCGCGGCGACGTCCGCGGCGTCCATGAACAGCTGCACGAAGCGGGGAAGGGTCGCATCGGCCGTGGCGCCGGCCTCACGAGCCGCCCGCTGCAGCCTGGCCGCAAGCTCGACGAAGTCGAGGTCGAGACCGTGGGCGTCCGCCTCCCAGCGGTCCTTTCCGCTGTCCAGGACGACCAGGCCGGGGGGCAGGTCGATCAGCAGCGGAAAGCCCGCCTCGTCGGCCAACGCGGCGAGTGCGACGGCCAGCGCACCCTGGGCCGCCGGTGACGTGGTGCGATAGCTCGCCACCGCGCCGAACACCGCCTGCCAGTCGCTGGTGGCGTCCGTCTCGCCGAGCGGGTCGCCGGGCACGACGTCGACCTCGTTGCCGTCGGCGTCGGCGTGGCAAACCCCGTAGGCACCGAACGCCTCGCCCAGACCCGCCTGCTCGACGACGGCGGCGGGTCGCACCACGTCGAGGTGTATGCGGTTGCGCAGCGGCCGCGCGTCCGCCGACTGCCGTAACGACAGGGCCGGATCTCTGCGCAACGGATCGACCAGGTCGCCCGTCGCCGCAGCTTCGTAGCCGAGCGCGTCCTGCCAGAACCGGCTCAGTGCGGCCGGGTCGGCGGATTCGACGACCACGCTCAGCTGTTGCAGCACGCCCGGATCGGCGACCAGGCCGAGCTCCTGTGCCGCCGCCGAGACGTCCCCGGTCTGCTCGGCCGCGTCGAGCCGCACCCGCACACCGGCCGACCGCAGGTCGATCGCGGCGCTGGGCGCCAGGCCCGCGATGCATGTTGCGAGCGCGGCCGCCGCGCTCAACGAAGGGGCGTCGAACCAGGTTGTCACGACGCCTTCGACCACTCGCCAATCCGAACCGATCGCCGTCATGAGCGGCAATGTAGGCCACAACCGTGACGATCTGCGTCCGGTTGCCCAACGAAGAAACCGCAGCGCACACGGAATGAAATCTCCACGCAGGGAATATCGCGGTCACGTGCGGCCTTGTCGACGTGTGACCACTTCACCGGAACCCACCACCCTCGCCGACTTCGAAGCCCGCCGCATCACCGGCCAGGACCAGCGCCTGGCCGACTATCTCGGCTCGGTGGTGCTGGTGGTGAACACGGCGTCCAAGTGCGGTCTGACTCCGCAGTTCCAGGGTCTCGAGTCGCTGTACAGCGACCTGCGCGAGCAGGGGCTGGTGGTGCTCGGCTTTCCCTGCGACCAGTTCGCGAACCAGGAGTTCGCCGACGACGCCGAGACCGCCGACTTCTGCCAGCTCAACTACGGCGTCACCTTTCCGATGTTCGCCAAGGTGGACGTCAACGGTGCCGACGCGCATCCGCTGTTCGGCTGGCTGCGCTCCGAGAAGGGCGGCGTGCTGAATGATGCGATCAAGTGGAACTTCACCAAGTTCCTGATCGACCGCGAGGGACGTCCGGTGCGCCGGTACGCCCCGACCGTCGAGCCGGCCGCCATCGAGGCCGACATCAGAAAGCTGCTCTAGTAACAACTGATTCTCGCTGGTCGAGCCTGTCGAGCCCCCTCAACGCCGTGGTATCGACAAGCTCGACCAGCGGTGATCTCAGCGCTCGGAGAGTTCTCGTCAGAGGCCGGCGAGAAACTCGCGGATCAGCAGGTTCACCTTGACCGGATCGCGGCCTGCACCAGGTGCCCGCCGCCCTCGATCACGACCGACCGTCCACCGGTCAGCTCGGCCAGCCGAGGTCCGCGCCGAGGGTCCTGGCAGACGTCCATCGATCCCGAGATGACCAGCACGGGGCACCGCACCTGAGCGCAGACGGCCTCGGCCCCGGCGCCCACGAACCGATCGTCGTGCGGGGCGTCACACTCGAACTACCGGCGGCAATGCTTCCCTGGCTTGTTAGCGTGGAGGCATGCGACGTTTGCTGGTACTACTGGCCGGTTTGGGAGTCTTTCTGCTCAGCGTGCTGCCCGCGCCCCGGGCCCTGGCCGATTCGGCCGACGACAGCATCAAGCGGTACGCGGTCACCGCCGACGCGGCGAAAGACGGCACCACCACGGTCACGCTCGACTTCGACTTCGACTTCGGGCGTGACTCGGGCCACGGTCCCTACATCACCCTGCCGCTGCGGCAAGAGATCGCGAACGATCCCGATCACTGGCGCATGCTCGACGTCACCGTGGGTCAGGTGACCAGTCCGTCCGGGGCCAGCGACGACGTGCAGACCCAGACCAAAGACGGCAACCTGCTGATTCGGGTGGGCAGTGAGTTTCGCACCTGGTCGGGCACTCAGAAGTACCGGATCACCTACACGATTCGCGGCCTGATCGCCCCGAAGCAGGCGACGTCGGGGCTGGACGAGTTCAACTGGAACGTGATCGGCACCGGCTGGGAGGTGCCGATCAGCAACATCACCGTGAAGGTGACCGGCCCCGCGGACGTCACCAAGGCGGCCTGCTTCGCCGGCGGCGACCTGACCTCGTCGTGCGAGTCGAGTGACAAATCGGGCACCAGCGCCACGTTCAAGCAGGCGTCCGTCGACCCCGGCGAGCCCCTGCAGGTGGTGACCGGCTTTCCCGCCGGCACCTTCGTGGGTGCCGAGCCGCGGCTCGAGAAGCGGCTGACCGTCGGCAACATGTTCCCGGTCACCCCGGTGACCGGGGGCATCGCGGCAGTACTCACCGCGGTGGGGCTGGGCGCCCTGCTGCGCCGCACCCGCCGCGGCGCCCGTGACGAGGTGTATCTGGGCCTGACGCCGGGCGTGGTGCCGGCCGAGGGTCAGCAGGTCAGCGTCGGCTACGCAGCCGATAAGACGCCCGTGGCGGTGCAGTTCACGCCTCCGCGCGGTGCCCGTCCGGGTGAGGTGGGGGTGCTGGTCGATTCGACGGCCAACAACGTCGACATCACCGCCACCATGATCGACCTGGCAGTTCGCGGCCACCTGCGCATCGAACAGCAGGGCAAGAAGGATTGGACGTTCGTGCAGTTGGGCGGCCGCGACCAACTGGTCGGTTACGAGCAGAACCTGCTGAGCAAGCTGTTTCAGCACGGCTCGACGGTCACCACCGATGAGTTGCGCGACCGCGACTACTCCGGTGTGCTCGAAGACACCCGCAGCAAGCTGTACCAACGGGTGACCAGCGAACTGGGCTGGTTTCGGCGCAGCCCGAACGCCTCCCGTGGCCTGGCCATCGCAGGCGGCGTCGCGTTGATCGCCGCCGGGGCGGCACTCGGCTTCGCGCTCGGACTGGTGGGATTCGGCCTGGTGGCCCTGCCGTTCGTGATCTGCGGAGTGCTGATGCTGGCGCTGAACAACCGGTTCCCCAGCCGCACCGCCGACGGGTCGGCCGTGCTGGCCCAGGCCAAGGGCTTCGAGCTCTACCTGACCACGGCAGAGGCCGACCAGATCAAGTTCGAAGAGGGCGTCGACATCTTCAGCCGCTACCTGCCCTACGCGATCGTGTTCGGAGTCGCCGAGCGCTGGGCCAAGATCTTCGAGCAACTGGCCGCGCAGGGCCTCTACGTGGCCGACAACTCCTGGTACATCGGGTACGGCTACGGCACCCTGTTCAACGCCGGCTTCACCTCATCGCTCGACCAGTTGGCCAACACGATGTCGAGTTCGATGCAGGCGGCCACCTCGGCCAGCAGCGGCGGCTCGGGGTTCAGCGGTGGTGGCGGCTTCGGCGGCGGCGGTGGCGGCGGCTGGTGAGTCGTCGGTCAAGCCTTGCCGAGACCACGAGTGATCAGGGGTTTCGACAAGCTCAACCAACGAGTAGGTACAGGTCGGTGCGCAGGGTGGTCGGGTCGACGTCGGGCCCCGGTTCGCTGACGTAGACCTCGAGCATGGCGCTGGGCGTCAGCCCATGGCTGCGGGCGTGCTCGTCGAGCAGCCCCCACGACTGGGGCAGCGACCCGTACGACCCGAGGTGGCTGATCGTGAGGGCTCGTCCGGCCGGCAGTTGCGACGGTTGCACCGGCACCGGGCCCTCGATCGTGGCCGGCAGGGGTTCGGCCAGCGGAAAGCCGAGCTCGAGGTCGAAGGTGCGGCCCGGGTCGCCCCGGTACACCGCGAAGGGCGGGCCGGTCACCGCGACACCCGTCTTGAGAATGGCTGGGTAGCCGCCGTCGAAGAGCGGACGCAACTCGGCCACCGTGACGCCCGGGTGGCGCACCACGGCGGTGGGGGCCGCCTCGAGAGTGGTGGGGGTCGGTTCGGTGATCACATCCGTGTTCATCGGTCCAGTCTGCCCCCGACGCGGTCGTATGCGCGCCGCGAGTCGACCACAGCGTCCATGTGCTCGGTGGCCCAGGTCTGCAGCGCGCGCAGCGGCTCTTGCAGGGTGTGGCCGGCTTCGGTGAGCCGATACTCGACGCGGGGCGGTACCTCGGCGTACACCGTTCGCGTGATCAGGCCGTCGCGTTCGAGGCTGCGCAGCGTCTGGGTGAGCATCTTCTGCGAGATACCGACCACCCGGCGGCCGAGTTCGCTGAACCGGTGCGGACCGTCGCTCAGCACGCCCACCACCAGCACCGTCCAACGGTCGCCGATGCGGTCGAGCAGCATGCGGCTCGGGCAGTCGCCGCGGTAGGGATCCCATTCCGCACTCATCGCGCCTCCAAGCTGACCAAGAAGTGAGTTACTTACTCTCAGGTGCCTTATTGCCTCAAGAAACTTACTCTCCTATGGTAACTAGTGAAGCCCCGGTGGGGGAAGTCGATCGAAGGAAGAAACAAACAATGGCAAGCATCACCGTTCTGGGCGGCACCGGCTACGCCGGTGGCCACATCGTCGACGAGGCTGCGGCCCGTGGGCACCGGGTCACCTCGTGGTCGCGCTCGCTGCCCGAGCGACAGGTCGAGGGCGTCACCTACCGCACCGGCTCGGTGACCGACGAGGTCACCCTCGCCGAGGCCGTCCAAGGCGCCGATGTGGTGATTCTGGCGCTGTCGCCGCGCGGCCCGATGGCCGGTGAGGTCGAGAAGGTGGCCGACGCGCTGATCACCCGGCTGACCGGCACCGACACCCGGCTGGGCGTGATCGGCGGCGCGGGCTCGCTGCAGGTCGCACCGGGCGGGCCGCGCCTGGTCGACGGCGACGGCTTTCCCGACGCGTTCAAGGCCGAAGCGCTGGAGTTGACCCGGGTGCTCACAGAACTGCGGGCGTCCGACGACAGCCTGGACTGGTTCTTTCTCAGCCCGGCGGCCAACTTCGGCGCCTACAACCCCGGTGAGCGCACCGGCCACTACCGGGTGGGCGGCGACGTGCTGCTGACCGACGAGCAGGGCACGTCCGCCATCTCGGGTGAGGATCTGGCCGTGGCTGTCGTGGACGAGATCGAGCAGCCTGCCCACCGGCGCGAACGGTTCACCGTGGCCTACTGAGGGCCCGGTCGTGCCCCTCGGCTGACAGAATGGCCGAGAGTACGTGAGTCGAGGGGTGACGATGGTCTTCGATCGGTTGAAGTCGATGCTGGGCGGCCGCGTGGACGGGCCCAGCGAGCCGTTGCGCCAAGCCCTGCTGCCGATCAACGCCGTCTCGAACCCACTGTACGTACGCGCACTCGCCTTCGTGCACGACGGAAGTTCGCCCGAGGTGCTGCTCGAGTTGGACGGCGCACACCAGCCGGAGCTGATGACGTTGCTCAAGTACCCCGCTCAGCTGCAGTCGTGGAGCCGGTGGCTGCCTGACGACGTGAAAGTTCGCCTGCGCGAGGCGGGGGTGTCGGGCGACCCCAACAAGACGGTGCCGAACTCGCGCTCGCAGCTGTACCGCAACACAACCTTGACCCAGCCGCAGTTTCTGCGGTTCGGCTATGTGCTGGCTGCGATCGGTCACGGGCCCAACCGCCAAGTACCGGGGGTGCCGAAGTGGCTGACCGCGTTGGCCAACGACTTGTGCATGGTGCTCGACCGGGCGGCTTTGCCGCACCTGCACTGGCCGCCGGAACGCTTCGCCGACTTGCTGAGGAACGATGGCATGGCCGAGGGCGACATCGCCGCCACGGTGCTGCTCGCGTTGAGCGAACAGGCGAACATCTACGGCAGTTCGGTGGTGCAGCCGCATGAGCTGCCGGGCATCGACAACTACCTGCTCGGTTTCGGCCACCAAATCCCTCCGCAAGCGGTGCTGCGGCTCAGCGCCGACGGTCGCAAAGGCATCGCCGAGCGTGTCACGGCGAACCCGGCGGTTGGCCCCGTGCTGGCTCCGATCATCGCTCGGCTGGCCATTGACAAGGCGAAGGGCGTGCGTGCCGCAGCGATCGCGGCGCTGGCGTTGCTGCCCGGCGACCTGCAGACCAACGCGTTGAGGCCGGTGCTGCTGACGGCTCCGGTAGCACAAAGCGCAGAACTCATCGAGTACCTGTCGCGCACCCAGGCCGGCGGAGCGCTGCTCGACGAGGCGGTGGGCAACGGGGCCAAGCTGGGCGGCGCGGTCGACAAGGCCAACGCTCGACGTGAGGCCCTGCACGCCTCGGCCGAGGTGCAACCGCTGATCGTGCCCCCGTTCGTCCCACTGCCCGACGCACTCGACGAGGCGCTGGCTTTCCAGCAGCTGCGCAGCTACGTCGACGCCGCGCTGAACCGTTCGCAGGGCGGCCAGTTCGAATGGCAGAAGCAGCAGGCGCAGCTCTGGCGCCAGCTCACCGACGGTGACCTGCAGCAGATCGTGCGCGCTGCCCAGGGCGGGCCGAAACCCAAGGTGCTGCAGCACTTCAACACGGTGCAGCTCGCCCAATCGGTGCCCGCGTTCAACCTGGTGCACCTGATGCGGCTCGAGACGAACCCCAAGCGCAACTCTGTGCAGTGGCTGGTGCCCCACCGCATCGAGCAGCTCACCGATCTTCGTCAGGTGGACGACGCCGTCGTGCGTACGTTGAATACCCGCGAAGCGTTCGACATGGTGCCGCGGCTGGCCCGCGAGTCGAGCTGGGGCACCACCCTCGACCCCGAGGTGACCTGGCCCTGGTTCGCGGTGCACCTGGACGTCTTGCAGGCCTGGTTGAGCGGCGACGCCACCGACGTGGCGGACGCGCTGGCCGTGCTGGCCGGCTTCCCCACCATTCCGCCCGTGGTGCTGCCCAGTGTCTCGGCCGTGGCGCTGGGCACCTCGCGGCGCAACCGGCCGACCGCACAGGCTCTGCTGGCCCGGCACGGCGCGGCCCCGACGCTCGCCGCCCAGGGTCTGGCCGACGGCAAGGGCGAGTTGCGGGCGGCGTCCGCGGCCTGGCTGGCCACGATCGGCGACCCGGCGGCGGTGCCGGTGCTACGCAAGGCCCTGGCGGCCGAGAAGCGTGAGGTGCCGCGGGCCGCGATGCTGGCCGCGCTGCAGCAATTGGGCGACGACATCTCGGCCGACCTCGGGCCCGATGCCCTGCTCGCAGAAGCGGTGAAGGGGCTGAAGGCGAAGATCCCGCCGGCGCTGGACTGGTTCGGCTTCGACCACCTGCCCGCGCTCAGCTGGGCCGACGGATCGTCCGTCGACCCGCGCATCGGCACCTGGTGGGTGGTGTTGGCTAACAAGCTGAAAGACCCCGACGGCTCGGGCCTACTCGACCTGTACGTCGGCCGGCTCGCACCCGAGTCGGGCGAGGCGCTGGGCCGGTTCGTGCTCGACTCGTGGATCGCGCAAGACACCCGGCACCCAGACCAGGAGCAGAGCCGGGCGCATGCCGCCGCGCTCGGCCCGCAGCGGTACCAGTGGGCGCAAGACACGCTGAAGCGAATCCTGGCCCGGCCGCAGACCGACCCCCAGTACCTGGGCTGGGTGCGCGAGAACGCCGCCCGTCCGGTCGAGCAGCACGTGCGCGACGCGTTCAACGAGCACCAGGCCACCTATCTGGGCTCGGCCGCCGCGCACCGCGGCCTGCTCGCCCTGACCACCCGCGTGCCGGGCATCGAACTCGCGGGCGCCGTGCAGGCCTACATCCGCAGCCACGGTGCGCGCCGGGCCCAGGTGGACGCGCTGATGTACCCGCTGTACGCCAACGGCCAGCCGGCCGCCGTGCAGCTGCTGCTGTCGATCTCGAGGCGGTTCAAGCAGGCCAGCGTGCAGGCCACCGCGGCCGCGCTGGTCGAGCGGCTGGCCGACCGGCGCGGTTGGACGGCCGACGAGCTCGCCGACCGCACCATTCCCACCGCGGGCTTCGACGCCGATGCGCTGCTGCGGCTCGACTTCGGCTCGCGCCAATTCATCGGACGGGCCACGCCCGCCGGCACCATCGAGCTCAGCACCGACAACGGCAAGCCGATCAAGGCGCTGCCCGCCGCCCGCGAGGCCGACGACGACGAACTGGTCAAGGCGGCCAAGAAGCAGCTGACCACCTCGCGCAAAGAGCTCAAGGCGGTGCTCGCTCAGCAGACCGCCCGGCTGTACGAGGCGATGTGCTCCGGCCGCACCTGGACGACGCGTGACTGGCGCGAGTTTCTGCTCGAGCACCCGCTGGTCGGCCAGCTCGTCAGCCGGCTGGTGTGGGTCGAGAACCCGGGGCCGAAGGAGCGGTTGTTCCGGCCCACCGAAGACGGCGGCCTGATCGACATCGACGACGAGTCGATCGAACTCGCAGACGACGCCCGGGTCGGGCTGGCCCACCGGGTGAGCGTGGGCGAGGCGACGTCCGAGGCCTGGGTGGCGCACCTGGCCGACTACGAGGTGGCGCCGCTGTTCGACCAGTTCGGCAACGCGCTGCCGGCGATCGACCGCAACGCCACCCAGGTCACCGACCTGAAGGGCCACGTCACCGACACGTTCAGCTTTCGCGGGGTGGCCACCAAGCGCGGCTACCAGCGCGGCCCGGCCGAAGACGGCGCCTGGTTCGACGTGTACACCAAGGCGTTCACCGCCTCGGGGGTCACCGCGGTGCTGGAGTTCACCGGCAGCTACGTGCCTGAAGAGAACTTCGCCTGCGCCACCATCGGGCTGAATTTTCTGGGGGTGCGACGTCGTAGCGTGGCGCTGAACCAGGTGCCCGACGTGCTGCTGGCCGAGTGCTACGCCGATTACGCGGCGCTGGCGGCGCTGGGGCCGTTCGATCCCGACTGGGAAAGGAAGACCGGGCCATGACCGAGGTCACCACGAGCGAACTGCGGCCGCCGGCCGAGGTGCGCTACGCCGCCGAACTGGACGCGCTGGCGCGCGCCGATCAGGCGTCGGGTGCGCCGGTGCCGCCGGGCTGGCAGCTGAGCGCCCGGGCCGTCCGGGCGTTCGTGGTGGGTGATGCCGGGCTGGGCGTCACCCGCAAGTTCTACGGCGACGACCCGCTGGTCGACCGGGCCATCGTGTCGCTGCTGGGTCGGCAGGGGCTGATGCTGGTGGGCGAGCCGGGCACCGCCAAGTCGATGCTGTCGGAGTTGTTGGCTGCGGCCATCTCGGGCACCTCGAACCTGACCATTCAGGGCTCGGCCGGCACCACCGAAGACCATGTGCGCTACTCGTGGAACTACGCCCTGCTGATCGCCGAGGGCCCCACCCAGCGGGCGCTTGTGCCCTCGCCGGTGTACCAGGCGATGGCCAGGGGCGCGATCGCCCGGTTCGAAGAGATCACCCGTTGTCCGGCCGAGATTCAAGACACCCTGGTGTCGATTCTCAGCGAGAAGCAGATCATGATTCCCGAGTTCGGCGACGAGGCCCGGTTGGCCGCCCGTCCGGGCTTCAACGTGATCGCCACCGCCAACCTGCGCGACCGCGGCGTGCACGAGATGTCGGCCGCGCTGAAGCGCCGGTTCAACTTCGAGACCGTGCGGCCGATCAGCGACCGTGCGTTCGAGGCCGAGTTGATCGGCCGGGCGTTGGACGCCGAACTCGGCCCTCAGCGGCCGCAGTTGTCGCCGCCGGTGCTCGACGTGCTGGTCACCGCCTTCGCCGACCTGCGCACCGGACGCACCGACACCGGCACCCCGGTCAAGCGTCCCGATGCGGTGATGTCGACCGCCGAGGCGGTCAACGTCGCGGTGGCGGCGTCGATGGCGGCCCGCTACCTGGGCGACGGCACGGTGCGCGCCGGCGACATCGCCCGGCAGATCGTCGGCGTGGCCCAGAAGGGCGAGGAAGAGGACGCCCGGCTGGTGCGGCACTACGTCGACAACGTGGTGCGGCAGCGGGCCCGGGGCAGTTCGCCCTGGCGCGAGTTCTTCGACGCCGCCGAGGGGTTGTGGGGCTGACACCGATGGCCGAGCCTGTCGAGACCGAGCTTGTCGAGACCCCGCTTGGCGAGACGTCGGTCGATCTTGTCGAGACCCCGTCTGGCGAGCCGAATCCGCCGGTCGAGCTTGTCGAGACCCCACCCCGCCTCGCCCACGCCCTGGCCGCCCTCACCCGCTGGCGCGACCGGGGGGTGCACTTCGTGGGCATCAGGCACCACTCGCCCGGCTGCGCGGCCGCTCTTGCCGCGCTGCTCGACGAGGTGCGGCCGGCCGTGGTGCTGATCGAGGGCCCACGCGAGTACGACCGGCTGCTGCCCGCCCTGGCCGACGCGCGCACCGTCCCGCCCGTGGCGGTGCTCTCGGTGGGCGAGCGGCAGAGCGCTTTCTACCCCCTGGCCGACTTCTCGCCCGAGTGGGTGGCGCTGCGCTGGGGCATGGCGGCCGGCGCCACCGTGCGGTTCTTCGACGCCAGCTACTCAGACGACCCCGACGCCGACGAGGTGCGCACCCTGCAGGCCGAGCACCACCTGGCGCGCAGCGAACTGATCGCGGCGGTGGCCGCAGCGCTGGGCTGCCGCGACCACGACGAGGTCTGGGAGCACCTGTTCGAGGTGCGCGGGCCCGAGGCGCTGGCCGACTGGCGCACGTTCTTCGCCGACACCCTGGCGTGGGCCGGCCTCGCTCGGCTCGACGCCGACCGGGCCCTGCTCGATGGCGACGGCACGCACGCCCGCGAGGCGGTGATGGCCTCGGTGCTGCAGCAGTACCGCGACGAGCCGGGCGGCGTGGTGGTGGTCACGGGCGCCTTTCACACCCTCGCCCTGATCGAGGTGTTGGACGGTGCCCCCGAGGCGGCCTGGGTGCGCGCCCACAAGTCCGCGGCGCACCAGCTCGACCGCGAAGCCTGGCTGATCCGCTACGACTTCGACCGGCTCGACGGCCTGCGCGGCTACGGCGCGGGCATGCCGTCGCCGGGGTTCTGGCAGCGGGCCTGGCTGGCCCGCGCCGCCGGGGCGAGCCCTCGCGACTTCGCGGTCGAGGTCGTACTCGACGTGGCGGCACGACTGCGCGGGGCCGGCGAACCGATCGGCTCGGCGTCGGTGATGGACGCCGCCGGCCAGGCCGTCCGGCTCGCCGAACTGCGCGCGCGGTCGTGGCCCGGCCGCACCGACATCACCGACGCCCTGGTGAGCTGTTTCGTGAAGGACGACTCGGGCCTGTCGGGAGCGATCGGCGAGGCGCTGCGTGAGGTGTTCGGCGGCCCGACGCTGGGCGAGTTGCCCGACGGGCTGGCCGCACCGCCGCTGGTGGCCGAGGCCCGGCGCATCGCCACCAAGCTGCGGTTCGTGATCACCGATGCCACGCCCCGGGCGGTCAGCCTCGACACCCAGCGCAAGCCGGCCCACCGCCGGCGCCGCGAGTTTCTGGCCCGCATGCGGTTCGTCGGCAGCGGCTTCGCCCGGCAGACCGGCGGGGCCGACCTGGTGCAGGGCCTCGGCGCCGGTCTGCTGTTCGAAGACTGGGAGTACGCCTGGACGCCGCTCGTCGAGGCCAACCTGATCGCGGCCTCGGCGAAGGGGGCCACCCTGGCCGAACTGGTGCGCACCGGGGTTGCCCGACGGCTCGGTCGCGACGACACCTCGGCGGCCTCGGTGGCGAGCCTGATCACCGAACTGATCGTGATGGGCGAACCCGACGCCCTCGCGCCGGCGCTCGCCGCCCTGCGGCAGTGCTACGACGACGAGGCGCACCTGGGCTCGGTGGTCGCCAGCCTGCACGCCCTGGCCGGGTTGTTGGCCGACCAGGGCCGGCTCGCCTTGGGCGAGCACCTGGTCACGGTGCGCCAACTCATCGCCTCGGGTCTGGCCGCCGCAGCCGGACTGGTGCCCCCGCTCACGGGCCTGCGCGCGGACGACCAGGCCAAAGCCTGCGACGATCTGATCGCCCTGCGGTCGCTGCTGGTGCGCTTCGAAGACTCGTCGGTCGAGCGTGCCGACCGGCCGTCGGTCGAGCCGCCGTCGGTCGAGCTTGTCGAGACCGGGGTTTCGACAAGCGCAACCAGCGAGGTTTCGACAGGCGCAACCAGCGAGGTTTCGACAGGCTCAACCAGCGAGGTTTCGACACGTTCAACCACTGAGCCCGTGCGCCGCGAACTCCGGCGGCTGCGCCGCGACCCCGCCCTGCCCGCCCGGTTGCACGGCTGCCTGCTGGGGCTGGCGTTCAGCGACGCCGAGCTCGACCCCGACGAACTCGCCGGCGCCGCCGCCGCGCACCTGGCTCCCGGCGCCGACGCCGACCGGGTGGCCGGCTTTCTGCTCGGCCTGCTGCAGGCCGCGCCCGACCTGCTGCTGCACACCCCCGAGTTGGTGGCGGCGCTCAACGCCGCGCTCGCAGCGATGGAGGCCGAGGCGTTCCTCGCGGTGCTGCCCGACCTGCGCCGGGCGTTCACCTGGCTGAAGCCGTCCGAAACCTCGCGGCTGGCCGGCCAACTGGCCGAACTGACCGGCGCGCGGGCGTCCGACCTCGACGCGGTGCTGTCGATCGACCCCGCCGTGGCCGAGCAGGCGGCGGCCCTCGAGCGTGAACTCACCGGGTCGCTGGTGCGCGACGGACTCGCCGCGTGGCTGGCCTCGTGAGCGGCGAGCAGGCCCGACGCTGGCGGCTGGTGCTCGGCCGCTACGCCGACGGCAACCTGCCCCGCGACTCGTCCGATGCCGGGCTCGACGAAACCCTGGGCTACCTGTACGACCGCGAGTACACCCGCCGCGGCCACCGGCACGCCCGGGGCGGGGGCGGCACGCTCGACCCGTCGGCCATCAAAGCGCTCAACTGGCTGGGCAAGGCGCGCACACTGTTTTCCGCCTCGACACTCGAGCGGCTGCAGGCCGACGCGGTCACCCGCTACGGCCTGGACGACCTGCTGGCCGACCCCGGCACCGTCGACGCGCTCGGCCCCAACCAGCAGCTCGCCACCGCCCTGATGCGCATGAAGGGCCGTCTCTCGCCAGCGGCAGCCGACGGCCTGCGCACCCTGATCGCGAAGGTGGTGGCCGACATCGTGGCCCGGCTCAAACCCCGGTTCACCACGGCCTTGACCGGCATGCGCGACCGCAGCCGACGCAGCCCGCACGCGTCGTCGGCCAACTTCGACGCCAAGCGCACCATCGCCGCAAACCTGGCCAACGTCGACCCGGCCACCGGGCGCATGCTGGTCGAGCAGGTGCGGTTCGCCGCCCGCAGGCGCCGCACCAACCTGCAGTGGGACGTGATCGTGCTCGTCGACCAGTCGGGTTCGATGGCCGACTCGCTGCTGCACGCTGCGGTGTCGGCGTCGATTCTGGCCGGGCTGCCGGGGGTGAGCGTGCGGCTGATCCTGTTCGACACCTCGCTGGTCGACCTGACCCACCTGGCCCACGACCCGGTCGAGGTGCTGCTCACCGCCCAACTCGGTGGTGGCACCAACATCGCCCAGGCGATGAAGCACGCCGAGAGCCTGGTCAGCCAGCCGACCCGCACGGTGGTGGCGCTGATCAGCGACTTCGAAGAGGGCGGGTCGGTGACGGCGTTGATCGCCAGCGTGCGCCGGCTGGCGGCGAGCGGCGTCACGCTGCTGGGGCTGGCGGCGCTTTCTGACGAGGGCGAACCCTGGTACGACGCCACCACGGCCGCCCGGCTGGTGGCCGCGGGTATGCCGGTGGCCGCCATGACGCCCGACCGGTTCGCCGAGTGGCTGGCCGAGGTGATGGCATGACACCGGCGTGGCTGGCCACCTATGCGGACCTCGACGACGACGCCCTGGCCACGTTGGCCAACAAGGGGCTGGTGCGCCGCGGGCACAAAGAGGCCGAGCGCATCGAGCTGGTCGAGGCCGGCGAGCCGTCCGTGCTGCTGCGTTACACCGGCATGCCGGGCGCCGAGGTGCGGCTGCTGCCCGGGAGTCCGCGGCGGGCGACCTGCAGCTGCCCGGTGGCAGGGGTGTGCGTGCACATCGTGGCGGCCTGCGTGTGGGCGCGTGGGCCGGTCATCCGGGCGAACGACGCCGTCATCCCGGCGGACGCCGGGATCTCTCCCGACGCCTGC
This sequence comes from Micropruina glycogenica, assembly GCF_900289045.1. GTDB lineage: Bacteria > Actinomycetota > Actinomycetes > Propionibacteriales > Propionibacteriaceae > Micropruina > Micropruina glycogenica. The sequence goes on from NZ_LT985188.1 coordinate 3,198,151, forward strand.
CGACCATCTTTACCGGCGGACGTGCTGGCCGAACTGCTCGCGCTCGATCCCGCAGCGGTCAACCGACAGGCCGGCGTGGCCGCCGTCCGCAAGCTGGCGGCAGCGCCACCCGCCGGCCCGACATCCATCGAGCAAAGGCCTGGCTCGCTGCGCATCAGCTGGGCCGATTCGCCCGAGATCGTCGCCGTGCCGGGCGGAGGGTTCGCGGGCATGTTGACGTCCGGCACTCACAGCGACGTGGCCGAGCGGGCCTGGCGGCTCGAGGCTCTGGTCAGGCTTTTCACCGAGAACGGACGCCCCTGGGTCTGGCCCGAGCACGCGCCCGACGTGGTGCAGCCCGGCCAGCGTGAGGCCATGCACCAGGCGGTCGAGGCGACCGAGAGCCTGCTGCGCCTCGGCCTGTCGCGGCTCGGTTCCGACGGCGTCGACCGGTTGCCCGCGGCCGCCCAGCGGGCCCGGCTCGAGGCCCTGCCGCTGCTCGGCGCCGTGCTGACCCGCGCCGCCGGACGCGCCGCGCGCATCGCCGCCCGCGCCGATGACACCACCGAACGCGACCTGCTCGACGTGCTGGCCAGGGCCTGGGCGCTGGCGACGGCCCTGGCCGCCGCGAACGCGCCGCTGCCCACCCACCTGCTGGGGGGTACCCGCGGCCCCGGCGACGACGCCGACACCGGCGTTCTGGTGCCGCTATCGGTGCGCTGGTGGACCGGCTCGTCAGGGTCGCGCGGCCTCACCCTCACGGTGTGGGATCGCACCAACGCCCGCCTCGAAACCGCCACCACCGGACGGGCCGCGGGCGCCGACCCCGGCTTCGCCCGCTCGTGGACGACGCCGTTGCTGTGGGGCGCCTCCGCCGAGACGCTCGCCGCCGGACCGTTCACACTGCAGGGGGCCGAACGGCGCGACGACGGCACGCTGAGCGCCACCACCCGCACCCGCGTCAGGGCCGAGTCGGCCTTCTCCACGGCACCGGTCGACCTGGACGCCTTCGCGGAGTCCGTCAACGGCGGCGGGGGAGCGCGCGGTCTGGCCTTTCTGCCGCCTCCGGCTCAGGTGCGGCTGGTGGTGCCCCGACGGCTGCTGGGCGTGGGTGAGCCCGAACTGGATGAGATCAACCAAGAGCTGGTGTGGCCGATCACCGACCGGTCGGGCGTGCGGCACCCGGTGCGATTCGATGCGACGGGCGCCGAGCAGGACGTGATCGGCTGGGTGCTGCACGACGGGCTGCCGGTTCACGCCGTGGTGCTCGACGAGCACGACCACCTGCTCTCGCTGTTCGTCACCCACCAGGGCACCCAACGGCTGATCTCACCCACCCTGACCCCGGCCGAACGTAAGCCGCGGCGCGGCTGGCTGGCCCGCAAGCCCAAGCCGCAACAGCCGCGGGCCTACACCGGGGCGTCCGGGCAGGTGGTGGGCCCGATCGGTCAACTCGCTGACGCGGTGCTCGACGTGTGCGAAGCGCTGGCGTCCACCGGCAGGCCGGCCCTGTCGCCCCGGCAGCGCGACACCCTGCAGCAGCGGGCGAGGCAGGTTGGCGACCTCGGCCTCGGGGCGCTGGCCGACGCGGTGGGGGCCCTGCTGGCCGAACCCACGCCGGCCAATGTGCTACGGGCCACGTTAGTGGCCGACCGCACCCGCACCCTGGCCGGGCTCACAACACCCAGGTGAAGCACCGGGCGCGGGCCAGCCGCTCGGGGTGGTAGCCCGTCCACTTGCCGGGCGGCACGTCGTCGCGCGACACCTCGGTGAAGCCGCGGTGCAGAAAGAAGGCCGCGGCGTCGTCCGACACGGTGACGGCGAACACCGAGGTCAGACCGCGGTCGAGCGCGCGTTTGAGCAGCGCGCTGATCAGCAGGCCGCCGGCCCCGGCACCCGAGAACTCGCTCACCGTGATCAGGGCCGACACCTCGCCCACGCCGGCCACCCCGTAGGCGTCCACCTCGAGGCCGACCAGGCCCGCGAGATGCCCCGTGCGAATCAGCCGGGCGCCCAGCCCGCCGATCATCATGCGGGCGATCTGCTGCCGGGTGCGGGGCTTGAGAATGCCCGCGGCCACGCCGCGGTTGACGAGCTCTTCGGCGGCGGGCAGGTCGTCCACCCGCAGATCGGTGACCTGCAGGTAGCCGCCCAGGGTGATCAGGGTGCCCGCACCGTCGAAGGTGAACAGCTCGAGCTCGACGTCTTCGGGGCGGCAGAGGTTCACCGAGAAGGCGCCGCCGCGCAGCGCTGTTTCGATCGCCTGCAGCAGCAGCGGGTCGGCGCGATCGGCGAGCGCCCGTTCGAGGGCCCGGCGGTGCACCCGCAATTCGGCGAAGCTGCGCGGAGGGTCGCCCCAGCCGCCGCCGGCGTCGGTGAGCACCACCTTGGACGCCCCCAGCCCCACCGCGATGCGCGCCGCGTCAAGCGCCGTGGCTTCGGCCACCACCACCAGCACGCGGGCGTCGGTGGTGGCGATCCACAACTCCGCGAGTTCGTCGACGGCCCAGGTGTTAGGGGCGTCCAACGCCCGGTCGGCGCCGATCGCGGCAGCCAGTCGTGCGGCATCGGCATGGCTGCCGGTGACCAGCACGAACCTGGTGTCGCCGCTGGCGAACCCGCTGATCGAGCGGGCCAACCCCGCGAGCGCGGCATCGGTGAGCACCGGCAGAGCGATCACGATGGTGACGCCGCGAAACTCCTCGACGAAGAACGCGTGCTCGGCCTCGGTGCCGGCACTCTGGGCGCGGCTGCCGTCCATGGCGTCACGGGGGTGCTCCACCCGCACCGTCGGTGCGACCGGACGGCCCCGGCGCGGGCGTGGGGTGCTGGCGATCGGTGAGCGGGCCATGGGCACCAGTGTGTCAGCGCTGGTCGCTCGGCACGTAGTCGCGCTGCACGACGCCGGTGTACACCTGGCGGGGCCGGCCGATCTTGGTGGCCGGGTCGAGCGACTGCTCGCGCCAGTGCGCGATCCAGCCCGGCAGCCGTCCGATGGTGAACAGCACGGTGAACATGTTCGACGGAAACCCCATCGCCTGGTAGATCAGGCCGGTGTAGAAATCGACGTTCGGGTACAGCTTGCGTTCGGTGAAGTAGTCGTCGCTGCGCGCGGCCTCTTCGAGCGCCAGGGCCAGGTCGAGCAGCTCGTCGTGGCCCGGCCGTTCACGCAGAATCGCGTCGGCGTGACGCTTCACGATCTGGGCGCGGGGGTCGAAGTTCTTGTAGATGCGGTGGCCGAAGCCCATCAGTTTGACGCCCGACTTCTTGTCTTTCACCTTCTGCACGAACGTGGCCACGCTCTCGCCGGTGTCGCGCATTTGCTGCAGCATCTCGATCACGGCCTGGTTCGCGCCGCCGTGCAGCGGCCCCGACAGGGCGCTCACCCCGGCGGCCACCGACAGGTACAGGTTGGCGCCCGACGAACCGACCATGCGCACCGTCGAGGTGGAGCAGTTCTGCTCGTGGTCGGCGTGCAGGATCAACAGCACGTCGAGGGCCCGCACGATGGTGTCGTCGATCTCGTAGGGCCGGCTCGGCACCCCGAAGCTCATGCGCAGAAAGTTCTCGATGTAGCCCAGCGACTCGTCGGGGTACAGGGTCGGCAGGCCGAGGGAGTTCTTGTAGCCGTACGCGGCCAGCGTGGGCACCTGGGCCATCAGCCGGTAGGTCTGCTGTTCGAGGGTCTTCTCTTCGAGCGACACCGGCGGCATCGCGAAGGTCGACAGCGCGTTGATGCCGGCGGCGAGCACCGGCATGGGGTGCGAGCGCCGCGGAAACAGCCGGAACATCTCTTTGAGCCGCTCGTCGAGCAGGTGGTGGGTGCTGATCCGCTCGGTGAACTCGGCCAGTTGAGCGGCGGTGGGCAGTTCGCCGTAGAGCACCAGGTAGGACGTCTCGAGAAAGGTGGAGTGCTCGGCCAGTTGCTCGATCGGGTAGCCCCGGTAGCGCAGAATGCCGGCGTCGCCGTCGATGTAGGTGATCGCCGAGCGGCAGGCCGCCGTGTTGCCGAAGCCCACGTCGAGGGTGACATCACCCGTTGTGGCGAGCAGTTTTGAGACGTCGTAGCCGTCGCTGCCCATGCTGGCCCGGGCCAGGGGAAGATCACACTGCACGTCGTCTCGAACGAACTGGGCCGAACTCACGGCTGCTCCCTTCGACGGCGCCGGAGTCGTTGGGGCCGCGCCGCCTGCCGCCACCCTAGCCAAGTGCGCCCAACCACTAGTTGCGAATTGATGGTTGACAGATCAATCAAAGCGTCTATGATGGAGATGTAGTTGAGATTTCAAACAGTCCGCCCCATGAAGGAGTTCCCGGAATGACCGCAGCAGCCACCCCCGCCACCCTGGCCGACCTGAGGGGCACGTTCGTGCTCGACGCCAGCCATAGCCAGCTGGGCTTCGTCGCCCGGCACGCCATGGTCACCAAGGTGCGCGGCAGCTTCACCGACGTGACCGGCACGGCCAGCGTCGACGGCGCGAACCCGTCCGCGTCCAGCCTGAGCGTCACCATCAAGTCCGACTCGATCAACACCCGCAGCGAGGGCCGCGACGCGCACCTTCGCTCGGCCGACTTCTTCGACGTCGAGAAGTACCCCGAGATCACCTTCACGGGCACCGACTTCTCGATCGACGGCGACACCGTCGACGTCACCGGTGACCTGACCATCAAAGGCACCACCCACTCGGTCACCGTGCCGCTGGAATACCAGGGCGCAGTCATCGACCCGTGGGGTAACGAGCGCATCGGCTTCGAGGGCTCGGTCGTGGTCAACCGCAAAGACTGGGGCCTCACCTGGAACGCCGCCATCGAGTCCGGTGGCGTGCTGGTCAGCGAGAAGGTAACCCTCGAGTTCGAGATCTCGGCGGTGAAGCAAGCCTGAACCCAGGTGCCTGGAATCGCCTTCGGGGGTAGGCGATTCACAACACAGCAGCCGCAAGGATGCATGATTGCTTATGCGATCCATGTCCTTGCGGCTGCTCATGTCTGTGCTTGTGGCGCTGGGTGTGGGGGCCGCGGTGCCGGCCCAGGTGGCCTGCGCGTGCTCGTGCGCCGAGGTCGACACCGCCGAAGCGTTGCGCACGGCGTCCGCGGTGTTCGAGGGCGACGTGGTGTCGTCGACCCAGCCGTCCACCGGTTCGTCGGACGAACCGATCGCATACACGGTGGCGGTGACGAGGATCTACAAGGGCAGCCTGCCGGCCACCGTGGTGGTGCGCTCGGCGGCGTCCGAGGCCAGTTGCGGCGTTGAACTCAAGGGTCACGTCACGGTCTTCGCGCACGGCGACAACGATGCGCTGAACGCCACCCTCTGCTCGGCCCCGGTTCGGTTGAACCGCGCTGAGCTGGGCGAGGGGCACACGCCGGTAGCGGTGCCGTCAGCAGCGACCGTGACGACGCCGGCGGGGCGGACGACACCGGCACCGACTACCCAGCCCACCAGCACCGAACCGTTGCTGTGGGGCGGCGTGGCGCTGTTACTGGGCGCGGCAGCGCTGGTGATCTGGCTGACGCGCCGGCGCTGATTCGATGCCGGCACCGGTGACTGATGCCGGCTTGGGTCACTGGTGCCGGGGTATTTCACGTCAGCTGTGACGGTTCGCGGCACCGGTCACCGATGCCGGCATCGATGGCACCGCACGCTACGTCGACGTGACGCGATCAGCCCTTCTCGGCGCGGGCTTCGGCCAGGGCGTCCACCAGGGCGTCGATGGCCTGGTCGAGCTCTGCTTCGGTGATCACCAGCGGCGGGGCGAGCCGAATGGTCTTCTCGTGGGTGTCCTTGGCGATCACGCCGCGGCTGAGCAGCTTGTAGCAGATGCTGCGGGCGGTGCCGAGGTACGGGTCGATGTCGACGCCGGCCCACAGCCCCTTGCCCCGGACGGCGTCCACACCGTTGCCGATCAGCGTGCGCAGCCGCTTGTGCAGGTGTTCGCCCAACTCGGACGACCGCTGCTGCAACTCGCCGGTCTTCAACAGTTCGACCGCGGCCAGGCCGACGGCGGACGCCAGCGGGTTGCCGCCGAAGGTGGAGCCGTGCTGGCCCGGGTGCAACAGGCCCAGAATGTCGCGGTTGCCCACCACGGCCGAGACGGGCAAAATGCCGCCGCCCAGCGCCTTGCCCAGCAGGTACAGGTCGGGCACCACGCCGCTGTGCTCGCAGGCGAAGGTCTTACCCGTGCGGCCCAGGCCCGACTGAATCTCGTCGGCGATCATCAGCACGTTGCGCTCGGTGCACAGCTCGCGCAGGGCCGGCAAGAAGCTCTTCGGCGGCACCACCACACCGGCCTCGCCCTGAATCGGCTCGACCAGCACGGCCACGGTGTTGTCGTCGATCTCGTCTGCGATCGCGGTGACGTCGCCGTACGGCACGGTGCGAAAGCCCGGGGTGAAGGGGCCGAAGTTGCGCCGCGCGGTCTCGTCATTGCTGAACGAGATCACCGTGGTGGTGCGGCCGTGAAAGTTGTTGGCCATCACGATGATGTTGGCGTGCCGCTCTTCGACGCCCTTGGTCTCATACCCCCACTTGCGGGCCAGTTTGATGCCCGACTCGACGGCCTCGACGCCGGTGTTCATCGGCAGCACCATGTCTTTGCCGCACAGCTCGGCCAGCGCCTTGACGAAAGGGCCGTAGGGCGCCGAGAACACCGCCCGCGAGGTGATGGTCACCTTCGCGAGCTGGTCGATCGCGGCCTGGGTGAGCACCGGGTTTCCGTGGCCGAAGTTCACCGCCGAGTAGGCCGACAGAAAGTCGAGGTAGCGGTTGCCGTCGATGTCGGTGAGCCAGGCGCCCTCGCCGGAGTCGATCACCACGGGCAACGGCAGGTAGTTGTGCGCCCCCCACGTTTCGGTCTGGGCGATCGCGGCCTGCTGGGCCGGGCTGACGCCCTTGCGGTCGGTCATGGCAATCCTCCGGTGTCGAAGCTACGCAACGCTCATTCTTTCGGCTCTAGTGGCGAACAACGCGATAAAGAGCAGGCCTCCAAGCCTACCGGAGGCGAAAACGTGGCGCCACCGGCGCTCGTCCGACCTCACTGTTGCCCGCCCCACCCCAGCGCCCGACCGATCTTCACCCGGCTGCTGTAGCTGATCGACCCGGTGCGAAAGAGCCGCACCCCGAGCATCAGGAACAGCCAGCCGAAGCCGGCCAGCATGACCAGCGCGATCGCGGCTTCCCACCAGTAGAGCCCGCCGGTGGCGTTGCGCAGCAGCGCCGACACGGGAGCGGTGAGCGGAAAGAACGTGAACACCTGCGACACCACCCCGTGCGGGTCGCTGACCAGCAGGGAGGCGGCGTACAGCGGAATGAACATCGCCATCACCACCACGCCGAACGCGTTGCCGGCCTCTTTTGCCGACGGCATGACCGCACCGATGGCCACCAGCAGCCCGGTGAACATCAGAAAGCTGAACAGAAACAACGCGAAGCCGATCAGCGCGGGCCACAGGTCGAGCGGCACGCCCAACAGCGACGCGGCGCCGTCGGTCGGCGGGACGGCTCCGATTGCGTTGGTGAGCAGATTGAACGCGAAGCCGGCCGGAATCGCCACCACCAGACCTTGCACGATGCCGATCAGCACCAAGGCGATCACCTTGCCGACGATCATCGTGGTGGGGTTCATCGTGGTGAGAATCATCTCGGTGACCCGGTTCTCTTTCTCTTCGAGCGTCACGTTGAGCATCTGGTTACCCAACATCAGCACCGCCATGTAGAACAGCACCAGAAACAGCCCGGGAACGATCACCCCGGCGAACCCCGCGGTGCGGGTGCCTGCGGCGTAGGTGACGAGTTCGACGTCCGGCTCGTTCACCGCCAGAGCGGCCAGCTTGGGGTCGCCGATGCGGGCTGCCACCGATTGGCTGAACACCGACGACGCCACCGCGCTGTAGCGGCCCGAGTCGAACAACCCGAGGTCTTGACCCTGCACCGCGATCGGCTGGCTCAGCGGGTCTTCGGGGTAGTCGACGTGGCATTGCGAGGTGCCGGCCACCACGGCTGCTCGCGCCGCGGGGGCGTCGGTCACCGGGCTTCCCCCGGCCGCTGCGGCCACCGCCGCGTCGACCAGCCCGGACGCGTCGGTGTAGGTGAAGCTGACCGTCTGCTTGTCTTGGCTGTCGGCGCGGTTGGCGGTGGCCTGGCTGCTGATCGTGACGAGCCCGACCACGACGGCGATCAGCAGCGGCACCGACAGTGAGATCAGCCAGAACTTCGGCTTCAGCACGGTGCGGGTGAACTCGAACCGGATCACGGTGCCCAGATTGTGCCGCTTCATGCCGCCGCCTCTTGCTCGCCGTACACCTTGAGAAAGATCTCTTCGAGAGACACCCGCGCCGACTCGAAGCCGCGCAACTGCACGCCCGCGTCGAGCAGTTCGCGAATCACCAGGTTGGGCTCGACGCCGTCGGGCAGATCGAGTTCGGCGTAGTTGCGTTCGCTCACCTCGACCCGGTAGTTCGGCGACTGGGGCAGGGTGCCGCTGAAGGTGAGCCGCAGGCGCCGTCCGCCGAACGCGTCCTGCACCTCGGCGACCGTGCCGTAGGCCTCGGCGCGGCCGTCCTTGAGCAGCAGAATGCGGTCGCAGAGCCGCTCGACCTCGTCCATCTGGTGGGTGACCATCACCACCGTCGAACCCTGCTGGCGCTGCTCGTCGACCAGGTCCATCAACAGCCGGCGGTTCACCGGGTCGAAGCCCTTGGTGGGCTCGTCGAGAATCAGAATGCTGGGCGAGTTCATGATCGTGACGCCCAACTGCACCTTCTGCTGCTGCCCGCCCGACAGCTTGTCGACCCGCACCTTGGCGTGATCGGCCAGGCCGACCCGGCCCAGGTATTCCCGAGACCAGCCGGACGCCGCGTCTCGGGTCTGGCCCTTGAGTTGGCCGAAGTAGGTCATCACGTCCAGCACCGACTCTTTGCGGTACAGCCCGCGCTCTTCGGGCAGGTACCCCAATCGCGATCCCTGGGCAGGGTCGAACCGTCGGCCCTCGACCAGCAGCGTGCCGGCGGTGGGGGTGTAGATGCCCAGCAGGGCGCGAATGGTGGTGGTCTTGCCCGAGCCGTTCGAGCCCAACAGCCCGAATGTTTCGCCGGGGCGTACCTCGAAGCTCAGGTCGTCGATCACGACCTGCTCGCCGAACCTCATGCGAAAGTCGCGAACGTCGATGACGGGGGTGTCGCTCATGCTGTTAGCTCATCACACGCGGCCAAGCCCTCGGGTGCGTCCCACGCACTAGAGTCGGTGCATGGACGCCACTCAACTGCCCATCGTGGTCGGCAACGACGGTTCTGACTTCGCCCGGCTGGCGTTGCGCAAGGCACTCTGGCTCGCCGACAAGCTCAAGGCCGAGGTGCGGGTGATTCGCGCCTGGTCGATCAGCACCGCGCCGCGCCCGTCCACCTGGTCGCCCGGTTACGTGCCCCCCGCCGACGACTTCGAGGCCGTGGTGCGCGAACGGCTGGCCAAAGAGGTCGACCCGATCGCGGCCGAGTTTCCCGACGTGAAGGTCATTCTCGAAACGCCCCACGGCCCGGCCGGACGAGAGTTGCTCAAGGCAGCGGTGAACGCACGGCTGCTCGTGGTGGGCACGCGAGGCATGGGCGGGTTCAAGGGTCTGCTGATGGGTTCGGTGTCGAACCAGGTCGTCGAGCACGCCCCCTGCGACGTGCTGGTGGTGCGCAAGGGCACCGACGAGCCCGCGCCCGATCGCCGGGTGCCGCTCGACCGCATTCTCGACCAGTGACCGCAGCCTGGACCTGTCTGGCCGACGAGTTGGGGCTGGACGGCCAGCGCATGCTCTTCGCCGATGCGAGCCGACGCCCCGAGTTGCTCGCGGGGTGCCAGGACGCCGGCTACACGGTGGTGGCGCTCGACACCCAGGGGGTGAGCCGCTTTCGCGCCGCGCAGGCCGCCCTGGCCACGGCGCTGCGTTTGCCCGCCAGTGCGGGCCGCAACCTGGACGCCCTCGCCGACAGCCTGGGCGATCTGGCCCGCTACTGGCCGGACGCACCCCGCCTGGTGCTGGCCTGGAGCCACCCCGAGCAGCTGATGCTCGACGACGAGAGGGGCTGGTTTCGCCTCGTCGAGGTGCTGGCGAACGCGTCCGACCGGCTGTGGCAGGGCGAGGGCGACGACCCGGACGACCGGCTGTTCGAGACCCTGGTCTTGATCGAGGGCTACGCGTCATGAGTCCGACCCGGCAACGCACTCTGCTGGTGGTCGGCCTGGTGCTGGTCGTGCTCGCCGGGCTGATCGTCTGGGCGTCGGGTGGTCGTCCGGGTAGTCCGACCACGGCCGAGACCAAGCCCGTCATCGCCACCCCGAGCCGCACCGCGCCCACCTCGAGTTCGGGGCTGCCAGTGTGCACCCATGTGCCGGCCGAGGTCGACGACACCGTCGCCGCGGTGCGCAACAACGGCCCCTACCTGCGCCCGCGCGACGACGGGGGCACGTTCGGCAACTACGAGCGGCTGCTGCCCCGCAAACCGAGCGGCTACTACCGCGAATACACCGTCGAGGCGCCGGGCGAACGCTTTCCCGGCCCCCGGCGACTGATCACCGGGGGCCAGGCCAAGCTGGGCGCAGAGCCGGCGGTGTGGTTCTACACCGCCGACCACTACGAGTCGTTCTGCGAGCTCGTCGTCGGTTGAGCCCGTCGACGGTCGAGTTTGTTGAGACCACTGGGTCTCGACAAGCCCGAACGTGGAGCGGTTGGGAGATCCCGGCGTAAGCCGGGACGGCGGGTCAGCCGAGCAGCCCCTTGCCGGTCAGCCAGGTCTTGGCGATCTCGCTCGAGCTCTGCTGCTTGTTCACGCTCAATGCGTTCAGCCCCACCAACTCGTCGGTGGTCAATGCAGCACTCACCTTGTCGATCACCGCGGCGGCCTTCTCGTCGACCTTCGCGCTCACCACCGGCACCACGTTCTGCGGCAGAATCAGCGCCTTCGGGTCGGTCAGCGTCACCAGTTCGTTGGCGGCGATGGACGGGTCGGCCGAGTAGATGTCGGCGGTGTCGCACTTGCCGTCCTTGAGCGCCTTGACCGTCAGCGGGCCGCCCGAGTCCTCAACCGGAATCACCTCGAGGTTCAGCCCGTAGTCGTTCTTGAGCCCGGGGGGTCCGTAGGGGCGCTTGGCGAGCTCGGAGTTGGCGCACACCTTGAGCGAGTCACCCACCTTCGACAGGTCGGCGATGCTGGCCAGGCCGTACTTGTCGGCGTTGGCCTTGGTGACGTTGTAGCTGTCCTGGTCGGTGGCCGGCGACGCGGTCAACGGTCGCAGGCCGCTGCCCAGGGCAGCGGGCAGGGCCGCCATCACCTCGTCGCCGGTCTTGGCGGTGGCGTTCTTGTCGAGGTACTGCAGCAGGTTGCCGGAGTACTCGGGAAACACGTCGATCTTGCCGCCCTGCAACTCGGGCAGGTACACCTCGCGCTGCCCGATCTGGTACTGCCGGGTGATCGTGTAGCCGCCGTGCTCCAGCGCCTGCGCGTACAGCTCGGCGATGATCTCGTTGCTGTAGTACTGCTGCGAGCCGACCACCAGCGTGGTGCTGCCGGCCGCACTGGACGAGCCGGACGCCGCCGGGCTCGCCGAGCCCAACGGATTCGAGGACGAGCAGGCGCTCAACGCCAGCACGCCGGCCGCCACGAGGGCAGCGAAACGGGTCTTCATGGTCAGAGGGGTCCTCTCGGTGGGGGTTTCGTCGATCAGTGGGTGTGCAGACGGCGCGCCGTCACGCGTTCTGAGATCTCGAACACTCCTTCCAGAATCAGTGCCAGTACCACCACCAGCAGGGCGGCGGCCAGCATCTGTGGGTAATCCTGCGTCTTCAGGCCGAGAAACAGGAAGCGTCCCAAGCCGCCTGCCCCCACATAGGCGGCCAGAGTGGCGGTGGCGACCACCTGCAGGGTGGCCGAGCGTAGTCCGCCGATCAGCAGGGGCAAGCCCAGCGGCATCTCGACCCGGGTGAGAATCTGCCATTCCGACATGCCCATCGCGCGGGCGGCGTCCACAGTGCGGGGGTCGATCGCCTCGATGCCGGCGTAGGCCCCGGCCAGCACCGAAGGCACGGCCAGCAGCACCAGCGCCACCATGGGCGCGATCAGGCCGACGCCCAGCACCAGGCCCACCAGGGTGACCACGCCCAGCGTGGGCAGCGCCCTGGCTGCGCCGGACGACGCCACCACCAGGCCCCGTCCGCGTCCGGTGTGGCCCACCAGGTAGCCCAGCGGAATGGCGATCACAGACGCCAGCACGACCGCCAGAATCGTGTACCACAGGTGCTCCCACGACCGGGCCCATACCCCGTTCGGCCCACTCGCGTTGGCGGGGTCGGCGATCCAGGCGATGGCTTGGCTGAAGTAGTTCATCGGCGCGCCTTCGTCCAGGGCATCAGCGCTCGGCCGGCCAGCACCAGCAGACCGTCCACGATCAGCGCCAAAGCGACGGTGGCCATGATGCCGGTGAGCACCTCGGCGATGATGCCGCGTTGAAAGCCGTCCACGAACAGCAGGCCCAGGTTGTCGACGCCCAGCAGCGAACTCACCGTCACCAGGCTGATCGTGCTCACCGACACCACCCGCAGCCCGGCCAGCAGCACCGGGCCGGCCAGTGGCAGCTCGACGGCGAAGAACCGTCCGGCGGCCGAGTAGCCCAGAGCTGTGGACGACAGCACCACCGGCATGCCGACCGACGCCAGGGCGTCGGCGGCCGAGCGCACCATCAGCGCCAGGCCGTACAGGGTGAGCGCCACGATCACGTTGATGCGGTCGCGCACCCCGAAGCCGAGTACCGAGGGCAACACCACGAACAGCGGCAGCGACGGAATCGCGTACAGCAGGCCGGCGGCGGTCAGCAGGGTGGCCCGCGACCAGCGGTACCGGTTGGCCACCCAGCCCAGCGGCAGCGCCAGCACGAACGAGGCGACGATCGCCGGAATCGCGAGCAGCAGGTGCGACAGCGTGCGCGACCCGATCAGCTCGAGGTTGTTGAGCACCCAGGTCATCAGCCGGGCTCCACCAGCCGGCCGGCCGGACGTCCGTGGCCGTCCACCACGAGAGTGCCGGTCGGGGTCTCGCGCAGGTGCAGGTCGAGGGTGCCGCGGCCGAGACCCAGGAAGTCGGCCACGAAGTCGTCCGCCGGCTCGGCCACCACCTGCTGCGGAGTACCGGCCTGCGCGATGCGGGCACCCTTGGCCAGAATGACGATCTGGTCGCCGAGGGCCAACGCCTCGGCGATGTCGTGGGTGACGAACACGATCGTCTTCTCGAGTTCGCGCTGAATGCGCAGCAGTTCGGCCTGCAGGTCGGCCCGCACCAACGGGTCGACGGCGCCGAACGGTTCGTCCATCAGCAGAATGTTGGGGTCGGCGGCGAGCCCGCGGGCCACGCCGACCCGCTGCTGCTGGCCGCCCGAGAGCTGGTCGGGGTAGCGGTTGGCCTGGCGGGCCTCGAGCCCGACCAGCTCCATCAGTTCGGCCGCCCGGGCGTGCGCCTGCGCCTTCGGCACGCCGTTCAGCAGCGGCACGGTGGCGATGTTGTCGATCACCTTGCGGTGCGGCAGCAGGCCCGCGTTCTGCATCACGTACCCGATCCGCCGGCGCAACGGCACCGGTGGAACGTCCGCCACGTTCTCGTCGTCGATCCACACCGCACCGCTGGTCGGGTCGACCATGCGGTTCACCATGCGCAGCAGGGTGGTTTTGCCGCAGCCGGACGATCCGACCAGCACGGTGGTCTTGCCCGTGGGCGCCTCGAGAGTGAAGTCGCGCACGGCCTCGGTGCCGTCGGGGTACGACTTGCACACGTCCTGAAATCGGATCATTGCCCTACTCAACCCCACCACGGCCCGATTCGTATACTCACCCTGTGGGTGAAACCGTCGAGCACAACGCGCGAAAGTCACGTTTCGAGATTCATGTCGACGGCGCACTGGCCGGCGTCGCGCACTACGACCTGAGCAACGGCGTGGCCGACTTCGACCACACCGAGGTGTCGCCTGCCTACAACGGACGAGGGCTCGGCACCACGTTGGTGAAGGGTGCGCTCGACCAGGTGCGGGCCGCCGGCACGTGGAAGGTGCGGGCCACCTGCCCGTTCGTGGTCACGTTCTTGAAGCGGCACCCCGAGTACGACGACCTCGTCGTGCCTTGAACGATTCCGTTGGCTGAGCTGGTCGAACCCCTCTTGGTGGTGACGCTCTGGCGGCTGGGCGTCCTGCTGGTGACCGTCATCCCGACGAGTCGGGATCTCCGTCTTGAGGTGCGCGGTGGTGAGATCCCGGCTTCCGCCGGGGTGGCGAGTGCGCTGGGTTCCACCGCGACGACAGAGGTCTCGACATGCTCGACCAGCGGCGGTCGTCCGAACGTTCGCTCGTGAAATGACGACCGATTCTGGGGCCAGTCGGCCTCAGCAGGCGTGCGAGTCGCGAAATCGGTCGTCATGTGACGGACGACCTCGCCCCAACAAGTACCGGCGCTCACCGAGATGTCGGACTCGGATTGGGGGCCTTGGCCCGCCATCTCTCAGTCGGGACGGCCGGCAGGAAGGCCGCCGAGGTCGTTCTTTCGGACGAGTCGAGTCGGGCCGCATGGGGGATGGTTCAGGGGCCGCAGCCAGCCATCCTGGTGCAACCGATCCAACTCAACGAAGGCGATTGCACATGGCAACCAAGACCGACAACCCGTTTCAGAGCCGCGAAGTTCCCATCCAGTCGAAACTCGCAGCAGCCTGGACGAGCTTCATGTTCCTGTACGTCTACGTCGACCTGCTCGGGCTGTACAAGCCGGGCATGGTCGACGACATCCTCAACGGCAAGGTCTTCACTTTCGAGATCACCGAGACCTTCGCTGCCAGTGCTCTGGCGGCCACGGTGCTCCCGACCCTGATGATCCTGCTCTCTGCGACACTGCCCGCCCGAGCCAACCGCGTCACGAACCTCGTGGTGGCCACCCTGCTGATTCCGTACATGGCGTTCAACCTGGCCGGCGGGGAGTGGCTGTTCTACTACGGGCTCGGGCTCGCCGTCGAACTGCTCGTGCTCGCGTTCATTCTGCGCTCTGCCTGGACGTGGCCCCGCACCTCGCCGGCATCGACGGACGCGGCCGGGCGGGACGCGATACCGGTGGCTCTACGCTGAACCGGTGACTGCTGTGTGGCACTCGATCTGGGGCGAGCCCCGGCCGGCAGACCCGCCGCCCATCGGTCGCCTGGATTGGCTGCTGGTGGGTGTGTTGGCAATCGCCGCACTGATCGAAGGCATCGCCCGGCCCGGCCTGGTGGGGCAACCGTTCGTCACCGGGCTGGCTGTGGCGCTGATGCCAGCCCTGGTCTGGCGCCGGAACCGTCCACTGTTGATGTGTGTGATCGGCTTTGCTGTCGCGGGGCTGTTGTCTGCCCTGGCCTGGGCGACGGCGACAGACGAGATCGGCCTGTACTCGATGATGGCCGTGCTGATCCTGCTGTACTCGTTGGTGCGCTGGGGTTCGGGCCGAGAGATCGTGCTGGGCCTGGTCTGTGTGGCCATCAGCGCCGGATTCGGCCTGTCTGTCACCTCGGCGGGCCCGGCCGAGGTGATCGGCAGCGTGCTGTTGCTGCTGCTGTTCGTTGCCTTCGCGGCGGTGTTTCGTTACCGAGCTGCGCTGTGGGATCGCCAGCAGCGGGCCGTCCGCAATCACGAGCGGTTGGCGCTCGCTCGCGAGCTGCACGACACCGTTGCCCACCACGTGTCGGCCATCGCTGTGCAGGCGCAGGCCGGCGGTGTGGTGGTGGGCACCCAACCCGATCAGGCGTCCGGAATCTTCGCGGCGATCGAGTCCGAGGCGTCGCTGACCCTGGCAGAGATGCGTGCCATGGTGCGGGTGCTGCGCGATGATCAGGCGGACGCCTACGCGCCGCGGTTGGGCGTCACCGCGCTGACTGGCCTGGTTCGCTCAGACAGCACGCCGGCGGTGGAAGTGTCGCTGACGGGAAGCCTTGCCGGGTTGCCGCCCGCCGTGGACGCCGCCGTCTACCGGATCGCGCAAGAGGCACTGACGAATGCTCTGCGCCACGCACGCAACGCGACCCGGGTCGTGATCGAGGTGCGGGCCGAGGGCGACGTGGTGCGGGTGCGGGTCGTCGATGACGGGCTGCCCGCGTCACGGGCGGGCGTAGAGCACGGTTTCGGGCTGCCTGGCATGACGGAACGGGCACTCATGCTGGGCGGGTCGTTGCGGGCCGGACCCGGTGCCGACCGCGGCTGGGTGGTCGAGGCCGTCCTGCCGGCGCGGGGGCTCACGTGAGCATTCGGGTGGTTGTGGTCGACGACCAGGATCTGGTGCGCACCGGGCTGGTGATGATCGTGAACGCGCACCCCGATTTCGAGGTCGTCGGTGAGGCAGCCGACGGGCTGGCCGCCATCGAGCTGGTCACCAGGCTTCGCCCCGACGTGCTGCTGATAGACATTCGCATGCCGGGGCTCGACGGCGTCGAGGTGACCCGGCGGCTGGCCGGGCCCGGCGTCGCCGACCCGGTTGCGGTCGTGGTGATCACCACCTTCGACTCCGACGACTACGTGCTCGGGGCAGTGCGCGCCGGGGCGCGCGGATTCCTGCTCAAGGATGCGGGCCCAGCGCTGCTGATTCAGGCCATTCAGGCCGCCGCCGACGGTGAGGCGCTGATCGCCCCCAGCGTCACCCCACGGCTGTTGGCGACCCTCGTCGACCGTGCGCCAGGACCAGTCAGCCAACCCGTCGACCGGCTGACCCCGCGCGAAGAAGAAGTGTTGGTGCTGGTGGCGAAGGGCGGCACCAACGCCGAGATCGCCCAGGAGTTGTTCATCAGCCTGACCACCGTCAAAACCCACGTGGCCGCACTGATGGCCAAGCTGGGCGTGCGCAACCGGGTCGAGATCGCGATGTGGGCCTACCAGACACACCGCGTGTGACGACGTGCTGCTTCAGTCGGTCGCGTACCGGGTAACGAAGTTGCGCAGCAGCAGGTGCGGGTACTCGCGCACGCCCGAGTTGCGGGCCATCTCGATCAGAATGTCGTAGTCGTCGGGGTGAAAATAGCCGGCGTTGCGGTAAATCTGCATGCGTTGCGCCAGCGACTCGATGTCGAGCTCGGGGTGAAACTGGGTGACGTACACGTTGCTGCCGTACCGGTACATCTGCACCGGACAGGCCTGACCCGCGCCCAACAGCACCGCGCCCGGCGGCACTCCGTTGCAGGCCTCCTTGTGGCCGACGAACGCGTAGAACGACTGCGGAATGCCGTTCAGAATCGGGTCGCCGGCGGCCGCCTCGGTGAGCCGCACCTCGATCGCGCCCAGGCCTTCGCCGTAGGTGCGGTCGACCGTGCCGCCCAGGTGCACCGTCACGGTGCCGATGCCGTAACACATGCCCAGAAACGGAAAGTCGGCCGCGACGATGTGGTCGACCACGTTGCGAATGTCGCTCTCGATGCGCAGTTGCAGGTCGCTCTTCACCGCGTCTGAGATGTTGAACGGGCTGCCGCCCAGCAGCACGCCCGAGTAGTCCTCGAGATGCAGCCGCGGCAGCGGCCCCGCCTCGACGCGCAGGTGCACCAGTTCGTCGGGCGCCAGGCCGGCGTGCAGCCGCACCGACTCGTACTCGTCACGAGCAGCCTTGTCGTGGTCGCGGGTGGCCAGCAGCACGAACGGTTTCACGGCGAGAAGGTTAGCCCCAGGTCGGACGGTCGGCGCCGGTGGAGTCCACCAACTGACGCAGCGCCTGCTCGGGGCCGCCCGCGGCGCGCTGCCGCAGGTAGCTCGGGCCATGCTCGAGCAGGTCGTTGATGAAGGCCAGCTCGTCGGCGCAGTGCAGTTCGGCGGCGATCGGCTCGAGCCGGTTGAGCCAGTCGAGAATGCCCTCGCGCATGGGCCGCAGCTTCTGCCCGACCCGGGGCGTGACCACGTCGGTGTCGAGGCCGTAGCGGGCGGCCCGCCACTTGTTCTCTTTCATGAACCACATCGGCAGCCGGGCGATCGCGCGGCCGTCGTCCAACTCGCGCGACATGTACTCGGCCAGGCATTGGGTGAGCGCAGTCATCGCACCCAGTTCGGCGAACGTGGGCACCGAGTCGAGCACCCGGTTCTCGATCGTGCCGAACGTGGACGGCCGCACGTCCCACCGAATCTCGTTGGGTGCGGTGATCATGCCGGCCTCTTCGAGTTCGGTGGCGTAGTGCTCGAACTCGTCCCAGCCGTCCATCGGGTAGGGCAGGCCGTTGGTGGGCAGTTGTTGAAAGATCATGGTGCGCTGTGACGCGTAGCCCGAGTCGACGCCCTCCCAGAACGGCGACGACCCGGTGAGCGCGATGAAGTACGGCGAGAACCGGGCCAGGCCGTAAGTGATCGGCAGCGCCTTGTCGCGGTGGTCGATGCCGACGTGAATGTGGGTGCCGAAGATCGCCATCTGCCGGCCCCAGTAGCCGTTGCGGTCGGCCACCACGTTGTAGCGCCAGAAACCGAAGTGCTGCTGCTCGGCGGCCTTCGAGATCGGGTGCGCGCCTGCGCCCAACAGCCGGGTGTCGTCGCCGGCCAGGTTCTGCACGTGCCGCAGGTGGCCGCGCAGTTCGTCCACGGCCTCGTCGACGCGATGGTGCACGCCGGTGACCAGCTCGATCATGCCGGTCAGGTACTCGCGGCGAATCGGGCCGGCCTTGGGGTCGTCCACGCCGTCGAGCACACGTTGCGCGCGCGGCGCGAGTTCAAGGGTGTCTGCATCGACCAGAGCGAGTTCCCACTCCACGCCGATGGTGGACTTGCCGCCCGGCACGAACTCGAACCGCATCCACTCCTCCTCGACTCGGGGGAGAGTCTAAGGGCTAAGCGTCGACCCACCCATAGATGCCTTTGAGGGCGACGGTTCGCTCAGCCACGGTGCCCTTGTAGTCGCCGCCGATCACCTTGAGCCTGCCGTCGGCCAGCACCTCGGTGACGATGGCGACCCCGGTGGACGTCTTGGGCGTGTCGGGCGCGGTGCCGAACAGCACCAGGTCGCCCGGCCCGACGCCGTCGGTGCCCAGGTGCGCCCGGTTGTGCATGGCGCCCCAGGCGTACAGGTCGCCCGAGAACGAGAACTTGGGCACCACGTTGCCGGCCTTGTTCCAGGCCCAGGTGGCGAACAGCGACGACCACGGCATGCAGCCGCCGTAGGGGTTGCAGTTGTTCTTCTTCTCGGCGATGCCGCGCTGGCTGCGGGCGGCCTTGACGATGGCCTGCTCGACGTTGGGCGGCCGGGTCGTGGCCGTTGTGGACGGCTGGCTCGTCTTCTCTTGGCAGATGCTCAGAGCCGCCGAGTCGCCTCCGTCGACGAAGACGGACGCCACGTACCCGGTCTTCTTCTTGTAGGTGACCTTGTTCCACACGTTCGAGGCCTTGACGCCGTTGCTGACGGTGTCGCCGATGGTTTTGCAGGCCATGGTGATGACGGTCTTGTGCGGAATGCGGATCAGCCGGGCGCTGGACGTGGTGGGCTGCTCACGCAGCGACAACGGGGTCTTCTTGTTCGTGGCCACCGTGCCCTTGACCGAGGGCTGCTGCGCGAGGCCGGTGGCGCTCGGCTGGGGGGCCGGGGTGCTCTGCTCGCTGCTGGGTGAACCCGAGCAGCCCGCGAGCGCGATCAGCGTCAACGCGGTTGCCGCCAGCCGTGCCCTCATGGGCCCGACGGTAACACGGCGGCGAAGCGCCGACGGAGACGTGCGGTGCGGCATGGTTGCCGCACCGCACGATGTCTCCCACAGGGGTGGGTGGGTCAGGGTGTGGCGAGCGTCGCGCCGAAGTGGGTGTCGGCGGGCGGGTCGACCGCACCGGTGTCTTCGAGCAGCAGCGAGTTCCAGACGTCGGTGCTGCGGGTCCAGGTGACCGAACCGGCGTCGTTGATGGTGCCGATGTCTTCGCCGGGGGCTCCGATCACCACGCCGTCGACCATCGACTCGCCGTCGGCCAGGTCGCCGCCCAGCACCGAGACGGTGGCGCCGAAGTGGTCGGCCGCCTCGGGGGTGCCCGCGATGTAGCCGTCGCCCTGCCGTACCGACCAGGCGAAGCCGCCGGCCTTGTTGGCCCGGAACATGGTCACCGCGCCGGCGCCGAGCACGCTGCCGATGGCCTCGCCTGGTGCACCGACGACGGCGCTCAACTGGTCGACGGTGTTGACGCCCAGGGCGACGGACGAGCCGAAGCAGTCGCCGGTCTCGTTGGCACCCGGAATGCCGGCGGTGTTCTGGTTGACGGCGCGCAGCGACTTCACCGTGCGGGTGGCCGGGTTGAAGTTGAGCACGTGCACCTGGCCGGTGTACGTGGCCGAGCCGATGGTTTCGCCCGGCACACCGACGAGCACATAGTGGTCGCGGTAGGCGACCGCCTCGCCGAACCGGTCACCGCTCTCGGCCGTGCCGGGCACTCCTGCCGAGTTCTGGGTGACGCCGACGCCGGCGAACGTGGTGGGTGCGGCGTCCGTGGCCGACAGCATCGTCACAGAGCCGGCGTTGCTGCGGGTGCCGACGGCCTCGTTGGGCGTACCGATCACGATGGCCCGGCCCTGGCCGGCCAGCGCGGTGCCGAACCGGTCGCCGTTCTCTGAGCTGCCGGGTACGCCCGGCGAGTTCTGCGTGATGGTCACCTTGCCGCTGCCGAGGGCGCCGCTGCTGGTGAGCGGCTGCACGACCACCTGGCCCGCTTCCCAGGCGCTGCCGTCGTCGGCGGTGGGCGCCGACGCGACGAGCTGCTGCCCGGTGC
The DNA here is from genome assembly GCF_900289045.1 of Micropruina glycogenica. Lineage (GTDB taxonomy): Bacteria > Actinomycetota > Actinomycetes > Propionibacteriales > Propionibacteriaceae > Micropruina > Micropruina glycogenica. The sequence continues at coordinate 3,218,864 of NZ_LT985188.1, forward strand.
GCACGTAACCGGTGGCGGTCAGCTTCTCGGTGGTCAGCAGCAGCACCTGGGCGCCGAAGCTGCCGTGGGCGGCGGTTCCGGTGAGAGTGCTGCCCATGGCGAGCGTGTGGTCGGTGCGGCCGAACAGCAGGCTCACCCGACCCTTGCTCGAGTCGTAGCCGGGCGCGCCCACGGCCAGATCGTCGCAGCCGTCGTTGTCGACGTCTGCGGTGGCCACCGATTCGCCGAACCGGTCGCCGGGGTTCGAGGTGAGGCCCAGGCTGGCGGCTGTGCGAAAGCTGCGGGTGCCGTCGCTGAAGGCGATGTCGACGGCGCCGCGCTCGCCGTCGTAGTCGGGCACGCCGACCACGACGTCGGCGACGCCGTCGGAGTTCAGGTCGCCGGCGACCGCGTTGTCAGGATTGCAGCCGGTGGCGGCGACGCTGGTGGGAGCCGTCAGGTGAAGCATGGGCACCGCGAGACCGATGGCGGTTGCGACGATCAGGGCACGACGAACGCGGGACATCTGGGCCTCCTGCTGGGCGATTGAACAACCCACAGGTGCCGCTGGGTGCGGCGATGATACCTCAGCAGCCGCGGTAATGCCTCAACTGCTGAAAAACAGCCCGCCCAGGCCGCCTCGCCGGTAGTGCTTGCCGCCGCGATGACCCCAGTCGGGCCCGTAACCGTACCCCGGCTGAGGGGGCGGCGAGGCCACGAAGCGGGCCTCCAGCCGGGTGATGTTCTCGAGTTCGCCGAAGTCGAGAAACACCCCGCGGCAGTTCAAGCACTGCTCGATGTGAATGCCGTTGCGGTCAACCGTGCGCATGCTGCCGCCGCACTTGGGGCAGGTGTAGCCGGCTGGTGCCGCGCCCCCGGCCTGGTACGGCTCGTAGCGGGGCAGCGGGTCGTTCGGTTGGCTGGTCATGTTTTCACTGTGCCATCCGGCGGCAAGCCTCGACCAGTGCGTCGGCTGTGCCCCCGCTGTGCACCGCGGCGACCAGCACGGCGCAGCGGGCCGGCAGGTCGAGCACCGGCCACGGGTCGCCGTGCCGCGGCACCGCCGGGCCGCCGGCCGCCCGGTAGGCGTCGAGAAAGGCGTCCCAGTCGTCGTCGGGCAGCAGTCCGGCCGCCCAGAACCCCGCCGGACGAGCCAGGTCCCAGGCGGGGTCGCCCAGGCCGACGTCGTCGATGTCGATCAGCCGCCAGCCGTCCGTCCAGTGGCCGAGTTGGCCGAGGTGCCAGTCGCCGTGCACCAGCCGGGCGGGCTCGGCCCGCGCAGCCAACTGGGCCAGCAGCCGGTCGGCGAGCGGAACCAACTCGGCGGGCGCCCGGTTGCGCACCCGGGCCAGCCGCTGCGCCCATCCATGCCGGGGCAGTCCCGCCGGTGCCGGGCTCAGGTGCAGCCGGGCCAGCAGCCTCGCGGCCTCGACCCAGGGGTGCTCGGCGTCGTTCGGGTCGAGCACGGGCACCCGCGGCCAGAGGGTGACGGGGCGTCCGTCGGCATCGGTGAGCGGCGTCGACCGCAGCGGCGGCACGAACGCGGGGTGGTCGGCGGCCAGGGCCAGCCGTTCGGTCAGCGGGGTGCCGGGCCGGTGCCGCTTGACCACCACCGAGCCGGCCACGGCGATCTCGGCCCCCGATTCGGTGCCGCGCCAGAAAGAGGGACCGGTCGACACCCCTCCATTCTGGGCCGCATCGTGGAAGGATCGGCTCATGGACACCAGCCCGATCGTGCATGAGCTCACCCTGACCTGCACCCCCGACCACGCCTTCGAGGTCTTCACCAGCCGCATCGGCGAGTGGTGGGATCCCCAGTACAGCGGCAACCCCGAGACCCTGACGTCGGTGACCATCGACCCGCGCATGCGCGGCCAGATCACCGAACGGCATAGCGACGGCTCCGAGCACGACTGGGGCGAGGTGATCGCGTGGGATCCGCCCGCCAAGGTCGCCTTCAGCTTCACTCTGGCGCAAGACCGCACCGTGCCGTCGGTGGTGCGGGCCACCTTCGTGCCGTCGGACGAAGGCACCCGCATGACCTTCGAGCATGACGGCTGGAACGAGCTGAACGCCGAGGCCAGGGGCAAGTTCAACGAATGGCCGCACCTGCTGGAGCGGTTCGTCGAGGCGACCCGATGATCACCACGGTCTGCAACGTGCACGTCACCGACAACGGCATCGAAGCGTTTCGCGCGGCGTCGCTGGCCAACGCCGAGGCGAGCCGCAACGAGCCGGGCGTCACCCGCTTCGACCTGCTGCAGCAGGTGGACGACCCGACCCGCTTCATTCTGTACGAGGAGTACGTCGACGAGGCGGCCACGCAAGCGCACAAGACCACGCCGCACTACCTGACCTGGCGCGAGGCGGTGGCCGAGCTGATGGCCACCCCGCGGGTCACCTACAGCTTCGGCGACAAGCTCTAGCGTGCGACCCGACCTCGCTTGAAGGTGAGCCCGACGATGCGGGCCACCACCATGGCCAGGTAGAGCATGCCCGCGATCTGCTGGATCATCACCAGCGAGCGGGCGTGCGGCTTCACCGGAATCACGTCCGACAAGCCGGTCGAGGTCATGGTGGTGCACGACAGGAACAGCAGCTCGAACCAGGTGCGCTGGCCTCCGTCCACGCCGTAGGCGGCGAACGAGTCGGGCACCAGGGTCTGGCAGATCGAGTAGATGTAGGCGAACAGCCAGATGCCGATGGTGAACGTGGCGCCGATCGCGTACAGCTCGTCGGTGGTCACGTGCTCGTCGGCGAACATGTAGCGCAGTAGCGCGACCAGCGTGTAGGCGTAGAAGGCGGCGTGAAACAGGTCGCTGATCGAATGCCACGGCTGGGCGTTGTTGCTGAACACGTCCACGAAGGTGAGCGCCACGGCGGGCACGCCGATCAGCACTGCCACCCAGGTGAGCGACGGCGTGGCCCGCACGGCGGCGACCGCCAGGCCGAGCACCACCAGGCCGAACAGCGACAGCACCAGGGTGCCGAGCTTGTCGCTGGGCCCCTCGAGAAACGGGTAGAGCAGAAGGCCGCCCAGTTGCACGTACAGCAGCACGGCGCTCGGGTTGCGCTGCGCCCAGCGCCAGGCGTCGGTCATGACGGGCAGCCTAACGGGCGTCGGTTTCTGAAGAGTTGCTGAAGATTGTGGCGCGGCGTTGTCTGTGAGCCGGCTGGGGGCACATTAGGTGCAGGAGAATGACGACCGGGAAGCGCTTTCGATAATCGCACCCCCGACCCCGGCCCGTCGCGGCTTCGGCCGACGAGTAGAGAGCGATGTACCCCATGCGTCAACCCACCGTTCGATCATGCCTGCGCGCAGGCGTATCGACCCTTGCGGTAGCGGCATTGACCGCCACCGGCCTGGCTGCGGCCACCACGCCCGCCCGGGCGGCCACCACGGCGTTCTGCGCCGACGGCAGCACTCCGATGGCGGCCGTGGCCGACGTCGAGGCGTACCCCGCCGGCACCCCCGTCACCGGCACGAGCGTGGTCAACGGCACCACGCCCACCGGATTCACCGGCAGCTACATCGGCTATGTGGCCGACGGCTTGGGCAAAGGCAAAGACATGCTGCTGTTTCAGCTCAGCAGCCCGGTGATCGACGGCACGGGAGGGCTGAAGCCGGCCGGCATCTGGGCGGGCATGTCGGGCTCACCGGTGTACTCCAGCGACGGTGCCCTGATCGGCGCGGTTTCGTACAGCCTGAACTACGACAACCTGCCCGTGGCCGGCGTCACCCCGGCCGAGTACATGAAGACCATCGGTTCGACGCTCGCGGACGCACCCGTGACCGTCCGGGTCGACAAGCAGAACCTGAACCGGGCCGAGGGTCGCACGACCGCGGCGCAGAGTGCCGCCCTGAACGGCGGCACCGCGATGCACCAGGTGTCGCTGGCCAACGTGGCGGTCACCTCGACGCAGGGCACCAAGCTCACCAACGCGCTGCTGTCACGCATGCCCAAGGGCAGCAGCGAGGCGGCCGCGCGACTGCGCAGCAAGTCGTTCAACGCGGTGGGCGTCGAGGCGGCCGGTGGGCCCGCGAACCAGCCGCTCGTGGTGGGCGGCAACATCGCCGCGGTGTACAGCACCGGTGACGGAATGATCGGCGCCGTGGGCACGGTGACCGCGATGTGCGGCACCGACGTCTGGGCGTTCGGGCACCCGATGGACTTCGCCGGCAAGACCACCCTCGGCCTGGCCAACGCGAGCGCGGCGCTGATCGTGCCCGACGCCACGGGCATCATCGGCTCGTACAAGCAGACCTCGATGATCGGCGACCCGCAGGGCATGATCACCCAGGACCGCCTGGTCGGCATCAAGGGGTCGATCGGGGCCACCACCGGGTACCCGGTCACGCTGAGCGTGCGCAACGCGGAGGGCGTGCAGGTCGACCGGCGCAGCTCGACCGTGGTGCTGCCCGACGCCGGCCCCAGCGTGGCGGCCAACGTGGTTGGCAACGCGGTGATCGAAGACCTCGACAACTACTACAACGGCACGCTGCGGTTCGCCTGGAACATCTCGTACCGCACCGAATCGGGCCTCACCGGCACGTTGAAGAAGCATCAGAGCTACGCGTCGACCGACCTGGTGGCGGCCTATCCGGCCGACGCGGTTGGGCAAGACGTCTACGACCTGCTGACCAACGATTTCACCGACGTCGCGATCACCGGCATCAGCATGAATCTCACGCTGGTGAGCGCCGACGCGTTGATCTACCAGCCCACCGGTGTGCAGTACAAGAAGGGCAGCAACTGGCTGACGCTGAGCGGCAAAACGCTCAAGCACGGCAGCAGCTACTCGGTGCGGCCGGTGTACCGGTTGAGCGTGAACGGCAAGAAGAGCGGCGAGACCGTATACGGCGCCACCCGCACCGTGAAGCTGTCGAGCAAGGCGACGAAGAAGGGTTCGCTGGGGTACTCGGCGCTGGCCGACGAATCGGTGTGCGACATCGAAACCGACGAGTGCGACGAGTACGAGTCGCCCGAGGTGTCGAGCTTCGACGAACTGATGGACTATCTAGCCACCCAGGTGCAGAACGATCAGGTGACGCAGAAGCTCAGCTACTCGCGCAAAGGCAGCAGCGCCTACACGGCGCGGTCGGTGTTCACCGGCAAGGGCGTCACCGAAGGTGCGGCGTCGGTGTCGTTCAAGATCTCGTAGCCCGTTGGTCGAGCTTGTCGAGCCTAGGTCGGTCCACCCTGGCAGCGGGGGCAGTAGCACAGGCCCCGCTGCCGGGTGGGCGGCCCGACCGTCGCCGTTTGGACCGTTGTGCCGCACCGGCGGCACGGCTGGTTCGGGCGTGCGAACACCCAGGTGGTTTCACCGCGGCGTCGGTTGCCGGTTGTCGACTGCAGCGCGTGGTGGCGGTTGTGATCGAGCAACTTGTGGGCGCGCTCGACCAGGGCGGTGCGCTGGTCGGCGGTCAGGTGTGCGGCGGGTGTCAGCGGGTGAATGCGCTGCATGAACAACGAGTCCGACGCATAGAGGGTGCCGACTCCGGCCAGGTTGGTCTGGTCGAGCAGGGCGGCACCGATGGTGTCGCCGGCGTTGCCCAGGTTGGTGGCGGCCACGGCGGGGTTCCAGTCCGGCCCGAGCACGTCGGGGCCGAGGTGGCCCACCAGGGTGTATTCGTCGGCGGCGCGTACGACGTCGAGCATGCCCAGGCGCTGGCCGAGGGCCGTCCATTGGTTGGTGGCGAGCAGGGCTCGGGTCTGGCCGTTGGCGCGGGTGCCGGGCGGTTCGATGCGCCACTGGCCCTCCATGCGCAGGTGGCTGTGAATCGTCCAGCCGGAATCGAGGCGATGCAGCAGGTGTTTGCCGCGGCTGATCACCTCGGTGGTGGTGTGGCCGGTGAAGTCGAGGGTGGACAGCTCGGGCCAGCGCAAGTCGCAGCGGGTGAGAATGTGCCCGGCGAAGACCTGGTTGAGGCGCTGGGCTGTGCGCCAGACGGTGTCGCCCTCAGGCATAGCGGGTCGTCACCGGCGCAACCTCAGGCCCTGCGGCGTCAGCCGAAAGCCGGCGGCGGCAAGGGCTTCGGCCAGAGCGTGATCGGAACCAAGCACGTCGGCACCGTCGATCTTGGCCACGGTGAGCTTGCCCAAGACGCCCGAGTGGACGGCGTTGGCGAGCGCGCCAGCCGCCGCGTTGAGGCCGGCTGTGTCGTCGGTGAAGGCGAGCAGGGTGCGTCCGCCGCGTTCGACGTAGAGCACGAGGTCGCCGTCGACCAGCACCACCAGCGCGCCGGCCTTGCGGCCCGGTTGATGTTTGCTGCCTTCGGCCCGGGCCGGCCAGCCCAGGGCGGCGCCGTAGGGGTTGGCCGGGTCGGTGGCCGCGAGCACCACCGCGCCCGGCACCTCACCCACCTCGCGCAGCAGGTCGACAGCGTGCCGGTCGCCGAACTGGGCGGCACCCAGACCCTCGACGAAGTACCCGCGGCGCACCTGGCCCGACTCCTCCAGGGCGGCGAAGACCCGGTAGGCGCGGGCGAACCCGCCGGTGACCTCTTCGTTGGCCACGCTGCCGCGGGTGACCACGCCGTAGCGGTCGAGCAGCACCTCAGCCCGAGAAGCGGCCAGCACCGTGGGGTCCGATTCGGGTGCTGGCAGCAGCGACCAGCGTCCGGTCACCTCGGGCGGGCCGGACGGCCTGGGTAGGGGCCCGCGGGCGAGCGGGCGTCGTCCGTAGCGAAGCCGCGCGGCGGTTGGTCGTTGCTTGAGCGTCGCCCGTCCGCCGCCGAGCAGGCTGCGCAGCGGGGCCAGGGTGTCGTTGGTGACGTAGCCGGCCCACACCAGCCGCCACAGGGCGGCGCTCAGTTCGGTGTCGCCGACGCCCAGACGTTCCGACAACGACCGAAACAGGTGGCTGCCGCCGCCGGCCAGCGCCTCGAGCAGGTGCGTGCCGAGGTCGTCGGGGGGCTCGGTGGGCGTCGTCAGGGTCAGCGGTGCCGATTCCGCGGGGTGCAGGCTCACCCAGCCGTCGGTGCCGGCGAACGCACCAACGCCTTGCCAGAGCACCTCGCCCGCCGCCAGCAACTCATCCAGCATCGCCGGGGTGTAGTCGCGCACCCGCGCGGGCAACACCAGCGATTCGAGCGAGCTGGCCGGCACTGGGTAGCCGGCGAGCTGTTGGACGGCCGACAGCACCCCTTCGGTGCCGGTGAGTGGCCGGGCAATGCCTTGCCAGTGGCTGAGAAACCGTGCGAACTGCTTGGGCGGCACGGGTTCGACGGCGTTGCGCAGAGCGGCGAGTGAGCGGCGACGGAGCACCCGCAGCACGCCAGGGTCGCAGTAGGTGAGAAAGGCGTGGTGCACCGGTGTGTGAAGGGTCTCGACGAGCTCGACCAGCGATTGGGTGGGAGGGGTTTCGACAGGCTCGACCACTGGTGGCAGCCAGCCGGGGGGCCTCAGATCGCCCTCGACCAGCCGTCCCTCGGCGACCAGCCGGCGCAGCACGCTCTGCACCACTGCAACCCCGAGCCCCAGCCACGCCGCCACCTCGCCCGGCACGAACGGCGCGTGGTTGCGCGCCCAGCGCAGCATCAGGTCGCCCAACGGGTCTGCCACCGGCGCGCGATGCACCTCGGGCACCCCGACGGGCACGGTTACGCCGAGGGCGTCGATCAGCCGTCCGGTGTCTTCGATGGCCGCCCAGTGGGTTGCGCCGCCGATGCGCACCTCGATGACCCGCCGTTGCCCGGTGAGTGTCACCAGCCAGTCGGCCACCTCGCCGGGCGATGTGCTGCGCGCCCGCAGCGCGGCCAGGTCGAGCGGCCCCAGCACCCTGATCACGTCGGCCAGGTCTTCGGCGTCGCGGGCGCGGCGTCCCTCGGCCAGGTGCTGCAGTTCGGCCTCGGTTCGGGTGAGCGATTCGGGGTCGAGCAGGTCGGCCAGCGCCAGGCCATCGGCGGTGCCCAGCAACTCCGACAGCAAAGTCGGGTCGAGAGTGAGCGCGGCGGCCCGCTTCTCGGCCAGCGGCGAGTCGCCCTCGTACAAGAACTGCGCCACGTAGCCGAACAGCAGCGACGACGCGAACGGCGACGGCCTGGGCGTGGTCACCTCGACGGTGCGCACCTGCCGCGATGCGATCGCTCGCATCAGAGCGACCAGGGCCGGCACGTCGAACACGTCCTGCACGCATTCGCGAACGGCCTCGAGGACGATCGGAAACGCCGGGTACTGGGCCGCCACCTCGAGCAGCTGCGAGGCCCGTTGACGCTGCTGCCACAAGGCCTGACGCCGATCTGGACGGCGTTTGGGCAGCAACAGCGCCCGGCCCGCGCACTCGCGGAACCGGCTGGCGAACAGCGCCGACCCGCCGATCTGGTCGGTGACGATGGCGGCGATCTCGTCCGGGTCGATCACGATCGCTTCAAGCACGTCGGGGGCCGGAGCGTCCGACTCGGACCAGTCGGTTTCGGGCAGCCGCAGCACGATGCCGTCGTCGCCGTGCATGGCCTGCACATCGACCCCGTGCGCTTCGCGCAGCCGGGCCGCGATGGCCAGCGCCCACGGAGCATGCACCGGCGCGCCGTACGGCGAATGCACCACCACCCGCCAGTCGCCCAGTTCGTCGCGAAACTTCTCGACCACGATGGTGGCGTCGCTGGGCAGTTGGGGAATCGCCTCGCGCTGCTCGGTGAGGTAGCCGACCAGGTTGTCGGCGGCCCAGTCGTCGAGCCCCGCGGCCAGTGCCCGCTGCTTGGCCTCCTCGGGCGCCATCGCCCCCAGTTCGCGCATGAAACCGCCCAAGGCGCGGCCCAGTTCGGCGGGGCGCCCCAGCGTGTCGCCCTTCCAGAACGGCAGCCGTCCGGCCTGGCCGGGCGCGGGGCTGACCAGCACCTGGTCGTGGGTGATGTCTTCGATGCGCCAGGTCGACGTGCCGAGCGTGATCACGTCACCGACCCGCGACTCGTAGACCATCTCTTCGTCGAGTTCGCCGACCCGCCGGCCCGCCCCTTCGCCGGCGATGAAAACGCCGAACAGGCCCCGGTCGGGAATGGTGCCGCCCGAGGTGACCGCCAGCCGCTGGGCGCCGCGGCGTCCGGTGAGGGTGTCGGTGGCACGATCCCACACCAGCCGCGGACGCAGTTCGGCGAACGCTTCGGACGGGTAGCGGCCGGCCAGCATGTCGAGCACCGATTCGAGCACGCCCCGGGTCAGGGCCGCGAACGGCGCCGCCCGGCGCACGAGCTTCTCGAGGTCGGGCACCGTGATGTCGTCCAGAGCGCAGATGGCCACGATCTGCTGGGCCAGCACGTCGAGCGGGTTGGACGGCACCCGCAGTGCCTCGATCTCACCGGCCCGCATGCGTTCGGTGATCACCGCCGTGGTGACCAGATCGCCGCGAAACTTCGGGAACAGCACCCCGCGCGACGTGGCGCCCACCTGATGCCCGGCGCGGCCCACGCGCTGCAACCCCGAGGCCACGGACGGCGGCGCCTCGACCTGCACCACCAGGTCGACCGCGCCCATGTCGATGCCCAACTCCAGTGACGAGGTGGCCACCACGGCGGGCAGCCGGCCGGCCTTGAGGTCTTCTTCGGTGGCGGCGCGCTGCTCTTTGCTGACCGATCCGTGGTGGGCGCGGGCGAGGATCGGGGCCGCCCCGTGCGATTGACCGGCTTGGGCCATCACCTGGGCAGGCGAACGGGTGGCAGACGTCTCGACAAGCTCGACCGATGATTCTTGCCGCTCGGCCCAGATCTCGTTCAGCCGGGCGGTGAGCCGTTCGGCCAGACGTCGTGAGTTGGCGAACACCAAAGTCGAGCGGTGCGCGGCGATCAGGTCGACGATGCGTTCTTCGACGTGCGGCCAGATCGAGGTGCGCTGTTCAGCGCCGGCCGCCGGCCCCGACAGGTCGCCGGTGAGTTCGCCGAGGGCGCCCAGGTCGGGCACCGGCACCACCACCGACAGGTCCCACGACTTGGTGCTGGGCGGGTTCACGATGCTGACCGGACGTCCCCCGGCCAGAAAGCGACCCACCTCGTCGATCGGACGCACCGTCGCCGACAAGCCGATGCGCTGCGCAGGTTTGGGCAGCAGGGCGTCCAACCGCTCAAGCGACAGAGCCAAGTGGGCGCCGCGCTTGGTGCCGGCCAGGGCATGAATCTCGTCGACGATCACCGTTTCGACACCTGCCAGCGCCTCGCGCGCGGCCGAGGTGAGTAGTAGGAACAGCGACTCGGGTGTGGTGATCAAAATGTCGGACGGCTCGCGCGCGAACGCCCGGCGCTGGTCGGCCGGAGTGTCGCCGGAGCGCACGGCGACGGTGATGTCGGGCGTCGGTAGCCCCAACCGCACGGCCTCGTGACCGATGCCCACCAGGGGCGAGCGCAGGTTGCGTTCGACGTCGACGGCCAGCGCCTTGAGCGGCGACACGTACAGCACCCGGCAGCGTTTCAGCTTCTCAGGGGGCGGTTCATGGGCGAGCCGATCAAGTGACCACAGAAACGCCGACAGCGTCTTGCCAGAGCCGGTGGGGGCGACCACCAGCGTGTGCTGACCGGAGCCGATCGCCGTCCAGGCACCTGCTTGGGCGGCGGTGGGCGCGGAAAAGCTGCCGCGGAACCAGCCGGCCGTGGCGGGGGAGAATCGGTCGAGCACGTCGTCGCTCATGTCGGGCACCACAATGCCACGGGGCACTGACAGTTCCCTTAGCCTGATCCCACGATGATGTTTCTGCATCGAGTGTCGATTCGCCCCCGCCACCTGGACGACTGGCTGGCGACCTGGCCGCAGCAGCTGCACGACCTGCAACGGCACGGATTCACCCATCACCAGGCCTACCTGCAGGAGCACGCCGAACCCAAGCTGACCTGGCTGTACTCGCACCCCGACGCCTCGCCCGCCTTTCCCGCGCCGGTTGCCGAGGCGACGCCGCACGTGTTCGGCAATCTGGTGATTCGTCCCGTCCGGGTGGAATTGCTGGCCGACGTGGCACCCCTGCCCGATCGGACGGTCTGCCTGCGCCGGTATTCGATCGTCGGCGATTGGCAGGAGTTTCTGGCCATCTGGCGACGCATCGTGGTGGTGCGCGAACGGTATGGCTTTCGCTGCCTGTTCGCCGTGGCCGACCAGCCGAAGGACCTGTTCACCTGGGCGTTCGACTTCGAAGGCGATTGGGACGACTTCGCGGCCCTGCAGCGGCCGTACTATCGCGACCCCGAACGGGTCGAGTTGCGCCGGGTGTTCGACCACATGGCCGACTACACCCTCGACCCGGCGCGACACCTCGCCATCGCAGAGGCCAACGAGTAGGCAATCGTCGAATCCTGTCAGTGCGGCTGCCTACCGTCGACGTATGCGTCCGCTGCACCTCGTCTTTGAGATCGTGGCTCGACTTGTGCGAGCGACGTGGCGCGTGCTTGGCCGGGCATGGAAATGCCGGCACCCTTCGCCAGACCCCCTTCAGTGGACCTTCGTGCTGCGTGACGTGATCGGTGTGGTCGTGATCGTGGTGGTCACCCGGGTCTGGCGCATGAAGCACTTCGACGCGACCGTCGAGTTGGCCTCAGCGGTTACCAACAGGTTCACTGCGGCCCTGGTCTTGGTTGTGGTCGTTCCGGGCGCTGCGCTCGTGTTCGCTCTGATCGCCCGCCGCGGGCTGCGGCTTCGGGCCTGGTCGCTGTCGGCCATACCTGTGTTCGCCGTACTCTCAACGGTGGCCGTCGCAGTCGGGCCCAGCCTCTTCGCGCGAACCGCGGCAGGGCAGACAGTTGCTTACTGGATCTCGATGGGTGTGAACGCTCTGATGACCCGATCGGGTCCATTTGCACTTGTCATCGCGCTGGTGTTGGGGGCGCTGACGGCATTCGTTGGCCTCGTCATGGTCACCGGGCTGGTCGCAGGCGTCGTCATGTCTGTCGGCTCCTCGTTTCGGGTCGGCGATGCACACCCGCTCATGGCCTCGGTGGTCGCCATCGGTTTGGCGATCTGCACGGTGTCTCTCGGTGTCTGGCAGCGACTTTCCGGCGCTGACCCCACGCTGCCGCTGTGGGTCGCCTGGACCATCACCATCGGCGGGCCGATCGTGGTCGTTGCCTTGTCGGTCTGGCAGATCGTGCGGTTGCGAGCACTTGGCCTTCGGTTTCGCGAACCTCATTGGCGAGTGGCTGGCGATCCCATCTCAAGGGGCGTCCACCGAGCCCTCTGCGGCGCCGCAGCACTGACGAATCGGATGGCTTCGCGCACCAAGGCTTGAGCCCGTCCGGCTGGGCGTCGCGGCGATCAGTTGCTGTACGAGTAGCGCGAACTGAGCATCCACAGCACCACCGCCAGCACCACCGTGCCGACGAGCTGAATCGGGTACAGCGGGCCCGCCAACCCTGCCGGCAGTTCGAGCACCGCGGACGCCGCGGCGATCAGGGTGACCAACGGCACCACCACGCGCACCACCTGCAGGGTGATCGCGTACGCCCGCTCGGACTTACCCAGTCGCAGCAGCAGGGCCGTGCACACGCAGAACACGAACGCCAACGCGGTCACGCGGCTGAACGTGGCCGCCAGCACGTTGATCAACTGCACGGGTGAGATCCACAGCACCAGTTCGAGCACCACCGCCGCCGCCGCGAGGTTGCGCGCCCAGACGAACCACTTGCCCAGCCCGACCAGCGCATGCAGGCCACCGACCACCATCAGCCAACCGACCAGGTCGAGCGAGAGGGTGAACGAGCCGAGGTTGAGCGTCACCAGAACCAGCAGCAAACCGATGGCGGCCATGCGAAGGGGAGGCATGACCCCAAGGGTAACCGCACGGCCCATGGGCTACGTTGACCGCAACGAAGGAGGCCCCGTGACGAACGGCATAGACACCAGCGTTGCCCCGAGCGGCCCAGGCTGCGTCGAATGCGATCAGACGGACGGCTGGTGGTTCCACCTGCGCCGCTGCGCCCAGTGCGGCCACGTCGGCTGCTGCGACACCTCACCCAACCAGCACGCCACGAAGCACTTTCACACCACCGGGCACCCCGTGATGCAGAGCTACGAACCCCGCGAGAACTGGTTCTGGGACTTCACCGCGAACCGTGCCTTCGCAGGCCCCAAGCTCGCCGAACCGCGCTCGCACCCCGCCGATCAAGCGATTCCGGGCCCGGCCGGCCGCGTCCCCGCCGATTGGGAGAGCCAACTCAACGAGTAGGGCGGACGAGAGCCCACGTAAATGCCTTTCTGACACGTAACTGCCTGCGTGCGGGCGGCTACGTGTCACCAGGCCAGCTACGTGCGACGACGGGGGCTTGGGAGGGGTCTCGACGAGCTCGACCAGCGGCGTCGCGTCGGGCTCGACCAGCGGGGGCTCGTCGGGTGTGATGTGACCTCGCCACCTGAGCCACCAACTTTCGGGCATGGTCACCGTCGACCGAAACCTGCGCGCCAGTGACGCCGCACACGGCGTGTCGCACCGGTTCGACCGCACTGGCGCTCAACTTTCGGCAGTCGGCCCGTCGCTCACAACGAGGGCCGTGCCAATCGACCGGCTAGTACTCCACAGACGGCCGCGGGACCACCCGCCGCACGTCCGGCTTACTGGACGGCCCCGGCTCGGCCGGGCTCACCCACGGCCCGTCGTCAGCCGGCAGCTTGATGCCCGACTCGACGAACGCGTACTGACCGGCCAGCACGTCTTTGGCTGCGGCGTCGTCGGCGTCGTCGGTGTTGCTCCACAGCGCGGTGAACAGTGCCCCGATGCGCACCCGGGCCTGGTCGCAGAACAGGTCGGCCAACTGCACGCCACCCGGCCGCGACTGCCGCTCGGCCTTGGCCCGCCCGCACGCTGCCGTCATCGCGAACAGTTCGGCGCCGATGTCGACCACCCGGCCCAGAAACGCCTGCTTGCGTTCCATCGCCCCTTGCCAGCGACCCATGCCGTAGAAGATCGAGCGGGCCAGCTTGCGGGTCGTGCGCTCCACGTAGCGCAACTGATGTGCCAGCGGTCCGAAGTCGGCGTACGCGTTGGGCACCTGCCCTTTGCCGGCCACCAACGTGGGCAGCCACCCGGCGTAGAAGGCGCCCGCCTTGGCCACGGCCTTGAGTTTGTCGTCGCGGCTGGCGTCCGGGTCGATGATGTCGCCGGCCACGGCCAGGTGGGCGTCAACCGCCTCGCGCGCGATCAGCAGGTGCATGATCTCGGTCGAGCCCTCGAAGATGCGCATGATGCGCAGGTCGCGCAGCACCTGCTCGGCCTCCAACCCCCGCTCGCCGCGGGCCCGCTGCGAGTCGGCGGTCTCGAAGCCGCGGCCGCCGCGAATCTGCACCAGGTCGTCGGCGATCTTCCACGCCATCTCGCTCGCGTACAGCTTGAGCAGCGCCGCCTCGATGCGAATGTCGTTGGCGTCGTCATCGGCGAGCAGGCAGCACAGGTCGACCATCGCCTCCATCGCGTAGGTGGTGGCCGCGATGAAGCTGATCTTGGTCGACAGCGCCTCGTGCCGCCCCACCGGACGCCCCCACTGCACCCGTTCGGCCGCCCAGCCGCGGGCCACGTTCAAGCACCACTTGGACGACGCCACGCACATCGCCGGCAGCGACAGTCGTCCGGTGTTCAATGTGGTCAAAGCAATCTTCAGGCCGCGACCCTCAGCGCCCAGCACGTTCTCGTCGGGCACGAACACGTCGTGAAACCGGGTCACCGAGTTCTCGATGCCGCGCAGCCCCATGAACGCGTTGCGGCTCTCGACGGTGATGCCGGGCGAATCGGCCTCGACCACGAACGCGGTGATGCCGCCGCGCCGTCCCTCACTCTTGGGCACCCGGGCCATCACCACCAGCAGCGTCGAGATCGGCCCGTTGGTCGCCCACAGCTTCACTCCGTTGAGCAGGTAGCCGCCCTCGACCGGCGTTGCGGACGTGCCCAACCGGGCCGGGTCTGAGCCGACGTCGGGCTCGGTGAGCAGAAACGCCGACACCTCACCGGCGGCCACCCGCGGCAGGTACTTCTGCTTTTGCTCGTCGTTGCCGAACATCTTCACCGGCTGCGGCACCCCGATCGACTGGTGGGCGCTCAGCAGCGTGCCGATCGATCCGTTCGCAGACCCGGCCAGGGTGAGCGCCTTGCAGTAATAGAGGTGCGACAGCCCCAGCCCGCCGTACTTCGTGGGCAGCTTCATGCCGAACGCGCCCAGCTCGGCCAGCCCGCTGAACACGTCGTCGGGTATGGACGCCTCCCGCTCGATCGCTGCCCCGTCGATGGTCTCGACATAGGGCCGCAACCGCTCGAGAAAGGCTTCCCCGGCGGCCACCTGCTCGGGGCTGTTGGACGGCCACGGGTCGACCAGATCGAGCCGCAACCGGCCCAGGAACAGCTCTTTGCCGAAGCTCGGCTTGGTCCATTCGGTCTCGCGTGCGGCCTCGGCGACTTTGCGGGCCTCGCGCTCGGTGGGGCCGGTCTTCGTAGTGGACATGCGCACCTCCTGCTGCTGTCTACGACGGTAGTACCCAGCTCACCAGACACAACAGTGCGCACGGTCGTGACTATGGGCGACCCGCTCGCCACGATGCGCGCACCTCGACACGCTCCACCAAGTACAACGCGCATCGGCCGTGCGTCGTGCAGCTACTCGTAGCGGTAGACCGAAACCCCGGCGATCAGCACCTGCAACGCCCGCTGCATCACGTCGAGCGGATCGCCCGACCAGATCACCACGTCGCCCAGCTTGCCCACCTCGAGCGAACCCACCCGGTCGGCCACGCCCAGTACCTTCGCGGGGTTGATGGTCAACGCCCGCAGCGCCACCTCCGGGTCGAGGCCCTCTTTCACCGCCAGCGTCGCTTGGTGCACCAGAAAGTGCACCGGCACCACCGGGTGGTCGGTGATGATCGAGATCTCGACGCCGGCGGCCGCCAGCCGTCCGGGGTTGGCCAGCGAGCGGTTGCGCAACTCGACCTTCGAGCGCGACGTCAGCAGCGGGCCGATCAGCACGGGCACACCCCGCTCGGCGATCAGGTCGGCGATCAGAAAGCCCTCGGTGCCGTGGTCGATCACCAGGTCGTAGCCGAACTCGTCGGCTACCCGCATCGCGGTGGCGATGTCGTCGGCGCGGTGGCAGTGCTGCCGCCACGGAATCTCGCGCTCGAGCACCGCGGCCAACGCCTCCAGTTTGAGGTCGCGGCCCTCGAACCTGTCCCCGGCGCCGGCCCGCTTGGCCTGGTAGTTCTGCGCGTCGACGAACGCCTGCCGCAGCACCGCCGCCGTACCAAGCCGGGTGGACGGCATCTTCTTCTGCTCGCCGTACACCCGCTTCGGGTTCTCGCCCAGCGCGGCCTTCACCCCGCACGGCGACCGCAGCACCATCTTGTCCACGGTGCGGCCGTGGGTGTGAATCGCCACGCACAGCCCACCTATCACGTTGGCCGAGCCCGGGTTGACCCCCACGGACGTCACCCCGCCGGTCAGCGCGTCGGCGAAGCCAGTCTCGGCCGGGTTGATGGCGTCCAAGGCCCGCACCTGCGCGGTGACCGGGTCGGTGCGTTCGTTGGTGTCTTGCCCGGCCCACCCCTCGGCCGCCTCGTCGACGCCCAGGTGGGTGTGGGCGTCAATGAACCCTGGCAGCACCCACCGGCCGCTCGCGTCGATCACCTCGGCGTCGGGAGGCACCTGCAGGTCGGGCCCCAGCGCCTCGATCAGCCCGTCGGTGATCACCACCGTTCCGTTGAACGGCGTCCCTTCGATCGGAACGATGTGGCCCCCGGTGATCGCGATCGTCGTCATGACTCATACCCTGCCACTGCGGGCCAGTGAACCACTCCAGCGCGGTGCGCACCGCCACCGGTCGCGACGGCATGAACCAGTGGAAGAACACCCACCGGGCCAACCAGGCGGGCCACCCGGTGAGCTGCACGCCGTACAGTTCGGCGGCCCCGCGTCCGAGGCCGAGACTGGCACCTTGGCCCAGCCCGGGGAACCGGAAGGGCGTCGGCTTGCGGCCGGCAACGGTACGCACGAGGTTCGCACCGATGCGTTTGCCCTGGTAGATCGCCCACAGCGCGTTGGCGGGGCAGTACCCGCGGCCGGACGGATGCGGCACGGCCGCCACGTCGCCGCCGGCCCACACGTGCTCAGTCAGCCGCAGAAACGGGTCAGTGACGAGCCGTCCGACCTCATCGGTGGGCAGGTGGTCGAGGCCGGGCAGCGTCACGGGGGTCTGGCCGATGGTGCTGATCACCACCTCGGACGCCACGTGGCCGTACCCGGTCAACTCGGCCCCGGTGGCGCTCACGGTGACGAGCCGGGCGCCGGCCAGCACCTCGACATTCGCGGCCAGGGCCTGGCGAAGCGCGTAGTCGGCCACTCGCTCGAACCGGGGCCGCAGCATCGGCAATGCGGCCTCGCCGGAGTGCGCCAGCGTCACCTGCAGGTCGGGCCGACGTTGGGCGATCGCGGTGGCGGCCTCCACGCCGGTGAGGCCGCCACCGGCCACCACCACCCGATCATCGGGCGGCAGGGTGGTCAACATGTGTCGCAACGCGGCCAAGCCGTTGGGGTTCTTCAGCGACCAGCCGTGTTCGGCCAGACCAGGCACGCGCTCGACTGCATCACGGCTGCCGACCGCGACGACCAGTTCGTCGTAGGCCAGGTGACGGTGCCCGTGGTCGGTCGCCACGCGAACCGTCTGCTGCGTCAGGCTCACCGACTCGACCCGGCCGAGCACGATCTCGACACCCGGCAGCAGGTCGGCCAGGGGCACCCGGGCCCGTTCGGGTCGCACGTGCCCGGTGATCACCTCGGCCGTCCAGCCGTGAAAGCTGTGGTCGGGGGCGGCCGCCACCAGCCGCACCCTGGCGCCGGCACCGGCGGCCGCACGTGCCGCCCACACCCCGGTGTACCCGCCGCCCAGCACCACGATCTCGGTGATCACCTCAGGCCGCCTCGGCCAGCAGGGCGGGCGCCGGCCAGGCCACCGGACGTCCGAACGACAGCGGGTCGGCCAGGTCGAAACCCAAGTGGGCGAACCGGCGGGCCGCGTCGCGCATGCGCACGGCGTGGTCGACCGATGCGGCCCCGATCGCCGTCTCTGTGTGGCCCGAGAACGCCATCAGCATGGTTTCACACAGGCACGCGTAGGCCAGCCCGCGGGGCAGCCCGATGTCGCCGCGCAGGTCGATGCCGGGAATGGCGGCCACGCCGCCGTCGATGACGGTGACGTCCGGACGCTCGACGGCCAACCGGGGGTCGGTGTTGCGGGGCTGGGTGTCGTCGAGCACCACGGCACCTCGTTTGAGGTGGGCCGAGCCGAGCAGAGCGTCGGCCGACGAGGTGAGCACCAGCACCAGGTCCGCCTCGCGCACCGGGTCGAGCGAGGTGGACGTGTGCACGCTCACCCCCGTGGCACGCCCGGCAAAGTCGGCGGCCAGGTCGTGCAGCCGCCGCTGGCCGCGAGCCACCAGGGTGAGCCGCGACCCGATCGGCTCGTCGGCCAGCAGCCGGACGACGCACGAGCCCACGCTGCCGGTGGCGCCCACGATGGCGATGTGCCAGCCAGGGGCTGCGGGCAGTAGCCGGCGCAGCGCTTCGGCGGTCAGGTGCGCGGTGAACGCGTTGCCGGTGGTCATCGTGACGCCTGGGCGCGGCCGCAGCAGCCGGCCGCCACCGGTCACCGGCGCGGTGAGGGCGCCCAGCCCGACCACCTCGGCGCCGAGACGTTCGGCCTTGTCGACGGCTTGTTCGACCTTGCTTATGACCCAGCGGCGGTCCTCGGTGAGCAATTGGCTGGCGCCGACCGGGACGACGATCACCCAGCCGGCGGGCCGCCCGTCGGCAACGTCGCGGCGGTGCACGGTCGCCAGCGGCACGGGCGGCACGGGCAGGGTCTTCAGCCCCCAGTCCCAGGCTGCGGCCGGCATGCGACCCAGCGGACGCCACACCCGCGCCATGTCTGAGGCGACGTCGGCGCGCGGATGAACGAGGAAGGCGAATCGCTTCGCGGCGGGTGCGGCGGTCGGGTCGCTCACGGCGGCTCCTGTCTCGAATGCACGGTGTTGTGCATTGAGTGCCCCGGCGGGCGCGGTTGATACCGCTGTCAGGTGCTGAGCGTCACCAGGTAGGTGTGTTCGCCATCGCGTGCGATCACCATGCCTGCCTCTTCCGGGTCACCGTCGCCGTCGATCTCACGGATGGCCATGACCCGACCGGTCACGGTGCGGACGACGTCCTCGGGTAGGTGGTGTGTCTCCCAGAGGTGCCCGTCGCCGTCTGCGCGGAGGTCCCAGGTGACCACCTGGTCCACGACGAACTGAGGTCCGCAGCATTCGTGTTCCCAGCCGCCGACGAACACTTCGATCGTCATGACCGGCCGTCGTCCTCGGCCACCTCAGCCTCGTCTTCGGTCTCCACGACGGCCCCCGGGGCCTCCGGCTTGCCATCGAGGCGATGCTCGATGTCGGGGTCGGGCTCGATCTCGTCGTCCTCGACCACGGCCGGCGCTTGCACCGGCGGCACCTCCTCGCCGGTGACCAGGTTGTCGAGGCTGCCGCCCATGAACACCGACAGCCAACGCGTCCGGGGGTCGGCGTCGAACAGCACCGACTTGCAGCACAGGGTCAGCGGCACGGCCAGGATCGGGCCCAGCGGGCCGATGATGATCGCCCAGAACACCAGGGAGATGAACGTGGTGGTGATGTTCAGCCCGACCGCGTCGCCGGTCACCTTCGGCTGGATCACCATCGAGGCGATGAAATTGATCACCACGTAGGCGGCGACCATGATCACCATGGTCTGCCAGTCCCGAGCGAGCAGCGCCATCAGCGCCGGGGGCACCATGCCGATGATGAAGCCGACGTTGGGGATGTAGGCGGTGACGAAGGCGAGGATGCCCCAGGTGAGCACCAGCGGGATCTGCAACCAGGTCAGGATCCCCATGTTGATCAGTGCCACGGCCACGCCGAAGATCGTGTTGACGATCCAGTACTTGCGCACCCGCCAGGAGAAGTCGAGCAGCGCGGCGGCCAGGTTGGGCCGCAGCTGTGCCAGCTTGGACCGCTTCTCGGTGGTGTCGGTCAGGTCGACCGCGACGAAGGCGACGAACAGGAAGAGCGAGCCGAGGAAGGTCGCCCAGAACTGAACCGAGCTCATCACCCCGGTGACGTAGCCGAGCAGCCGGGTGTAGTCGAAGGTCCGCAGCCACTCGGTGATCGTCTCCTGGCTGACACCCCAGGCCAGCAACTGTTGGGACGCGGCGTTGTACAGCTCGGTGAACCGGTCGGCGTAGGCGGGCATCGCCTGGATGAACTGGATCATCGCCACCGTGACGGCGAACAGGATCGTGAGCAGGACCAGGAACACCACCAGCATGCCGATCAGTGCGCTGACCAGCTTGGGGATCTTGTGGTCGTTGAGCCACAGCACCAGCGGGCGGACGGTCAGGACCAGGGTGATGGCCAGGAAGACCGGGGCGACCACGTCCCTGATGAAGTAGATGCCGACCAGGCAGGCGACGAGCGCGGCACCCGCGTAGAGGATGCGGATGCCCTCTGCCGCAACCACCGGTACGGCGGGACTCGAGGGGGTGCCAGGTGCGCTCACGCGAGGAGTCTAGGCCCGCACGCGCGCCAGGACGGGAGGCCCGGGGGCACGAATTCCGTGTCCCGGGCCATCCCGTCGTCGGGACCGCCGTCCCTGGTCACATACCGGCGCGCCAGCCCGCCGTCCGCACCGGGGCGTCGCACAGCTCGGTCAGCTCGTCGTCGAGCCGCATCACGGTCAGCGAGGCGCCGGACATCTCCAGCGAGGTGAAGAAGTTGCCGATCTGGCTGCGGGTGACGTTGATGCCCTTCTCGGTGAGCACGTCGTGAGCGTGGTTGTACATGATGTACTGCTCGCACGGCGGGTGGCTCCCAGGCCGTTGATGGAGAGCAGCACGTTCTCGCCCGACTCAAGCTTGAGGTCGTCCAACACCTTGTCGAGCAGGGTGTCGACGATGTCGTCGGCCTTCATCATCGGCACCCGCTTGACGCCCGGCTCGCCGTGCACGCCGATGCCGAGTTCCATCTCGTTGTCACCCAGTTCGAAGCGGGGCGGTGACTCCTCGTTGCGGCGCGGCTCGATCAGCGGCACGGGGTCGCTGGGGTAAGCTCAGGCTAGACAAGCTACAATACATGACCATACATGTACAGCCAAGCTGAGGGGATGGCTCGTGACCTTGAACCGGGACTCCGCTGTTCCTCTCTACCTGCAGCTCGCCGATGAACTGCGTCAGAAGATTCTCAGCGGTGAATGGCAGCCGGAGCAACGCATACCGAGCGAGAACGAGCTGAATCAGATCTATTCGATCAGCCGCATGACGATTCGTCAGGTGCTCGGCAAGCTGGTCGACGAGGGTCTGGTGTTTCGCGTGCACGGCAAGGGCACGTTCGTGGCGCAGCGCAAGATCGCGACCCGCTCGCCTTCGTATTACGGGGTTCGTGAGCAACTGGAAGCGCAGGGCTACTCGACGCGCACCGCGACGCTGGTCTCCGAGGTGGTCGAGGCGGACGATCGGCTGGCTCGCAAGCTGAACGTGCCGCTGGGCACCCCGCTGTCGATGGTCGAGCGGCTGCGGTTCGCCGAAGACGCGCCGATCAGCCTGCACAAGTCGTACGTGCCGGTGCCGTTGGCCCCGGGGCTGCTGGAGCACGACCTGGCCCAGCGGCAGCTCTGCCAGGTGCTGGCCCAGGACTACGGCCTCGACATGGTGTACGTGCACGAGACGCTGGAGTCGCTCACTCCGACCGCGCACGAGTTGACGATGTTGGACGTGAGCAGAGGCACGTCGCTGCTGCTTCTGGAGCAGCGGATCAGTGACCGATCGCGCCGGCTGTTCGAGTACACGAGAATCAAGTTCCGCGGTGACAGGGTGCGCCTCGAGTTCGACTACGACCTGAGTGAGGCGCAGGCGCCAGCAACTGGACGGCAGTTGGCATTCGGCTGAGCAGTGCTCGTTGGTGGAGCTTGTCGAGGCCTCTTTCTACGGGTGCGGGGCGAGGCCCTTCTTCCAGATACACGGCCGACTCGGTGTAGCCGAGTGCTGCATAGAGGGCGCCTGCCCGGGTGGTGGCCAGCGTGACCTGAACGGCGCCGCGGTCCGCACCTCAAACGTCGAAAGCGGTCATCAGCGCCCGTGTGACACCGCGGCGCCGGACGTCCTCGTGCACCCAAAGTTCGTCCACCCAGGCGTTGTTGCCGCTGGCGTGGAGGGCCGGATGCACGAGTCCGTGAAGGTAGCCCACCGATCGCCCGTCCGCTGCCGCCGCCAGCCGCAACTGGTTCGGGTCGGCGAGTATCGTCTGCAGGCTGGCGTCGAACGCAGACCTGACGGGCACGGCGGAGGTGGCGAGCCGGTCGGCCATGGCGAACAGTGCGTCCGCTCCGCAGCAACGGCTGGACGAATCGACAGCCGTGCAACTGACACGAGGTTGATCCAAGCACCGGCGAGGTGGCCTCGACAAGCTCGACCAACTGCTAGGTCGACGCCCGCTTCAGCACCCGGACCATCAGGTCTTCGGTCCACTCCCCGGCCATCACCAGTAGGTCGGGCTGGGTCAGCCGGTCACGCATGTAGGGCAGGGCGAGCAGCGTCCGGAGCAGTTGGTCGCGGGCAACCGTGGATCGAGGGGCAAGAACGCGCAGAGCTACCGCCCTGCGGCTGATGGCCGATGGACGCATCGACGCCGAGTCGTTCGTCAACGACGTGCTGCCGCTGGAAGACTGGGCGACCGGCCTCGACCTGGTGGGCAAGGGCCGCAAAGTGGTGTTTCAGGTCGCCGGCACCGGCGTTCGGTAGCCAGCCGTCCGGAAGTTGTCTATAGTTGTCTATACGAGTTCTTCCGACCCGGCGTCGCGTCAGCAAGAAGGAGCCTCATGCCCTACGTCAACACCCTCGACCTGGTCACCGCCGCCCGGGGCAAGGGCTACGCGGTACCCGCGATCAACATCATCGACCCGCTCACCATCAAGGCGGTCGTCGAAGCCGCCGACGCGATCGGCTCGCCGGTGATTCTGCAGACCTCGGTCAAAACCGTGAAGTCGGCGGGCGCCGGGGTGCTGCACTTCGCCGCCCGTGACGCCGCGGACGCCGCCTCGGTGGGCGTCTCACTACACCTCGACCACTGCCCCGACCGCGAGGTGATCACGCTGGCGATCAAGCACGGCTGGAGCTCGGTGCTGTTCGACGCGTCCGAGCGCGACCTCGACCAGGCCCGCAAAGAGACCGGCGAGGTGTGCGCCGAGGCGCACGCGGCTGGGGTGAGCGTCGAGAGCGAGATCGAGAACATCATCGGCGTCGAAGACGGGGTCGGCTCTGATGAGGCGCGGCATTCGTACAGCGTTGAGCAGTTGGTCGAGGTAGCGCTCGAAACCGGAACCGACCTGATGGCGCCCCAACTGGGCACCGCGCACGGCATGTACTCCTCCCAGCCGGTGCTGCTGCCCGAACGGGTGCGGCAGATCGGCGCGCTCACCGACCTGCCGGTGGTGCTGCACGGCGGCACTGGCCTCACCCAGGCCGAGTTCGACGAGTTCATCGACGCCGGCGTCACCAAGATCAACATCTCGACCGCGCTCAAGCGGGCCTACATGCAATCGGCCTTGGACTACCTCAAACAGTGCGAGGCGTCCAACAAGTGGGAGCCGACGAAGCTGTTCGAGCCGATGATCGAGGCGTCCAAGGCGCTGATGGTCGAGTTCGCGGGCATCTTCCACTCCGCTGGTCGAGATGGGGCCGGACGGGCGGGCGACCAGTGAGTGAGCACGCGCTGATTCTCGACTGTGACGGCGTGCTGGCCGACACCGAGAAGGACGGTCACCTGGTCGCGTTCAACCAGGTGTTCGACGAGGCGGGCTACCCGTTTCGCTGGTCAGAGGACGAGTACGCGAAGCTGTTGAAGGTGGGCGGCGGCAAGGAGCGCCTGAAGGCCTACCTGCTAGACCACCCCGAGATCGAGTTGCCCGGCATGGACGACCTCGACGCCCTGCTCGCCGAAGTGCACCGGCGCAAGAGCTACGACTACCAGCAGATCGTGAACGGCGGGCACATTCCCGGCCGGCCCGGCATCAAACGGCTGGTCGAAGAGGCCCTGGACGGCGGCTGGCAGGTCGCGGTGGCGTCCACGTCTGCGGTGCCCAGCGTCGAGGCCGTCGCGGTGGCGGTGTTCGGGCAGGCCACCCGCGACCGGCTGTTCGGCATCTACGGCGGCGACATCGTCAAGGCGAAGAAGCCGGCCCCCGACATCTACCTGTACGCGCTGGAGCAGTTGGGTCTCGAACCCAGCCAGGCGGTGGTCGTCGAAGACAGCGAGAGCGGGGCGAAGGCGGCGGCCGCGGCCGGCATCGCGCACATCGTCACGGTCAGCCACTTCACCAAGAACGACCCGTTCCCGGCCGCGCGCATCGTGGTGTCAGACCTCGGCGAGCCGGACGCCCCCGCCGAGCTGATCGCGGGTGACGACGTGCGCCACGACGGCATGATCACCTTCGCCTCGCTGCAGACCATCGCGCGGGAAAACGCCTGATCGAACTGCCCAACCTGCTGATCGGGGCGTCCAGCAAGGCGTATCTGGGGCTGGCCGAGTCGCTCGACTGGGCGCGCACGGTGGCGGCTGGGCTTGGCGAGCGGGGCGGTGGCGAGGGTGCGTACCTGTGCATGCCGGCGGCGCTGCTTGGCTCGGTGGGCCCCTGCGCTGACCGAGGCGGGCATGCTCGTCGGCGCGCAAGACGTCTCGCGTTTCGGCCCCTGCGCCCACACCGGCGAGCCGACCAGGGGCGCCGACATGCCGGACGGCATCTTCCTCGGCCGCGGTGGGCTGGCGCCCGAAAACTTCCTCGCCACGGTCGACGAGGTGCGCTCGGCTAGCTGAAACGACGCCTGGAGTGGCTCTCTCGGGTGCGGTTGGGAGATCCCGGGTCAAGCCCGGGATGACGAACTTCGTCACTCCGGCGGAAGCCGGAATCTCCAAACCTGCGGATAACTAGCGTAACCGGGCCGCACTGTCCGATGCGCGGCCTAGCGTCCAAACATGACTCGCGACGCCTACGTCTACCTGATGGCCGACACTCACAACACGGTGCTCTACATCGGGGTGACCAACGATCTGCTGCGCCGAGTGGCCGAGCACAAGCTCGGGCTTCAGCGTGGGTTCACACAGCGGTATCGATGCACCAAGCTCGTCTACTTCGAGGCCGGCGACAGCATCACCGCGGCGATCGAACGCGAAAAGCAGTGGAAGACTTGGCGCCGCTCGTGGAAGGACGACCTGGTGGCTTCGATCAACCCCACGTGGCAGGACCTTGCGCCGGGTATCGGGCTCACGACGGCCGTCCTGGCGTCAGCTGGGAGATCCCGGCGTTCGCCGGGATGACGCGTCAGGTCGGTGGCGCTGATCACGGCCTCGACGCCCTCGAACAGATGGGCCTCGTTGAGCCGCATCATGTCGAACGACATCTTGCAGACCAGCGGTGGCCGCCCATCTCGACGATCTGCTTGACCAGCTCGGTGCACGACCTCTGCGCAATGGCTCCATAATGGCTCCATGCCGAACATGGTCCGAGGACGACTTGGTAGTGGTCGCCTCAGCAATCACCCACTTTGCTCCCGATTTGCCCAGGTAAATCGCGACGTGACCCGAGTCATGGCATGGGATCGTCCGAAAACCGACTTCGGCGGGTGGCAGGTTGGGCGCTACAGGAACCTCGCGGGTAATGACTGATCGAGTCAGCCCTCGCCTACAGCGTCGGTGTCTCTCCGTCGTGCTATGCGTGGGTCTACTGGCGGGTGGCTGCTCACTCACACCCAGTGTGACTGATTCTCCAACAACGCCGCCAACAACGAGCAACACCGCCATCCCGAGCGGCCCACGCACGGTCGATGGCACTGGCGTGCCAACAGCTGCCTCTGCGGTGAAGGTGCTGGTCGATGATTCATCGTTGATTGAGCGGCAACGCGGCATGGAGGCGATTGGGCCGCAGACCTTTTTTGTCTCAAGGTCGACGATTACCGTAAACGATTACGTCAATAACAGACTTGTGGAGTTTCGACAGGGGAAGCGTCTACGCAGCTTCAAGTCACCCGGTCTCGATTGCTGTGAAGATATTCGCGTGGAGGGGTCCACGTACTGGCTACTCGCGGGTGACGCGGTGCGTTCATACACAGTCGTGGACTCTCGCTTGAAACGAACCTTGACTCGCGAACTGGCGGTCAACGACTCTACGCAGTGGCCAATGGGGAAATTGTCCCGCGAGGACGACAATCTCATCGCCACGCCTGCGAAGGGGAAACCTGAGATCATTGTTGGGCCCGGACCCCTGCCGGCCCGGCCCGAGTTTCTTCTGAACAAAAGCAGCGTGGAGATTCACGACGGCAAGTTCGCCATTGACCTCATGACACCTGGGACACCTGAGGACGCTACATTGCTCGCGCGCAACTCAACCAATTCCTGGTATTGGGTTTATGTTGACAGCCCGAGGAACTGGGGATACGTCTACCACCTCGACGCTGGCGGTACGATCCTCGAGACGTACACGTTGCCTCGTCCCGGCGTCGTTGTGCCAAGCCGGCCCCTTCTTGTATCGGACGATGGCAAATTGTATCAAATGAACCTGACTAATCGGAGCGCTCGAGTCCTGGCAATCTCTCCCAATCGTTGAATTGGCGACGAGGCCCTGCACGCTCAGGGCCAAACAGCATTCGCGCGCGGCGCCGGGATCACGCGTAAGAGATGAACGTCGTACTCGTTGGCGGGGATTGCAATTGCATGACGTCGAGGTGAGGCGCAGGTCTTCGACGTCTCCCGCTTCCTGGTGCAGCGTCCCAGGGCTCGCCGTCTTCTCGGTTGAGCTTGTACTTGCGCAGGTAGTCGTAGTTGAACGACTTGTAGAACCTCACGTACATCGTCTTGATCAGCATCGGAGGCGGCTCCTTCCAAGCGACATCGTAGAGCCAGGCCGCGCAAGTAGCTATTATCCGCCCGGGTGATGAAGACTGGCGAGAGACAGTGGCCCGTGCTCAAAGCTTCGGCACGATCGTCGTCGTTGTGTAGTTCCCTGCCTCGGGGCAGCGCCAGTCCGCGTTGCTACTAAGAGCGACGGGTCGCGTCGTACTGCTTGAGGCAGGCGACATTGTCGACTGTCTGCAGATTGCGGAATCGGCAAAAGCCAATCCTGTCGTCGGGGCAAGCAGCATTCCTGTCATGAGAGCTAATAGGGGCCGTGCAGCTCTATTCGCCGCGTGGATCGAGAGTTGATTGCCAAGCTCGCGTAACTTACGGGTAGCTGGCCAGTTTACACCGAACTGATTCGACGGGCAAGGAAGCGACTTGACTCACGTAAAAGGTCCGGGAAGGGCAGCGCGTGCCTCACATGAGGATGTCCGCCTAGCTGTTGGGGTTCCCTGGCCCTGTGAGCAGGGAGTTGTCGATGGCGTCGCGCCGTGATCTGACGAAAAAGTTCGCCCGCGAATACGCGAAGGCGGACAGAGCTGAGAAGAGCCATATCCTCGACGCGCTAGTGGCGTCGACGGGCTGGACCCGCGATCACGCCCGCCGAGCGATCCGGGCCGCGGCCACCCGCAAGGGCGCGGCCCGTGACCAGCAGCGGAAACCACGCCCACGCAAGTACTCCTACGATGCGCTGATCGTGTTGCAGGAGGTGTGGCGGATGGCCGGTCAACCATCGGGCAAGTACCTGGCCGTGGTGATGGAGGACACCCTGTGTCGGCTGGTTCGAGACCGTGAGCTCGGCAAGGTCGCCGACCGGGTCAGCGACACGGTGATCGACGAACTAAGGTCGATGTCGGCAGCCACGATCGACCGTTACCTGAAACCGCACAAGGCTGCCGGCTACCCCGCCGCCGGCCTGTCCAGCACCCGACCCTCGCACATCCTGCGGTCCTCGATCCCAGTCCGGGCCGCGACCGACGACCCGATCACCGTGCCCGGGTTTCTGGAGTTGGACACTGTCGCTCACTGCGGCCACACACTCAAAGGCGAGTTCCTTCGCACCTTGTCAGCAACCGATCCGGTGACAGGCTGGACCATGCTGCGCAGCATCCGCAACAACGCGTTCGTGCACGTCCACAACGGCCTGGAATGGATCGCCAAACTGGCACCCCTCCCGATCGCCGGCATGGACTTCGACAACGGCTCCGAGTTCATGAACTGGTCCGTGATCGCCTGGTGCGACGACCACCACATCCCGATCACCCGCGGCCGGCCCTACCACCACAACGACAACGCCCACATCGAGCAACGCAACGGCGACTGGGTCCGCCGCCACGCCTTCCGCTACCGCTACGAAACCGACACCGAACTCGCCCTGCTCAACCAACTCTGGGACCTCGTCATGGCCCGCAAGAACCACCTCCTGCCCTGCGTCAAAGCCGTCGACTGGACCCAGACCCGCAGCGGCCGCAAGAAGCGTGTCTACGACAAACCCAAAACCCCCTACCAGCGGCTCCTCGACACCGCCACCCTCGACGACACCACCCGAACCCGACTCGCCGCCGAACACGACCTGCTCAACCCCGCCCGCATCACCCGCGGCATCAACCACATCCAGCAACAACTCATCGACCTCGCCAAAGCACGCACCCTCGGCACCCGCCCCGCCGCCTAACCATCCGGACATTTCATATGAGGCACGCGCCAATCACCCGCGGACATCTTGACGTGAGGCAAGACGACCTCTGGGCGCGTCTTTGTTCGAGGTGACGCGCCAGAGGGTCAGGCGGGGCGTTCGATGCCGAAGACGGCTTGCAGGCCGTCGAGGAACTCCTCCCGCCGACCCGAACTGGCCAGTTCGCGCGCTCGCACCGACGGCCGGTGCAGCAGCACGCCGGCGAAGTGCCGCAGCGCCGCCTCGGCCCGGTCGGCGGTCTCGGCGTCGTAGCGCCTGCGCACCCGGGCGATCTCGGCTTCGAGGGCGTCACCCACCTGGGCTCGCAGGGCGGCCACCGCCGGGCCGATCGCCGCCGCGTCGTCGGCATGAGCCGCGGCCGCCTCGCGCACCAGCGCTTCGGCGTCGTCGGTCACCGCCAAGTGCTGCAGCGGGGCGTGCAGCTTGATCGCCTCGAGGTCGAGCAGTTCGACCCCTGGCAGTTCGACCACCCGGGGGTCGACGTTGCGGGGCAGGCCCAGGTCGATGATCACCCGGCGCCTGGTGTTCAGCTCGGGCCGGCCCACGGGGCACTGCGCGGCGAGGTGGCTGGTGACCGGGCACGAGCCGTCCAGCAGTTCGGGGCCGACCACGATGTCGGGGCTAGTGGTGCAGCAGACGATCACGTCCACCCGGCCGGCGGCCGCGGCGACGGCATGCCCGCTCACCAGGGTGAGTCCGTGCCGCTGCGCGAACTCGGCGCCCCGGCCGGACGGCGACCACACCGTGATGTCGCCCACCCCCCGATCGCGCAGCGCTTCCAGGCACGAGGTGGCGTAGCGCCCGGTGCCGACCAGCAGCACCCGGGCGGTCGTCCAGTCGATCACGCGGTGAGAGGCCAGGTCGAGGGCGAGCCTGATCAGCGACGGACGGGCCGAGCCCAGGCCGGTGCGGCTGCGCACCGTGCGACGAGTCTGCAGGGCGTCGGAGAACACCCGCTGCAGCAGCGGGCTGGCGCTGCCGGTGCCCTCGGCGTGGTTGAGCGCGCGGCGCACCTGGCCGGCGATCTCGGGCTCGCCCACGACCACCGACTCGAGGCCGGCGGCCACGCCGAACAGGTGCCGCGCGGCTCGCTCGCCGCGCAACACCTGCAGTTCCCGGCCCAGGCTCTCCACCACCGGCACCGCGGCGCGGTCGACGTCGAGGTAGATCTCGAACCGGTTGCAGGTGCTCAGCACGATCTCACCGGCGACTCCGTCGCTGGCGAGCAGGGCATCGGCGAGCTCGTGACCCCACGTCGCGCTGAGCCGTTCGAGTTCGGCGAAGTGGTGCGTGCGATGGCTCGCGGTCAGGCACATCAGCACCGCGCCAGCATAGACCGGCATCGCCGAATGCGGGTGATTCATCAGCGATTTGCCAGCTTTCGCTGACGCGAAGTGCGTAGTCCGGGGCCCATCGACCGAGTGTTGGGGGCACCGCACCCGAACAGCGGCGCCAGCGCATAGGGTGAGACACGTGTCCGTCGTTCAGCTTGGCCCCACCCACCCGCTGAACTCGGATACCCGTGACGCCTGGCTGATCGCGGCCTACCGGGGTGAGCGGCCGCCGATGACGCCGGTCTGGTTCATGCGGCAGGCCGGACGGTCGTTGCCCGAGTACCGCTCCCTGCGCGTGGGCACTCGCATGCTGGACGCCTGCCTCACCCCCGAGCTCGCCGCAGAGATCACCCTGCAGCCGGTTCGCCGGCACGGAGTGGACGCGGCGATCTTCTTCTCAGACATCGTGGTGCCGCTGAAACTGGCCGGGGTCGAGGTTCAGATCGAGCCCGGGGTCGGCCCGGTGTTCGCCGCGCCCGTGGACTCGCCCGCCGCCGTCGAGAAGCTGCTCGCCGATCACCCGGCCGAGGCCCTGGACGGCGCGCTGGCCCCGATCACCGAGGCCGTCCAGCGCACGGTGGCGGCCCTGCGCATGTTGCCGGGCGGCCGCGATCCCCTGATCGGCTTCGCCGGGGCGCCGTTCACCCTGGCCGCCTACCTGGTGGCCGGCCGGCCCAGCAAAGATCACCTGGCGGCGCGGGCGATGATCCACCGGCACCCCGACGCGTGGGCGGCGCTGCTCGGCTGGTGCGCCGATGTGTCCGGACGGTTTCTGCGCGCTCAGGTGCTGGCCGGCGCGTCGGCGGTGCAACTGTTCGACTCGTGGGCCGGTTCACTGCCCGCCGCCACCTACGAACGACACGTCGCCCCGACGTCCAGGACCACGTTCGACGCGGTGCGCGACCTGACCGACGACGCCGGCCGTCGGGTGCCGCTGGTGCATTTCGCGGTGGGTGCGGGCGAGCTGTACCCGCTGCTCGACCTGGACGTCGACTGCGTGGGCGTCGACTGGCGCACCCCCTTGGACGACGCCGCCCGCCGCATCGGCGACACGGCGGTGCAGGGCAACCTCGACCCGGCGCTGCTGGGCGCACCCTGGCCCGTGCTGCGCGACGCCATCGACGACGTGCTGCGGCGCGGCGAATCGGCCACTGGCCATGTGTTCAACCTGGGCCACGGGGTGCCGCCCGACACCGACCCGGACGTGCTCACCCGCATCGTCGATTACGTGCACAGCGCATGACCGACGTCATCGTGGTCGGTGCCGGCGCCGGCGGCCTGGTGGCCGCCTGGCAGCTGGCGCACGACGGCGCCCGGGTGCTCGTGCTCGACGCCTGGAAGTGGGCGGGCGGGCTGCTCGGACGCGCCGAGGTGGCCGGGCTCAGCCTCGACGTCGGCGCCGAGGGCTATTCGGTGCGCGGCGGTGCGGTCGCCCAACTGCTGGCCGATATTGACGCCGGCGACCTGATCGAGCGTCCCGAACCCGGCGGCGCCTGGCTGCAGACCGCCACCGGTGCCCACCCTATCCCGAAGGGCCTCTACTTCGGCCTGCCCGCCGATCCGACGGCGGCCGACGTGCGCGCGGTCGTCGGTGACGTGCCGGCCGCGCAAGCCCCTCAGGGTGCCACGATGGCCGACTGGGCCCGGGCCGCCTATGGTCAGCGTGTGGTCGACGACCTGGTCACCCCACTGGTCGGCGGGGTGTACTCGACCACCCCCGAAGAGGTACGGCTGGCCGACCTCGCTCCGACCACCGCCGCCCTGGTCGAGGCCGGCACGCCGCTGCGCGAGGCGGTGGCCCGATCGGTGGCACCCCCGCCGCCGGGCGGCGCGGTCAACGGCATTCGCGGCGGCATGCACGCCCTCGTCGACCGGTTGGTGTCGGCCACCACCCCGGGCTCCGTCGAGGTGCGCTGCGGTCAGCCGGTGAGCCGCGTCGAGCGGACGTCCGGCGGTTGGCAGGTCACCACGCCCGCCGGCACCGAGCGTGCGCCCCTGCTGGTGATCGCCCTGCCCCTGGACGCCGCCGCCGCCCTATTGGGCGGTCCTGCGCCCGAGGCGCAGCCGGCCGCCCTGGACGTGATCACCCTGGTGCTCGACGACGACCTGACCGATGCCCCCCGCGGCACCGGCGTGCTGGTCGCGGCCAACGTGCCCGGCGTGGCCGCCAAGGCGCTCACCCACTCGACGGCCAAATGGGGCTGGCTGCGCGCCGCCGCCGGCGGCCGCGAGGTGCTGCGGTTGTCGTACGGACGCCGCGGGCTGGCGCCGGTCACGTCGGTGCTGAAGCCGGCCGAGCTCACCGCCCTGGTGCGCGCGGACGCCGCCGCGCTGCTCGGCCGCCCGATCAGCGAGCCGCTCGAGATTCGCCGCACCGGCTGGCGCACCCTCCCGCCCGGCACCCCCGGGGTTGCCGCCTCCCGCGACTGGCTGACCGCGCGGGCCGGCGACGACCTGGCCCTGGTCGGCGCCGGCATCGCCGGCGTCGGGCTGGCCGCGGTCGTCCCACACGCGCGGGCAGAAGCCGCCCGCCTACTGAGAAAACAGGAGAAGCAATGACCGAGCCGGGCCGCACGGGCTTCGCCGTCTGGACGGTGCTGCGCCGCGACGCGCTGAGCGCCGCCAACGCCGCCCCCGCCACCGAGTCTCTCGCCGACGCCATCACCGCGGTCGAGGCCGACGGGGTCACGGTGCGCGGCCTCTATGACGTCAGCGTGCTGCGCGCCGACGCCGACCTGATGCTGTGGCTGCACGGGCCGTCCGCCGAGGGCCTGCAGGCCGCCGTGCGTCGGTTGCGGCGCACGCACGAACTGGCCCCGCTGGCCCTCACCTGGTCGGCCATGGGCGTGCATCGTGACGCCGAGTTCAACAAGGCGCACGTGCCGGGCTTTCTGCGCGGTGAGCGGGCCCGCACCTGGCTGACCGTCTACCCCTTCGTGCGGTCGTACGACTGGTACGTGCTGCCCGACGACGAGCGCCGGGCGATGCTGGCCGAGCACGGCCGCAAGGGTGCCGCGTTCACGAGCGTGATCGCCAACACGGTGTCGTCATTCGCGCTCAACGATTACGAGTGGCTGCTGCCGATGGAATCCGACGAGCTGACCGACCTGGTTGACATGATGCGCGACCTGCGCGCCACCAAGGCCCGGTTGCACGTGCGCGAAGAGGTGCCGTTCTTCACCGGACGGCTGATCGGCGTCGACGAGGTGGCCGAGGTGCTGGCATGAGTCCGGTGGGCAGCAAGCCGCCGACCGCCTCGGGCGTCTTCTACGACCAGGGCGCACTGGTCGCCAGTGCGACCGCCGGGGCCGCGTCGGGACCCGAGCATGTCGAGGTGCCGACCCGCTATGACGCCGTGCTGTTGTCGGGGTTCGGCGGGCCCGAGGGCCAGGACGACGTGATTCCGTTTCTGCGCAATGTGACCCGTGGCCGCGGCATTCCCGACGACCGTCTCGAAGAGGTCGCCCACCACTACCGCCACTTCGGCGGCGTCTCGCCGATCAACGAGCACAACCGCGAGCTGCGGGCGGCGCTCGAGGCGCGGCTGGCCGAGCGCGGCCTGCCGCTGCCGGTGTACTGGGGCAACCGCAACTGGACGCCCTTCCTCAACGAGGCGATCGGCCGGGCACACGCCGACGGGCACCGCACGCTGATCGCCATTCCGACCAGCGCCTACTCGTCGTACTCGTCGTGCCGGCAGTACCGCGAAGACTGGGCGGACGCCCTCGAAGACACCGGCCTGCAGGCCGAGGTTCGCATCGACAAGGTGCGTCCGTTCTTCGACCATCCGGGCTTCGTGCAGCCCTTCATCGACGGCGTGGACGCCGCCATCGCCGAGGCCGCTTCGCACGGACTCGACCCCGCTGAGCTCGAGGTGCTGTTCTGCACGCACTCGGTGCCGACGATCGACGCCCAGTTGTCGGGCCCGCACGACGACAACGCTCTGGCGGGCGGCGCATACCCCGCGCAGCACCGGGCGGTCGCCGAGTACGTGATGGCCCAGGCCGCGCCCGCGGTGTCATGGCAGCTGGTCTACCAGAGCCGATCGGGCCCGCCGCACCAGCCCTGGCTCGAGCCCGACGTCAACGACGCGATCACGGCCCTGCAGGGCCGCCGTGGGGTGGTGCTGGTGCCGCTGGGCTTCGTCAGCGACCACATGGAAGTGATGTGGGACCTCGACACCGAAGCCGTCGAAACGGCTGAAGAGGCGGGGTTGTGGGTGCGGCGCACCCCGACCCCTGGAGTCTCCGACGCCTTCGTGGACGCCCTGGTCGACCTGGTCGCCGAGCGGGTCGAGGGCCGTCCGGCCGGTCAGCGGGCGTCGGTCACTGCGCTGGGGCCCTGGTACGACGTGTGCCGTCCGGGATGTTGCGAGAACCGGCGGCTGGGGTTCAGGCCGGCCATCGCGGGTCTCGCACCGTAGCGTCCGGCAGCAGGGGTTTCGCGCCCGGGGCGGGCAGCGTCAGCAGAGCCCGTTCGATCATCGGGTGGCCTTCGAGCCGGTCTTCGATCGCCTGGTGCTGGCGGGCCAGGTCACGCTCGTCGGGATCGCCCACCAAGTCGACCGACGCGATCAGAAAGACCCGTTCGGCACCGACGAACTCAAGGTGCAGAAAGGTCACCGCGTCGATCTCTGGAATGTCGAGCAGCTTCGCCAGCACACTGTTGCGCACCGACGGACGCACCACCTGGCCGACCAGGAATTCGCGGTTGCGGCGAATCAGAAAGATTGCGATCACCGCCAACAATATGCCCACCAGAATCGACCCGATCGCGTCGTAAATGGCGTTGCCGGTGGCTTGATGCAGGGCCATGCCCAAAGCCGCAATGAGCAGGCCGATGAGCGCCGCGAAATCTTCGACGAACACCGCCCGCAGGGTTGGGTTCGAGGTGAGCCCGATGTACTCCAGTGGGCGAATACCCAGCCGAGAGGCATCCCCGGTGGCCTGGCGCAGCGCCTGGGTGAACGAGATGCCCTCGAGTACGAACGCGAGGGCCAGCACGATGTAGCCGATCAGGTAGTCGCCGCCCTCGTCTTCGGCGGTGAGTTGTTGAATGCCGTGCCAGATCGACACCGCGGCGCCCACGGCGAACAGTCCGAACGCGGCGAACATCGACCACACGTAGGCCTCGCGGCCATGGCCGAACGGGTGGTTGGCGTCGCGCGGACGATCCGAGCGACGTTCGGCGATCAGCAGAAACACCTCGTTGCCGGCGTCAGCCCACGAGTGCGACGCCTCGGCTACCATCGAGGCCGAGCCGGTGAACACGGCTGCGACGGTCTTTGCGATGCCGATCAACAGGTTGGCGGCGAAGGCGATGACCACGGTCAGCAGGCTCTCGCCGCCCTTCTTCTTCGTGTCGCTCTCGCCCATGGGGCTCATCATGCCTACGCAATTGTGCGCAGTGCCACCCTTTGGTCACCCGGGTGAAGTGTGCCCGGATGGATATATCTTCTGGGTGAACCCGGGGGGGTTGTGGCGTGACAGGGGGGGAACGCTTAGGGTCGAGACCGCGAGGACGAACGAAGCCCCGGTGTTTCGTTCGTCCTCGCGGCTTTTGTCTGAGCCCCCCTGCATACTCGCCCCATGGCATTCGACGAGATCGTGGCGGGCCGCATTCGCACCCTGCTGGTTGACGAACCGAACATCACCGAGATGCGCATGTTCGGCGGGTTGGCCTTTCTGGTGAAGGGCAACATGGCGGTGGTCGCCGGCTCGAAGGGCGGGGTGATGGTGCGAACCGACGCGGCCGACGCCGACGCGAGCTACCTGGCCGACGCCGCGCCGATGGTGATGAACGGGCGCGAGATGGCGAACTGGTTGACCCTCGACGCGGCCGCGATCGAAGACGACGACGCGTTGGGCGCCGTGGTGGCCCACGGGCTGGCCTTCGCTCGAACGCTGCCCGCGAAGTAGCCATCGGCAATAAGCTCGGGGCATGAGCACGCGCCACGAATCAGACAGCATGGGCACCATCGAGGTGCAGTCCGACCGCTACTGGGGCGCTCAGACGCAGCGCAGCCTGGGCAACTTCGACATCGGCCGCGACACGTTCGTGTGGGGCCGTCCGATGATTCGCGCGCTGGGCGTGCTGAAGAAGGCGGCGGCGCAGGCGAACGCCGAACTCGACCAGCTACCCACCGACGTCGCCGACCTGATCGTGCAGGCCGCCGACGAGGTGATCGCGGGCACCCTCGACGAGCACTTCCCGCTGGTCGTCTTTCAAACCGGTTCGGGTACCCAGTCGAACATGAACTCCAACGAGGTGATCAGCAACCGCGCCATCGAGTTGGCCGGCGGCGAGATGGGTTCGAAGAAGCCCGTGCACCCCAACGACCACGTGAACCGCGGGCAGTCGAGCAACGACACGTTTCCGACCGCCATGCACATCGCGGTGGTGAGCGAGCTCAACGAGCGGCTGTACGCACCCGTCACCGACCTGCGTGACGTGCTGGCGGCCAAGGCGGCCGAGTTCGAAGACGTCATCATGGTCGGTCGCACCCACCTGCAAGACGCCACCCCGATTCGGCTCGGTCAGGTGATCGGCAGCTGGGTGGCGCAGATCGACTTCGCCCTGGACGGCGTGCGCGCGGCCGATGCCCGGGCGCGCAGCCTCGCCATCGGCGGCACCGCGGTGGGTACGGGGCTCAACGCGCACCCGAAGTTCGGCGCGCTGACCGCGGCCAAGATCACCGACGAAACCGGGCTCGACTTTCAGCAGGCCGACAACCTCTTCGCCGCGTTGTCGGCGCACGATTCACTGGTCGAGGTGAGCGGCTCGCTGCGAGTGCTGGCGGGCGCCTTGATGAAGATCGCCAACGACGTGCGCTGGTACGCGTCGGGCCCGCGCAACGGCATCGGCGAGTTGCTGATCCCCGAGAACGAGCCGGGCTCGTCGATCATGCCGGGCAAGGTGAATCCCACCCAGTGCGAGGCGCTCACCATGGTGGCCACCCGGGTGTTCGGCAACGACGTCACGGTCGGCTTCGCCGGTAGCCAGGGCAACTTTCAGTTGAACGTGTACAAGCCGGTGATGGCGCACGCAGTGCTCGAGTCGATTCGGCTGATCGCCGACGGGTGCCGCTCGTTCAACGTGCACTGCGCGGTGGGCATCGAGCCGAACCGGGCCAAGATCGACGCGAACCTGAGCTCGAACCTGATGGTGGTCACCGCGCTCAACCGGCACATCGGCTACGACAAGGCCGCCGCGATGGCCAAGAAGGCGCACAAGCAGGGCATCACCTTGCGCGAAGCTGCCTTGGCGTCGGGCGACCTGACCGCGGAAGAGTTCGACGCCTGGGTCGTGCCGGCCGACATGACGCACCCGTCCGCTTAGGCGGGCGGAGGCTGCTCGTCGAACCTCCACAGCAGGGCACGTTCGCAGGGTGACCATTCGCGGAGGTCGTCGGTGGCTTGGTTGGTGACGCGGTAGGTCTGGTTGCTTGGGGATCTCCACCAGAAGGTGCCGGATTTGGGCTGTTTCAATCGCCAGCGGCCGGTGGTTTTGGCGCGGTGGACGGTTCGGGTAAGGGGGCCGAGGTTGTCGGGTCGGGTTTGGTCCTTCTCGCCTTCGGTGTAGGGGATGGTGTGGTCGAGGTCGAGTCTGCGGGCGGCTCGTGAGCTGTGCGGGAAGACTTCGCAGACGTCGCGCAGTAGGACGGATTCGCGGATGCGGTCGGGCATTTCGTAGCTGTCGACGGCGGGTTCGGTGCCTTCGTGGATGACGGGGGTGATGGTGAGCCGATGGGTGCCGAACAGGTCACGCAACTGGTCACGGACGAGCGGGCCGAGGGTCTCACCACGCACGACCTGGGTGTCGGTGCCAGTGAGCATGGTGTCGCTCAGGTGCAGGTACACCTTCGTGCGGGGTAGGTAGCGCTTGTCGTCACGGCCTTGCAGGAGGGCGCCGGCTCGGCCGGGGGTGGCGAGGATGCCGAGGGCTTTGGCGCGGCGGACGTCGAGTTCGTCGGTGTCGCCCTGTTTGGCGAGGGTCTTGGCCAGCGTTGCGATGGTGGTTTCGAGTTGCTGGGCGTCTGCGGTGTCGAGCCGGGCCCATAGTTCGCTCACTACTGGTTGTTCGGTGACGGCAGTACGAACGTATCGGCCGGCCCGCGCAGTCTCGGCGGCGGCTTGGACGTTGTTGGCGGCGATGATGGCGATCAGGCCGCGGTCGAGCCGCATCAACCTGGCCCAACCGATACGGCCGTACTTGCTCGCGAGGCGCTGGTCGAGGTCGTGCGCCTGTGTCCGGCTCAGGTGGTAACGGGCAGCCAGCTGGTGAGTTGGAAGGCGCGGTAGGCAGGCACGTGACCCTGCAGAACACTGGCCCACAGCATCGGGTGTCGGTCGCGCAGGTTGATCACGTCACGCACCAACCAGGTCGCAGCAGTGACCGACATCGCTTTGGTTGCTGCTATTTCCAGGGGCAGGAACTCACCGACCAGGGCGGCGCCGTCCGACCCGACGCGGACCGCTCGTTCATTGGTGACGTCGAGCTCGTCGGCGATGGCTTGTAGCTCGATGGCGTCGGCTTGTCGGCGGAGGTGTTGGGCGTGCCGGAGCCGGTCCACCGCCGATTGCGGGGTGCTCGGAACAGCTACGCTCATGTGTTCTATTGTAGTTGATAAATGGCTTGATGAATAGGATTCTTGGGAGGATTAAGCGTCGCTCATCAGTTGGTGAGTGGTGCGTTGGGAGATCCCGGCGAACGCCGGGATCTCCCAACTAGGCACGACCACAGTCTCGCGCCCGCGCCGAGCGATGACCATCGGGGTGACAGATGGCACCCACAATCGGCAGGCTGGACGGGTGCCAACCGAGGTCGAACCCGTGACACTCGTCACCTCCACGCCGCTCACCCTGCGCGGCCGCACGTTCACCGCCGCCAACCCCGCCGTGATGGGCATCGTCAACCGCACTCCCGACTCGTTCTATGCCGCCGCGCGCTACGACGACCTCGCCCGCGCCGCCGAGGCCGTCGGCCAACTCGTGGCCGACGGTGCCGACCTGATCGACGTGGGGGGCGTGCGCGCCGGCCAGCAGGGGGACTGGATCGACGAGAACCAAGAGATCGAACGGGTGCTGCCGCTGCTCGAACTGATCCGGGCCAACCACCCCGACCTGTTGCTGAGCCTCGACACCTGGCGTGCCCCCGTGGCCCGAGCCTGCGCTCACGTGCGCATCGATCTGGTCAACGACACCTGGCAGGGTGCCGACCCAGAGCTCGTCCACGTGGCCGCCGAACTGGGTGCCGGCTACGTCGTTTCGCACACCGGGGGAGCGGCACCCCGCACCGACCCCCATGGTGTGAGCTATGGGCAAAACGACGAGCCGGACGACGTCGTGGCCGACGTGCTCGACACCCTGCGGCTCGGTGCCGAGCGGGCTGAACGTGCCGGCGTGAACCCCACTTCGGTGCTGATCGATCCGACCCTCGACTTCGGTAAGACCACCCGCCACTCACTGCGCGTGCTGCGGGCAACCGCTCAGATCTCAACCCTCGGGTACCCAGTGCTGCAAGCTCTGAGCCGCAAAGACTTCGTCGGCGAGACCCTCGACCTGGCTGTCGACGACCGGCTCGACGGCACCCTCGCCGCCACCGCGGTGGCCGGCTGGCTGGGCACGGTCTGCTTCCGCGCCCACGACGTGCGGGCGACTCGTCGGGTGGTCGACATGGTGGCGTCCATCAGGGGTGACCGGCCCCCGATGGTGGCCCGGCGCGGTGTGCGCCACTGAGTTGGGCGATCGTGCACCACCCGCTTTGGCCAGGTGTAGGCCGTAGACTCGCGATATGGCGTTCGAGCGTATTCAGGTCGACCCGCGCAAGATGGGCGGGGTGCCCATCATCCGCGACCTGCGCATGCCAGTCGCGACGATCGTGAACATGGTCGCCGACGGCCGCACGACCGAGCAGATTTTGAACGACTTCCCAGAACTCGAAGTCGAAGACGTTCGACAGGCGTTGCGGTTCGCTGCCACCGCCGTGGCTGAGCGCCAGGTTCCGCTGTTGACCGCATGAGGCTCCTGCTTGACCAGAATCTCTAGCGGCATCTGCCCGCAATCCTGG
Organism: Micropruina glycogenica; assembly: GCF_900289045.1. Classification (GTDB taxonomy): domain Bacteria; phylum Actinomycetota; class Actinomycetes; order Propionibacteriales; family Propionibacteriaceae; genus Micropruina; species Micropruina glycogenica. Next base: position 3,258,838 of record NZ_LT985188.1, read on the forward strand.
CAGCCGCTGGGTTTGATGTCGTTGACACCCGATCGCTTGGAATGCAGAGGTGGGCTGACGAGGCCATCGCTGAATCGCTGCCGAGGACGATCGGATAGTCGTGTCGGCCGACACGGATTTCGGCACCATTCTCGCTCGACGACAATTGGCAAAGCCGTCGTTCGTGCTCCTGCGTAGAACGCAGAACGTGGGCCCCGACGAGGTCGGCAGTCTGCTGGTGAGGAACCTGCCCGCATTTGAACGTGATCTCAACGAGGGCGCAATCGTGGTCATAGACGACACGGTGGCCCGGGTTCGGCGCCTACCCATCACGCCTGTCTGAGGCGGTTTCGGCGCAACCCGTGACAGCCGATACCCTCGATCAGTGCCCCTGACCACCGAGGCGACCACCGTCGAGACCGACCGCGTGGTGTTCCGGCTGACCGATACCGACCCCGGGATGCAGAGCGTGCGGCTCTGGAGCGAAGTGCCCGTGGCGCAGCGCGAGTTCGAGCGCACCGACGACGGCTGGCTGCTCGAGATACCGCACCCGGGCGCCCACCGCGTCGAATACCTGTTCGAGCTGTCGGACGGGCTCGACACCGTGCTGGTCACCGATCCCACCAACCCGTTGCTCGTCGAGGGCGTGTTCGGCGACCACTCGTGGCTGCCCATGCCCGGCTACGCCGAACCCGCCTGGCTGGACGCCCCACGCGTCGAGGGCCGTGCAACCCCCGTCGCCTTCGACACCGCCGACGGTTCGGTGACCGGCGAACTCTGGGCGCCCGCCGACACCTGGCGCGGCACGCCGCTGCCGCTGCTGATCAGCCACGACGGCACCCAGATGGCCCGTTACGGCCGGCTCACCGACTTCATCGCCGCGGCCATCGCCGGCCACGAGCTGCCGCCCCTGCGGCTGCTGCTGCTCGACCCGGGCCCCGACCGCAACGCCCGCTACGCCGCCAACGCCCGCTACGCCAAGGCGCTCGTCGAAGACATCATTCCGGCCGTCAATGACCAGGTGACCACCCTCGGCACGCCTGTGCTGATGGGCCAGTCGCTCGGCGCCCTGGCCGCCCTGCACGCCGCCCGTCGCCACCCGGGCACGTTCGCGGGCCTGTTTCTGCAGTCGGGGTCGTTCTTCACCCCTGAGTTCGACCCGCAAGAGCGCGGCTACTCGCGCTGGGCCGAGGTCACCGGCTTCACCTCGACCCTCTACACCAGCCCCGCGCCCGAACGAATCCCGTCCATGTTCGTGTGCGGCACCCAAGAAGAGAACCTCGCCAACAACGTCGCCCTCGCCGCCCACCTGGCCGAAATCGGCGGCGACATCGGCTGGGGTGACGTGCCCGACGGCCACACCTGGACGACCTGGCGCGACCTGCTCGACCCACACCTGACCCGACTGCTGCAGGAGGCCTGGCCCTGATGGACCGATACCTTGTCGAACTGGACGCCCCCGGCCTCGCCCATCGCGGCACGGTGATTCGCTACGGCCACTGGGGACGGCCGGTGGTCGTCTTTCCGTCCGAGGCCGGACGGGCCTGGGATTACGAGAACAACGGCATGGTGGCGGCCGTGCAGCCGCTCATCGACGCGGGCCGCATCAAGCTCTACTGCGTCGATTCGTTCGACCGCTACACCTGGTCGGACTCGTGGCTGCCGTTGGAGGAACGGGCCCGCCGGCACGGCGCCTACGCGAGCTGGATCACCGAGCAGGTGGCCGGCTTCATCGGCGCCGACACACCTGGTGCGGGTGACGCGATCGTCACCGGCTGCTCGCTCGGCGCCTACCACGCACTGCAGTTCGCGCTCACCCGGGCCGACCTGTTTCCGGTAGCCATCTGCCTGTCGGGCAACTACGACCCGACCACGTGGCGGGCCTGGGGCGATCGTGGCGACGCCGCCTACTTCGCCAACCCCACCCACTACGTGCCCAACCTGGGTGGCGATCACCTCGACTGGCTGCGGTCGAGGTTCTTCGGCATTCTCGTGGCCGGCCAGGGGGCGTGGGAAACGCATCCGACGGGCGCGCTGCCGTCCACCCGGCACATGGGGCACCTGCTCGCCGAGAAGGGCCTCAACCACGAGCTGCAACTGTGGGGTCACGACGTGTCGCACGACTGGCACTGGTGGCAGCGGCAGATCGCGGAATACCTGCCCCGCTTCTGCTGAGACGCACGCTGCCACTACCCTCAGCCGCATGATCAACGAGCATCATCTGATCGGGCTGCTCCTCGGTGCAGAAGAAGACTGGCCACAGGCGTTCGAGGCGGTTCTCGGCATGGTGGGGCCCATCACCGTCGACGGCGTCACCCACACCATGGCGGCCGAACGGCTCACCATCGAACCCTTCGATCTCACCGACCCGGTGCGCACGCCGCTGGTGATCGACCGGCTCGCGTACTGGTACTACCACCCACGCGAGTGGCTGAAGAAGGCCGCGCTCGTGAACGGCACCTACCTGCTGAACAGCCCGTTCACGTTTCAGTCGATGGAGAAGCACAGCGCCTACTGCGCCATGCTGCGACTCGGCCTGAAGGTGCCCAAGACCGTGCTCGTGCCGTACAAGAACCCGGTCGACAACGTGCGCTGGGCCTACACCTCGAGCAAGTACAACAAGGGTTTCGATCTCGAGGCGATCGCTGCCGACCTGGGCTACCCGCTCTACATGAAGCCATTCGACGGCGGCGGCTGGCGGGGGGTGTCGCGCATCAACAACGCCGACGACCTGCGCCGCGCCTACGACGCGTCGGGCGAGATGCTGATGCACCTGCAGGCCACCGTCGACTATGAGGTGTTCGCCCGCGCGCTGTCGATCGGGCCCGAGACGATGGTGATGGACTTTCGCCCCGACCAGCCGATGCACAACCGCTACCACGTGTCGCACGGCTTTCTGTCGGCCAGGGCCGGCTTCGAAACCGCGGCCATCAGCCGCATCGTCAACGCGTTCTTCGCCTGGGAGTTCAACTCGGCCGAAATGCTCGTGGCCGGCGACGACGTGTACCCGATCGACTACGCCAACGCCTGCCCCGACGTGGCGGTCACCTCGCTGCACTACTACTTCCCCTGGGCCATCAAGGCGCTGGTGCGGTGGAGCGTCTACTGCCTGGTCACCGGACGCAAGGGCACCGTCGACCTGCACACCGAGCGGTTCTTCGAGATCGCGGACGACCCGTCGCTCAGCTACGAGGCCAAGCTCGACGAGTACGCCGAGCTCGCCGACCAGTACTTCGAGACCGACAAGTACTGGGCGTTCTGCAACGAACATCTGGGCCATCTGGACGCCGCCGTGCTCGAGTGGGTGCGCTCGGACGCGTTCGACCATTTGTTGGTCAGAACCGTGCAGGGCATGTACCCGCCGCACGAGCACGACATGTTCCTCGCCCACTTCCGCGGGCTCACCAAGGCATGGGCGGACGAGCAGGACTGACCGCGCGTCGGTCGAGCACTCAACGCAACTCGAACGGACGGCGATTTTCTTACGCCCGCCGCTGCTCCAATCCCTTGCGACACGGTCCGCCACGCGAAAGACTGAGAGCGCTCTCACTACCCCCCTTGGAGGAATCGATGTCGCTTCCGCTGTCTCGTCGTGCTGCCCTCGGCGGCGCCGCCGCGCTGAGTGCGGCCGCACCGTTCGCGCTGTCCACCCCGCCCGCGGCCGCCGCTCCGCTCACCACCGGTCGTCCTTCTGCCGAGTCGCGCGCGGCCACCAAGTTCGTGCAGCGCGTCGTGGACGCCTACCGCACCTCGGGCTTTCGGCTGGCCCAGAGCTACCAGGACGATTCGGGGCTCACCGACATCGCCTTCACCTACGACAACGCCCTGGCGATCATCGCCCTGCTGGCCGTCGGCGACAAGGCCCGGGCCCGCGCCATTGGTGACGCACTGCTCTACGCCATGGCCCACGACGAAACCTTCACCGACCACCGGCTGCGGCAGGCCTACCACGCCGACACCTTCGTCAACCCCAACGGCACGGCGCACTTCGGCTGGGAGTTCGGCCTCACCGGCACCGCTGTGGGCGACATGAGCTGGGCCGGAATCGCGCTGGCTCAACTGGCGTGGGCCACTGCACGTCCGGAATACCTGAAGGGCGCGGTGCGCATCGGCACGTGGATTCAGACCAACACCCACAGCACCACGGGGCTCAAGGGCTACACCTTCGGCGAGACCGCGGGCCTCGAAGGGCACAAGTCCACCGAGCACAACATCGACGTGTTCGCGTTCTTCACCCTGCTGCGCCGGCTGACCGGACGGGCCGTGTGGGCCACCCGCGCCGCGCACGCCTGGGACTTCGTCGAGCGGGTCTGGAACGCCGACGACGGCTTCTTCTGGACCGGGTCCGACGACGGTGCCACGATCAACAAGGCCGCCGGCCAACTGCCGCTCGACGTGCAGACCTGGTCGTGGCTGGCGGCGCGCAAGTCGGGCTACGCGAAGGCCCTCGACTGGGCACGCACCAACCTGGCCACCACCGACACTCCGCTGCGGGCCAATTCGGCGCTCACCGGCAACCTCAGCATCACCGGCGTGGCGTTCGCCTCGGGCTCGCTGCTGGCCGACCCGACCCAGAACATCGGCGGCCAGTCGTGGAACCCCAAGCCCGACGTGGCCGCGGTCTGGCTGGAAGGCACGTCGCAACTGGCGTTGGCGCTGCTGAACCGCGGTGCGGACGACGACCGGGTGCGGGCGGGCGACCTGCTCACCCAATTGGCGAACGCCCAGATCAAGCTGGGCAAGGGGCAGAAGTTCGGTGGCACGGTGAACCCCGGCGGCCTGGTGGCGGCCACCTCGCCGCTCGACACAGGTTTCGGGTTCGGCTACTTCCCGAACCTGCACACCGGGGCGACGTCGTGGTACCTGATGGCGCTGCTGAAGACCAACCCGTACCGCTTCGTCTGAACGCTCGACCAGCGGTGGATCAGCGGGCCATCACCCAGACCCAGTTGGCCTTGTGGCCGGTCTCGGCGCGCTTGACCAGTTCGAGCTCGTCGCCGTGCACCCGATAGAGCGCGATGCTGGTCGACCGCTCACCGGCGCAGATCAGGTAGCGGCCATCAGGTGACACCGCGAAGCCGCGGGGCTGGGTCTCGGTGACGGTGAACGAGGCCGGCGGCGTCATCGAGCCGTCGGCCGCCACCCTCACCGCACCGAGGGTGCTCTCGGTGCGCTCGGAGCACCACAGGTGCGACGGGTCAGAGAAGTGCAGGTCGGCGCCCCAGATGTAGTGGTGCTCGAGCGGGTCTGCGCCGAACTCGCTGTGGCCCAGGCCTTTCGACTCGTCGATGGCCGTCACGCTGCCGGCGGCGGTGAGGTTACCGAAGTGCTTGTCGCGCCGGTAACGAAGCACCTCGCCGGAGAACTCGGTGAGCACGTACAGCGAATCCTGCGCCGCGTTGAGCACCAGGTGTCGGGGCCCCGAGCCGGCGGGGGCGGCGACGGTGGCCGGGGTGAGCGGCCGCAGGTTCAGCCAGGCGTCCAGGGCGTACTGGGCGACCAGATCGGCACCGAGCGACACGAAGTAGGCGTAGCGTCCGTCGCTGCTGGCGCGCACCGAGTGCAGGTTGGGAAACTCGATGCGTGACACCGGTTCGCTCACCTCGCCGTCGTGCACCGCGCTGCTGATGCCGTAGCCGCCGCCGTAGCAGGCGCCGAGCAGGGCCGTGCCGCCACGGGTGAGGGTGAGATAGTTCATCGCGCCGTCGGGCAGCGACAGGTGCGAACGTTTCGACAGCCGTCCAGAGCTGCGGTCGAGGGCGAACGTGGTGATGCCTTGATCGTTGCCCTTCACCGAGGCGTAGACCAGATCGCGGGTGGCGTCCACGCAGAAGGTGGAGCAGCCCGGAGCCCCGCCGGTGACGCTGAGCCGCTGCAGTTCACCGTCGCGCAGCGAGAACGAACTGATGGTGCCGTCGCCCGAATTGGCGACCAGGACGAGCCACGAGGTGGTCATGGCTCATCGTATCGGCCCGGCTACTGGGCCAGTCCGTACAACCGATCCCCGGCATCGCCCAGACCGGGCACGATGTAGCCGTGCTCGTTGAGCCGTTCATCGATCGCGGCCACCACCAGCGTGGTGGGCACGCCGATGGGGTCGACCAGGCTGCGCAGCCGTTCGATGCCCTCGGGCGCGGCCAGCAGGCAGATGCAGGTGATGTGATCGGCGCCCCGGTCGACCAGAAAACGGACGGTACCGCCCAGCGAGCCGCCGGTGGCGAGCATCGGGTCGAGCACGTAGCACTGCCGGCCGGACAGATCCTGGGGCAGGCGTTCGGCGTAGGTGAACGGCTCGAGCGTCTCTTCGTCGCGCACCATGCCCACGAACCCCACCTCGGCGGTCGGCATCAGCCGCATCATGCCCTCGAGCATGCCCAGCCCGGCGCGCAGAATCGGTACCACCAAGGGACGCGGCTGCGACAGCTTCTTGCCCTTGGTGACGGTGATCGGGGTGGTGACCTCGCAATCGTCCACCCGCACGTCACGGGTGGCCTCGTAGGCCAGCAGAGTGACGAGCTCTTCGACGAGCTGGCGAAAGACCGGCGAACCGGTCTCGACGCTACGCAGCAGCGTCACCTTGTGCGAGACCAGCGGATGATCGAGTGCGCGCAGTTCCACAGCTGAACCTTATCGGCCGGTGTGCGCCGTCTCGGCGGGCATGACACGATGGAGGCCCAGACAAGGAGTGGTGATGAGTAGGTACACCGATGAACCCGGCGACGACCGTCCGGGCCTCGACGACCTCGAACCCGCGGTGGAACTGGTGCTCGACGACGACGCGGACGACGACGAGGACGACTACCCCGACGACGCCACTGAAGACGACATCGACCTCGTGGTGGCCCTGTACCGCGAAGACGGCCAGCCGGTCGCCGTGCCGCTGGGCATCGAACTGGCCAACGATCTGGACGAACTGATCGCCCAGTTGCGGCGCATTCCCGGCGACGGCGGTGCGGTCGGCCTGGTGTCGATCGCCTCGGAGTTCTTCGTGGCGGCGCGCGTGCGCGGCAAGAAGGTTCAGGTGCTGCTGTCGGACGAACTCGCTGCCGCCGACTGGCCCATCGCCCGTGACGTGGCCGACTTCCTGGGCTCTGAACTGCCCGAGGACGACGACGACGCCGGCCCGATCGGCGACCTCGACATCTTCGCCGACGTCGGCCTGCCCGACTTCGAGCTCGAGGCGCTGTGCGACGAGGACGAAGACTCCGACACGTTGGTCGAACGCATCGCCAAGAAGCTGAAGTTCGGCGCGCAGTACCGCAAGGCGGTGCAGTCGTCGTTCGGGCTCTGAGCCCGTCGTGAACCGCTGGCGGCCGGCCATGGCGTCGGCGTTGGCACAGGCGGCCCTCGCTCCCGCGCACGGTGACGTGCCGATCGGAGCGGTGGTGGTGGCGCCGTCCGGTGACGTGGTGGCGGCGGGGCACAACGAACGCGAGCTCACCGGCGACCCCACCGCGCACGCCGAGGTGCTGGCGCTGCGGCGGGCGGCTGAGGCCGTCGGGTCGTGGCATCTGGACGGGCACACCCTGGTGGTGACGCTCGAGCCGTGCACGATGTGCGCGGGAGCTCTTGTGCTGGCCAGGGTCGAACGGGTGGTGATCGGCGCGTGGGACCCGAAGGCCGGGGCGGTGTCGTCGCTGTTCGACGTGGTGCGCGATCCGCGGCTGAATCACCGGGTCGAGGTGGTCGCCGGGGTCGAAGCAGACGCGTGCGGTGAACTACTGCGCGACTTCTTCGAGGGCCGACGGTGAATCGCGTCGGTCGAGCCGGTCGAGACCTCTGTCTCGGCGTCGCCGGGTTGTGGCTGCTCGCCGAGGCCGCGCATGCCCGCGTCTCCGTCATCCCGGCGAACGCCGGGATCCACCAACCGTCACATGACACTCTGCTCGTACTCGGCTGCCCGTCCCTGCGCGACGGACGCCCCTCGGCGGCCCAGCGCTGGCGGGTCGACCTGGCCGCTCGCAATGCCCGCGCCACCACCCGGTTCGTCATCTCGGGCGCCGGCGAGGCCGAGGTGATGGCGCGCGACCTGACCGATCGCCACGGCATCCTGCCGAGCCGCATCACGACGGAGACCGCGGCCACGAACACGTGGCAGAACGTCGGCAACTGCGCCGAGTTGATCGAGCCAGGCGGCGTCGTGGGCATGATCAGCGACCCGCTGCACGCCCGCCGGGCCGAACGGTACTGGCGACTGCAGCACCCCGCACGCGCGGACGAGCTGCGGCCGGCCATGCTCTACCGCTTCGGTGAACACCCTCTGCTCAAGGTGGCGACCGCCGGCTACGAGGTGCTGCTGCGCAGCCTGCGCTACCGTCCGGCCCCCTGATTTGGCGGCGGGTCGCCCTGGCCCGATAGAATCGCCGACGGTGGCGTGTCCGAGCGGCCTAAGGAGCACGCCTCGAAAGCGTGTGTGGGTTTTTGCCCACCGTGGGTTCAAATCCCACCGCCACCGCCAAGGTCCGTCCCACTCAGTTGGGGCGGACCTTCGTCATGCCGCCTCATTCGTGGGACGTAAGCTGCGCGGCATGGCGATCCGCGACATCACGACTATCCGCAGGCACCTGCAGGCCGAGGCGCGCGAGCAGGGCACCTGGGGCTCCATACCTCAAAGCGGCGAGGGTTGGGCGGTGGTAGCCATCGCTCAACACCGAGGAGTCGTCCTCGAGCCTCCCGGCGAACCAGCAGATCGAGGCTCTCGCGGTTGATGAATAGGGTGTGACTAGCTGATCTGACGCAGGTACTGCAGCACGACGCTGTTGTCGTCGTCGCCCAGGCCGGCCTTGGTGAGGCCGGTGAACAGGTCCAGCGACACCTGCAGCGACGGCAGGTCACGTCCGCCGGCGCTGTCGGTGGCGAAGGTGAGGTCTTTGACGAGGAACTTCGCCGGACCGCTGGGGCTGAAGTCTTCGTCGGCGAGCTTGGCAGCCTTCTGGTCGAGCAGTTCCGAGGCCGCCAGCCCGGCCCCCAGCACCTGCAGCACGTGGTGCGCGTCGAGGCCGTTGTCTTTGGCCACCAGGGTCGCCTCGGCCAGCGCGACCAGGGTGCCTGCGACCACCATCTGGTTGCAGGCCTTGGTCACCGCGCCGGCGCCGATCGGGCCCATCAGCTCGACGGTGCCGCCGATCACGTCCAACAGCGGCCGGACGCGTTCGAACATCGCCTCGTCGGCGCCGCACATGATCGACATGGTGCCGTCCTCGGCCTTGGCCACGCCGCCCGACATGCAGGCGTCCATCACGTGCACCTGCCCGTCGAGCCGTTCGGCCAGGCCCCGGACGGCGCTGGGCGAGATGGTGCTCATCACCACCAGGTCGGTGGCGCCGCCGTCCAACAGGGCCGGCAGCATGGGTTCGAGGTAGGGCAGGTCGGGCAGCAGGCAGAACACCACCTCGCGGTCGCGCAGGGCCTCGGTGGCGTCGGTGGACACCGCCACCCCGGCTTCGGACGCCGCCGGCACCGGCGCGATGTTCGCCCCGGTCACGTCGTGACCCGCCCTGGACAGATTGATCGCCACCGGTAGGCCCATGTTGCCCAGGCCCAGTACGCAGACCTTCATCGCCACTCCTTCAGTCGCTGCTCGAACGCCGGGTGCGTCAGCACGTCACGGTTCACCACAAAGCGTGGTGCCTGACCCGCGGCCACCGCCAGCAATGCGTCGATGCAACTGTTGCCGTTGCCCAAGCTCATCTCGCTCGTCCAGGCGATCGAGTGCGGCGCCAGGGTCACGTTGGGCAGCCGTTCGATGCCGGACGTCTGCGGCTCGCTCTCGAACACGTCGAGCCCGGCCGCCCGGATGCCGCCCGAGGTCAACGCCCCGATCAGCGCCTGCTCGTCGACGATGGGTCCGCGGGCCATGTTGATCACCACCGCGGACGGCTTCATGGCCGCCAAGAAGGCCGCATCGACCGCGTGAAACGTGTCGTGGGTGAGGGCGGCCATGATCACCACGGCGTCGGCGGTGGCCGCCAGTTCGTCACGGCCAACCAGCCGGACGCCGAGTTCGGCGGCGCGCTCGGGTGGGCAGAACGGGTCGTTGCCGATGATGGTGACGTCGAACGGCGCCAGCAGCCGCACGAACTCGCCGCCGGTGTTGCCGACGCCCACGAGTCCGATGGTCAGGCCGTTCAGCCCGGTGCCCATCAGGTTGGTTCGCTCGGCCCACTTGTGCTCGCGCACGAGTCGATCTTTGGCCACCAGGTTGTGCAGCACGGCCAGCAGCATCGCCAGCGTGGCGGTGGCCACCGGACGGCGGGCGCCGTCCGGGGTGATCGTCACCGCGACGCCGCGGGCCGTGCAGGCAGCGAGGTCGACGGTGTCGTAGCCGACCCCGAATCGGGCCAGCACCGCCGGCCGTGGCACGTCGTCGGCGAAGGCCGACGCCGGCACCGCTGGGCCGGCGAACAGCACCCCGTCGTAGGGGGCCAGATCGTGCGGTGAGAAGGCGGCCACGTCACCTGGCAGGTACTGCCACGGCACGCCCGCCGCATCGAGCCTGGCCAGGCCGATGTCGCCCCAGACGTTGCGGTCGCCGTCGAGAAAATCGCGCGACACCCCCACCCGAAAGGGCGCCATCAGAACACCGCGACGGGGTTGACTGGTCCACCGGTGCCGCGGGGCACGTTGAGCGGCGCGACGGTGAGCATGAACTTGTAGCGGCCCTCGTCGCGGCAGGCCACCGACAGCTCTTCGAGGTCGAGATTGTCGAGCAGCGGCACGCCGAGTGCGGTGATCGCCAGAACGTGAATCGGCGAGCCGATGCCCGGGGTGGGGGCTGGACGGGCGTCGCTGTCGCCGTCACCGCCGAGCAGGCTGATACCGCGCTCGGCCAGCAGCGGCATCGCGTCGACATGCAGGCCGGCGCTGCCGTCGACGTCGGGGTTCCACGCGCCCAGCGTCGCCCGGCGGGCGAAGTGGCCGCTGCGAATCAGCACCGCGTCACCCGGCTCGATGCGCACACCCAGGGCCGCTTCGGCGCGCAGAATGTCGTCGGCGTGAAAGGCCGTGCCCGGCTCGACCCAATCGAGGCCGTCGATGGCTGCGAAGTCGAGCAGCACGCCGCTGGTGACCAGATGCCGCAGCGCCGCGACGTCGCCGAAGTCGGTGCCGGTGGCGTTGACCACGTCGGCGGACGGGTTGCCGTCGAACAGCACTCCCCGATAGGCGATGTGGCTGAGCGCGTCGAGGTGCGAGACCGCCTTGCCGTGAAAGGCGACGCCCAGAAAGTCCTTGTTGCAGGTGGGTTCGGGCGGCTCTCGGTCACCCAGTTCGACCATCATGTGTAGAGCCGGCTGGGGGTTGTCGATGCCACTGACCGTGTTCCACGGCAGCGACATCTGGGCGGTGCGTCCAGACCGCACCAGGGCTGCGGCGGCCCGCACCTGCTCGGGCCCCACCGCGCCCCAGGCGCCGCGCGCCGGATCGCTATATTGGCCCCACCTCTTGAGCTTCTCGAAGATCTCGTCGAACTCCGCCGGCGTCACCTCGGGCAGGGCAAGCGGGTTGATGGCGCTCTCGGCACTCACGTCAGGTTCCCTTCGTTGGGGTCTTGCAGCATCACGATAGGCCATTATTCTGTTCATAATCCAGTAGGTTGTTCAGAAGGGTAGCGATGGACCGCAGTGCTGTGCCGGCCCTCACGCGGGCGATGAGCATCGTCGACCTGCTCGCCGATGCGGGCCAGGCGGGTCTGACGGTGGCCGACATCGCAGCCCGCACCGGCATCGCGAAGTCGACCACCGCGCTGTTGTGCTCGGTGCTCGAGGACGAAGGCATGGCCAGGCGCCACGACGGCCGCTATCGGCTGGGCCGGCGCTTTCTCGGCCTGGCCGCCGACTACCTGGCCACCGTGGACGACCTGGAGGAGTTCTACGCCCTGGTGCGGCGGTTGCCGATCATTTCGCGCGAGGCCGCCCGACTGGCCCTGATGGACGGCACCGACGTGATCTATCTGGCCCGCTACGAGGCGGCCGGTCGTCCGCGCCGGGTCACCGGCGGTATCGGCGACCGCTTCCCGGCGTCCATCACCGCTACTGGCAAGGCGATGCTGGCCACCCTGCCGGCCGAGGCGGTCGAAGACCGCTTTCGCGGCAAGCTCTTCCCCCGCTACACCGAACGCAGCATTCAGTCTCTGCCCGACCTGCTGCGCGACCTGGCGGAGGTTCGTGAGCGCGGCTACGCCATCGACGACGAAGAGACCAACCTGGGGCAGGTGTGCTACTCGGTGGCGGTGCAGAACGCGCCCGGCGAGGTGGCCACCCTGGCGGTCAGCTCGACGATGAGCAGGCAGCGCTCGACCGAGCTTTCGCCGGCCGACGTGGTCGCCGAACTGCAGCAACTGGCGGGCCTGTTCCGCAACCCGCTGGCCGGCCGCAGCTTCTGATCGGGACCGCCGTGCGAGCAATCGTTGTTTCGGGGTTGCGTCGCGCGCGTCAGTAGTCCAAGATGTTGGCCACAGTCCAGTATGTTGGTTTCGCTCAGAGTTGAGGACACCCGATGACCGAAGTTCCCCTGATTCAGATCACGGGCCTCGTCAAGCAGTTCGGCGCCACCCAGGCGCTGAAGGGTGTCGACTTCACCCTGCAGTCGCACAGCATTCACGCGCTGCTCGGCCAGAACGGCGCCGGCAAGTCCACCCTGATCAAGGTGCTGTCGGGCCTGTACCCACCCACGGCGGGCGAGGTCACTGTTCGGGGTCACGCGCTCGGCTCGCCCGAAGCGACCCGGTCGATGGCCTTCATTCACCAGGACCTCGGCCTGGTCGAAGCCATGAGCGTGGCCGAGAACGTCGCCTTGGGCACCACCTACGCCCGGCGGGCCGGCCTGATCAGCTGGCGCCAGGTGCGCAAACAGGCCGAGGCCGCCCTCGAACTGGTGCAGCTCGACGTCGACCCGCAGATGCTCATCGCCGACCTGACCCGGGCCGAACGCTCGTTGGTGGCGATCGCCCGCGCCCTGTCCGCCGACGCACCGATTCTGGTGTTGGACGAGCCAACCGCGTCGCTGCCCGCCGCCGACTCGGCCCGGCTGTTCGACGTGCTCAAGCGGCTGCGTGAGAGCGGCCGCGGCATGATCTACGTGTCGCACCGGCTCGACGAGGTGTTCGCGATCAGCGACACCGTCACGGTGTTTCGAGACGGACGGCTGGTGCACACCGGCGCGATCAACGACAAGACCCCTCAAGACCTCGTCATCGACATCGTCGGCAGCAAGCCCAAGACCTATCAGTCGCGCTTCGACGCCAAACAGCGTCCCGTGGTGTTGTCGGGTGATCGGGTGCTGGCCGGGCCCGCGGGACCGGTCAGTTTCGAGGTTCACGCCGGCGAGGTGGTCGGCATGGTCGGCCTGACCGGTGCGGGGCACCTGCAACTCGGCCGGGCCATCGCCGGCGCCTTTCCCACCCACGGCGGCACCCTCACCCTCGAGGGACGCCCCTACGCGCCGTCCACCCCCGCGGCGGCGGTCGACCGCGGCGTCGGCTTCGTCACGTCGAACCGCATGGAAGAGGGCATGGCGCCCGAGATGAGCGTGCGCGAGAACTTTCTGGCCAACCTGCGGCCGCGCGGCATCAAGCTGCTGAGCTGGAACAGCCCGCGCAAGGACGCGGCGCTCGGCGACGAACTCACCGACACCTACGGCGTGCTGCCCAACAACCCCGAAGCGCCGATCGCCACCCTGTCGGGCGGCAATCAGCAGAAGGTCATGGTCGGCCGCTGGCTGTCGGCCGAACGCAAGGTGATCGTGCTCGAAGAACCCACCGCGGGCGTCGACGTGGGCGCCAAGGCCGACATCTACCGGCTGCTCGAAGACGCCCTCGACGCCGGGCTGGCCGTGGTGCTGGTGAGCACCGACTTCGAAGAGGTGGCCAGCGTCGCGCACCGCGCGCTGGTCTTCGTTCAGGGCCGTATGACCGAAGAGCTCGCCGGCGATCAACTCACCGTCGGCAACCTCACCGCCGCCAGCTCCGGCGCCAACCTGCTGACCACTCACTGAGGAGTTCGTACCCATGACCACAGCAGCCCAAGCGGCGCCAGCCCGTCCGGCCCGGCGACGGCGCGGCGGCAGTTCGTTCGTCGGCACCTACGGGCTGCTGGTGCTGGCCGTCGCCCTGTTCATCGTCTTCGCGATTCTGATGCCCGGCACGTTTCTGACCGGCACCAACCTGAACGCCATTCTGGGGGCCAACTCGATTCCGGCGATTCTGGCGCTGGGCGCCATGATTCCGATCGCGACCGGCAAGTTCGACGTGTCGATCGGGTATGCGCTCGGCCTGGCCCACGTGCTGATGATGGTGCTGGTCGTCAACGGCGTCGACTGGATGCTCGCCGCCTTGATCGTGCTGGTGCTGCTCACCTGCGTGGGCGTGGTCAACGGCCTGCTGGTCGAACTGGGCCGCATCGACTCGTTCGTGGCCACCCTGGGCACCGGATCGGTGCTGTATGCGATCACCGGCGCCATCACCAACGGCGCCCGGGTGGTACCCACCGGCGACGGCCTGCCGTCGGGGTTCACCGACCTGTACGACAGCAAGATCGCCGGCATTCCGGTGTCGGCCTGGTACGTCGCAGTGATCGCGGTGATTCTGTGGATCGTGCTCGAGCGGCTGCCGCTCGGCCGCTACTTCTACGTGCTGGGTTCGAACCAGCGCGCCGCCGACCTGATCGGCCTGCCCACCCGGCGCTACTCGGTGTACGCGTTCGCCGCCTGCTCGTTTCTGGTGGGGGTGGCCGGCGTACTGCTCGCCTCGCAGCAACAGATCGGTAACCCCTCGGTGGGTAGCGAGTACATGCTGCCCGCGTTCGTGGCCGCCCTGCTGGGCTCCACCGTGATCAAGCCCGGACGACCCAACGCCGCCGGCACCATCGTGGCCGTCGTCACGCTGGCGATCGGCCTGGCCGGCATCGGCCAGCTCGGCGCCAACTTCTGGGTGAACCCGCTGTTCAACGGCATCACGCTGCTCATCGCCGTCGGCCTGGCCGGCTGGAGCGCCCGCCGCAAGATCATGGCCGGCATCGCGGCCAACAAGGCCGTCGACACCGGCGCCCCGCCGCCCGAGGGCGGCAGCGGGGTGCACACCGCCGATGCGCAACTCGCCGACACCGTCGGCCCCAGCACGTCCGCCACCCCGGTGGTCGACCCGTCCGCCGACCCCGACGCCCACTCGTCCACCTCGTAAACCCGCATCGCAATCTCAGAAAGGCTTCACCATGGCATCACCATTCCGCCGGCCGCTCGCCGCCGGCTTCGCGCTGGCGCTGGGCGCGTCCATCGCCCTGGCCGGCTGCTCGCGCGGCTCGGACGCCGCCAACAACACCGCCAGCGCCGCCGCCACCACGGCGAGCGGCTGCGCCGACGTGGTCGCCACCTCGAAGGCGGCCGTCGACAAGGCGACCGCCACCGACGCGACGTGGGACGGCCCCACCACCGGCCCGAAGGCCGCCGCGGGCAAGACCATCGTGTACGTGGCGCAGTCGATGCAGAACCCGGGCGTCGCCGGAGTCGCCACCGGTCTCGAGGAAGCCGCCAAGACCATCGGCTGGACGCTGAAGACGATCGACGGTCAGGGCACGCCCGCCGGCATTCAGAACGCCTTCAATCAAGCCCTGACGCTGAAGCCCGACGGCATCATCATCGGGGGCTTCGACCCCGCGACGACCGCCGACCAGGTGAAGCAGGCCAACGCCGGCAAGATTCCGCTGGTCGGCTGGCAGGCCTTGGCGACCCCGGGCCCCAGCTCGGACGGCAAGCTGTTCAGCAACGTCACCACCAAGGTCGAGGACGTGGCCAAGATCAGCGCCGACTACATCATCGCCAAGTCGAACGGCACCGCGGGGGTGGTGATCTTCACCGACAGCTCGATTCCGTTCGCCGAGGGCAAGAGCCAGATGATTCAGAAGCAGTTGCAGACCTGCAGCTCGGTGAACGTGCTCAAGTACAGCAACATTCCGCTCGCCGACGTGGCCAGCCGCATGCCCACCGAAACCAACGCGCTGCTGAGCAGCCTCGGTGACAAGTGGACCTACTCGGTGGCCATCAACGATGTCTACTTCGAGAACGCCACCGCTGCCTTCCGGCAGGCCGGCAAAACCGCGGCCACCGCTCCCGTCAACGTGGGTGCCGGCGACGGCGACGCGGCGGCGCTCACCCGCATTCGCACCGGCGACTTCCAGGCCGCCACCGTTCCGTCGCCGCTGCGGTCCGAGGGCTGGCAGATCGTGGACGAGCTGAACCGCGCGTTCGCGGGCGAGAAGGCGTCGGGCTACGTGCCGCAGATTCACGTGTCGACCAAAGACAACGCCACGGCCGACAACTTCTGGGATCCGGCCGGTTACCAGGACGCGTTCAAGGCGATCTGGGGAAAGTGAGGGCTGCGCCGCCCCCGGGTCACCCGGGGGCGGCGTCCTGACCGGTGGCGGGGCTGTTCCAAGCTTCGCCCCGAAGGTGCTCGCCGATCGGGTTGCCCGGGCGGTACTCGGCGTCCAACTGGCTGCGGTTGGTCACCGAGGGGTGAATCTCTTCGCGACCGAACCGCGTGCCGCCGATCTGCCGCAGGAAGGGTGGCTCTAGCTTGCGGTAGGCGCCCTTGAGAAACCGGCTGTACGAGTCCACCAGCGGCGCGAGCAGGTCGGCCGGCACGTCGGGCACCTGGTCGGGGTCGACGGCCAGGCCGCACTGCACCGCACGGTCGAGCATCCACAGCAACGGAATGTCGCTGAGTTGGTTGTCGGCGTAGCCGCCGCCGACGTTGGCGTGCGCCCCCGCGAACCACACCTGTTCGAGCCGCTGGCTAGGCTCTTCGACCGGATCCCACAGCGTGCAGGTGTAGTTCTTGCGGTGCTCGTCGATGGCCACGGCGTGAAAGGCGTTCTCGACCACCCGCCCGAGCTTGGTGTCGTGAAACTGGTAGTAGGCCTTGTTGAACCAGTCGAACGACTCGACCGGAATGCCCAGCGAACCCACCGTGTCCCACACCCCGAGAAACCGAACGCGGATCTCGCGCGAGTAGCTCTCGCGAAACGTCAGCGCCTCGGGTGAATCGGGGCCCTCGTCATCGCGGTACAGGTCGTAGGCGTCTTTGGTGCGGTCGGACTCATCGGGCAGCAGTAGCCCGGCGTTGCGGATCATGCCCACCAACGAACGCGCGGTGTAGGCGCCCCGGCTGAAGCCGACCAGGTAGATCTGGTCGCCCTCGGCGAAGTTCTCGGCCAGCCACTGGTAGCCGTCTTGAATGCGGTTCGACAACCCGGCGCCGAACACGCCGCCGGTGATCTTGGTGTACCAGTTGGTGCCGACGCCCTTCTCGTACCACTTGATCTGTTCGATGCCCTGGGGCGTGGACGGACTCACCGCCTCGTAGAACTTCCACACGTTGGTGGAGTCGTCCTGGTCGCGATCGGTGTCTTCGTCGTCGGGGGTGTTCCACGTGCCGTCGAAGGCCAACACGATGTTCTTCACGCCCAAACACTGTAGAACCCACGCGGCAGCGCGACCATCCCTTGTCGATGCGGGTGAACGTCTGCCCAAGCTTTCGGCATTCGTCTTTCGCGGGTGGACCACATTGGGCAGAGTGGGTCTTGCGCCATGGCGGCGCCGGCCGCGGCCGGGGGTCCGCGGCCCACGCTCTTAAGGGAGAGAGTTCAATGAAGAAGCTCATCAACGATCCGGCCGATGTGGTGCCCGAAACCCTGAAGGGGTTCGCTGCCGCGTTCTCTGACATCGTCACCGTTCACCTCGACCCCGACTACGTGGTGCGTGCGGACGCCCCCAAGCAGGGCAAGGTCGGCCTGGTCTCCGGCGGCGGCTCGGGCCACGAACCGCTGCACGCCGGCTTCGTCGGCCTCGGCATGCTCGACGCGGCGGTGCCCGGTGCGGTGTTCACCTCGCCCACGCCCGACCCGATTCTCGAGGCCACCAAGGCCGTCGACGGCGGCGCCGGTGTGCTGCACATCGTGAAGAACTACACCGGCGACGTGCTCAACTTCGAAACCGCGGCCGAACTGGCCGACATGGAGGGCATCACCGTCAAGGCTGTCGTGGTGAACGACGACGTCGCGGTCGAAGACTCCACCTGGACCGCCGGACGCCGCGGCGTGGCCGGCACCGTGCTGGTGGAGAAGATCGTCGGGGCGGCCGCCGAGCGCGGCGACGACCTGGACGCCGTGGTCGCGGTGGCCGAAAAGGTGATCGGCCAGGTGCGTTCGATGGGCGTGGCACTCACCGCCTGCACCGTGCCGCACGCCGGCAAGCCGTCCTTCGATCTGGGTGAGGACGAGATCGAGATGGGCGTCGGCATTCACGGCGAGCCGGGCCGCTCGCGCCAGCCGCTGGTGTCGGCCAACGAGATCACCGACCAACTCGTCGACGCGATCCTGCACGACATGAACCTCAGCGGCGGCCAGGTGCTGCTGTTCGTCAACGGCATGGGCGGCACGCCCGAGTCGGAACTGTTCATCGTCTACGGCCACGCCCGCGAGCGCCTCGAGGCCGCCGGACTCGAAGTGACCCGTTCACTGGTCGGCAACTACATCACGTCGCTCGAGATGCAGGGCTGCTCGGTCACCGTGCTGAAGTTGGACGACGAACTCACCGAACTGTGGGACGCCCCCGTGAACACCGCCGCATTGAGGAGAGGTATCTGAATGACGAATCTGGACGTCGAGTGGGCCAAGGACTGGATGCGCCGGTCGTCCGACACACTCACCGAGCACCGCATGGAACTGATCGACCTCGACCGGGCGATCGGTGACGGCGACCACGGCGAGAACATGGCGCGCGGCTTCACGGCCGTCATTCAACGCATGGACGAAGCGCCGCCCGAAGATGTGGCGGGGGTGTTCAAGCTGGTGGCCCAAACCTTGATGTCCAAGGTGGGCGGAGCGGCCGGGCCGTTGTACGGCACGGCGTTCATTCGCGCCTCGAAGGCCGCCGAGGGCGACTTGGACGCAGCGTGGGTCGCCACGCTGTGCGAGGCCGCCCTCGACGGCATCGTCACCCGCGGTAAGGCGACCACGGGCGAGAAGACCATGGTG
The DNA here is from genome assembly GCF_900289045.1 of Micropruina glycogenica. Taxonomy (GTDB): domain Bacteria; phylum Actinomycetota; class Actinomycetes; order Propionibacteriales; family Propionibacteriaceae; genus Micropruina; species Micropruina glycogenica. The sequence continues at coordinate 3,277,845 of NZ_LT985188.1, forward strand.
GACGCCTGGACGCCGGCGATCACGGCCGCGAAGGCGGCGGCCGACGCTGGTCACAGCCCGGCCCAGGCGTTGCGGGCCGCCGCCGATGCGGCCGCCGAGGGTGCCGAGGCCACGATTCCGTTGAAGGCCACCAAGGGCCGGGCCTCTTACCTGGGGGAGCGGTCGATCGGCCACAAAGACCCCGGGGCGACGTCCACCGCCTATCTGCTGGCCTGCGCGGCCGACGCCGCCGAAGCGGTTGAGGGCTGAGCGGGTGAGTATCGCGTTCGTGATCGTCTCGCACTCGGCCAAACTGGCCGAAGGCGTGGTCGAGTTGGCCCAGCAAATGGCCAAAGACGTCGAGTTCCGGGCCGCCGGCGGCACCGAGGACGGCGGCATCGGCACGTCGTTCGACCTGATCTACGCCGCGGTCGAAGAACTCACCGGCGCGGGGCACCAGGTGGTGCTGCTGACCGATCTGGGCTCGGCCGACATGACGGTGGAGTCGGTGCTCGAGATGGTCGACCCCGAGCAGGTGCACTGGTGCCCGGGGCCGCTGGTCGAAGGTGCGGTGTCGGCCGCGGTGACCGCCCAGGTCGGCGGCGACATCGAGGCGGTGCGCGAGGCGGCCAAGGCCAAGGAGATGTTCGGCTGAGTCCGCGTTAACGGCAGGTGACGGGCCTGAAACGGGGCGACACCCCCTGGGAGCCATAGAGTGACCCCAGGGGGTGAGCCTTGACTCTCGACACCATGTTGCTGGCGGGGGCGGGCGTGCTCCTGGCGGCACTCGGCGCCGCCCGGCTGTCGAGTTCGGTCGGGCTGCCGTCGCTGCTGCTGTTCCTGTTTCTGGGCGTCGGCGTGGGGCTCTGGGTCGAGTTCGACGACGCCGCCCTGGCCCACGATCTGGGCTTCGCCGCGCTGGTGCTGATCCTGGGCGAGGGCGGCTTCACCACCAAGTGGCGCGAGATGCGTCCGATACTCTCGCTGGCCGGGTTACTGGCCACGGTCGGCATCGGGGTGTCGATCGTGGCCATGACCCTGTTCGGTCACTTGGTGCTCGGCCTCGATCTGGCCACCGCGCTGCTGCTGGGCGCGGTCACCGCGCCCACCGACTCGGCGGCGGTGTTCTCGGTGCTGCGCCGGGTGCCGATTCCGGCTCGCCTACGGGCGATTCTCGAAGCCGAGTCGGGCCTCAACGACGCGCCGGTGGTGCTGCTGGTGAGCGCGGCCACGGCCTGGGCGCTGGGTGAGTCCACCGAATCGCCACCGTTGATTCTGGGCATGGTGCTGGTCGAACTGGCGGGCGGTTTGCTGCTCGGCCTGGCGATCGGCTGGCTGGGCGCCCGGGTGCTCAAACGCATCGCGCTGCCCGCCTCGGGCCTGTACCCGCTGGGTGCCATGGGCTGGGCGCTGCTGGCTTACGGCGCAGGGGCGTACCTGCACGTGTCGGGCTTCGCCGCGGTGTACATCTGCGCGGTGGTGCTGGGCAACAGCGACCTGCCGCACCGCAACGCCACCAAGTCGTTCGCCGAAGGCGTGGGCTGGGTGGCCCAGATCGGCCTGTTCGTGATGCTGGGCCTGCTGGCCCACCCCGACCGGTTCGCGCTCGACGTGGCGATCACCGGCGTGCTGGCGGGGCTGTTTCTCACCCTGATCGCGCGGCCTCTGTCTGTGTGGGCGTGCGCGGCGTGGTTCAAGGTGCCCTGGCGAGAACAGGCGTTTCTGTCGTGGGCGGGCCTGCGCGGCGCCGTCCCGATCATCATGGCCACGGTGCCGCTGGCCTCAACGCTGCCCCAGGCCAAGACGCTGTTCGACCTGGTGTTCGTGTTCGTCGTGGTCTACACCACGCTACAGGCGCCCACCTTGGGTTGGGTGGCGCGAAAGCTGGGCGTGACCACGGGTGACGACGCGGTCGACATCGAGGTCGAGGTGGCACCGCTCGACAAGATTCAGGCCGACTTCATGCAGATCAAGGTGCCGTCCGGCTCCAAGTTGCACGGGGTGACGGTGTTCGAACTGCGGCTGCCGCCCAGCACCGTGGTGTCGTTGATCATTCGTGACGGCACGCCGTTCGCGCCCGGTAGCCGTGACGTGATTCGCACCGGCGACGAACTGCTGGTGGTGGTGCCGTCGCGCTACCGCTACCGGGTCGAGAACCGGTTCAAGCAGATCAGCCGCGGTGGACGGCTGTCGCGCTGGCACGACGATCGCGACTAGCGAGCTACTTCTTGGTTTTCGAGGGCGACGCCGAGGGCGACGCGGACGGCGTGGCCACCGGTGCGGCGGTCGCACTGGCCTCAGAGGCGGGCAGCGGCGGCAGGCAGACGGGGCCGTCGACCGCGATGGACGTCAGCGGCTTGGCCGCCTTGCCGGCGTAGTCGTCGCCGAGCAGCACGTCGACCACGTGGTCGATGCGGCCATCGCCCTGGGTCTTGGCGTTCTTGAAGAAGCCGGCGACCAGCTTGACCTCGGGGTCGTCTTTGCTGTTGCCGATCACGACGGTTTCGGCGAACTTCTGATCGCTGTTGTTGACCTTGAGGATGTAGTAGCCGACTGCACGCATCTCGGTGCTGACCCGCTTGGCCAGGCCACCGCGCAGCCCTGCGTTCAGGGTGCGTACGGTCACGTAGTTGGGCGTCAGCTTGCCGCCGACGTCGACCTTCACGCAGGGCTCGGGCGGGCGGGGTGGAATGGCTGCGGTGGCGTTCTTCAGCCCCCACCAGCCGCCCACGGCGACCAGCGCCAGCAGAATGATGAGCGTGACGGGCGTCTTGAACACCCGGATCACCTGCCGCAACGACCCGCTCCTCTACTCGACCGAACCTCTACCCAGACTACTTGAGTTCGAGAACGCGGGCGTGCATGGTCTGGCGTTGCTGCAGCGCGGCGCGCAACGCGCGGTGCAGGCCGTCCTCCAAGTAGTAGTCGCCCTGCCACGAAATGACGTGCGCGAACAGGTCGCCGTAGAAGGTGGAATCGTCTTCGAGCAACTGCTCCAAGTCGAGAATGCGCTTGGTGGTGACCAACTGGTCGAGCCTGATCTGCTGCGGCGCGATGGCGGCCCACTGGCGCTGCACGTAGCCGTGTTCGGGGTACGGCCGCTCGTCGCCGACGCGCTTGAAGATCACTCACACAGTCTAGGGGAGCGTTCGCCGTATGATCTGGGGCCATGGGTTCACCGGACACCGCAGACATCGTCAAGGGCTACACCTTCGACACCGAATCCATCGAACTGGGGGTGTTGATCGCCGACGGGCAACCAGTTCCCGACGCGAAGATTCGCATCTCGTTGTCGATGCTGAACCGGCACGGGCTCGTGGCGGGTGCCACCGGCACCGGCAAGACCAAGACCCTGCAGTTGATGACCGAGCAGATCGCCCGCGCCGGCGTGTCGGTGTTCGCGGCCGACATCAAGGGTGACCTGTCGGGGCTGGCGCTGCCCGGCAAGTCGTCCGACAAGCTGCTGGCCCGCACGCAGGCGATCGGGCAGAACTGGCAGCCGCACGGCTGCCCGGTCGAGTTCTACGCGCTTGGCGGGCAGGGGCACGGCGTGCCGCTGCGGGCCACCGTGAGTTCGTTCGGGCCGATTCTGCTCAGCAAGGTGCTGGGGCTGAACGAAACCCAAGAATCGACGCTCGGCCTGATCTTTCACTACTGCGACACCAAAGGCCTGCCGCTGCTCGACCTGGCAGACCTGCGGTCGGTCGTGTCGTACCTGACCTCTGACGAGGGCAAACCCGAACTGAAGGAACTCGGGGGCGTGTCGTCGGCCAGCGCCGGGGTGATTCTGCGTTCGCTGGTGACGCTGCAGACCCAGGGGGCGGACGAGTTCTTCGGCGAGCCCGAGTTCGACACCCGCGACCTAATTCGCACCACCCCCGACGGCCAGGGAGTCATCTCGCTGCTGGAGCTGCCCAACCTGCAAGACCGTCCGGCGATCTTCTCGACGTTCTTGATGTGGCTGCTGGCCGACCTGTTTCACGACCTGCCCGAGGTGGGTGACGTCGACAAGCCCAAGCTGGTGTTCTTCTTCGACGAGGCGCACCTGCTGTTCGCCGACGCGTCCAAGGCCTTTCTGCAGGCGATCGCGCAGACCGTCCGGCTGATCCGTTCGAAGGGCGTCGGCATCTTCTTCGTCACTCAGACGCCCAAGGACGTGCCCGACGACGTGCTGGCCCAGCTGGGTTCGCGGGTGCAGCACCAGCTGCGGGCGCACACGCCCAACGACGCCAAGGCGCTGAAGGCGACGGTGGCCACCTACCCGACCTCGGCCTACGACCTCACCGAGGTGCTGCAGGGCCTGGGCATCGGCGAGGCGATCGTGACGGTGCTGAACCCCAACGGCGCGCCCACCCCGGTGGCCTGGACGCGCATGCGGGCGCCCGAGGCGTCGATGGACCCGATGCCCGAGCAGATGATGGCCGGCGGCATCGCGCAGTCGGCGATGATGCGCAAGTACGGCCAGGCGGTGAACCGCGACTCGGCCTACGAGATGCTCACCCGCAAGCTCGAGGCCGGGGCGGCGGCAGCGGCCGAGGAGCAGCAGCGGGCCGAGCAGGCCAAGGCCGACGCTGCCGCGGCCAAGGAACGCGACAAGCAGGCCGCGGCCCAGGCCAGGTCGCAGGGGCGGACGACGAGTCGTCCGGCGCCCAAGAGTGGGTTCGAGAAGGTGCTCAGCTCGCCCACGTTCTGGAACAAGGTGATCACCGTGGGCGGTGAGATCACCCGGGGCATGTTCGGTACGGCGCGCAAGCGCTGAGCAATCGCTGGTCGAGCCTGTCGAGACCCCAAGAACATCAACGTCGCGGGGCGAACGACGGCCCGAGGGCTCCCTCCTACCCTCGGGCCGTCAGCCGTCACGCTGCGCCGGCAGCCACGACCGGTTCGGCCGCCTCGTGCGCCGTGGCGGAACTGTGGGCACCTGCCAAGGCGGTGAGTGCCTCGTCGAGCAGCCGGTGAATCGAGGTGGTGACGGCAGTGCATCCGCTGTCGATCTTCGCGGCGTTCGTCTGAATCGAACTCGCCAGCGTCTTCATCGCGTCGATCTTGACCAACTGCGCCAGCGCCTCGGCGATCTTCTCTTCGGCCGTCTGCGCCTCTTCCGAACCGGTGCGCACCGAAGCGGCCATTGCGACGGTGCGAAGCAGAATGACCACGGTGCGCAGCAGCTCAGGATCGTCCGTTTCCGGGTCGAGCGCGACGACCAAGCGCCGTGACCCCACCACCCGAATCGCCTGGCCTGCGTTCTGTTCGAGCGAACGGACGACGCCCAACGACGCCACTGCTGCGCGGTTGCGCTCGGCCTCGTCGAAGTACGCGGTCCAACCGGCCCGCTTCGAGTCGGTCACTTCGACCACCAGCCGAACATCGTGGCCACCCACGGTCAGCACGCCGTCACCCTTCTTGCAGCGCGGCAGAAGACCGACCTGATTGGTGGTGTCCTGGTACTCGTCGCCCAGTCCGGCTGCGATGCCGTTCATCAGCACGTGAACCTGCGCCTCGAGCGAGCCGCCCTTGATCGGCGTCACCTTGGCGAGCGATGCCGTTGCCTGCTGCACCTTCAACGCCGTGGTCAACTCGTCCACCTTGTGTGCCAGCACGTTGTGGTTCTTCTCGATCCGCTCGGTGAACTCCTTCTGGCTCACCGCCAGAGCGGCGGCGTGCTTGGCCATGGGAGAAGTTGGGTCCGACGGGTCGAACTGCTTGGCCGCCTTCGACAGCAGCTCGGACGTGCCGGCGCTCACCTGAGCCTGCAGAGTCTGGGCGAAGGTGCCCAGCAGGGGCTGCATGCGTTCGAGCACCTCCGCCTTGTCGCCGCCGAACAGGCGCTGCATCTGCTCGGCCAGGGTCTTCGTGGCGTGATCCACGGCCGCGGTGATCTCTTTGCGGTTCGTCACCTCGGCCTCGACGATCGCCTTCTTGGCGTCGGACGCCACCTGAGTCACCGCCTTCGCGGCCTCTGCGGTGGCCCGCTCAGTGATCTCGGCCGCCTGCTTGGATGCCTGGGCTGTCTGGTCGCCCACGCCCTTGACCATGCTCTCGAGCAGCCGCGTATCTGCGGTGTGCGCGGTGCTGGCCAAGACGCGGGCGCCGAACGTCAGGGCTTCGTGGACGAACGCCGTGACGTCGGCGTTCCCGACGGCGGACGCGTGAGCGGCCTCACCGAGCCGCCGTCCGGTCGTCCAGTGGCGGGCCTCTTCGATGACCCTCGGTTCGGCGATCACCATCGCTTCGATCGCGATGGTCGCCCCGGTTGCGTCGAACCGGGCGGTGTCGGTGGTGCTGGGCATGATTCCTCCTGAGGGTTTGTCGTCGCCACTGTGGCGGGACGCAATCAGAATCGGTGGCCGTGGCTCTACGGACAAGATAAGACGCTGTTTAGTCGGGTAAACAGACGCTGCCATATGCACTCAAGTGCATTTCCCGTAGTCTCCTGTCATTGCGTACGAGAGGAGGCACCCATGCAGTCACCCACCCTGACCGCCGAAGATGTGGCGCGCCTCGCGATGGTGTCGAGGCAGGCGGTAACCAACTGGCGGCGACGACCCAACACCGCAGCCGGCATGCTGCCGTTTCCGCCACCGCTGTCCGCAGACGGTGTCGAGCGTTTCGCGGCCGACGAGGTCGTCGCGTGGTTGGAGAAGACCGGCCGTGGCCGCAATGCCGAGGCGCGGGCCGACGCTCCGGCCTTTTCGCTGCGTGAAGGATTCAGCCTCGATGAGGTCGTCACCATGCTTGCCCTGCGCTCGATGTGTGATTGCGACCTCACTGCACTGTCGGCCGCCGACCTCGCCGCTCTCGCCTATGAGGCCGACCCCGACGACGAGTTCTTGGGCTCCGAGGTGGTCGGGATCGGCGTCAAGGCCGACTTGCTCGCCTACGTCGACGATCTTCACGAGTCGGCCTTCGGACTTATCGATGCGCTGGATCGTGCCGAAGAGAGTCGTCTGGGCCGGTCGGGTCACCGCGGTCTGACAGACGCGGCGGTCACGGTGCTGGCTTCGATCACCACCGCGTGCCGGCTGTTTCTGGGCGGTGATGTGGTTGCGCTCGATCCTCGTGTCAACGCACCGACCGCTCGGGTGTTGGCTGAGGGTTTTGCCGGCGTCACGGTCGGCGCGGGCCACGTCGACGGGCGCCGGTTGCGGCGCACGCTGACGTTGGCTGACGTCGAGTTGGTCAGCAGTGACTCGGCGGTGCGCGTGCTGTCGGTGGTGGGCGAGACCGATCACGCTGCTCTGCAGGTGATGGACGACCTGGTGCTCGACCTGGGCCCCGCCGATGTCGGCGTCATTCTCGGTCCGTCGTCGCTGTTGTGTGACGGATTGCGCGGGCGACTCGATGCAATGCGCGCCGACACGCTCTCTGGGCGCGGACTGGTGATGGCCGCTCGGCTGCCGCGGGGGCTGTGGACCAACGCGCATCGCCAGCAGTTGGGTCTCTGGATCGTGGCGGGCGTCGAGAAGGGCGCCAAGGTGGTTGTGGCCGACCTCACTGCGACGGACGTGGACGTGAACGACCTGGCCTCTGACGCCTCAGCCGCGCTGACCTACGACTCGGCGACGCTGCCGGATGCCTCCAGGGCCTTTCGCTACGGGCGTGCCGTCGACCGCGCCGCGCTGAGTGGCCGTCGTCCGCTGGTAGCGCCCGGCATTCGGGCGATTCAACTGGCCGACGCGGCGTACGGTCACCATCGCGATCGCGTGCTGGCGGCCACCCTGATCACCAGTCAGCCCTTGCCCGGCTTCGACGTTCACGTGGCACCAGGCGAACAACAGGTGGTGGTCAGCGCCGCCTCGCTGGGCGAGTTGCTGGCCGCCGGTCGTATCGATTTGCTCAAAGGAACGCGCGTCGACGCTGCCTACAGCGACCCGGTTGGGACCGTGCGAGCGGTGTCGGCAGATCCTGCCGACGCCGATCTGCTGCTCGATCCGCTGGTGGCCGCCGAGCACTATCCGCGGGCGCGACGAACCGAGCCCGGCGACGTCGTGTTCGTCGAGCGCCCCCGTCCACACGCCAGCGTTGACCACGAGGGAGGCTCGCTCGTGCGGTACCCGAGCCGGGCGCTCAGGCTGCCGCCCGATTCCCTGCTCGGCCCGCTCGCTCTGGCAGCGGTGATCAACCGCTTGCCCAGCTCAGCCCAGGAGTATCGGGCCTGGAACGTGCCGCTGCTGCGTGCGGGTGAGCGTGGCGCGTTGGAGGGGACGCTGGCCGCGGCCGATGCGTACCTGGCCGACTTGCACCGCCGCACGGCCGCGACCAACGATCTGATCGACAACCTGATTCAGGGGGCTGCCGCCGGCACCCTCGCCCTCACACCGACCACGAAGGCAGGCTGACGTGCCACCTCGCAGAAAACAGAACCCACAGGCTCCCTCGACCATGAAGGAGCTGAAAGACACCCTCTGGAAAGCCGCCGACAAGCTGCGGGGGTCACTGTCGGCCAGCCAGTACAAAGACGTGATCCTCGGGCTGGTGTTTCTGAAGTACGTCTCGGACGCGTTCGACGAACGCCGCGAGACGCTGCGGGGTGAACTCTTGGCCGATGGCCTGGACGAGGCCGACGTCGAAGACCTGATCAAAGATCCGGACGAGTACCAGGGCTACGGGGTGTTTCTGGTGCCACCGGTGGCCCACTGGACTTACCTGGCGCAGCACGCGAAGGGAATGCCGGCCATCGGCGACCAACCGCCGCGCAGCATCGGTGCCCTTATCGACGCCGCCATGGACGCGTTGATGCGCGCCAACCCGAGCCTGTCGGGCACCCTGCCCCGGTTGTACAACCGCGACAACATCGATCAACGCCGGCTCGGCGAACTGGTCGACCTGTTCAACAGCGCCCGGTTCAGCCGGCAGGGTGAGCATCGAGCGCGCGACCTGATGGGCGAGGTGTACGAGTACTTCTTGGGCGCTTTCGCCCGGGCCGAGGGCAAGCGGGGTGGCGAGTTCTTCACCCCACCGAGCGTGGTGAAGGTGATCGTCGAGGTTCTGCAACCCAGCGGTGGGCGGGTCTACGACCCGTGCTGCGGTTCGGGCGGCATGTTCGTGCAGACCGACAAGTTCATTCGCGCCCACGACGGTGACCCCACCAACGTGCACATCTACGGCCAGGAGGCCAACGAAGAGACCTGGCGGCTGGCCAAGATGAACCTCGCCATTCACGGCATCGACAACAACGGCCTGGGCGCTCGCTGGGGCGACACGTTCGCCCGCGACATTCACCCCGGCGTGCTGATGGACTACGTGATGGCGAACCCGCCGTTCAACATCAAAGATTGGGCCCGCAACGTCGAAGACGTTCGCTGGCGTTACGGGGTGCCGCCGGCCACCAACGCCAACTACGCGTGGATTCAGCACATTCTCTCGAAGCTCAAACCGCAGGGCCAAGCCGGTGTGGTGATGGCGAACGGTTCCATGTCGTCGAACTCCAACGGCGAGGGCACCATTCGCGCCCAGATCGTCGAGGCCGACCTGGTGTCATGCATGGTGGCGCTACCCACCCAGTTGTTCCGCTCCACCGGCATTCCGGTCTGTCTGTGGTTCTTCGCCAAGAACAAGGGCGACCGCGCGGGTGAGGTGTTGTTCATCGACGCGCGCGAATTGGGGCACATGGTCGACCGCGCCGAACGAGCGCTGTCGGACGAGGACATCAAACGGATCGGTGGCACCTACCACGCCTGGCTGGGAACCTCGCCGGTGGAGCCTGTCGAGACCGAGACCTACGCGGACGTGCCCGGCTTCTGCAAGAGCGCGACCCTGGCCGAGATCAAAGAAGCCGACTACGCCCTGACGCCCGGACGGTACGTCGGTGCCGCAGAGGTCGAGGACGACGGGGAGGCCATCGGAGACAAGATCGAACGGCTTACCAAGGAGTTGCTGGCTGCGTTCGACGAGTCAGCGCGGTTGGAGAAGGTCGTGCGTGAGCAGTTGGGGCGCTTGTCGTGACTCTTGTGAAGCTGGTTTCCTTGGGCGAGCTTGGCGTTTCTGTGCTCGACTGCGAACATCGAACTCCTGCAGCGGTGGCAGCTGGCCATCCCTATATTGCCATCCCCGATATCGTGGGAGGCAGGGTCAACCTTGAGTCCGCTAGGCGCATTTCAGACGACGATCTGAGTTCTTGGACCCGCAAGACATTGCCACGAGAGGGCGATGTCATTGTGACCAGGCGGGGGCGCGTCGGTGATACCGCTCCCGTGCCGCCGGGCGTTGCCTGTGCAATCGGACAGAATCTTGTTTTGCTGCGTTCTAGCGGCGCAGCGATCCGCCAAGACTATCTTCGTTGGGCAACACGGGGGCCCATGTGGTGGGCCGAGGTGGAGCGGCTCATGAATGTAGGAGCGGTCTTTTCCAGCCTTAACGTGTCCGACGTTGCCCGACTGCGAATAGCGCCACACCCACTCAAGACCCAGCGAGCTATTGCCGAGGTCCTGGGCGCACTAGACGACAAGATCACCGCCAACGATCGAGCCCTGTCAGTCGGAGATTCGTTGGTGCGCGCTGACTTTGCACACCTGAGTGGCGAGCCGATCACTCTCCAAGACCTGGTGACCAGCGTTCGTGAGCAGGTAGATCCGACGTCGCGACCGGCGGCGACACCATACGTAGGCCTTGAGCATGTTCCGCGGCGAAGGATGTGGCTGCAGGAATTTGGTACCGCGAAGATGGTCGCCAGTGCGAAGTCGTCGTTTCAAGAGGGTGATGTGCTATTTGGGAAGTTGAGGCCCTACTTTCATAAGGTTGTGCGAGCACCTTCCTCGGGAATTGCTTCCACGGACATTCTTGTACTAAGGGCCAAACGGCCCGAACTAGCGGGACTGGCTCTCGCGGCGGCCTCGTCAGATGGTGCAGTTGCCGCAGCGACTGGAGCTGCCGATGGAACCCGTATGCCGCGGGCGAACTGGTCCGTCCTGAAGGAGGTGCTCGTCCCTTGGCCGGGTGAGACGGAAGCGGTGAGATTCAGTCGTCGTGTTGATGGCGTCGCACGCCTCGCTGCCGGACTTGCGGCCGAGACGCGTGCCCTGGGTTCCACCCGCGACGAACTCCTGCCGCTGCTGATGTCGGGCCGCCTCCACGTCAAGGATGCCGAGAAGGTGGTCGCGGAGGTCGTCTGATCGGTTACGTCGCGGTGGTCGCGGTTCGCTCCCTTGCGCGACTCTTTCACCGTGAGAGAGTCGTGAAAGAGTTAGCGAGAGAGTGCGAGAGTTGAGAGAGTGAAGTGAAATCGTCGTGGGAGTAGACGACAGTGTCGATGCGCTGGTCGATCGACTGCGCCGACTGGGGCTCGAACCCACCGACATCGAGGTGAAGGCGGGGGCCGGGGGACTGCCACGCTCCACGCCCGAAACGCTGAGCGCGTTCGCCAACGGGTCGGGCGGCACCCTGCTCATCGGCTTGTCTGAAGACGACGGCTTCCGACCGGTCCAGGGTTTCAACGCCGAGGGCGTCCGTGAGGCGCTCGCGCAAGCGTGCCACGACAAGATAGTTCCTCCGCTGCGGCTGCCCATTGAGATCGTGGAGTTCGAGGGGGCGCAGGTCGTCCGCGTCGACATCGAGGGGCTCGACCCGGTCGACAAGCCGTGCTTCGTCGAGGCCAAGGGCGAGTACTACGGCGCGTACATCCGTGGTGGTGATGGCGATCGTCGCCTGTCGCGGTACGAGGTCACCCAACTGTTGATGAACCGAACTCAGCCGACTTTCGACCTCGAGGTTCTCGCCGATGCGACTCTTGACGACCTGGATCGTGACCTCGTGCGGCAAACGCTCTCGCGAGCATCCCGGCGGGCACCGCGCACCGTCAAAGGGCTTGACCCTGGCCAGGCGCTGGTGCGACTCGGGGCCGCCCGGTTGGTGGACGGCGACGCGAAACCGACGATCGCGGGCCTGCTCAGCCTTGGGCAGCACCCTCAGCAGTTCTTCCCCCAACTGTTCATCTCGTTCGTCGCACTGCCCGGGCTCACCATGGGCGACACGGGGCTCGCGGGGGAACGCTTCCTCGACAACGTCACGATCGACGGGCCGATTCCGACCCTGCTCGAAGAGGTTGGCATCGCGCTGCGACGCAACATGAACACCGCAGCCGTGGTTCGTGGCCTCGGCCGCGAAGACCGCTACGACTACCCGCTCGAAGTCATCCGCGAACTGATCACCAACGCGGTCATGCACCGCGACTACAGCCCTGACGCGCGCGGAACCCAGGTGCAGGTCGAGCTCTACCCCGATCGACTCGTGGTGAAAAGCCCAGGCGGCCTGCATGGCAACGTCCGGGCCGACGACCTCGGTACGACAACCGTGACGTCCACATCGCGCAATGCGGCTCTGGCGAAGCTGCTGTCGGACGTTCCCACGTCAGAGGCGCCCGGCGAGACGGTGGTCGAGAATCGTGGCTCCGGCCTGGTGCGGGTGGTCGCCGCTCTGAGGCGAGCGGGAATGTCGCCACCGCGCTTCGAGGTGGAGCCGGGTCGGGTGACGGTGGAAGTGCCTCGCAACGCGTTGCTGTCACCTGACACCATCGACTGGATCGCATCGCTCGGGTACGCCGACCTCAGCGACGCGCAACACCTCGCCCTGGCGATGATGCGCAACTCCGGCGGTGCGACAGCGGCCATGCTGCGTGTGTGGGGCGTGGCGGCTGCGGAAGCCGGCTTGGCACTACGTGACTTGGTGGGTCGGGGCGTCGCCGAACGATCGGGCGGCAGGCGCTACGCCGTCTACCACCTGGCGGTTGGTGCGCAGAACACCGTTGGCCAGCCCGCCCTGGTCGGCCCGACGGGCGGTAGTGGCGACACGACCGACCAATGGGCGGTCTTGGAAGCGATCCGGGCCGGGCACCACACCACCGCTCAGATTCGACAGCAACTCGGCCTCAGCTACCCGACAACCATCAGACGCGTCAACGCACTGATCGAACAGGGGCTCATTCAACCCACCCGACCACGCAACAGCAGCCGACAAAGCTACCGGCTGACCAACCCCCAGGAGCAACCATGATCACCGAAGCCCAGTGGGAGGCGATCACCCTCGAACGACTCGCCGAGAACGACTGGCAGCATGTGCCCGGCAAAGACCTGCCGCCCAGCGCGCTCACCGGACGCGCCTCGTGGGGCGACCTGGTGCTGACCAGCAGAACGCTCGACGCCATGCGGCGACTGAACCCGCTGGTGCCGACCCAATATCTGGAACAGGCGCTCGCCGAAATCGTGGCACCGAAGTCGCAAGACGCCCTGGCCGAGAACTACCGGCTGCACGAGATTCTGGTGAAGGGGTACCGCGGCATCACGTTCACCGACGCTTCAGGCGTGGAACACAACCCGACCATTCACCTGATCGGCCCGCGGGTCGACGACAACGACCGGCTGGCGGTCAGCCAACTGACCATTCGGTCGCGCGAGGTGGAGCGCCGCTTCGACGTGGTGCTGTACCTCAACGGCCTGCCCGTGGTGTTCGTCGAACTCAAGCGAGCAGCGGCGCAAGCGGCCGGGCTGGCGTCCGCGCACGCCCAACTGAACACCTACCTGCGTGAGTTTCCGATGGCCTTTAGGTTCGCCGTGCTCACCATCATCAGCGACGGCATCACCGCCCGCTACGGAACGCCGTTCACGCCGTTGAACCACTACGCGCCCTGGAACGTCGACGACGACGGCCGGCGCGCGTCCCTCACCAGCGATCCGGACAACCTCAACCTGGGTGTCGAACTGGAGTACCTGATCGACGGCGTGTGCAACCCCGAACGGTTCTTGCAGTTGCAGCGCAACTTCGTGGCGTTCGACGCGGGCGGTGACGGGTTCGTCAAACGAATCGCCAAGCCGCACCAGTACTTCGCGGTCACCAAGGCCGTCGGGGCCACCGTGACGGCCGCCGAGACCAACGGCAAGGCCGGGGTGGTGTGGCACACCCAGGGCTCGGGCAAGTCGATGGAGATGGAGCTCTATGCCCACCTCGTTGCACAGCAGCCCAAGCTGAAGAACCCCACGTTGGTGGTTGTCACCGACCGCAACGAGCTGGACACCCAACTGTTCGAGAGCTTCAATCGATCGCGGCTGCTCGCCGAATCGCCCACCCGCATCGGCGATCGAGCCGAACTGCGGGCAGAGCTGAGCAATCGACAAACCGGTGGAATCTACTTCACCACCCTGCAGAAGTTCGGGCTTTCTCGTGAAGAGCGCGAGGCCGGGCTCGACCACCCGCTGCTCAGCGATCGGCGCAACATCATCGTGATCGTTGACGAGGCGCACCGCAGCCATTACGACCAGTTGGACGGATTCGCCCGGCGCATTCGCGAGGCGCTGCCCAACGCGACGTTCATAGCCTTCACGGGTACGCCCATCTCGTTCGCCGACCGAAACACCGTCGAGGTGTTCGGTGACGTGATCGACACCTACGACCTGACCCGTGCCGTCGAAGACGGCGCAACCGTTCCGGTCTACTTCGAGCCGCGCCTGATCACCGTCAAGCTCACCGGCGAGGTCACCGAAGAACAGCTGGACCTTGCCGCCGACGAAGCAACCGTCGGTCTCGATCAGGTGGAGCGGGAGAAGATCGAACAGTCGGTCGCCGTCATCAACGCCGTCTACGGAGCCCCCGCGCGCCTGGCCGAGTTGGCGGCGGACATTCTGCAGCACTGGGACGCCCGCAGCGACGCGATGCGTCCGTTCATCGAGTCGCCGGGCAAGGCGATGATCGTTTGCTCCACGCGAGAAATCTGCGCAGACCTCTACGAACAGATCGTCAAATTGCGCCCTGACTGGCACGACGACGCGGTCGACGCCGGCGTGGTCAAGGTCGTCTACTCGGGCTTGGCCTCAGACACAGAGCCCGTGATCAAGCATGTGCGCCGCGAAAGCCAGAACAAGGTGATTCAGGGCCGCCTGAAGGATCCCGACGACCCGCTGCAACTGGTGATCGTGCAGAACATGATGCTGACCGGTTTCGACGCCCCCCCGCTGCACACGCTCTACCTCGATCGTCCGATCAAGGGCGCCCTGTTGATGCAGACGCTCGCCCGGGTGAACCGCACCTTTCGCGGCAAGCCGGACGGTCTGCTGGTCGCCTACGCGCCAGTCGCCGAGCACCTGCGTGAGGCGCTGGACGAATACACCGAGGCAGACCGGGCAAGCCGCCCCGTCGGACGCAACGTGGACGAGGCCGCGGTGCTGGCTCGCTCGCTCATCGAGGCCCTCGACGTCGTGTGCTCGGGCTACCCGTGGCGAAACAAGCTGACGGGCGACACCCGCAGCTGGGTCAAGGCCGCGGTGGGCCTCACCAACTACTTGCGGTCTCCCACCTCGCCCGGCAACCAGGTTGCTGATGGCGAGGACGACCTGGCCACCCGGTTCCGCAAGCTGGCGAACCAGTTGGCGCGGGCCTGGGCCTTGGCGTCCGGGCAGGAAACGCTGGGGGACCTGAGCTCCGTGGCCCGATTCTACGAAGAGGTCCGGGTGTGGATGAGCAAGTTCGACGCCCAGGAGCGACAGGCGTCGGGGCGTCCGGTACCTGAAGAGATTCAGCGGCTGCTGTCGAGCCTGGTGGCCACGTCGACGGCGGCGGGTGAGATCGTCGACATCTACGACGCCGCCGGACTGCCGAAGCCGACGCTATCTGAACTCGGCCCCGACTTCGCCACCCGGGCGCAGAACGCGGCCAACCCGCACCTGGCCATCGAGGCGCTGCGTGACCTGCTGACCGAAGAG
The DNA here is from genome assembly GCF_900289045.1 of Micropruina glycogenica. Classification (GTDB taxonomy): domain Bacteria; phylum Actinomycetota; class Actinomycetes; order Propionibacteriales; family Propionibacteriaceae; genus Micropruina; species Micropruina glycogenica. The sequence continues at coordinate 3,293,510 of NZ_LT985188.1, forward strand.
TCCGCCGCAGTTTCGCAGAACAACCTGGTGCGCCAGCGGGCGTTCTCGCAGAAGGTTCAGGAGTTGATGAACCGCTACACCAACCAGCAACTGACCTCGGCCGAGGTGATCGCCGAACTGATCGAGTTGGCCAAAGAGGTGGCTGCCGAGGGCAACCGAGGGCAGCGGTTCACGCCGCCGTTGTCATCGGACGAGCTTTCGTTCTACGACTCGCTGGCCACCAACGAGTCGGCCCTGACCGTTCAGGGCGAGAGCGTGCTCGCGCAGATCGCCCGCGAGCTGTGGGCGATTCTGCGCCGCGACGTGAAGACCGACTGGACGGTTCGCGACGACGTGCGAGCCAAGCTGAGGTCGTCCGTCAAGCGACTGCTGGTCAAGTACAAGTACCCGCCCGACGAGCAGCCCGAAGCGATTCGGCTGGTCATCGAGCAGTTGGAGAGCATGGCACCCCGCATGGCCGAAGAAGGAGCAGTCCGATGACCGAAGCGCCCAACGTTGATGAGTTGGCGCACCAGTTCAGCGATCGATTTGTGGGCCAGCCGGAGTGGATCGTCTACGCCTGGGGCGTGCTTGCGACGGCCGGCGTCGTACCGCCCGACGTCGACGAGATGCACTCCAACCTGACCGACCATTTGGTCACGGTGGCCGCGCTGGCCTATCTGGCGGAGGTGATCAACAACGAAGGTGCCGCTCAGGTGCCCGACATCACCGAGGGAGTCTTTCCGGTCGCTGACATAGACCTTGGCAGGTACGCCGAACGGCAGGGCGTCTACAGCGCTGAATGGCCGGAGAATGCCATCGACTTGGCGGCCGAGTGCGTGAAGAGTCGCATGCCTGCGGTGGCGCGAGCGCTGGCCGGTGAACTGACCCCGATGACTCTTTTCCTGAGCCTCTGGGCGCAACAAGAAGGGGTCGTCGACTATCCCCTGGACGATGAGACAGCGTTCTCGATCGGCAACTATGGCTTGTGCGGCGACAAGATGGTCGCCCACGACTGGTTGATGGGTGAGGTGCTGAAAATCTAGCGCGCTGACAGCTAGCCCAGTGTCACCCCGACGAAAACCGGGACCTCTAAGCGGTGAGCCGGTGGTGAGATCCCGGATCAGGTCCGGGAGGACGGTGGTCGGGCTGCGCCGGTTAGTCGCGGTCGTTCCAGGCGGCCTCGAGGGTGCGGCTGAAGGCTTCGGTGGGCTGCGCGCCCGCGATTCCGTAGCGCTGGTCGACCACGAAGAACGGCACTCCGGTGGCGCCGTAGGCGCGGGCCCGGGCGACGTCGGCCTCGACGTCGTCGTCGAATTCGTCGGTGCTCAGCACCTGATCAACACGCGCAGGATCGAGGCCGGCCGCGATGGCCGACTCGCGCAGCAGCGCGTGATCGGCGGGGTTCTGGGCGTCGACGAAGTAGTTCTGCAGCAGGCGTTCGTTGAGCGCGGCCTGGGCGCTCTGGCCGCCTTCGGCGAGTGCCAGGTGCAGCAGCCGGTGGGCATCGCGGGTGTTGGCGTGCGGAGCGTCCGCCTGGTTAAAGACCAGCCCCTCGCCGGCGGCCATCTGATCGACGCCGGCCATGTTGGCCAGCGCCTGTTCGGTGCTGATGCCGTACTTGCGGGCCAGCGCCGTCGGCACCTTCTCGGTGGGCTCGGTGGGGGCGTCGGGGTCGAGTTCGAAGGAACGCAGCACGACATCCACGTCGTCACGATGCTCGAAGTTCGCCAGGGCGGTCTCGAACCGACGCTTACCGATGTAGCAGAAGGGGCACACGACGTCCGACCAGATTTCTACACGCACGACGAAACAACCCCGGCGGGGCCGGGGTTGTTCCGTGCGAAGGGAACTCGTCGCGACTCAGTTGAAGAAGGACTGAACGCCCGACTTCTGCCAGCCGGTCCACGCCGAGGTGACGCCGTTGCTGGACACGCGGAGCCGGATCTTCTGGTACATCTCCTCTTGCCCCAGCTCGGTGTCGGGCAGGGTGCCGTAGAAGTAGATGTACTGGGTGCCGGCCGAGCTGAACGAACGGTTGTAGGTGGTGTGGCCGATCGTGTCGTCCGAGAAGGTGTCTTCTTCCATGCGGTACTGCTCGACGGTGGCCGTGCGGTTGGCCGAGCAGGTCACCTGGATCTTGTACTGCAGCACTTTCACCCCGGAGGTGTTGGTGTACGAGTACGTCGGCGTGTACGGCGTGGCGGTGCAGCTCGAGGTGCTGACGGCCTGTGCGGCACCGGCGAAACCGATGGCGGCGATGGCGGCGACGGCGCCACTGGCGGCGATCCGGCGGGTGTTCTTCTTGAGGGTCATGGCGACTCCTTTCACGAGCGGCTTATGCCTGCTTCCCCCTTGCGGGCTTCTTGCCCGCACACCAAGAATCGTCAATTGACTAGGGGGGACGCGTCTGCCGTCGGACAGGTTTCGCGACGTATGCCTGGGGGTATAGAGGATCTCGACAAGCTCGACCAACGGGGTCTCGACCAGCGAGGTGTCTAGCCGGTGTTGCGCAGACCGGCGGCCACGCCGTTGACCGCCAGCAGCAGGGCACGCTCCAACTGAGGGTCGCGGTCGCCGGCCCGCAGCCGGGCCAGCATGGCGACCTGCAGGTAGCTGACCGGGTCGAGGTAGGCGTCGCGCACGCTCAGCGTGCGCGCCAGGAGGGGCTGGCGCTGCAACAGCTCCGACTCGCCCGTGACCGCCAGCACCGCGTCGAGCGTGCGCTGGTGCTCGTCGACGATGGTGTCGAACACGTGGTGCAGGTTGCTGTCGACCAGCGAGTTCACGTAGTGCCGGGCCACGTCCATGCGAGTCTTGGTGAGCGTCATCTCGACGTTGCTGATGAACGTGCGAAAAAAGTGCCACTGCTCGTACATCTCGGCCAGTTGGTCGCCGTGCCCGGCCGCGACCGCCGCTTTCAGTCCGCTGCCCACGCCGAACCAGCCCGGCACGATCTGCCGCGACTGGGTCCAGCCGAACACCCACGGAATGGCCCGGAGGCCGCCCAGGCCGGCGCCGCTGTCGGGCCGCTTGGACGGCCGCGAGCCCAACTTCAGCGCACCCAACTGGTCCACCGGCGTCGACTGCCAGAAGTAGGCGGGCAGGTCGGGGTCGTCGACCAGGCCGCGGTAGGCGGCGAAGGCGGCGTCAGAGACGGTCTGCATGGTGGCGTCCCACTCGCGCAACTGCTCGTCGGGCTGGCGCGAGGTGAGGTGCAGGGTGCTGGCTTCGAGCACCGCGGCGACGGTGAGTTCGAGGTTCTCTCGGGCCAGCGCGGGCAGGGTGTACTTATCGCTGATCACCTCGCCCTGCTCGGTGACCTTGATCTGGCCGCGCAGCGAGCCGTACGGCTGGGCCAGAATCGCCTCGTGGGTGGGGCCGCCGCCTCGGCCCACCGTGCCGCCGCGGCCGTGGAACAGCCGCAACTGAACCCCGTGCTTGGCCGCCACATCGCGCAGCACCCGCTGTGCGCGGTGAATCTCCCACTGGCTGGTGGCGATGCCAGCGTCCTTGTTGCTGTCGGAGTAACCCAGCATCACTTCCTGCAGGTCGCCGCGCAGCCGCACGATCTCGCGATAGTTGGCGTCGCTCAGCAGCCGATCGAGAATCTGGCCCGCGGTGCGCAGTTCGGCCACGGTTTCGAGCAGGGGCACGAATCCGACGGTGGCCAGGCCCTCGGTGACGTCGACCAGCCGTGCCTGGCGGGCCAGCAGCACCGCGGCCAGCAGGTCGTCCGCGCCTCTGGTCATCGACACGATGTAGCTCTCGATCACGGCACGGCCGAACCGCTCGTGGGCCTCGCGAATCGCGTCGAACGTGGCCAGGGTGCGGGTGCCGTCGTCGTCGAGTGCCGGCGGCGACGGTGCTAACGGACGCCGGCGCCCCAGCTCGTCGCTCAACAGCTCGAACCGCTCGGCCGCGGTCAGGTCGGCGTAGGGCCGGTCGAGCTCTCCGACCCGGTCGAACAACTGGGCCAGCGCGTGGTGGTGCTTCTCGGAATGCTCCCGCACGTCCATGGTGGCCACGCCCAGCCCGAAAGCGCTCACCGTACGAATCAGGGTGGTGAGCCGGCCGTCGGCCAGCAACTCGCCCTGGTTGGCGATCAGCGAGGCGCGCACCACCTCGAGATCGGCCAGCAGGGCCGTGCTGCCGCGGTAGTCGCGACCCTCGCGGTGCGGCACCTCGTCGGCCAGCCGGCGCCGGGTGTTGATCAGCTTCTGTCGCACGCAGTGCAGCTTCAACCGGTACGGCTCTTCGACGTGAATGCGCCGGGTGTGCTCGTCGAGTTCGGGCAGGCGTGCCAGGTCGTCGTCCAGGCTCTGCTGCAGCTCGGTGGTGACCCGGCGCAACCGGCTGGAGGTCGACACCTCGGCGATCACGGCATCGAGGGCGTTCAGCACCACGCTGATGCCCACCAGGTGCTGCCGGTACAGCACGGCCAGCGTGGTGTCGGCGGTGACGTTGGGGTTGCCGTCGCGGTCGCCGCCGATCCAGTTGCCCAAGGCCAGCGGGTTGGCGGTGATGGGCAGGAACGCGCCCTGCTGGGCTGCCTCGTCGGCCAGGTCGTCGAGCAGCCCGGGCACCGTGTCGGCCATCAACGCGGCCCCGTAGAACAGAATGTTGCGGGCCTCGTCCTCGACGGTCGGCTGGTCGAGCCGCAACTCGTCGGTCTGCCACAGGGTCTCGATGACCTTCTTGAGTTGCCGGTCGCGGGCACGTTCGGCCCGCGGCGTCAGTTCGGCCGGAGCGGCCAGCAACGCGTCGCCGATCTGGCGCAGCTGGCTGAGCGTGGTGCGACGGCTGGCCTCGGTGGGGTGCGCGGTGAACACCGGACGGATCTGCAGCTTCGACAGCGCCGTGGTCAGCGCCGGAGCGCCGAGCTCGTCGGCCACCTTTTCAACGGCCTGCGCGAGCCACCCGGTGCCTTCGGGGCGGTCGTTCAACGCCCTGATGCGCGCCACCTGCTCGGCGATGTTGGCCAGGTGAAAGTAGGTGCGAAATGCGCGGATCAGGTTGACCGCGGTGGGCAGGTCGGCGGCGCTGAGCCGCTTGGTGAGTGCCCGCTGCGCCTTCTGGTCGCCGGCCAGCGCCTCACGCGACAGCCGTCGGACGTCTTCGATCTGGTCGACCAGTTCGGGCGCCTCTTGGCGGGCGAGGGTTTCGCCGAGCAGTTCGCCAAGGCGCCTGATGTCGCGCCGTAGCTGGGCGTCACCGGCTTCGTCGAGCAATCCGGGCGGGGCTGCGGGGTCGGTCGCGGCGTGGCCTCCTGAAGCGTCGGGAGCCGGGATGACGGCGTTGTCCGGACGGCAGAAGGCTAACGGGCGGGCCCTCACGGCCCCACTGTGTCTCGGTGGACGGCGCTCAGCTCGCCGTGACCAGGCCCGAGGTGAACGCCAGCGCGGTGGCCTGCGCACGATCGCGGCAGCCGGTCTTGAACAGGATCCGCGACATGTGGGTCTTGATCGTGCCGACCCCCACGAACAGGCGCTGCGCCATCTCGTGGTTCGACAGGCCGTCGGCGAGCAGGGCCAGCACCTCACGCTCGCGTGCGGTCAGCAGGCCCACCAGCGCGTCGGGCAGGCCGGGCCTGGGTTGGGCGGCCAGGGCGGCCAGCACGTGGCCGGCCACGGCCGGGTCGAGCCACACCTCGCCGGCGTGCACATGCCTGATCGCGGCGGGCAGTTGGTCGGGGTTGCGCTTCAGTACGTAGCCGGACGCTCCGGCGCGCAGCGCGTCGAGCACGTCGGGGTCGCCGTCGAACGTGGTGAGCATGAGCACCGGGGGAGCGGGGTCGGCGGCGCACACCGCGCGGGCGGCCTCGATGCCGCTCAGCCGGGTCATGCGCAGATCCATCAGCATCACGTCGGGGCGTGTGCGCTGCACGAGCGCGGCCGCCTCGTCACCGTCGGCGGCCTGGCCGACCACGCTCAGGTCGGGGTGGGCGTCGATCAGAGCGGCGATGCCGGCCCTGATCAGCGGCTCGTCGTCGACGATGGCGACGGTGATCACCGGGCACCCACCGGCACTCGGGCGGCCAGCCTGAAGCCGTCACCGTGGCTGCCCGAGGTGACGGCCCCGCCGAGTCCGCCGAGCCGGTCGGCCAGCCCGGCCAGCCCTCGTCCACCGGTTGCGGGCAGGTCGAGACGGCGGCCGGTCAGCGGCTGGTCGATCACGTCGATCACCAGTTCGTCGGCGCTCCAGGCCAGGTGCACCAGGCAGCGGGTGCCCGGCGGTGCGTACTTGAGCGTGTTGGTGATGCCCTCTTGCACCGCGCGGTAGGCGGCGTTCGACGCAGCCGCATCAAGGGTGTGCGGCGTGCCCGTCCAGGTGTGCACCACGTCGAGCCCGGCCGCCCGAGCCAGTTGGAGCAGGTTGGGCAGATCGTGCAGGGTGGGGCCCGCCGGCACGCCCGCGTTGCGCGGCATCAACCGCAGTGTGGCCTGAATCTCTTCCATCGCCTGACGGGCGGTGCGTTCGATGCCGTGCAACAGTTCGGCGTCGCCGCGTGCGGCGGCTCGCCCGGCCGCGGCCTGCACCAGCACCGTGGTGATGGTGTTCGCGACCCCGTCGTGCAGCTCGCGGGCCAGGGCCACCCGCTCGTCGAGCGCGGCCTGGACGTGCAGCCGCTCCTGCTCGGCGTGCCAGGCCTGCAACTGCCGGCTGCGGCGGCGCACGTGCCGTCCGAGTAGCCAGGCGGCCGCGCCGATGGCCAGGTAGCACAACGCACCCTGCGTCAGGCCGATCAGCTTGCTGTCGAACCACACCGACAGCGCCCACGCGTGCGCCAGCAGCGGCACGGCGGCCACCCAACCCCAGCGGGCCCGACGTGCCCCGGTGGTGGCGGCCACGGCGAACGTGGCGATCAGCAGGCCCGCGATCGGCTGCCATAGCGGCACCACCAGACTGACCAGCGAGAACCCGACCTGTACGGTGTACACGGCCACGGGACGGCTGCGCCGCCACCACAGGCTGGTGTGCACCACGACGGTGGCCAGTACCGGCAGCCAGATCGGCACGACGCTCCCGCCGAAGGCCTGCACCTCACCCGACCAGAACGTGAGGTCGATCGCGATCGCCGCAGCGACCACCGCTGCGTTGCGAACGGTGCGGTTCATCGGTGGTGGGCCGTCAGTTCGCGTGGCACATCGACAGCCAGGGGAACAGGAAGCACCACCCGCTGGCCGGGCTGCTGCCGGGCGGCATGGTGACCGGCAGCGGGGCTTTGGTGGGTGTGGTCAGCTCCATCGCCCACATGTCGGGGTTGGGTTGGTCGTTGATCTCGGCCGTGGCGAAGCCGCGCACGGTGCGCACGTCGGTGTGACCGGTGCCGAGTCGCACCCAGGCGAAGCCCACCTGGGTGGGCGTCGCGCCCGCCTTCAGCGCCGTGACGGTGTCGGGGCCGCCCAGCACGACGGTGTCTTTGACCAGATTGCCCGTGCCCAGCACCTCGACCCTGGTCGAACCCTCGCGCTTGCCGAACACGGCCACGAACACCGGCCCCGTGTGCGAGGCGGGCCCGGTGACGACCGGCCCGACTTTCAGTTCGAGGTCGGCCACGACCGCCTGAAACTTCGTGCGCTTCGCCATGGGAGGACTCCTTCGTGATCAGGTGACCTCAGGAGCCCTCCCTGCGACGCACTGATACCTCAGTTGACCCGAACCTCTTCGGGGGCGGGCAGGCCGAGCCTGGCGCGTTCTTTGCGGGCGAACGGCCCGATGATCGCCTCGCCCGGACGGGCGTCGTTCAGCACGGTCAGGTCGCGTCCGGCCGTCTCGGGCATCACGATCGCGGCACCGAGCGAGCAGATCGAGAAGAACCCGATCATGATCGCGATCGGCCACCACGAGCCGCCGGTGCCGACCACCAGGGCTGCCGCCACGACCGGGCCGATGCCGGTGGCGACGATGGCCGCCAGTTCTTTCGCCAGGGCGAGCTGGGTGAGCCGGGCCCGGGCGCCGAACAGCTCCGACATGGTGTTGTTCTCGAGCGAGGCCAGGGCCAGCACCGACGTCTGGTGAATGATGATGTAGCCGGCGAAGACCGAGTTCACGTTCTTGGTGGCGATCATGTAGATCATCGGCCCGGCCAGCAGCAGCGCGATGGACGACATCACGATGTACATCAGCTTGCGGCCCACCTTGTCGGACAGCCAACCGATGAACGGAACGGTGACGAAGCCGACCAGCGACGAGGTGATCACCACGCCGGTGCCCACGCTGGGCGCCAGCAGCAGCACCGCGGTGATGTAGCTGATCAGGTAGGTCTGCACCATGCCCGAGTTGCCGGCCTGGCCGAACCGCAGGAAGAAGCCTTCGAAGAACGCCCGGCCCTTACGCTCGTGCATCGCCTCGGCCAGCACGTTGTCGTGCTTCGCGGCCTCGTCGAGCTGCTCGCGACTGAGCGCCTCACCGTCGACCACGTCTGCGCGGCCCTCGAACACCGGCGATTCCTTCAGGTTTCGGCGCAGCCACACCGCGAACAGCATGATCAGCGACGACGCGATGAACGGAATGCGCCAGCCCCACTCGATCACCGCCTGGGTCGACAAGGTAGCGACCAGAACGCCCCAGATGGCCGAGGCGCCGAGGGTGCCGGAGTTGGTGCCCAGGGCGACCAGCGAGCCGACCAGGCCACGGTTGCGGCGGGGGGCGTACTCGGTGAGCATCACCGACGAGCCCGCGATCTCGGCACCGGCGCCGAAGCCCTGGGCCAGGCGCAGCACGACCAGCAGGATCGGTGCCAGGATGCCGACCTGATGGTAGGTGGGCAACAGGCCGATGGCGGTGGTCGCGATGCCCATCAGGGCGATCGTGTAGAACAGCACCTTGGTGCGGCCCACGCGGTCACCCAGCCGGCCGAAGTACCAGGCGCCAAGGGGGCGGCTCAGGTACCCGGTGGCGTAGGTGGCCATGGCAAGAATGATCGCCATGCCGGGGGCGTCGCTGGGAAAGAAGATGTCTTTGAACACCAGCGCCGCGGCCAGCGAGTAGAGCTGAAAGTCCATGAACTCCAGGGCCGTGCCGAGCCAGCCCGAAACGGCCGCCTTGGCGAGGTCTTTGGTGGTGCGCTGAGCGACACCCCCGGGTGGGGCGTCGGCGTGCGGTGCGGTCATTGCTTCTCCTTCATCATTGAGCGGATTTCTGCGGGTGGGTACTGCGGTTGGTGGTGGCGTCCCAGACGCCGAGCAGGTACTGAATGCCGAGTGCCCGGTCGTACAACCCGTAGCCGGGGCGGGGTTTATTGGTGGTGTTCTCGGTCCACAGATGCCGTCCGTGGTCGGGCCTGAGGTAGCCGGTGTAGCCGCCCTCGGCGTAGGCGCGCATCACGCCGACGGTGTCGACGTCGCCCTCGCAGGCGCGGTGGCCAACCTCGCTGAAGTCGCCGTTGGGGTAGTGCTTGACGTTGCGCACGTGCGAGAAGTGGATGCGCGGCAGGTAGGTGCGCACCGCCTCTTCGGCCCGGGGGGCTTGGGCGGCGTTGGCCGAGAACGAGCCCAGGCACAGCGTGAGCCCGTGGTGGGGGCTGTCGTTCAGCGACAACACCGTGCCCAGGTCGTCCATGGTCGAGACGACCCGCGGCCAGCCGAAGATGTCGAACGGCGGGTCGTCGGGGTGCACGCCGAGCTTGACGTCGAACTCTTCGCAGGTGGGAATGATCGCGTCCAGGAAGTACGCGTACGTGCGGTACAGGTCGGCGTGGGTGACGCCCTCGTAGGCGGCGTTCAGTTCACTGAAACTCGCCAGCCGTTCGGGTTCCCAGCCCGGCAGTGTCAGCCCGCCCGAGTTGGCCGCCATGTCGGCGATCAGCTTCTGGGGGGTGAGTCGGTCGACCACGGCCTTCTCGAAGTACAGGGCGGTGGAGCCGTCGGGCAGGGGGTGCCACAGGTCGGTGCGTAGCCAGTCGAACACCGGCATGAAGTTGTAGCAGACCACCTTCACGCCGGCCCGCCCGAGCCGCTCCAGAGTGGTGATGTAGTTGGCGATCGCCTCGTCGCGGCCCATGCCCAGCACGGTCTTGCCCAGCTTGATCGACTCGTGCACGTTGACCGACTCGACCACGTCGGCGTCCAGTCGTTTGGTCACCCCACGGGCGGCCGCCTCGTCTGAGATGGCTGCGATCTTGCCCATCTCTGCGGCGATCTCGGCCTCGCCCCACGCCTCGCCGGCCTGCTTGTGGTGCAGGCTCCACACGACGGTCTCGACACCCGGGATTTGACGAATGTCGTCGAGCGTCACGGTGTCGTTGCCGTCGCCGTACCAACGGAAACCCATCTTCATGCGCTGCACACTACCATGGTAGTGTGCATGAATGGAAGAGGGGTAGCTGTGCTGCATAATCGGGGAATGCTGACGTCGACTGACCTGAGAGCCGAGCGGCTGCGCGGCAAGAGTGCCCGCAGAATCGTCCACGAACTGCTGAGAGCTCAGATCGTCGGCATGGAACTGCCGCCCGGAACCGCTCTTTCCGAGGCCGAGATCGCCAAGAGCGTCGGCGTCAGCCGCACGCCCGTGCGCGAAAGCCTGCTGTTGCTCGCCGAAGAGGGACTCGTCGACATCTATCCGCAGCGCGGCACGTTCGTCGCACCCATCCAGTTCGCCGACGTGGTCGGCGCGCAGTTCATTCGCGAAGCGCTGGAGTGCACCTCACTCGAACAGACCGACCCGTTGTCGCAGGCCGACCTCACCGATCTGCGCCGACTCATCGACCAGCAGCACACGGCCGACGCCACCAACGACACCGAGGCATTCTTCCGCCTCGACGAGGCCTTTCACGCCCGACTTCTCGAGGCGGGCAAGCACCCCGCCGTTTGGCCGATCGTCGCTCAGGCCAAGTCGCAGATGGACCGCGCCCGCCGGCTGTCACTGCCCGCGGGCGGCAAAATGTCCGATCTGATCGCCCAGCATTCAGCCGTCGTCGACGCTCTCGAGGAACGCAACGTGGGCGGCGCTGTCCAAGCGCTTCGGCACCACCTGCGCGTGGTGCTCGCCGACATCGCCCAGATGCGCACCGAGAACCCCGGCCTGTTCGAGTGACCGCTGTTGGGCCCGACTCTCACAGCACGGGGTTCGTGCCCCAGATCAGCTTGATGTAGTCCTTCATCGACCGGTCGCTGCTGAAGAAGCCGCAGCGGGCCACGTTCAGGATCGCCGAGCGGGTCCACGCCTCGGTGTCGGCGTAGGCGGCGTCCACCTTGGCCTGGGCCTCGATGTAGCTCGTGAAATCGGCCAGCGCCATGAACCGGTCGTTGTGCACCAGGTTCGACACCACCGGCTCGAAGGTCTGGTGGTCGCCGTTCGAGAACGTGCCCGACGCGATCAGGTCGAGGGTGGCCTTGAGCCGCGGGTCCGACTCGTAGTACTCGCCGGGGTGGTAGCCCTTGGCGCCGAGCGCGGCGACCTGCGGCTCGTCCATGCCGAAGAGAAAGAAGTTGTCGTCGCCCACGAGCTTGCGAATCTCGACGTTCGCGCCGTCGTCGGTGCCGATGGTGATGGCACCGTTGAGCGCGAACTTCATGTTGCCGGTACCGGACGCCTCCATGCCGGCCAGCGAGATCTGCTCGGACAGGTCGGCGGCCGGAATGAGCCGCTCGGCCAGCGTGACGTTGTAGTTGGCGGGGAAGAACACCTTCAACCGGCCCTCGACCGCCGGGTCGTTGTTGACCACCTCGCCGACGTTGTTGATCAGGTGAATGATGTTCTTGGCCATGCGGTAGCCGGGGGCCGCCTTGGCGCCGAACACGAACGTGCGCGGGGTGACGTCGGCGGCGTCCACCTTGCCCGAGATGATCTGCTCGTACAGCGACACGATGTGCAACAGCTTCAGGGTCTGCCGTTTGTACTCGTGCAGCCGCTTCACCATCACGTCGAGCATGTGGTCGGTGGGCAACTCGATGCCGTCGCGCACTCGCAGCCGGTCGCGCAGGCGAATCTTGTTGGCGTGCTTCGCCTCGCGGAACGCGGCTCTGAAGTCGGCGTCGTCGGCGTAGGGCGCGAGTTCTTCCAACCGCTCGAGGTCGGTGACCCAGCCGGTGCCGATGGTGTCGGTGATCAGGTCGGACAGGTGCGGGTTGGCCAGTTTCATGAACCGCCGCGGCGTGACGCCGTTGGTGACGTTGATGAACTTGTCGGGCCACAGTTCGGCGAAGTCGTTGAGCACCTTGTCGCGCAGCAGCTGGCTGTGCAGCGCGGCCACACCGTTGACCTTGATGCCGGCTACGGTGGCCAGGTAGGCCATGCGAATGCCGCGCTCGGGGTACTCGGTGACGATCGACATGCGACCCAGCCGCAGGTAGTCGTCGGGCCAGCGCTCGCGCACCACCTCCAAGAACTCGGTGTTGATGCGGTAGATGATCTCGAGGTGGCGCGGCAGCAGACGTCCGAGCAGTTCGACAGACCACACCTCCAGCGCCTCGGGCAGCAGGGTGTGGCAGGTGTAGGCGAAGCACTTGGACGTGATCGCCCAGGCGTCGTTCCAATCGAAGCCGCGCTCGTCGATCAGAATGCGCATCAACTCGGGCACCGCGATCACCGGGTGGGTGTCGTTGAGCTGGAAGATCACCCGCTCCGGCAGGTCGCGCAGGTCGAAGTCTTCGCCCTGGTTGTCGATGAAGTCGCGCAGCGAGCAGGCCACGAAGAAGTACTGCTGCTGCAGCCGCAGTTCCTTGCCCTGGGGCGTGGAGTCTTCGGGGTAGAGCACTTTCGAGATGTTCTCGGCGAAGGTCTGGGCGCGCACGGCCTGGGCGTAGTCGCCGGCGTTGAAGATGCTGAGGTCGAACGCCTGGGTGGCCTGCGCGCTCCACAGCCGCAGGGTGTTCACCCGGCCGTTGAGGTAGCCCGGCACCATGATGTTGTAGGGAACGCCGAGCACGTTCCACTCGGGCACCCACGTGCTGGTGGCGACGCCGGCCTCGTCGGTGACGGTCTCGACCCGGCCGCCGAAGTTCACCTTGACCGCGGCCTCGGGGTGGGCGATCTCCCACGGGTTGCCCAGCGCCAGCCACGAGTCGGGCTGTTCGACCTGTTCACCGTTGACGAAGGTCTGCCGGAAGATGCCGTACTCGTAGCGAATGCCGTAGCCGACGCAGGGCACGTTCATGGTGGCCAGGGAGTCGATGAAACAGGCCGCGAGCCGGCCGAGGCCGCCGTTGCCGAGGCCGGGCTCGACCTCTTGGGCGCGCAGGGTGTCGAGGCTGAGCCCGCAGCTTTCCAGCGCCTTTCGGGCGACGTCGTTGAGGTTGGCGGCGAGCAGGTTGTTGCCCAACTGCCGTCCGAGCAGATATTCCGCCGACAGGTAGGCCACGCTTTTGGTGTGGCCCTCGCGCTGCTTGCGGCCGGTTTCGAGCCAGCGCGCGGTCAGGTAGTTGCGCACGGTGTGCGCCAGCGCGGTGTACTGGTCGTTGATCGACGAGCGCGAGAGGGCGACACCCTGGTCGGTGTTGAGCTCGTGCAGAAACTCCTTCACGAAGCCGTCCACGGTGGGCGGGGGCGGGGTCACCGGGGCCAGAGCCAGCGGGTGCGTCTGGGGAAACTGAACCCCCCGCTTGTGAATGCCGATGGCCGGCGTCTCGTCGGCCGGCTGCTGCGGCGATGGTGCGGACGCGGGCGCGGTTGTCTCAGACATGCCGCCTACCGTAGCCAAACAATGTTACGGCTAGCACATCGCGGACGCCCCGTGAGCCGTGCGCTATTCTCCGCCGATGCACGATGCACGATGCACGATGCACGATGCACGATGCACGATGCACGATGCACGATGCACGATGCACGATGCACGATGCGCTGCAGGCCGACGTTGTCGTGATCGGCGCTGGGCTGGCCGGTTTGGCCGCCGCGTGTGAGGATGCCGAGGCCGGACGCCGCGTGATCGTGCTCGATCAAGAACCCGAGCAGTCGCTGGCGGGCAGGCGCACTGGTCGCTGGGCGGCATCTTTCTGGTCGACTCGCGTGAGCAGCGTCGGCTGGGGGTGACGGATTCGCTCGACCTCGCGAGGAGTGACTGGTTCGGCAGCATCGCCGAGGAGGCTGGGGCGCGCGTGATCAACGGCGACCGCATGTGGCACTACACCGAGGGGCTGCGCAGCTGGAACCCGGTCTGGCACAACCACGACATTCGCATTCTGCCGGGGCCGTCGTCGCTGTGGCTGGACGCCCGGGGCAACCGGCTACCGGCCCCCTGCTACCCGGGCTTCGACACGTTCAGATCTCGGGCGTACGTCAACTCCAACTGGCACGCCTCGGATTCGAGGGCGTTCTCGGACAGGGCGAAGACGAACACGCTGCACTCTCGGATGTGGCGCAGGATGGAGGTCCACCACGCCTCCCCGCCCGTCAGGTCTTGGTCGAGCCAGATCTGATTTCCGCCACCCTGAAGGCTGGCCACCAGTGCCCGTACAGCGTCACTGTCCGTGCTGGCATGTGAAACGAAGATGGTCATGGCTCACCCCGGCCAGGGCTCTGACTTTGCGCGGAAGCACAGGTGAATTGCTTGTCGCAATGAGCGTGCGTGGTAATAGTGCGCAGATTCGAGGGGATTGTGCGAGCCAGGTAGTTTCGATGAATGGCAGCCACGTTGCGCGGACTGGTGTTCGCAACGGTCCTATTCATGACCACCGCCTGCACCGGGGCCTCGGGGGCCGGCACATCCGGGCCTGCTGTCTCGCCGACCCCGTCCACCGCAACTTCCGTTGTGACCGCGTCTCCCTCGACTCTTGACGGCACGCCGTTCGCGGTGCAGAACCTCGGCAGCTTCGACGAACCCTGGGCGCTGGCGTTTCTACCCGGCGGGTCGGACGCGCTGATCACCGAACGCGGCGGTGCGCTCAAGCTCCGCCGGGGTGACGGCACTGTGCTCGACGTGAGTGGCGTACCCGACGTGGTGGCTCAGGGCCAGGGTGGCCTGGGTGAGGTGGTGGTGTCGCCGACGTTCGCCACCGACGGCCAGGTGTATCTGAGTTGGGCGGCGGCCGGCGACGGCGGTTCGGGGGCCGAGGTGGGCCGTGGCAGGCTCGTGCTCGACGGGGCGTCCGCGCGCTTGGACGGCTTCACGGTGATCTGGCGGCAGCAGCCCAAGGTGAGCGGCAGCGGGCACTACGGGCACCGGCTCGCGTTCTCGCCCGACGGCAGCCACCTGTTCGTCACCTCGGGCGAGCGGCAGAAGATGCAGCCGGCGCAAGATCCCGGCAGCGACCTGGGCAAGATCATTCGCATGAACCCCGACGGCACCGATGCGCAGCATTGGACCCTCGGCCACCGCAACCCGCTGGGCATCGCGTTCGACGCCGCCGGCAACCTGTGGAGCTCAGAGATGGGGCCGCAGGGCGGCGACGAGCTGAACCTGATCGTCGAGGGTCGCAACTACGGCTGGCCCGAGGTGTCGAACGGTTCCCACTACGGTGGCGCCGACATTCCCGACCATGCCGCCGGCGACGGGTTCGAGGCGCCCAAGGTGTGGTGGAACCCGTCCATTTCGCCGGGCAGCCTGATGATCTACTCGGGTGCGCAGTTCCCGCAGTGGCAGGGCGACGCGTTCATCGGGGCGCTGTCGGGTGAGGCCCTGATCAGGGTCGACCTCGACGGCACGGCGGCCACGAAGGGCGATCAGTGGGGCTTCGGGGCGCGCATCCGCGCGGTCGATCAGGCCCCCGACGGCTCGATCTGGCTGCTCACCGACGGCTCGGACGGCCGGCTCCTGCGGCTCACCCCGGCGTGACGGGCTTCTCGAACGGCGCCTGACAGAACAGCGGCGTCGGAGCGCAGCCCAGCTCGGTGTTCGAGATGCGCCGGGTGCGCTCGACCTTCACCTGCGCGCCCACGCCGGTTGCCGAGGGCAGGCTCTGCCAGTCGACCGAGGTGGTGCGGCCGTCGTCCGGTCTGGTGGTGACGGGGCAGCTCTCATCGCGGTAGGTCACCTCGGCCGCGCCGGGTGCGAACGAGAACAACCTGCTGCATGCCTTCAGCCCGACGTTGCCCCAGCGGGGGCCGAAGCGCTGGTCGGCACCCGGCAGGGTGACGATGGCCGCCTCGACCTTCTCGATGGCGTCAGTGGTGGGGTAGAGGCTCGTGGTGCGCAGAAAGCACTCCTGCCGCCAGCCGCTCACGATCCAGCCGCTGTCGTCGTGCACGACCTCGCAGTAGTAGCCGGTGCGTACCCCGCCGGGGCTGCCCAACACCGGCTCGAGCAGGGCCGTGTCGAGCCGGGTTTCGTTCTCGAACGAAGTGCGCTGCGCCGCCAGGCCGCTGGCGACGTCGCCCCTGGCCTTCGACTGCAGGTACAACGGCTGCACCAGGTACCAGGCCAGCCAGCCGACCAGCAGCACGGCAAGGGCGATCGCGACGGTGCGCAGCGTCCGAGACATTCGGCAACCGTACAAGCGGCACGGGTCGGGTCGTCCGGGCCGGCCCAGTTCACACAGATTGCGTGAAAATCTTCTCAAAGGGTTGATCGTTTCAAAGTCTTGGACGACCTGGCCGACGATGTGCTCGTACGAGAAGTCGAAATAGGGCCCGTCGGGCACGATGCCGCACTTGGTCTGAATGGTGATCTCGGCGCGCTCGGCGGGGCTGAGCCGCATGGCCTGCGCGAACCGCTCCTCGCACGCGTGCATGCGGCCGCCGTAGATGTCGGCGTGGTCGAAGAAGTCGATGCCGGCGTCGCGAGCCGGGCCGACCAAGGTGCGGATCTCGTCGTCGGGCGAGTCCATGATGCGCATCAGGCCGAGCACGACGTTGGGCACCTGGGTTTCGGACTTGCCGAGGGGACGGTTCTCATGAGCCCCCCCTAGGCGACGGACTTCGCTGCCTTCGTGACAGGTGACTGCCTGCATGCGGGCAGCGAAGTGTCACAAGGGCAGCTACGTCGAGCGGGTCAGACTGCGCGCGATACCCAGGGGAACCGGCGGTCGATCTGCGGGTCGTAGAGCGGCACACCCATGGCGTCAAGGGTCTGAATCGCGGGATCCATCACCGTGAGGTCTTTCACGTTGTGAAAGGTGAGTACCACGAAGGTGCCGCCGGCGATCCAGACGTCGAACGACCCGTGGGTCGGGTGGCTGAAGTGGTAGGTGTCGCTGCGCCGCCAGGTGCCGTACATGATGGCCAACTCGTTGAGCACCCGCTCGGTGTCGAGGGGGGCGACGTCCTTGACCCTGCGGCCCTTGATCAGCTTCAGGTACGTGCGGCGATCGGCCACGCGATTACTGCGCCGGCCGTCGGGGTAGGCCCAGAACGCCAGTTGGTAGCTCACAGGGCGCAATCTAGTTCGTGACCCACCAGATCAAGCCGCACGACGCGGGTGTTCAGGTGATCTTTGGCATCGGGTTCAACTGGGTCGTGAAAGACAGTGTGAGTTTGGGCATCGTCTCCGGTACCCAAACTCACAGTGTCTTCGGTGGCCCGCGGGCATGAACGCGAATCTGACCATTTCGGCAGGCTCGGTGCCCACACTGCGAGCGTGAGAGCTCGCACAGCCCTGCCCGCCGACCTGGTGGCGCTCGCTCAACGCCAGGCCGGTGTGCTTTCTCGTGACCAACTCTTGCGGTTCGCCCTGTCGCGTCAGACCATCGCCCGGCTACTGGCGAGCGGGCTGCTCACGGTTCTGACACCGGGAATCTATCTGCGGGGCGGCGAGCCGAGTTGGATGAGCCGAGCCTGGGCCGGCCTGCTGATCGGCGGGTCGACGGCCGTGCTGGGTGGGCCGACTGCTGGCTACCTGCAGAAGTTGGTGCGCGAGCCGCCCGACGTGATCACGGTCTACTCCAATCGTCAGTTGGCGCCTCGGGACGGTTGGCTGTTCGTTCGAGGTACTCGAGCCTGCAGTGGCGAACCGGCTCGCACGCGGTACGAGGCAACGGTTATCGATCTCTGCGCTGAGGGTGACGAAGACGACGTGGCTGCCGTGCTCGCCGACGCGGTCTCGAGCCGTCGAACGACGACCAAGAAACTGCTGGCCGAGGTGCATAGCCGCTCTCGGTTGCGTCACCGGTCGTTGCTCTGTGACGTGCTGGGCGATGTGGACGCCGGCGCGCATTCCGCGCTGGAGCGCCGCTTTCTCGTCGATGTCGAACGCGCGCACGGTCTACCCACTGCCACTCGGCAGGCTCATGCCGGCACGGCACATCGCAGTGACGCCTGGTACGAGGAGTACGCACTCGTGGTCGAACTCGACAGCAAGCGGCACCACAGCGGCGGCGCAACATTTCACGACACGACTCGCGACAACGACCACGCGCTCGTCGGGTTGACCACCTTGCGGCTCCGTTGGGCGCATGTAACGGGTTCCAACGCCTGCGCCACCGCTCAAGTACTGGGGGCGGCGCTAGCGGCCCGCGGTTGGCACGGGCCACTCACGTCGTGCCCGAAGTGTGCCTTGGTGCATCCGATCTAGTTCTGGCCACAAAAAGACGGTGTGAGTTTGGGCATCGTCTGGACTACCCGAACTCACACTGTCTTCGAGGTCTACAGGGGCTGACGCCCCAACGTGCCCACCAGGGCCGCCCGGTAGTCGTCGCTGCCGAACCGGTCGAGTTCGGCGCGCGCCGCGGTGAGCCGGCTCGGCACGTCGAGGCGCTCACTGGCTTCGGCGTTCTCGGGCACGCCCGCAAAGCCCTCCAAGCGATCGACCACGGCCTGCGCGCGGTTCTGAGCCCACTGCCGCTTGCTGTCGAGTCGCTCGGCGTACCAGTCGGAGTTCAGCACGGTGTCGCGGTCGAACAGCCCGCGCACCTCGGCCGAATCGAGGTCGTGGCCATCGGCCGTGGTGCCGTTCGCCATGATCTCGAGCAACGCCCGCAGCGGCGGAATCGCCAACTCGATGGTGCCGTCGTCGAAGTACGACTGGGCGACCCGGCGATGGGTCTCGACGATGATGTCGAGGCTGTCGGCGTAGATGCCCTCGTCCTGCAGCTCCGGACGCAGCATGTCGGCGGTGAACACCACGTGCGGGTGCAGAAAGATGCGGCCGAAGTACTTGCGGGCGAACTTCTGCGTCATGCGGTAGCCGAGCCGGCTGGCGCGCACGGGGCGTCCGTCGATCTCGGTGTCTTCGACGCGTTCGAGGCACCCCTCGGCGATCAGGTTCGCGGCCGAGCGTTCGTCGTCGGTCATGCGCGAGAACACCTCAGGAATCAGCATCGAGATGTCGTGGTCGACCCGCACGTTCGGGCCGACGTAGCCGGCGCACGACACCCAGCCGTCATAGCCGGTGAGCACGTAGCTGAGCAGCGCCGCATTCAGGTCGACGATGGCCGGCATGGCGTTGAACGGGCCCTTGGTCAGCGCGCCTTCGGACCCGGCACCGGTGGTGGACGGCGACTTGCCGGTCATCGAGCTGATGTATTCCATGAACAGCTCGGGCAGTTCCATGTAGTGCAGCGGGTTGTACGAACACAGCGCCGGCACCGGGCCGTCCGGCGGGTTGTTGCGCCGTCCGGCGGCCACCACGTCGACCGGCACGGGCATGGGCGCAGCGCTGGGCAGCTTGGCCAGCAGGTGCATGGCCAGGTCGGCCGCGGCGGTGGCCTGGGCGTTGGTCAGGTCGGGCCGCTTCTGCAGGTACCTCGGGTTCTTGGACGGCTTGCCGCCCACCAACCGCGGGTTGGCCGACGACACCACGAACCGTGGGCTCTGGTCGTCCGGCTGGTCGGCGAACTCGGCCAGCAGCTGCTGCATCGGGGTGGTGAACGCGCTGAACGCCACCGCGTCGTCGCGCATCTCGCGGGCGTCGAAGCGGGTCAGCGGTTCGAAGTTCGACAAGAAGTTGTCGTGGCCCGACATGTCGAGCTCGGTCTGCTTGTCGTAGCCGCGGTGAATGGCGTCGTCAGGGCGCTGAAAGAGCAGGTTCTCGCAGTTCTGCACGTACTTGCGGCTCAGCCCGATCGCGCCGTCGGGCACGGCGGTGAGGTGCGCCGGGCCGACGATCGAGGCGGTGATGTCGTCTTCGGTCTGCACCTTGACGGCCGGGTTGAAGTCGTGGCGCAGGCCGAACAGCCGCCACGAGCCGTCGGTGTCGAAGCCGACCCGCAGCATGTTCACGTTGATGCGCTCACCGTCGAGCCGCAGCGCGTTGCCCTGCCGGCCGTTCATGATGCCGACGGTGAAGTGACTGCGCCAGTCGCCACCCCACTCGGGCCGGTGGAACCGCTTGACCACGAACACGAGTTCCTTCACGTGCGGCGGAATGCTCTCGAGCCACTCGTTGTAGGCATCGGTGAAGTCGTCGGACGGCGTGAGCAGCTTGATCACGCTGCCGATCGAGCGGGTGGGCGACAGGATCGCGCGGGTGTCGGTGCCGCGCAGGGCTTCGTCGGCGAACCGGTCGGAATGGTCGCGGGCGAGGATCGCTTCGACGGCGTCCATGTCGGCGTCGAAGTCGGCGGTGTAGGCGTTGCCGAAGATGAACGCGTCGGTGATGGCCTTGCTGATCTCTGACTTGCCGCCGCCCGAGACGGTGCACGGCTTGTGGCACGAGGTGACGTTGGGCACCACGGCCTTGAGGTCCCAGTGCTTGGGGTCGCTCGGCGACTGCGCCAGTTGCACGCGGTAGCCGTTGGGGCCGAAGTAGGTCTTGTCGGCGCGCAGCCTGATCGAACGCTCACCCGAGGGCGTGTTCCACGACACGGTCATCGTGCGCAGCGAATAGGTCGGACGACTCGGCACCAGCACGTGCTCGGGGTGTTCGAGATCGATCGCATGACCCTCGGGCTGCCGTACGAATCGGTGCGGGTCGCGCGCCAGCACGTCGTCGAGCCGGTAGTCGTCGGTGGCCGACTCGTCGGTGTAGCCGCTGCCGATGTTGTACGACGGAAAGACCAGGGCGCCGCCCGCGTGCTCTTCTTCGACGTTGCCGAACAGGTTCGCGGTGTAGCTGATCTGGGTCTTCACCTCTTTCTTGCAGTAGCCGAAGTAGTTGTCGGCGATCACGGTGACCATCACGCCGCGCGCGTCGCGGGCGCAGATCTTGAACGCCTGGCCGCCGTTGTACCGCTCGTCGGGCTTCGACCAGCACATGCCGTCGCGGCGCTGGCGCGGGGTGGCGTCGTCGATGTGCGGCAGGCCCAGCTCCTTCTTGGTCACCCGGGTCAGATGCGGCGCCAGAATGACGCAGCCGGTCGTGCCCGTCCAGGTGCCGGGGTCGAGGGACGCGTCGTGCTCCGGCAAGTAGGGGTCGCCGCCGTTGCCGAAGATGCCTTCGACGAAGTCGAGGTTCGCGACCAGGCCGCCGGGCACGATGAACCGGGTCTCCATGCGGCGTTCGGTGGCGTAACCGGGCACCGCGGGCGACACCAGCGGCCGCAGCAGCAGCGACACGAAACAGGCCGCAGGGTGATCGGTGTGCGACAGGTAGGGCAGCACCAGGTCGCCCTCGGGGGGGCGGAAGGCGAGCGTCAACAGCCGTCCGAACACCGCCTTGGGGGCGGCGATCTTGTCGTCGGGAATAGGCAGGCCGCCCTCGGCGATGTGAAACACCCCCGCGGTGGTACGGCGGTCGTTGGCCGGGTTGTGCAGCACGCCGTTGGCCAGCCGGTAGCTCGACAGCAGCGGTGATGAGAACGAGTCACCGTTCACCGGCAACGAGATCGCGCGAGCCAGGCCGGGCTCGTCGAGCACCAGGGTGCGCCGGGGAAGCATCGGGCGGTCGGCGGCCAGGTCACCTGGGTAGACGTCGGCAAGGTAATCGTCGAGAAAGGTCTGAATGCGCTGGTCGGCCGCGCAGAGCCGATCGGACAGCCGACGGCTGAGCTCGCGCTGACGGGCCAGAATCGGGGCCACCAACTGGGCGCTGGTTTCTTCTTCGGCCTGTACGGGCACCGCGAGGCCGATCAGGGCGAGGCGCAGATTGACGGCGGCAGAGGTCACTTCAGAGGGCATGGGTCAAGTCTCGGGGACTCGGCGGAGCTTGTCAGTAGGTGCAGAGCCTGTCCCACGATCGTTACGAACGGGTCTCGACATTCGGTTGCAACATTGGCGATCAAACCCGGCAATTCCCTTGACCAGGGGCTTGTGGAAGCGCTTTCATAAGGCGATCATCCCCCCGTGTCAAAGGAGACACAGATCATGAGGCTCCACTCGCGCACCCCCCGCAGTCGCAGTACTCGCAGCAGAATCGCTCGAACCGCCGCATTCGTGGGCGCTGTCGGGCTCGCCGTCACCGGCGGATTGAGTGCCGCTCGGGCCCAGGCCGCCCCGGTCGCGGACGGCTGGACGACGGTCTGGTCGGACGACTTCAGCGGTGCCGCCGGCGCATTGCCCGGTTCGGACTGGCAGATCGACACCGGCACCAGCTACCCCGGCGGCCCGCCCGCCTGGGGCACCTGGGAGGTGCAGACCTACACGAACTCGACCGCCAACCTGTACACCGACGGCAACGGGCACCTGAACATCAAGCCCATTCGTGACGCCGCCGGCAACTGGACCTCGGCCCGCATCGAGACCAAGCGGTCGAACTTCAAGGCCCCAGCTGGAGGGTTGCTGGCGATCGAGTCGCGCATTCAGATGCCCAACGTCACCGGCGACGAGGCACTGGGCTACTGGCCGGCGTTCTGGGCGTTGGGCAGCCCCTACCGGGGCAACTGGTGGAACTGGCCGGGCATCGGCGAGCTCGACATCATGGAGAACGTCAACGGCCTCGACCGGGTGTGGGGCGTGCTGCACTGCGGGGTGAACCCGGGCGGGCCGTGCAACGAGACCACCGGCATCGCGGCCAGCCGGCCTTGCCCTGGGTCGTCGTGCCAGTCGGCGTTTCACACCTACCGGTTCGAGTGGGACCGCTCGGTGACCCCCAACCAGCTGCGTTGGTACGTGGACGGTGTCGAGTTTCACAAGGTGACGCAGGACCAGTTGCCGGCCGACACCTGGACGAACATGACCAGCCACGAGGGCTACTTCGTGCTGCTGAACGTGGCCATGGGCGGTGCTTTCCCGAACGCGTTGGCCGGTACCACACCCACGGCCTCGACGGTGTCGGGGCGTCCGATGGTGGTCGATTACGTGAGCGTGCAGGCCAAGGGCGGCACGGGTGAGCCGGAGCCGACTCCGACGCCGACGGCCACCGCCACCGCCACGGAGACCCCCACGGCCACGCCCACCCCGACCGCGACGGCGACTGCAACGGCGACGCCGACTGCCGGTTCGGGTGGTTCCGCGTATCGGGTGATCGAGGCCGAGGCGGCGTCCGATTCGAAGGGTGCGTCGGTGGGTTCGTCGGCGGTGACGGGTCTGGGTAATGGGGACTGGTTGAAGTTCTCGGGGCTGGATTTTGGTTCGGGTGTGCCGGCGAATCAGTTTGTTGCGACGGTGGCCTCTGGCGCCTCGGGTGGGGTGTCGGGTCTGGTCGAGGTGCGCCTTGATTCGCCGTCGGCGCCGGTGATCGGCAGTTTCGCAGTGGCGAACACGGGTGGGTGGACCTCATGGCGCTCGGTGCCGGCGAACATCGCGGGTACGACCGGGGTGCATGACGTGTATGTGACGTTCACCTCGGGTCAGCCGGCCGACTTCGTGGCCATCGACAACCTGAGCTTCGCCCGTCCGGGTGGTGCTGAGCCCACGGCCACGCCCACCCCGACCGCGACGGCGACTGCAACGGCGACGCCGACTGCCGGTTCGGGTGGTTCTGCGTATCGGGTGATCGAGGCCGAGGCGGCGTCTGATTCGAAGGGTGCGTCGGTGGGTTCGTCGGCGGTGACGGGTCTGGGTAATGGGGACTGGTTGAAGTTCTCGGGGCTGGATTTCGGTTCGGGTGTGCCGGCGAATCAGTTTGTTGCGACGGTGGCCTCTGGCGCCTCGGGTGGGGTGTCGGGTCTGGTCGAGGTGCGCCTTGATTCGCCGTCGGCGCCGGTGATCGGCAGTTTCGCACTGGCGAACACGGGTGGGTGGACCTCATGGCGATCGGTGCCGGCGAACATTGCGGGTACGACCGGGGTGCATGACGTGTATGTGACGTTCACCTCGGGTCAGCCGGCCGACTTCGTGGCCATCGACACCATCACCTTCGGCCGGTAGTCACTCGACCAGCGGGTTCCGTCATCCCGGCGCACGCCGGAATCTCACAAGCCCCTGATCAAGGCGCGGCACGTCTCTCCGCTCCTTGGTCGGAGAGATCCCGGCGTGCGCCGGGATGACGGAGGGGACGCCCGCGAGGTGCGGTGATCGAGCGTGTCGAGATCTGATTCGCTCAGGTCTCGACACGCTCGACCGGCGGGCGAACGTGTCATTCCGGCGAGCGCCGGAATCTCTGTGGCGCCGAACGAGTCTCGAGTGCGCCGCAACGACGAACCGGCCACGGGCGGATGGATGGGTGGGCACTACTCGGCCAGCCAGGCGTCCACCTCGGCCAGCCACGTGGCCTTGTCGCTCTCGGACGCCAAGCTTGCGCTGATGCTGCTGCGTGCCAGGTCGGCCAGTTCGTCGTCGCTGAACCCGAGTTCGTCACGCGCAAGTTGGTACTGGTCGGTCAGCCGCGACAGAAAGAGCAGCGGGTCGTCGGCCCCGAGGGCGACGGTGGCGCCGGCGTCCACGAGTTGGCGCAGCGGCACGTCCGATTGGTGCTGGTAGACGCCCAGGTGCACGTTCGAGGTGGGGCACAGTTCGAGGGCGACGCCGGCGGCCACGAGGTCGTCGAGCAGCCGGGGGTCTTCGGCGGCGCGCACGCCGTGGCCGAGCCGAGCCGGCTGCAGATGTTCGACCACCTGGCGAACGTGCCGCGGCCCGAGCAGTTCGCCGCCGTGCGGCACGCCCGGCAAACCGGCCTGGCGCGCGATGCGAAAGGCGGGCTCCCAGTCGGCAGTGGTGCCGCTGCGTTCGTTGTTGCTGAGGCCGAACGCGACCACCCCGTTCTCGCCCGTGTGCCGGGCCGCGAGTCGCGCGATGGTGCGGGCGTCCAGTGGGTGACGCACGCGGCTGGCGGCCACGATGATCGCCACCTGCACACCCGTTTCGGCGCTGGCCCGCGCGGCCTCGTCGAGAATGATCTCGATGGCGGGGGCGAGGCCTCCGACGAACGGGGCGTAGGTCGACGGGTCGACCTGCAGTTCGAGCCGGCGCGACCCCTCGGCGGCGTCGTCACGGGCGGCCTGCGCCACGATGAACCGCATCGCGGCCTCGCTGGTCACCACGCTGCGGGCCATGTCGTAGAGTCGCTGGAACCGAAACCAGCCGCGCTCGTTGAACGGCACCAGCAGGCCGTTCTCGTCGATCAGAAAGTCGGGCAGCGGCTTGCCGGCCAGATCGGCCAGGTATTGCAGCGAAGCGATGCTCATCGAGCCGGTGAAGTGCAGGTGCAGGTGCGCCTTGGGCAACGACCTCAGCTCACGCATCGGTCGATCGTAGTCAGTCCTCGGACTTGCGCTGCACCGTGCCCGCCGCGCCGCCCTCGCGCACCCACTCGACGACGAGCTCGTCGTGGGTGCCGAAGCGCACCAGGTGGCGCCCGACCACGTCTTCCATGAGTTCGAGGTGCTCGGGGTCGGCCTGCAGGGCGAGCAGCAGCGCGCCGTCGGCTGCGGCGAGGGTCAGGTCGGCGTTGGTGAACGTGATCGTGCCGTTGCCGGCCTCGTCGTCCCAGATGCCCTGGGCCTTGCGTGACATGTGTGACACGAGTTGCTTGGCGTAACGGCCGGGACGGTCGGTGGTCACGCTGGCGGTCGAGGCGGTGCTCATCGGATCTCCTAATTTTGAAACAAAAGAGTATCGGTATTCGAGCCGGGCGATCAATCGGTCCATGCGCGCGTGAACCTCGGCGACCACGTCGGGCCCCGGCATGAACGGTTCGCCCACGAGCACGGTTGTGTCGGTGTCGCGGTAGCGCCGCAGCAATACCTGAAGCGTCGCGGCGGCGTACTCGCGATCAGCTGTGGGGACGATACGTCGCACGAACGGGGCCGCCAGCGCCGTGGTCGAGAGCACTCCACCGACGGCCAGCGGCTGCACCCGTAACCCGGGCAGCCCGCGGCTGAGGGCCCGTACCGAGGGCGACCAGTCGGCCAGAGCGGTTCGCGCCGAGCGTATCGACGGGTCGGGCTCGATGGCGCCGGCCGGAAACGTGAGCAGCGCACCACCGGCAGCGAGGTGAGCCCGCGCGGCATGAATCAGTGCGACGCGGTCGTGGTCGCCCACCAGGAGCAGCCGGTCGGCCAAGGCTGCAATAGCGCGCAGAAATGGCCGGTCGAGGGCCACGATCTTCAGGTCGGGCCGTGATTCGAGGGCCAGCATCAGCGCCATCGCGTCGGTGAGTCCCGGGTGATTGGCCACCGCCAGCAGAGGGCCGTCGGCCGGCACCCGCTCGCGGCCGACGGTGGTCAGGCTGCGGGTGAAGGTCTGCAGCGCCCAGCGAGCGCCGGCCGGCAGGCCGCCGGCGGCCACCAGGTCGTCCAGGTGCTGCACCTGCCGGGCGAACCGCCGGGCCGGTGGCCACAGCAGGGCACCGGCGACCGGGTTGGCCGGCAGCCCGAACGCGCGGATCAGGTCGGCGCTGTTGGCTGCGGTGAGGGCGGCCAGGCGCTGCCTGCGACTCATCGCGCCAGCCTAGGGCGCCTCGTCCGCACGGCTCGCAACCACGTTGCTCACGGCTCCGGGCAGCAGCATGCACGCCACGACGCCCGCGGCGCCGGCGAGCACGGCCGCCCAGCCCAGCGGCACCGTGGTGCGATCGAGCAGATAGCTCAGATAGGTGCTGATGCTGGCCAGCTGTATGCCGGCCGCCGCCCACCAGTAGCGGGCATCGATGAAGCCGGCCAGCACCAGTAACACCTCTGCGAGGTAGAAGTAGCGCTCGTGCATCTCGGGCAGCAGCAGGGGGATCAGCAGCGTCGACGTTGCCGCGAGCAACAGAATCTGCCGGCCGGTCAGCGGCGCGCCTCGGGCGATCAGCCAGACGCCGGAGCCGATCACCAGGCCCGCGGTGAGGGCCAGGCCGGCGTACTTCCACAGCACGGACGCGTCCGCGGCCAGCCAGGCGTACGGCGTCGGGGCGTTGTGGGTGAAGCTCTGGCCGTCGTTGAGGGTGAAACCCCCACCACCGCCGGGACGTCCGCCGCCACCGCCGCCGGGGGGACGTGCACCGCCCACCGTGCCGCCGACGCCCGACGAATCGGTGATCTGCAGCGGGTAGACCATCAGTTGGCTGGCCAGGCTGCGTCCCGCGATCAGGGCGGGCATCAGTGAGGCGAAGAAGGTGGCGGGGGCGGCGAGCAGCGACCACCACCGGTGCCGGTTGACGATCACCACCGCGATCAGTAGCGGCAGCAGAAAGATCGCCTGCAACTTGAACCCGAAGGCCAGCCCGAACCAGGCGGACGCCGCCAGTGCCCTGCGGTCGATCAGCGCCAGCACGGCAGCCAGGCAGCACGCGGCGTACAGCGAATCGCACTGCCCCCAGACACCGCTGTTCATCACCACGGCGGGCAGCAGAAACACCTCGCCGAATGCGGCCACGGGCGTCCTGAACGACTGCGGACGGAGCCGCGCCACGATGGCCGCACCCACCCCGGCGAGCGCCAGGTCGCCAAGGATCGAGATCGCCTTCACCGCCACGATCGGCTGAATCGGCAGGTAGCTCGCCAGCGCGAGGATCACCAGGTATGGCGGGAGCCTGGCGGACGGCTCTGGGCGACTCGCGGCTTGCGAGCCGGACGAGCTGCCTTGGCGGTTGCTGTCGTAGTCACCACACGTCCCTTCGTTGGGAATGAGGCCGCCCTTGTGACGACCTTCGGTTGCAACTGGCCGAGACGCTACACGAGTAGACTCATCGGCGCAAGACATTGATGAAAACTCGCTACTGAGGCAGAAAACTGGTCGCTCGGTGGCGCAATCGATATGCAATAGGTGTAGATTCCTGATTCGACCGTCGACGAGGAGGTGTGATGAGGCAAACCGGAGCGCAGGCCGTCCGCTCGGCTCAGGGGCCCAACCGCGCCGTCACGCGCGCCGACGTCGCCCGGCTGGCCGGCGTGAGTTCGGCGGTGGTCAGCTACGTGGTCAACGACGGCCCGCGCCCGGTCGCCGCCGCGACCGCCGACCGCGTCCGCGAGGCGATGGAGCTGCTCGGCTACCGCCCCAACGCGAGCGCCCGGGCGTTGCGCACCGGCACCACCGAAACGGTCGGCCTGGTGCTGGGCGACAGTCGCAATCCGTTCTTCACCGAGTACACCTTCGAGCTGGTCAAGGCGGCCGCCGGGCGCGGCAAGCAGTTGCTGATCGGCGACGCGCAGCACGGCCGGTTCGATGAGGCCGACATCGTCGACACCCTGATCGCCCGCCAGGTCGACGGCGTGCTGCTGGCCACGTCGCGAAGCCATTCCGACGTGCGCATCGCCGCCCGCACCGGCGACGTGCCCACGGTCATGGTCAACTACCCGGCGCCCTTGGTGGGCCGCCGCACGGTGGGTTCGGGGGCCAGAACCGGAGCCCGTGACGCAGTGGCCCACCTGATCGGGCACGGCCGGCGCCGCGTCGCACTGGTGATGGGCACCGAAGGCTTCGGCGACCCCGACCCACGCGAGAGCGGCTGGCTGGGCGCGCACCTCGAGGCCGACCTGTCGCCGGGCCCGGTGGTGCGGGTGCCGTTCACCCGGGCCGGCGGCTACGCCGCCACGGTGCGGCTGCTCGATAGCGTGCCTGAGGTGGACGCCATCTTCGCCAGCAACGACCTGCAGGCCATCGGTGTACTGCGGGCGCTGCACGAGCGGGGCCGCGCCATACCCGACGACATCTCGGTCGCGTCGTTCGACGGCACGGTCGAGTCGGCGTTCTCGTGGCCGCCGCTCACCGTGGCCCGGCAAAACCTGCCGGCGATGGCCGCGGCCTGTTTCGACCTGCTGGCGGCCGACGACGTGCCCCGCGCCGGCCGGCACGTCGAGATACCCACCGACCTGATTCGCCGCATGAGCTGCGGCTGCCCGACCCCACCTGAGTTCGACCTTCGAGAAGAGAGTGACGCATGCCCCACGCCGTCGATTCAATGATCCTGCTGCGCGCCGGGGGAGTGGCGCTGCTACTCGACTGCACCGCCGACCAACTGCCCGCCGTGGTGCATTGGGGTGCCGACCTGGGTGAGTTGAGCGCGTCCGACGCCGCCACGATGATCGCCGCGGGGGTACACCCGATCGTGCCCAACATCGTCGATGAGCCGGTGCGGGTCGCCATGCTGCCCGAGCACCGCACGGGCTGGGTGGGTCGTCCGGGCCTCAGCGGGTCACGCGGCGGCCGCGACTGGTCGCCCCGGTTCACAGGCGCGGAGGTGTTCGTGGACGGTGACGCGGTCACCGAAGCGGGGTTGACGTCGTTGGGCGCCGGAGTGGTCGTGTGGCAGGGTGCCGACGCGGTGGCCGGGCTGGGGCTCACACTCACCGTCGAGCTGACCCCCGACGGGCTGGTGCGCACCCGCGCGAGGCTGGTCAACGACGGCTCGGACGACTACCAGTTGGGTGATCTGGTGATGGCACTGCCGGTGCCGCCGGTGGCCCGCGAGCTGTTCGACTTCGGCGGCCGCTGGGGCCGCGAGCGCAGCCCTCAACGAGGGCCGTTCACCGTGGGCGTGCACCTGCGTGAGGGCCGCAAGGGCCGCACCGGGCCCGACGCCGCCACCGTGCTGCACGCCGGTGTGCCCGGCTTCGACTTC
Source organism: Micropruina glycogenica (assembly GCF_900289045.1). Taxonomy (GTDB): domain Bacteria; phylum Actinomycetota; class Actinomycetes; order Propionibacteriales; family Propionibacteriaceae; genus Micropruina; species Micropruina glycogenica. The sequence goes on from NZ_LT985188.1 coordinate 3,323,100, forward strand.
GGCAGCGGCGAGCTGTGGGGGGTGCACACCGGCTGGAGCGGCAACCACACCCACTACGCCGAACGTCTCTCGACCGGCGAGCAGGTGCTGGGTGGGGGCGAGTTGCTGCTGCCCGGCGAGGTGGCCCTCGCCCCTGGTGCGAGCTACGAGTCGCCCTGGCTGTACGGCTCGTACGGCAACGGGTTGGACGAGGTCGCCCGCCGGTTCCACCGCTACCTGCGAGCCCGTCCGCAGCACCCGGCCACCGATCGTCCGGTCACCATCAACGTGTGGGAGGCGGTGTACTTCGACCACACCCTCGAGCCGTTGCTCGAGCTTGCCGAGAAGGCGGCCGCGGTGGGCGTCGAGCGCTACGTGCTCGACGACGGCTGGTTCGGCGCCCGGCGCAACGACAAGGCGGGGCTCGGCGATTGGACGGTCTCGGCGGACATGTGGCCCCACGGCCTGCACCCGCTGGTGAACCGGGTGCGCGAGCTCGGCATGCAGTTCGGCTTGTGGTTCGAGCCCGAGATGATCAACCTCGACTCAGACGTGGCCCGAGCCCACCCCGAGTGGATCATGAGCACCGGCGACCGGTTGCCGGTGCCGTCGCGCACCCAGCAGGTGATCAACCTGGGCATTGCCGAGTGTTACGCCTACATTCGCGACGCCATGTCGGCGCTGATCGCCGAGTACGGCATCGACTACATCAAGTGGGACCACAACCGCGACCTGATCGACGCGGGCACGCAGCCGTCCGGCCGGCCGGGGGTGCACGCCCAAACCCTGGCCACCTACCGGTTGATGGACGATCTCAAGGCTGCGCACCCGGGCCTCGAGATCGAGTCGTGTTCGTCGGGCGGCTCGCGCGTCGACCTGGGCATTCTCGAGCGCACCGACCGGGTGTGGGTCTCAGACTGCATCGACCCGCACGACCGTCAGCAGATGATGCGCTGGACCCAGCAGTTGCTGCCGCCGGAGCTGCTGGGCTCGCACATCGCCTCGGGCATCTCGCACACCACCGGACGCAGCCACGAGCTCAACTTTCGGGCCGCGACGGCCATCTTCGGCCACCTGGGCATCGAGTGGGACATTCGTCGGGCGAGTGAGGCCGACATGGCTGAGTTGGCCGAGTGGGTGGCGTTCTACAAGGCCAATCGGTCGTTGCTGCTGGCCGGCGACCTGTACCGGGTGGACTTTCCCGACGCCTCGCTCAACGCCTTCGGCGTGGTGGCCCCCGACAAGTCGCGGGCGCTGTACTCGTTCGCGTCTGTCGACCGTTCAGGGGTGGCGCTGCTCGGACGGCTGCGGCTGCCGGGTCTGGATGCTTCCCGGCGCTACCGGGTCGCCCCGGTGCTGGTCGGACGGGCTCCGTCGGGGCTTCGTCCGCCGGCGTGGTGGGGCGTCGAGCGCGACTGGTCGAACGAGCTGGAAGATCTGACGGCGCACAAGCCGCCGCGGTTCGTGCCCAGCCGACCCGACCTCGGGGTGGTGCTGCCCGGCTCGGCACTGGCGAGCAACGGGTTGACCGACGCCCCCGTCGATCCCGACCACGTGATTCTCTACGAGGTCACCGCCGTCGACTGACGGCAGAACGTCATCCCGGCGGACGCCGGGATCTCCCAACTCGACCACGACGGGTCTCGACGAGCTCGACCAGCGGACGCCGGAGGCCACCCGTTCTGTGTCCGGGTTGCGTGTGGAGATCTCGGGGCAAGCCCGCTGTCAGCTTGCGTGATCCCGGCGGACGCCGGGATCTCACAGCGTCACTCGGTGCCGACCCGGCACCCGCAGGACTCGCGCACGATCAGCTCCGTGGGGTAGATGCGCTTGTCGATGGTGCCGCCGTCCAACTGGTCGACGGCGTCCGACGACATCTGCTGAAACGGCACGCCAACGGTGGTGAGCGGCGGCACCGTGAACTCGCCGACGAGGGCGCCGTCGAAGCCGACGATCGCGATGTCGTCGGGCACCCGTCGGCCCAAGGCGTGCAGGCCCGCGATCAGTCCGGCCGCCTGTTGGTCGCTCGCCGCGAACACGGCGGTGGCTTCGGGAAACCTCTCCACCAGAGGCAGCGCGGCATCTCTGCCGCCGGCGGTGGTCCACGACGTCTGCACCCGGCAGTCGGGCACCAGGCCCAGCAGCAGCAGCGCGTCGTGCCAGCCGCGCTCGCGCACGTCCATCGGCTCGCCGCCGGTCAGCAGCGCGATGCGTCGGTGGCCGTGCACCTCGGCCAGGTGCCGCACCGCCTGCTGCGCGCCACCGTAGAAGTCGGGCGAGAGGCTGGGCACGGCGTCCATGGGCTGGTCGAGGCTGAGCTTGACCAGCGGCACGGTCAGCCGTCCGGTGCGCACCAGCAGGTCGGGCGGCAGCGGAGTGGCGGTGATGATGCCGTCCACCTGATGCCCGGCCAGCGATTCGACGAGGTCTGGCAGTTGGTCGGGTTGGGCCTGGCCGAGCACGAGCCGCAGACCGCGCTTGGCCGCCGACTTCTCGACCGCCTTGGCCAGGGTGGCGAAGTACTGGTTCTCGACGTCGGGCACGATCAGCCCGATCAGGTCGGACTTACCGGTGATCAGTGAACGGGCGGCGGTGTTGGGTCGGTAGCCGAGCTTGTCGATGGCGTCGAGCACGCGTGCCCTGGTGGCGGCGGCGACCGGGCGGGGCCCGTCGTTGACCACGTAGCTGACCACCGCGCTGCTCACTCCGGCCAGGCGCGCCACGTCGTCACGTGTCGCATCTCGCCCGACTCCGGCCGTTCGTCGCACCACGGGCACGCCCCTCACTCACTGCTAAGGCGGCATCCTACTGGTCGACGTCACTGCCTTCCGCGGCGGAATCGGCGCTTGAGCTTTAGGTCGGCGGGCAGCGGCGGGGCGGCCAGTCGCTGGGTGGGGCCGCGGTAGCCGGCAACCCTGCCGAAGCGGTCGTCGGGTGCGTCGTTCCACTCCTGCCGCATGCGCACGATGTCTTCGTGGCTACGGCCGATGAAGTTCCACCACATCACAATGCCCTCATCGAACGGTTCACCACCCAGCAGCATCAGCCGGGCGGGCGCGTCGGTGGGGTTGGTGAGCCGCAGGTGGCCGAGCCCTGCGTCACGGACGCCCAGCACGCTGCGGTCGAGCCGCACGTCGTCGAAGTCGACCACGCCGGTATCGACCAGCACGCCGTGCTCGTGGCCCGCGTCCACCTCGACCTCCCACGTGACGCCCGGATCGATCACCACTTCGGCACCCAGCAACGGGGTCTGGGTGTGCACCGGCGATGCGGCGCCGGCCAGGGTGCCCGTGAGCACCTTGACCCGCACGCCGTCGGCGTCGACCGGCTCGGGCACATGGTGCTGAAACTCGCGAATCAGGTCGCGGTCGGCCTCGGGCAGCGCCACCCACAGTTGCACGCCGTGCAGCAGGTCGCGCTCAGGCGTCGACACCTCCGAGTGCGCGATGCCGTAGCCGGACGTCATCAGGTTGAGCTCGCCGGGCCGCACCATGGCGTGCACGCCGCCCGAGTCGCGGTGCTCGATCTCGCCCTCGAAGAGCCAACTCACGGTCTGCAGCCCGGTGTGCGGGTGCGGTGGAACGTCCATGCACACGCCGTGCTCCGGGCCGTAATGGTCGGCGAAGCACCAGGCTCCGACGAACGAACGGCGTAGTGAGGGCAGGGTGCGGCGCACCTTGAGCGCGTCATCGGGGCCGAGCTGCACGTTCTTCGGTTCGATGCGCTGAATCTCGTGCGGGTCATGGCCGACGTCGGTGGGGCACTCGTGCACCTCGGCCCGGGTTTCGGTGTTACTCATGCACCGCCTCCGTCCATCGCGCCGGTCGCTGGTCGAGACGCTTGTCGAGACCCAGTCTGCACCGAGGTGGTTGATCGGGGGCTGTCCGAGGTGAAGTTGTCAGAGCCTGAGCACTGTGATCGCCGGGGTGATGGTCGGTGTGCTGGTCGTGGCGGCTCTCGTTGCCGCGGTGTGGTTGGTGATACGCAACTCGCTGGTGCGGGTGCCGATGGGTCAATTGGGGCTGCTCGTGGTGCGGGGACGGTCGACGGACACGTCGCTGCTGCCCGGCCTGCACTGGGTCACCGCGCTGCGTCAGCGCCAGGTGGTCTGCTACCCGGTGGTCGAGTTGTCGTACCGAGCCAGTTCTGACCCGGTGGTGAACAGCCGACCGAGGCCGGCGGACCGGCGCTGAAGGTGATGCTGGGCGACCGCGCCGAGGCCAAGGTCGGGTACACCGTGCGGTTTCGCCTGGTGCGCGACCAGTTGCGGCTCGTGCACGATCGATTCGGCACGACGGGCTATTGGTCGGCCGTGCGTGACAACGTGGGGGTGGGGGCTGCGCTGGCGGTTGCCCTGGCTCAACCGGACGTCACCCTCGATTCGCTCTACCCTGGGCAGCGGCAGGAGCTGGAGCAGCAGTTGAAGCAGCGGCTGGCCGAGACGCTCGCCGCCGACGGCGTGAAGTTGGCCGGCTTCTCGTTGGGCGCGGTCGACCTGCCTTACCGCACAGAGTCAGGCCGAGGCAGATTCCAGAGCCGGTGACCAGGCCCGCTACGTCGGCGACCAGTACACGCTGGCCACGGTGCTGCTGGCGGTGTCGCTGTTCTTCGCCGGCGTCACCAGCTCGTTCCGTTCGCCCACCCTGCGCACTGCGCTGCTGGTGACCCGCGGTGTGATTCTGCTGGTGTCGTTCCTGAGGCTGGCTGAACTGCCCATCGCTGCGGCCACCTGGAGCATCTTCGACATGTCGTGAAGGCCTCAATGCCAACGTAACTGCCCTTGTGACACGTAACTGCCTGCGTGCAGGCAGCTAGGTGTCACAAAGGCGGCTACGTTGAGTGCGCCATTCTTGCTCAGACCCCGGGTCGCTCGGGCTCTGCCGCACGTCGCGGCATGGACGACGTCGCCTTGCTGCGGCGCAGGAACAACGCCACCACCAGGCCCACCGCCATCGCAGCCACCGAGAGCAGCATCGACTGCGCCATGGCCGACGAGAACGGCTCGACGATCGCGGCCGGCAACTGGCCGGTGCCCAACCCGCTGGCCGAACCGGACGCCGCGCCGCCCAGGTTGGCCTCGAGCCGGGCCTGCATCAGGGCCGCGATGCCGGCCGAGCCGAGCACCGAGCCGATGGTGCGGGTGGTGTTGTAGATGCCGGACGCCGCGCCCGCCTGCCGCGGCGGCAGGTCGAGGGTTGCGGTGGTGGCCAACGGCCCCCACATACCGGCGCTGCCGAGGCCGATCAGCGCCGCGGGCCACAGGAACATCAGCACGTCGGTGGTGCCGTTCATCATGGCCGCGTACCAGAACTGGCCGCCGCCCACGAGCAGCAGGCTGGGCACCAGCAGCACCCGGGGATCGACTCGCACCAGCAGCATGCCGGCCAGGGGCGACAGCACGCCCGACAGTACGGCGGTGGGTACGGTCAACAGCGCCGCCTGCGTGGGGGTCAGGCCGCGGGCCAACTGAAAGAAGAACATCATCGGCAGCGACATCGCGGTGATCGAGCAGCCGATCGCGGCGATGGCCACGTTCGAGGTCGAGAAGTTGCGGTCGCGGAACAGTTCCAGCGGCACCAGCGCCTCGGCGCGGGTGCGCGACTGCTGCCAGACGAACAACGCCAGCACCACCACGCCGGCGATGATCAGCGACCACACCGAGATGGGCCCCCAGATCACGCCCCAGTCGTACTTCTCGCCCTCTTGCAGCCCGAACACCAGTAGGAACAGGCCCACGGCGCTGATCACGATGCCGGCCACGTCGAACTTGTGCGGGTGTGTCTCGAGCCGGGGCACCAGCATCGCGGCCAGCACGAAACCGATCACGCCCACCGGCAGGTTCACGTAGAAGATCGCCTGCCAGCCGAAGGCGTCCACCAGAAAGCCGCCGGCCAGCGGGCCGACCAGGGTCGCGACACCGGCGGTGGCGCCCCACAGGCCCATGGCGGCGCCGCGGTTCCTGGGTTCGAACGTGCGCGCGATCAGCGCCATCGACTGTGGGCTCATCAGCGCCGCGCCGAGGCCCTGCACGGCCCGCATCGCGACCAGCATGCCCAGGGTGGTCGACAGGCCGCAGCCCAGCGAGGCCAGGGTGAAGACGGCCAGCCCGGTGAGGTAGACGCGCTTGGGGCCGAACGCGTCGCCGAGTCGTCCGGCGATGAGCAACGGCACCGAGAACGTGAGCAGGTAGGCGCTGGTCACCCACACCACGTTGTCGAGGTTGGTGGTGGCCGGGTCGAGGGCGGCCTTGATGGCGGGGTTGGCCACCGAGACGATCGTGGTGTCGACCAGAAGCATGAAGAACCCGATGATCAAGGCCCACAGGCCGGGCCACGGGTTGGTCGGACGCGCCTGGGTCATTGGCGTGCTGCCTTTCGTTGGGCGAGATAGCGGTCGCTGGTTTCGTCCAGGGCGTGGACGTTCCAGTCGAGCGAGCGCTGTTCGATCGCGGCGATGATGTCGGTGAGCCACTGGTGGTCGGCCGCGAGCAGGGCGGCTTCGCGGCGGGTTTCGATCAGGTAGAAGTCGGGCACCCCGCGGGCCTCGGCCTTGGTGAGGCCGTGCTGCAGCACCGAGAGCTGCGCAGTGATGGCCGCGAGCCGTTGCTGCAGCAGGTCGACCACCTCGTCGGGCGGCAGGTTGTGGGCCTCGGACAGCGCCACTCTGAACTGCTCCGGACGGTCGATGCGCGGCAGTTCGGCACGCACCCACTCGGGCACCATGTTGCGGCCCGCTTCGGTGACGCGGTAGGTGGTGCGCTCGGGCCGATTACCCTCGCGATCGACCCCCTGCTCGGCCAACAGGCCCAGCTTCTGCAGCCGGGCGACGGTGTGATAAACCGTGCCGTTGGTCACCGGTACGAGCCGGTCGTCGTGCCGCAGCCGCAGCAGTCGGATCATCTCGTAGGGGTGCATGTCGCCCTCGTGCAGCAGCGCGAGCAGCATGACGCCCAGGGGCGTCAGACGGTCGGCATGCATGGTCTACCTCGAATGATCGATGTTGATTAGTCAATATGGACTATATGCATTTCTGTGTCGCAGGGTTCAACTCGCGGTGGGCTCATCAGGGTGAAGCCGGCTTCGGCCTCGCCGCTGATGTACTGCGCTCCGCTGACCCCGGTGAGCGCAATGCCGAAGGCCTCAGGATCGGCCTCGGCCAGCGCGGGGTACACCTGCGGTTTCGCGCCGTCCGTAACGCCGCGAAACCGCTCGTGCGCACGCTGCAGCAGGTCGGTGATGCGCTGCTGATCGGGCAGCGTGCCGGTCGAGACGAAGCGTTGCCGTTGCTCGTCCTGCTTCACCGGGTGATCGGGCAGGTACATGAACGGCTCAGGGCATGTGCACCGGTGGGCCCGGCCCCCACGGAATGCCGAGCAAGAACCAGGCCAGGTACAGCACCGTTCAGGTGATCAGGATCCACATGGCGTACGGCACCATGAGGGCGATGATGGTGCCGATGCCGGCGTCCTTCTTGTACCGCTGCGCCACGGTCACCATGAACGGCAGGTACACCATCAGCGGGGTGAGCACGTTCACCGGCGAATCGCCCACCCGGTAGGCGGCCAGCAGGGTCTGCGGCACTAGGATCAGGTAGCCGGCGTCGATGGCCACCGACGACAGCACGCCGACGAAGATCAATATGAAGGTGAGCCGGCGCGGTGGTGCGACCTTGACCACTTTTCGAATCAGCGCACCCATCAGGCCCGCGTGTTCGGCGACCTGACGCCGGCCATCGACACCAGCACCACGGCCACGACGCCGAAGCCGGCGAAGTTGTCGACGAAGGACGAGAAGAAGAAGCGTGCGCCCTCGACCGGCAACAGGTTGCGCACCCCGAACGTCTGCTCGCTGACCACGAAGTCGGGTACTTCGGCGGGCTCGCCGGTGACCGAGTCGTAGATCGACCAGGTGCCGCCGAGGTGCTCGTTGATCTGGCTGAACTCGTCTTTGGGCACCGGGGTCACGACCTCGTCGGTTACTTTCACCCCCGACCACGCCAGTATCGCCGACAGCATGGCGATCACGGCGATCAGGTAGACGAACATGATCGTCGGGTTGGGCACTTAGTTGCCGAATCGCTCGATCGTGTCGAGGAATTTGCCGGACGATTCGGCTTTGCTTTCGTTGCTTTGGGTTTGGGACATCGTGGCGCCTCGCTCGGGACGAAAAACTACGGAATCCCGGGCACCCCTCAGGGCGCTGCACGTAGTATCACGCGGCCACCCCACGCCTTGGGGATGTTCGGCCAATGTTTATGAAAGGGCCATGCACGAACCGCTTGTCTCGGTTCTTCAGGCGCGACGAGCACGCCAGGACGTGCATGCTCAATGCCCGCAGCGTGAGCGAATCGGCGAGCGCGCCACTAGGCTCGCAACGGGAGGTGACATGGGCAGCGAGTCGGCATCGCGGCGCGGCTTCGACGTACCGGGCCAAGCCGAGGCCGGCTCAGGCGAGCGGTTCGCGGGCCTGCTGCGCAACCTCTGGCGGGCGCAGGTGCGGGTCACCCGATCAGTGGCCAGACTGCCCGAGTTGCCCGAATCCCAGGTCGACCTGTTGCGGCTGCTGGTGCAGGCCGGCCCCATGACTCCGGCCGAGTTGGCCGACCGGCTGCGGCTGGCCCGTCCGACCGTCAGCAACGTGTTGCGCGACCTGCGCGGCAGCGGTCTGATCGAGCGGCAGCAGGCCCCCGACGACGGCCGCTCGGTGATCGTCGTCGCGACCGACCGGGCGGCCGAGATCTTCGACACGTTCGCACGCACCAGGCTCGCCGCGCTCGAGGCGATTATGGCTCGGCTCGACCAACCCGACCGTGATCAGATCGAGGCGGCCCTGCCCGCCATGGAACGGCTGCTGCACGAGTTCGACGCCGAACTGCAGCGCATCGACCACCTGCCCCCTGAGGGCGAGAAAGAGAGCACCGATGACTGAGAGCGAGTTGCTCGGCGACGTTCCGGACGGGTTGCTGATCGCAGGTGAGTGGGTGGCTGCCTCGGGTGGTGGCACGTTGGCGGTGCACGATCCGTCCACCGGGGCGGTGATCAAGCAGATCGCCGACGCGACCCCTGACGACGCCAAGGCGGCCATGGACGCCGCCGCCGACGCGTTCGCCGGCTGGGCGGCGACGCCGGCGCGCGAGCGGGCCGAGTTGTTGCGGCGGGCGTTCGACCTGCTGCAGCAGCGCAAAGAGGACTTCGCGCTGCTGATGACGCTCGAGATGGGCAAGCCGTTGGCCGAGGCTCGCGGCGAGGTGGCCTACGGCGGCGAGTTCTTGCGCTGGTTCAGCGAAGAGGCCACGCACATCGCCGGACGGTACGGGCCGAACCCCGAGGGCACCGGACGCATGATCGTCACCCAGCACCCGGTTGGTCCGTGCTACCTGATCACGCCGTGGAACTTTCCGCTGGCGATGGCCACCCGCAAGATCGCACCGGCCCTGGCCGCGGGCTGCACCGTCGTGGTGAAGCCCGCCGCTCTGACCCCGCTGACCACGTTGTACTTCGCCAAGCTGCTGCACGACGCCGGGCTGCCCGCGGGCGTGGTGAACGTACTCACCACGAGCGCGTCAGGCCCGGTGTCTGAGGTGATCATCGATGACCCGCGGTTGCGCAAGTTGTCGTTCACCGGGTCGACGTCGGTGGGGCAAACGTTGCTGCGCCAGGCCGCGCAGGGCGTGTTGCGCACGTCCATGGAGCTGGGCGGCAACGCGCCCTTCGTGGTGTTCGACGACGCCGACCTCGACAAGGCGGTCGACGGCGCCATCGCGGCCAAGTTTCGCAACATCGGCCAGGCGTGCACCGCGGCGAACCGGTTCATCGTGGAGTCGTCCGTGGCTGAGGAGTTCGCCCACCGGGTCACCGAGCGGGTGGCGGCGTTCAAGACCGGTCGGGGTACCGAAGAGGGCGTGACCATCGGCCCGCTGATCGACGATCGGGCGGTGGCGAAGGCGTCCGAACTCGTCACCGACGCGGTCGAACGTGGGGCGACGGTGCGCACCGGCGGGCACGCGATCGACAGGCCCGGCACGTTCTACGCAGCGACCGTGTTGTCGGATGTGCAGGCGGGCAGCGCGATTCTGCGCGAAGAGATCTTCGGGCCCGTGCTGGCGATCGTCACCTTCGACACCGAGGACGAGGCGGTGCGCATCGCCAACGACACCGAGTACGGCCTGGTCAGCTACGTGTACACCCAGGACCTCGCGCGAGGGCAGCGCATGATCGAACGGCTCGAGACCGGCATGATGGGCCTCAACGTCGGCGTCGTGTCCAACGCCGCCGCACCCTTCGGCGGCTGGAAGTTGTCGGGCCTGGGCCGCGAGGGCGGTGCCGAAGGCATTCACGAATACTTGCAGACCAAATACACCCTGACCCCGAACCCCTTCGGCTGAGCCGTCGTGGGTCGAGCCTGTCGAGACCTCACCCCGGTTCGTCCGTCGTCCCGGCGAACTCTCCGTCGTCCCGGCGAACTCTCCGTCATCTCGGCGAACTTTCCGTCATCCCGGCGAAATCTCCGTCATCCCGGCGAACGCCGGGATCTCCAACCGCGATCCGATAGAAATCGGCGTCCAGTGAGGAGCAGGGCACGACTGAGATTCCGGCGTTCGCCGGAGTGACATGAACTGAACCCGGCGACATCAACTGAGTCAGACCAGCATCAGCAGGGTGCCGCCCACGATCAGCACGAGACCCACTGCCGCCCGACGGCTCAACCGCTCGTGCAACACGAGGGTGGCGAAGGCCACCGTGACCACGATCGACAGCTTGTCGATGGGCACCACCAGGCTGGCCGGTCCGTTCTGCAGCGCGTGGTAGAAGCACAGCCACGACGCGCCGGTTGCGAACCCTGAGGCGACGATGAACACCGCGTCGCGACGGTCTATCGAGCCGAGCGCACGCTGCTCGCGGGTGACGAACACCACAAGCCACGCCATCACCAGCACCACACAGGTGCGAATCGCGGTGCCCAGATTCGACTCGACGTCGGTGATGCCCACCTTGCCCAGAATGGACGTCAGCGCCGCGAACACCGCCGATCCGGCCGCGTACAGCAGCCACGTCCAACTGCGCGGCGTGCCGCCCTCGACCGGCTTGCGTTCGATCATCAGCCAGGTGCCGACCGCGATGATCGCGATGCCGCCCAGTCGGGTGGTTAGGTGATCGGTCTCGCCGAGCAGGGTGATGGCGAAGAGCACGCTCAGCACGATGCTCCACCGGTCGATCGGGGTGACCTGGTTGACGTCGGCCAGTTGCAGGGCGCGAAAGTAGCAGAGCCACGACGCTCCGGTGGCCAGCCCCGACAGCACCAGAAACGCCCAGGTGCTCGTCGACAGTCGACTGGTGGTGCCCCCCGAGCCCACCACGAACACCATCAGCCAGGCGAAGCCGAGCACCACCACGGTTCGAATGGCAGTGGCGAGATTGCTCGGGGTGTGCCTGATGCCGACCTTGGCCAGAATCGCCGTCAGTCCGGCGAAGATCGCCGAGCCGGTCGCGTACAGCAGCCACATGAAGCCCCACGCTAGCGACCAAGCATCGCCAGTGGATCGCTGATCAACGCGGCTGTCGTTGGTTGAGCGTGTCGAAACCCCTTGCCGCAACAGGTCTCGACAAGCTCGACCAGCGAAAGCCGGCGCTTCCTTGGGAATCGTTGTCGGTGCCGCGTGGTTGAGTGGGTTTGTGAGTATGAGCGGCTGGCAGGTCATGAACTCGATGACCCGCGATTCGTCGGTGCGCGACCACCGACTCGCGCCGGGCACGCGTCGGCGCGTGCTCAGCTATGCCGCCGCCTACAAGGGCCTGATCGCGGTCTTTCTCGGCCTCACGGTGATCGACTCGCTGCTGGTCGTGGCCTCGCCGCTGCTGCTGCAGCGCCTCATCGACGACGGCGTCATACCCGGCAACGCTGGTCTGGTCATTCAGTTGGCGGTGCTGGTGGCGCTCATCGCCCTGGCCGACGCCACCCTCACCCTGGTCGAGCGCTGGTTCAGTTCGCGCATCGGCGAAGGCCTGATCTACGACCTGCGCACCCAGGTGTTCGGCCACGTGCTGCGCCAGCCCATCGCGTTCTTCACCCGCGCCCAGACCGGTGCGCTGGTCACCCGGCTCAACAGCGACGTGATCGGCGCCCAGCAGGCTTTCACCTCGGTGCTGCAGAACCTGGTGGGCAATGCCATCAGCCTGGTGGTGATCGTGGTGGCCATGGCGTCGCTGTCGTGGCAGCTCACCCTGGGCGCCCTGTTGCTGGTGCCGTTGTTCATCGTTCCGGCTCGCATCATCGGACGGCGCCTGGCCGGCCTCACCCGCCGGCAGATGTCGCTGAACGCCGAGATGGGCGCTCAGATGAGCGAACGGTTCAACGTGGCCGGTGCGCTGCTGGTGAAGCTGTTCGGCGACCCGCGCCGTGAAGACGCCGAGTACGCCGACCACGCGCGTGGCGTTCGTGACGTGGGCGTCACGCTGGCGGTCAACCGGTCGGTGTTCTTCGTGGCCCTCGGCCTGGTGGCCTCGCTCGCCACAGCCATGGTGTACGGCTTCGGCGGCGTGATGGCGGTGAACGGGTTGCTCACCGTCGGCACCCTGCTGGCGCTGGCCGCGCTGCTGGCGCGGCTGTACGCGCCGCTGACCGCGCTGTCGAACGTGCGGGTGGACGTGATGACGGCCCTGGTCTCGTTCGAGCGGGTCTTCGAGGTGCTCGACCTGAAGCCGCTGGTCGAACAGAAGCCCGACGCCGTCGACATACCCGACGAGCCGGTGCGGGTCGAGATCGATCAGGTGAGCTTTCGCTACCCGTCGGCCGACGAGATCTCACTCGCCTCGCTCGAAGGGGTCGCCAGCGGCGACCGCAAGGGCAGCGGCGACATTCTGCACGACATCACCTTCGACGTGGTCCCCGGTTCGATGGTGGCCCTGGTCGGCCCCAGCGGCGCCGGCAAGACCACGATCACCTCGCTGGTCGCCCGGCTGTACGACCCCACCGAGGGCGCGATTCGGGTGAACGGCGTCGACCTGCGTGACGCCACGCTCACCTCGTTGCATGACCGCGTCGGTGTCGTCACCCAAGAGGCTCACCTGTTTCACGACACGCTGCGCGCCAACCTGCTCTACGCCAAGCCCGAGGCCACCACCGCCGAACTCGAGGCCGCGCTGCGCGCCGCGCAGGTCTGGCATCTGGTCGAGTCGCTGCCGGCCGGTCTCGACACCGTGGTCGGCGACCGCGGCCACCGGCTCTCAGGTGGCGAGAAACAGCGGTTCGCGATCGCCCGGCTGCTGCTGAAGGGCCCTGGGCTGGTGGTGCTCGACGAGGCCACCGCACATCTCGACAGCGAGAGCGAGGCGGCCGTGCAGCGGGCCCTCGACGCGGCGCTGGCCGACCGCACGTCCATCGTGATCGCACACCGGCTGTCGACGGTGCGCGGCGCCGACCAGATTCTGGTGGTCGACGACGGGCGCATCGTCGAGCGCGGCAGTCACGTGCAGCTGCTGGCGCAGGGCGGCCTCTACGCCGACCTGTACCGCACGCAGTTCGCCGAACAGGCGGTCACTGCAGCGCAGACGTGAGCCGGGCGAGGTTGTCGAGCACGGTCGAGCGCAGCGGCTGCTTCAGCCACTCGTCAGGGTGAGTTGGCGCGAGGCGTCCCGATACTGTGACTCGACGTCGCGCAACTGATCGACCAAGTCGGCGCCGCGCAGGCGACCGTGGCGAGGACGGGCAGGCCGAGGGTGCGGGCGACGTCCGCGGCCCGGTAGGGAAGGTTCTCGCCGACCACGACCGCCTGGGCGAGGTGGCTCAGGGCGTCGGTTGAGCGCTTGATCCGGCGCCGGATCGTCCGTGGCGAGCAGCCGTGCAACTCCCCGATCCGGGCCGAGACCCGGTCGCCGATGATCCCGACTCCAGGTCCCGACGGCGGGACGAGTTGCGCGGCGGCGTCCATGACGGCCAGCAGCAGGTCGACGTCGTCCTGGCCGATCACCTCGGCCTTGATGCCGTCGCTGGGGATCTCGATCAGTTCCTCGAGCGCGTCCGGTAGCGGGTCGTCCTGGACGACATCGTCGCCGTCGTGGGGGATCGGGCTGGAGGTCGGGACGAGGTCCTGTAGCACCTTCTTGCGCAGGTTGCGGTTCAGGTTCGCCGCGACCGGGCCGGTTGTCCGCCAGGGAAAGGTTCGGACGGCGATCCACAGCTGGGCTGCCACGTGGCAGTCGATGTCCTCACTCAACGTCCGCAACTGGTGGGCCAGCACCGTGGCCGACGGCATCATCACCCACGCCAGCACCAGTGCGGCGTCCGGGCACGCGCCGGCGCCGCAGTGCGCCAGTCTGGCCAGCCCACGCAGCACCCGGTCGGCGTCCTCGGGTGGCGCCTCCGGAGCCAGTGGGGGTTCCTTCCGTGGGTCCTGAGACCACGGAACCTCACCAAATCGATGTCACCAGCGGTGTAACCAACATCTGTGGACAACGACAATTGCGTTATCCACAGATGTAGTGAACGTCCTTGCCAACCCACGTTCACTAGGTTCACCAAGTCACCGATAGACAGCCTCCTCCGATGCCCAGAGTCGCACCTGTGTCAGGCCATCGCGGCAGCCATGCCCGTGAAGTAGGGGACGAGCCAGATGGCCCAGACGACGATGCTGAAGCGGTGGAAGGCGCGCTTCTCGTCGGGACGGTTGCGGAGCATGGTGACGACGGCCCAGACGAGGTGCAGCGCCATCAGGATCAGGGCGAGCAATCCGGTGATCGCCATGGTCTGGGTCAGGACGGAGTTCTGGTCGACGCCGCTCGGCCCGCCGCTGCCGGCGATCACGCTCATCACCGCGGTGCCGCTGATGTCGGCGGCCAGGCCGGCGGCGAATGCCGCGACGTGCCACCAGCGAAGCTCGCCGGAGCGGCGCTCGGCCCAGACTCCGAGTGTGTAGAAGGCCAGCGCGAGGCTGATCAGGACGATGGCGAGAGCGAGCATGGTCAGTTCTCCTTGGTGGCGGTGAGGCGGGTGCGCAGTGGCTTGTCGAGGCAGGCCAGCAGGCAACCGATGCCGATGGTGAGCAGGATGTGGCCCAGGCCGGCGATGCCGGCGATCGCGGGTCCCGCGTCCTGGCCGAAGACCTGGAGGAGTCCATGCCAGGTCATCGCGGCCGCGGTGATGAGGAGTCCGACGTTGTAGGTGGTGAAGAACCAGGAGAACCATCGGCTGCCGCTGAGGCCGATGGTGGCGTCGAGGGCGAGGACGATCAGCATGACCAGCAGGCCGAGGGCGAGAAAGTGGGTGTGCACCACGGCGAGTTGGGTGTTGCCGGTGAAGTCTCGGGCGTGGGTGATCTCGCGGTAGAACAGTCCGCCGGCCAGGCCGAGTGTGGCGTACGCGATGGCGGCCAGGTAGAGCCGTCGCATGGTTACCTCCTTGGTTGGGGCGGGTGTGTCAGCAGGTCCTGAGTTCAGCTGTCCTCAATGCTGCTGTTGGGGCGGCTTCGGGACATCGGGCGTCGGGATGGTCCCGGGTGGCCGTTCGGTGGGCTCCCGACTCCACCTTTCGGCTGACGTCGAGCGCAGCACGGCCGACTAGAGTGCCCGCGTGGAGCTGGGTTCGGAGCGGGTCGCGCGCCGCCTCATGGCCGGTCTGGACCTGCTGGCCGGGCTGCTGCTGGTGGTGGCACTCATGCCCCCGACCGGGTGGGCCTGGGCTGCCGGTGCCGCGTTCGCGACCTGCTGGGTCGTGGTCCGGCTGAGGGTGCGGGTGCTCGGTGAGCCGATGGACGCCCGCGGCGGATCTTGGCTGGCGGTTGCGGCTGCGTCCGGCCTGTTGGCCTGCTACGTCCTGGTGCTGGCGGCCAGTGCCTCGGGAATGTGGCTGGCCTTTCCGGTCATGCTGCTGCAGTTGCACCTGCTCGGACCCCGCAGCGGCGTGGTCGCGGTCACCCTGACCACCGTGGCTGCGGTTGTCCTCGGGGCCGTCTCCCGGGGCGAGGCCGGCCTGGGCTACGTACTGGGCCCGGTGGTCGGGGCGCTGGTGGCGGTGGCCTCGGTGGTGGGGCTAGAGTCGCTGGCGCGCATCGTCGCCGACCGCCAGCGTGCCCTCGACGACTTGGAGGACGCGCAACAACGGCTGCTGGCCGCCGAACGGGACCGGCTCCGGGCCGAGGAACGGGCAAACCTGGCCCGCGACATCCACGATACCCTCGCCCAGGACTTCGCCGCCGTCGAGCTGCACCTGCGCCGGGCCGCGACCCTCCTGGCCCCCGGCGATCCCGCAGCACCCTCGGTCGCCCTCGCCCAGCAGGCGACCGCTGAAGGGCTGGCCCAGGCCCGCCGCTTCCTCGCCGGAGGACCGGGCCATCGGATGGACGCCACGCTGTTGGGAGCAGTGCGCCACGCCGCGGAACGGGCGCAGGCCGATAGTGGTGGACGGACCTTGATCGAGGTCCGTGCCATGGGAAGTGAACCCGCTCTGTCCGCCGACCTGGCCACCGGGATCCTGCGGATGACGCAGTCCGCGCTGTCCAACGTCGTCCGGCATGCGGACGCCACCAGCGCCGCCGTCACCCTGACCTGGGAGCCCGACCGCGTGCTGCTGGACATCGTCGACGACGGTCGCGGCTTCGATCCGGACGGTCACACGGACACAACCGGTGGAGGGTTCGGTCTGCCGTCGCTGCGTTCGCGCGTCAGGGACCTCGGCGGGACTCTCGGTTTCGAGTCACAACCCGGCGAAGGGACGGCGATCGCCATCACCCTGCCGCTCGGATCGGAGCAGGGATGATCCGGGTCGCGCTCGCCGACGACCACCCCGTCGTCCGTGCCGGCGTGGTCAGCGTCCTGGAAGGGCTCAGCGACGTCACGGTCGCCGCCCAGTTCGGCAGCGCCGAGGACCTCCTGGCCTGGCTGGACGGCCACAGCTGCGACCTCCTCCTGCTCGACCTCCACTTCGGCGACGGGCTCATCAGCGGCGCCGAGGCCACTCGGCGCATCACGGCGTCCGGTGGGCCCGCCGTGCTCATCCTCACCACCTACGCCACGGACGCCGACATCCTCACCGCCCTGGACGCCGGCGCGAGCGGCTACCTGCTCAAGGACGCCCCCACCGCCGAACTCGAACAAGCGATCCGAGCCGCCGCGGTGGGCCAGCCCGCGCTGTCCCCAGCCGTCCAGCAGCGCCTCATGCGACGCGTCCTCGACCCCGCCACGACCCTGACCCTGCGAGAACTGGACGTCCTCCGGCTCGCCGCAGACGGGCTGTCGAACGCCCAGATCGCCGGGCGCCTCTACCTCACCCTGGCAACCGTGAAGTCCCACCTCGCCCACACCTACGCCAAGCTCGGCGCACAGTCCCGGACAGCGGCAATCGCCACCGCCAGAGAGCGCGGCCTGCTCACCTGAACTCACGCGCTCGCCGATCCAGCGGACTCCATGACATCCCGATCCGGCAGAATCACGCTCCTCGCCCAGAAGCGGAACCGTGGTCATGATCGGACTCCCAGCCTGCCGGGTCGGCGGGGTGTTCTACCCGGCGGCGGTGCAGTAGGTCACAGTGTTCCCCGCCGCACCGCGATTGTTCCTAGCGATTGGGGAGAAAAGCCCAGTGTTCCCAGGCACCGCCGCCGGGGTGTGAGCCGCTGATCGGAACGAGTGTGCCGAACGGTGCCTTCTGGAACAGTTTGACGTCCACAATGCGACACTACTGGCAGTTGTGGAAACTTTCATCGATGTGATTGATCCAGAGGCCGCAACGCGACGAAGCACTCGCGCAGGCCTCGCGCGGCGACTGCGTGCATCGCGAGGACGACGGCGCGAGGACCACGAGAAAGATAGCGCACATTTAGCGCACGAGATGGCCGTTGGGTCGACGTGCAACCTCTCAAACTGAGGTTTCACCCCTAGCCAGACTGGGAACGGCACTGGCGGAGGATACGAGATTCGAACTCGTGAGGGTGTGAACCCAACCCGCTTTCCAAGCGAGCGCCATAGGCCTCTAGGCGAATCCTCCGTCGAAGACGATACCGGCAGCGGGTTGGCCGAGCCAAACGGTCACGGGCAGCCGCCGGGGCCGTCCAGGCGCGCCAACACCGGCGTCGACCTCGTTCGAACCGGTCTGTTCAGGCGTGTCACGGGACGCCACGCGCGACCGGTCGCTGGAGGCGTTCTCGGTTGACGCGCCGCCGCCGCAATAGGGTTGCCCGATGATTGCCGCAGACAGTCAGTACGAGGTGTCTTTTCGACCCAACTGGGGTGATGACGGCCCGATCGGCCATGTTGTGGTCCGCCGCCTCGACGACCGTGCTGTCGTCGCCGAGGCGCCGGTGTTGGACCAGTACGAAGCGGAACGTCTGTTGGCGCAGGCCGAGCACGACCTGCGTGGCTCGGCCGCAGACTTCGAGCTGACCTGGCGCATCGACGGTGAGGCGCGGGCCGACCCTGGCCCCGCCCTTCAGCCTGGCCCCACCTCGTTCGTCGACGAGCAGCAACCGGATCGTGGCCGTTCGGTGCCCGCCCTTGAAGCAGGGGTGCGGGCTTATCCGAGTGCCGACGGCGTGTTCACCCCAGACCAGCCATGGCTTGGCCGTGTGCTGCATCCGCTGACTTCGATCGACCTGGCTGGCTTCGGGTTGTCCGGCTGGCTGACCATGCTGTTGCCGGTCGAACCGAATGTCGGCCTGCTGGGCGAAACCACGCCCGACCACCACAACGAGTGGGCGGGGTACGAACTGGATCTCGTTCGAGCTGAACGACGACAGCCTCATGCGATTTCTGGGCCCGCGACGCTACTTCGGCGTGCAGAACCCTGACGTGGCGGACGACCTGCGGTCTTGGTACGACGAGTCCGAGCGGGAGTTCGGAGCCGGACGAATCCGCTCCGGCGAGTCGGGCCTGCCGGCCGGCGAGAACGTTGCCCTGATCGACCAGTTGGGTGGTGAGCCCGGTTACGGCAACTGGGCCGCCTTCCGACCGCCGGCTGCCCTGGCGCTCGACGAGTCCCATCCGGTCAGTCCCACGCTGCGGCTCGCCGACGGGCGCCCGTTCACCTTCATCGCAGCCACGGCCGGCTACCCATGGGTCGCGCACGGGCCCGACGCGATCCTGATGTTCTTCGAGCCCGAGACCCGCACGTCTGTCTTCACGTTCGACTGGTCGTGAGCGCCGGCTCCGTCGGCATCGGTCAGCGTGAGACGCTGAACCCATGCGCGTCGCCCTGGCCCAGTTCACCGCCACCACCGAGCCCGCGCTGAACCTCGAGGTGGTGCTCGATCAGCTGGCCAAGGCTGCTGCGGCGGGTGCGCAACTGGTCGTCTTTCCCGAGGCGATGAGCTGCTCGTTCGCCCGACCGCGAGCCGAGGCCGCAGAAGCCCTGGACGGCCCGTGGGCGGCCGCCGTCCGAGAAGCCGCAGCAGAGTTGGGCGTCACGGCGGTGGTGGGGGTGTTCACGCCCGGGTCGTCCGGGCGGGTGCGCAACACGCTGCTGGTCACCGGGCCGGGCGTCGAGACCCACTTCGACAAGCTGCACCTGTTCGACGCGTACGGGTACGCAGAATCCGACCAGATTGAACCGGGCGACCAGCTGGTGCTGGTCGAAGTGAACGGAGTGCAGGTAGGTCTGGCCACCTGCTACGACATTCGCTTCGCCGAACAGTTCAAGGCACTGGCGAGGCAGGGTGCGCAGGTGATCGTGGTGCCGTCGTCGTGGGCGCCGGGGGAGCGCAAGGTCGACCAATGGCGGTTGCTGGCCACTGCCAGGGCGCTCGATTGCACCAGCATCGTGGTGGCGGTCGACCAGGCCGAGCCGCTGTCGGACGACTCCGCGCAGGGTGCCCGCAAACCCACCGGAGTCGGCCACTCGATCGTCGCGGGGCCGTTGGGCGAAGTGCTGCTCGAACTGGGCCCCGGCCCCGAGTTGGCTTTGATCGACCTCGACCTCGATTCGGTCGCGCAGGCACGCAAAGCGCTACCGGTGTTGGGCAACTCGCGGTTCAGCAGTTCCCTGGACCGCTGATCGACGCGCGGGTCGTTGGTTGAGCTTGGCGAAACCCCTGGCCGCAAAGGTCTCGACCAGCTCGACCAGCCAAATCAGCCTCCGCAGTGACCGGGGGAGCGAGACGTTGTGGCGGTTGCGCAGAGATCCCGGCGTTCGCCGGGATGGCGTGGTGAGGTTCATCATTCCGACGCGCGCCGACGATGTTTGGGGTGTTCGCTGGTCGAGTTGGTCGAGACCATGTCTTCGCCATCCCTGCGAAGCCGGCATCTCTCTGGTGCGGTGCGCGGGCGGTGAGATCCCGGATCAACTCCGGGAGGACGGTGAAGACCGTTGCGGTGAGCCGGCCCTCCGACGTCCCCTACACTGGGGGCCAAGGTCCCCGCGCGGCGGTATCTCGCCCAACTCCCCCAGGGTCGAAAGACAGCAAGGGTAAGTGAGCTCTTCCGGGTGCGCGGGGGCCCCTTCGCGTCCGGCCCCGGAATGGTCGTCCGGTCGTAAACTGTCGAGCCCAGCACGTATGGTTCACCCGTGGACGACGAGCGCGACGACGACCTGATCGACGAGTCCGCCCTCTTCGACGAGCCTGAGCCGTTCGAGCAGGACGGCCCCGATCTGTTCGGCATGCTCGACGAGCCGGACGTCGCGCCCGCTGAGCCAGCCGTTGCGTTCGACACTGAAGAACTTCCCTCCGACGCGGTCGTCGAGGCGCTCGAAGCCGCCCGCGAACCAGCCCCCGATCCGGCCGCCATGCAGCGCCCCGAAGCCCCGCTGGCGCTCTATCGCCGCTACCGTCCCGACACCTTCGCCGACGTGATCGGCCAAGAGCACGTCACCGAGCCGCTGCAGCGGGCGCTGGCCAACAACCGGGTCAACCACGCCTACCTGTTCTCGGGGCCGCGCGGCTGCGGCAAGACCACCTCGGCCCGCATTCTGGCCCGCGCCCTGAACTGCGCCAGGGGCCCGGCGCCGGTGCCGTGCGGGCAGTGCCAATCGTGCCGCGACCTGGCTCGTGGTGGCCCCGGTTCGATCGACGTGATCGAGATCGACGCCGCCAGCCACGGCGGTGTCGACGACGCCCGCGACCTGCGCGAGCGGGCCTTCTTCGCCCCGGTCAGCAGCCGCTACAAGATCTACATCGTCGACGAGGCGCACATGGTCACCACGGCGGGCTTCAACGCCTTGCTCAAGGTGGTCGAAGAGCCGCCGCCGCACGTCAAGTTCATCTTCGCGACCACCGAGCCCGAAAAGGTCATCGGCACGATTCGCTCGCGCACCCATCACTACCCGTTCCGGCTGGTGCCGCCCAAGACCCTGTCGGCGTATCTGGCCACGCTGTGCGAGGCCGAGGGGGTCGCCGTCGACGCCGCCGCGTTGCCGCTGGTGGTGCGGGCCGGCGCCGGCTCGGTGCGTGACTCGTTGTCGGTGCTCGACCAGTTGCTCGGTGGTGCCGACGAGCAGGGCGTCACGTATCACCAGGCCGCCGCGCTGCTCGGCTACACCCCCGACGTGCTGCTCGACGAGATCGTCGACGCGTTCGCCGCGGGTGACGCGCACGGCGTGTTCGCCTGCATCGACAAGGTGATCGAGGTTGGGCAAGACCCGCGCCGCTTCGCCGAAGACCTGTTGCGCCGGTTGCGCGACCTGATCATCGTGGCGGCCGTGCCAGACGCCCTGACCACGGGCCTGGTCGACGTGGCCGCCGACCAGGCCGAACGGCTGCGCGGCCAGGCCACCACGCTGGGCCCCGGCGAACTCACCCGGGCCGCCGAGGTGCTCGCCGTCGGGCTCACCGAAATGCGCGGCACCACGGCGCCTCGGCTGCACCTCGAACTGATGTGCGCCCGGGTGCTGCTGCCGGCCGCTGACACCCACGAGCGCGGCGTGCACGCGCGGCTCGACCGGCTCGAGCGGCGGCTGCAGATGACCGCCCCCGAAGCCCAGGGCGACGCAGAACCGCAGCCCAGCCCGGCCGCCGAAGCCCCGACTCGTCGTCCGGTGGCCGAGCCCGCGCCCTCAGCGGCCACGCGACCGCAGGCCCGGCCGGTGGCGAACCCACCGCAGCCGGCGTCGCAGCAGCAACCCGCAGAACGGCCAGAACCTCGGCCCGCCGTGGCCGAACCGGCTGCCGCTGAGCCGGTGGCGCAGATGCCCCAACCCGAACCGTCGGCGCCCGAGCCGTCGGTGCCCGAGCCGGCAGAGCCACTGTCGGCGCCGGCCACGGGCGACCAGCTCAGCACCGTCGACTTCCGCCGGCTGTGGCCAGACATTCTCACCGAGGTGAAGAACCGACGCCGGTTCACCTGGATTCTGCTCAGCCAGAACGCCCACGTGATCGACGTGGTCGACGGTGTGCTCAGCCTCGGCATGTCCAACCAGGGGGCCCGTGACAGCTTCGGCCGTGGCGGCAGCGAAGACGTGCTGCGCGAGGCGATTCTGCAGGTGATGGCCACCAGCGTGAAGGTTCAGGTGGTCATCGACGCGGGCCAGCCGGCCTCCGACACGCCAGTGCCGGCCCGGGCGGCCACGCCCAGGCAGGCCGCCCCGGCCCAGTCGAACGCAGCGGCCGAGGCCGCCGCCCAGGCGCGGCAGAACATTCGTCCGACCAGCACCCAGGTCGAACCCCCACCCGTCGAAGAAGAGCCCAGCCGCGACGACGAGTCGGTCGAAGAAGAGTCGGCCAACCACGATGAGCTGCTGGCCAAGCACCTGGGTGCCGAGTTGATCGCAGAAGAAGACTGAGAGCACCACTAGGCTGAAGTGCCTGATCGATTGGAGACGTGATGTTCGGCGAACAGGGTTTCGACATGAATGCGCTGCTGGCGCAGGCCCAGGCCATGCAGTCGCAGATCGCCCGAGCCCAAGAAGAACTGGCCGCCAAGCAGGTGCTCGGATCGGCCGGCGGTGACCTGGTGCAGGTCACCGTCAACGGGGCCGGCGAGCTGTTGAAGGTCGACATCAAGCCCGAGGCGTGGGACGAAGACGATCCGTCCACCCTGGGCGACCTCATCGTTGCCGCCGTGCGCGATGCGAACAAGAAGGTCGCGATTCTGACCGAGACCTCCATGCCGCAGCTGCCGGACCTCGGCGGACTGACCGGCCAGTAAGGCACGACAGAGGTGTTCGAAGGCCCGATTCAAGACCTGATCGACGAGCTGGCCCGGCTGCCCGGCATCGGGCCGAAGGGTGCCCAGCGCATCGCGTTTCACATTCTCACCGCCGACAAAACCGACGTCGAACGGCTGGCCGACTCGCTGCGGCACGTGGCTGAGAACGTGCGGTTCTGCGAACGCTGCTTCAACATCTCAGAGGCCGACACCTGCCGCATCTGCCGTGATCCCCGCCGCGACCAGACCGCCATCTGCGTGGTGGAGGAGTCGAAAGACGTCATGGCCATCGAGCGCACCAACGAGTTTCGCGGCCTGTACCACGTGCTCGGCGGCGCGATCTCGCCGATCGACAACGTGGGGCCGGGCGACCTGCACATTCGCGAGCTGGTCATTCGGCTGGGCGACGGCACGGTCACCGAGGTGATTCTGGCCACCGACCCCAACCTCGAAGGCGAAGCCACCGCCACGTACTTGTCGCGGCTGATCGTGCCCATGGGGGTCACGGTGTCGAGGCTGGCGTCCGGGCTGCCGGTGGGCGGCGACCTCGAGTACGCCGACGAGGTGACGCTGGGTCGGGCGTTCCAGGGCCGGCGCCGACTCGGCGACCCGGCCACAGCTCGTGGCTGACCAGCCCGCTTTCACGGGGCGTCCGCCGGCCACGATTCGGCTGGTCAGCTCAGACATGGACAACACCATGCTCACCCACGGCTACACGATTTCGCCGCGGGTGCGTGAGGCGATGCGCGCCTGCCGTGACGCGGGCATCACCATCGCCCCCAACACCGGACGACAGCACCTGCGGTTGGCTGCGTTGCTGGCCGAGCAGGGTGGTCCGATCGGTCCGGCGGTCACCAACAACGGCGCGGTCGGGGTCGATCTGACCACGAACGAGATCCTGTTCGAAGAACTGATCGACGTCGAGGCCCAGCAGCAACTCGGCGAGCGGCTGAGCGCGGAGTTGCCCGACGCCCGGTTCTGGGCGCTGCGCAGTGGTGGTCACGATTCGGCGCTGCAACTCGGCTATCGCGGGCTGATGAGTGAGTCCGAGATTCTGTTCGGCGGGCCGCTCGGTGACGAGGGAACGCTTGCCGAGGTGCTCGCCGTGCCTGCGATCAAGCTGATCATTCGGCACCCCGAGTTGCCGCCCCACCCCTTGCTGCACGTCATTCAGGGCTTGGGACTCGACGGCTTCCACGCCACCACGTCAGGGGCGCCGTTCGTCGAGGTGCAGGGTGCAGGGGTCACCAAGGCGTCCGGCATCGCCCGGCTCGCCGCAGTGCTCGGGTTCGAGTCGCACGAGGTGCTGGGCATCGGCGACGAACTCAACGACATCGAAATGATTCGCTGGGCGGGCTACGGCGTCGCGATGGGTAACGCGCTGCCCGAGGTGCGGCGGGCGGCCCACGCGGTGACCGCCCACCACGAACACGACGGCCTGGCGTTGGTGCTCGAGGCGCTCGTGACCGAAGTCACAGCCTCCTGACAGTTGATCGCCGCGGATCGGCGCGCACTATGGAAGCACGTCTTCGAGGCATTAAGGAGTTATTGATGGGTCCCAGGGGTGGTGGCGGAGGCTTCGGCTTTCTGCACATGATCGGCGGTCTGATCGGCATGGCGTTGTTCTTCGCCGTGCTGCTGGGCTTGGCCGCGCTGGTTTACAAGATCGCGGTCAAGAAGGGTTGGGTGAAGCGGCACCACCGCGGCCCGCACGGGCACCGGCCCGAGCCGGGCGGCCCCCCGCAGCACCACCCCGGCGACGCGCTGCGCATTCTCGACGAGCGGCTGGCCCGCGGCGAGATCGAGATCGACGACTACAAGGCCCGACGCGACGCCCTGACCGGCAACAGCTTCCCGCCCTTCCACCAGCCGCCGCACCCCGAGCCCCCGCACCCCGCGGACGGCC
Source organism: Micropruina glycogenica (assembly GCF_900289045.1). GTDB lineage: Bacteria > Actinomycetota > Actinomycetes > Propionibacteriales > Propionibacteriaceae > Micropruina > Micropruina glycogenica. The sequence continues at coordinate 3,348,044 of NZ_LT985188.1, forward strand.
CGAAGCCTGCCGGCCCGGCCGAGGACGGTGCGGCGCAGTGAGGCTTCCAGAGCTCCGCTGAGCGGTCGGACTGAGGAGCCGTGCAGAACCTGAAGGATCGTGGCCCGACTACGGGCCACGATCTTTCTCCTTTCGCCGAGATGCATCCGGTTCGTGCTCGGCACGGGACCGGTTCCGAACCACCGCAACCAAGGCGGGTCTTGACCGTTGCCGGCATCTGTCACTCGTGCCATGAAGACGAAACTGGTGCCGCGATATAGCACGGCAGTAGTCACCGAATCCGGCACTGAACACTGATGCCGGCATCGCGTGCCGCTGAGACCCTGCCGATGGGGTTGACCACAGGCCTTGGCCTCGACCAGGGGTCTCGAGCTCGACCAGCGGGTCCTGACTAGCTCGACCAGCGAGGTCTCAGCTCGCTCGGCGCTCGACCACTGCGTGGGCGATGCGGCTGATCAGTTGCTCGGGCAGCGGCTCGGCATGCACCAGCGCCACGCTGTCTTTGCTGCGCCGTAGCGGCTTCACCTCGGCCTCGAGGTCGTTGTCGAAAACCGGCACCGGGTACAGCCCGATGTGCTTCTTCCAGCCGGCGAAGTGCAATCCGTAGCGGCCGTCGACCATGATCGCGGCGATGCCGTAGCGCATCTTCTGCTCGCCCTGGGGCATGGCCGCCAGCAACAGCTCGCGCACCCGCAGCAGCCTCTCGCGCACGGGCGCTTCGAAACCGGCGATGTAGTCGTCCACCGTTTGATCGGCCATCGCCGAACCTCCTTCGACCCCGCGATCGTCTCACGAGTCGCGCGCGCAACCCGCCGCCGCCCGTCCGATTCGCCGACGACCTGCGTGCTACGTTCACCGCATGGCGAACCCGCACCCCAGGGACCTGCCGGCCGAACCGTCTGTGCCACAGTCATGGACCTACGCCTGGATCGTGGTGAACACCCTTGTCGCAATGGTGCTGGGCACCGGCATCACGGTGCTGCTGCACGAACTCGCCCACTGGGTGACGGGTGCCGCTCTGGGTTCGCAGGCCACCCTGTTCGCCTTCGGCGTCACCTATCACCCGCCGCTCACCGGTACCGCCGCCGCCGGCGCAGCGGCCGCCGGCCCCGTGGCAAGCCTGGTGATCGGCTCGGTGATGCAGGTGCTGCAGCCCTTTCGCTTTCGGGGCGACTTCGCCCACCTGTTGTGGATCTGGGTGGCCGTCACGTCGCTGATGCAGGCTGCTGTGTACCTGGCGATCACGCCCTATGGCGGTGACGTCGCCACGATCGTGCGCGAACTGAGCCTGCCCGCCTGGTCGGCCTGGGTCGCGGTCGCCGTCGGCGTGGCGGCTATGCTCGGCGTCGCGCACCAGTGGGCGATTCACTCGGTGCGGCTGTGCGGGCGTGACCTCACCCGGCTGCGGTGCTTCAGTGGGTACCCGTGGCTGATCGGCGCGGCGATTCTGGTCGGTCTCGCCGCAGTCACCACCGATCTGTCGGGCATGCCGTTCACCGATCGCGAACGCGCCGTGGTGCTGGTGGCAGCCGTGGCACAGACGGTGTTCGCCCCCCTGTCGTTGCTGATCGTCCGGTGGGTCAACGAACTCGAGGAGCCGCTGCTGGTGAAGCCCGTGCCCTGGGTCGGGCTTGTCGCCTGCGTCGGTCTCATCGGCTTCAACCTGGCGATCGGTGGCGGGCTCGTTCTCGGCTGATCGGCACCGTCGTCGGATTCTGAAATCGTTCTGGTTGTTGAACCTCGACCCGGCGTGTCTGGCCCCTTCGCGTCCACGCGAATGCACTTTTCAGAATCCGGCGGCTACCATGGACGACTGTCGCAAGGCATTGATGGGGCCATCACCCCGGAGTTGCCGGAAGAACGGCGGGTTCGCCCGCTCACTAGAACCGGCCGCGGCGAGCAAGAGCGGGTCGTCCGACGTGGCGGCCAAGAAGGGTGGTACCGCGGGGTCCGCCTCGTCCCTTCGTCCCCTGACCGGGCCAGTCCGGTCGGAGCTGTCGACGAAGGAATGACCGATGACCGAGTACCGTCCGGTGCCGCCCCAGGTTGATCTGCCTGCCATGGAGCACCAGATCCTCGACCTGTGGCGCGACCAGGGCACGTTCGCCAAGACGCTACAGGCCACCAAGGGCGGCCCCGCGTGGACGTTCTACGAAGGCCCGCCCACCGCCAACGGCACCCCCGGCACCCACCACATCGAGGCACGGGTGTTCAAAGACGTGTTCCCGCGGTTCAAGACCATGCAGGGTTTTCACGTCGACCGTAAGGCCGGCTGGGACTGCCACGGCCTGCCCGTCGAACTCGCCGTCGAGGCCGAACTGGGCTTCAACGGCAAGCCCGATATCGAGGCCTACGGCGTCGAGGCGTTCAACGCCATGTGCCGCGAGTCGGTGAGCCGGCACGTCGACGAGTTCACCGAACTCACCCACCGCATGGGCTACTGGGTGAACCTCGACCAGGCCTACTGGACGATGGACCCCAGCTACGTCGAGTCGGTCTGGTGGGCCTTGAAGCAGATCTTCGACGCCGGCCTGCTGGTTGAGGACTACCGGGTCGCGCCGTACTGCCCCCGCTGCGGCACCACCCTGAGCGACCACGAACTCGCCCAGGGCTACGAAGACGTGGTCGACCCCTCGGTGTACGTGCGCTTTCCGGTGACCTCGGGCCCCTGGGCCGGCAAGGCGTCCCTGCTGGTGTGGACCACCACACCCTGGACCTTGGTCAGCAACACCGCGGTGGCCGTGCACCCCGACGTCACCTATGTGGTGGCCACCAAACTGGGCGATGACCCCGAGACCCTGATCGTGGCCGAGCCGCTGGTCGAGAAGGTGCTGGGCGACGGCTGGCAGGTCGAGGCCACCATGCCGGGTCGCGACCTCGAGTTCGTCACCTACCAGCGGCCCTTCGAGCTGGTCGACTTTCCCGACGTGGTGGGCGGCACGCACTACGTGGTGCTCGCCGACTACGTGACCACCGAAGACGGCTCGGGCCTGGTGCACCAGGCGCCCGCCTTCGGTGAAGAAGACATGGCCGTGTGCCGCGCCTACGGCCTGCCGATGGTCAACCCGATCAGGCCCGACGGCACGTTCGAGCCCGAGCTCGGCCTGGTCGGCGGGGTCTTCTTCAAGACCGCCGACGCCACCCTGGTGGCCGACCTCGAAGCGCGCGGGCTGATGTATCGGGTGCTCGACTACGAGCACAGCTACCCGCACTGCTGGCGCTGCCACACGCCGTTGCTGTACTACGCCCAGCCGAGCTGGTACATCCGCACCACCCAGATCAAGGACGCCCTGCTGCGCGAAAACGCGGCCACCAACTGGTACCCCGAGACGATCAAGTGGGGCCGCTACGGCGACTGGCTGAACAACAACATCGACTGGGCGCTGTCGCGCTCGCGCTACTGGGGCACGCCGCTGCCGATCTGGCGCTGCGCGCACGACCACCTGCACTGCGTGGGGTCGCGGGCCGAACTCACCGAGTTGACGGGTGACGATCAGGCGGAACTCGACCCCCACCGTCCGTTCGTTGACGACGTGACCTTCCCCTGCCCGATGTGCCACGAGCCGATGCGCCGGGTGCCCGAGGTGATCGACGCCTGGTTCGACTCGGGCTCGATGCCGTTCGCGCAGTGGGGCTACCCGTGGGCCGACGGCTCGAAGGAGAAGTTCGCCGACGCCTACCCGGCCGACTTCATCTGCGAGGCGATCGACCAGACCCGCGGCTGGTTCTACTCGCTGATGGCCGTCGGCACGCTGGTGTTCGACGCGTCCAGCTACCGCAACGTGCTGTGCCTGGGCCACATTCTGGCCGAGGACGGCCGCAAGATGAGCAAGCACCTGGGCAACATCTTGGAGCCGATCCCGCTGATGGATCAGTACGGGGCCGACGCCGTGCGCTGGTTCATGGCGGCCGGAGGCTCGCCGTGGGCGTCGCGCCGGGTGGGTGACACCACGATCACCGAAACGGTGCGCAAGGTGCTGCTGACCTACTGGAACTCGGTGGCGTTCCAGGCGCTCTATGCGCGCACCAACGACTGGACGCCTTCGACAGGCTCAACCAGCGAGACCGGGGTTTCGACAGGCTCGACCAGCGAGCACGTGCTCGACCGCTGGCTGGTCTCGGCGCGCACCCGGCTGGTCACCCAGACCACCGCTGCGCTGGAGAACTTCGACACCCAGCGCTACGGAGCGCTGATCGCCGACTTCGTCGACGACCTCAGCAATTGGTACGTCAGGCGTAGTCGCAGGCGGTTCTGGGACGGCGACCCGGGCGCTCTGCAGACCCTGCACGACACCCTGAACGTGGTCACCCGGTTGATGGCTCCGCTGGCGCCGTTCATCACCGAGCGGGTGTGGCAAGACCTGATGGTGCCCACCGACCCGGCCGCGCCGGCGTCGGTGCACCTGGCGTCGTGGCCCGTGGCCGACGACTCGCTGGCCGACCCCGACCTCGACGCGGCCATGCGGCTCACCCGCCGACTGGTCGAACTCGGACGCTCCGCGCGGGCCGAGGCGAAGGTCAAGACGCGGCAGCCGCTGTCGCGGGTGCTGGTGCCGTCCGGTTCGTTCGCGAAGCTGAACGACGAACTGCGCGCCGAGATCGCCGCCGAACTCAACGTGCAAAGGGTGGAGTCATTCGCCTCGGCGGGCGACCTGGTGGACTACTCGGCCAAGGGCAACTTCCGTGCCCTGGGCAAGCGGTTCGGCAAGGACACCCCGAAGATAGCCGCCTCGATCGCCGCGACCGACGCTGCGGCCCTGGCCGCATCGCTGGCGGCCGAGGGCACCGCCGTGGTCGACGGGGTCGAGGTGAGCGCTGATGAGGTGATCGTCTCGGAGCGTCCGCGCGAGGGCTGGTCGGTGGTCAACGAGCAGGGCGAGACCGTCGCCCTCGACCTCGAACTGACCCCCGAACTGGTGCAGGCGGGGTTGGCCCGCGAGGTCGTCCGAACGGTGCAGGAGGGTCGCAAGAACGCGGGCCTCGAGGTGTCGGATCGGATCGACCTGCGTTGGCACGCCGAGGGCGACCTGGCCGAGGCGATCCGGGCGCATTCCGACGCGATCGCTGCCGAGGTGCTGGCCACGTCGATCACCGAGGGCGAACCGAGTGACGGTTGGACGACCGAACCCGATCTCGGGTTGGCGGTGCAGATCACCAAGGCGTGAGCATCCGCGGGTCGAGCTTGTCGAAACCCCTCATCAGACGAGTCTCGACAGGTTCGACCAGTTAACAGCACTTGGTCACTCCCGAAATGATTGGCCAACACTGAGAGGCCGGTTAGCCGGTGTGCCAGGTCGCCTCAGCGCTGATCTGGGCCGACCTCGGGCGGCTGTACCTGCCAGCGCCGACGCTGCCGCAGGTTGTTCTTCAGCGCGCTCAGTATCGTGCCCACCACGATGGCGCCGATGAGCCCCGGCCAGAACGACACACCGGTGAAGATGATCATCAGAATTGCCACCGGCCACACCAGCTTGGCCAGGGTTCCGATCATCGTCTCGAATGTGGACGGCGGCGGCACGCGCCCACCCACACCGGGCACGATCACGTGGCCCGTCACGGGCTGCACGAACTGCTCGTCGCGGGGCGCGTCGAAGTTCGGCTGCTGCCACTGCTGCTCAGGCTCGCCCGTGGGCGGGTTACTGGTCACGCCGCCATATTACGTCCGGTACGTGGCCTCACAGCTTGGCGTAGCGGGCGCGAAAGAACAGGTAGACCCCGTACGAGGCGAAGCCGATGCCGGCGCAAGCGACCAGTGCCTGCCCGAACGGCAGGCCGAGCAGCGTGTGCACGGCGGCGTCCAACCCGCCGGCCTGCTCGGGGTCGGCCTTGACCGCGGCCACCACCAGTAGGGCGCCGACGATGGCCAGCGCCCCGCCCTTTGCCACATAACCGACCACGCCGAGCACGGTGACGGCAGAGCCGACCCGTCCGCCCGGCAGGTCGACCTTCTTCAGAAACGACCTGCGCACACCCATCGCGGCGAACGCGATGCCGCCGATCACCACGCCGGCCGCGAGCAGGCCCAACAGCAGCGGGCCCCCGGACAGGCTCAACACGTCGCGGCTGGCGGTTTGCGCGCTGCGGTCACCGTTGGGCCTCGCGCCCAGCGCCACCGTGGCAGCCGCCACTCCCAGGGGCCGCGAAGACGACCGCCTGCCCGGCGTGGGACGCGCGATCCTTCCACCGGTCGGCGGCCGAACCACCGCGGGACAAGAAGCACTGCACCAGGCGGTACAGGCCGAGAGCGACCAGCAGTACGGCCAGTACCCACAGCAGAGCCATACCCCACGGCGCCGTGGCGATCGTACGAAAGGCGCCCGACTGGTCGGTCTGTCCGCGTCCCCCGAACGTGACTCCCACCACCAGTGCCCCGAGCAGCAGATGCACCACGCCACTGGCGGCGTAGCCGCCGCGGGCCAGAAGTTCGAGCGGTCGGCTCGAGTTGGCCGTTCGCGCCGCCTGCTGCACTGCATCGGTCACGCGGCGAGCCTAAGCCCCCGCGCCACAGAGCGGCACTGCCCTTGGGGTGAGGTCAGCCGACGGTGAGCACGGCGGTGAGCTCGGCGGTCGAGTCACCGCCCACGTACACCTCGATCTCGGTGGCGTCTTGCACCCAGTCGCGCGTCACGGCGCTCCAGTAACGCAACTGGTCGGGCCCGAGGCCGAAGGTGACGGTGGTTGTCGCACCGGCCGCGATGGCGACCCGCTCGAATGCCTTCAACTCACGAATCGGACGGCTCGACAGCCCCCACCGTTGGTGGATGTACAGCTGCGCGACCTCGTCGCCGTCGACGGAGGAGGTGTTGGTGACGTCCACCGACACCTGCACGGTGCCGCCGACCGCGACCGACTCGGCCGACAACCGCAGGTTCGCGTATTCGAAGCTCGCGTACGACAGCCCGTGGCCGAACGGGTACAGCGGGGTCGACGCCTCCTGCCAGTAACGCGAGGCGGCCTCGGCGGGTTGGAACGTGGTGTAGTGCGAATGGATCACCGGAATTTGGCCCACGTGCCGCGGCCAGCTCACCGGTAGCTTGCCGCCGGGGGAGACGTCGCCGAACAGCAGCGCGGCCACCGCTTCACCGCCGCGGGTGCCGGGGTACCAGACCTGCAGAATCGCCGGCACGTTGTCGTCGGCCCACCGCAGGTCGAGCGGACGGCCCGACATCACCACTGCCACGGTGGGTGTACCGGTCGCGACGATCGCCTGCAACTGCTCCAACTGGCGTCCGGGTAGATCGAGGGTGTCGTTGGACGCCTTCTCACCGATCTGGTTCTGCCGCTGGCCGATCACCACCACGGCCACCTCGGCGCTGCTCGCCGCCTCGACCGCCGCGGCCATACCGGCATCGTCGTCGTGATCGTCGGCGGTGTGCTCGACCACCGAGTCCATCGCGTCGAACATCGACGGGTAGGTTCGCTCGGGAATGCCGACCCCGGCCTCGTAGGTGACCTCGACGCCGTCGCCGGCGCGCGCGCGAATGCCGTCGAGAATCGTGACGGTTTCGCTCGCGTCGTAGCTGAACACCCAGGGCCCCAGGGTGTCGCGCTGCGAGGCTGCCAACTGGCCGATCACGGCGATCTTCTTCGCCTCGGACGACAGTGGCAGCGCCCCGCCGTCGTTCTTCAGCAACACGGCGGTGCGCTCGGCAGCCTTGCGGGCGACCTCACGGTGGGCGGGGTCGTTCAGCACCGACTCGACCGCGGCCTCGTCGACGTAAGGGTTCTCGAACAGGCCGATGGTGAACTTGGCCGTCAGCACCCGCCGGACGGCCTCGTCGAGCGTTTCTTCGCTGACCAGACCCTGCTCGATGGCCTCGGGCAGGTGGGCGTAGGCGGGGTCGTCCATGATCATCTCGAGGTCGAGCCCGGCGTTGATGCCGCGGGCGGCCGCGTCGGTGAGGTCACGCGCGAAGTGCTGGGTGACCAGCGAATGCACCGCGTTGGCGTCCGAGACCACGAAGCCCTTGAAGCCGAACGCGCCGCGCAGCACGTCGGTGAGCAGCCACTTGTTGCCCGAGGCGGGCACGCCGTTGAGGTCCATGTAGGCGCTCATGATGTTGGCCGCCCCGGCGTCGATGGCGGCCTTGAATGGCGGCAGGTAGACGTTCCACAACTCCGAATCGCTGATCTCGGAGTCTTCGTAGTCGCGGCCGCCGCGGGCCGCGCCGTAGCCGGCGAAGTGCTTGGGGCCGGCCAGAATGCTCTCGGGTCCGAAGTCGCCCTGGAACCCGCGAACATGCCCGGCGGCCATCGCCCCGCCCAGCGTGGGGTCTTCGCCGTTGGACTCGACGATGCGGCCCCAGCGGGGGTCGCGGGCGATGTCGATCATCGGCGCGAACGACCACTGAATGCCCACCGCGCGGGCTTCGCGAGCGGCGACCTGCTCGCCGGCCTCGGCCACCCCCGGATCCCACGAGGCGGCCTGGGCCAGCGGCACCGGAAAGATGGTGCGAAAGCCGTGAATGACGTCGAAGCCGAAGATCACCGGAATGCCGTGCCGGTTGCCCTCGATGGCCATGCGCTGCAGACGGTTGGCCGAGACGGCGTCGCGCACGAACAGCAGTGAACCCGCACCACCCCTGGCCAGGGCCGCTTCGACCCGGCGCGGCGACTCCTGAAACTGATTCGCCTCCGACGCGTCGAGCTGTATGTCTTGGGCGAAGCTGCCGAAGTAGAAGTACTGGGTGACCTGGCCCGCCTTCTCTTCGAGGCTCAGCCGCGATAACAGGTCTTCAACCCTGTCGGCCACGGGCAACGAGGAATCCTGGTAGGGCAGGTCGGTCACGGGGCGTTCTCCTTCGAACGAGTGCGGTGCATTTCTCAGCCTGCCAGGGGTGGCGGCGGCCCGCCAGCGATGCTTTCAAGCAGCGGGCAGTGCCGTGGTCAATCCTGGTCGGACGACTCGGCGCGCGCGAGCTGGTCGTCGAGGTTGAACACCTCGGGCAGGTAGCGAAAGCCTGCGTCGGGTGCACCGTCACCTTCGAACAACTCGGCCATCTCGGCTTGCCAGCGGGCATTGACGTGGGCGCCAAGGCCCACCGCTGCGCTCGGTCAAGGCCTGGCCAGTGGCGCTCCCATCTACCCTTGAGGCCATGAACGAGATGTGGGTGGGCCTGGTCGCGCTCGCGGTCGGGTTGCTGGTCGGCCTGGCCGGCTATCGGGCGCTGCGGGTGATGATCGCGTTGCTCGGGGCGGTGAGCGGTTTCGGCATCGGTGCGGGGCTGGCACAGGCACTGCCGCTGAGCGGCGGCGGGCTCACCGTGGCCACCTGGGTGGGGGCGTTACTGGGGGCCATCGTGTTCGGCTGGCTGGCCTACGCCTTCTATCAGGTCGCGGTGCTGCTGGGCCTGGCGTCGATCGGCTTCGCGATCGGCAGCGGGCTGATGCTGGCGCTCGGCTTTCGCGGCGGGTGGCTCACCTGGTTGGTCGGCGCGCTGGTCGCAGGCGTGCTGGTGGTGATCGGGCTCGTCGGCGACCTGCCGGCCATTCTGCTGATCGTGCTGACCGGCTTGTCGGGGGCCAATCTTGCGATCACCGGCGCGATGCTGCTGACCGGCTCGATCACTCTGGCTCAACTCGACACCGCCGGGTCGGCCGCGATGGCCCGAGATTGGTGGTGGGCGCTCGCCGCTCTGGTCGTCGCCGCGGCGTTCGTCGCCTACCAGTTGCGCTCCCTGAACCGATCGCGGGCCGCGGCGATGCGCGCCCAGTGGGCGGCGCGCCCCGTCACTGCACCCCGCTGAGGCTGAGCGTCGGATCGGTGGACGCGCGCGGCACCAGGAACGGCTGCATCACCACCCGCTCGATCGGACGGGTGGGATCGTCCGCCTCTTTGAGCAGCAGGTCCATGGCCAGCCGGCCGAGTTCGAACCGGGGTTGCGCGACCGAACTGAGCGGCACCGCTGCGCCGGCCGCGAAGTCGATGTCGTCGTAGCCGATCAGCGTGATGTCGTCGGGCACCCGCAGGCTGCGCGTCGTGGTGATCGCCTGCAACAGCCCCAGGGCCAGCAGGTCGTTGGCCGCGAACACGGCGTCGGGACGGGTCGCCGCCGGCCGGGCCAGCAGACGTTCGCCGGCCACCCGTCCGTGAGCCAGGGTGAGGCGATCGGTGGCGACGAACTCGAGAAACACGTCGGGGTGCTCCGCGGCCACGTCAGCGGCGCCGGCGAACCGGTCGGCGACCTGGCCCAGCGACAGCGGCCCGCCCACGAAGGCAACGCGGCGGCGTCCCATGTCGATCAGGTGCTGCATGGCGAGCCGTCCGCCGAGCCGGTCGTCGACCGACACCGACGAGAAGTCGCCGGCGATGTCGCGGTCGACGAGCACGGTGGCCATGCCGCGCTGCTTCATGGTCAGGAACCGTTTGCGCACCTCACCGACCGGCGAGAGCAGCACCCCGCGCACCCGCTGCTGTTCGAACAGGTCGAGGTAGGCGTGCTCGCGCTCGACCAGTTCGCCGCTGTTGCCCACCAGCACCGACACCCCTGCATCAGCCGCCGACGCCTCGGCCCCGGCGGCGACGTCGTTGAAAAACGGGTTCGACGAGTTGAGCACGATCACGCCGACGCAGTTGCTCATGCCGGCGCGCAGTTGCCGCGCGGCCTCGGTGCGCACGTACCCGAGATCGTCGATCGCTGCCGTGACCTTCGCCCGAGTCGCTTCAGACACCTTGTCGGGCCGGTTCAGCACATTCGAGATCGTGCCGACCGACAGGCCGGTGGCCGTTGCGAGGTCTTTGACACTGACCGCCATCGTCGACCCTTTCGTGCGATGAAACGTCCAACTGCTCTTGACCCTACGCGGGTGGTGCCTTACTGTGCTGTGTGAAACGTTTCATAACGTCGGCGATGTGCCTGCCCGCCACCGCGTCGGTCGAAGAGCCGATCGCCCGGCTGAACGAACTGCACGAGGCGCCCGCCCCGGTGCTCACCGACGCAGCCGGCGCCGCGAACTTCACCAACGAGGGCGGGGTCGACAGCACCGTCCGGTTCCTGCACAACGTGATGGGGTTGTGGGTGCTCAGCGAGACGCTGCGGGTGTGGCGCTCTCGGGGATCGTCCGCCGACCTGGGCAGGCTGCTGGCTGCAGCGGCCGAACTGCCGGCGCCGCAGCACCTGGTCGACCTCACGACGACCGGTTTCTGCCGCCCGGCGACATGGCCACCCGCATCGGCGAATGGCTGGCCGATCGTGGCCTGCCGTACCCCGCGCCCGACGAGGCGATCGTGCGGCTGATCGTCGAGAGCCTGGCCGAGCACGTCGCCGCCGCCGTCCGCACGGCCGCAAAGCTGTGGGGCGTCGCGGTCGAGCAGATTCACGTGGTGGGCGGCGGCTGTCAGAACCGGCTGCTGTGCCAGCTGACCGCCGACCGGTCGGGCCTGCCGGTGGTGGCCGGCCCGGTCGAGGCCACCGCGCTGGGCAACGTGTTGATTCAGGCGAGGGCCCACGGACGGGTCGGCTCACTCGCCGAGATCAGGCAGGTCATTGCCCGGTCGTTTGACCCGATTTGGTACGAGCCGCGGCTTTGAGGGGGCAGACTGGCACCAGACACCGCCGCCCCACCCAGGGCAGCGTTCGATCGCAGAGGAGCACGAATGAGCGCCCCGACCGGCACCGTTGCACTGTTCGCCACGTGCATCAACGACACCCTGTTCCCCGAGACGCCCAAGGCCGTGGTGCGGCTGCTGGAGCGGCTCGGTTGCCGGGTGGACTTTCCGCTGCAGCAGACCTGCTGCGGGCAGATGTTCACCAACACCGGCTACTTCAAAGAGGCGTTGCCGTCGGTGCGCAACTACGTCGACACCTTCGAAGGCTACGACTACGTGGTGGGGCCGTCGGGCTCGTGCATCGGCTCGGTGCGCGACCAGCACCCGATGCTGGCGCAGCGCCTGGGCGACCACGCCCTGCAAGAGCGGGTGGACGCGATCGTCGCCAAAACCTACGACCTCAGTGAGTTCTTGGTGGACGTGCTGGGCGTCACCGACGTCGGGGCGTACTTTCCGCACACCGTCACCTACCACCCGACCTGCCATTCGGTGCGGGTCACCAAGGTGGGCGACCGGCCCTACCAGCTGATGAAGGCCGTGCGCGGCCTGACGCTGCTCGAACTGCCGGACGCCGACCAGTGCTGCGGCTTCGGCGGCACTTTCTCGGTGAAGAACTCGGACGTCTCGGTGGCGATGGCCACCGACAAGATGCGCAACGTGCTCGACACCGGCGCCGAGTACGTGGTCACCGGCGACAACTCGTGCCTGATGAACATCGGCGGCCTGCTCAGCCGCGAGAAGGCCGGGGTCAAACCGATTCACCTGGCCCAGATTCTGGCGCAGACCGAGGCCGACTACGCCGCCACCGTCGAGGCCGAGGCGGTGGCCCGATGACCGCCCAGCCCGACACCACCAAGCACGAACGCCGCACCCCCGCGCCGCCGCCGGTCACCCTGATCGGCATGCCGAAGTTTCCCAAGAACGCCAAGAAGGAACTGGCCAACGAGCAGCTGCGCAGCAACCTGCGGCACGCCACCACCACGATTCGCAACAAGCGCGCGCGGGTGGTGCAGGAGTTGCCGCACTGGGAAGACCTTCGCTTGGCCGGCGAGGCGATCAAGAACCGCACCCTGCGGCACCTCGACAGCTACCTGCTGCAACTCGAACAGACACTCACCGCCAACGGGGCGATCGTGCACTGGGCTGCGGACGCCGCAGAGGCCAACCAGATCGTCATCGACATCACCCGCAGCAAGGGCGCCGACGAGGTGGTCAAGGTCAAGTCGATGGCCACTCAAGAGATCGACCTCAACGAGGCGCTCGAAGAGGCCGGCATCGCGGCGTGGGAGACCGACCTGGCCGAGCTGATCGTGCAACTGGGCCACGACCGTCCGAGCCACATTCTGGTGCCGGCGATCCATCGCAACCGATCAGAGGTGCGCGAGATCTTTCTCGAAGAGATGGGCCGCTACGGCACCCCGCCGCCCGAGGGGCTGACCGACGACCCGGCCATGCTGGCCGGTGCGGCGCGCGTCCACCTGCGCAACAAGTTTCTGCGCGCCAAGGTGGCCGTCAGCGGCGCCAACTTCGCCATCGCCGAGACCGGCACGCTGGTGGTGGTCGAGTCCGAGGGCAACGGACGCATGTGCCTGACCCTGCCCGAAACCCTGATCTCGATCGTGGGCATCGAGAAGACGCTGCCCACCTTCGCCGACCTTGAGGTGTTTCTGCAGCTGCTGCCCCGGTCGTCGACTGCTGAGCGCATGAACCCCTACACCTCGATGTGGTCGGGCGTGCGCGAGGGCGACGGCCCGCAAGAAGTGCACGTCGTGCTGCTCGACAACGGCCGCACCAACGTCCTCGCCGACGAGGTCGGACGCCAGGCGCTGCGCTGCATTCGCTGCTCGGCCTGCCTCAACATCTGCCCGGTGTACGAGCGGGTCGGCGGGCACGCGTACGGGTCGGTGTACCCCGGCCCGATCGGCGCGATTCTCACCCCGCAACTGCGCGGAATCGGCTCTGAGGTCGACCAGTCGCTGCCGTACGCGTCGTCGCTGTGCGGTGCGTGCTTCGAGGTGTGCCCGGTGCGCATCAACATTCCCGAGGTGCTGGTGCACCTGCGCAACAAGGTGGTCGAGTCGCACGGGGTGACCGCCGAGGGTCTGGTGATGAAGGGCGGCAGTTGGGTGATGGCCAAGGGCCGCAACCTGGCCCTGGTGCAGAAGGGCTCCAAACTGGCCGGACGGGTGTGGCCGGGCGACGTGATCGGCCCGATTCCGATTCCGGGGCCGGCGGCCGGCTGGACCGACGCCCGCGACCTGCCCAAACCGCCCACCCAGACGTTCCGCGACTGGTGGACCAAAGAGCACCAGCAACCCGAGCAGACGGGGGAGTCGGCGTCATGAGCAGCAAAGAAGCCATGCTGGGCCGCATTCGCTCAGCCCTCACCGACGTCACGCCGATGGCCCCGGCCGACGACGTGGCGGTCGAATGGACCTACGGGCAGCGGCCGCCCGGTGCGTCCGACGACATGCTGGGCCTGTTCGTCGAGCGGGTCGAAGACTACAAGGCGGTGGTCAGCTGGGTGGTGCCCGACGAGGTGCCGGTGCGTATCGCCAACGCGCTGGCCGACCACGACGTGACCTCGGCCGTGGTTCCGGCGGGGGCGCCGGCCGCCTGGCATGAGGCCGTGGCCGCCGCGGGCATCGCGGTGGTGACCGACGACCCCGTGCTCAGTCACGCCGAACTCGACGCCACCGGCGGGGTGGTGACGGCCTCGCGGGTCGGCATCGCCGAAACCGGCACGATCGTGCTCGACCACGCCGCCGACCAGGGCCGTCGGGCGTTGTCGCTGGTGCCTGACGTGCACGTGTGCGTGATCGGATCCGACCAGGTGGTCTCAGACGTGCCCGAGGCGGTGGTGCGGCTGCAGACGTCCATCGATGAGCGGCTGCCGCTCACCTGGATCAGCGGGCCCTCGGCCACCAGCGACATCGAGTTGTCGCGGGTCGAGGGCGTGCACGGCCCACGCATCCTGCACGTGTTGCTGGTCAACGTGTGAGTCGTCGCGGGTGGGTCGCCGCCGGCATGATGGCGGGTGCGGCGGCTGCGCTGGCGCCGACGGTGCTGCGGCAGGTGAAGGCGCTGCAGCAGGCCGACCCCGACGTGCGCGGCCCGTTGACCTGGGTGCTGCTGCCGGTGCCGCTGATGGCGAAGCTGGCCAAGGGCGGCATCCTGTCCGCCGAGCGGGCGCTGGCCGACGGCATCGACAACCGCACGCAGAGCGTGCCGGCGGCCGAGGGCCGTCCGGCTGTGCGGTTGGAGCTGTACCGGCGTCAGGGACTGACCGGGGCGGTGCCGGCACTGCTGTGGATTCACGGCGGCGGCTACGTGATGGGCGCGGTCACCAACGACGACGACTGGTGCTGCCGGGTGGCCGCCGAGCTCGACGTGCAGGTGGTCAGCACCGACTACCGCAAGGCACCCGAACACCCGTTCCCCGCCGCTCTGGACGACTGCTTCGCCGCCTTGGGTTGGCTGATCGAGCACGCCGACGAACTCGGCGTCGACCCGAGCCGGGTGATGATCGGCGGTAACAGCGCCGGGGGCGGACTGGCGGCGGCGCTGGCGCAACGCGCCCACGACGCGGGGCTGAACGTGGTGTTCCAGCTGCTCGTCTACCCGATGCTCGACGATCGCACCGTTCCGCGGGCCGAGGCCGCGGGCGAGTACACGCTGGTCTGGACGCCGAAGGCGAACCGCTACGGCTGGGCGTCCTACCTGGGCGCCGAGCCCGGCGTGGGCACCCCACCGCCGTACGCGGCTCCGGCTCGGCGGGCCGATCTCGCCGGCCTGCCGGCGGCCTGGATCGGCGTCGGCAGCGTCGACCTGTTTCACGACGAAGACGTCGAGTACGCCCGCCGGCTGACCGATGCCGGGGTCGACTGCACGCTGTACGTGGCCAAGGGAATGCCGCACGGCACGAACATCGGCAACGAGGCGCCGCTGCCCGAGGCCTTCAACCGGGCCGCCCTCAACGCCCTGGCCGCCGCCCTCTGGTAGCGCTCGTCACAGCGCTGTGGGGTCGAGCCGGCCGCCGCTCTCGCGCCAATACTCTGCTGATCCCGGGATCACGATTCGCTTACGCAGCCAGGGCTGCCGGGTCACGGCGCATGCGGGTGAGCAGGGTGCGCCGTCTCGGTGACCCGTGGTCGAGCACGTAGTCGAGCACGTCGGACGGCATGGCGTCCAAGGTCTCGACCGAGCGCTCCACCAACTGTCGCTGCATCTCCAGCGACAGCCGGGCCCGTTTGGTGACGTGAAAGTTGATCAAGGCGCAGGCGGCGTCCACGGCCTTCGGTAGCAGCAGTTCGGCCTCGCGATCGGCCTGGGTCTCGGTCATGATCAGCCTCAGTGCGTCCAGAAAATGCAGGTGCCGGGGGTCGTTGAGCCGGCTCAACGAGTCGGGTTCGTCGTGCCGGTGAAATACACCCAACAGGCCGACCGTGGCGAAGCTCTCGGCCTCGCGGTGCAGCCGCCACACCCAGTGCCGGTCGGCGCACGTGGCCAGCCGTTCGTCGAAGGTCAGCAGGCCGCGCTCGGCCAGCCGCCGATGCTGCACCCCGGCCCACGCCATCGGGTAATCGACCGAGGTGGAGCGAAACGGCGGGGTGATCGCCGAGCGCGGGGCGATCACCAGGTTGCGCCGGGTCTCTGGCGACCGCACCACTGTTCGGCGCCGTCCGGTGACCCGCACGTGGTCGGTGCGCACGAACTCGCAACCCAGCCGTTCGATAACCCGCACGAGCTGGTCGAGGTACCCGGGGCCGATCCAATCGTCGGCGTCCAACCAGGCGAGGTAGGTGCCCTCGGCGTGGGCCAGGCCGGTGTTGCGGGCGGCACTGAGACCCAGGTTCACCTCGTGGCGCACCACTCGGGCGCCGGGCAGATCGGCGGTCAGCTCGTCCAGGGCGTCGCCCGTCGAGTCGGTGGAGGCGTCTTCGACGAACACGAACTCGAAGTCGCTGCGCAGGTTGCCGTGCAGGCTGCGAATCAGGGTCGGTAAATGGGCTGACACGTTGTAGCAGGGGATGATCACCGACAACTTCACTGCTTGCGACTCCTCGACTGGACTGCATCGTCGCCCGTTCACGAGCCATGCCGTCCCCCCGGGGCTCGACTCTTGGGTCGATGCTGGCTGTAGCTCGTGACGAACAGAAAACAGCCGTGTGACGAGTCGATGAACTCCGGCAACCACCCCGGGTGACGAGCGGCGCGACGTACACAGGAGTTCACCGAACCGCCGCTCGCAGTTGGTCATCTGGTCGAACGGGCTACCTAGCGTCGAAGCGTGACCACACACCGTTCGACCACTGCGCGCCCGCGGCGGGTGCTGGTGCTGGCCGACACCGACAGCCGCTGGAAGTGGGGCTTTCTCACCGCTCAGCAACTGTTTCCGGGCGGCAGCCACAGCGGCCTGCTGCTCGATTCGGTCGGGCTGCCCAGCGAGCGGCAGTTGGGCGACACCGGCGTCGACGTGCGACCCGAGGTGACCGGCACCGTGCCCGACTTCGTCGAGCTCGATGAGCTGGACGACGTGGACGCCCTGGTGCTGGCGCTGCCCGGCGGCGCGGTGCAGGCGGTGCTGCACGGGCTGGCGCGGCGGTGGCCGAAGGCGTCGCGCAGGCCGCTGGTGATCAGCGGGTACGTGGGCGTGGTGTACGAGAAGCATGCCGAGGGCCTTCTGCTGCGGTCGGGGTCCGACGTGATTCTGGCCAACAGTCGAACCGACGCCGAGGAGTTCCGCCGGCTGCTTGCCGGTTCGAACGCCGACCCGTCGGTGGTGCTCGAAACCGTGCTGCCGTTTCTGGGCGAGCCCGACTCGGCGCTGGCCCACGAAGGCCCGTTCACCCTCACCTTCGCCGCCCAGCCCGGCGTGCCCGGCAGTCGCGCCGACCGTGAGCTGGTGCTGCGCCGGTTGATCAGGCACGCCCGCCTGCACCCCGAACGCGAGGTGCTGCTCAAGGTGCGCGGCAAGGTCGGTGAGCGCACCACCCACGTCGAGAACTACCCCTACCAGCAACTGGCGGCGCGGCTGGGCGTCCAGCGCCCCGACAACCTCACCATCGTGCACGGCAACATGGGCGAGGTGCTGGCGCGCACCGACCTGCTGGTCACGGTGTCGTCCACCGCGGCGGTCGAGGCGATGCACCGCGGAATTCCCACCGCGATTCTCACCGACTTCGGCATCAAAGAGCGCCTGGGCAACCATTACTTCATCGGGTCGGGCTGCCTGGCCGGCTTCTCTGAACTCGACAACGGCGAACTGCCGGTGGCTGATGCCGACTGGACGAGCGCGCATGGCCTGGGTCGCAGCACCGCCGTGGACGATGCGCGCGCCGCGCTGGCCGCGCGACTCACCGAGCAGGTGCGGCCACCCCTGCGGCCCTTCTACACCATGGAGACCGCCTCGGGCATGCTGCCGCAACTGCTGGGCCGCTATGACCTCGACGGCCACGGGCACGCGCTCGAGGCAGACGATTCGGCGCTGCTCGACCTGCAGAGCGCGATGCGTTCGCTGGTGTCGCGGGCGGCGCGAACCGCCTACCGGCAGGGTGTCGACACCGTGGCCCCTGCTCTTCGACGATTGGCCCGGCTGTGACGGTGCTCGCGGTGATTCCGGCCCGGGGCGGCTCGAAGGGCGTTTCGGGCAAGAACCTCGCCCCGGTCGGCGGCGTGCCGCTGGTGGCGCGGGCGATCCGGGCGGCGCAGTCGTCCGGCCTCGTTGACGCGGTGGCGGTGTCGACCGACGACCACCGCATCGCGGCCGTGGCGGCGAGCGAAGGCGCGGTGGTGATCCGGCGGCCGGCGGAGTTGTCGGGCGATCAGGCGTCCAGTGAGTCGGCGCTGCTGCACGCCTGGGAGGCGTTCGAAGACTCCTCGGGCGAGGCGGTCGAGGTGCTGGTGATGCTGCAGTGCACCAGCCCCTTCATCACGCCCGGCGAGGTGGCGGACTGTGTCGAGGCGGTACTCACCGGAGCCGATTCGGCCTTCACCGCCGCGCCCACCCACGGGTTCGTCTGGCGCCGCGACGCCGAGGGCGACGCGGTGGGCGTCAACCACGACAAAGCGCATCGTCCCCGGCGGCAAGACCGCGAGCCGGAGTTTCTCGAAACCGGCGCGGTGTACGCGATGACCGCCTCGGGGTTCTGGACGCACCGGCACCGCTTCTTCGGCCGCACGGTGCTGATCGAGACCGACCCCGCGCGGGTGCTCGAGATCGACGAGCCGGGCGACCTCGATCGTGCCCGGCTGCTGGCCCCACTGCTCGACGGGCCGGGCGAGGTTCCGGGCCGCGGCGACATCGACGCGGTGGTGCTCGACTTCGACGGCACCCAGACCGACGACTCGGCCCAGGTCGGGTCCGACGGCAACGAGCAGGTGCGGGTGCACCGGGGCGACGGGCTCGGCATCGCCGCGCTGCGACGGGCCGGCATACCGGTGCTGATTCTCTCCACCGAGGTCAACCCGGTGGTCGGCGCCCGAGCCCGCAAGTTGAGCGTGCCGGTCATTCACGGCGTGGACGACAAGGGTGCCGCGCTGCGCGACTGGTGCAGCACCGAACAGATCGACCCCGCTCGCGTGCTGTACGCGGGCAACGACGTCAACGACCTCGGCTGCTTCGAGGTCGTCGGGTGGCCGGTCGCGGTCGCCTCGGCCCACCCGGTCGTGCGCGACGCCGCGCGACTGGTCACCACTGTGCCGGGAGGGCATGGCGCGGTGCGCGAAATCGCCTCCTGGATTCTCGGAAAGGAACTGGCATGATCAACACCCCTTCTTCGACCACCCGCGAGCGGCTGATCGGCGACCGTCCGGTGGGCCCGGCCCACCCGGCGTACGTGACCGCAGAGATCGGTCTCAACCACAACGGCAGCATCGACACGTGTCTGCAACTCATCGACGTCGCGCTCGACGCCGGCGCCGACGCGGTCAAGTTTCAAAAGCGCACACCCGAGGTGTGCACCCCGCGCGACCAGTGGGACGTCGAACGCGACACCCCCTGGGGCCGCATGACCTACATCGAGTACCGGCACCGCATCGAGTTCGGCGCTGACGAGTACCAGGTGATCGACGACTACTGCGCCGAGAAGGGCATTCAGTGGTTCGCTTCGCCCTGGGACACCGAAAGCGTCGAGTTTCTGAACGACTTCGACGTGCCGGCGCACAAGATCGCCTCGGCCTGCCTGACCGACGACGAGTTGCTGCGCGCGATTCGGGCGTCGGGCCGCACCGCGATTCTGTCGACCGGCATGTCGACGCCGGCCCAGATTCGGCACGCCGTCGAGGTGCTGGGCAGCCGCAACGTGATTCTGGTGCACGCCACGTCGACCTACCCGGCGGCGAACGACGAGCTCAACCTGCGCATGATCGGCACCCTGATGGCCGAGTACCCCAACGTGCCGATCGGGTACTCGGGGCATGAGCGAGGCCTCCAGACCACGGTCGCGGCCGCGGCCCTGGGTGCCTGCTTCATCGAGCGGCACATCACGCTCGACCGCACCATGTGGGGCTCCGACCAGGCCGCTTCGCTCGAACCTGGCGGTTTGATTCGGCTGGTGCGCGACGTCCGGGTGATCGAAGAGGCGCTCGGCGACGGGGTGAAGCGGGTGTACGAGGGCGAGTACGCGGCGATGCGCAAACTGCGCCGGGTGGCCGGCGTGGTCGCCGACGCCGCGCAGCAGGTGGCCTGAGGCGGGCACCATGGCCAAGAAGCGCAAGCAGAAGCGCGACACCCTGGCGCTGGTCGAGAGCCCGGCGCAGGTGCTCAACGTCATTGAGTGGGCGCACCACCACGACGCGATGCGGCAGACCCGGCTGGCAGTGCTGCCGCCGCGCGAGGCGACCACCCGGCTGCAGCTCGAGACGATGGCCGAGTTGGCTCGTGACGCGGGCATGGCGGCGAGCTGGTACGAGCCGCGCAAGTCGGCTGCGTCGATGGTGGCGGTGGCGTGGGAGCTGTTCCCGCGGCTGACCAAGGCCACCCGATTGGTGGTCGGCGACCCGTTCTCGCGGTTCGTGCAGGCGGTGCTACCGCTGGCCGACGTGGCCGAGGTGGTGGTGGTCGACGACGGCACGGCCACGATCTCGTTCATCGCCCAGCTAACGCGGGGCGACCGGCTGACCCGCTGGCATCTGGCCGAGTCGGGTCGCGACGTGGTGGTCGACCTGCTGTCTGACCACGCCCGGCAGTTCTTCACGCCCTCGGCTCGCGACGGTCGCAGCGTCGAGGTGTTCACCTCGATGCCCGTTCAGGCACCCGAGGGTACGAGGCAGACCGCCAACACCTTCGCCTGGACGCGCAGCCGCTTCGGCCCACCCAAGCTGAAGAACACCGCCGACGTGATCGGCACGTCACTGGTCGAGACCGGGGTGGTCGACGCCGAGCGGTATTTGGCGGGTGTGGCGGCGGTGACTGCGCGGTTCGGCGCAGGCCGCTACTTCGCCCATCGTCGTGAAGCAGACCCCAAGCTGGCGCGCATCGGGGCCGAGACGGGCCTGAAGATCGTGCGGCCCGACGTGCCGCTCGAGATCGCGGTGCGGCGTGGCCCGGTTAGCAAGCTGATGGTGAGCTACCCCTCGACCGTGACGCACACGCTGCCGCTGGTGCTGGCCGACACCGGCATCGAACTGGCGGTGGCAGACGTGCCGTCGGCGTGGCTGAACAGCGGTGTGCCGGTGGGCGCGGGCGATTTCTTGGAGTGGGTGACCAGTAGTGCCCGGCGTGCCACGGCCTGCAGTGACGGGGCACCTGAGCGTGGTCGATCGGCCCCTTGAGACGGCGGTCGATCGACCACGCTGTTCACCAGGGAACCGATCGGCAGCGAGCGCAAGCCTCTGGCGTGCCTTGCCAACCGCGCTGCATGAGCGCGCGCGCCACGAGTCTGGCCGTCTCGCATGCACCGCTGCCCGTGACGTGCGCCCAGCCGAGCCGCAGGGTCGTGAGGCCGAGTAGGGCGTGGTCGTTGTCGCGCGACATGTCACGAAAGGCGGCCCCTCCCGAATGATGAAGCTTGCTGTCCAGTTCGACCAGTAACCCGAAGTCTTCGTACCAGGCGTCGCTTCGATGCTTGCTGTGAGATTGAGCCTGGCGAACGGCAACCGGCAGGCGGTGCGCTCGTTCCACGTGAATCAGGTAGCGGCGCTCGAGCGGCGAATGGGCGCCCGACCCCGCGTCGACCAGGATCTCGCGTAGCAACTGCCGGTTGGCTACGCGCGGTCGTCGTTGCAGCTCTTCGCGAAGCCGCTGCTGGGTGGTCTTGCGACTACTGATGGCGTTGGCCAGCAGGGCCGCCGATTCGTCTTCGTCGAGCCCGTCGCACAGATCGATGGTGGTCACCTCGACAGTGGTGCGCGCAGGCTCGCCCCGACCCTTCGCCGTCCTTCTGATGAATCGCCAGCCGCTTCGATCAGCCCGCTTCTGCGGCGCGTACACCGTGATCAGGTCAGGTTCGGCGTGAGCCAAACCGTGTAGGAAAGCAGCCGACTCGCGGGCCAGCACCGCGTGGTCACCGCCGAGCAGAATGCCTGCCCAGGCCCGGGCAAGAAACGGCGGGTCACCGCCTCGGGTGTAGATGCCAGGCACCAGAATCGATAGAAAACCTTCAGCCAACAGGCGTTCGATCGCCTTCGAGTGAGTGCCGGCCGCGAGTAGTTGCGCTCGGCCGATCACCCCGGCTTGGGTAGAAATCAGGTCGGCGAGCGACGGGCTGAGCAAGGTTCGAGCGCGCACGCCCTCAGTGTGGGCACGCCGAGTCGAAGTCGTTCAGATCAGTGTGGTCGATCGACCCTCGTCTCAAGGGGTCGATCGACCGCACTAGGCCTCGAGCTGGCTGAGCACCTCGGCCATGACGGCTTGCACGGCGATGGTGTCGTCGAGCGGCATGATCGGGCTCTCGGTGAGGCCTTGGGCCAGGCAGTCGCCGACGTGTTCGATCTCGAACCGATAGCCCGACTCGAACTCAAGGGTTTCGGGGGTCTTCTCGCGCCAGATCGTCACCGATGCCGACCGATGAAAGCGGGGGTGAATGTCGATCCAGCCCTTCGTGCCGGTCAGCATCATGCGGCCCGGGCCGTAGGTGGTGAAGGCGCCGGCCAGCGTGGCGGAGCGTCCATCGGGGTAGCCGAACAGCACCGAGAACTCGCCCTCGACACCGCTGGCGTAGCGGCCGCCGGTGGCGTTCACCACCTCGGGGGTGCCCAAGAAGTGTTGCGCGAACGAGATCAGGTACACGCCCAGGTCGAGCACCGCGCCGCCTCCCTTGGCGGGGTCGAACAAGCGATCGTTCGCGTCGAACTCGCGAAACGCGGTGAGGTCGCCCTGGCAACCGCGAATCTCGCCGACCTCACCCGCGGCGATCACGTCGCGCACGTGGGCGATGCCGGGGTTGAACCGGGTCCACATCGCCTCCATGGCGAACACGCCGGCCTCGCGGGCGGCCGTCGCGATGCGTTCGGTGTCGTCGACCGTGGCGGTGAACGCCTTCTCGACCAGAATCGCCTTGCCGGCCGCGATGGCCGCGAGCGCGATGTCGGTGTGCTGCGGGTGTGGGGTGGCGACATAGATGGCGTCGACTGCAGAGTCGTTCACCAAGGCGTCGTACGACGCGTGCCAGCGCGGAATATCGTGCTCGGTGGCGAACGACTCGGCCCGTTCGGCCGAGCGCGATCCGACCGCGACCAGCTCGGCGTTGGGTGCGGCGTGAAACTCGGGCACGATGGTGGCCGCCATGCGACCGGGGCCGGCGATGCCCCAGCGGGTGGGTTGGGTCATGTGCCCAACCTACGGCCTGACCGCCCGATGGGTGGCGGCGCAGCGCCCACGCCGTGGCGTCTGGCACAGTAGACGAGGTTCATTTTCGGGTGGGAGGTAGGCCTTGCGGGTCGTCCAGAAGTTCGGCGGTTCGTCGGTCGCGGACGCGGCCAGCATCAAGCGGGTCGCCCAGCGCATCGTCGACACCAAGGCGCGCGGCGCCGAGGTGGTCGTGGTGATCTCGGCCATGGGTGATACCACCGACGAGTTGATGGACCTAGCGCTGCAGGTGTCGCCGCAGCCCCGTCCGCGCGAACTCGACATGCTGCTGACCGCCGGCGAACGTATGAGTGCCGCGCTGCTGGCGATGGCCATCAACGACCTCGCGTTCGAGGCCCGCTCGTTCACCGGTTCGCAGGCCGGCGTGATCACCACCGGCACCCACGGCGACGCACGCATCATCGACATCACCCCCGGCCGCATCGAGACCGCTCTCGAAGACGGCGACATCGTGATCGTGGCGGGTTTTCAAGGGGTTTCGCAGACGTCCAAAGACATCACGACACTCGGGCGGGGGGCGTCCGACACCACGGCGGTGGCGCTGGCCGCCGCGCTCGGTGCCGACTACTGCGAGATCTACTCCGACGTCGACGGCGTATTCACCGCCGACCCCCGCATCGTGCCGGGCGCGACTCGGATTCCCGAGATCTCGTACGAAGAGATGCTTGAGATGGCGGCCCAGGGGGCCAAGATCCTGCACCTGCGCTGTGTGGAATACGCCCGACGAGAGAACGTGCCGGTGCACGTGCGGTCCTCGTTCTCGACCAAGCCCGGCACCTGGGTGAAAGACATCGAAGTCAAGGAAGGCAGTGGCATGGAACAGCCGTTGATCACCGGAGTCGCGCACGACCGCAGCGAGTCGAAGATCACCGTGGTGGGCGTGCCCGACCGCGTTGGTGCCGCGGCCGAGGTGTTCAGCGCCGTGGCCGACGCGGGGGTGAACATCGACATGATCGTGCAGAACCAGTCGATCGCCAACGACAACACCGCGATCACCTTCACGCTGCCCGGTGGCGACAAGGTCAAGGCCCTGGACGCCCTGCACGGCGCGCGTGAGCGCATCGGTTTCGCCGAGATTCTCTACGACGACGCCATCGGCAAGGTGTCGGTGATCGGCGTGGGCATGCGGTCGCACCCGGGTGTCTCGGCCACGTTCTTTCGCGCCCTGGCCGAAACCGGCATCAACATTCAGATGATCAGCACCTCAGAGATCCGCATCTCGGTCGTGGTGGGCGCCGACGACGTCGACGCCGCCGTCCGGGCAGCTCACACAGCCTTCGGGTTGGACTCGGTGAGTGGGGAAGCCGTCGTATATGCGGGCACCGGACGCTAGCGCGCCCGCAGCCCGCATGCAGGGCGGGTTCGGACTTCGTCCGTCCCCTTGTGACGCCGGAACGGGCCGCTGACGAAGCCAGCGGACCTAGGCGTCGAATCGGGACGCGAAGCGGACCGAGGAATATGCGGGCACCGGACGCTAGCGCGCCTGAGATCCGACCCCGTCATTCCGGCGAACGCCAGAATCTCATAACGCACCCACGGACCTTGAGAACGGCCCGTGGCTCGTCTTCGACAGTGAATTCTGGCGCGAGTTGGGAACCGTCCCCAACTCGCGCCAGCGAGGTCAGACCTCGGTTGGTCTCGGACGATCACCGGACGAGTTTCGTCCGGGACCACTCCTACGATCGAGGCGAACTCGAACACTCGTGGGAGAATAGATGACACAGACCACCGATCCGATTGCCGGCGACCCGCGCTTTCCGTGGGAGCCGCCGCTAGCGGGCACCGAGCTCGAGCACCTGCTCGGCATGCTCAACCGGCTGCGTTTCACATTCCGCTGGAAGGCTTCGGGCCTCGATGCCGAGGGTCTCAACAAGCGGCTCGGGCCGTCCGAACTGACGCTGGGCGGGCTGCTCAAGCACCTGGCGTCGGTTGAGGCGCTGAAGTTCACCTGGGAGGCGTTTCGCACCGATCCCGGCGAACCGTGGCGCTCGGCGGACTGGAGCAGCGGCGACGACTGGGTGTTCGCCTCGGCCGCGGACGACAGCCCGGACCAGCTCTACGCCCTGTACGACGAGTCGGTCACCAACGCTCGGCGCGTCATCGACAAGGCGATCGCCGACGGCGGCATCGATCAGCTCACCGAAATGGGCGACGACCAGGGCAATCACGCCAGCCTTCGGCGCGTGGTCTGTGACGTCATCGAAGAGTACGGACGGCACACCGGCCACGCCGACCTGCTGCGCGAGAACGTGGACGGCCTGGTGGGCGAAGATCCGCCCGAGGGCTGGCGCCCTTGACGCAGCTGCTCTCGACCGGTGCGACGAGCGGGTCTCGACAGACTCGACCAGCAGCAGTCAGCGCTGTTCAGAGAACCGAACTGCCGCCTTGAACTGCGCTGCGATCGACGAGCCGAGGTTCAGCGGCCACCGGTGCATCACGTATTCGGTCGCCTCGTCGACGCTCAGCCGTCGGGTGGAGTTGCCGTTGCGCACCCACAACTCGGGTGCCGCGGCCTTGTTCGCCCGCAGATAGACCGGACGCGGCGACGGCTGGCACACCACCCGGCAGGCCAGTTGGTCGCCGTCCTCACCGGGCAACTGGGCGAAGTCGACCCCGATCAGTGCCGACGCGTTCTGGCCCAGCGTGTTGGTGAGCATGTCGGTGAGCCACAACTCGAACCGGTCGGCGTCCGGGGCCTTCAAGGTGGCGAAGTCGGGCGCGAGGCCCAGCGCCGAACCCGTGTCGTCGACGCCGATCACCAAGGTGCCGCCGTCGGCGTTGAGAAACCCGCAGGCGGTCTTGGCGATCACCTGTTCCATGCGCTCGTCCTTCTGCCCGGTGTGCAGGTTGATGCGCGCGGTCGACTTGAACTCGACTCGGGCCGATTCGCCCGACGCCACCAGTTCGGCGAGCGTTTGCTGCTGCGGCTTCTGAAAGTGCGCAGCGATAGCGGCGTAGCCGGCGATGCCCGCCACCGAGAGCAGCAGCGCCACCGCGATCGGCACCACACCCCACAGCGACAGCGACGGCCCGAGCCAGCCGGTGATCATCAGCCCGATCGCCATGCCCAGCATGCAGATGATGATGGACGCCGACGGCGACAGCCGAGCTCGTCCGCGCAGCAGCCAGCGCGCCACGACGCTCAGGCCCCACGCCACGACCAGTGCCACCACCAGGTAGAGGCCCACCGCCCAGACCGGCACGGTCTCTGTGCTCACCCACGCTCCTCGCACTCGTCCGACGGAGCAACCATAGGGCGGAGCCGCTGAGCCGCAGCGCTCAGGCGGGCTTGCGGGCCACCAGCGCGATGCCGGTCAACTGGTCGGCGTAGCGGGTGAAGGTGCGGCGCACGCTCAATACGCGCCTGCGGGCTCCCGGGTTGCGCACCAGGTTCCAGGCGATGCGCAGCACGCCGTGCACGCCCTCGTCGGCCAGATTGCGGCGCATCTGCAGCAGCGCCGTGGCCGCCCGGCCCACCCACTCGACCTCGAGCCCGGCCTCGGTGAGCAAGGCCGTCCACTCCGCGGCGGTGAGTGGGCGCGCGTTGACCTTGATCGAGCGGGCCAACGCCTTGCGACTCTCGTCGGCGATCGCGGGGTCGAGGTCGTCGGGTTGCAGGCCGAGTTCGTGAATGGCGTAGTGGCCGCCGGGTTTGAGCACTCGGACGGCCTCGTCGATGATGGCCTTCTTGCCGCGCGGCGACTGCATGGTGAGCATCGCCTCGCCGATCACCACGTCGGCGCTCCCGCCGGGCAGGCCGGTGTCGGCCGCGTCTGCGGTGACGATGCGGCCCCGCTCGCCGACCACCAGGGCCGCGGCGGACGGGTCGGCGTCAACCCCCACGTAGCCGGCGGGTTCGGCGGCCAGAATCAGGGTGGCCGTGCGGCCGATGGCGGGCGCGAGTTCGACCACCTCGGCACCCGCCAGGTGCACCTCGTCGAGCAGTTGGGTGGTGAGTTCGAGACCACCGGGACGCAGCACCCGCTTGCCGAGTCGGGCCAGCAGCCAGTGGCCTTGAACGTCGTCGATGGGACGGTCGGCTTGCGGCAGCGTGCTCACCCTTGTCTCCTTGGGGGGTAGGGCTCAGTTGCCGGTGAGCAGAAACAGGGCGAGCTTCGACGGCTCGAGCGCCTTGACCGCGTGCGGCAGCCGGGTCTGAAGGTGAATCAGGTCGCCCGGCCTCAGGGTCACCGTGCGGCCGGCGGCGGTGATGTCGAACGCGCCCTCCAGGGTCTGCAGCAGCACCGGCAGGGCGGCGGTGTGCTCGCGCAGCTCTTCACCAGCGTCGAAGGCGAAAAGCACCACGTTGGTGCCCTCGGCGCGCAGCACCGTGCGCGACACCGTCGCTTCGGGTTGCACGCTCACCAGGTGGGCCAGGTCGGACAGGTCGGTCATCTGCAAGGCGGTCACGGTGGCTCCTTATTTACATACAGCATAGTGTAGAAAATATCATCTCGGACACGGCGTCGATGCAGGTATAGTTGGCAGCGACAGGGGAGCGCCATCAGGGCGCTGAGAGTGCGGGCCACCGCAGACCCTCGAACCTGATCCGGTTAGCACCGGCGTAGGGAGTCGGGATCTCCTCACCGATGGGTGAGCCCTCCGATGAGGAGGAACGAATGAACACCATCAAGAGCGTCGTTACGCTGGCACTGCTGGCAGCGCTGGTCGGGTGCACCGGCCCCGCGACCACGTCACCCAGCGGCGCCGGATCGACCGTCGCACCCACCGAGTCGAAAACGCTCACGGTCGTCACCCACGACTCGTTCGCGATCAGCGACGCGCTGAAGAAGCAGTTCGCCGACGAGACCGGGTACACCGCCACCTACGTCGCGCACGGCGACGCCGGCACGCTGGTCAACCAGCTGATCCTCACCAAGGACTCGCCCGTGGGCGATGTGGTGTTCGGCATCGACAACACCTTCGCGGGCCGCGCGATCGGCCAGGGGGTGCTGACCCCCTACACGCCCGCGAACCTGCCGGCCAGCGTCGCGGAGTTGAAGCCGGACGACTCCGGCTCGCTCACCGCGATCGACTTCGGCGACGTCTGCGTGAATGCCGACAAGTTGTGGTTCAGGGCCAAGAACCTGGCCATCCCGACCACCCTGGACGACCTCGCCAAGCCCGCTTACAAAGACCTGCTGGTGGCCGAGAACCCGGCCTCATCGTCGCCCGGTCTGGCCTGGCTGACCGCCACCGTCGGCGCCAAGGGCGACCCCGGCTACCTCGACTACTGGACGTCGCTGAAGGCCAATGGCGTCAAGGTGGTGAAGGGCTGGACCGAGGCCTACTCGACGGAGTTCTCGGGCTCGTCCGGCAAGGGCTCGCGGCCGCTGGTGGTGTCGTACAGCACCTCGCCCGCGTTCGAGGTGCCCAAGGGCAGCAAAGAGTCGAACACCACCGCGCTGCTCGAGACGTGCTTCAGGCAGGTCGAGTACGCCGGAGTGATCAAGGGCGCCCAGAACCAGGTCGGCGCGCAGAAGTTCATCGACTTCATGCTGAGTAAGCAGGTGCAGGCCGACATTCCGGGCCAGATGTACATGTACCCGGCCGACACGTCGGTGGCGCTGCCCGAAGAGTGGGTGGCGCACGCACCACTGGCCACGAAGCCGTTCACGGTGTCGGCGGCGGTGATCTCGGCCGATCGTGACACCTGGATTCGCGACTGGACAGCCAAGGTGATCGGCTGATCATGAAGCCCCATTCGCCCGTCGAACCATCGGTCGAGCGTGCGTTGGTCGAGCGTGTCGAGACCACCGGCGGGCGATCGTCTAGCGGCGCGCGAGGGTCTAGCGGCGCTCCGACGGACGGGTCTCGACAAGCTCGACCAGCAGTTGACGCTGGGTCTCGACAAGCTCGACAAACACGACCGACGCCCGTCGAGGTGACGCACTCAGCGAGGCAGGGCTGGTCGCTGTCGTGGGGGTTCTGGGCGATCGCGGTACTGGTGCCAGTGAGCTTTCTGGTCGTCTTCTTCGCCTGGCCGGTCGCCGGTCTGATCAGTCGCGGCTTCGTGATCGACGGCGTCTTCAGCCTGGACGGGCTCAGTGCCGTGCTGTCGTCACCGCGCACCTGGCGCATCATCGGCCAGACGCTCGCGCTGGCGGTCGCGGGCACGCTGGCGTCCGTGCTGCTCGGCGTGCCCGGGGCCTACCTTCTGTACCGCACGCGGTTCCGTGGCCGGGCCTTCGCCCGGGCCCTGGTGTCGGTGCCGTTCGTGCTGCCCACCGTCGTGGTCGGCGTCGCCTTCCGCTCGCTGTTCGGGGCATCGGGGCCACTCGGATGGCTCGGCCTCGACGAGTCGTTCGCGGCCATCATGCTGGCGCTGGTGTTCTTCAACTACTCGGTGATCGTGCGTACCGTCGGCGCCCTGTGGTCGCGGCTCGACCCGCGCGCGGACGAGGCGGCCCGGGTGCTCGGGGCGTCGCCGGTGCGGGTGTTCTGCACCGTCACGCTGCCGGCCATCGCGCCGGCCGTGCTGTCGGGGGCCTCGCTGGTCTTTCTGTTCTGCGCCACCGCGTTCGGCATCGTGATGGTGATGGGCGGGGTGGGCTTCGGCACCATCGAAACCGAGATCTGGTACCAGACCACCCAGTTGCTCGACCTGCCGGCGGCGGCCGCTTTGTCGATCGTGCAACTCGTCGTGGTGGTGGCCGCGCTGCTCGTGGCCGCACGCGCCCGCACGCGCGCCGAGCACGCGTTGCGGCTGCGCGGCGACGACACCACCGAGCAGCCCTGGCGGGCCGGTCGTGACCTGGTGCCGACCCTGGTGACCGCCCTGGTGGTGCTGGGGTTGCTGGGACTGCCGATGATCAACCTGGTGGTGCGCTCGTTCATCACCGCCGACGGCTGGGGGTGGCGCAACTACGCCCTGCTCGCCGGCACCGGTGAGGGCAGCATCACCGTGCCGGTCTGGACGGCGGCGCTCAACTCGCTGACCATCGCCGCCCAGGCCGCGGCGCTGGCCGTGCTGCTGGGCGCCCTGGTGAGCCTGGTGGCGTCCAGACGGCCACGATCGAGAAGGCTGGCCGGCGGCGTGCGGTTGCTCGACGCGGTCTTCATGCTGCCGCTCGGCGTGTCGGCGGTCACGGTCGGGTTCGGCTTTCTGATCACTCTGAACCGGCCGCCGTTCGACCTGCGCAGCTCGCCGATTCTGATACCCATCGCCCAGGCGGTGGTCGCCCTGCCGTTGGTGGTGCGCACGCTGCTGCCGGTGCTGCGGGCCATCGACCCACGGCAGCGCGAGGCGGCGGCGTCGCTCGGCGCCCCGCCCGGCAGGGTGCTGGCCACCATCGACGGCGCCCTGGCCCTGCGCGGGCTGGGCCTGGCGGTCGGCTTCGCGTTCGCCACGTCACTGGGCGAGTTCGGCGCCACCTCGTTTCTGGCCCGGCCCGACCACCCGACGCTGCCGGTGGTGATCTTCCGGCTGATCGGACGACCCGGCGCCGACAACTTCGGCATGGCGCTGGCCGCCTCGGTGGTGTTGGCGGTGCTGACCGCCGCAGTGATGGCGGCCGCCGAACTCGTCCGACCCAAGGAGGCTGAACTGTGAGCGGCTTGACCGTGACCGGCGCGGTGGTGCGCTATGGCGACGTGGTGGCGGTCGGCGACGTCGACCTGGCCGTCGCTCCCGGCGAGATCGTGGCGCTGCTGGGGGCGTCGGGGTCGGGCAAGTCGTCACTGCTGCGCGGCATCGCCGGGCTCGAACCGCTGGTCGCCGGCCAGGTGTGCTGGGGCGACGACGACCTGACGGACGTGGCCGTGCATAAGCGTGGCTTCGGGCTGATGTTTCAAGACGGTCAGTTGTTCAACCACCTCAGCGTCGAGGGCAACGTGGCGTACGGGCTGTATCGCGAGCCAAAGGCCGTCCGACGCGCGCGGGTGGCGGAGTTGCTCGCCGTGGTGGGCCTTTCCGGCTACGGCAAACGCCGGGTCAGCGAGCTGTCGGGCGGTCAGGCGCAGCGGGTGGCGCTGGCCCGCTCGCTGGCGCCCCGCCCCCGGCTGCTGCTGCTCGACGAGCCGTTGTCGGCGCTCGACCGCAACCTGCGCGAGCACATGGTCGGCGTGCTGGGCGACGCGCTGCGGGCAACCGGCACGACCGCCCTCTACGTCACCCACGACCAGGACGAGGCGTTCGCGCTGGCCGATCGGGTCGGGGTGATGCAGGCCGGTCGGCTGCTGCAGGTCGACCCGCCCGACGTGTTGTGGCGCGAACCAGAATCGCGGGCCGTCGCCGGGTTTCTGGGCTACGGGCCGTTCGTGGCCGGTGAGTTGTCGCAGCGCCTGGGCGGCCCCGGCGCGGCGCCGAACGAGCTGGTGGGCATCGGGCCTGCGGCCTTGGTGCCCGACCCGACCGGCACCGCGTTGCCCGTGATCGAGCAGCGCTACCAACGCGGCGAAGTGCTCGTGGACGTCCGGCTGCCCGACGGCCAGGTGGGCACCGTGCGTACCGCCGAGAAGGTGCCGAACGGTGACCTGGCGCTCACACTCGACCCTTCAGGTTGCGTGATCGTGCCGGTGTCGCACTGACCCGTCTCATGACAGTGTGAGTTTGGGCGTCGTCTGCAATACCCGAACTCACACTGTCTTTGGAGCGTCCCCGGTCACCGGCTCCGTACGCCACAACAGGGTGGCCAGCAGCAGCACCAGCGCGGCGATCACCACGGTGAAGACGATCAGAAAGACGTTCAGCGGACGGTTCGCCCACAGCACCAGCACCGCGACGACCGCCACACCGGCCCGCACCCACACCCGCGCGGTGTACAGCCAGTGGCCGAACCGTCCGGTGTCGAGGCCGTAACCGTCACGGGTGCGGCGCATCGACGCGGTGGCCGCACCCCAGCCGCCGCGCACCCGCGTGGCGGTGCGTGACCGGCCACCCACCCAGGCGATCAGGGCGATCACCACGCCCAGTGCGAGCAGGCCGTACGCGACGTCGTTCAGCCCGGTGGTCGCCATGGCGTACAGCAGGTTCAGCACGTCGGCCGGCATCACGGTGGCGGGCACGGCGGTCGGCAGCAGCGCGTGAGCGACGGCCAGCACGATCAGCACCGCCCCGGCACCGAGCGCCAGCGCGATGCCCCCACCCACCAGAGCGGCACTGCGGCTGTTGGCGACCAAGACCCCGGCGACCAGCAGGCCGATCACCACCCACGGCAGCCAGCCGCTCACCGCCACGGCCAGCAGGTAGTAGCCCTGCACCGCACTCAGTTGAGAGTTGGGCACGAGCACGATGGTGCGCTCGATGGCCGGTATGCGTTGAGCGAGCGTGAACCCGCGCGCGATCAGTTCGGCCTTCACCCGTTCGACGATCGGGCCCAACCTGATGCCCAGCCCGTCGTCGGTGATGGTGGCGAGGGTGGACGGGTCGCCGTTCAGCGCCCCGATCAGTTGGGTGTGACTCGTGCGCAGGGTCTGGTCCCAGGTGGCGGCGAACGCGTCGGACGTGATCACCTGCCCGGTCACTCTGGTGATCACACCACGGATGCCTTCGACCGCCGGCTGCCTGAGCAGCCCCAGGGCGGCTGCGGCCGCGCGCCGATCACCCACCGCCGACTGCAGGGCGTCCACGGCGTCGCCGACCAGTTGATCGACGTCGACCTGCTGCTCGATGGTGGCCGCCACCTGTTCGGTGAGGTACGCCTGCACGGCGGAGTCACGAATCACGGGCGAGAAGTTGGCCACGAACGAGTCGGTGTCGATGAGCGTGGTCTTGGCCCAGGTGCCCAGCATCGACACCGGGGCCAGCAGCCCGGCCAGCACGATCAGCACGGCCGCCAGCAGGCTGCGCCAGCGCTTCTTGGCAGGCGGGGCCGGGGTGGTGTCGAGGGCCGCGGTCAAACTGCTGGTTGGTGGCTTCGAGTTCGGCCACGCGGCGCTGCAAGTCGGTCACTTCGACGCCGTCGCCGGCGCTGTGCTGGGGGGGTCGGCTGGCTCATGCGGTGCCTCGTGTTCAGGGGGGAACCTACGCAACGCGTCCAGTGTCGCCGATCGGGCCGTCTCGTCGCAGCAACTTCGCTGGCTCGGCGGCGCCGGAATGTGCTGCGGCTTCGGGTGAATGGCCCGAATCAGCGCGAGGACGCCACCTACCGCAGTGTGCGGCCCGGGCCGGTGAGTCCGGTGCCGGTCACTCGCCCGGCAGCGTCGAGCAGAAGGCCGGCGTAGCCCTCGAGGCTGGTCAGCCACGCGGGGCGTCCGGTTGAGGAATGTTCGAGGGCCCGCATACGTTACCCTATATACCCCCAGGGGGTATAAAGGGAGTGATGATGGACGTATACGAGTCGATGCACCCTGCGACACCGCCCGAGGCCGCGCCGGCACACGCGTCGGGTCAGCACGGGCACGCGAACCACGCGCACGACCAGCACGCCGGGCACCCAGGTGCCGGCGGTCACGCAGGTCACGGCGATCACGTGGCGCAGTTTCGCAGGCTGTTCTGGTGGTCGCTGGTGCCGGCGGTGCCGGTGGTGGCGCTGTCGCCGATGTTCGCCATGGTGATCGGCTACTCAGTGCCCACCGAGGGACTGCTGGCCCGGGTGCCCGCCCTGCTGGGCACGGTGCTGTATGCGTGGAGCGGCTGGCCGTTCCTGTCGGGGGCCGTCGGCGAACTGCGCGGGCGACGTCCGGGCATGATGACGCTGATCGCGCTCGCCATCACGGTGGCCTTCGTGGCCAGTTGGGGCGCCACGCTGGGCCTGTTGGCGCACACGTTGGAGTTTTGGTGGGAGCTCGCCCTGCTGATCGTGATCATGCTGCTCGGCCATTGGCTCGAGATGCGGTCGCTGGCGCAGACCTCCAACGCTCTGGATTCGCTCGCGGCACTGTTGCCAGACGTGGCCGAGGTGGTGCGCGGCGACTCGATCGAACAGGTGTCGCCGGCCGACCTGGCTGTCGGTGACGTGGTGCTGGTGCGGCCCGGGGCGTCGGTGCCCGCCGACGGCACGATCGTCGACGGCGAAGCCGAGTTCGACGAGTCGATGGTGACCGGCGAGTCGCGCACCGTTCGCCACGGATCGGGCGACGCGGTCACAGCAGGCACGGTGTCGACCGACTCGGCCGTTCGGGTCGAGGTGACCGCCACCGGCGACGACACCGCCCTGGCCGGCATCAGGCGACTGGTCGAGCAGGCCCAGGCGTCGACCTCAAAGGCTCAGTTGCTGGCCGACCGGGCGGCCGCGTGGCTGTTCTGGTTCGCCCTCGGTGCGGCGGTGATCACCGGCGCGGTGTGGTCGTGGCTCGGTGAGCCGCAAGAGGCCGTGGTGCGGGTGATCACGGTGTTGGTGATCGCCTGCCCGCACGCACTCGGGCTGGCCATTCCGCTGGTGACGGCGATCGCCACGGAGCGCGCGGCCCGGGCGGGTATTCTGGTCAAAGATCGCTTGGCGCTCGAACGTATGCGCACGATCACCACCGTGGTGTTCGACAAGACCGGCACGCTGACGTTGGGGCGTCCGGGGCTGGTGGGGGTGCAGGTCGTCGCCGACTCGGGCCTCGACGAAGACGGGCTGCTGGCACTGGCGGCCGCTGCCGAGGCCGACAGCGAGCACCCGCTGGCCCGGTCGATCGTGACGGCGGCGACCGAGCGCGGGTTGGCGTTGAGCCCGGCGACCGCCTTTTCGGCCGAGCCCGCCCTGGGCGTGCAGGCCACGGTGGACGGCGCTCAGGTGCGGGTCGGCGGCCCACGATTGATCGATGAGCTCGGGGTGGCAGACCCGCTGCCCGACTCGGATAACCGTGCGGCGACCCGGTTGTTCGTGGTGCGCGACGGCGCGGTCGTCGGAGCGCTCGAACTGGCCGACGAAGTGCGTCCGGAGTCTGCCCAGGCGGTCGAAGCGTTGCACGCGATGGGCATCAAGGTGGCCATGCTCACCGGCGACGCACGCGGCGTGGCCGAGCAGGTGGCCGGCGAGTTGGGCGTCGACACCGTGCTGGCGCAGGTACGTCCAGAAGAGAAGTCGGCACGCATCGCCGACTTGCAGCAGGCAGGGCAGCGGGTGGCCATGGTGGGCGACGGCGTGAACGACGCACCGGCGCTGGCCCAGGCAGACGTGGGGCTGGCGATCGGGGCCGGCACCGACGTGGCGATCGCTTCGGCCGGCGTGATTCTGGCGGGCAACGACCCGCGGCTGGTGATCTCGGTGATCGAGTTGTCGCGCGCCGCGTACCGCAAGATGCTGCAGAACCTGTGGTGGGCGGCCGGGTACAACCTCGTGTCGGTGCCGTTGGCGGCGGGGGTGTTGGCACCCGTCGGCATCAGCATGCCGATGGAGGTGGGTGCCCTGCTGATGTCGGCCTCGACGATCCTGGTGGCGCTGAACGCACAACTGCTGCGACGGCTCGATCTCACCCCTCGGTAGCCTCGGGTCGTGGTTTCGTGCAGACGACATCATTCGGGGACGCCACCGACTTGCCGTAGCCGTCCGCGGTGGCGTTGCGGAACACCACCTGGAACAGCTCCTGCGGAGCGACCCGGACGTCGCTGACGTCGAACGGCTGGACATCGACGCGATGCACGACTTCAACGTGACGCTCAAGGACGGGCGCTACTTCCGGGTCGAGCGCAAGAACGCCAGCCCAACCCCTTCGCGGACGGCACTCCCAAGGTAGAAGTGCCGAAGACGCGCGCATCGAAGGGCGACCCTGCGTCTCGCTTCTACGCCGTCGATTCGTTCGATGTCGTGGCTGCCTGCCTGTTCTCGGCCACTGGCAAGTGGGAGTTTCGCTACGGACGCACTGCGACTCTGCAGCGGCATTAGGACTACGCCGACCGATTGGCACCGATCCAGCGAATCGTTGACCACTGGCCGAACCGCCTGTCAGGTGTCGCCTCTTAGCTAGACCGCACGTCCTGCGCCAGCAGATCGCCCGCCAACGAAGTAGGCACGCACGTCCTCGGCCGCCATAGAACGGTTCGGGTCAGACAGGGTAGCCTCCGCGACCGGGACAGCTACCTTGCGCAGCCACCATTCGACCGCCATGTGGTTAGACACATCGAGACATTCAGTACCCCCAGGCACCAGCGTAGGTTGTCCCCAACCGGCCCCGGGGGAAGGCACCCCTCTAGATCTACGCGGTCACTTGTTAAGTTTCCGCGGAGATGAAACGCAGCCCGAATCGACTGTCTCGTCGAGTCAGAGCGGCTTACCGCTGGTCGGGGTGACAGGATTTGAACCTGCGACCTCGTCGTCCCGAACGACGCGCGCTACCAAGCTGCGCCACACCCCGAAGGCCCCGCGGGCCGACGAGCAGTCTATACGAGTCGCTCGCGATCAGCCATTTGAGTCCGAGGCGGTGAGCGTGAGCACCGTCACCTCGGGCGGGCAGGCGAACCGATACGTGGCGAACGGCGAACTGCCCATACCCGCCGACACGTGCAACCAGGAGGTGTGCCCGTCGTGGGCGTGGGTCGAAAGACCCTTGGCGCGAATGGTGTCGAGATCGCAGTTGGTGACCAGGGCGCCGTAGTAGGGCACACACACCTGACCGCCGTGGGTGTGGCCGGCCAGGATCAGCTCGACGCCGTCGGCGGTCATGGCGTTCAGCACGCGCAGGTAGGGGGCGTGGGTGACGCCGATCGAGACGTCCGCCTCGGCCGACGGCGGGCCGGCCACCAGAGCGTAGTCGTCGCGGCCCAGGTGAGCGTCGTCGGTGCCACGGAACTCGAACGTGATGCCGCGCACCGTGATCAGCGTGCGGCCGCTGTCGACGTCGACCCAGCCGCGTTCGGAGTAGGCCGCCTTCAACTGCTCGACCGGCAGCGGCTCGTTGCGGTCTGCGCGGCCCTCGGTGGAGCGAATCAGGTACGCCATGGGCGGCCGAAAGGTCGGCGCTTCGTAGTCGTTCGAGCCCATCACGTAGACGCCGGGCACGTCGCGCAGCCGTCCCCAGGCCCGCATCAAGGGCTCCAGGGACGCCTGCTCGCTCCAGTTGTCGCCGGTGGTCACCACCAGGTCGGGCTCGAGCCCGGCCAGCGCGCTGATGAACTCGGTCTTGTAGGCCTGCCGGGCCATCACGTGAATGTCTGACACGTGCAACAGGCGCAGCGGTGCCGACCCCGGCGGCAGAATCGGCACCCGTTGCCTTCGGACGAGGAAGTGCCTGGCCTCGTAGAAGCCGTAGGCCACGCAGGCCGCGCCAACGGCCGCCACGCGGCCCAACACGGCTCCGATCACGGTCGGAAGGCTACTTCTTCTTGGTGGGCGACGGGGACGGCTTGGGCGACGCACTACCGTTGTCGTCTTTCTTGACGTCGTCCTTCGGCTTCTTCACCTTCTTGGGGCCGGCCGAGATGAGAATGCGAATGCTGGTGCCGCGCACAGCCACGCCCGACGGGCTGATGCCGAGGAACGTGCCCTTGGGCGTGTTGCTCGCGATGGTGTCGGTATAGGACCCGAAGCCCGCATTGAGCAGCACGGTGCGGCAGTTCGAGACGCCCGAGCAGCTCGGCACGTCCACCTTCTCACCAGCGAGAATGCCGTAGGGCGGATCGACGAAGCCGGGACCCTTCGGGAACTCCTTCAGCGCCGCGGCGAAGGCAGGTTTGAAGATGCGTGCCCCCGCCTCTTGGCCGGAGAGGCCATACAGGGTGCGGCCGGAGTGCTGCATGCGTGCACCCTTGAGGTAGACCTGCTTGCGATACCCGCTCCAGTACTTCTTGAACCGGGGATCACTGGAGTAGCTGATCATGCCGCCACCGGCCAGGTTGCGGGTGAATCCGACGGTCCAAATGGCCTTGTTGTCTGGCACCGTGCCGGTCTTGCCCGCGATCGTGTAGCCCGAGATTTGTGCCGGACGAGCCGTGCCCGAGCGGAAGGGGCCCTGGAACACCTTGGCCAGGGCGTCGGCGATGCCCTCGTCGAGAACCCGGCGGCAGTTGGCGTCGGGGGGTTCGATCGCGCCACCGGCAGCGGTCTTGATCGACTTGACGATGACGGGCTCGCAGCGAATACCCCGCGCGGCGACGGTGGCGTAGGCGTTCACCAATGAGATCGGCGAAACCTCAACCGCGCCGAGCGTGAACGACGGGTAGTTGCTGTATGTCTTGGTGAGCGCATCACCCTTGGGGTCGATGGAGGGCTGCAGGCCGAGCGCCTGCGCGATCTTGGTGGCCTCGCACAAGCCTGCTGCAGCCTCGAGTTGCACGAAGTAGCCGTTCACCGATTTGGTGGCTCCCGTGAATAGGTTGAAGGTGCCACCCACACCCACCACGTTCCAGCGCTTGTTCAC
Source organism: Micropruina glycogenica (assembly GCF_900289045.1). GTDB lineage: Bacteria > Actinomycetota > Actinomycetes > Propionibacteriales > Propionibacteriaceae > Micropruina > Micropruina glycogenica. The sequence continues at coordinate 3,386,626 of NZ_LT985188.1, forward strand.
CCTGACGGCGCCTTGGCACGACTGAAACTTCCAGCCGTTGAAGTCCATCTGCGGCTTGACCTTGATGTTGCCGTACGCCCCGAGTCCGTTCTTCAACGCGGCGGCCGCCACGAACATCTTGAAGGTCGAACCTGCCTGGTAGCCGGATCCGCCACCCATGCTCTTGCCGACCGCGTAGTTCCAGTAGGTCTGGCTCGTCTTGGTGCCCATCTTCTGGCGGTTCTGCGCCATGGCGACGATGAGGCCGGTGCCGGGTTGGATCATGACCATCACCGAATCGACGGGGTCGCGCGGGTCGAGGTAGCTGCGAATCGCCTTCTCGGTCTTGCGCTGCACCTTCGGGTCGATGATCGTGCGAATGGTGAGGCCGCCGCGGTACAGGGCGTTCTCGCGGTCTTCGACGGTGGCGCCGAGGTTGCTGGATGCGAGCATGGTGCGCTTCACGTAGTCGCAGATGAACGGGAACTCGCTGTTGGCGCAGCCGTGCAGCTTGCTCTTGGGCTTCACCAGCCCCAGCCCCGTGGCCTTCGCCTCGGCCGCCTCTTGGGCGGTGATCACGCCCACGTCTTTCTGGGCCATGCGGTCGAGCACGTCGTTGCGGCGCTGCTTGGCCACCAGCGCGAGGCCGCTGGTGCGCGGGTTGGTGCCCACCGGGTTACGCACCATGCCGGCCAGCAAGGCGGCCTGGGGCAGGGTCAGCTTGCTGGCGTGCACGCCGAAGTAGTTGAGTGCGGCCGCTTCGACGCCGTAGGCGCCGTCGCCGTAATAGGCGATGTTGAGGTAGCGCTCGAGAATCTGGTCTTTGGTGAGCTGCTTTTCGAGGGCGATCGCGTAGCGCAGCTCTTGAATCTTGCGCGTGATGGTGTTCTCTTGCGCCTTCTGCACGCCGTCGGAGTCACCCCTGGCCTGCGCGGCGCTGATCAGCGACATCTTCACGTACTGCTGGGTGAGGGTGGACGCGCCCTGGGTGTTGCCGCGGACCGTGCTGACCAGCGCACGCAGCGTGCCCTGCAGGTCCATGGCGCCATGCTCGTAGAAGCGGTGGTCTTCGATCGCGATCTGCGCCTTCTGCATGATCGGGGCGATCTTGTCGAGGGTGACGTACTGCCGGTTCTCGTCGTAGAAGTTGACCAGCGTCGAGCCGTCGGCCAGCAGCACCTTCGACTTCTGCGCCAGAGGCACCTCGACCAATTCGGCCGGCAGGGCGTCCATGGCCGCTGCGGTGGACTTGCTGACCTCGGCCGACACACCCGCGGCGGGTACGACGAGCCCCGCGATCAACAAACCGCCGAGCACGCTGACCACGAGAAACATGACCAGCGAGTAGAGCCTCTTCCCCAAACGCATGGTCACCAGACTACGTGACGCTCAACCTGAGCCCCGTATCGACTCCTGAGAAGGACGTGAACGTTGAGTTGCGGCCCGCCGAACCCCGTGCCGGGTGGCGGCGCCGACGAGAGATTCGTCGGTTGAGCACCGTGTTGCTGAAGATTCGCCAGGGTTTTCGTTGATTTGCGCGTACCTCGACTTTGCGTGTGCGACGCCAACCACTACAATCGGTAGTAGCGGTCCGGTGTTCCGATTCCCCCGAAATAGGTGATGACCCATGACAGTCATGGAGACCGATAGTTGGCCGATGCAGGCCAAGTGTCGGGGCATGCAGGACGACCTGTTCCCCGACGGTGCCGAGCAGAAACGTGCACGCACGATCTGTGCCGGCTGCCCGGTCAAAGCCATGTGTCTGGCAGAAGCGCTCGACAATCGCATCGAGTGGGGGGTCTGGGGCGGCATGACCGAACGCGAACGCCGCAGGCTGCTGCGCAAGCACACCGAGATCACGTCGTGGCGGCGGCTATTGCTGCAGCCCCAGCCACAACTCGCTGAGTGATCTCAGATCGCTGACGCCGCCGGGCGCGAGTGCCACCTCGGCCACCGGAACACCGATGTCGTACAGCGGACGGCCGGCCGCACGCTCTGCTGCCCGTCGCTGCTGCGCCCGCCGATGATGGGCCAGCACCTGCTGCTGAGCCTGATCGGCGTGCAGGTCGGCCGCGGCCAGCGCCTCGGCTGACGTGGGCGCCACCGGCGTCACCTGATTGATCACGACACCGCGCAGCGGCAGCCCGTCGTGCCGTAGCCGCCGTGCCAGCGCGACCGCCTCGCCCACCGGGGTTGGCCGGGGTGCGGCCACCACCACGAACGCCGCCCGGTCGGACTTCAGCAGGGTGCGGGTCTGGGTGGCGTTGGCCTCGAAGCCCAGCACGGCCCGTTCGAAAACCCGAAGAAACGTGCGCAGGTCGCCGAAGAGGCGTCCACCCAGAATCGAGTCGAGCGCCTTGGTGGCCAGCGCCGCACCGGCGTCCAGAAAGGCGAAGGGGCCGCGGGGAAGGCCCAGCGCCACGCGCAGCAGCGGGTTGTGCGCCAGGGCCTCGAGGCGATTCGGACCGTCGAGAAAGTCGAGGGCCGAGGCGCTCGGCGGGGTGTCGACCACGATCAGATCCCAGGTTCCGGCCTGCTCCGCCCGGCGGGAGAGTTCGCCGACCTTCTCCATCGCCACGTACTCCTGGGTGCCCGAGAACGCCTCAGCCAGGGCCTGATAGAAGGGGTTGGCCTTGATGCGTTCGGCGTCCTCAGGGGTGTTCTGGGCGGCGAGGGCCTGATCGAAGGCGTGCCGCACGTCGAGCATCATCGCCTCGAGGCTGCCGACGGCATCGCTCAACGGCACGGGCGTCGGCTCGTGCGCCAGGTCGTCCAAACCCATCGCCTGCGCCAGTCGCCGGGCGGGATCGATGGTGACCACCACGACCTTACGGCCCAGTTGGGCGGCGCGCACCGCCAGCGCCGCCGACAGCGTGGTCTTGCCCACACCGCCGGTGCCGACGCAGAACAGCAGCCGCAGCCTGGGGTCGGTGAGCAGCTGGTCGGGCACGAAGGCGGTCACGCGAGCTCCAGCTGGTCGGCGAGCGTGCTCAGACCGTGCCCGGACGGGTCGTGGTCGGCCACGCACGTGACGCCCAACCCGGTGCGGTAACGCAGCAGAGCCTGCCACGCGGCCTGGCCACGAGCCCGGTCGGCCTCGTCGAGCAGGGCGGCGGTCATGCGATTCCAGTCGTCGGGGGTGATGCCGTCGGGGGCCCCTGGCAGCGGGTCGGGCACGGGTGGAACGGCGATGCAGCGGTTGGCGATCACCGTGCCCAGCCGCAGGTCGAGTGCCTGCAGGGCCGCGACGGTTTCGATGGTTTCGGTCACCGGCAGGTCGCCCAGCAGCGTCACCACGTGGGTGCGGCAGGTCGGGTCGCGCAGGTCGTCCATCACCGAGGCGGCCTGCTCGGCGATCGGGCTGCCGTCGGTGAGTTCGGTCAAGCCGACCCCGGCGCCGAGAAACGAGCCGATGCGGCCAGAGGGCGGCGCGTCGAGCACCAGCACGTCGATGCCCGGGTGTGTCTCGGTGAGGTGCGTCACCTGGCCGATCAGCAGAATGTCGCGCAGGCCAGGGGCGATGCGGGTGGCGAAGTCGACGAGCGGGTCGAGTTGCAGCAGGTCCGCGGCGAAGCCGAGCCGGTAGTAACGCTGCAGATAGCCGGCCAACGAGGCCCGCGCGTCGATCTGGACGCCCTCGATGCGGCCGCTACGGGTGGGCAGCAGCAACTTCGGCTCGTGGCCGACCGCACTGCCTGACGCCAAGGCGAGCCCTCCGCGTCCTTCGACCTCGGCGACCACCACCCGGGCCCCCTCACGCGAGAGCCGCAGGGCGAGCGCGAGCGCGATGGTGGTCTTGCCCACGCCGCCCTTGCCGGTCACGATGTGCAGCGGGCAGCGCTCTGGCATGCCTGCCAGCGTACGCGGCGACCGCTGTCGGCCCCGGGCATTAGGGTTGCGCCATGACCAAGTGGGAGTACGTCACGGTGCCGGTGCTGGTGCACGTGACCAAGCAGATTCTCGACCAGTGGGGCGCCGACGGGTGGGAGCTGGTGCAGGTGGTTCCGGGGCCCAACCCGCAGAACCTCGTCGCCTACCTGAAGCGGCCGCTGGAGGACGGGTGAACGACGAGCTGGACGGCCTGACGCCGTCCCAGCGTCTCGCCGAGTTGGGGCTGGTGTTGCCTGCGGTGGCCAGGCCGCTGGCCGCCTACGTGCCCGCGGTCGCCTCCGCCGGGCAGGTGTTCACCTCGGGTCAGTTGCCCACCGTGAACGGCACCCTGATCGCCACCGGCAAGGTGGGTGCCGAGGTCGGGCTCGAGGTGGCGATCGAAGCGGCCCGGGTGGCGGCGTTGAACGCCCTGGCCGCGGCTGCGGCTCAGGCGGGCGGCCTCGACAACATTCGACGCGTGGTGCGCGTGGTGGTGTTCGTGGCCTCCGACCCGTCCTTCACCGCGCAGCCGCAGGTCGCCAACGGGGCCAGCGAGCTGTTCGGCCAGATCTTCGGGGTCCTCGGCGTGCACGTACGCTCGGCGGTGGGCGTCTCGGTGCTGCCGCTGGACGCACCCGTCGAACTCGAACTGGTCGTCGAGGCCAGCGCCGCGGCGTTCTGATGGAAACCCGCACGGCGCTCGTCAGGCGGGCCAGGGCGATCAACCGCACCCTGGCCGCCACCTACCCCGACGCGCGCTGTGAACTCGACTTTTGCAACCCGCTGGAGTTGCTGGTCGCCACAATTTTGAGCGCCCAGTCGACCGACAAACGGGTCAACCTGGTGACCCCGGCGGTGTTCGCGCGCTACCCGAACGCGGCCGCCTACGCCGCGGCCGAGCGCGAGACGCTGGAGCAGTTGATTCACCCCACCGGCTTCTTTCGCGCCAAGTCCGACGCTCTGATCAAGCTGGGGGCCGCCCTGGTGGAGCGCTTCGGCGGCGAGGTGCCGGGGCGCCTGAAAGACCTCGTCACGCTGCCCGGGGTGGGTCGCAAGACCGCCAATGTAGTGCTGGGCAACGCGTTCGACGTGCCGGGCATCACCACCGACACTCACTTCATGCGGTTGTCGGCACGCTTCGGCTGGTCTGACTCGGCCAAGCCCGACGTGGTCGAGGCCGAAGTGGGCTCACTGTTCCCGCGCAGCGACTGGACGCAGCTCTCGCACAACGTGATCTGGCACGGTCGCCGGTGCTGCCACGCGAGGCGTCCGGCCTGTGGGGCGTGCCCGGTGGCGCGCCTGTGCCCCAGCTACGGCGAGGGGCCCACCGACCCCAAGGTCGCGGTGAAACTACTGCGAGAGCCGCGCGGATGAGCCGCGGGCGCGCTCCGTCGTTCCGGCGTCTTCCGTCATTCCGGCGAACGCCGGAATCTCGCTTGGCCCGCGTGTCGGCTGCGGCCGTGGCGGTGCTCATGCTGCTCGCCGGCTGCACGATCACGCGCGTCGAAGAGCCATCGGCCAGCTCCGACCCGACCTTTGTTCCGGCGACGCAGGCCGAGGTGCTGCAGGCACGAAAGGCGGCCGGCATCGCGGCGTGCCCCGAGTCGTCCGAGACGGTGGCGGCCCGACCCGACGGCTTGCCCGACCTGACGCTCGACTGCCTGGGCGGCGACTCGACGGTGCGGTTGGCCGGGCTGCGCGGCAAACCGATGGTGATCAACCTGTGGGCGCAGTGGTGCGCGCCGTGCCGTGCCGAGTCGCCGTTTCTGCGTGAGTTCGCGCAGGTCGGCAAGGGCAAGGTGCTGCTGCTCGGGCTGAACTACGCCGACCCGCGGCCCGAACTGGCGGTCGAGTTCGCGTCGCTGGTGGGTTGGAAGTACCCGCAAATGGCTGATCCCGACCGACGGTTGGGCGCGGCGCTGGCACTGCCGGTGGCGATCCCGATCACGCTGTTCGTCGACGCCGACGGACGCCTGGTGCGCACCTACATCGGCGGCGTGCACTCCTACGACGAACTCAAGCAGCTCACCCATGACGAGCTCGGTGTGACGTTGTGACTCGGTTCGACCTCGAACCCTTGCGCACCGCGCTCGCCGGCCCCGAGGCGGCGGCCGCGGTGGCGTCGCGGCGGGCCGCGGGCGGGCGACCGGCTGCGGTGCTGATCGCGCTGGCCCAATACCCGCAGGCCACCAGCGTGGTGTTGGTCGAAAAGGACGCCCGGCTGCGCACCCACGCCGGCCAGGTGGCCTTTCCCGGCGGCGGCATCGAGCCGGCCGACGTGTCGGCGGTCGCCGGAGCGCTGCGCGAGGCCGACGAAGAGGTGGGGTTGGCGCCGTCCGAGATCGACGTGTTGGGGGTGTTGCCGCCGGCGCACGTCCGGGCGTCCGACTTCGACGTGACGGCGGTGGTGGGGGCGTGGCAGGCGCCGCGACCGCTGGTGCCCGTCGACGTGGGCGAGATCGCGGCGGTGCACAGCGTGCCCCTCGACGTGCTGCTCGACCCGGCCAACCGGGTCACCTGGAGGCACGAGTCGGGCTTCGAGGGGCCCGGTTTCGTGGTCGGCGAACTGTTCGTGTGGGGGTTCACCGCCTACCTGCTCGACGGGCTGTTCGACCTGGCCGGTTGGACCCGGCCGTGGCGCCGCGAGCGGCTGGCCGAGATTCCCGAGCGCTTTCTGCGCGGACGCCGCCGGTAGCTGAGCGCCACTGGAGGGTTGTGCCGCCGCTTCGCCGTGGCCGGCGAAAGTGGCGTGATTTCCGTCCAGTGGCGGTGATGGACGCCCTGCGGCAGGATCGTGGTATGACGTGGTGGAAGAGTTCCGTGGTCTATCAGATCTACCCCCGATCGTTCGCCGACAGTGACGGTGACGGCATCGGCGACGTGCGCGGCATCATCGATCATCTCGACCACCTGAGCGCTCTTGGTGTCGACGTGCTCTGGCTGTCGCCGATCTACCGCTCGCCGCAAGACGACAACGGTTACGACATCAGCGACTACACCGACATCGACCCGTTGTTCGGCACGCTGGCCGACGTCGACGAGTTGATCGCGGCCCTGCATCAGCGGGGCATGAAGCTGGTGATGGATCTGGTGGTCAACCACACCTCTGATGAGCACCAGTGGTTCATCGACAGTCGTGACCCTGCCTCTGACAAGCGCGATTGGTATGTGTGGCGACCCGCCCGTGAGGGTTTCGAGCCGGGTGCCGAGGGTGCCGAGCCGACCAACTGGGGGTCGTACTTCACCGGCTCGGCGTGGCAGTACGACGAGGCGTCGGGTGAGTACTACCTGCATCTGTTCAGCCGCAAGCAGCCCGACCTCAATTGGGAGAACCCGTCGGTTCGCCAGGCGGTCTACGCGATGATGAACTGGTGGGTCGAGCGCGGCGTCGACGGTTTTCGCATGGATGTGATCAACCTGATCAGCAAGACCCTGCCGCTGGTCGACGGCGAGCCGACGCCCGGGCTGGGCGGGCTGTGTTACGACCCGGGCATGGTGGCCAACGGGCCGCGGCTGGAGGAGTTCCTCAAAGAGATGAACGCCGCCGTCGGGCTGTCGCAGCGGCAACTGTTCACCGTGGGCGAGATGCTCGCGGTCGACGTCGACCACGCCCGCCGGTACACCTCGTTCGAGGCGGACGAGCTGGGCATGGTGTTCACCTTCGAGCACATGAGCCTCGACCAGCAGCCGGGGGTGAGCAAGTTCTTTCTGGCCCCGCTGCACCTGCCCGACCTCAAGGCGAACCTGGCGTTGTGGCAGTACGGGTTGGCCGATGACGGCTGGAACTCGCTGTACTGGAACAACCACGACCAGCCGCGGGTCGTCAGCCGGTTCGGCGACGACTCCGACGAGTTCAGGGTCACCTCGGCCAAGACGCTCGGCACGGTGCTGCACATGCTGCGCGGCACGCCGTACGTCTACCAGGGCGAGGAACTGGGCATGACGAACGCGGGCTACACCGAGGCCGAACAGTACGCCGACATCGAGTCGGTGAACTTCTACCGGCTGGCGACGGCTGCCGGGTTGCCGGTCGAAGCGGTGCTCACCGGGCTGGCGGCCAAGAGTCGTGACAACGCGCGCACTCCGGTGCAGTGGACCGAGGGCCCGAACGCCGGCTTCACGTCAGGACGTCCGTGGCTGCCCGTGAACGCCAACCACGTCACCATCAACGCCGACGCGGCAAGGGCCGATGCCGGCTCGGTGTTTCACCACTACCGACGGCTGATCGGGCTGCGGCACGACCACGAGGTGGTGCGTGAGGGTCGGTTCGAGTTGTTGCTGCCCGACCACGAGCAGATTTTCGCCTACACGCGCACGCTGGGCGATCAGGTGCTGGTGACGGTGGCCAACATGTCGTCGCACGAGGTGCGGCTGCAACCGGGCGACGTGCCGGACGTCACCGGGGCCGAGGTGCTGATCGCGACCCACGAGCAGCCGACGGTGGACGTGCTGCGGCCGTGGGAGTCGGCGGTCTACCTGGTCGGGTCGTGATTCAGGCTGTGAGGCGTGCGTTCTGGCGCCTTCGTTGAGCTTGTCTTCGCTGGTCGAGCTTGTCGAGACCCGTTGCGGCCAGGGGTTTCGAGACACTCAACCAACGGCCCGCGTTTGATCGGCGATTCGCTGGGTTCTGCTCAGGAACCGGGCGGTACGAAGGTGGGCCTCGTCGACGTTCCTGCCGTGATGCTCGGGGCGGCCTTGCGGGCGGCCTTGCGAGCCTCGACTTCGGCCTCAGCCTGGGACTGGCCGCGCGCGAGTGCGTCCTTGACCGCGTCGACGGAGTCTTCGGCCTGCTTGATCGTGGCCTGCGGGCCCTTGGCGGCGGCGACCTTGTTCTTGCCGACCAGCGCCAGTACGCCGGCGATCAGGAACAGCACCACAGCCATGATCACCAAGCCCATGCAGGCGGCCAGGAACGGCGCCCAGCCCAGCGAAGTGGCGAACCAGTTCGCAACCAGCGCCGACAGGCCCAGAAACACCAGCGCCAGCCCGTTGATGCCGAAGTAGCCCGCAGCACCGAACAAGCCGGCGCCGATACCGGCCGACTTCACCTGCGGCACCAGTTCGGCCTTGGCGAGTTCGACCTCGCCGCGCACGATGGTGGTGACGTCGGCCTGAATGGCCTTGATCGCGTCCGCGATGTCTAGCTGGTTCGCCATGTGAAAGCCGCCCTTTCGCTGCTGTGTCGTTCAGCCTAGTGGGCAGCCGACGGGCTGTCTGGCCTCCTTTGGGACCGATCTTGGGGTCGGCGAGCGTGCAGACGGTCACCGAGCGGCGTTGCGGCGGTCAGAGCTGAATCTGCAGGCCGTCGTCTGGCAGGTCGAGCGGAGCGGTCAACTCGGTGTGATCGACCCGGGCACGCCAGCACAGCACCCGGTAGGGCAGCAGCAGCGGCTCGGGCGGGCGGGCCGCGTTCTCGTAGAGGGCGGCGACGTCGGCCAGCAACGCGTCGCGGGTGGCGTCGTCCAACTGCTGGGCCACCGGCGTGCGTTCGACCATCGACAGCAGCCCGTCCCGATCGATCGGCACCCAGCGCCTGAACGCCCGGGTTTCGACGGTGGGAAAGTAGGCACTGTCGTCGAGCGCCTGCAGCGAATCGGTGCCGTAGTCGCCGCTCATCGCCTGCGCGTCGACCTGACGCACCAGCGCCACCAGACGTTTCACCCACGGCACCGAGTCGTCGCGAACCGTGTAGCTGATGCCGAGGCGGCCACCGGGACGCAGCACGCGGGCGAACTCCGAAAGGGCCAGCCCGGGCGCCAACTGGTGAAAGCTCTGGGCGAGCAGCACGCGCTCGAACGTGCACGGCGCCAGCGGCAGGGCCTCGGCGGCGGCCACCAGCGGAATGGCCGAGGGGGCGCGGCGCAGCATGGCGGAAACGCCGGCACGGTCGCGATCGACCAGCGTGAGGGGCTGGCCGGCCAGACCCGCCGCAAAAGGCGATGCGGAGCGTCCGATCACCAGCGTGGGGCCGTTCGAGCCCTCGACGAGCCAGTCGAGGGCGTTCGGCAGGCTCGAGGTGGTCACGCTGGCATCGTACGGGGCCGACGCACCGTGGTGCCGCGCGTGGCCGGATGTCGACGATCACCTTCACGCCGATCAGTTTGAACACCCGAGCGGTGTTGGTGTTCAAACTGATCGGCGTGGACGACGTGATGGTGGTTTCGGCCAATGCCGAGGTGCGCGACCTGGTGACCACGGCGGCGGTGGCGTTGGGTCAGCGCCCCGCCCTGTGCGACCCGAGCGAACTGGGCGGCCGGTGGCAGACGGCTTCGACCGTGTTCGTCGGGGTCGATGCCGCGGCCGAGGTCGCGGCACTGGCCCTGCCGCGCCGAGACCGCGTGTTTCTGGTCGGGCGTGACGTGGGGGCGGCCGCGTTGTGGTCGATGCCGTTGGGGGCCGAGGTGATCGTGCTGCCCGAGGGGCGGGCCTGGCTGTCGACGGTGTTGGCCGGTCCGGGCAGCCAGGGCACCGGGCGAGTGACGGTGCTGCTCGGCGGTTCGGGCGGCGTGGGCACCTCGACGCTGGCCGCCTCACTGGCCTGGACGGCGTCCAAGTCGGGGTCGTCGGTGGCCCTGGTCGATGCCGACCGGTTGGGCGGTGGCATCGACCTGCTGCTCGGGGCCGAGCAGACCACCGGCTGGCGGTGGCCGCGCTTCACTGCTGCCGAGGGAGTGCTCGGCGATCTGCGCGAGTTTCTGCCGGTCGTCGACGGGGTGGCCGTGGTGTCGATGGCCCGAGGGCCCGACCTCGACCTGGCCCGCGAACCACTCACCGCGGTACTCGGCTCGCTGCAGCGCACGTACGACCACGTCGTCATCGACCCCGGCCGCTGGGTCGGGGCAGCGGCGCGCGAATCGGTGCGCCACGCGTCCCGCACCCTGGTCGTGGTGGGCGGAAGCGTCCGAGGGCTGGCGGCCGCCGGTCAGGCGCTCCGCGCGTTCGAACCGTCCGAAGCCGAACTGGTGGTGCGCCAGCTACCGCCCGCCCGCCTGCCCGACGACGTGGCCGAAGACGTGCTGGGGCTGCCCGTCGCCGGCCGGCTGCGGCACGACCCACGGCTGGCCGCCGCGGCCGAACGCGGCGAGCGGCCGCCGCTGGGTCGGCGGCGCGGAGGGTTGGGTGCCCTGTGCGACCGGTTGCTGGAGGCGGCATGACCAGCCTGCCGCTCGAAGACATCCGCTCGGTGCTGGGGCGCACCGGTGCCGACCTGACCCCCGGCTCGGTGGCGGGGGCGCTGCGCGGGCTCGGGTTGCTGGTGTCCGAGAACACGGTGCGCGACACGGTCGATGCACTGCGCCGAGAAAGCGCCGGTGCGGGGCCGTTGGAGCAGTTGCTCGGCCTGCGCGGCGTCACCGATGTGCTCGTCAACGGCCCGCAGCACGTCTACATCGACCGGGGCGGCGGCCTCGAGGCGGTCGAGAGCCCGTTCGTCGATGACGACGACGTGCGCCGGCTGGCGGTGCGGCTGGCCGCGGTGGTCGGTCGCCGCCTCGATGAAGGAGCGCCGTATGTTGACGCGCGGCTGCCCGACGGCACCCGGGTACACGCGCTGCTCGGAGTACTCACCGACGTGGGCACCTGCCTGTCACTGCGGGTGCCGGCTCGCACCAGCCTCACTCTGGACGACTGGGTGACCAACCGCACCATGCACCCAGAGGCTGCGCGCTTGCTGCAGGCGCTGGTGGCGGCACGGGGTGCGTTTCTGATCTCGGGCGGCACCGGTTCGGGCAAGACCACCCTGCTCGCCACCCTGCTGGGCCTAGTCGACCGCAGCCATCGCATCGTGGTGGTCGAAGACTCGCGCGAACTCGCGCCGGCCCATCCGCACGTGCTGCGGCTGGAGGCCAGACCCGCCAACGCCGAAGGTGCGGGTGCGGTCGATCTGGCCACGCTGGTGCGGCAGGCGCTGCGTATGCGACCGGACCGCCTAGTGGTCGGCGAGGTGCGCGGTGCTGAGTTGGCCGACCTGCTCGCCGCCCTGAACACCGGCCACGAGGGCGGCTGCGGCACCGTGCACGCCAACTCGGCCGCCGACGTGCCGGCCAGACTCGAAGCGCTCGCGGCGTTGGGCGGACTGCCCCGCGCGGCGCTGCACGCCCAGGCCGCCGCGGCGCTCGACGTGCTGGTGCACATCACCCGATTGCCCGACGGACGGCGCTGGGTGCAGGAGCTGTCGTTGCTGCAGTGGGGCGAGGCGGCTGCCCTGTGCCGTCCGGTGCCCGGCTGGGAGTTCCCACCCTGCGGTGACCCCGTGCAGCACCCCGGCGCGGCGGAGTTGGCGAAGGCACTGCGATGGCCGCGTTGAGCGGGTTGCTGCTGGTCGCCGCGGTCGCGCTGTGGAGGCCCTTGAGGCCCTGGCGTCGGGTGCTGGTGCGTGCCCGCGCCACCCGCCCCGAGCGCCCCGTGCGGCTGATCCCCGTGCTTCTCATCGGGGTGCTGTTCATCACGGTGGCGGGCTGGCTGCTGGCCGGCGACCGCGGCGCGGTGCTGAGTGGCGTTGCCGCCGCATGCTCGGCCACGGCGGTCTGGACCATCACGCAGGCCCACCGCGCTCACCAGCGCAACCGTGCCGCCGACGAGGTCGCCCGGGGCAGCAGCGAATTGGCGGCTCTGCTGCGCGCCGGTCATCCGCCGGCCCGCGCGCTGGGGCTGGTGGCCGAAAGCGCACCGTGCTTCGCCGAATCGGCGGCGCACTTTCGTATCGGGGGCGATCTCACCGAAGCACTGCAACGAGTCGGTGATCGTCCCGGCTACGAGGGCTTGTGCGGCCTCGCGGCCACGTGGCGAATCGCACAACGCACGGGCGCGTCGATGACCACGTTTCTGGACGATCTAGCCACCCGCTTGATCGACGAGCGCGAACTGCGCCGCAGCGTCGGCACCGAACTGGCCGCCGCGCGCATGACGGGCCGGCTGCTCGGGTTTCTGCCGCTGGTCGGCCTGGGCATGGGGTACCTGATCGGTGGCGACCCGGTGGCCTTTCTCATCTCGTCGGTCGGCGGCCTGTGGTGCCTGGCCCTCGGGGTGGCTCTGGCAGTCGCCGGCGTGGTGTGGAGCGAGAAGCTGGCCGACCGGGCGGGCCAACTGCGATGAGTTCAGCACAGCTGGTGCTGCTGGCCGCGTTCGCCGCAGCAGTGGCGGTGTACCTGATCGTGGCACCGGGTCGGCACCACACGCTGGTGAAGGTGGTCGACAGCGGCCACCCCTCCAGCGGGCTTCGCGGGTGGCTCACACCGGTCGAGGGTGCGCCCAGCACGGTGACGCGCGCGGCAGCAGCCGCGATCGTCGGCTGCGTGGTGTTCGGCGTGCAGGGCGAGGCTTCGAGGGCCGTCCTGCTTGGTGGTCTGCTCGGCATCGTCGTTTTCGTGGGTCTCGGACGACTCGGGTCACCCGCCCGACGCCGCGAAGAATTGGCCGTTGTGTCGTCCCTTCCGGCTGTCTGCACGCTGCTGGCGGTGTGCCTGGAGGCCGGCCTGCCCCTACGCAACGCCGTGGCGGCCGTGGCGCAGGGACTGCGAGGGCCGGTGGGCGAGGTGCTGGCTCGGCTCGACGCCGCGGTTGGGCTGGGCACTCCTGAGCAGGACGCGTGGCATGAACTGGGCCGCAGACACCCGGCCTTCGAGTCGTTGGCCCGCGAACTGGGGCACGCGGCCGGTAGCGGGGTGGCGCTGGCGCCGCTGCTGCGGCAGCACGCCCGCGAGGCTCAACGCACTCTGCACGCCGCCGCCCAGGCCCGCGCCCGGCGCGCCGGCGTGAGCAGCGTGATGCCGCTGATGGTGTGCTTTCTGCCGGCGTTTCTGCTGATCGGGGTGGTGCCGATCATCGCCGGTGCGGCCCTGCACCTGTTCGGCTGACAACCGGCTGCGTTCGTCATTCCCGTGCACGTCGGGATCTCTCACGTGAGAGGTGAGGCGACCGGTGGTGGGTGGGTGAATGCGGTCCGTCCCGTCATGGCGGCGGACGTCGGAATCTCGTCGAGCGTGGGAGCGAACGACTACTGCAGCGAAGGCACTGTGAGCCGGCGCTTCGCCATTCCGGCGGACGCCGGACTCTCTCAGGTGGGGGTGACTGGCCGAGATCTCCGGACCCGCTTGTCCACAGATTTCAGCACTCCGGCGCGTTATCCACAGGCGCCGATCGGCGATGAACATCTCACGAGCGTGGTGCCCACACTGAGGACGAACCCCCGCCGGGGGACCGAAAGGAGAATCCCATGTTCAACCAGATCGTGGCCGTCACCCGTAGTGAGCGGGGCATGACCACGGCGGAGTACGCCCTCGGCACGATTGCCGTGGTGTGCATCGTCGGCGTCGTGATCAGCTTCGTGACGGGCGGCGCGTTCTCGGGTGAGGTCGCCGACACCGTCAGCCAGATCATCGACTGGATCCAGAGCTTCATCAAGCGGTGACCGGCCGGGGGCGGCTCTGTGCGGGGCCGCCCTCGCCGCCTAAGGGGGTGGGGTATGAAATCGGAGCGCGGCATGGTCAGCTTCGAGGTGGCCTTCGGAGTCATGCTCGCAGCCGTCGTGGCACTCGGGCTGTGTTACCTGCTGGCCCTCGTGGTGCAGCTGGGCGAGTTACAGGCGACGGCCGGCGAGGTGGCGCGGCAGCGGGCTCGTGACGACACGGCGGCCGCCGCGCGCGCCGAACGTGACGCTCCTGTGGGCACGCGGGTTCGGGTGAGCAATAGCGGCCGCGACGTGGTGGTGATCGCCGAGCTCAACTCGCAGCCCTGGGGTCTGTGGATTCCGGCGATGCCCCTGAGCGCCCGTGCGGTCGTAGCAAGAGAAGGGGCGTGACATGGTCGTCGACGAGGGCACGAACCGTCACGTTGGTTGCGGGCGTCGCAGCCGACCACCGCGGGCGGGCGAGCGAGGGGTGGGCACGGTGTTGGCCGTCGCCATTGTGATGGCGCTCGTCACGGTGGCGGCCGTTGGCCTGCTCGGGCTGACCTACGCAGCCACGGCACGGTCGGTGCGCCAAGCGGCCGATCTGGTGGCTGTGTCGGGTGCCCAGGCGCAGGCCCAGGGCTCGGACGCCTGCGCCGAGTCTCGCCGGGTGGCCGCGCTCAATCAGGTGGAGGTGAGTGGCTGTGAGGTGACCGGTGACCTGATCGACTTCGTGGTCGAGGTGAACGTCCGGCGCTCTGTGGGCTGGCGGCTCCCCGGTCTGCCCGAGGGAGTGGCAGCGGTCGCCTACGCGGGCAGCGTCACGGGGGTGCCGTGAGGGGCCTCCGTCGAGCCGGCGACCATGGGCCGCAGCACCGCGATGGCCGCCACGCGGTCGAGGGGGTGGTTGCCCGAGCCACAGGCCGGCGAGACAACGCACCGGGGGCAGCCCTTGTCGCAGCCGCAGGCTTCGAGCAGTTGCAGGGTGGCCGCGAGCCAGCGTTCGGCAACCCTGTAGCCCTCGTCTGCGAACCCCGACCCGCCGGGCAGCCCGTCGTGCACGAACACCGTCGGCGCTCCGGTGTCGGTGTGGTGCACCGTCGACAGCCCGCCGATGTCACCGCGGTCACAGGGGGCGAAGCCGGGCAGCAAGCCGATGGCGGCGTGCTCGGCGGCGTGCAGCCCGCCGGCCAGGTCGCGCTCGTCCAGTCCGTGGGCGTGCTTACTGTCGGGGGACGGCAGCGTCCACCACAGTGCGCGGGTGCGAAACGTGCGCCGGGGCAGGTCAAGGGGTGTGGAGTCCCACACTGCGCCGGTCACGCTGTCGCGGCGCAGATAGCCGGTGATCTGCGACGTCAACTCAATGGTGCCGGCGAACAGCGTTGCATCGCCCAGCGTGCGCTGGCGGTCCGTACCGATGATGCGCACGTCAGTGGTGCCCTGGGCCTGGGTGAACCACTCGGCACGCTGCTGGCGGCACAGCGCCACGCCCGCGGCCAGGTCGTACTGCTCGACCAGCCACTGCTCGCCCTGGTGCAGGTACACCGCGCCCTCGTGCACCGTGCGGTCGGCGGCAGTGGCGTCCACCTGACCGATCACGCGGCCCGTGGCGCTCTGCACGATCTCGACGCCGGTGCCGGCGATCGAGCGCAGGTCGATGGAGTCGACGGCCCGCTGCTGCGAGGTCCAGTACCAGGCGTCGCCGCGGCGTCGCAGCACACCACGGTCGGCCAGGCGTTCGAGAATGGGCAGCATCGTGGGGCCGAAGAACTGCTCGTCGCCGCTGGTCAGGGCCAGTTCTTGAGCGGCTGCGGCGAGGTGCGCCGACAGCACCGCCGGCTGCTGGGGGTGCAGCACGGTGGCTTCGATGGGGGACTCGAAGAGCGCTTCCGGGTGATCGCACAGCCACGTGTCGAGCGGATCGGGGCGGGCGATCAGCATGGCGAACGCGTCGCGTCCGTCACGGCCGGCCCGGCCCGCCTGCTGCCACAGGGCGGCCAACGAGCCGGGAAAGCCGATCGAGAGCACGGCGTCCATGCCGGTGATGTCGACCCCGAGTTCAAGGGCGTTGGTGCACGCGACGCCGCGCAGCCGTCCGGTCGACAGGGCCGCCTCGAGTTCGCGCCGGTCGTTGGCCAGGTAACCGGCCCGGTACGAGGCGATGCCGTCGGGGTCGATGCAGTGCCGTCGGGCCTGGTCGGCGACCAGTTCGGCCTGAATGCGCGACGTGGTGAACGCCAACGCCTGGTAGCCGTTGTCGACCAGCCGGGTGAGCATGGCCGCAGCCTCGCGATGCGGGTCGGCCGCAGCCTGCCAGACCACGAAGTCGAGTGCCGGACGGGTGCAACTGTCGCGATCCACCGCCAGGGCGTCGTACACGCCGGCCAGCCGCTCGAGATGGCGGGCCGGCTCGGCGATGGTGCCCGACGCGCTGATGAACACCGGGTCGGCGCCGTAGTGCCGGCAGAGTCGCCGCAATCGCCGCAGCACCGAAGCCACGTGGGCGCCGAACACGCCGCGGTAGCGGTGGGCCTCGTCGATCACCACGTAACGCAGCGAACGCAAGAAACCCTGCCAACGGTCGTGGCCCGGCAACACCGAGCGGTGCAGCATGTCGGGATTGGTCAGCACGAACGTGGCGAAGTCGCGGGCGAACCGCCGTTCCTCGGCCTCGGAGTCGCCGTCGAGGGTGGTGAGCCGCCACGACTGGCCGCCGAACTCACGGGCCCGCCGAGCCTGGTCGTGGGCCAGCGCCTTGGTCGGTGCGAGGTACAGGGCGGTGTGGGCACGGGTCGCCGGTGCCCAACGATGCACTGCAACGTCGTGCCCGATCGTGCCCTCGGCGGTGGCGGCGTAGATCGGCAACAGGTAAGCCAGCGACTTACCCGAAGCCGTCGAGGTACTGATCGCGACGTGTCGGCCTTCGAAGGCCGCCGAGGCGGCCACTCGCTGATGCTGCCACAACGCGGTGATGCCCTGTTCGGCCAACGCCGCACGCGCGCCGGGGGATACCCACGCGGGCACCTCGGCGGTGAGCCCAAGACGCGCCGGCCGATGATGCACGTGCCGCACCTCGGGTGCGTTCGCGATCCACTCGGGCACGGCCATGCCCTCAGGGTGCCACGATCGGCCGACAGAAGCGCGCGTGAATATGCGCGGAGGTCGACGGCGTTCAGATCGGCGCAAGCGCTGCGGTCTTGAGATCCCGGGGCAGCCCGGGATGACGGGGGTCGCGGCGCGTGAGGGATCCCGGGCGAGCCTGGTGTGATCGGGGGCTGGGGTGTCGGCTTCGAGATCCCGGGGCAAGCCCGGGATGACGGGGTGGCCGCGCGTGAGAGGAGCCTGGTGTGACGGGGGCGAGGGGTGCCGGCTTGGAGATCCCGGGGCAAGCCCGGGATGACGGAGTCCCGGGCGGGACTGGGCGACGCGGACGGCTGGAGTGACTTGGAGATCTCTTCAGCCATACCGAGTACCCGCACGAAACGCGACCCACGACGCGTGAGTGAAACTCAAGCGGCGTGCGTGACCCGTCCCGCGCACACCGTCAGGGCGGCACGGGTGGCCCTCAGCGAAGCGGCGGCGGCTGCCGAGTCGTCGCTGAGCGCCAGAGGATCGTGGTCGAGCAGCACCACGTCGCCCACGCCGCCCGTGACCAGTCGGCGGCCGTCCACCGAAGCGGCCAGCGCCTCAGGCGCCGTCAACGACTGCTCGGCGTGCCATCCCGGCCGCTCGTCACCGCTGCGATGCACGGCCGTCGCGATCGCCAGCCATGGGTCGAGCGCGGCCACCGGGGCGTCCGAACCCAGCGCCAACTCGACGCCGGCGTTCAGCATCGTGCGTAGTGGAAAGGCGTTCGATGCCCGTTCGCCCCATACCCGCTCGGTGAGGTCGCGGTCGTCCAACAGGTGCGCAGGCTGCACACTCGCCCGCACTCCCAACTGGGCCAGCCGCCGTACGTCGCTCGGCGTGATCAGTTGTGCGTGCTCGATCGATCCCCGCGCGCCGCTCGCCGCGAAGGCGTCGATGGCCACCTCGTTGGCGCGGTCGCCGATGGCGTGCAGTGCCACCTGCAGCCCCGCGTCCTTGGCCCGCGACAGCAACTCACGCAGTTCGTCGAAGGCGTAGTTCGACTGGCCGCACGGGTGCTCGGGGGTGGCTGGACGATCGGAGTACGGCTCACGCGTCCACGCCGTACGACTGCCCAGAGACCCGTCGGAGATGATCTTCAACGGCCCCATCGTCGCCAGCCCGCCGGTGCCGGGCAACGCGTCACCCGTGCGAAGCCCCAGCCCGATCACCTCGTCGAGTTGGTGCGGGTAGACGCCCGCGCGCACCCGCACCGCGTCGGCACCGGCCGCGAACCTGGCCGGCCAGTCGAGAAACGAGTTCTCGAACTCGAAATCGATCAGACCCGTCACCCCGATGGCCGCCAGAGCCGCCATCGGCTCGACGAAATCCGACGGCTCCGGCGCCGCGCCCGGCAGCTCGTCCAGTCGGCGCAGCAACTCGAACCACTCGTTCTCGCTCACCGGTCCAGACCGTCGCCGCACCCCCAGAAGGTCGAACGCCGCCGAGTTGAGCCACCCGTTGTGCGCATCGCCCGACACCAGCGCCACCGCCCGGCCCCGGCTCACCGCGTCGAGTTCGGCAACGGTGCCGGGTCGCGGCCAGCCGGCCGAGCGGTAGCCGAAGCCCAGCAACGTCCGCCCCGAAGCGACGTTCTCGACGGCGCCGGCCACCGCGGCCAGCACGCCTTCTGCTCGCGTCGCTGAACCCAGCGGCAGCATGCGCCCGGTGCGCACCCATTGCGCGGCGTGCACGTGGGCGTCCCACAAACCGGGAATGGCCCAGCGGCCTTCGCCCTCGACCACCTCGAGTTCGGCACTCGGCAACACGGGCCCGATCGCCTCGATGACCCCGGCCCGAATCGCCACGTCGATCGGCTCAGCCGACCCTTTCGAGCCGTCCAGATCGACCAGCCTGACCCGCCGCAGCAGCACCGAACCCGTCACCCGTGGAAGCCTAGTGCCGTGCTCGATCCAGACCTCGCCCGCGACCTGGCCGACCGGCTGCGCGACGCCGGCTACACCTACGACGGCGTCGCCGCCCGGCTCGGCCCCGAAGGCCTCGACGGGCTAGCGCGCAACTCGACCGTGCCGTCCGAAGCTGCTCTGCACGGCGCCCGCGACCCCCAGGCCACCCTGATTCGCGCGTTCGCGCTGCAACAGGTCGTCGAAGCCGACGCGTTGAAAGCCGTTCTGGGCCCGGCCGCCGACGCCCCTGAGCTGGTCGAACTCGACGGTGCTCGTGCTCGGGCCGCCGTCGAGCTGCGGCCCTACGACTTCGAGCATGCCGGGGGCACCCACAGCGGGTGGCTGGCGTCCGACCTCACCCCGACCCTGGACGGCCGGCTGGCCCGTCCCCGCGCCGACTTCGTGCTGGGCCTGTCGCCCGCCAGCATCACGCTGGCCCAGCTCACCATGCGCATGCCCGTCGACCGGGCCCTCGACCTGGGCGCCGGCTGCGGCGTTCAGGCGCTGCACCTGGCCACCCACGCAGCCCACGTGGTGGCCACCGACCTCAACCCGCGTGCCTGCGCCATGAGCCAACTGACCGCCGCCCTCAACGACGTACAGGTCGACGTGCGGCAGGGCTCGCTCTACGAACCCGTCGACGCCGACACTTTCGACCTGATCGTCACCAACCCGCCGTACGTGATGTCGCCGCCCACCGGCCGCCGCCTGGTGTACCGCGAGGGCGACCACACCGCCGACGGACTGATGCGCGCCGTGGTCACCGGCGCACCGACGCACCTCAACCCCGGTGGCGCCCTGCAGGTGCTCGGCAACTGGGCGATCACCGCCGATCAGCCCTGGCAAGACCGCCTCGCCGACTGGATCGCACCGACCGGATGCGACGCCATGGTGCTGCAGCGCGAACGCCTCGACCCTTACGAGTACATCGAACTGTGGCTGGCCGACGCCGGGCTGACCGGCACCCCCGAGTACGCCCCCCGCTACGCCGAATGGGCCGCCTACTTCACTCAGCTGGGCATCGTGGGCGTCGGCATGGGCTGGCTCACGCTTTACCACGAACAACGGGACGACCCGTCGCTCACCTTTGAGGAGTGGCCGCACCAGGTGCACCAACCGGTCGGCCCCGCCTTCGCGGCCCACCCGGCAGCACTGACCGCCGCCCGGCAGCCCGACGCGGCCCTACTGGCCGCCACCCTCGTGGTGGCCGACGACGTCACCCAAGAAACCCTCGGACGCCCCGGCGCCGCCGAACCCGACCACATCGTGTTGCGTCGCAGCACCGGCTTCGGGCGGGCCGCCGAGGTCGACACCGGCCTGGCCGCGGTGGTCGGGGCCTGCGACGGCGACCTGCCGGTGGGGGTGCTGATCGGGGCCGTCGCCGACCTGCTCGACGTCGACGCGGACGCCCTGATCCCCGACCTGTTGCCCCGCCTGCGCCGGCTGATCGAGCAGGGCTATCTGGTGCCGACGGTCGGCCTCTGAGATCCCGGCGTGCGCCGGGATGACGCAGTGGGGCGCGTTGTTGGTGGAGCGTGTGGAGACCCCCGCCTGAGGTTTCGACACGCTCAACCAGCGAGTCGGCGGTTCTCTGAGATCCCGGCGTTCGCCGGGATCACACAGTGGGTCCGTTGTTGGTGGTTCGGCGAGGGCGCGCGCCCACATGCCTGGGTAAATGCTGTGCAACGCGCAGGATTTGGCCCCTGGTGGTTGAGCCGCCGACCTTTGTGGCTACCATTCCCACCGGGGGGCCCTGCCCTCGAACCCTTAACCGCACTAGAGAGATATCCGTGGCAACAGCAGGCTTCAAGGCGCTGGTGATCGTCGAGTCACCGGCCAAGGCGACCAAGATCGCGAGCTTCCTCGGCAACAGCTATGTCGTCGAGTCGAGCCGCGGCCACGTGGCCGACCTGCCCACCGGCGCGTCCGAGGTGCCCGCCAAGTACAAGGGCGAGAAGTGGGCACGCACCGGCGTCAACGTCGACAACGACTTCGAGCCGCTCTACGTGGTGCAGGCCGACAAGAAGGGCACCATTCGCGACCTCAAGGCCAAACTCGCCACCGCCGATGAACTGCTGCTCGCCACCGACGAAGACCGCGAGGGCGAGGCGATCGCCTGGCACCTGCTGCAGCAGTTGAAGCCCAAGGTGCCGGTGCGTCGCATGGTGTTTCACGAGATCACCCCCCAGGCCATCGCCGAAGCCGTGGCCAACCCGCGCGAACTCGACATCGACCTGGTCGACGCCCAAGAGACCCGGCGCATTCTCGACCGGCTCTACGGCTACGAGGTCAGCCCGGTGCTGTGGAAGAAAGTCATGCCGCGCCTCTCGGCCGGCCGGGTGCAGTCGGTCGCGACCCGGCTGGTGGTCGACCGCGAGCGCGAGCGCATCGCGTTTCGCGCCGCCTCGTACGCCGGCATCGAAGCCGTGCTGAACGCCGGTGAAGACGCCGAGCCGTCCACCTTCGGCGCCACCCTGCAGCAGGTCAGCGACCTGCGCGTCGCCTCGGGCCGCGACTTCGACGCCCAGGGCAACCTGACCGGCAAGGGGCTGCTGCACCTGTCGAGCGATCAGGCCGAAACCCTGGCCGAGGCGTTGAAGACCGCCGGCTACGCGGTGGCTTCGGTCGAGGCCAAGCCGTACACCCGCCGTCCGTACGCACCCTTCCGCACCACCACCCTGCAGCAGGACGCGGGCCGCAAACTCGGCTTCACCGCTGAGCGCACCATGCGGGTGGCGCAAGACCTGTACGAGCGCGGCTTCATCACCTATATGCGAACCGACTCGGTGACCCTGTCGGCCACCGCCATCAACGCCGCCCGCGCCCAGGTGAAGCAACTGTTCGGGGGGCAGTACCTGCCCGACCAGCCGCGCATCTACACCTCGAAGGTCAAGAACGCCCAAGAGGCGCACGAAGCCATCCGGCCCGCGGGCGAGAACTTCGCCACACCGACCCAGACCGGCCTGGCCGGCGACGGGTTCCGCCTCTACGAACTGATCTGGAAGCGCACCCTCGCCTCACAGATGAAGGACGCCGTCGGCGAGACCGTCACGGTGCGCATCGGGGCCACCCTGCCGCAACGCCTCGCCATCACCGACGCCACCACCGGCGAGATCGTCGAAACCGGACGCTGCACGTTCGGCGCCTCGGGCCGCACCATCACGTTCGCCGGCTTTCTCAAGGCCTACGTGGTCGGTGTCGACGACGACGAGACGTCCGACGACGCCCAGGCCCGGCTGCCGCAGTTGGTCGCCGGCGCTCCGCTGACCGCCGACGAGGTGAAGGCGGTCGCGCACGACACCCGCCCGCCGGCCCGTTACACCGAACCGTCGCTGGTGGCGAAACTCGAAGAACTCGAGATCGGCCGGCCCAGCACCTACGCCTCGATCATTCGCACCATCACCAGCCGCGACTACGTGTTCAAGAAGGGCTCGGCGCTGGTGCCCACCTGGCTGGCGTTCGCCGTCACCCGGCTGCTCGAAGAGCACTTCCCCAAGCTGGTCGACTACACCTTCACCGCTGCGCTCGAAGAGACCCTGGACGACATCGCCAATGGCCAGGCCGCCCGGCTGCAGGTACTCAACGACTTCTATTTCGGGCCGGACGGCAGTTCGCACGAGGGCCTGCACACCCTGGTGAACGAACTGGGCGAGATCGACGCCCGTGAGCTGTCGACCCACCCGCTGGGCGAGTCGGGCATCAACGTGCGGGTCGGCCGCTACGGCACCTACGTCGAAGACGCAGCTGGCCGCCGGGCCAACGTGCCCGAAGACCTTCCCCCCGACGAACTCACCGCCGACTACGCCGAACAGTTGCTCGAACAGCCCGTCGGCGAAGAGCGCGAGCTGGGCACCGACCCCGACACCGGCCTGCCGGTGGTGGCCAAGAACGGCCGCTACGGCCCCTACGTCACCGAGGTGCTGCCCGAGGATTCGCCCAAGGGCGCCAAGCCGCGCACCGGGTCGCTGTTCGCCTCCATGAGCCTCGACACCGTGACCCTGGCCGACGCGCTCACCCTGATGAGCCTGCCGCGGGTGGTGGGCACCGCCGCCGATGGCGTCGAGATCACCGCCCAGAACGGCCGCTACGGCCCGTACCTGAAGAAGGGCACCGATTCGCGCTCGCTCACCAGCGAGGAGCAGATCTTCACCATCACGCTGCCCGAGGCCGAGGCGATCTACGCCCAGCCGAAGACCCGTGGCGGTGCCCGGGCGGCCGCAGCGCCGCTGAAAGAGTTGGGCAACGACCCGGCCACCGGCAAGCCGATGCTGATCAAAGACGGACGCTTCGGCGCCTACGTCACCGACGGCGAGGTGAACGCCACCCTGCGCAAGGAGGATTCGGTCGAGGCCATGACGGCCGATCGGGCCGCCGAACTGCTGGCCGAGAAGCGCGCCAAGGGGCCCGCGCCGAAGCGCAGCACCCGTCGGACGGCCACCCGCAGCACGTCCAAGCGGGCACCCGCCAAGCGGAAGTAGTGGTCAATGCCCGGCGGTGAGGTGCTGCGGTTCGACCTGCCCCCCACGGCGGCGGTCGCGAACCTGACCGGCGCGGCCACCGGCATTCGGCGCATGGTCGCCCGACCGCCCGCCGAGTCGACCGCCACCGTCATCGACACCGCCGACCACCGGCTGCTCGACTGGGGTATCGAGCTGTCACGCATCGTCGAAACCGGTCAGTGGGTGTTGCGCGCCCCCGGCTGGGTGCCGCCGCTGCAGGCCGAGACGGTCTCGCCCCAGGCCGAAGACGAGTTGCCGCCCGAATTGGCCGACGTGCTGGTGCCGTTTCGGCGGGGCGGCATTCTGGGCCCCAAACTCAAGGTCGAAACGCTGCGCCGCCGGTTCTCGCTGGCCGGCGACGACGGCGTGCCGTTCGGCGAACTCACCGACGAACGACACCGGGTACTGAGCCACGCCGGTCAGGTGACCTCGTACCGCGACGTCACCCTGCGCATTCCCGCCCCGAGTGTTGACCAGGTGCAGGCCATCACCGCCGCCTTCGTCGCCGCCGGCGGCACCGTGGTCGACGGCTTCGCCACGCTGGCGTCGCGGCTCGGGCTCGCGCACCAAAGCCAACGGCGCAGCGCGCTGTCGGCCAGGGCCCCGATCGAAGAGTTCGTGGCGGCCCAGTTCGAGTCGCGCTGGCGACGCCTGCTGCTGGCCGATCTCGCCGCGCGCACCGGCTCGGGCGACGACGCGGCGCTGCGCGAGGGCGTCCAGGCCGTGGGTGTCGAACTGGCCGGCTTGGAGCCCCTGCTGCAGTCGGCCTGGGTGCACGAGGCCGAGCAGCGTGCCGCGACCGCGGCCGAGTCGACCCGCCCCTTGCAGCACACCGTGCGCTGGCTGCGCCTGTTGGACGTCGTGGCGCAGGGCGCTACCGCTCCGCCGCTGGGACCGGTGGCCGGCCGCATCACCGGCCCGGTCTTGGCGCAGGAACTCGAGGCGTTGGTGCAGACGGTGCTCGACCAGTGCCGCACGCTCGCACCCTATTCGGACGACGCTCGCTGGGTGCGTGCCCGCCAGGTGACCGCCCGCGCCCTCGCCCTGAGCACGCTGGCCAGGGACGTGTTCGGCAAGCCCGCCAAACAGTTGCGCAGGTGCCTCGAGCCGGTGGTGGACGCGCTGTCGGGCACGATCAGGCCCGACCCGGCGTCGCTGACCCGCGACTTGCACAACTTGAGCACCGCCGAGGTGTTCGAGGCCGGCCGCGCCTACGAACGCACGGTGCTGACCGTCGACTACGAACGGCAGAACTTCGTGCGTGACTGGCCGGCCTGGGGCGAGCGTGTGCGCGCACGGATGATCCGCCCCCGGGTGCCGCACGTACGTCCGACGCCGGTCGAGCCGTTGGTCGAGCCTGTCGAGACCCACGATCCGCCGGTCGAGCCCGTCGAGACCCCCGAGCCACCCCAGCGGGGGGCCCGGTGACCGGCCTGTTCGTGGTGTTCGAAGGCGGCGACGGCGTCGGCAAGAGCACCCAGACCAAGCTGCTCGCCGAGTGGGCGACGGGCCAGGGGCTGGACGTCAGGGTCACGTTCGAACCGGGCGACACCGCCGCGGGGCAGTTGATTCGGCGCATCGTGCTCGACCCCGCCACCGGCGAGCTCGACCCCCGCGCCGAGGCCCTGCTGTACGCCGCCGACAAGGCCCATCACCTGTACGAGGTGGTGCGGCCGGCGCTGGCGCGCGGCGAACTGGTGATCTGCGACCGCTACGTCGACTCGATGCTGGCCTACCAGGGCGCCGGCCGGGTGCTCGATCTGGACGAGGTGGCCGGCATCGCCCGCTGGGCCACCGACGGACTGGTGCCCGACCTCACCGTGCTGCTCGACCTGGAGCCCGAGCACGCCGTCGGCGCCATCGCCGAACCCGACCGGCTCGAACAGGCCGGCGCCGACTTTCATCAGCGGGCGCGGCGGTTCTTTCTCGACCTCGCCGCCTCGGACCCGTCCCGCTACCTGGTGCTGCCGGCGCGCGACCCGATCGAACGCATCGCCGAGCAGGTGCGGCACCGCGTGCAGCAGGAGTTGTCGGCGCAAGCTGGCAAGATCGACCCGTGAGCGTGTGGGCCGACCTGGTGGGGCAGCAACGGGTGGTCGACGTGCTGCGCCGGGCCGTTGCCGGCGGGCCGCACGCCATGTCGCACGCGTGGCTGATCACCGGCCCGCCCGGCTCGGGGCGATCGAACGCTGCCCGTTCGTTCGCCGCCGCGTTGCAGTGCGAAAACGGTGGCTGCGGCACCTGCAACAACTGCCGAACGGCGTTGTCGGGGGCCCATCCCGACGTCACCTTGGTGCGTACCGAGCAGCTCTCGATCGGCGTCGATGAGGTGCGCGAACTCGTTCGCCGCGCCGCCATGTCACCCAGGCTGGGCCGCTACCAGGTGCTGGTGGTCGAAGACGCCGACCGGGTCACCGAACGGGGCGCCGACGCACTGCTCAAGAGCATCGAAGAGCCGGCCCCGCGCACGGTCTGGTTGCTCTGCGCACCGACGCCGGACGACGTCGTGGTCACCATCAGGTCACGCTGCCGCGCCGTGCACCTGTCAACGCCCAGCAACGCCGCGGTGGCCGAGTTGCTGGTGCGGCGCGACGGGGTGCCGTCCGAGCTCGCGGCGTTCGCGGCACGGGTCGCGCAGGGGCACATCGGCCGGGCCCGCATGCTGGCTCGGCACGAACCCGCCCGCATTCGCCGGGCCGAACTGCTCAAGCTGCCCAGCCGGCTGGTCAGCCTGCCCGACTGCCTCACGGCGGCGGCCAATCTGGTCGAGGCCGCCGGCGAAGAGGCGGCCGCCACCACCACCGAACTCGACGCCCGCGAGCGGGCAGAACTGTCAGAGGCCCTCGGGTTCGGGGCCAAGGGCGCTCGCCCGCGCAACGCGCAGGCCGCCCTGCGCGAGCTCGAAGACCAGCAGAAGGCGCGCGCCAAGCGGCTGCAGCGTGACGCGCTCGACCGGGTGCTCACCGAGCTCACCACGTACTACCGCGACGTGTTCTGCGTGCAGTCGGGGGCCACGAAAGACCTGATCAACGCCGAGTTGCGGCCCGAGATCGAGGCCATGGCCGCACGCGATGCGCCCGAACGCACGTTGCGCCGCATCGACTCGATTCTCGAGTGCCGCACCGCACTGGAGGGCAACGTGGCCCCGCTGCTGGCCATGGAATCGCTGATGATCGGGCTGGCCGTCTCTGTGTGAGCTGAGCCGTCGGCCCTGGCGCTGCGGACGCCCTGGTGCGTGCTCAGTGTCGTTGGTTCGAGCCCGTCGAGATCCTGTTAGGTCGGTGGTCGAGCCTGTCGAGACCACTGTTGCGGCCACGGTTTCGACAAGCTCAACCAACGGGCCCGCTGCAGTGCTCTCAGTCGTTGGTCGAGCCTGTCGAGACCGCTCATGGCTAGGGGTTTCGACACGTTCAACCAACGGATGATGCGTGGATCCGTGAACTTCTAGCTGCGCGCGGACTCAGCAAGGATCAGCAGCGCTGCGTGTCGGTCGGCGGCGGGGCAGAGGCCGACAGGCACGATGGAACTCAACCCGTGCGGAGGAGAACCATGACCCACACCGTTGAAGACGAGCAGACCATGCACCAAGGTGGCGAACAGTCGCGCACGCCGCGGCTGCCCGAGCCGCCGAGCTTCGACGACAGTGCCGACGAGCGCACCCGGGTGCAGCCCGCCGTTGCGGCTGCCGTCGAGGCCGACCCGCCCACGCAGCAACAGCCCGTCGTGCCCGACGACGCGATCTTCCGCGCGCAGAGCGTCAGCACCCCGAGCGAGTTGTCGCCCGAAGAGGCCAAATTGGCCGCCGAACGGGCGGCACGACGTGAGGCGCGTACGCAGGCGCTGGCGCAGCCCGACGTGCGCACGATCGCCACGCCCGAACCGGTGGTGGTCACCCGCCGCACCACAGACCGCTTTATCGGCGCGTTCGCCCTGTTCGGGCTGCGCCTGGTGGTGGCCGCGATCATGGCGATTCGTGGTCTTGAGATCGTCACCAACCTGCCCGCGGCAGAGGCGCTGTTCGCCACCACGATCATTCCCGAGCCCCGCATCACGGCGATGGTCACCGGTGGTGCCGCCCTGGCGATCGCGGTTGCGCTCGTGTTCGGCCTGCTCACCCGCGTGGCCGGCCTGGGCGTGTTGTTGATCGCCAGCGGGGCGCTCGCCTTCGTGCAGTGGGGCTTCTGGAGCCCGTTCGTGCCCGGCCGCTCCGGTTTCATCGGCGAACTCGAACTGCTGCTCGCCGCCGTCGGACTGGTGTTTCTCTGCGTCGGTGGAGGCGGGTTCAGCCTCGACCGCAGCTTCCGCAAGAGCCGCGAGAAGGACCGGCTGCTCGACCAGGGCCTGTGAGCCTGGCCCCCGTCCGGTTGTCGCGGTTGGCTAGATTGTGCGCGTGCGCACTCTTGGTCGCTGGGCGGTCGCAACGCTGGCGTTGGCGCTTCTGGCGGCCTGCGTGCCGCAACAGACGCCCAGCCCGTCCGCGCCCGCCCCGAGCCCGTCGGCCACCGCCGCGGTGCCGTCCGGCGAGGTGATCGACGTGTCGCTGGTGCCGAACCTCGAGGTCGACCGGCCCACCTCGACCGACTCGAACGCTCAACCGGCGGGCTTCGAAGACGCGCCGAAGGGCGGCCTGGCCGGCTACACCAAACAGCAGCTCGACTGGAGCACCTGCGGCGGCAAGTACGAGTGCGCCGAGGTGTTGGCCCCGCTCGACTACGCCAACCCCGACGACCAGGCGATCACGTTGGCCCTGGCGAAGAAGGCCGCGACCAAGTCGCCCAAGCTCGGCACCCTGTTCGTCAACCCGGGCGGCCCCGGGGGGTCCGGACGCAACCTGGTCACCTACTTCGCCTCGACCGGCCTGGAGCAGTACGACATCGTGGGGTGGGACCCGCGCGGCACCAACGCCTCCACCCCGGTGAAGTGCTTCGACGACGAAGAGACCCAGGCGTTCACCGAACTCGACAGCTCACCCGACGACCCCGCCGAAACCGAGGCGCTGATCGTCGGCACCTGGCAGTTCGCCCAGTCGTGCCGCGAGCACAGCGGCGCCCTGCTCGACCACATCTCGACCGTCGACACGGTGCGCGACCTCGACCTGCTGCGCCAACTGGTGGGCGATGAGAAGCTCACCTTTCTGGGGTACTCCTACGGCACCCAGATCGGCTCGTACTACGCCGACGTGTTTCCCCAACAGGTCGGACGCCTGGTGCTCGACGCCGCCGTCGACATCACCGACGACGACTCGGTGATTCAGGCCATGGGCTTCGACCTGGCGCTGGGCAACTTCGCGGCCTGGTGTGCGCGGCAGAAGTGCAGCCTCGGGTCGTCCAAACAGGCGGTGCTGAAAACGATCACCGACTTCTTCGACGAACTCGACGCCACCCCGCTGAAGGTTGGCGACCGGCCGCTCACCCAGACCATCGCGGTGAGCGGTGTGGCCGCCTACCTGTACGGGGGCATTCCGGCCTGGAGAACCCTGTCGAACGACCTCAAGTCGGCCCTGGCAGGCGACGGCACGCGGCTGCTCAAGGCGTCCGACCGGCTCAACGACCGCAACGAAGACGGCACGTTCGGGTCGCTGTTCTACTCGTTCCCCGCGATCGGTTGTGCCGACGGCTACGACAAGGGCGTGGTCGAGGCCGAGCAACGCTGGGTGATCGATCAGCAGAAGGCGCCGATTTTCGGCACGTACTTCGGCCCCGGCTACACCTGCCCGCTGTGGACGGCGCGCAGCACGATTCAGTTCAAACCCACCGGCTCGGGCGCCGCGCCGATCGTGGTGGTGGGTGCCACCGGCGACCCGGCGACCCCGTACCAGAGCGCCGTCACCATGGCCAAGCAGCTCGAGTCGGGGGTGCTGGTCACCTACGCGGGCGAGGGGCACGGCACGTTCGGCGGCAAGTCCACCTGCGTCGACCGGTTGGTGATCGACTACCTGGTCAACGGCACCGTGCCCACCGACGGGGTCAAGTGCCAGTAGGCCGCCGAATCGCGTCGGTGCTGAGGCCTGCCCTATAGTTGGACGGCGCCGGTGCGTCCGGCAGGCCGCCTTAGCTCAGTTGGCAGAGCGATTCACTCGTAATGAATAGGTCTGGGGTTCGACTCCCCAAGGCGGCTCCAGAGTTCGGCGGCCATACACCCCTCACGCCGACCGATCCCGTCGCGTGAGCCCGCCTCTCCACGAGCCGAGCCCGCGTCCAAACACCTGCGTCACCGTGGCCGTCGAGTCAGGCCCGTCGAGATCCGTCCTGTGGTGATTTGTGTGAGCGTCGCGATCGGTTGTGTGCGCTTGTCGACCGGCCGCTTCAAACGCGCAGTGCGCGAGGCCTGAACGGGCGCTACACACTCTGCGGTAGCGACACCCCTTGGGTCTGGGTCACCTACACCGACGGCAAGGTCAGCGGCATCTGGGTGGAGCGAGGTCGTCCGGCATCGCGGTGCAGTCGAGCCCGAATCGACTCTTCGTCAGAGGTGATAGCCGGGGGTCGAGAGCGAGATGGCCAGCTCATCGTCGGTCATGTCGGCGGGAATGTCGTCGAACAACGGGGCCGACAGGTACCGCTCGCCGGTGTCGGGCAGCATGGCCAGGATCACCGAGCCCGGCTCGGCCTGCTCGGCCACCTGACGCGCCACCGCGAACGTGGAACCGCCCGACACCCCGGTGAAGATGCCCTCCTTCGCGGCCAGTTCGCGTGCCCAGCGCATGCCTTCGGCGCCCGCCACCGGCACCACCTCGTCGAACAGGTGCTCGTCGATCGCCTCTTGCAGCACCTTCGGAATGAAGTCCGGCGTCCAGCCCTGAATCGGGTGGGGCTCGAACGCCGGATGGCTGGACGCGGGCGCGCCTTCCGGCGTCCGCTCTTGCGGGGTTCCGCTGCCCAACAGCTGAGCGTTGGCCGGTTCGGACAGCACGATGCGCACCTCTGGACGTTCTTTGCGCAATACCCGGCCGATGCCGGTCACGGTGCCTCCGGTGCCGTAGCCGGTGACGAAGCAGTCCAGCCGTGAGCCCGCGAAATCGTTGACGATCTCGCGTGCGGTGGTGGCCTCATGAATGTCGGCGTTGGCTTCGGTCTCGAACTGGTGCGCCAGGAACCAGCCGTTGGCTTCGGCGAGTTCGACCGCCTTCTGGTACATGCCGAACCCCTTCTGCGCGCGCGGAGTCAGCACCACCTTGGCGCCGAGCATGCGCATCAGGCGCCGACGCTCGATCGAGAAGCTGTCGGCCATGGTGACCACCAGCGGGTAGCCCTTCTGTGCGCACACCATCGCCAAGCCGATTCCGGTGTTGCCGCTGGTCGCCTCCACGACGGTTTGGCCCGGAGCGAGGGTGCCGCGGCGCTCCGCGTCCTCGATGACGCTGATCGCGAGCCGATCCTTCACCGAGGACAGCGGGTTGAAGAACTCGGCCTTGACGTAGATGGTGACCCCGTCGACACCGATATTGTTGACCCTCACCGCAGGCGTGTCACCGACAGTCTCGAGAATGCTCTCGTACAGTCGCCCTCGCCCCTGCGTGGTTCTGGTCGTCGTCGATGCCATGAAGACTCCCTTCGTCGAGCACGTGATGGCTCACCGTGTGGAGTCCACATTTACCGACTGCACGACCGAAATGATGTAAGCAGTCTTGCCCACCCGAGGCCGTGACTCGACCACCCTGCAGCAACAAATGCTTGTCACGTCTCGCTGGTCGAGCGTGTCGAGACCGCGTGTGGCCAGGGGTTTCGACACGCTCGACCAGCCGGGTCGGTTCAGGGCCGGATCATCACCTTCAGGGCCTCACGGTCGTCCATCAACCGGTAGCCCTCGGCGGTCTGGTCGAGCGGCAGCACCCGGTCGAAGACCAGGCCCGGGTTGATCGTGCCGTCGAGCACCTGGGGGATGGCCTGTTCCAGATAGGCCCGGACGGGCGCCGGGCCGCCGGTGAGAGTGATGTTGCGCCGAACAGGCTGGCGAAGCCGACCGGCGCCTCGTCGTACTGCGGCACGCCGACCCGGCTGATCACGCCGCCGGCGCGCACGACGGCGACCGACTGGTCATAGGCGGGGCGGTGCCCAACAGCCTCGAGCACCACGTGGCTGCCCTCGCCGCCGGTCAGTTCCCGCACCTGGGCGATGCCGGTCTTGCCACGCTCGGCCACCACGTCGGTGGCGCCGTACCGGCGGCCGAGATCGGTGCGGTCGGTGTGGCGTCCCATCAAGATGATGCGCTCGGCACCCATGGTCTTGGCGGCCAGCACCGCCGACAACCCGACCGCTCCGTCGCCCACCACGGTGACGGTCTGGCCGGGCTGCACCTTGGCCATGAAGGCGGCGTGGTAGCCGGTCAGGTACACGTCCGACAGGGTGAGTAGTGACTTCAGGGTGGCCTCGTCGTCGGTGGCCTCGGTGACCACCAGCGTGCCGTCGGCCTGGGGAACCCGCACGTACTCGGCCTGGGCGGCGCTGAAGAACCCGCCGTGCGGGCAGGCGGTCTGAAAGCCGTCGCGGCAGATCGGGCAGGTGTTGTCAGCCCAGGCGAACGGGCTGATCACGAAGTCGCCCTTCGTCACCTTCTGCACCTCAGAGCCGACCTCTTCGACCACACCGATGAACTCGTGACCCATGGTCTGGCCCGCCGAGTCGGGGGTCATCGAGTGGTAGGGGTGCAGGTCGGAGCCGCAGATGCAGGCCCGGACGACCCGCACGATCGCGTCGGTCGGTTGCTTGATGGTGGGCTCGGGACGGTTCTCGACCCGTACGTCGCCGGGACCGTACATGACTGTTGCGCGCATGGAGGGGATGCTCCTTTGTTTGTTGGATTCGGATGGTCGAGCTTGTCGAGACCTGGATTTGTTGTTGGGTTCCGGTGGTCGAGACGCTTCTATGTCTTGTCAAGGGTGGTCGTGTTGAGGTGTCGGAAGATTTGGCGGGCGATGTAGCGCTTGAGGCAGCGTCGGATTCGGGGTTTGGTTTGGCCTTGCTGTTTGCGTTTCTTGACGTAGGCCTTGGTGGTTTCGTCGTGTCGCATGCGGGTGTTCGCGATGGAGTTCAGGGCTGAGTTGAGTTGTCGGTCGCCGGTGCGGTTGAGGCGATGATCCTTGGAGTTGCCCGAGGAGATCTCCAGGGGGCAGACGCCGCCGATCTTGGCGAAGCCGGCTTCGTCATGGATGCGGCCGGGGTGAGACCAGACGGCGAGCACAATGGCGGCGTTGATGGGTCCGAGGCCGGGCAGGTCGAGCAGGGTTGGTTCGAGTTCACGCACGAGGGCGTTGATGGCTTTCTCGTTGCTGTCGAGGTCGGCGTCCAGGGTGTGGATGCGGGTGGCGAGGCGGTGCGCTTCGGTGCGGGCGATCCGGGCCAGGGTGGTGTCGGTGGGCCGCTTGCGCCAGCCCGCAATGAGGCTGATGTGGACCTTGTTGATTCCCTTGCGGGCATCGATGTCGAGGTTGTGGGTGCGTAGCAGCGCGGTGAGCTGGTTCTTGGAACGGGTCCGGTCGCGTCGCATGCTGTCGCGGGCGGTGAGCAGGATCTGCAGCGCGGCACGGGTATGGCCGGCGCGTCGGTCGGCGAGCCGTTCGCTGTCCTTGGGTAACGCGCCGCGGGCAGCGACCAGGGCATCGATGTGGTCGTTCTTGCCGCTGCCACGAGCCCGTTTCGGCGAGGGTGCGTCGACGACCCGGTAACCGCGTGCGGCGAGCAGCTCGGCTGCCTGGGCGCCGTAACTGCCGGTGCCTTCCATGCTGATCAGCACCTGGTCGACAGCTGGGTTGTCGTCAACACTGGTGCGGCGGCTGATCCAATCCACGGCCCGCAACAAGCCCGCGGCATGGGTGGGGAACTTCCCGTGGGTGATCTGGCCGCCGCTACGGGTCTCCACGATCGCGTAATGATGAGTGGCGGCGTGGGTGTCCACACCCACCACATAGGTGTAGGTATCTGCAACGATGGCCATCGGTGTCTGAGCCTCCTGTTTTCGGGATGTTGGGCATCGAGCCGGTCGAACCGGCGCGGCCATCCCGGGGAAAGAGTCACCCGTGGCGTTACTGTGATCGGTCACCCCGCCAAAGCGGTGGGACGGGCTTCTATCAGGCCAACGAGTGGGCCGGGATGGTCGGCCGGTTCTCCGTGCACGAGCCGGACAGATCTCGACCAAGACACCCCGCACAATTGCGGACGGTCAGCTTGTCGAAGGGTCACGACCCGCACACGAACAACCGGTCCCACCACCCTGCCAGCTAGCCCCAGGCCAGCCACCACCAACTCTCACAGCTTGTCGAGACCTCGTTCGGTCTGGAGTTTCGACCAGCTCAACCCGCTCGATTGAGGTCGTTCAGTCGGTCAGCTGTACGGCCGCGATGCTCATCGCCCGGGCGTACTCGGCGTCGTCCACCGGCTCCAGCCAGGTGGTCGGGTCGGTCTCGCCGTCGCGCTCGAGCATGGCCAGGTGGCACATCATGCGGCCCTCCAGGGCGCCGTGCCAGTGGTCCTCGCCGCCGGGCGTCCAGACGGTGTCGCCGGCGGTGATGGTGATCACGGTGCCGTCGCGGGTGACCACCACGCCGGTGCCGTCGGTGCCGTGCAGGCATTGGCCCAGCGCGTGCCGGTGCCAGTGCGTGCGGGCGCCGGGGGTGAACCGCACCAGGGTCGCCGACATGCGTGACGGGTCGGTGCCGGAGTAGATCGGCGAGCCGTACACGTCGCCGGTGAACCAGGACCCGGGGCCCTTGAAGGTGTCTTTCACGGGCAGCTTCTCCATGATTTTCCTCTCTGCGACGCCGTTCAGGCGCCGGACGGGTTGCGGGCGAAGACGAGGGTGATCGCGGTCGCGACGAGGGCGAGAACCCCGTAGCCGAACGCGATGGTGACGGTGGGCAGCACGTGCGACAGTTGGCCGGCGATGATGCTGGGCACCATCGCGCCGGTGTAGCAGGCCAGGTAGATGGCGGCCATCAGCGACGGACGCTCGGCCGCGGTCGACCCCAGCAGCAGGGCGCGCATGCTGGCGCTGACACCCATACCCTGGCCCACACTGGCAACGATCGTGGCCGTCGTCATCACCACGACCGAGGTGGTCACGAGGGCGACCAGAATGCCGGTCACGCCCACGACGAAGACGACCATGCCGAGGCGTTGGGCGGTGGCGGGCAACAGCCGTCCGACCAGGGGAGCGCCCGCCACGCTGGGTGCCATGTAGGCGGCGAACAGCAGCGAGACCACCAGCGCGTTGTCGCTGTGCAAGCGCCAGCAGCGCGGCCATCGCGACGTAGACCCACACCCGCGCGCCGGGCACATACTGCACCAGGGCGCCTGAGATCACCGAACCGATGGTGAGGCCGAGCATCGGTGCCTGCGAGGTCACCACGCCGGCCACCCATGCGGGACGGTCGGGGGCCGAGTCGGCGATGTAGCTGGTCAGTGCACTGGACGCCAGGCCCGCTCCGACACCCATCAGAAACCGGCCGGCGACCAGGGCGCCCAGGCCGGTGACGTCCAGCAGCACCAGGCTGCCGGCGATCATCGTGAGCAGGGTGGCCAGGCCGACGGGGCGGCGTCCGAGGTGGTGTGCCAGCCGGCCCAGGCAGAGCAGGGCGATGATGGTGCCGGCGAAGTAGGCCACCACGCTCAGCGACAGGTCGGCGGTGGTCAGCCCGTTCTCGGCGCGGTACACGTTGAACACCGGCACCGGCGCGGCGGACGCTGCGAACACCGCCACCAGCGAGGCGGACGCGACCACGAAGGTGCGGCGCAGTGCGTCGGACGTGGGCGCGGTCGGGTTCCGGCCTGACGACGGGGCGGTCACTGCGGAAGGCACGTTTCTCCAGATTGATCGATTGACTCCATCCTGCGGCCGATCGGCGGGCTGAGGAAGGTACAGCCTGTACCCCCCAGCCGGGAATAGGTCGTGTGGGCGGACAAGAGATCCCGGCGTCCGCCGGGACGACGGGTGACCGGGATGACGGGTTCTTGGCGGTAGTTGGGGACGGTTCCTTATTGCGCGCCACGTGTCGTTCGACCACCAGATGTAGTGCCGAACCCGCTGGTTGAGCTTGCCGGACCACCAACGAGGTCTCGACAAGGTCGGTCTCGACCCAGCTCGACCTGCGTCGGTCAGGGGTTCAGCAGCCGGGCCAGGCGCTCGGACGACTCCGCGTCGTCGGCCGCGGTGTAGACGACGATGCGGATGCGGTCGTGACCGATCGGCTGCAGGCCCTGAAAATCGATCGCCAGCCGGCCCACCTGCGGATGGTTCAGCACCCGAGTGCCGAACTGCTGAAACGCGACGTGATGGCTGTCCCAGCCCTCGGCGAACTCGGCGCTGCGGGCCCTCAGCCGCTCGACCATACTCGACACCAGCCGGTTGCCCCGCTCGCGGGCCAGCGCGTTGCGCAGGTACTCATGCCCACTCCTTGCGCACCCACCTGTCGACGCCGAGATCCGGTGTCGAGGCGAAGACCAACGAGCCCCACCGTATGACCCAGTGACTCGGCGGCTCGGTGAATCGGCGAAGCGAGCAGGACGTCACGGGGCGGGTGTCGCTCGCTGCCGGTCAGATTCCCGGGCGAGAAAGGGCGTTGATCGCGGCCGAGGTGATCGCGCTGCCGCCCCGGCGTCCGCGCAGCACCAGGTAGTCAAGCCCCAGGCCGTTGGCGATCAGCGCTTCCTTCGACTCCGCCGCACCGACGAACCCGACCGGAATGCCGACCACGGCCGCAGGTTTCACACCCGATTCTTCAACGACCTCCAGCAGGTGAAACAGGGCGGTCGGTGCGTTGCCGATGGCCACCACGGCACCCGCCAGCCGCGGCAGCCACAACTCGACGGCGGCGGCGGTCTTGGTGGTGCCGCGATCCGCCGCGTGGGCGGCGACCTCGGGCGTGCCGAGCAGGCAGACCACCTCGTTGTCGCCCGGCAGCCGCGAACGGATGATGCCGCTGGCCACCATCTGCGAGTCGCACAGAATCGGCGCGCCGGCGTTCAGCGCGTTTCGGGCGGCGGTGACGAACCCGTCCGACCAGGCCATGGACGCCGGCAGGTCGGTCTGGGCGGCGGCGTGAATCATGCGCACCGCCACGTCCGCGACGTCGTCGGGCATTCCCGACAGGTCTGCCTCGGCCCGAATGATCTCGAACGACCGTCGATAGATCTCGGTGCCGTCGGTGACGTAGTCGTACCTCACAGGCCCTCCTCGCTGACGATCTCGAGGAACCGGTTGCGGATCGCCCGGGCGCGCAGCGGGTCGTGGCTCGTGATCGCCGCCACCGTGACGCCAGCGGTGTCGCCGGTGGCCGGCGTCCAGGCCGACCCGGCTTCGGCGTTGTCGGCACGCACGCAGAAGGTGTGCCGCGACTCGGCCTCGTCGACGATCGCGGCGTTGGCCTCGGCCGAGTCGGTGAGCGCCAGCACGTACCAGGCGTCGTGCAGGTCGTGCGGACGGTAGTCGCGCGCGTGCCAGGTGATCGCGCCGGCCTCAGCGAGGGCGAGCAGGGACTTGTGCAACTCGGGGGAGATCACGTGAACCCGCGCGCCCGCCTCGAGCAGCTTGGGCACCCGGCGCCGGGCCACGCAACCGCCGCCCACCACGACCACCTTGCGACCCTTGAGCAGCAACCCGGCCAGATAGGCGGGCGACCCCATCGTGGTGCGGGCGCGCAGGGCGCCCTCCTTGTAGCGCTGGGCGACCACCTGGGCCAGCTGGTCGCAGGGCCCGATCACATCGGCGACCCGCACCTCGGCGTCCGGATGCGCGTCCTGGAACCGTGCGACGTGGCCGCGCACCCATTCGTCCAGCCGTCCGGTGAACAGGAAGTGCGGCATGACCACAATGCGCCGGCTGCCCGAGGCGTAGTACTGGTTCAGAATGTCGGGCACCGACGGCCGCACCACCTGGATGAAACCCGACAGCACCTGGTGGTAGCCGCCGCTCTCGAAGATGACCCGCGACAACCGCACGTGGTCGGCGTTGGCCTCGGTGACACTGCAGCCGCGACCCACCATCAGCACGTCGGTCTCTTCGGCCGGCCAGTCGCCGCGGGCCTGAGCGATGCGCTCGTGCACCGCCTCGATCAGCTGGCGGGGCGAGCCGAGGTGCCGGGTGCGCACCACCGTGGCGGAGGTGTGCAGCGCCTTGGCCTGGTCGATCGCCTCGGGAATGTCCTCGCGCACGTGGCCGCCGGTGCCCAGCATCAGCGGCACCACCACGGCTGCGGGCGAATCGGCCAGCACCGCACCGAGCGCC
The DNA here is from genome assembly GCF_900289045.1 of Micropruina glycogenica. Taxonomy (GTDB): domain Bacteria; phylum Actinomycetota; class Actinomycetes; order Propionibacteriales; family Propionibacteriaceae; genus Micropruina; species Micropruina glycogenica. The sequence continues at coordinate 3,424,611 of NZ_LT985188.1, forward strand.
TCGTCGATGGTCGGCGGGGTCAGTTCGACGAAGCCGGCCTCGACCCGAACACCGGGCAGCAACCCACGCACCCGGTCGACGAGTTCGTAGGCCGCCTCGGCACCCGAGTTCACCCGCGTGCCGTGGCCGGCGATGATCAGCGGCGGCGGCGACGGCGGAACGGCCGCCGGGTCGTCGGGAGCGGGCACGTGGCGGTCCTCCGGGCCTGCGGACGCGAGGGGCAGGGCGGGATCGATCATGGCTTCATCCAGTGGTAGTCGCGCGGGGTCACCATCACGGTGCGCCCCTCGCCGGCGGGCAGGTAACGGGTGGTCGACGAACCGACCACGACAAGGGAGTTCATGTTCACCACGGCAGGATCGAAGTCGGCCAAGGTCGACAGGGTGACCTTCTGGTCGGGGCGGTCGGCCTCTTCGACCACAGCGACCGGAGTCTCACCCGGCCGGTGCGGGGTGAACTCCGCCAGCGCGTCGGGCAGGTGGTGCAGCCGGGTGCGGCTGCGTGGGTTGTAGAGCACGGTGACCAGGTCGGCCTCGGCCGCGGCCCGAACCCGCCGCAGAATGGTGTGCCAGTCGGTGTGCAGGTCGGACAGCGAAATGGTGGCGTGGTCGTGGCCCAGCGGTGCGCCCAGGATCGCCGAGGCGGCCAGGCTGGCGGTCACACCCGGCACGATCTCGACCTCGATGCCGTCGGTGCCCTGTTCGAGGGTGGGCGAGGCCATCGCGTAGATCGCCGGGTCGCCCGAGCAGACCAGGGCGACGTTGTGGCCCTCGCGGGCGAACGCGATCGCGGTCGCGGTGCGCTCCTCCTCTTTGCCCATCGGGGTGCTGGCGATGCGGACGCCGGGTGCGAGCAGGTCTTTCACCTGCGCCACGTACGGCCGGTAACCGACCACCACCGAGGCCTCGCGGATCGCCTGCTGGGCGCGCGGCGTGGTCAGGTCGCGCGAGCCCGGGCCGAGGCCGATCACGGTCAGCCGGCCGCGGGCGGGCAGCCGTCCGACCGCGCAGGTGGCTTCGGGCGTCTTCTGCTTCTCGACGATCAGGGTCGCCCCGTGGGCGAGCACGGACGCCTCTGCGACGCTCGGCGTGCCGACCGCCTCGGCCGCGTGGGTGGACGGGTTGGGCACGTCACGGTCGGCCAGTTCGGCAGCGGGGTAGGTGACGAACCGAACGCGCAGCCTTGCGGCCAGTTCGATGAGCCCGGCCTCGTCGGCCTTCGCATCGACCGAGGTGATCGCGGCGAGCGCACGCAGGTCGAGGCCCGCCTGGGCGAAGGTGCTGGTCAGCAGGGCATGCAGGGCGGCCGCCGAGGTGCCTCGGTTGCACCCCATGCCGGCGACCAGGCTCGGCGGATTCAGCACCACCGTGGGGACTGCGCTGGTCGCGGCAGGCTCGACCAGCCGATCGGTGACCAGCACGCGCGCGGTGATGCCGGAGGGTTCGGCGTCGGCGGTGCTCACCGCCACGTTCTTCGGCAGCGGCGGCAGCGGCCAGGACTGCGATCGGACGACGGCGACGGGCTCGCCGTCCAGGATCGCCCGGGTGACCCCGGCCACATCACCCGACCACGGCCAGCCAAGGGTGTCCAGGCCCGGCAGGCCCATCGCGTCGGTGGCGGTGGTGATAACCGCGGTCGCGCCCAGGCCGTCCGCGATCCGGCGGGCCAGGTCGTTGGCACCGCCGCCGTGACCGCCGACCAGCGGCACCGCGAAGCGTCCGGCCTCGTCGACCACCACGACGCCCGGGTCGGTCTTCTTCGAGGCCAGCAGCGGCGCGATGATGCGGGTGGTGGCGCCCAAGGCGAGGTGGCTGACGATCAGGTCGCAGTCCGCCCAGGCCTGCGGCAGCCCGTCGACGGCTCCCTCGGCGTAGCGCCGGGTTCGCACCCCGAGCGTCGCGTCGATGCGGTCGGCGTGCAGCAGGCTGGCCGGGCCGCTGGTCACCTGACCGATGACGAGTTCACGATCCCCGGGCAGGTCGGCGCACAGGGTGGTGGGTCCGAGGTCGTCCGGCGGCGCGGCGAGAATCAGCACCACGTTGGGTTCGACCGGTTCGACCCCGGCGGCAGCGGCGGCGTCCAGCACCCGCACCTGCTCGTCGGGCTCCCCGAGCCGCTCGGCCAGCACGAACGTCCGGTCGCGCCCCGCCAGCCCGGCGGCGAGTTCACGAATGCCGTTGTCGGCCGAGGTGAACACCGCAACCTTCGGGTGGCTGCGGGCCATCGCCAGTGCGGGGGCCAAGGGGCGTCCGTGCACGCTCACCACCACCGCGTCGTCCCACGGCAGGCCGACGCGGGCGAAGGCGGTGGCGATCGAGCCGACACCCGGCACCACCCGCGGACGCAGCCCGGCCGCGCGCAGCGAACGCACCACCCCGTAGTGCAGCGGGTCGCCGCTGGCGATCACCACGACGTCGTCCGATTCGGGCAGCGCGGCGATGCGGGTCACCGCAGCCGAGAGGGCACCCAGCGTGATGCGGCGTTGCTCGGGCACCGCCAGGCGGTCGAGGTGACGGCTGCCGCCGACCACCCAGTCGGCCGCGGCGGCGGCCCGGGCCAGGTCGGGCGAGGGTTCGCCGAGCAGGCCGTGGACGGTGATCATTGCTCGCTCCTGGTGATCAGCGGGGTGCCGTCGGAAGCCCGGAACTCGTGCCGGAACCCGGGGTGGTACAGGTGGCTGCGGGTGGTCGACTCCTCGGCCAGCGCAGGGCCCACTAGCACGACCGTGTGCTTCCAGAGCTTGTGCTCCTTCATGGTCGCCGACAGTTCGTCGAGCCGGCAGCGCAGCATCAACTCGTTCGGCCAGCTGACCCGGTAGCCGACGATGCACGGGGTGTCGTCGGGGTAGCCGCCGGCCAGCAGTTCGGCCTGCAGCACCTTGTTGCGCGCCGCCGACAGGTACAGCGCCATGGTCGCGCCGTGGGCGGCGAACCCGCGGACGGTCTCGCGTGGCGGCATCGGCGTTCGGCCCCCCTCGAGCCGGGTGAGGATCAGGCTCTGGGACACCTCGGGCACGGTGATCTCGGCGTCCATGCGGGCCGCAGCGGCCGAGAAGGCCGAGACCCCGGGAATGGTGCGATGCGGAATGCCGACGGACTCGCAGATGCGCCGCTGCTCGGCGGTGGCGCCGTAGATGGACGGGTCGCCGGTGTGCACCCGGGCCACCAGCAGCCCCTCGTCATGGGCGCGCTGGTAGAGGGGGGTGATGTCCTCCAGCGAGGCGGACGCCGAGTCGATCACCAGGGCGCCCGGTCGGGCGCCGGCCACGATGCCCTCGTCGACCAGGCTGGAGGCCCAGATCACGATGTCGGCCTCGGCGATCACTCGGGCGCCGCGCAGGGTGATCAGGTCGGACGCACCGGGCCCGGCCCCGACGAACACCACCTCGCCCTGAGCTCTGGGATTCACAGTCGTCCTCCGGTCTGGGTGCGGGCCGGGGCGATCAGCACGGTGGAGAAGTAGGGGGCTGCTTCGCCATCCACCTGGTCCAGTGGGGTCAGGGTCTGGCCGGGCAGCCCGACGTTCACCCCGAGCACGCCGCGCCGATCGTGCCGCCGGATCAGCTCCAGCAGTTCGGGCAGCTGCCGGCCGCCCTTGTAGGCGACCACCGTGTCGGCCACGTCCAGGGCCGCCGCCACGCCGTCCAGCCCGGCGGTCACCGGCACCAGGGCCAGGCTCTCGGTGCCCTCGACCAATGGGGTCAGGCTGGCCGCTGCCAGGGCCTGCATGGCGGTGATGCCCGGCACCACCACGACCTCGAGGTCGGGTACCGCCGCCCGGACGTGCGCGGCCAGGTAGCTGAACGTCGAGTACACGCTGGGGTCGCCCACGGTGGCGAACGCGACCGTGCGAGCGCCGTCCTCGAACGCTTCGACGGCCGCCTGGGCGGACGCCTCCCACGACTTGCGGCGTTTGGTGCCCACCCCACGTCGTTGCGCCATGCTGAACGGGATGCGGCGCAGCTTCGCCTCCGCGGACGGGCAGGCGGCCAGCACCAGCCGCTCGGCGCGGCCGGCATCGTCGGCGCTGGCTTCGGTGCTGGGCACCAGGATCACGTCGGCGTCGTCGAGAACGCGCACGGCCTTCATCGTGATCAGTTCGGGGTCGCCGGGACCCACGCCCACCCCGACCAGGGTGGGAATGCTCGTGGCAGCCGAAGCCAAGAGAGCCTCCTCAGGTGTCCGCGCCTGACGTCGTCGCTCGGCAGACACGGCGAGTTCCTGGCTTCCGGGACTGCGTTCAGCCGACCGGTCACAGTGGCGGGACCGCCCCGGATTCACCCCGCTCGGGGTTCACCGGTGTTCCTCACCGCTGTCTGCGGCCTTCAGTCTGGCAGACTCGGCGGCGTCGTTTGGCAGAACCTGAAAGGTCACCCAATGTCGCTGACGCGGGTCGGATCGGGGGCCGGCCTGGCCCTGGGCTGGCTGGCCGACCAGCGTCTCGGCGACCCGCGGCGTGGGCATCCGGTGGCCGGTTTCGGTGCCCTGGCGTTGCGCCTTGAAGAGCGGCTGTACGGCGATGACAAGCTGCGGGGGGCGGTGTTCGAGGCCACCCTGGTGGGGGCCGCGGTCGGGCTCGGCGCTCTGCTCGAGCGGGCCCTGAAGGGGCATCCGGCCCTTCGTCCGCTGGTCGTGGCGGCTGCGACCTGGACGGTGCTGGGCGGACGTTCCCTGACCCGCGAGGCCGAGGCGATCGCCGACCACCTGCAGGCCGGTGACCTGCCGGCCGCGCGCAACCGGGTGCGCAACCTGGTGAGTCGAGACCCCGACACCCTCGACGCCGACGATCTCGCCCGGGCCGCGCTGGAGTCGGTCGCCGAGAACACCTCCGACGCTGTGGTCGCACCGCTGTTCTGGGGCGCCGTCGCAGGCCTGCCCGGCCTGCTCGGTTACCGGGCGATCAACACCCTCGACGCGATGGTCGGCTACCGCAACGACCACTACCGCAACTTCGGCTGGGCAGCGGCGAAGGTCGACGACCTGGCCAACTGGGTTCCCGCCCGGCTCACCGCAGCCCTGACCGTGCTCGCCGCCCCCTTGGTCGGTGGACGGCCGGCGGATGCAGTCGATGTGGTGCGCCGGCAGGCAGATCGCCACCCGAGCCCGAACGGCGGCGTGGTGGAGGGTGCCTTCGCCGGCGCCCTGGGCCTCACGCTCGGCGGCCGCAACAGCTACGGCGGCGTCGCCGAAGACCGTGGCGAGTTGGGCACCGGACCCGCGCCGACCCCTGCCGACCTGGCCAGAGCCAACCGGTTGGCCCTGGCCGTGTCAGCGCTGGCCGCCCTGGCGACCGCGGGGCTGGCTGCCGGTCTGACCCGGGCGAGCTCCCGGTGAGCGCGCTGCTGCTGGGCGGCACGGCCGAGGCCCGCGACCTGGCCGCCCGGCTGGTCGCCGCCGACGTCGAGGTGGTGTCGTCCCTGGCCGGCGACGTGGCTGCCCCGCTGCTGCCCGCCGGGAAGGTGCGCATCGGCGGGTTCGGCGGAGTGCACGGCCTGGCCGGCTACCTGCGCGCGAACGCCGTCAGCGCCGTGGTCGACGCCACCCACCCGTTCGCCGCCACCATGACCGCGCACGCCGCCGCAGCCTGCGCCGTGACCGGCGTTGCCCTGCTGCGGCTCGAGCGGCCGAGTTGGGCCGCTCGCCCCGACGCCGAGCACTGGCACTGGGTGGGGTCACTGGACGAGGCCCGCGGCGAGGCCGAGCGACTGGGGGAGCGGGTGTTCCTCGCCATCGGACGTCAGGAGCTCGGCGTCTTCGCCGGCTGGACCGACCGCTACGTGCTGGCCCGCATGGTCGACGCGCCGGGCTTTGCGCCACCCGCCACCTGGGAGGTGGTGCGCGCCAGGGGCCCGTTCCGGCTGCCGGACGAGCTGGAGCTGCTGACCAGTAGGGCCATCGACGTGCTGGTCACCAAAGACTCCGGCGGCGGCACCGATGCCAAGCTCGACGCGGCCGCCACCCTGGGCGTACCGGTGGTCGCGGTGCGCCGGCCGCCGCCACCCGAAGGCATCGGCGTCGTTTCGTCGGTGGACGAGGCAGTCGCCTGGATCGTCCACCGGCCCGGTGCGGCCACTCCCTAGTGGTGGGAGACGCACCACTAGCATCGGGGCCATGAGTCGCGAACTGCTGCTGATCGGCATCGGGGCCGGCGACCCCGATTGGGTGACGCTCGAGGCCGTCCGGGCGATTCAGCGACTCGACGTGCTGTTCGTGGTACTCAAAGAGGACGAGCTGGACGACCTGGTCGAGGCCCGCCGCGAAGTGCTCGGCCGGCACCGGCAGACCCTGCCCCGAATCGTGGAACTGAACGACCCACCCCGGCCGTGGCGCACCGCCCCCGACTACAACGCGGCCGTGGCACTCTGGCGGGCGCAACGGCGCGAGCTGTGGAGCGCCGCTTTGACCGCCGAACTCGGCGACGACGGTGTGGGTGGCTTTCTGGTCTGGGGAGATCCGTCGCTGTTCGAAAGCACGCTGGCGATCGTGCACGAGGTGCTGCGCGACTTTTCTGAACCGGTGGAGTTGCGCGTCGTTCCCGGCGTCAGCAGCGTGCACGCACTCACCGCCCGGCACCGCATTCCGCTCAACCGGCAGGGCCGGGCGGTGCAGATTCTGCCGGCCAGACTGCTCGCCGACGGCATGCCCGACGGTGTCGACGACGTGGTGGCGATGCTGGACGGGAAGCTCGCCTTCAACTCCATCGACCCCGCCGGCATCGACATCTACTGGGGCGCCTACCTGGGCACCCCCGATGAGCTGCTGATCAGCGGCGACTTGGCGAAGGTGCGCGACGAGATCGTGCGGGTGCGTGCCGAGGCGGCGGCCCGCAAGGGCTGGATGTTCGACACCTACCTGCTGCGTCGGCGCTGAACCCACCGTGCGGCTGCACGGTACGAGCCGATCACGACGACCCGTTGCCGTCACCGTCGGGGTCGAAGGCGCGAGGTTGCGCGCGTCCGGTTCGCCTGGCCCGTTCGCGCAGCACCTCTTGGGCATGGGTGGCCGGCATGTGGGTCCAGCTGGGGGTCTGCGACAGCCAGGCCTGATCGGTGAGCATGCGCGCGATGACCAGGCCCGAAGCCAGGGCGATCACTATGCCCAGCGCGGTGAAGCCGTTGCTGAGGCCACTGAGCGGGTCCTTGTTGATCACCGCCACCAGCGCACGGAAGGTCGCGGCGCCCGGAATCATGATCAGCACGGCCGGCACCGACAAGATGATGCGGGGCGTGGCCAGACGTTGGCTGAACCAGCCGGCGAGCAGCCCGATCAGCGTCGTGGCCGCAGCCGCACACACCAACGGGTTCCAGCCGGCGTCCACCGCCGCGAGCCGGCCGACGTTGGCCACCGCGCCGATCACGGACGCCGCCAACGCCGCGTTCATCGGGGTGTTGAAGGTGACGGCGAAGCCCAGCACGCCGACGAAGCTCGCCACCACCCGCACCAGCAGCATCACCCCGGCGGGCAGTCCGAGCGGTTCGATCTCGCCCGGGGTGAGGCCGAACGCCCAGGCCACCAGCCAGGCCCCGAGCGCGGCGGCGAGGGTGATCAGCGACGCGTACAGCAGCCTCGACACCCCCGAGGTGAAGTCGAAGCGGGCCAGGTCGAGCGCCGCGGTGAGCAGCGGAAACCCGGGCACCAGAAACAGGATGGCTGAGGTGAAGGCCGCCTCGTGCAGCGGGTTCTCGGCCGTGGGCAGCAGATGCTGCAGCAACTGTGCCGACAGCATGTACACCAGACAGGCCGTGGTCGCCGCGACGGCGATGATCACCAGGTGGTTCAGGTGCAGGCGGCGCAGCAGCAACTGCACGAGCTTGCCGCACCCTGCGGCGATCGCCGCGGCGAGGCATTCTTGCCAGCGTCCGTTGTTCAGAAACGCGAACGCGGCGCAGGCCGCCGCGGCCCCGGCCACGATCGCGCCGGTCGGGTAGTGCCGAGCGTTGGCCACCAGCACGTCCAACTGGCGGTTCAGCACCGTGGCCGACAGGCCAGGCTCGGCCCGCAGCGACACCCGCATCAGTGCGGCGATCCGGTCGGCGTTCACCACGGGAGCGGGCACCTCGACCACCTGGGTGCGAAAGCTGCGCCCGGCCCGGGTGGTGACCACGATCTCGGTCAGGCCGACCTGGGCCTCGAGCTGATCGATGCCCAGCGCCTGGGCGACCCGGCCCATGGCGGCCTTGACCCGATACGAGCCGGTGCCGGCGTGCAACATCATCGAACCCATGCGGCAGACGGCCTCGGACGCCTCGGCCAGGTTCTCGTCGCGTGCCGCACGGTTCGACGGACTCATCCGCACGCCCTTTCTGGGGTATGACGGCACACTCGGACTTCGACTGTGACGAGCCTAGTGAGAGACACACCACTAGTGAGTTCGCGGGGGTCAGAAGTCCCAGTCTTCGTCTTCGGTGTTCACCGCCTTGCCCATCACGTACGACGAGCCGGAGCCCGAGAAGAAGTCGTGGTTCTCGTCGGCGTTGGGGCTCAAGGCGGCCAGAATCGCCGGTGACACCGCGGTGGCGGCCTTGGGGAACAGCGCCTCGTAGCCGAGGTTCATCAGCGCCTTGTTGGCGTTGTAGCGCAGGAACGCCTTGACGTCCTCGGTCAGCCCGAGCGGGTCGTAGAGGTCTTCGGTGTAGTTCTCTTCGTTGTCGTACAGCTCGTAGAGCAGGTCGAAGGTGTAGTCCTTGAGCTCGTTGCGGCGGGCCTGGTCGGCCTGCTTCAGCGCCTGCTGGTACTTGTAGCCGATGTAGTAGCCGTGCACGGCCTCGTCACGAATGATCAGCCGGATCAGGTCGGCGGTGTTGGTCAGCTTGGCGTGGCTCGACCAGTACATCGGGGCGTAGAAACCCGAGTAGAACAGGAACGACTCCAGCATGGTCGAGGCGACCTTGCGCTTCAGCGGGTCGTCGCCGTAGTAGAAGTCGAGCACGATCTGCGCCTTGCGCTGCAGGTTCTCGTTCTCTTCGCTCCATCGGAACGCGTCGTCGATCTCATCGGTGCTGATCAGCGTCGAGAAGATGGAGCTGTAGCTCTTGGCGTGCACCGACTCCATGAACGCGATGTTGGTGTACACCGCCTCTTCGTGCGGGGTGATCGCGTCGGGGATCAGCGACACCGCGCCCACGGTGCCCTGAATGGTGTCGAGCATGGTGAGGCCGGTGAAGACCCGGGTGGTCATCAGCTGCTCGTGCGGCTTCAGCGTGCGCCACGAGGGAATGTCGTTGCTCAACGGCACCTTCTCGGGCAGCCAGAAGTTGCCGGTCAGCCGGTCCCAGACCTCGAGGTCCTTGTCGTCCTCGATGCGGTTCCAGTTGATCGCCTGGACGCCGCGCAGCAGGGTGAGTTTCTGGGTCATGGGTGGTGCCTCGGTTCGGTGGATCTCGGTGGTGGGTGGCGGTGGTGTTGAGCGGTGAGATTCCGGCGCTCGCCGGAATGACGGGCAGCTACAGCGCGCAGCTGACGCAACCCTCGACTTCGGTGCCCTCCAGCGCGAGCTGCCGCAGCCTGATGTAGTAGAGCGTCTTGATGCCCTTCTTCCAGGCGTAGATCTGGGCCCTGTTCAGGTCACGGGTGGTCACGTTGTCGGGAAAGAACAGGGTCAACGACAGGCCCTGGTCGACGTGCTTGGTGGCTTCGGCGTAGGTGTCGATGATCGCCTCGGGGCCGATCTCGTAGGCGTCGCGGTAGTACTCGATGTTGTTGTTGGTCATGAACGGCGCCGGGTAGTAGACCCGGCCGATCTTGCCCTCTTTGCGGATCTCGATCTTGCTGACGATGGGGTGGATCGAGCTGGTCGAGTGGTTGATGTAGCTGATCGAACCCGTCGGCGGGATGGCCTGCAGGTTCTGGTTGTACATGCCGTACTCGGCCACCTCGGCGGCCAGCGCACGCCAGTCGTCCGGGGTGGGCAACTCGATGCCGGCACCGGCGAACAACTCCTTCACCTTGGTCGTGCGCGGCGTCCAGTCGCCGGTGAGGTACTTGCGAAAGAACTCACCCGAGGCGTACTTCGACCGCTCGAAGCCGTCGAAGCTCTCGCCGCGCTCGCGGGCGATGCGGCATGAGGCGGCGATGGCGTGGAACGTCACCGTGTAGAAGTACATGTTGGTGAAGTCCAGGCCCTCGTCCGAGCCGTAGTGGACGGACTCGCGGGCCAGGTAGCCGTGCAGGTTCATCGCACCCAGGCCGATGGCGTGGCTCATCGCGTTGCCGCGGGCGATGCTCGGCGCGCAGGCGATGTTCGACTGGTCCGACACCGCGGTGAGCGCCCGGATCGCGGTTTCGATGGTGCGGCCGAAGTGCGGGGAATCCATCGCCTTGGCGATGTTCAGCGACCCCAGGTTGCAGCTGATGTCTTTGCCCACCTGATCGAACGACAGGTCCTCGTTGAACGTGGACGGCGTCGACACCTGCAGAATCTCTGAGCACAGGTTGCTCATCGTGATGCGGCCATCGATCGGGTTGGCCCGGTTCACCGTGTCTTCGAACATGATGTAGGGGTAGCCCGACTCGAACTGGATCTCGGCCAGGGTCTGAAAGAACTTGCGGGCGTTGATCTTCTTCTTGGTGATGCGCCGGTCGTCGACCATCTCGCGGTACTTCTCGGTGACCGAGATGTCGGTGAACGGCACCCCGTAGACCCGCTCGATGTCGTAGGGGCTGAACAGGTACATGTCTTCGTTGTCGCGGGCCAGCTCGAAGGTGATGTCGGGAATCACCACGCCCAGCGACAGCGTCTTGATGCGAATCTTCTCGTCGGCGTTCTCGCGCTTGGTGTCGAGAAAGCTCAGAATGTCGGGGTGGTGGGCGTTGAGGTACACCGCACCGGCCCCCTGGCGGGCGCCCAACTGGTTGGCGTAGCTGAACGAGTCCTCGAGCAGTTTCATCACCGGAATCACGCCCGAGCTCTGGTTCTGGATCTTCTTGATCGGCGCACCGGCCTCACGAATGTTGGTCAGCGACAGCGCGACGCCGCCGCCGCGCTTGCTGAGCTGCAGGGAGCTGTTGATGGCCCGGGCGATGGATTCCATGTTGTCTTCGACCCGCAGCAGAAAGCACGACACCAGTTCGCCGCGTTGCGCCTTGCCGGCGTTGAGAAAGGTAGGGGTGGCGGGCTGGAAGCGTCCCGACATCACCTCGTCGACGATGTGCTCGGCCAACACCCGGTCGCCGTCGGCCAGCGCGAGCGCCACCATGCACACGCGGTCTTCGAAGCGCTCCAGGTAGCGGGTGCCGTCGAACGTCTTCAGGGTGTAGCTCGTGTAGTACTTGAACGCGCCCATGAAGGTCGGAAAGCGGAACTTCACCGCGTAGGCGCGCTTGAACAGCGACTTGATGTAGTCGAAGTCGTACTTGGCCAGCACCTGCTGCTCGTAGTAGCCCTGCTCGACCAGGTAGTCGAGCTTCTCTTTCAGCGAGTGAAAGAAGACGGTGTTCTGGTTGACGTGCTGCAGAAAGTACTGGTGCGCGGCCTTACGGTCGGCCTCGAACTGAATGCGGCCGTCGGCGTCGTAGAGGTTGAGCAGCGCGTTGAGCGCGTGGTAGTCGACCTCGGCCGGAACGGCCTCTACGCCGGTGTCGGTGAGCAGAGTGGTAGCCATTGTGATGTGAGCCCTTCGCGGACCGCCTCGACGTCGTCGGGGGTGCCCATCAGTTCGAACTGGTACAGGTGGGGAACGTGGCACTTGCGGGCCACGATCTCGCCGGCGATGCAGTAGGCAGCGCCGAAGTTGGTGTTTCCGGCGGTGATCACGCCGCGCAGCAGGCCCCGGTTGTCGGGATCGTTGAGAAACCGGATCACCTGCTTGGGCACCGCGCCCGCGCCGTTGCCGCCGCCGTAGGTGGGCAGCAACAGCACGAACGGTTCGGTGGCCTGCAGGTGCGGCTCGCCCGGCAGCACCGGAATGCGGTCTGCGGCGATGCCGAGCTTGCCGACGAAACGGTGGGTGTTCTCAGAGACGGACGAGAAGTAGATCAGCTGCGCCATCGTCCGTTCCTTTCTACGTTGATCGAGCTCGACCGGCGGTTGTCTCGACGAGCTCGACCGGCGGAGGTTGATCAGGCGACGGCGAGGGCCTTGATGCGGTCGGGGCGGAATCCCGTCCAGAACTCGCCGTCGGCCTGCACGACCGGGGCCTGCTGGTAGCCGCGCGAGAGCAGATCCTGCAGGGCGGCCTCGTCCTCGGCGAGGTCGACCACCTCGTAGTCGAGCCCGAGCTTGTCGAGGGCGCGGTAGGTGGCGGTGCACTGCACGCACGATGGCTTGCTGTAGACCGTGATCGTCATCGCTCGGGTCCTTTCGAAGATGGTGACTCACATCGATGTAGTTTCACCGTTGTGACTGGGGATGACCCTACACATGCCGGTTGGGGCGCGCAAGAGCCACTACATCTAGTGTTTAGCGTGTCGGTGGCATTCTTCAACCGGGCCGCTCGGAGGAGCCCTCGGCCGCCGTTGAGCCTGTCGAAACCCCTGACCCGAGGGGCGTACGGGCTCTCGAGCACCGACAGCCACAGCGACGCTGAGCCGGCCGCCTCGGCACGCACCTGCACCGCGGCGGTGACCACAGGGCGATCGCGGGGCTGGTCTGCGCTCAGTGGCGCAGGCTCGTCAGGGCGTCGACGAAGGCGCGCCAGTCGTCCGGCACGCGAACCCGGATCCAGGTCGGGCCCAGGCCGGGGAAGCTCTCGCCCCTGCGCACCGCGAACCCCTTGGCGGCCAGCGCCGGACGCACCGACTCACGTCCACACGAGGCGGTGTCGATCAGCACGAAAGGGGCGTGCGAGTCGGGCACTCCGAAGCCGGCGGCGCGAAGGTCGGCCACGAACCGAACCCTGCGTTCGCGCACTGTCGTTGCCACGGCGGCGGCCTCAGCGACCGCTTCGGCAGAGGCAGTCGCGATCATGGCGGCGATCGCCGGCGACGACACCGACCAGGGCGGCTGCATCCGCTCCAGGGCGGCGATCAGTGCCGGGTCGCCCACCACGTAGCCGACCCGCAGTCCGGCCAGTCCCCAGGTCTTGCTCAGCGACCGCAGCACCAGCCGGCCCGCCATGTGCGGCTCGATCAGGGATTCGGCCTCGTCGGTGGCGTCCATGAACGCCTCGTCGACCACCAGCAGCCGGCCCTGCCCGGCCGCCAGCAGGGCCTCGCGCCGGTGCAGCCAGCCGGTGGGATTGGTCGGGTTGCCGACGAACAGCGCGTCCGCCCAGGGCGGCAACTCGCCCAGGTCGGGCGTCCCGGCCCCTGCCGTGACCGGCAGCAGCCAGCGCTGCACCGCCCGCCCGGCGGCGCGTAACGCGGCCTCGGGTTCGGTGAACTGGGGGTGCACTACCATCGGATTGGTCAGCGGCAACCCGTGGGCGATCAGCGTGGACGCCTCCGCACCGCCGCTGGTCGGCAACACCATCGAGACGTCGACGCCGTGCCGCGCCGCGATCGCCTCCCGGGCCGGGCGGACGTCGGGATAGCGGCCCAGCGGCGGGGACAGCCGGGCGATCGCTTCGGCCAGCCACGGGGGCGGGTCGGACGTCAGCACGTTCACGGCCAGGTCGACCAGGCCCGGCCCCAGGTCGCGGTCGCCGTGGTGAGCGAGGTCGATGCCGTCCGGACGGGCGGCGGGGATCTCGACACGCTCGATCGGCGGCGGTTCCGTTGGTCGAGCGTGTCGAGACCCGGTTCCCGCGAACTGCGCCGCCGCCTCCGCGAACCGCTGAGCCGCCTGCGGCACACCCGCCCAGTGCAGGTGCAGATACGAACTGTGCACGCTCGCCCGACCCTCAGCACCCACCGAGAACCCGTGCGCGCGGCCGTCCCAGGTCCACGCCGGCGCGGAGCCGGCCGCCGGCTCGGTCAGGGTGCGGTGGAACTCGTGGCCGCGCACCGACTCGCCCGCCCTGCTCAGCAGGGTGTCGGACGGGGCCGTGGCGCTGCGGTAGCCGAGGCTGAGCCGGGGAGTCATCCGGGCGGTGGCGGACAGCGCGCCCACCATCGGGTGGCCGTCCAGCTGCTCGCCCAGGTACAACTGGCCGGCGCACTCGGCGACCGTCGGCAGGCCGTCCCCGATGGCCGCCGCCAGGGCAGCACGCAGGGGTGCGTTGCGGCTCAACTCCACCGTGTGCAACTCGGGGAAGCCGCCGCCCGCGTACAGCCCGGCGAGGTCGGCCGGAAGGGCGGTGTCATGGAGCGGATCGATCTCGACCACCCGGCAGCCCGCCGCGAGCAGCAACTCGGTGGTCTCGGCGTAGCGAAAGGTGAAGGCCCGGCCGGCCAGCACCCCCACCAGCGGACGGCCCTCGACCGGCGGCACCACCGTCTCCGGACGCCACGCCTCACCCGGCAACGTCGCAGCGGTCGCGGCCAGGTGCCGCACCGCGTCCAGGTCGACGTGCGCCGCGAGGTGGTCGGCCATCGCGGCGATGGTGGCGGCCGACTCGCGACGTTCGTCGGCGGGCACCAGGCCGAGGTGTCGAGACGGGGCGCTGACCCCGGCGTTGCGGGGCACCAGCCCGAGCACGGGCAACCCGGCGGCGTCGAACTCGCGGGCGATCTCGGCGCCGTGTCGCGCGCTGGCCACCCGGTTGACCACGACCCCGGCGATCGTGATCCGCGGGTCGAACGCTCGCAACCCCAGCGCGACCGCAGCGGCCGTGCGGGAGCTGCCGGACGCGTCCACCACCAGCAGCACCGGTGCACTCAGCAATCGCGCGATGTGCGCCGTGGACCCCTCGCCGGCGGTACCCAGGCGCCCGTCGAAGAGGCCCATCACGCCCTCGATGAGGGCCAGTTCGGCCGGCTGTGGAGTCAGGAACCCGTGCCGGAACAGGGCCGGGATCGCCTCCACGCTGGTCAGTACCGGATCGAGATTGCGACCCGCGCGTCCAGTGGCCAGCGCGTGGTAGCCCGGGTCGATGAAGTCGGGGCCGACCTTGAAGGGCGCCACCGGGTGGCCCTGCGCGGTCAGGGCGGCCATCAGCCCGGTGGTGACGGTGGTCTTGCCGGCCGACGACGTGGCGGCCGCGATGACCAGCCGGGGCATGGTCACCATTCGATGCCCGACTGGCCCTTCTGGCCCTGGTCGAAGGGGTGCTTGTGCTTGGTCATCTCGGTGACGGTGGTGGCCAGTTCGCACAAGGCCTCGGGTGCGCGCCGTCCGGTGACGATCACGTGCTGAGTGCCGGGACGCTCGGCCAGCACCTGCAGCACCTCGTCCAGGTCGACCCAGCCGCGCAACAGCGGGTAGGTGAACTCGTCCAGCACGTAGAGCCGGTGGGCCTGCGCCGCCATCAGTTCGCGGACGTGACCCCAGGTGGCGCGCGCGATCTCGGCCTGGGCGTCCAGGTCGCCACCGCGCCGGGTCCAGGTGAAGCCCAATCCCTCCGCGATCCAGCCGACGGGCCCGCCCTGGCCGGTCTCGCGGTGCAGGGCGTCCAGGGCCTCGAAGGCGACCCGCTCGCCGGTGTGCCAACTGGACGACTTGACGAACTGGAACACCCCGATCGACCAGCCCTGCGCCCAGCCACGCAGCGCGGTGCCGAACGCGGCGGTTGACTTGCCCTTGCCGTCGCCGGTGTTGACGATCAATGCGGGTCGGAGCCGGCGTTGCTGCGTGCTCAGGCCGTCGTCGGGAACGGCGCTCGGCATTCCCCTGGTCACCCGTTCATCCTGCCGTATGGGGTGCCTGGGCACCGGGCCGGTGTCGAACTCGTGCAACCGTTAGGGTCGCAGGGTGAGTGCGCAGCTGACCGCGGGACTGCCCGACGACGACTTTCTCAGCGACGGCCTGCTGACCAAACGGGTGCTGCGGGCGTCGGCCCTGGCGGCGCTGGCACCCGTCGGCAACGAGTTGCTGTGGGATCTGGGCGCCGGCACCGGTTCGATCGGCATCGAATGGTGCCGGCTCTCGGACGACAACCGGGCGGTCGCCGTGGAGCGAAACGCCGAGCGGCTGGAGCGGATCGGCGCCAACGCCGCCCGGCACGATGTGGCGGACCGGCTGAGCATCGTGCCCGGAGACACGACCGAGGTGCTGGAGCGACTGCCTCGCCCGGATGCGGTGTTCGTCGGCGGGGGAGTCACCCAGGCCGTGCTGGACGCGTCCTGGGCGGCGCTGCGTTGCGGCGGACGCCTGGTGGTGCACAGCGTCACCGCCGATTCCGACGCCCTGCTGCTGGCGGCCTACCGCCGCCACGGCGGCGAACTGATCCGGGTGATGGTCGAGACCGCCGAACCGATCGGACGCTTCGTCGGCTTCAAGCCGGCCCGTGCGGTGACTGCCTGGGCCGCGATCCACGACTGAGCGACGACAGCGACGCGAACCGGCGCCACGGGCGTCGGCTTGGTCCGACCATTGAACAGGCTTCCCCCGATCCATCGAATCGCGCACGCGGAGGCGAACCGGCTGCGACGATGAAGCCGTCGTCCACGACACGGAATCCGGTGCGAATCCGGAACGGTCGGGCCACTGTGACCCAGCGTGTGCTGGCAAGTCAGAGACGTGCGCGGACGCAGTTCCTTTGGGCCACGTCACCTGAAAGGGGAACGCTCGAATGCATATCGCCGAGGGATTCCTACCAGTTGCTCACTGCGTCGCCTGGTACGCAGTCTCTGCCCCATTCGTCATTCACGGAGCACGCAAGGTCATCGAGCAGGCGAAGGAGCATCCGGAATCCCGGTTGCTGCTGGCCGCCGCCGGCGCCTTCACCTTCGTACTGAGCTCGATCAAGCTGCCGTCGGTCACCGGCAGTTCGTCACACCCGAACGGCACGGGCCTGGGCGCGGTGCTGTTCAGACCACCCGTAATGGCGTTCCTGTCGACGATCGTGCTGATCTTTCAGGCGCTGCTGCTGGCGCACGGCGGTATCACCACGCTGGGCGCGAACGTGTTCAGCATGGGCATCGCCGGGCCGTGGATCGGGTATTGGTGCTGGGTCGGCTCGAACAAGCTGGGCTGGCACCGCAACGTCGGCGTCTTTCTCGCGCTGGCCTTCGCCGACCTGTCCACCTACCTGGTCACCAGCGTGCAACTGGGCCTGGCCTTCCCCGACCCGGTGTCGGGCATCGCGGGTTCGGTCGCCAAGTTCATGGGCGTGTTCGTGATCTCGCAGGTTCCGCTGGCCATCGCCGAGGGCATTCTGGGCGTGCTGGTCTTCCGGTTGCTCACCGACGTCGCCCGTCCCGAACTCGAACGGCTCGGCGTGATCAAGCCTTCGATGAGCGAGGCGGTGGCCCGATGAGCCGCAAGACCTGGACCACGATCGCGCTGGTCGCTGCGATGATGCTGATCTTCGGGGTGAGCTTCGTCGTCGGCGGTATCCGCACCAACCCGGACGAGCGGTTCGCCGGTACCGACTCGGTGGCCACCTCGACCATTCAAGAGTCGAATCCCGACTACGAGCCCTGGTTCCAGCCGTTCTTCCAGCCCGAATCCGGCGAGGTCGAGTCGGGCCTGTTCGCCCTGCAGGCGGCGATCGGCGGCACCGTCCTCGGTTTCGCCATCGGGGCCCTGTGGGGTCGCCGACGTGGCGAGCTGAAGGCGGTCAACGGCCCGACGCCGGACGACGCGACGCCCTCGCCCGAACCGGCCTCCTGATGGCGCACGGCCTGGCGCTGGACCACGCTGCGTGGTCCAGCCCCTGGCGGTCGCGCTCGGTACGTGACAAGGGTGTGCTGTCACTCGGACTGTTGGTGGCGGCCATCTCGCTGCCGGCGTGGCCCGGTGGCGCGGCCGTGGCCGTGGCCGGCCTGGTGCTTCTGCTGGGTCCGATCCGGGTGGGGTGGGCCCGACTGGGTCGGATCATCTGGCTACCGGTGGTCTCGATTCTCATCGGGGTGGCCACGGTGGCGGTCAGCGTCAGTTGGGACGGCGGTCTGCGACTGCAGCTCACTTCCGAGGGCATCGACACCGCCGGTCGGCTGGCCGTGCGGGCACTGGCCGCGACGCTGGCGATGTTCACCCTGGCCTGCTCGACACCGATGATCGATCTGCTCAGCGCGTTGCGGCACGCCCGGGTGCCCGATGCGCTCATCGAGATCGCCGCGCTGATCTACCGGTTCAGCTTCGGACTGCTCGAGAGCGCGGGCGCGATCCACTCCGCGCAGGAGGCGCGGCTGGGTTACGCCACCCGCTCGGCCGCCATGCGCTCGGCCTCGATGGGCGTGGCGGCGCTGTTTCTGCGCTCGTGGGATCGGGCCCGGCGGCTCGAGGCCGGACTGGTCGGGCGCGGCTACGAGGACGCCCTGCGCACCTTGGAGCCGCCCCGGCAGCGCTCCGCCGGCTTTGTGGCCGCGAGCGCCGCGCTGCTGGTCGCCATCGCGGCCGGCGCGGTGGCCTGGCAGGTGCTGACATGAGCCACCGGCAACTTTCGGCCTCGGCCGTGCAGGTCTCGTACGGGCAGCGTGCGGTGTTGCGGGGTGCCGATCTGGAGATTCCCCGGGCTCGCCGGTTGGCGCTGCTCGGTGCGAACGGCTCGGGCAAGACCACGCTGTTGCGTACGTTGGCCGGATCGCTGAAGCCGAATGGCGGTGAGGTGCTGGTCGACGGCGTCGCGCTCCGCTTCGACCGCGCCGGCCTGCGGGCGCACCGTCAGGTCGTGCAACTCGTGGCGCAGAACCCCGACGACCAGCTTTTCGCCGCCGACGTTTTTCGCGACGTCTCGTTCGGCCCGCTCAACCTGGGCCTGGCCGAGCACGAGGTGCGTGAGCGGGTGGCCGAAGCGCTGGCGGTGTTGTCGATCGAAGACCTGGCCGAGCGGCCCATTCATGAGCTGTCGTACGGTCAGCGCAAGCGGGTCGCCATCGCCGGGGCACTGGCCATGCAGCCGTGCGTGATGCTGCTGGACGAACCCACCGCCGGCCTCGACCCGCAGGGCGTCGACGAGATGGTGGGCGCCCTGGAGAGCCTGCTGCGGGCCCACACCACCGTGGTGATCTCGACCCACGACGTCGAGTTCGCGCTCGGCTGGGCAGACTCGGTCGCCGTGCTGGTGGACGGACGGGTACGGCACGGCGCACCGAACGCCCTGCTGTCGGACGCCGGCCTGGTGGCCGCCGCCCGGCTGCGCCAGCCCCTGGTGCTGCAGGCCGCGGGGCTCTTGGGTCTGGAGGCCGCCCGGGTCACCGATGTGACCGGACTGGTGGCGGCCATTCGCGATCAGGGCCGACTGGCCGAGGGCGTGGCCTGAGGCCTTCTTTCCCTGCCGGGGTTCCGGGTGCTCAGTTCGTGGCCAGATCGAGCAGCGCGTCCACGTCGGCATGGGCCTCGAGCGCGTCGGCCAGTTCGTCGAGCATCAGGGTGCGCCGCTCGGCGAAACCAGGGCCGCCCTCAGCCGGACGCCAGGTCGAGCCGACCGTGGCCGCGAGTTCACTCAGCCAGGCGCGGCGGAACCCGTCGTTCTCGAACGCACCGTGCCAGATGGTGCCCCAGGTGTTACCGGTGCGCACACCGTCCAGGAACGGTTCGCCCCCGGTGGGCTCCACCACGCCGTGATGGATTTCGTAGCCGACCACCCGGTGGCCGCGCCAGCTGCCGCTGGGTTCGCCCAGGATCTTCTCGGCGCTGAAGCGCACCCGCGCCGGCAGCAGCCCCAACCCGGGCTCGACGCCGCGGGTGGATTCGATCGGGTCGTCGATCAGCTCGGTGAGCATCTGGTAGCCGCCGCAGATGCCGAGAATCGGGCCGCCGGCAGCCGCGCGGGCGGCCAGCGCGTCGGCCAGGCCGAGCCGACGAAGCCAGTCGAGGTCGGCCAGCGTGGAGCGGCTGCCGGGCAGCACCACCAGGTCGGCGCCGGTCACGTCGCTGGGGCTGGCGGTGGCGAACACGTCCAGCCCCGGCTCGGCGGCCAGCGCGTCCAGGTCGGTGGCGTTCGAGATGCGCGGAAACCGAATCGCCGCCACCCGCAGGGTGCCGGCCCGTCCGGGTAGCCGGGGCCATTTGGCGAAGGCCAGCGCGTCCTCGCTGTCGAGCCACACCTGATCGAGCCACGGCATGACGCCGAAGCAGCGCAGGCCGGAGCGGGCGGTGAGTTCGGCCAGCCCCGGGCCGAGCACCGACTGATCGCCGCGGAACTTGTTGATCAGATAACCGGCCAACGTGGCCCGGTCGGCGTCGTCCACGATCGCCCAGTGGCCGTAGATGGACGCCAGCACGCCGCCCCGATCGATGTCGCCGACCAGCACGACCGGTAGGCCGAACTGCCTGGCCAGCCCGAAGTTCACGTAGTCGCCGACGCGCATGTTGATCTCGGCCGGCGAACCGGCACCCTCGGCCACGACCACGTCGTAGCTCGACTCGAGCTCTCGAAAGGCGTCGAAGGCGGCCTGGGCGAGGTGTGTGCGGCCACCCACGTACTCGCCCGCCTCGAGCGTGCCGGCGGGTTGTCCACGCAGCACGATGAACGCCCGTCGGTCGGTGCCCGGCTTGAGCAGCACGGGGTTCAGCACCGCGGACGGCTGCACGCCCGCGGCCAGCGCCTGCAGGTACTGGGCGCGGCCGATCTCAGAACCGTCGGGGCAGACCATGGAGTTGTTGCTCATGTTCTGGGCCTTGAACGGGGCCACCCGGACGCCGCGGCGGGCGAAGGCCCGGCACAGGCCAGCCACGATCAGCGACTTGCCCGCGTCCGACGACGTTCCAGCCACCAACAGTCCTGCCACGAAAGGCATCCTGTCATGCCGCTCGGGCCTGCTCGCGCTGATCAGGGAACCAGCACGACCTTGCCGTCCACGTTGCCCTCGGCCATGGCCCGAAAGCCCTCGGCGGCCTCGGTCAACGGCAGCAACCGGTCGATCGCCGGTCGCACCCCGGACGACTCGAGCAGCGCCAGCAGCGCAGCGAACTGCTGCCGGTTACCCATGGTCGAGCCGATCACTCGGAGTTGCTGAAAGAACACCCGGTTCAGCTCGGCGGGCGGGTTGAAGCCGCTGGTCGCGCCCGCGCACACGATGGTGCCGCCCGGCCGAAGCGACCGCAGCGAGTGCGCCCAGGTGGCCTCGCCGACGGTCTCGATCACGGCGTCCACGCGCTCGGGCAGCCGGGCGCCAGGCTCGAACGCGGCGGCCGCGCCGCGTTCCAGGGCCGCGGCCCGCTTGGCTTCGGACGTTCCCGTCACCCAGACCCGCAGGCCCAGTGCCTTGCCCAGGGCGGTGGCGGCCGAGGCCACCCCGCCGGACGCCCCCTGCACCAGCACGGTGTCGCCTGCGGTCAGCCCCGAGTCGTGGGTCAGCATGCGGTACGCGGTGAGCCAGGCGGTGGGCAGGCAGGCGGCCTGCGCGGCGCTCAGCCAGTCGGGCCGATCGATCAGGTTGGCCCGCGGCACCGCGACCCGTTGCGCCATCGTGCCCTGGTGCAGTTCCGACAGCAGCGTGCGCTTCGGGTCGAACGTCTCGTCACCCACCCAGTCGGCGCTGGTTATCACCGCATGCACGATCACCGGTCGTCCATCGACGGTGCCGGCGGCGTCGGTGCCCAGAATCATCGGCATGCGGCTTGGCGGCAGCCCGACCCCGGCCAGTGACCACAGGTCGTGGCGGTTCAGGGCGGCGGCTTCGACCTCGACCACCACCCAGCCGTCGGCCGGCTCGGGCTCGGGGCGCTCACCGATCTGTAGCGCGGCAAGCGGATCGTCGGGTTGGGCGGCTTCGACGTAGACGGCCAGCATGCCTGCAGGCTAGCGCCGTGCGTCCCAAGTCGGTCAACAGTCCGCGACGGCCGCTGCTCACGACCTTGCTCGCGGTAGGGTTCATTGCTCGCGCAGGAACCCGAGCAACGTCACGTGCCGCGAGCAACGTCGGACGACGCTCGGGCGAAGGCCGAGCCGGGCGTGATCAGTCGAGGTCGGTGAGTTCGAGGTTCTCGGGAAACACGTGCGACGGGTAGGCGACCGGACGGGCCGGCACCCCGGCCACCGTGGTGAACGCCGGCACGTCTTCGAGCACCACCGACCCGGCACCGATCTTGGCGCCCTCGCCGATCTTGATGTTGCCGAGCACCTTGGCGCCTGCGCCGATCATCACGCCGCGGCCGATCTTGGGGTGCCGGTCGCCGCCGACCTTGCCGGTGCCGCCCAGCGTGACCTCGTGCAGCATCGAGAAGTCGTCTTCGACCACGGCGGTCTCGCCGATCACGATCGAGGTCGCGTGGTCGAACAGAATGCCCTTACCGATGGTGGCGCCGGGGTGGATGTCGACCGCGAACACCTCAGAGATGCGGCTCTGCAGGTAGAGCGCGAGCTGGGGGCGTCCGTTCAGCCAATAGTGGTGCGCCACCCGGTAGGCCTGCAGGGCGTGGAAGCCCTTGAAGTACAGCAGCGGCACCGAGTAGCCGCGGGTGGCCGGGTCGCGGCTCAGCACCGCGCGCAGGTCTTCGCGAAACGCGATGCCGATCGCGCGGTCGTCGTCGAAGGCGCGGTCGATCAACGAGCGCAGGGTGAGCGAGGTGATGGTCGGGCTGCCCAGCTTCGACGCCAGCAGGTAGCTCAGTGCGTCTTCGAGCCGGTCGTGGGCCAGCACCACGGTGTGCAGGTAGCTGGCCAGGGCCGGTTCGGTTTCGGCGGCTTCGGTGGCTTCGGTGCGAATGCGGCGCCAGATTTCGTCGTGCGGCATGACATGCCTTTCAAAGAGTGTGGGTTGGTGTGGCCTGATGGACGGGTGGACGAAGGTCTCAGCCGAGGCGACAACAACACATGCACATCAGCGCGCCCACGGGGCGCGAGGCGATGATCTCGACGTGCATGGCGGCCAACCTATCAGTCACACCCTCGGGGGGCGACGGTCTCGTTGAACTTTCAAATCCTGCAACACCGAGACGAGCGCAGGTAATCCCGCTCACGGACTACGCAGTTTCGCCACCTTGTGGTGCAGGCACTGCCGCCACCGCCGCCGCGACCCGGTCGCTCGGGCCGGCCACGAACACGTATTCGGTGTTGCGGGTGTGCGAGACGTTGCCCACCCGCTGCCCCTGCGGGTTGTAGATGCCGATGCGGGCACCCACGTAGCGGCGCGAGTCGAAGGCCAGCAGCTCCACGCGTTGGTGGCCGGCATCGCGCAGCCAGCCGATCATCGCTTCGGGAGTGATCCACGACTCGTCGTTGTACGACACCAGCAGCACCTCGGTCCGGGCGTCGGCGATCAGCCGCGCGAGCGCGGCGGGCATGGTGCGGCGCGAGTTGAACGGGCTGCGGTGCTCGGCCTCGCGAGCGTCGGTGCGCTTGCAGGCCACGCCGTAGTGCTCGGGCGAATCCCAGCGCACCAGAGTCTCCCAGATGTGGTAGTAGGTGAAGTAGCGGTGCTGGTTGTACGGGGGGTCGAGGTACATCAGGTCGGTGGGGGGCAGGCTGCGCGCCAGTTCGCAGGCGTCGCCACGCACCGCGATTCCGGTGCCCGCCAACAGTGCTGGACGCCGCAGCCGCAACGCGTTGTGCGACCGGCGCGACCACGACTTCAGGTAGGCCATGTGCTGCCCGGTGGTCGAATCGACCCGGTCGGCGGCCTCGATCAGCGCGGTCAGCAGAACCGGGTAGAGCGGGTGGTCGACGAGGTCAACCAGGCGGTGGCGAATGGCGTCGATGCGCATGCCGTTGTGAGGCTGAAAGTAGCGGGCCTGCTCGCAGAACGTCTCGGTGACGTAGCCGCGAACCCCCGGCAGGGCGTCCAGTTCGGCCAGCAGGGCGTCCAACTCGTCGAGGTCGACCGCGTCGGCGTCGGTGACGATGTAGCAGCGGGCCAGGATCTCGCTGTAGCTGGCCAGGTCGGCCGCGGTGACGGCGAGCCCGCGGTGCTTGAACTCCTGCGCCACGCGGGTGCTGCCGGTGAACAGATCGACCGCCGTGCGGGCCTCGGCTCCTTGCGCAAGGCCGCCCAGCACCCCGGCCAGCGTCCGCTTCGAGCCAAGGTACTTGATCACAGCCGAACCCTAACCGGGGCAACCGCTTCGGCCGACTCGTCATCCCGGCGAACGCCGGGATCTCTCTCTCCCTCACCCGAGGGCCCCGGCAGAGATCCCGGGGCAAGCCCGAGATGACGAACTGGGTCACTATTGCTTGAAATCAAACTGAACCGTACAGTTTGAGTCGTGGACGAGTTGAGCCCCCGGGCTCTGGCCAAGCGCCAGCAGATCACCGACGCCGCCCGTGCACTCTTTCTCGCCCAGGGCTACGCCCGCACCTCGATGGACGCGATCACCGCCGAGGCGGGCGTCAGTAAGCAGACCCTGTACGCCTACTTCGACAGCAAGGACGACCTGCTCAAGGCGATCGTGCTCGACGTGCAGAGCGCCATTCCGGCACCGCCCGCGCTGAATGCGCCGCGCAATCGCGGCGAACTTCGCACGGCGCTGATCGCCTTCGGCGAGGCGCTGATCGGCGGCCTGCTGCGCGAAGAGACCATCGCGCTGCTGCGGCTGATGGTGGGCGAGGCGGTGCACCTGCCCGAGTTCCGCGAGGCTTTTCTGCAGGCCTTCCCGCTGTTTCTGCTCGGCCGCACCCGCGCCATTCTCGAAGGAGCGGCGGCGAACGGCGTGATCACTCTCGATCGGCCCGACGTCAGCGTGCGCATGCTGGTCGGGCCCCTGGTCAGCTACGTGATGTTCGGCGGCCTGCTGCTCAGCGGCCCGCCCCAGCCGCCGGAACGTGGCGACGTCGAGTGGCTGGTCGACGCCTACCTGCGCACCCTGGACGACGGGCCGAACCCGTGTTGACCCGATTCGTGCTACCCGCCGCGGCAACCGCCCTGGCGCTGACGCTGACCGGCTGCGCGGCGCCGTCGACCACGATCACCTCGACCGGACGGGTGAAGACCGACGTGGTCACCGCGCAGGCACCCACGCTTGCCGTGCCGCGGGTCAATCTGAACGCCGGCTTCACGGTGACCGCCACGACGCCCGCCAACCTGTCGGCCGTGCCCGCCCTGCTCGGGCTCGGCTCGGCCCAGCGGGTGAGCGCCGTCGAGGTGACGATCGGCGACCAGGTCAAGGCCGGCGACGTGCTGGTGCGCTTCGACGACGCCGCGCTGGCCGCCAATGTGACCGCGGCCAAGGCCGACCTGGCCGTGGCGAAGGCGCAGGTCGGCGTGATCGACAGCGCCATCGACACCCTCGCCGACAAGAAAGCGGACCTGAAGAAGAACCGCACCAAGGTCACCGACGGCATCGCACAGGCGACCAAGGCGCGCAAAGAGTTGGTGAGCAACCTGGCCAAGGCCAAGAAGGCCCGGGTCACGGTGAACACCAATCTGGCCAAGGTGAACAAGGCGCTCAAAGAGCTGCCGCCGAAGCTCGCCCAGATCGAGAAGAACCTGGCGGGCATGAAGGCTCAGCGCCCGGTGGTGGCTCAGCAGCTGGACGACGCGAAAGCGGCCCTTGCCGCCCTGCCAGCGGACGCTCCGCCCGAACAGGTTGCGGCACTGCAGTCGGCCGTGCAGAAGCTCACCGCAGCGCTGGCCGGCATCGACGCCGGCATCGCCCAGCTCACCGCCGCCCAGAAGCAGCTCACCCAGGGCATCGCCCAGGCCAAGGCCGGGCAGAAGAAGCTCAAGGCGGCGCAGAAGCAACTCAACGAGGGCATTCCCAAGCTCACCAAGGGCATCGCCACCATCGACGACAAGCTGGTCGAGGCCCGGGACGGGTTGAAGAAGATCGACAAGGGCCTGAAGAAGTTGGACGACGCCAAGGCCGACCTCACGCGCGGCCGCAAGCTCGCCGTGATCGCCGCCGGCAACGACGTGCCGGTGCAGCAGGCCCGCACCGCCCGCGCGCAGGCCGTGGTCACCGCACCGCGCGACGGCACCGTCACCAGCATCGCCCACGTCGGCGACGTGGTGGCGCCCGGGGCGACGGTGGCCGAGCTGAGCAGCCCGGCGCACGTCGTCGAGCTGTGGCTCGCCCCCGCCCAGGCCGACCGGGTGTGCGTCGGCGACGCCGCGAGCATCGCCTGGGGCGAGAGCCCCACCGGCACGATCAGCCGCATTCTGCCCGAGGCCCAGTACCCGCCCACCTACCACACCACCGACGAGGTGCACCTGACCCGTGCTGTGCCCGTCGAGGTCACCGTCAGCGCCGGGCTGCCGCCCGGCGTGCCCGTCGACGTCCAACTCACGGCGTGCCGAACCAACGAGGTGAAGAAGTGAAGAACCACAAGAGGCCACCGGTGCCGGTGATCGTGCTGGTCGTGCTGTTGATCGTCGGGCTCGGCGGCTGGTGGTGGTGGAGCGCCACCCGTCCGACCACCACCACCCAATCGCTGAGCGGCCAGGTCGAGACCACCGAGCTCACCATCGCTCCGGCGATGGCGGGCCGCATCACCGCCGTCGAGGTCACTGAGGGCGCCCAGGTGAGCGCCGGCGACGTGCTCGTGCAGCTCGACACCGCCGCGTTGAAACTGCAGAAGAGCCAGGCCGAGCAGGGCGTCAAAGCCGCCAAGGCCGCGGTCACCAACGCCGAGGACGACGGCACCAAGGCCGACGTCAAGGCCGCCAAGGCGCGCCTGGCGCAGGCCGAGGCGGCGGTGACGCTGGCCGACGTGCAGCTCACCTACGCCACGATCAAGGCACCGAAGGACGGCACTGTGGTGAACGTGGTCGGCAACGTCGGCCAGAACGCGGCCCCGGGCCGCACGATCCTGACCTTGACCGACCCGTCCGACCTCTTTGTGCGGGTGTTCGTGCCAGAAACCGCGATCGGCCAGGTGTCGGTGGGCCGGCAGGCCACCGTCACCGCCGATTCGAGCACCACCACGTTTCAGGGCACGGTGTCGTTCGTCAGCAACCAGGCCGAGTTCACCCCCAACAACATCGACACCGCCGAGCAGCGCACCAAGCTGGTGTTCGCCGTGCGCATTCGCCTCGACGACACCAGCGGCACCCTCAAGGCCGGCTTGCCCGTGACCGTGACCCTGCCATGACAGCAGTGACCGGGGCGGCGATCGAGGCCGCCGGCCTCGCCCGCAGCTTCGGCGACGTCAAGGCCGTGGACGGTGTCGATCTGAGCATCGCCAAGGGGGCCGTGTTCGGCCTGTTGGGGCCGGACGGCGCCGGCAAGTCGACGCTCATTCGCATGCTGGCCACCGTGCTCACCCCCGGCGCGGGCGACGCGGCTATCGAGGGGTTCTCGGTGCGCCGGCAGCCCGGCAAGGTCACCCCGCTGATCGGCTACATGTCGCAGAAGTTCTCGCTGTACCCCGACCTGACCGTGGCCGAGAACATCGAGTTCTTCGCCAAGCTGCGCGGCGTGCCCGCCGACGTCCGGGGCCCACGCATGCACCAACTACTCGCCGGCATGGGGCTGGACGAGTTCACCGACCGGCAGGCCGGACGGCTCTCGGGCGGCATGAAGCAGAAACTGTTTCTGGCCAGCGTGCTGATGCACGAACCCGACGTGCTGCTGCTCGACGAGCCGACCACCGGCGTCGACCCCGTGTCGCGGCGCGAGTTCTGGCGCATTCTGGCCGGGCTGCACCGGCAGGGCACCACGGTGCTGGTCGCCACCCCCTACATGGACGAGGCCGAACGCTGCACCGACGTGGCCTTTCTCGACGGTGGCCGCATTCGGCACCGCGGCAGCCCCGCCCAGATCAAGGCGCTCGTGCCGGGCCGGCTGTTCGAGGTGGGCGCCGCCGACCCGCGGGCCGCGCTGGCCGCGGTGCACGGCCTGCCCGGCCTGCTGGCCGTGCACCTCTACGGCGACATCGTGCGGGTGCTGACAAAGGCCGATGACCCCGAACCGATCAGGGCCTGGCTGGCCGCGGCCGGCATCACGGCCGAGGTCACCCCGGTGGCGGTCGACATGGAGACCGCCTTCGCCTTTCTCGCCGAACTCGGGGCGGCGGCATGACCTCGTTCACCCGCATCTCGGCGATGACCCGCAAGGAGTTCATTCACCTGTTGCGCGACCGCCGCACCCTGGCGGTGGTGCTGGTGATGCCGGTGCTGCAGATGCTGCTGTTCGCCTACGCGATCAGCTTCGACGTCAAGAACGTCTCGACGGTGATCATCGACACCGACCAGACCCCGGCCAGCCAGGCCTACGTGCGCAGCTACGCCAGTTCGGACTTCTTTCGGTTGGTCGGCACGGCGAACGACCTGGGCGCGGTCGACCGGGTGTTCGACCACAACCAGGCCCGCATCGCGGTGGTCGTGCCCTCAGGCTTCGGACGGCAGTTGGCCGCCGGTGAGCGTGCCACCGTCGCGGTCTACCTCGACGGCAGCGAGCCGACGGCGGCCCGGGTGGGGCAGGCGTTCAGCACCGCGCTCAACCAGGTGTACGGGCAGCGGGTCACCATCGAGTGGGCCGACGCTCAGGGCCTCGACGTGACCGCGGCCGGACAGCTCGAACCGCGGGTTCGCACCTGGTACAACCCCGAGAAGCGCAGTTCGGACTTTCTGATCCCCGGCCTGATGGTGGTGATCATCATGGTCGTCGCGCTGCAACAGACCGCGGTGAGCCTGGTGCGCGAACGCGAGCAGGGCACCGACGAGCAGTTGGCGATCAGCCCCATGAAGCGCTGGGAGATGATGGTCGGCAAGGTCGCTCCCTGGACCCTGCTGGCCTTTCTCGACCTGGCCGTGATCACCGCGGTCGGCATCTGGTTCTTCGACCTGCCGCTGCGCGGCAGCGTCACCGTGCTGATGCTGGGTGCCGCGCTTTTCGTGTTCTGCGCGCTGGGGCTCGGGCTGGTGATCTCGGCCGTCGCACCCAGCCTCGAAACCGCCAACATGCTCGGCCTGCTGCTGTCGCTGCTGCCGGCGTTCATTCTGTCGGGCTTCGCGTTTCCGCTCGGCTCGATACCCGAGTGGTTGCAGGTGATCAGTTGTGCGTTTCCGGCCCGGTTCATGGTGACGATCTCGCGCGGGGTGTTTCTCAAGGGCGCCGGCTTCGACGAACTGTGGCCGCAACTGGCCGCGCTCGGCGCCTACGCGGTGGTCGTGCTGACCATCGCCGTGCTGCTCGACGGACGGAGGCGGCGATGAGCCTGCACCGCATTCGGCTGCTGATGTGGAAGGAGTTTCTGCAACTGCGCCGTGATCCGCTGCTGATCAGGTTGCTGTTTCTGATGCCGATTCTGCAGCTGATCCTGTTCGGCTACGTGGTGGCCGCCGACGTGAAGAACCTGAGCACCGCGGTGGTCGACCTCGACCGCACCTCGACCTCGCGGGCGCTGGAGGCGAGCTTCGGGGCGTCCGACTATTTCGTGGTGACCCAGCGCCCCGCCGAGACCGACCTGCAGCACCTGATGGACACCGGCCAGATCGCCATTGCGATCGTGATTCCCGCCGGCACCCAGGCCGCGCTCGACCGCGGCGAGGCGGCGCCGATCGGCGTGGTGGTCGACGGCTCCGACAGCCAGGTGGCCAGCGTGGGCAGCGGCTACGCCGCGCAGATCGTGGCCCGGTTCAACGCCGACCGCCTGGCCGCCCAGGGCGTCGACCTGGCCGCGCCGGGCATCGACGCCCGCGTGCGGGTAATGTTCAACCCGACGCTGGCTTCGGTGAACACCATGATTCCCGGCCTGGTGGCGGCCATCTTGATGCTGTCGATCATGGCCGTGATGGGCCAGGCGGTGGTGAAAGAGCGCGAACGCGGCACCCTGGAGCAGATGTTCGTCACCCCCATCAAACCGGTGGAGTACCTCACCGGCAAGGTCACCCCGTACGCGCTGTTGGCCGTGCTGCAGCTGACGGTGGTGGCGCTGGTGGGCATCTTCTGGTTCAAGGTGCCGTTCGCGGGGCAGTTCTCGGTGGTCGCCGCGGGGCTGGCACTGTTCATGCTCACCTCCATCGGCCTGGGACTGCTGATCTCGCTGGTGTCGCACACCCGGCAGCAGGCGCAGCAGGTGATGATGCTGTTCATGCTGCCCAGCTTCGTGCTGTCGGGCTTCATCTTTCCGATCGACTCGATGCCGCAAGCGATTCAGCCGCTGAGTTGGTTCATTCCGCTGACCTGGGCGATCAGCATTCTGCGCGGGGCGTTCATCAAGGGCAGCGGTTTCGAGGCGCTGTCGACCCAGTTCTGGATTCTGTGGCTGTTCGGCGTGGTGATCTTCGGCGCGGCGGTGGCTGCGACCCGACGGAGGCTGGCCGAATGACCATCAACGATCTCGCAGGCACCCCGCCCAACCCTGAGGCCGCCATCTCGGTGCGCGGGCTGGTCAAGCGGTTCGGCACCTTCACCGCCGTCGACGGCATCGACTTCGACGTGCCGCGCGGTCAGATTTTCGGCTTTCTCGGCCCCAACGGGTCGGGCAAGACCACCACGATTCGCATGCTCACCGGCACCAGCGGCCCCAACGCGGGGCAGGCCCTGGTGCTGGGCGAAGACGTGATCAACCACCCCGAGCGGGTGAAGCAGCGCTTCGGTTACATGTCGCAGAAGTTCGCGCTGTTCGAAGACATGACCGTGGAGGAGAACCTGCGTTTCTACGCCGGCGTCTACGATCTGAGCGCCGAGCAGTTCGCCAAGCAGCGCGCCTACGTGCTCGACATGGCCGACCTGCGGGGCCGCGAGAACGAACTCACCGCGAACCTGTCGGTGGGCTGGCGACAGCGGCTCGCATTGGGCACCGCCACCATTCACGAGCCCGAACTGCTGTTCTTGGACGAGCCCACCGGCGGCGTCGACCCCGTGGCCAGACGGCAGTTCTGGGATCTGCTGTACGACCTGGCCAGTCGCGGGGTGACGCTGTTCGTCACCACCCACTACATGGACGAGGCCAGCCACTGCAATCAGCTCGCCTTCATCTACCGCGGTCGGCTGATCGCCGAGGGCGTGCCGCACGACATTCGCCGCGATCTGATCGCCGAACAGGTGCTCGAGGTGTCGGTGCGCGACGTCGACGGGGCCCTGGCCTGGCTCGAACAGGCCCCCGGGGTCGAAGAGGCGTACCTGTCGGGCGCCCGGTTGCATGCGGTGATCGAACCAGGGGCGTCGGGCGACGTGGTGGGCGACTACACCGCCCGGCTGCGGACGGCAGGGTTCGCCGACGCGTCGCTGGTGGCGGTCGAACCCACGCTCGAAGACGTGTTCGTCAACCTTGTGGCGAGGGCGCAGGAGTCGTGACGTCGCCCAGCTCGGTGCGCTGCTTCGCACGAGGCATCGGACGGGTGGCGTCCAGCAGCCGCAGCAGCCCGCCCAAACCGCCGCAGGTCATGCCGACCAGGGCGGCCACTCCGCCGACGTAGGCGATGAACGCGGTGGTGCGGTCGGTGGCTTCGGGGTCGGCGTTCCACACCATGAAACCTGCCGCGGCCGACAGCGCCAGGCCGCAGATCGCGAGCATGACCAGAATCACCGAGGTGGCGCCGGGTCTGTGGGTGACGTCGCGCAGCGGCGTCCTGCGCTCGGCGACGCGAACCGCGGCCACCGCGAGGCAACCCCAGCCGGCGGCCACGAGCACCGCGGCCGCGACGTCCGAGGGCCGATGCCAGTGGTTCACCAGGGTGGCGAACCCGTAGGCCGACACGCCCACCACGCCCAGTGCGGTGGTGATCGAGCGCAACCACGGAGGCACCACCAGCATCAACCCGACCAGCCCGGCAGCCGCCACGGTGGTGTGCCCCGAGGGCAGGGTGTTGGTGCCGTTCCAGGCGCCGAGGCCCAGCAGGTCGTCGCGCCGGAACACCAGCATCTTGAGCACCTGGGTGGTCACATTGGCGCCGGCCACGGCGACCGCTGCGGCGATGGCGGCCACCCAGCGTCCGCGCAGGGCGCCGATCAGCAGCACGGCGACGATGATGCCGCCGACCATTGGCACCGAAACGGTGCCGAGCAGTTGGTCGGCCTGCTCGTCGAGCCGCCAGCTACCCACCCGCGAACCCTCGAGCGCGAGCGAGTCGATGCGCTGGCCGGTGCGGGTGCTGACCATCGCCCACCAGATCAGGTACACCAGCCCACCGGCGAGTACCGCGGCGGCGATCGGCGAGGCGATGCCGGGCAGCGGACGGTCGGGTGTGGTCGGGGGCTGGCTCACCCATCCATCGTCCCACCTGCGCCAAGCGTTGGTGGCACCGAACGGCGTGCTCCACGAATCGTGCTGAGAACGCCGACAGGGGGCCAGGTCGTTGAGCCCGATCGGCACTGTCTGGTGACTGCAGCGTGACCCATGGCGCCCTCGCCCGTCTGAAGCGGACGAGTTTCGTCCGGTTGGGGTTCTAGGATCGGGTTCATGTTCGACCACACCGCGGTGATCGCCGCCGAAACCGACCGGTTCGCGGCCGCGATCCGCTCCGCCGACCAACAGGCACCCGTGCCCACCTGCCCCGACTGGACGGTGGCCGACCTGGCCTGGCATCTCACCGAGGTGCACGCGTTCTGGGCCGGGATTCTGGGCTCGGGGGCGATCACCGACGACGATCAGGAGGCGGTCGAGAACGCCAAACCGGCTCGTCCGGGCGACGTGCCGGCCACCCTGGCGCTGCTGACCGACCAGACCGACGCCCTGGTGACGCAACTCGGCCGGCGGGCCGACGACGAGCCGGCCTGGTCGTGGTTCGGCACCGACCAGACCGTCGGCTTCACCCGGCGCATGCAGGTGCACGAGGCGGTCATGCACCGCATCGACGCCGAACTGGCGGCCGGGCTGCCGGTCACGCCGATCGCCCCCGCGGTGGCCGAGGCGGGCATCGTGCACGCCCTCGACGTGATGTTCGCCTGGTGGGGCACGCTGCCCGGGTTCGCGTTCGTGCCGTCCGATTCGGTGGTGGCGCTCACCCTCACCGACACCGGTCGCACGATTCTGCTGCGACCCGGCCGCTGGCAAGGCGTCGGCCAGTCAGGCAACAGCTACGACGAGCCGGGGGTGCTGCGCGTCACCGACCTGGCGCCCGACGCAGGTTTCGCGGGTACGGCCGAGCACGTCGACCGCTGGCTGTGGGGCCGCGGTGACGAACCCGAAGCCGACGGCGACGAGAAGGCGCTCACGGCGGTGCGTGACCTCGTGGCCCAAGGCATTCAGTAGCAAGGGCTGCTGGCACGATGGGCGCATGCCGACACCGATCGAGAACTACGCGCTGTTGAGTGACTGCCGCACCGCGGCTCTGGTGTCGAGCGACGGCTCCATCGACTGGCTCTGCCTGCCCCGGTTCGATTCGGGCTCGGTGTTCGCCGCTTTGCTGGGCGGCGACGAGCAGGGTTGCTGGAAGCTGCGCCCCACCCATCCGGACGCGCGTTCGGTGCGCAGCTACGACGGCGACACGTTCATTCTGGTCACCAGTTGGGACACCCCGGACGGCCAGGCCGAGGTGCACGATTTCATGCCGGTCAACGAGCACCATCTCGACGTGGTACGCCGGGTTGACGTGATCCGGCGGATCGTCGGCGTGCGCGGCACCGTGGAGCTCGGCCAGGAGTTGCGGCTGCGTTTCGACTACGCCCGGGCGGTTCCCTGGGTGCGGCGTTCCGGCTCGACGCTGACCGCGGTGGCTGGACCGAATTCCGTGCTGGTCCGCGGCGGCACGCTGACCGCGTCCGACCACGTTCACACCGGCACCGTCACCGTCGCTGCCGGTGAGGTGAAGGAGCTCAGCCTCACCTGGCACCCGTCCCACCACCGGGCCCCGGAAGAGTTGAACGGCGAAGCGGAGCGCGAACGCACCCTCGACTACTGGCAGGACTGGGCCGACCGGATCGACGCCCACCACGAGCACCGCGAGCACGTGGTGCGATCCTTGCTGGTGCTGCGGGCGCTGACCCACCGCGACACCGGTGGCATCATCGCCGCGCCCACCACGTCGCTGCCGGAGGACTTCGGCGGCGTTCGCAACTGGGACTACCGCTACGTCTGGCTGCGCGACGCCGCGCTGACCCTGGAGGCGCTGATCGCACACGGTTTTCTGCGGGTGGTGGAGCACTGGCGTAACTGGCTGTTGCGTGCGATCGCCGGCGACCCGGCCGAGATGCAGATCGTCTACGGCGTGGCCGGTGAGCGCGACCTGCTCGAACGGGAGCTGACCCACCTGCCCGGCTACGGCGGCGCGCGTCCGGTGCGCATCGGCAACGGTGCGGCGCTGCAGTACCAGGCTGACGTGGTCGGCGAGGTGATGGTCGCCCTGCATTCCGCCCGCGAGGCCGGGCTGGGGGAATCGACCACCTCTTGGCCGTTGCAGCGGGTGCTGCTGAACCGGGCGCTGGTCCGGATCGGCGAGCCCGACAACGGCATCTGGGAGATCCGCGGCGAGCCGCGGATGTTCACCCACTCGCGGGTGATGACCTGGGCGGCGTTCGACCGAGGCGTCCGGGCCGTCCACGGCTACGGACTGCCCGGTGCGGTCGAACTGTGGCAGAGCGCCCGCGACAGCGTGCGCGCCGAGATCGAGGCCAGCGCGGTCAGTGCGGGCGGCTGGTTCACCCAGCACTACGGCACCGACGAGGTGGACGCCTCGCTGCTGGTGCTGCCGCAGGTGGGCTTCTGCGCCGCCGACGACCCCCGCATGCTCGCCACCGTCGAGCGGCTGGAGCAAACCCTGATGGTGGGCGGACTGCTGCATCGCTACCTTGCCGAGACCGGCGTCGACGGACTGGCCGGCACCGAACACCCGTTCCTGGCCTGCTCGTTCTGGCTGGTCGAGCAGTACGCGGCGACCGGACGGGTCGACGACGCCGAGGCGCTGATGGACCGGGCCTGCGCCGCCGCCAACGACCTCGGCTTGCTGGCCGAGGAGTACGACGTCGAGGGTCGCAGGCAGGCCGGCAACATGCCCCAGGCGTTCTCACACCTCGCGCTGGTCAGGGCCGCGGACGCCCTGGCGGCGGCCCGATTCTAGGGAAGCGCAGATTCTCGCTGGTCGAGCTTGAACCAATCCCGGGCGTAGCGCCAGGGTGCGCCGCTTCGCCTACCGTTGGCCGCATGGACGACCTGCACCTCGCGCCCGCGCCGGGCCTGCCGGGCGGGCTCGTCATACCCGAGCGCGAACTGCTCGAGCGCTTCTCGCACGCGTCGGGGCCGGGTGGTCAGGGCGTGAACACGGCCGACTCGCGGGTGCAGTTGTCGTTCGACGTGGCCGCGTCCACCGCGTTGGACGATCGGCAGCGGGCACGTTTGCTGCACCGGCTGCGGCCACGGCTCAGCGGCACCGTGCTCACGATCGTGGCCGCGCAGCACCGATCGCAGCGGCAGAACCGCGCCGCTGCCCGAGGTCGGTTGGCCGAACTGATCAGGGACGCCCTCGCGCCTCCGCC
This sequence comes from Micropruina glycogenica, assembly GCF_900289045.1. Classification (GTDB taxonomy): domain Bacteria; phylum Actinomycetota; class Actinomycetes; order Propionibacteriales; family Propionibacteriaceae; genus Micropruina; species Micropruina glycogenica. The sequence goes on from NZ_LT985188.1 coordinate 3,459,768, forward strand.
GCCGCCCCGGCGGGCCTCGCGTCCGACCAAGGGGTCTATCGAACGCAGGTTGGCCGGCAAGCGGCGACGCAGTGAACTGAAGCGGCAACGCGGCGGTTTCGGCATCGACTGAATCAACTGCGCGGCACCTGCCGCAGTTCGGCCAACGGCAGCGGCACTCCGTCGGTGAGCACGTCGGGGTCGGCGTTCAGATAGCGCGACGACGACACCAGTGTGGTCAGGTTGGCGAAGAAGCCGACCGGACGGCCGTGCTCGTCCAACCCGATCTCGGTGCGAGGGCCCGACGGTGCGTACCAGTCCAGCGGCGCCTCGGGGGCATCCGGCGGCCCGGAAGGCGGGTTGGGGTCGGCCTGCCCGGCGACCGACGCCTCGAGGGCGTCCAGTCGTGCCCATTCATGACCCGTCAGCTGGTTGGGCACCAACTCTGCATAGGTCTGCTCGCGCAGCGACGTCTGTAGCCGCTGGGCCACGTCGACGATGTTCTGCCCAGCCACGCGAAGACGCAGCCACTGCTGGCGCTGCCATTGCGCGTCGCTGGCGAACCGGCGGCGCAACCGCATACCGGCCACCACGCCGCGAATGGCCAGCGAGGCCACGTCCTGGCGGGTCATGAACAGGTTGTTGCCGCCCTCGTAGCTGCGCTGCCGCACCACCGCGATGCGGGCCTGAAAGGCCGGCATCTGCAGCTGGGCGTTGTCGCGCCACTGCAGGCTGGTGCCCAGAATCGCACCAAGAAAGCTGCTCATCGCCTGCTTCAGTGGCGCGGCCAGGTGCTTGGCGGCTTGCGCGTCGCCGAGCAGGTAGACGTCTTGATGGCCGGCGCCGGCGGGGTAGTCGCCGAGATCGATGCCCACGGTGGGCCACAGCGGCAGCGGTGAGTCGAACATGTGGATGGGAAAGTTGGACGTGACGCCTCCGTCGGTCAGCCAGAGCTCCTGCGCGACCCGGGCTTCGCCGGCCCCACTGACCGGGAAGCGCAGATCGGTGCCGTTGCGGGCGATTCGAGCGCCGAACTCTGTGCGCACCCGCATCGCGCCCTGCCGCAACTCGTACAGCCGCAGCGACTGAAACAACGCAGGCAGGGCGAGCGACGCCCGCGTGGCGAACACCACCGGCAGGTCCCACGGCTGGGGAAAGCGGTACAGGGTGATCGGGGCGCCGGTAGTCAGCGATGTCACCTGCTGCGGCTGTTCGTTCAGCGTCATTGCGTCGATGACTCGCCGGGGAAGCACGCCATCGAGATCGCCGGGGTCGAACCAGAGCCGTTCGTCGTCCGACGCCGCGGCCGGCAGTGGGAACCGGTAGGGCGCCTTGCGGATCAGCTCGGTACTCATCAACTCGAGGTTGATGCAGCGCTGACGGGAGTCTTTCGCAGCCTGTCGGGCGGCGCCGTCCGGATCGCCCGGCACATAGTCAGCGCCGGTCCACAGGTGCCCGAAGCGCACCACCTCATGAGCAGGTAGGCCGGCCAGGTCGGCCATCGCCTGGGTCAACCAGTCGGTGAGGTTCGGCTCGACCGTGCGACGGGGCAGCACCTGGGAAGCGCCATCGATAAGTGCGGTGAGCCGGCCGCGCAGGGTGTCATCGTCGGTGGCGAGGCCCGACCCGCCGATCAGCCCGTAGCGGTGCTGCTTGGCGGTGGCCGAGACACGCATGATGCCCAGGGCGAACCCGAGCAGCACCAGAACCACTTCGGCGATGAGAAACACCACAGTGATCAGCAGTCCTGCCCAGCCCATGGTGTACAGAGCGGTGGCGAACCACGCAACGGCAGCGGCCCCTGCGACGATCGCGGTGCCGAACCAGGCCCGTGGTTTGGCCGGTGGGTCTGGTACCGGTAAGGGCTCCTCGAAACCCGCCGGCGCCGCTGTGGCCGACCTGGGGCGGGTGGCGATCAACGCCGCCAAGGGAATCAACCAGCCGAACGCCAGCCACAGCAATACCGCGGCGGGCCAGTAGTACGGGTAAGGCCACCAAGCGGCGGTCGGCACCCAGCGCGTCGGTGACCACGGGGCGACCGCAGCGAGGCCCAGCGGCGCCAGCGCGAACGCGGCCAGGGTGACGATGCGCGAGGCCGTGTTCAGGCTCAACAACAGCAGCAACGCCCCGCGCACGAACTGCTGGCGCATCACCGCCGCGATCACCCTGAACAACGGCAGACCGGCCTGCGTGGGCTTGAACAGTTGCACCAGCCGGTACTCCTCGGCGGCGTCCGGCGCATCGGGCTGCGTCACCCACGCGATCACATCGGCAAGCCCGGCGAAGCCCTGCCGCAGCCGTCCCTGGGCGACCTGATGCTCACCGAGCACGTCGGTGCGCTGCCGACCCGCCGTCGCGCGTACCCGTCCGAGTTCTGCCGACGCGCCCAGCGCGGCCGCGATCGCCCCGGCCGAGGCGCCGCCCAGATTGCGAAACCTGAAGTGCCGGGCAAGTTCGCACAAGGCCAGCGGGTAGATCACCGCGCTGGTGGTGCCGCCCTTCATGGTGACATCGAGGCTGCGTCGGCAGTACTCGTTCTGGGCCGACGTGAACGGTTTGTTGCCGCCGTCGGCCAAGGCTGCCACCGGCGACGCGTGCAGGTCGTGGGCGTCGACGGTGGAGTCGGCCAACTGGTACGACGTGGGGTCGAGCAGACCGGGCTGAGGGGTGTGCTGCTGCCACAGCCAGCCGTCGGGCGGCTCGATGGTGGTGTCGGGGTACTCCAGCAGTTCGTTGGGGTCGTCATGATGGCCGTGGGTCAGCAACCTCGACAGGGCAGCGAGAGCGTCGGCGTCGCGGGGTACGGGCATGGTTTCCTCCAGCCTCAGCTGTATGGGTTGGGCGCACATTCAGCCTCCACCCACCGGCGGTGCGGCCGAGGGCACGCAGTAGCAGGATCGATCGTGGCGTTGAGAAATACATCGGTGCAGGTCGAAGAACTACGCACTTGTCGGCAGGGCCGGTTTCTGTGCAGGGTGGTGCGATGGTTGCCATCGTCGAGGTGCCCCCGCCGACCAGCGCCGACGACCCGAACGCCTGGGCCGCGATGGCCGACACCACCTTGTGGAGCGCCGAGACCTTCGATCAACTCGGGTACGAAGATCTGAACGATCCGATCGAGACAGCGGCTTCGTTGGCCGTGCCGTCGTCGAACCGGCGAACCCTGCGCTGGGTCGCCCTCGACGACGCCGACGATCACACCACCGTGGTGGGTAGTTGCACCTGCTCACTGACCCTGCGTGACAACCTGGGCACCGCCGGGGTGCACGCGGTGGTGCGGCCCGACCGGCGCCGGCAGGGCATCGGCACGGCCCTGTTCGACGCCGCCGAGCAGCGGGCCGCCGCCGAGGGCCGGCACACCGTGCAGTCGTGGGTGCTGCAGGCGGCGCGAACACGGGCGGACGACCCGGGCGCGCTCGCCCCGCGCGAGGGCAGCGGTTTCGTGGACGGCAACCACGCCAGCGCACGCTTTCTGTTGGGGCGGGGGTACTCGCTGGAACAGGTCGAGGTGCACTCGCTGCTGCGTGTTCCTTTGCCGGCGGCCGTGATCGATCCGCTCGAATCGGACGCCGCGGCGGCGTCCGAAAGCAGCTATCGGCTGATCGCCTGGGCCGATCGTTGCCCCGACGACATCGTCGACGGGCTCGCCGAGGTGCGCGCCGCCATGGCCGACGCGCCGATCGCCGGGCTCGACTTCGAGCGGCAGCACTGGAGCGCCGACCGGGTGCGTGAGGTCGAGCAACGCTGGGCCGATGCCGGGGTCACCACCCTGGCCACCGCGGCTCAACACGTCGAGACCGGTGAGTTGGCCGGCTACACCGAGCTGATCCGGTTCGTCACGAAGGCCGACTCGGCGATTCAAGAAGACACCGTGGTGATCGCCGCGCACCGCGGCCACCGCCTGGGCATGCGCTTGAAGACCGCGAACCTGCGCCTGATGGCGAAGCAGTGGCCGCGCGTGCGCCGCGTGCACACCTGGAACGCCGACGAGAACGACTACATGCGCTCGATCAACATCGCCCTCGGCTTTCGCCCCGAGTCGAGCGAAGGGGGCTGGCAGAAGGTGCTGGGCTGAGGCTCGGCCTGGCTCCGGGCTCAGCCCGTGGCGCCCCAGCCCAAGGACGCGTTGGCGCTGCGCAGGTGCTCTTCGACCTCGTCGGCGGCGCGCCGGCTGTCGCCGGCGGCGATCGCCTCGTAGATGGCCCGATGCTGGGCCCGCAACTGGTCGGACAACTCGTGCCAGTGCCCGTGGGTGCGAAACGACTCCAGCACCATGGCCCGCATCGAGTGCCGAATCGCCGTAGTCATCTCGGTGATCAGCACGTTGTGCGCGGCCTCGGCCAACGCCACGTGAAACTCGGTGTCGAGTTCGTTGAAGGCGGCGATGTCGTCGCGCTCGGCGTCCATGTCGTCGAGCAGCCGGCTCATGGTGCCGAGGTCGTCGGCGGACGCCTGCCTGGCCGCCAGCCGTGCGCTCCAACGTTCGAGCATGATGCGGGTCTCGACCACGTCGTCGATCGGAAAGTTCGCCAACGACATGTGCAGGCGCAGAAACTGGGTGAGCGCCTTGCTGGGCAGTGACGTCAAGAAGGTGCCGCTGTCGGGTCCCACCCCCACACCCGACCGCACCACGCCCTGGGCTTCCATGGCACGCATCGCCTCACGCACCGCGGCGCGGCTCACGCCGAGCTTCGCCGCCAGGTCGCGCTCGGCCGGTAACTGGTCGCCCACCTTCAGCGCCCCCGCCAGAATCTGGCTCTCGATCTGGTTGATCACCAGCTCGTAGGCGCGCATGCGGGGGATCTGCTGCCAATCCACGTCGGGTGTGCTGTTGGGAACCACGAAATGAATTCTGCCAGCACGCTTGACATCTGACCATAAGCCGTCCTACTTTTTTTTGGTCAGACCATTACAGAGAGGTAATGAGGCATGAGCGCACTCGTCGACGCCCTGCAGCAGGCTCTCGGTGGCGACCCGGTCAGTGACCGGCCCATCGACGTCTCGCGGCTCAGCCATGACGCCTCCCACTACCTGCTACGGCCCCAGGCTGTGGTGCTCGCCCGCGAGACCGGCGACGTGGCCCGGGCGGTCGCCGTCGCTCGCGAGCACGGCGTCGGGGTCACCTTTCGCTCCGGCGGCACCTCGCTGAGCGGCCAGGGCGTCGGCGACGGGGTGCTGATCGACACCCGACGCGGGTTTCGCGACATCGAGGTGCTGAACGACGGGGCCCGGGTGCGCTGCCAGCCCGGCGCCACCGTGCGCGCGGTCAACGCCAGGCTCGCCCCCTACGGCCGCATTCTCGGGCCCGACCCTGCCAGCGAGATCGCCTGCACCATCGGCGGCGTAGTGGCCAACAACTCCTCGGGCATGGCCTGCGGCACCACCCAGAACACCTACCGCACCCTGGCCGGCCTGGAGGTGGTGCTGCTCAGCGGCACGGTGATCGAGACCGGCGCGGCCGACGCCGACGCCGAGCTCAAGGCGCTCGAGCCCGAACTGTGGCAGGGTCTGGCCGAGCTGCGCGACCGGGTGCGCGGCAACCCCGAGTCGGTGCGCCGCATCGAGCATCTGTTCTCGATGAAGAACACCATGGGTTACGGCATCAACAGCTTTCTCGATCACGACGAGCCGGTGCAGATCCTGGCCCACCTGATGGTCGGCTCCGAGGGCACGCTCGGCTTCATCGCGTCCGCCACCTTCGAGACCGTGCCGCTGCTGCCGAAGGCGTCCACCGCGCTGCTGATCTTCGACAGCATCGCCCACGCCACCACCGCGCTGCCCGACCTGATCGCCGCCGGCGCCCGCACCGCCGAGTTGATGGACGCCGTCTCGCTGCGGGTCGCGCAGGCGCTGCCGAACCCGCTGGAGGCGCTGCGTCCGCTGGTGGTCGACCAGCACACCGCCCTGCTGGTCGAGGCGCAGGCCCAACAGGCCGACGAGTTGGCCGGCACCGTGGCAGACCTCACCGCAGTGGTGGCCCGGCTGAACGGCCTGACCGCCCTCGGCCTGCCGGCGGCGTTCTCGGCCGATCCGCTGGCCCGCGCCCGCGCCTGGCAGGTGCGCAAGGGCCTCTACACCGCGGTGGCCGGCGCTCGCCGGCCGGGGTCGACGGCCCTGCTCGAAGACATCGTGGTGCCCATGCCGGCCCTCACCGAAACCGTCAGTCGCCTCGGTGAACTGACCGCCGGTCACGGGTATCGCGACTCGGTGATCTTCGGTCACGCCAAAGAGGGCAACCTGCACTTCATGATCGATCCCGATCTGCGCGAACCGACGCAGATCGACGTGCTGGCCGCGTTCACCGAAGACCTCGTCGACCTGGTGCTCGACATGGACGGCTCGCTGAAGGCCGAACACGGCACCGGACGCGCGATGGCGCCCTTCGTCGAGCGGCAGTACGGCCCGGAGTTGTACGACGTGATGAAGCAGGTCAAGCGACTGTTCGACCCGGCCGGCGTGCTGAACCCGGGGGTGATCATCACCACCGACGCCAACGCGCACCTGGTCGACCTGAAGCTGCCCGAACTGGTCGACCCCTTGGTCGACCGCTGCGTCGAGTGCGGCTACTGCGAACCCAGCTGCCCGAGCAAGGACGTCACCACCACTCCCCGGCAGCGCATCGCGCTGCTGCGCGACGAGGCGTCCGGGGTGCCGGGTATCGAGCAGGACTACTCCTACATGGGCGTGCAGACCTGCGCGGCCGACTCGCTGTGCCTGCTGGCCTGCCCGGTCAGCATCGACACCGGCGTGTTTATGAAGCAGCACCGGCGCGAGGCGCAGCCGGCGGTGGCGCAGAAGATCGGCGTGGGCCTGGCCGAACACTGGAAGCCGACGCTGGCCACGCTGCGCGGTGCGCTCACCGTCACCGACAAGGTGCCGGGTTCGGTGCTGGCCGGGGTGACCGGTGCGATCCGCAAGGTGCTACCCACCGACCTGGTGCCGCTGGCCGGCGACGACCTGCCGGGCCCCGGACGATCCCGCACCAAGCTCGATGCCGGCCCCGCCGATGGGGCGGCCGAGGTGGTGTTCTTCGCCTCGTGCATGGGGGAGTTGTTCGAACCCTGCGGCGGCGACGCGGTGCCCGGCCCGGCCCGATCGTTCCTGGAACTGTGCGCGCGGGCCGGGGTGCCCGTGCGGCTGCCCGAGAACCTGTCGTCGCTGTGCTGCGGCACGGTCTGGCGCTCCAAGGGGCTGGCCGACGGCGCGACCGCGATGGCGGTGCGCACCGCGTCCGCCCTGCTGGTGGCCAGCGAGAACGGACGGCTGCCGGTGGTCTGTGAGGCCAGCAGCTGCACCCACGGCCTGCACACCCTGCAGCACGACCTGTTGGTGGGCGGCGAGCAGGAGTTGGCCGAGCAGGTGGCGGTGCTGACCGTGATCGACTCGTCGCGCTACGTCGCGCAACACTTGCTGCCCAAGCTGCAGGTGAACCGCCGGCTCGGCTCGGTGGTGCTGCACCCGACCTGTTCGGATCGTCATGCCGGCGACGTCGACCACCTGCGCGCGGTCGCGGCGGCCTGCGCCGACGAAGTGGTCGTACCGTTCGACGCCGGCTGCTGCGCCTTCGCCGGCGACCGGGGCCTGCTTCACCCCGAGCTGACCGCGTCGGCCACGACGCGCGAAGCCGCCGAGGTGCGTCGCGGCGACTACGACGCCTACCTGTCCTCCAACCGCACGTGTGAACTCGGCATGAGCCGGGCCACCGGGCACAGCTATCGCCACGCGATCGAGCTGCTGGAGGAGCTCACCCGCCCTGTTTGATACTGTCCCCAACACCTCGCCCGCTCAAGCACTCCGGAGAACGTCATGAACTTCACACCACAAATCGCGCCGCTCGGGTCACTGTGGCTCTCGGCCATCGTCGGACTGTTACCACTGATCACCATGTTCGTCACGCTGGGCTGGCTGCGCTGGAAGGCGCACTGGGCCGGGCTGACCTCGGTCGGCGTGGCGATCATCGTCGCCGTGTTCGCCTTTCACATGCCCTTCCCGTTGGCGTTTCTGTCGGCCACCCAGGGTGCCGTGTTCGGCGTCTTTCCGATCATGTGGATCGTCTTCACCGCCATCGCGCTCTACCAGATCACCGTGGTGAGCGGCCGCTTCGAAGACCTGCGTTCGGTGTTCGCCCTGGTCAGCGACGACCCGCGGGTGCAGGCGATGCTGATCGCCTTCTGCTTCGGCGGCCTGCTCGAGGCACTGGCCGGTTTCGGCGCCCCGGTGGCGATCACCGGCGTGATGCTGATGGCGATCGGCTTCTCGGCCCTGCGCGCCGCCGTGGTGGTGCTGGTGGCCAACACCGCCCCGGTGGCCTTCGGCGCCATCGCCATTCCGATCATCACCGCCGGCAACCTGACCAAGATTCCCTACCAGCAGATCGGTGCCTACGTCGGTCACCAGACCCCGCTTCTGGCCGCCTTCGTGCCGTTGGTGCTGGTGTTCCTGGCCGACGGCAAGCGCGGCTTCAAGCAACTGTGGCCGGTCGCGCTGGCCACCGGCCTGGCGTTCGCCGTGGCCCAGTGGGTGTCGGCCACCTGGCTGTCGGTCGAGCTCACCGACATCATCGCCTCGCTGGTCGGCCTGGGCGTGGCGGTGCTGTTCCTGCGTTTCTGGCAGCCGCAGGGCGGCGCCGACGCGCTGGCCTCGCTGCACCACGATCGCGACACCGAGCTGGCCGCCATGACCGACAAAGAGCGCGCCGCGCTGCCCCAGCTGCACGACAGCAAGGGCGCGGCGAAGCTCGACGGCGGACGCATCTTCATGGCCCTGTTCCCGTACCTTCTGGTCATCGCGGTGTTCGCGGTGACCAAGCTGACCCCGGCGATCTCGGCGTGGCTGGCGTCCACCGACATCAAGATTCCGTGGCCGGGGTTGAACGGGCACATCATCACCGCGGCAGGCACGCCGTCCACCTCGACGATCTACAACTTCCAGTGGCTGAGTTCGCCGGGTACGTCGCTGCTGATCTCGATGTTCATCGTGGCCGCGGTGTACAAGGTGTCGGCCAAGGACGTGTTCGGCGAACTCGGCGCCACCGTGGTGAAGCTGCGGTTCTCGATTCTCACCGTGGCGTCGGTGCTGGCGCTGGCCTACGTGATGAACTTCTCGGGCCAGACCATCACCATCGGCACCTGGATCGCCGGCACCGGTGCGGCGTTCGCGTTCTTCAGCCCGATTCTGGGGTGGATCGGCACCGCTGTCACCGGTTCGGACACCTCGGCCAACGCGCTGTTCGCGACCCTGCAGCAGACGGCCGGCAAGGCGGCCGGTATCGACCCGACCCTGCTGGTGGCGGCCAACACCTCCGGTGGCGTGGTCGGCAAGATGATCAGCCCTCAGAACCTCACCATCGCGGCCACGGCCGTGGGCCTGCTGGGCCGCGAGTCCGACATTCTGCGCAAGGTGCTGTGGTGGAGCCTCGGCATGCTGATCGTGCTGTGCCTGCTGGTGGGGCTGCAATCCACCCCGGTGCTCAGTTGGATGCTGCCGAAGTTCTGACCCACGACCGGGTCGCGGCTCGCACTCGTCCCCCCGAACGTGAGCGCGCGACCGAGGCGGACGGCGGCTCAACAACCATCCCCCCGGTTGTCGAGCCGCCGCCCACCGGCTGGTCCGGGGGTGCAGGATGGACCCATGCAACGCGACGACGATGCGGCCGTTCTGCCCGAAGGCGCCCAACGAGTCTCAGCCAGACTGGCCGAACTCGGCCACCGGCACACCCCGGTGATGCTGGCCGATTCGGCCCGCACCGCTCAGGACGCGGCCGACGCCCTCGGCGTCGAGTTGGGCCAGATCGTCAAGAGCATCATCTTTCGCCGCCGGGTCGACGACGCCGCGGTGCTGGTGATGACCTCGGGCGATCGCCGGGTCGACGAAAACAAGGTGGCCATGAAGGTGGGGGAGCTCACCCGGGCCGACGGCGCCTTCGTCAAGCAGTCGACCGGTTTCTCCATCGGCGGAGTGTCACCGGTGGCGCACGCCACCCCCAGCGTCGAGCTGATCGACACCGAGCTGTTCCGCTTCGACGAGATCTGGGCCGCCGCCGGCCACCCGCATGCCGTGTTCAAGCTCAGCCCCGACGATCTGGTTCGGCTGACCGGCGCGCCCGTGGCCGACGTCACGGCCTGAGGTGACGTTCGCCCAGGCGCTGCTCGGGTTCGCCGCGGTCGCCGCGGTGCTCACCGTGATACCGGGTCTCGACACCACCCTGGTGCTGCGCTCGGCGCTGGTGCGGGGCAACGGGTACGCCGTCGCCACTGCGCTCGGCATCGGTACCGGGGCGCTGATCTGGGGCGCGGCCGCGGCGGTGGGGGCCGCGGCCCTGTTGGCGGCGTCCGAGGTCGCCTACCGGGTGGTCACCCTCGGCGGCGCGGTGTACCTGGTGTATCTGGGTGTGATGCTGATCGTGAAGAGCTTTCGGACGCACGGACTCGAGGTCGAAGGGACTGCCGTGAGGCCATCGCGAAGTGGCGGGGCTTTCTGATCGGGGTGTGGACCAACCTGCTCAACCCCAAGATCGGCGCGTTCTACCTGGCCACCATTCCGCAGTTCGTGCCCGCCGGAGTTTCGCCGCTGGGCATGGGGCTGCTGCTGGCCGGGGTGCACGACCTGCTGGCCGTGGCCTGGTTCGCTTTGATCATCGCCGGGGCGAGCTACGCCCGGCGCTGGCTGGCGAACGCGCGTGCGCTGCGCGTCGTCGACCGCGTTGCGGGCGTCACCCTGGTCGGGTTCGGCGTGAAGCTGGCACTTCCGGGCCACTGAGCTCGGTCGTGCTCAGGTTTCGATCCACAGGCAGAACGGGTGCCCGGCCGGGTCGAGGCATACCCGTACGTCCGCCTGGGGCTGGTAGGGCGCCATGCGGGCGCCGCACTGCAGCGCGTGGCGCAGCCCGGCCTGCAGATCGTCCACCTGAATCTCGAGATGAAGCTGCATCTGCTGGTCGCCGGGCCCGCCGGGCCACACGGGGTGCACGTGGTTGGGTTCGAGTTGACACGCGATGCCGACACCGCCGTCGGGGTTACGAACGGCCACCCAGCTCAGGTCGTCGGTGGGGCCGAGCTGCCAGCCCAGCAGCCTGGCGTAGAAACGGGCCAGCGACACCGGGTCTGGTGCGCCCAGCGTCACGGTGCTCAGTCGAATCCCCTGCATGGGCCCAGCCAACCACCGCCGCGCCGCACGCGCCAGAAAACCCTCACACGTGAATGATGAGCTCGCCGTGCAGCAGAGTGAACCAGCCGTCGGGGTCGGCTGCCCAGGCCCGCCAGGCGTCCGAGATTCCGTGCAGTTCGTCGGCTGTGGCGAGGCTGCGCCGCAGCACCTGGTCGGCCACCGCCGAGGTCAGTATGCGGTCGGCCCAGCCGAGTCCCCAGGCCGTTCGTGATTCGTCGTCGGCGTAACACCAGACCGACGCCGTCGCAGTGACGTTCGAGCAGCCGGCCTCACGCGCCCAGGCGAGCAGCCGGCGACCCGCGTCCGGCTCGCCGCCGTTTGCCCTGGCCAACTGCAGGTACAGGTCGAGCCAACGGCCGAGGGCCGGGCTCGGGGGGTACCAGGTGAAGGCGCTGTAGTCGGCGTCGCGCACCGCCACCACCCCGCCTGGACGGCAGACTCGCACCATCTCGCGCAGTGCCTGCACCGGGTCGGGCAGGTGCTGCAGCACCTGATGGGCGTGCACCACGTCGAAACTGTCGTCGGGCAAGTCAAGCGCGTGCACGTCGCCCGCCAGGTAGTCGACGTTCTCGACCCCTGACGCCTCGACACCTTCATGGGTCAGCGCCACCACCGCATCGGACGTCTCGAGCGCCGTCACCCGGCCCGGTGCGACCAGGCGGGCGAGGTCGGCGGTGATGGTGCCAGGGCCGGCGCCCACGTCGAGCAGGCGCTGCCCGGGCTGTAGGTGGGGCAGCAGGTAGGCGGCCGAGTTGGCCGCGGTGCGGGCACGGTGAGATCGCAGCACGCTCTCGGCGTGCCCGTGAGTGTAGGCCGATGACATGCCAGCCGACGCTACCGGCGTCAGCCGCGGGTGTAGAACTCCAGGGCGATGTTGTCCGGGTCGCGGAAGGCGATCAGGTCGCCGGTGGCGCCTCGGGTCACATCGCCGTGCGCTACGCCCAAGCCGTCGAGGTGGGCGATCCACGCGTCGAGGGTCGCCCGATCGGCAACCGCGACGCCGAGGTGGTCGAGACCGGCGTGGCGTTCGTTGAAGGGCCCCGGCTCGGCGAACTCACCATGCTCGGTGAGGGTGATCAACAGGTCGTCCCGAATCAGCATGGCCTTGGCCATGCCGTTGACCTGTACCCGCCGCCTCTCGGCGAAGCCCAGCACCTCGGTGTACCAGCGCACGCTGCGGTCGAGGTCGCTGACGCTCAGGGTGATGTGGTGAATGCCGTCGATGCTTGGAGTTTCAGCCATGGGCATCAGTGAACACCCTCGGGCAGTGGGGGGCAGCGGTTGCAGGGTGCGCAAGACGATGCCGTACAGGGCGTCCACAACGTCTGCACTCTCGGACGTGACCTGAATGCTGAACACCCCGCGGTCATTGCGCGCCCAGAGCACATGGCCGGGCACCCTGAGCGCGCCGCCGAAGAGCGTCAGCGTGCTGCGTAGCGTGGTGGCCGGCCCGAACACGGTCTCGGTTCGACCCCACCGCACGGCATCCATCTGCAGCGCTCGCACCTCGTCGGCCAGTTCGGCGGGCGTGGGCACGTGCTCGGACGGCGTGCGCATCACGTTGACGCTCGTGCCGTCTTCGGCCACGGCGAAGGCGTCGACGCCGGTCACCTGATGATGGGTCCACTCGTCCACGGTCGCCCCCGTGCGGTCGGCCATCTCTTGAAAAGTCACGAGTGCTCCGTACTCGGTCAGCAGGGAGTCGGGCCGGGTAAGCACCAGGTCGTCGGGAATCGCGAAACGAAGGCAGAAGTTCGGCGACTGCAGAAAGTGGAAGCCTGCCGGCAACGACATCACTGGCACTGGGTTGACCGGCGTGCTGAGCAGCCGAAAGGTGCCGGGGGCGAGCGCTGCACCCAGGGTTGTCGCGGCGGCGAGACAGATCGCACGGCGGCGAGAGACCTCACCGGCAGGCTCGTGCCAACGCATACCGCACCCTATCCAGAGCTCCAGGCGGTCGGTTGCCCCACCGTTCGAGCGCCCCGGCCGGTGCCGGCGATCGCGGTGCCGTGCTCTCGGTTGCGCCCGTGAAGACCACCGACGACCCGGCAGCGATCGAGAGGCCCGACGGTAGGGTTCTTGGCACCTCATGCGCACCGTCACTGCCCGTGCGGACGAGGGCCGATGAACTGCCCAAGGGTTGGCGAAGCCGGCCGAAGTGCAGTCCGCAGCCCGTCGAAACCAACCAGTTCACGTGGGTCGCCCACCTGAGCGTGCCGAAACCCCTGGCCGCACGAAGGTTCTCGAAGCGCTCGGCGAAAGAAGGTCAGCACTCCCGTCATCCCGGCGCAGGTCGGGATCTCGCGTATCCGGCGGGTTGGTGCGCGCGCTGACAGCTGATCAGGTGCGCATGGGTGCGGTGAAGCGGTTGTGGATTCGTGGTGTTTGTTTGGGGTCGACGCGTCGGGGTGGGATGACGTGGGCCGGGCCGTTCGCTGGTAGTCGTACTTGCCAGCGGTCTGCTGTGGGGTTGTGGCTGGGTTCGATGATGCCGTGGTGGTGGGGGCAGACCAGCACGAGGTTGTGCAGGGCGGTCACGCCGCCGGCCCACCAGGGCATGATGTGGTGGGCGTGGCAGGCGTTCGGGGCCTTGTCGCAGCCGGGGAACACGCACCCGCCGTCACGGATTTCGAGGGCTGCGCGGATGGCGGGGGTGACGAGCCGTTGCGCACGGCCCACATCCAGCACCGCAGAGCGTGACCCGAGCACGGTGGGCATGATGTCGGCGTCGCACAGCAACTGCCGAAGCGTCGAGGCGGCGATCGGCTCACCGGTGCCGAGCTGGTCACCGTGCAGCAGGCCGGCGTCGGTGGCGGTTTTCACCAGCACGTCATACGACATGGCGACCACGACGCGTGGCCGGTCGCCACCGTGACTGGGCGCCAACGACTGGGCCAGGTGCCGGTCGATCATGGCGGTGAGTGCGTCGGCCCGGCGTTGTGCCGGTGTGGTGGTTTCGGTCAGGGGGTCGAGCCGGTCGATGCCGCGCGCGGCGTGCGCGGTGTAGCTGTCGATCAGCCGAATGAACGGTTCCGCATCAACCACCGGCAGGCTGCCTCTGATGCGGACCGATCCGTGACCATCGTGATCAAAGGTGAGGTGCCGGTTGTTCTTCGCGGCGCGCAGGTCGCGTTCCAACCGGGCCGCTTCCCGCGCCTGGACCGTGTCGGGGTCGAGCACCTCCACCAGGTAGCGCGACAGGCTGCGCAGGTCGTGGGCGTTGTGGGTGTCGGCGAACCCCACCAGCAACTCTTCGGCCTGCCGCAACTGGCCGGTGTCGAAATCGGTGGGCAGCCCGTCCAGCACCTGCGTGATCGCCTGGGCCTGTTCGGGCAGCACGCACCCCTCGGCAGCGGCGGCTGCGACGGTCGGGAACCGGGTCAGTCGTTGCCCCTCGATCACCAACCGGCCCGCCGCACGACGCGTCATGCAGGTAGCGTCGGCCAGCCAGGTGACGGTGGAGGTGCCATGCTCGGCCACCGCCACCCCGGACTGTTCCACCTCGGCCGCTAACGCCGACCGCCACGCCGACAACCGGGCATCCAACCGCACCGCATCAACCAACAGTTGCAGCCGCTGCTTTCCGTTCTGGAGCCGGACCCGGTCATCGGTCAGAGCCGCCACGGCAGCATCGATCACGGCCACCAGGGCCGCATCGCCCAGCTGCTCGAAGGTCAACTCCATGCCAGCAACGCTACCGACCGCCCCTGACAGTTTCGAACACGTGTGCAGTTATCCACAAGCTGATTTGGTGCTCTTTTTCACTGTGGGTAACACGGCCTGCTAGTTCGGAGATCCCGGCATCCGCCGGATGACGCAAGCCTCCCCAGCCGCAGACATCCGCCGAGATCACAACCCGTCCGCGGGCGGTGGCACCATTCCCGGCGGCGACGGCGGTTGCAGCCCCGTGACCTGAAGGTGCCGGCGCCACTGCAGGTAGCCGACCACCGTCAGCAGCAACGCGGTCGCTGCCAGCGCCGGCAGCGACACCGCCACCAGCGGCGCCAGCACGCCGGCGATCAGCGCGTTGGCCACCAGAGACACGAAGCTCTGCACCGACGCCGCCGCGCCCCGGTTGGCCGGGAACAGATCGAGCATGGCGAGGGTCAGGATCGGGAACGCCATCGCGACGCCGAAGGTGTAGACGGGCAGCAACATCACCGCCCAGGGCAGGGCTTGGGCCGCCGGCACCAGCATCAGGGACAGGTTCGCCGCCCCGCCGCCCAGGCTGATCCAGTAGCCGACGGTGGCCAGCCGAGCTCCCTTGACGCGCCCCGCCAGCCGTCCGGAGAACCACGAGCCGATCACCATGCCCGAGATCAGCGGCACGAACAACACCCAGAAGTCCTGCTCGCCCATGTGCAGCATCGACACCACGATGTAGGGCGCCGAACTGATGTACAGAAACATGCCGGCGAAGTTCACCATCGCGGTCAGCGCGAGCCGCCGACCGTGCGGGTTGCACCACACCGCCCACAGCGAGGCGAACAACGGCCCGAGGTGCAGCGGCACCCGATGCTCCGGCGGGTGGGTCTCGGGTAGCAGCAGCCACACCAGCACCAGCAACGCCAGACCCAGCCCGGTCAGGGCCCAGAAGATCTCGCGCCAACTGCCGTGCACCAGAATCCAGCCGCCGACGATGGGCGCCAGGGCGGGGGCGAGGCCGAAGATCATGGCGATCTGCGACATCACCTGTTGTGCCCGGGCGTCGGCGAACACGTCACGCACCATGGTGCGGCTGATGATCTGGCCGGCGCCGGCGCTGAGACCCTGCACGGCCCGTCCGACCAGCAGCAGTGACAGGTTGGGTGCCACCGCGCAGGCCAGGGACGCCAGCACGAACATCGCCGTGCCGCCCAGAATCACCGGCTTGCGGCCGACGGCGTCAGACAGCGGGCCGTGAAACAGGCTCGCCACCGCGAACGACAGCAGGTACACGCTGATCAGTTGCTGCAGCGCCACCGGTGTGGTGTCGAGATCGATGGCCATCTGGGCGAACGCCGGGAACATGGTGTCGATCGAGAACGGCCCGACCATGCCCAGCCCCGCCAGAATGGTCAGCAGAATCCACTGCGGGGGCAGTGCGGAACGATCCTTTTCGGCCACCGATCAGGCCCGGCGCCGCACGCCGGTGCGCAACTGCAGCGGCTCGCGCTGGCCGCCGGAGTGAATCGCGTCGCGGCCGTCCACCGTGAACTGTGAGGCGTGCGCCGTCAGGGCCGGCATCAGCTCGTGGTAGTACTCGTCGAAGTCGAACCACTCCACCCCCGCGGAGTCCGGTTGGCTGCCGTCGCGCGGAATCGAGACCACCTCGGCGAACGGCACGCCGGCCAACTCGGCCGCGTGCACGCCGACGTGATGCGCGTGTACGTGATCGGGGTGCCCGTAGCCGCCGTCACTCTCGTAGCTGACGACCAGGTCGGCGCGCCAGAATCGCACGAACGCGGCCAGGTCGGCCGCGGCCTGAGCCACCTCGGCCGCGGTGAAGGCGTCCGGCCCCGCCTCGTCGCCCGGCCCCGCGACGGTGGGAGTGATCCAGCGCATGCCCGAGTCGGTGTAGCGACGCGGGGCCAACCCGATGGCCCTGGCCGGGGGATCGCCCAGAAAGTACGGCCCCTCGGCGCCCAGTGCCCGCAATGCCGCGGTGAGTTCGCCGACCCGGTGCGGCTCCAGCTCGGGTGTGCCTTCGAGTGCCGACAGCGGGCCGGGCACCACCGCCCCCAGCTCGCCGCGGGTCGCGGTGACCACGGCGACCGCGACGCCCGAGCGGGTCAGGTGCTGGATCAGTGCGCCGGTGGCCAGGGTTTCGTCGTCGGGGTGGGCGTGGGCGAACACCACCCGCCGGACGCCGTCGAACGCGCTCATGAGGCCAGCTCGCGGTAGTGCGCCTCGAGCAGCCGGGCCGTCCACCCCCAGTTGAACCGGCGGGCGTGAATCTGCGCGACCACCCCCATGCGGTCGAGCAGCCACGGCTTGGCCAGCAGCCGGGTGATCGCGGTGCCCCAGTCTTCGGGTTGGCGCGAGTCCATCAACTGCCCGGTCTCGCCATGGACGACGGCCTCGCGCAGCCCGCCCGCCGCCGACGCGATCACGGGGGTGCCACACGACTCGGCCTCGAGCGCGATCAGCCCGAACGTCTCGGAATGCGACGGCACCAGCACGATGCGCGCACCGCGCATCAGCTCGGCCAGCCGCGGCCGTGGCTGCGGCCCGATGAACCGCACTGAGTCGCCGAGCCCGCTGGCTGCGACCAGGGCGTGCAGGTCTGCCTCGTAGGCGGCGAAATCCACCGACACGTCGCCGGCGATCAGCAGGTCTGGACGAAGCTGCTCCGGCACCTCGAGCAGCGCGCGGATCGCGAGGTCGGGCCCTTTCAACGGCTGCAGCCTGGCGGCGTACAGCAGGTAGCCGTTGGGGTTGGTGGAGACGGGGGTCTCGACGGGCTCGACCGACGATTGGGTCTGGACGGGCTCGACCGGCCGACCCGCGTGGAACAGGGTGCGATCGACGCCGGGCGGAACGATGACCACCCGCTCGGGGTCGGCCCCGCAACGCTCCACCACGGTGCGCGCCTCGGCCGCGCTGATGGCGATCACCAGGTCTGATTCGGTGGCGACCAGGCGCTCGCCCGGCACCCGGGCCGGCGACTCGGGCGGCTCGCCATCGCTCAACGCCGAGCCGGGCAACGCGGCCACCGAATGAAAGCTCTGCAGGTGCGGCACGCCCCACGCGCGGGCCACCGGAAGCGCCGCGACCCCCGACATCCAGTGGTGCGAATGCAGCACGTCGTACGGCTGCAGCAGCCCGAGGTGGGTCGAGAACTCGTCGATGTGGGCGTCGATCAGACTCTTGGCGAGCTTCGTCGCAGGGCCGGCGGGTAGATGCAACAGCCGCACCCGATCGGACAACTCCACCACGTCGGCCTGGCCCGGGTCGCTGCGTCGGGTGATCAGGTCGACCCGATGGCCCAGCTCGGCCAGCGCGAAAGCCTGGTGGTACTCGACCACGTTCATGCCGCCGGCGTCGCCCGAACCGGGCAGGTCGGCGGGGGAGGTGTGCATCGAGACGAAGCCGATGCGCAACGATTCACTCATCGCCGGTCAGCCTAGTGCTGTGTGCTCGCGCTGCGCGGTCGGATGGACACGACAGCAGGTGCGCACCTCGCTGTATCAACCGACCCGGGCGGCCCTCCTCCAATCGACCGAGAGGACCCGCCATGACCACGCTGATCGCAGCCCCCGTCGACGCAGCCGCCGAGTTGGTTACGACCCCCCGCCTGATGCTCAGCCCCCGCGCGATCACCCGCAGCTATCGGGCGCTGCGCGCCGCCCTCGGCGACGTGACCCTGTACTACGCGGTGAAGGCGAACCCGCACCCCGCCGTGTTGGCGGCGATAGCCGAGGCCGGCGGCTGCTTCGACGTGGCGAGCCCGGCCGAGACCGGCGCCGCGCTCGCGACGGGCGCGGACGCCTCGCGGCTGCTGTCGTCGAACCCGATGCAGTCGCGCCCGGCGATTCGCCACCACCACGCCGCCGGCATCGACACCTTCGTGGTCGACAGCCTCGACGAGGCCCACAAGGTCGCGGCCGAAGCGCCCGGCGCCACCCTGCTGGCCCGGCTGGCCACGTCGGGTGCCGGTTCGGACTGGTCGCTGGCCGGCAAGTTCGGCGCAGACCCCGCCGAGGTGTTCGCGATTCTCGACCTGGCGCCACAGCTCGGCCTGCAGGCTGCCGGGGTCGCGTTTCACGTCGGCTCGCAGCAGCGCGAGCCCGAACGCTGGATCGCCCCCATCGACACCGCGGCTGGCATCTTCACCGCGCTGCGCGAGCACGGACACCGTCCGTGGCTGCTCGACCTGGGCGGCGGCTTTCCGGCGTCCCACGCCGTGCCCTGCCCGCCGCTGGCCGTGTACGGACGCACCATTGAAGCGGCCGTACAGGCAGCCTTCGGCGCGCATCGTCCGCGGTTGATCGCCGAACCCGGACGCGCTCTGGTCGGCGACGCAGGCGTGCTCGAAGCGAGCGTGCTCGGCGTCGCGCACCGGGCCGGACGCCGCTGGGTGTACCTCGATGCCGGCATCTTCAACGGCCTCACCGAAACCCTGGGCGAGGCGATCCACTACCGCCTGCGCACCTCGGCCACGGGCGCACCGGCCGCGGCCGTGCTGGCCGGACCCACCTGCGACTCGGCCGACGTCATGTACCGCTGCGTCGACCTGCCCGACGACTTGGCCGAGGGTGACCGGGTCTGGTTCGCCGCGGCCGGCGTCTACACCACCTCGTACGCGTCGGCGTTCAACGGGTTCGCCCCGCTGCGCACCGAACTGACCGACACACTGCCATGCGTCGGCTGCTCACGTCCCACGCCCTGGCCGGCACCGCGGTGGCGTTGCCCTGGCCGGCGCTGCTGGCCGCCGTCTGGCAGACCACGGACGACCCCACGCTGCTCGGCCTCGCCGGTGCGGCCAGGTTCGCGCCGTGCGTGCTGCTGTCGGCGTTTCTGGGCGGCATCGGCGACCGGTTCGGACGGTTTCGCACCGTGCGCGTGGTGACCGCCCTTCGGCTGGCGCTGCTCGCGCTGGTGGCGGTGTTTCTCTACGCCGAGCTGCCCTGGGCTGCCGTGGCCGCGGCCACCTTGACCGTGGCTGCGGGTGTGCCCGCGTTTCCCAGCCTGGCCGCCCTGGTGCCTCAGGTGGCCGACGACCCCGAGCGGGCCACCGACACCCTGGTCACCTGGGAGATCAGCGCGTTCGTGATCGGACCGGCCCTGGGCGGGCTGCTGGTGGGCTTCGGGGGTTTCGCCTCGGGGGCTGCGAGTGTGCTGCTCATCGCGGCGGCCCTCGTGGTGCTGCCCCGCCGGGTTGGTGAGCAACGTCCGGACGACCAGCGGGTGCAGCTGAGGCACGGGCTGCGCGAGGTGCTGGCGGTGCCGGTGGTGCGCCGCGCCGTGGCCTCGGTGATGGCCCTGAACGCCGTGATCGGGGTGCTGGGCGTCACCCTGCTCAGCCTGGCGATGGGGTCGTGGCGTGCCGGGGTCACCGAGTACGGCTGGGCGACCGCCGTGCACGGGTTCGCCTCGCTGGCCGCCCCGGCGCTGATTCTGCTGCTGCGGCGGGTGCGTCCGACGCTCGCCGCCCAACTGGTGGTCGTGGTGCCCCTGGTGGCGGTCGCGCTGGCCCCCACGTGGACGGTCGCGCTGCCGCCGCTGCTGCTGCTGGGCGCCGGGCTGACCATGGTCGAGTGCCGCACCACCCGCATGCTGCAACTCGGTGCCCCGCCGCGCTATCTGGCGCTGGCCCTCGGGGTGGCTGATGCGGCCCTGATCGCCGCCGCGATGCTGGCCGCCATGGCGGCGCCGGCGTTGATCGATGTGTTCGGCCCCCACGTGCTGCTGCTCGTGGTCGCCGCGGCCTGCGCAGCAGCGCTGGGTTGGGGGCTGCGCGCGCAGTCAGCTCGGCGACGAGTAGCCGACGATGGTGGTTTCGAGCTCGAAGCCGAGCCCGCGGTAGAGGGCGATGGCCGGCGCACGGTGGTGCTGAACGGTCAGGTTGACGTCGCGCTGCGGGGCGGCCTCGATGATCCATCGGCAGATCGTGGCCAGCAGGCCCAACCCGGCGCCGGTGCCACGGGCGTCCGGAGTGATCGCGATGAAGTCGAGGTAGCCCGAACCCTCGGGCTGTACGCGACCTGAGCCGTAGCCCAGAAACCGTCCGTCTTCGGCTTCGCTGACCGCCACGATCAGCTCGCCGGAAATGCCGTCGGCCAACATCTGCCGGGTGGTCAGGTAGGTGTCGGGAAACTCGGCCAGGTGCAGCGGTTCCACGTCGTCGAAGTCGTCGAGCCTGGGTGCGCGCACCCGGGCGTCGTCGGCGGGCCACGCCGCGGCCACCTCGGCGTTCACCCGAAACACGTGATTCGGCACCGACGCCGTCCAGCCGAGCGAATCGGCCAGCGCCGCCAGCCGCACGTTGGCCACGTCGCCGCAGATCTCGTGCCGGGTGACCTGGGCCGGGCAGCTCGCGATGGCCGCTTCGAGCAGCGGCAGCGCGAGCTCGTGCCACGCCTCGCCGGGCACCCAGGGGCCATAGATCCAACTGCGGCCCAAGTCGACATCGACCTCGGCGAACGTGGCGCCCACCAGTCGTCCGTTCTCGACGGCGACGAGCGCCTGCTCGGGCCAGCCGTCCAGGGCTTCGAGTTCGAGGCGCAGCTCAGCGCGCTCGGTGCCGATGTAGCTGGTGCCCG
This sequence comes from Micropruina glycogenica, assembly GCF_900289045.1. Classification (GTDB taxonomy): domain Bacteria; phylum Actinomycetota; class Actinomycetes; order Propionibacteriales; family Propionibacteriaceae; genus Micropruina; species Micropruina glycogenica. The sequence goes on from NZ_LT985188.1 coordinate 3,481,157, forward strand.
TAGCCACGTTCGACTGCTCTGCCGTGATCAGGTCGAGTAGGGGCTCCACCTCGCCCTCGGCGAGCCGCCTGATGTCTGCCATGGGCCAATAGTGGTCGCTGGACGCGCCGCCCGGCAAGGTCAGGAGTGCCGCTCGGCGACCTCGCCACCGGTCTGCCAGGCGGCGGCGCGAGCCACTTCGAGGCCCAGGTCGACGTCTTCGTCGTGCAACACTGTCAGCCGGGTGCGCCACAGGTAGGCGGTTGCGCTCGGCCCACCCGGCGGCAGGGTGCCGGCCTGGTCAAGGTCGTCGAGGCGCACCGACGGCCACGCCTCGATGAGTGGACGGTCGCAATGGCTGACCCGCCACTGCTCGCCGAGGTCGGACACCTCCCACGGCCGCCCCTGGTGAACGGCGGCGACTGCGGCCGACAAGTCGGCGGCCGAGAGCGCGCGCGAACTGACGATCCAAAGATCGTGCGACATGAAGATTCCCCCCGTTGTCTTCAGGCACACGCAAGTGTGCGGCCATAGTGTTACAGGTCAGAAGTTCAGCGTGATAGTCACCGTACGGGTGACACCAGGGCAGCACTGCCCGCCCCCTGCGACACTGTTCACATGGCTGACACCGACATCGCCTGCGAGATCATCGAGGGCCGGTTGGCCGCCGAAATCGTGCTGCGCACGCCCGACGTGATCGCCTTTCTCGACCACCGCCCGGTGTTCAAGGGCCACGTGCTGGTGTGCCCGACCCGCCACGTCGACACCATGCTCGACCTGCCGGCCGAACTGGTGGTGCCGTTGTTCGACGCGTGCCGCCGGATCGCCGCCGCGATGACGACGGCGCTGGGCGCGCAGGGCACCTTCGTGGCGGTCAACAACGTGGTCAGTCAGTCGGTGCCGCACCTGCACGTGCACGTGGTGCCGCGCAGCAAGGGGGACGGCCTGCGCGGCTTCTTCTGGCCGCGCACCCGCTACGCCGAGGGTGAGTTGGCCGCGTACGGGCAGGTGCTGCGCGACGCCCTGGCGTAGAAGGTCGGTCGAGCTCGTCGAGACTAGAGGGTCGGTCGGTCGAGCTCGTCGAGACCAGGGTTTCGACAAGCTCAAGCAGCTCAGCCGACGGTGACGTCGACCACCTCGGGCGCGGCTGCCCGGGCCTCGGCGGCACTCGCGTCGTCCGGCTGCTCGGACGCCGCCCGCTCGGCCTCGACCCGCTCGGTGTACGCCCTGATCTCGGCGTCGCGGCGCTCGTCGTTCCAGCCCAGCCGCGGCGCGGCCAGGACAGCGATCTCGGGTAGGGCGGCCAGGCCCGAGTCGGCGATCTCGTAGGTCAGCCGGGTGCGGTGGGTGAGCAGGTCCTCCAGGTGCAGCGCGCCCTCATGCGTGCAGCCGTAGGCGATCTCTGCCCGCAGGTAGTCGGGGGCGTGCTGCAGCGGCTCGGCCAGGTCGGCCTGCTCACGGCACAGGGCCATCAGGGTGTGGATCTCGCTGCCGTAGCGGTCGAGCAGGTGCCGCACCCGGCGGCCGTCCCAGCCGAACTCGGCCCCCACCGTGTCGGCCTGCGCCGACAGCGACTGGACGGTCAGCAATAATGCAACTGAACCGTTCACATAATCGTTGTGGCGGTCCGGGTGCCGCGCGGGTTGCTTCACCCGTAGACTCCGACAATCTCCCCGGATCCGGGGGGCGAGCGACGCTGAACCAGGCCACAAGCCGTTGGGTCGAGGAGGATTCATGCTGCAGTTGGGCCCGACGAGCCTGGCCATCGTGTGGACGATCGCTGGCATCGCGGCGATCAGTCTGCTCTACGCGGTGTGGCTGCGACGCAAGGTGCTCGCCGAAGACGAGGGCACCACGCGCATGCAAGAGATCGCGCGGGCCGTGCAAGAGGGTGCCTCGGCCTACCTCAACCGCCAGTTCCGCACGTTGGGACTCTTCGCAGCGATCGCCTTCGGGCTTCTGTTCCTGCTGCCGGGTGACCTGTCGATCAAGATCGGCAGGTCGATTTTCTTTCTGCTGGGCGCCGGCTTCTCTGCCTCGATCGGCTACCTGGGCATGTGGCTGGCGGTGCGCGCCAACGTGCGCGTGGCGGCCGCCGCGATGCGCGACAACGGACGCTTCGAGGGCGCCCGCATCGCGTTCCGCACCGGCGGAGTGGTGGGCATGAGCGTGGTCGGCCTCGGACTGCTCGGCGCCGCCGCGGTGGTGCTGATCTACCGCGACCAGGCCCCCTCGGTGCTCGAGGGCTTCGGCTTCGGCGCGGCCATGCTGGCCATGTTCATGCGCGTCGGCGGCGGCATCTTCACCAAGGCCGCCGACGTCGGCGCCGACCTGGTGGGCAAGGTCGAGCAGTCGATTCCCGAGGACGACCCGCGCAACGCCGCGACCATCGCCGACAACGTCGGCGACAACGTGGGCGACTGCGCCGGCATGGCGGCCGACCTGTTCGAGTCGTACGCGGTCACCCTGGTGGCCGCCCTGATTCTGGGCAAGGCCGCCTTCGGCGAACAGGGGCTGGTGTTTCCGCTACTGGTGCCGGCCATCGGCGCCCTGACCGCGGTGCTGGGCATCGCGACCACCCGCATTCGGGGCTCCGAGTCCGGGCTGAGCGCGATCTACCGCGGCTTCTACACCTCGGCCGCCGCCGGCGCCCTGCTGGCCGCGGTGACCGCCTTCGTGTACCTGCCCAGCACGTTCGCAGCCCTACCGGGGGTGCCGGCGGCGGTGGCGGGCCTACCCGGCGACCCGCGGCTGATGGCGGCCGCGTCGGTGGTGATCGGCATCGTGCTGGCCGGCATCATCTTGTGGCTCACCGGCTACTTCACCGGCACCGACTCAAACCCCACCATGCACGTGGCGCGCACCTCGCTGACCGGCCCGGCCACCGTGGTGCTGTCGGGCATCGGGGTCGGTTTCGAGTCGGCGGTCTACACCGCCGGAATCATCGCCGCGGCGATCTGCGGGGTGTTCCTGATCTCGGGCGGCTCGATGATCCTGTCGCTGTTCATGATCGCCCTGGCCGGCTGCGGCCTGCTCACCACGGTGGGCGTGATCGTGGCCATGGACACCTTCGGACCGGTCAGCGACAACGCCCAGGGCATCGCTGTGATGAGCCACGATGTCGACGAGAAGGGCGAGCAGATTCTCACCGCCCTGGACGCCGACGGCAACACCACGAAGGCCATCACCAAGGGCATCGCGATCGCCACGGCGGTGCTGGCGGCCACGGCCCTGTTCGGCTCGTACACCGACGCGGTCAACCACGCGCTCGGTTCGCTGAGCGAACTCGCCGGCAGCCCGATCGTGCAGTCGATGCTCACCTACGAGATCGTGTCGCCGATCACCCTGGTCGGGGTGATCCTGGGGGCCGCGACCGTGTTCTTGTTCTCTGGCCTGGCGATCGACGCGGTCACCCGCGCGGCCGGCGCGATCGTGTTCGAGGTGCGCCGCCAGTTCGCCGAGATTCCCGGCATCATGACCGGCGAAGCGCGGCCCGAGTACGGCAAGGTCGTCGATATCTGCACCCGCGACTCGCTGCGCGAACTGGCCACGCCGGGCCTGCTCGCGGCGTCCGCGCCGATCGCGGTGGGCTTCGGACTGGGTGTCGGGCCGCTGGCCGGTTTTCTCGGCGGTGCGATCACCGCCGGTGTGCTGATGGCGGTGTTCCTGGCCAACTCGGGCGGCGCCTGGGACAACGCGAAGAAGCTCGTCGAAGACGGCCACTACGGCGGCAAGCATTCCGACGCCCATGCGGCCACGGTGATCGGCGACACCGTCGGCGACCCGTTCAAAGACACCGCCGGCCCCGCCATCAACCCGCTGATCAAGGTGATGAACCTGGTGGCGGTGCTGATCGCACCCGCGGTGGTAGCTCTGTCGGTGGGCGAGGGCGCCAACCCGGTGTTGCGCATCGGAATCGGCCTGGCCGCGGCCCTGGTGGCCATGGGCGGCGTGGTCTGGTCGCGGGTGCGCGCCCACCGTGTCGACGTCGAGGCGCGGCTCGAGCGTGAGATGCACCTGGTCGAAGAAGACGGCGAGACCCCGGTGGTCGTGCAGCCCGACGCGCAGAGCGACCTGGGTCAGCAAGAACAGGTGCGCTGACGTCGTGTCCCTCCCCCTGGGTCAGCAAGAACAGGTGCGCTGACGTCGTGTCCCTCCCCGGGTGGACGCTGGCTTCGGTGCGTCCTTTGCCCTCCCGGCCACCGATGCCGCCATCGGTGACAGGTGCCGGGTGGTGAGACTAGTGCCGGCATATAACGCGGCGCCGGTGATGTTTCACGGCACCAGACGGCGATGCCGGCATCGATCGGTGGGAACGGCAGCCCTTGATCGCGCTCCCGATAGGTCACGGTGCGGCAACATTTTTCGTGGATTGCGCAATTCTGCCTAGTCCGCTGCGGCCCGGCGGTGCTTACATTGTTGGTGAACAGTCGGTCCAGGGGGGAAGAGATGTTCAGCAACGATCCTGCTGCCGTGCGCGCGGCGATTCTCGCAGGCACCATTCAACAGGTTCAGGCCGAACCGGCCCGGCAGGCAGCACGGCCGGCCGCCGTGCGCGGTTCACTGTCCGGGCACGGCACGAGCGGGGCGGCGGCGCACCGCAGGTTGTAGGCAACGCCGCTCGAGCATGCGGGACCGCTCCCGGCCAGTGGTTTCGACACGCTCAACCAGCGGCGCGCCAGGTGGCGAGTTCGGCCTCGACGTCGACCAGTCTCACCGCAATGAGCGGGCCCGCCGACGGCCGCGCGTAGTACGCGCGAATGCGATCGTTCAAATCGGCCAGAATCGCCCGCGCCACGGCTTCGGACGCTACGTCGGCCAGCGTGGCCTGCACCCGCTCGACCTCGCGCCGCAGCATCAGCGGCCCGGGTAGCGCCGGTTCGAGGTTCCCGCGCTCGATCTTGGCCTTGATCCACCAGTCGGGGTCGTCGCTGAGGTGCTGCGGCTTGCCGGCCCCGGGCAGGTTGTCGAAGGCGCGCCACGACGAAGGTCAGGTCCATCAGCAGTTCCAGCGGCGTCGACGTACGGTGCTGCCCGTCGACGTCCCTGCCGGTCATGCGGCGAAGCAGGGCAGGCTGCTTGGCCATCACGGGCGGACGGTCGGCCGGTGCGGCTTCGCTCATGGCCGGTCACCCGAATCGAGTCCGTCGTCCCCGGCGAGGCAGGTCACGATGGGGTATCAATCGGCGATCCGCGACCCGGCTGTAACAAAGCTGCGACAGTATGCCCCAAAGATTCCACTATCGAGGAGTAACTGTGTTTCACCGCAACAAGCCGCTGCGCGCGGCCCTCGCCGGCGTCGCGGCGCTCAGCCTCAGCATGCTCGCAGCCTGCGCCAACTACTCCACGCCGACCACCGCCGCCCCGGCCGGGTCGGCCACTGGCGGCGGGGCGGCCGCGCCGACGCTGGTCAGCGCAGGCAAGTTCACTGTCTGCACCCACCTCGCCTACCGTCCGTTCCAGTTCAAGGACGACGCGGGCAAGACCGTCGGCTTCGACGTCGATCTGATGGATCTGGTGGCCAAGAAGCTGGGCGTCACCCAGGAGATCGTCGACATCGAGTTCGAGCAGATCACCTCCGGTGCGGTGTTCGCGGCCAAGAAGTGCGACGCGGGTGCCGCGGCCATCACCATCACCGACAAGCGCAAGCAGGCCACGGGCTTCTCCGACCCGTACTTCGCCGCCACCCAGGCGCTGCTGGTCAAGAGCGACTCGACGGTCACCGACCTGGCCGGGCTCAAGGGCCAGACCCTCGCGGTGCAGGCCGGCACCACCGGCCACGACTACGCCAAGAAGAACGCCGACGCCAACGGCTACACGGTCAAGGTGTTCGACGACATGCCCAGCGGCGCCAACGCGGTGCTGGCGGGCACCGTCGCCGCCGCGATCAACGACAACGGCGTGCTGTACGACTTCGCCAAGCAGAACCCCACCACCAAGGTCGCCACGGAGTTCGCCACCGGCGAGCACTACGGCTTCAACATGGCCAAGGACAACACCGCACTGCTCACCGTGGTCAACGAGGTGCTCAAGACCGCCAAGTCCGACGGCACCTACAACGACATCTACAAGAAGTGGTTCGGCACCGACGCTCCCAAGGAGTGACGGCGCCCCGTCCATTCGGGTGCCCGGCCGGCCAGTCCGGGCGGGCACCCGCCCCGTCCGCACCCGTGAAAGGGCTCTAGATGACGGCAACCTCGGCCCCGGCCAAGAAGAAACTCTCACCCCGCAAGCGCGCGCAACGCATGCGCTGGATCAACTACGCCGTCCTGGCGGTCGTCGTGGTGCTGCTTGTCTTGTTCATGGACGGCCGGCAACTGCAGCAGGTCTTCTTCCGTCCCGACATGATCGCCCGCACGGTCGGGCCCGACCTGCTCAACGCGTTGAAGAACACGATCCTCTACACGATCGGCGCGTTCGTGTTCGGCCTGGTGCTGGGCACGGTCCTGGCGTTGATGAAGCTCTCCCAGATCCGGCCCTACCGGTGGTTGGCAACCATCTACACCGAGTTCTTCCGCGGCGTCCCGGCGATCATCGTGTTGCTGGCGTTCAGCCTGCTACCGCTGGCGATCCCCGGGCTGCAGATTCCGCTGGAACCGTTCGGGGCGGTCTGGACGGCGTTGGGCCTGGTGTCGGCCGCTTACATGTCCGAGACCATCCGGGCCGGCGTGCTGGCGGTTCCCAAGGGCCAGACCGAGGCCGCCCGCTCGCTGGGTATGCCCTCAGGCATGGCGACCCAGCGGATCGTGCTGCCGCAGGCCTTCCGCATCGTCACCCCACCGCTGACCAACGAGTTGGTGCTGCTCACCAAGGACTCCTCGCTGATCTACGTGCTGGGGCTGACCGCCGAGGCGTTCGACCTGACCAAGTACGGCCGCGACCTGACCAACACCTACGCCAACATGACGCCTCTGGTGATCGCCGGTCTCACCTACCTGGTGATCACCCTGCCGCTGACGTACCTGGTGCGTCGCATGGAGGCCAAGCAGCGAAAGGCCACCCGATGACCCAAACGATCCCCACGGGCAACCGCGACGACGAGATCCAGATCTACGACCTGCACAAGAGCTTCGGCCAGATCGAGGTGCTCAAGGGCATCTCGACGATCGTGCGACGCGGTGAAGTGGTCTGTGTGATCGGGCCCTCCGGCTCCGGCAAGTCGACCCTCCTGCGGTGTGTGAACCTGCTGGAGCAGCCCACGCAGGGCCGGATCTTCATCCTCAACGACGAGATCACCGATCTCGACGCCGACGTGGACGAGATCCGCACCAAGATGGGCATGGTCTTTCAGCAGTTCAACCTGTTTCCACATCTCACCGCCATGCAGAACTGCACCATCGCCCCGATCCGGGTGCTGAAGAAGGACAAGGCCGAGGCCGAGGGCAATGCCCAGGCCAACCTCGACAAGGTGGGCCTGGGTGATCGGGGCGACGCCTACCCGGCGCAGTTGTCGGGCGGCCAGCAGCAGCGGGTGGCGATCGCCCGGGCACTCTCGATGGATCCCGAGCTGATGCTGTTCGACGAGCCCACCTCGGCGCTCGACCCTGAGCTGGTCGGCGACGTGCTGTCGGTCATGCGCGACCTGGCGAAGTCGGGCATGACCATGATGGTGGTCACCCACGAGATGGCGTTCGCCCGCGAGGTGGCCGACCGGGTGATCTTCATGGACGGCGGCGTGATCGTCGAAGAGGGTCCACCCGATGAGGTGATCGGCAACCCGCAGCACGAGCGCACCCGCACCTTCCTGCGCCGGGTGCTCGACCCCACCCATGTCGACACCGGTGCCGAGGACGAGGCATACCAACAGCGACACGCGGCGGACGAGTCGAAGGCGACCCAGGGCGTCGACACCTCGGCGCACAGCCCGGAGCGCTGAGCTCCCGGTTGTGCCGTCATCCCGGCGAAGGCCGGGATCTCAGGAGTGGTGGGTGGCGCCGTGCTTCCAGCTCCACCACTCGACAAGCTCCGGGTTTCGCGCTCGACCAGCGGTGGGCCCGGCTCAACGGCTCGAGCAGCGGTATCGTGCTGGACGGAGGTCGCGTCCCACCAGCGAGGAGAGTCATGGCCGAGCCGTCCGGGCGCAAACGGGTGCTGTTCCTGTTCTCAGACACCGGCGGGGGTCACCGCTCGGCCACCAACGCCATGATCGAGGCGATGGGGCTGGAGTTTCCCGACACCTTCGACTGCAAGATGGTGGACGTCTTTCGCGACTACCTGCCCGCCCCGCTGCGCTACGCGCCCGAGATCTACCCCCCGATGACGAAGTTTCCCGAAACCTGGGCGATCTCGTACCGCACCACCGACGGCAAGCGCCGCTCGCGCGCGGTGATCAGGCTGCTGTTCCCCTACGTCGCCCGCTCGATTCGCCGGCTGTACCGCGAGAACCCGGCCGACATCATCGTGTCGGTGCACCCGCTGGTGAACACGGCGATGTTGCGCACGATGAAGAAGCACCCCACGCCCTTCATGACCGTGGTCACCGACATGGTCACCACCCACGCGTTCTGGTTCGACCGCCGCGCCGACCTGGTGGTGGTGCCCACCGACGAGGCGCGTGAGGTTGCGATCGAGTACGGCATTCCGGCCGGCAACGTGCGCGTGGTGGGCCTGCCGACCGCCGAGCGGTTCCGGGTGCCGCCGGCCGACCCGATGGCCTTTCGCGACGCCGAAGGCTGGCGACGCGACCTGCCGGTGATTCTGGTGGTCGGCGGCGGTGACGGCATGGGGCCGATGGAGGCCGTGGTCAAGGCGATCAACGAGGCCGAACCGAACGCCACGCTGGTCGCCATCTGCGGTCGCAACGAGGCGCTGCAGGAGCGTCTGCGGGCCCTGCCCTGGACCATGCCGCACCACATCTACGGCTTCACCAGCCAGATGCCCGAGTTCATGGCCGCCAGCGACATGCTGGTCACCAAGGCGGGCCCGGGCACCATCAGCGAGGGCTTCATCGCCGGGTTGCCGCTGGTGATCTACTCGCGCCTGCCCGGCCAGGAAGACGGCAACGTGCAGTACGTGGTCGACCAGAAGGCCGGCGTGTGGGCGCCGCGGCCGCACCAGGTGGTCGAGGCCGTGCGGCGCTGGGTGAACGACCCCGCTGCCAGGCAGGCGGCGTCCGAGGCGAGCCGGCGGGTGGCCAAACCCAACGCCGCCCGGCAGATCGCGCAGATCATCGCCGACCGGGTCGGGGTGTTTTCGCCGGCGCGGCGGAGCGCCTGAGGCTCACTCGTCGAAGCTGTTCACCATGAAGTGGGCGGCTCGGGTCAGGTAATCGCGCATCTCGGCATCGTCATCGGCGGGCAACTGCAGCGAGTCCAAGGCGGCCAGCATGTGGTGCAGCCAGCGGTCGCGTTGGGTCGGGGTGACCGCGTAGGGCCCGTGCCGCAGCCGCAGCCGCGGGTGCCCACGCTGCTCGGAGTACGTCTTGGGCCCGCCGAAGTACTGCTCCAAAAACATGCGCAGCCGGACGTTCGCCGGGCCCAGATCGGCTTCGGGGTAGAGGTCGCGCAGCGGCGGATCGTTCGCGACGCCGGCGTAGAACCGGTCGACCAGCGCCACGAACGTGTCATGCCCGCCGACCTTGTCGAAGAAACTCTCAGGCTGCGACACGCTCGGGTTGGGATTATTGGTCACTTTGACTACCCTGGATCGTGAGGTTGGAAACCCCGCAAGCATATTTGAGTGACTAGTGACTGATACCAAGACCCTGACCAAGAACACCGCGGCCGACAAGGCCGAAACCACCACCACCGAAACCGCCGCGAAGGCGAAGCTGTTCAACCTGCCCCAGATCGGTGGCGGCGCGATGGCCGCCGTCACCACCGCCGTGGTCGGCTCGCAGTTGGGCGTGGCCGGCACCCTGATCGGCGCCGCCGTGGCCAGCGTGGTCGCCGCCATCGCCAGCACCTTGTACACCAAGGGCCTGGAGCGCACCCGAGACGGCGTCAAGAAGATCGTGCTGCGCGACGCCTCCGGCGACACCGAGGTGCTCGTCGTGCCCGACGAAGGCGCGAGCGAAAGCTCGGTGCAGACCACCGCCGTGCCGGCGACCAGCCGATCTGCGGCAGTCAAGCGTTCGGTCTGGCGCAGCCCCTGGGCCGTCGCCGGCGGCATGCTGGCCACCGCCCTGGCCACGTTCGCCGTTGCGCTCGTGGTGATCACCGGCTGGGAGTCGGCCAGCGGGCAGAGCCTCAACGGCTCCAACGGCACCACGGTGGGCCAGGTGGCCAACCGCAAGGCGTCCGCCACCCCGACCGCGACGGTGACGGCCACCGCGACCAGCACCAGCCCCGCAACCCCGACGTCGAGCGAAACCCCGACCGCGACGACGAGCGCCACCCCGACCGCGACACCGTCGGCCACGCCGACCGCGAGCGCCACGCCGACGGCCGATGTCACCGAGGCGCCGGCCGACGGAGCAGCGGCCGGCGAGTAGCTCGCGGCTGCCATCGAACTGTCGGTGGCGTCGGCCATGCTGAACACATGGCCGACACCCAGACGCGCACCCTCGACACCCACAGCGCCTTCTCGCTTCGCGAGGCGGCGCTGTTCGGTTTCGGGCACCGTGCCGAGAGCGATTACGACGGCGGTTGTCGGCCGCGCACCCTCAGCAACTCGGCCAGGCGGCGGCCGAAGACGAGTTGCGCACCCTGCCCGGCATCGGGCCCTGCTACAGCCAGTTGATCTCGATGCGTGGTTCGGGCCTCGACGACGCGCTGCCGTTGGCCGAGGCGAAGGCCCGCGAGGTCGCGGGCGAGCTCGACGGCATCGACGTGAGCGGCGACCACGACTACCTGGCATTGGCCGAGCGGTGGCGTCCGGTGCGTGCCTGGGCCACGGTGCTCATCAGGGCAACGGCTGAGCGGTCGGTAACGGCGAGCTGACACACTGGGCCCGTGACGATCCACGACACCCACCCGTTCGCGGCGAGCGGCCAGCCCCGGCGTCCGCTGCGACGGTTTCGTGGCCGGTTGCCGGCACCGGTGACCATCTGGGCGACGTACACCCCGCGCGGCCCGGTGGGGCTCACCGTGTCGTCGGTCGCGGTGGCCGACGGCGAGCCGGGTGAGGTGGTCGGCCTGGTCGACCCCGCGTCCGACCTGTTCGATGCGGTGCTGGCGACCGGGCGGTGGGCGGTCAGCCTGCTCGGCCACGCCGACCGGCAACTGGCCGACGCCATGGCCGGCTTGGCGCCCGCGCCCGGCGGCCCGTTTCGGCTCGCGCAGTGGCGAGAGACCGACTGGGGCCCGGTGCTGGCCGGTTCGCCCGGTTGGCTGGGTGCGCACCTGCTCACCGACCCGGTCGAGGCCGGCTGGTCGATGCTGGTGCGTGGCGTGGTCGATCACAGCGAGATCGACGAGTCGCACGCACCCGTCGCGTACGTGCGGGGCCAATACCGAGAGCTGTGAGTGCCTCTCGTTGCCACGATTCGTTCGCCGATCACGGCACATCGGCGCCGAACAGAGCCGCACTAAGGTCGGCGAATCGCACCTATGCAGGGTGAGCGGGCTGGTTTACTTTGAGGATCATCGGCTCGGGCGTGGCCGAGAGAAGGATCCGGATGAATCCCATGTGGATGATTGGGGTTTCGCTGGCAGCGGTCGCCGTGCTCTTCGGCGTATTCGTGCTGCAGCACCGTTTGGCGCGCCGTCGCAAGGCTCGTTCGCCCCTGCCGCCGCTGTGCACCACTGATCAGCATGCGGCAACGCCCTTGCGGGGGCTCACCGACGTGCATGGTTGGGACCAGACGCCCCAAGGCGGTAACGCCGTCGATCTCGACGGCACGGTCGCTGCCGGCGCCGACCCGTCCCTGGTCGACCGCGAGCGTTGAGACCTCAGCCGCGCGGCCCGTCCACGGTGTTGGTGGGGATCTCGACGGTGTTGATCGGTCCACACGAGGCCGGCGAGAACGCGTCCGGAATCCACAGCAGGTAGAGCACGACCACCGTCACCCCCGCCACCAGGCCAACCCAGGGGCCGGCCAGCGCCACGACCAGCGGCAGCAGCGCGTCACGGCGCACCGGTGACGCCGCAAGCACACCCGACCCGGCCACGAACAGCGCCAAGGCGGCCAGGCCCGCCCAGCCGGGCAGCGCGAGGCCGAACACCGGCGGCCAGGGCAGCGACGAGAAGGTGGCAGCCGCCAGCAGCGCGATCGTCAACGCCACCAGCGCCTGGCTGATCCACCGGTCGGCCGTTCGCCCTGATCGCTGCACCCGAATCGCCACCTGGCCGGCCACCCCCAGCACGACCAGCGACACCACCAACAGCACCGCTGCCGCGAGCGGTTGAGCCGGCCCGGCGATCGACTGGGCCAGCCACCACCCGGCGAGCCACAGCCCGAGGGTGGCGCCGGCCAGGGCCACGAAACCGGGGCGGTTGAACCGCCAATAGCGAGCCGCCGACACCCCCGCCCACAACACCAGCGAGCGAAACCAGGGGGCTCTGAAGTCGGGGCGACCCGGGTCGCGCAGGGCCTGAAAGAACACCTCGTCGGCGGCGGTCTGGCGCACGAACCGTTCACCCTCGGCGCCCTCGTCGGCGTAGGCGCTGAGTCGATCGTGCACGAGCACGGCCAGGGTGTGCCGTCCGTAGCTGGCGATCAGGCCCCAGAGCACCCCGGGCACGCTAGCCAGATCGGTCAGCGGTGGCCGACGCTCGTCGCCGACCTTGAGCCAGCGCGCCGAATCGTCCGGCGGGTCCGGCGCAGTGGCCGGCAGACCGGCGTCCAGGCCGGCCGGCAGGGGGCGTTCGGGGGCGTACCAGAACGGTGTCATCAGGCTGAACAGCCGCGGGGTGTCGAGGCGCAACTGCACCGCGGTGGTCGCCGGGTTCGAGCCGGCCGGTAGCACATACGGCATGTCGCGAAGGCTACCGTTGCGCCGTGAGCGGGCAACGGGTGATCGGGCTGATCGGCGGCATGAGCTGGGCCTCGACGGTCGAGTACTACCGGTTGGCGAACGAACTGGTGGCGCAACGCCTGGGCGGGTTTCACTCGGCCCGCATCATCGTGGCCTCGGTCGACTTCGCCGACGTCGAAGCGTGTCAGGTCGAGGGTCGGTGGAACGACGCCGGCGAGTTGCTCGCCGAACAGGCCCGCGCCCTCGAAGCCGCCGGTGCCGATTTCGTGCTGATCGGCGCGAACACCATGCACAAGGTCGCGCCGGCGGTGGCGGCGGCCGTGAGCATTCCGCTGGTGCACATCGCCGACGCGATCGCGCAGGCGGCGCAGCGCGCCGGGGTGCACACCGTGGGGCTGCTGGGCACCGCCTACACCATGGAGCAGGACTTCATCAGCGGGCCGTTGCGGGCGGCCGGGCTGACCGTGCTGACACCCCGGGCCGACGATCGGGTCGAGGTGCACCGGGTGATCTATGGCGAGTTGGTCAAGGGTGAGGTCGCCGACCCGTCGCGGTTGTTCCACCAGCAGGTGATCGCGCGGCTGGTCGAGCGTGGCGCGCAAGGCATCGTGCTGGGGTGTACCGAGCTGGAGTTGCTGATCGGGCCCGACGACAGCCCCGTCCCCCTGTTTCCGACGGCTCGGCTGCACGTCGAGGCGGCCGTCGAGCGGGCACTGGCGCGGTAACGTCGAGGCCGAGACGACAAGGGGGTGGCGATGCGCGCGCTGGCCAAGGTGACGGCCGGGCCGGGCCTGGAGCTGATCGAGCGACCCGAACCGGTGTGCGGGCCGTGGGGCGTGAAGATCAGGGTGCTGCGGGCGGGGTTGTGCGGCACCGACCTGCACCTGCAGCAGTGGGACGACTGGGCGGCGTCGCAGGTGCACCCACCGCAGACGATCGGGCACGAGTTCTACGGCGAGATCGTCGAGATCGGCTCAGAGGTCAAGGAGCTCAAGCCGGGTGACACGTGCTCGGCCGAGGGTCACATCGTCTGCGGCTACTGCCGCAACTGCCGGGCCGGGCGTCGCCACCAGTGCATTCGCACCGTGGGCCTGGGGGTCAACACCGACGGCGCGTTCGCCGACTACGTGGTGGTTCCGGTCGAGAACGTGTGGAAGCACCCGGCGTGGGTCGACCCCGACCTGGGCGCCATCTTCGACCCGCTGGGCAACGCCACCCACACCGCCCTGCAGTGGCCGTTGGTGGGCGAGGACGTGCTGATCACCGGTGCCGGCCCGATCGGCGTGATGGCGGCCGCCATCGCCCGGCACGCGGGGGCGCGGCACGTGGTGGTCACCGACCTGTCCGAGGTGCGGCTGGCGCTGGCGAAGGCCGCCGGCGCCGACCTGACCGTCGACGTCGGCTCGACCCGCATCGCGCAGGCGCAGCGCGAACTGGGCATGCGCGAAGGGTTCGACGTCGCGCTCGAGATGTCGGGCTCGCCGCAGGCGGTGGCCGAACTGATCGACAACATGAACCACGGCGGCAAGGTGGCCATGCTGGGGTTGCCGAAGAACCCCTACCCGATCGACTGGGGCAAGGTGATCACGCACATGCTCACCATCAAGGGCATCTACGGCCGCGAGATGTTCGAAACCTGGTACCTGATGACGTCCATGCTGTCGACGTCGCCCACCCTGGCCGACGCGGTGCGCTCGGTGATCACCCACCGGTTCGCCGCCGAGCAGTGGCAGGACGCGTTCGACGTAGCCAGATCGGGTAACTGCGGCAAGGTGCTCTTGGATTGGAGCTGATGCAGGCTAGCCTCGACGCATGAGCGACCACCCCCAGTCGCCGGCCGTACGCATCGTCGGCCTGCGCAAGACCTACCGTTCGATCGTCGCGGTCGACGACCTCACCATGACCGTGCCGTTGCGCGGTGTGCACGGCTTTCTCGGGCCCAACGGCTCGGGTAAGACCACCACGATTCGCATGCTGCTCGGGTTGATGCGGGCCGATCAAGGCACCATGGAGTTGTTCGGCGAGCCGGTGCCGGGGCGGCTGCCCGAGGTGATCAACCGGGTGGGGGCCATCGTCGAGCAGCCGAGGTTCTTCGAGAACTTTTCGGGCCGCAAGAACCTGGCCCTGCTGGCCCAGGGCATCGCCGTGCCGATCTCGCGGGTCGGTGCGGTGCTCGAGCAGGTGGGCCTGAGCGATCGCGCCGGCAGTGCCTTCGGCACTTACTCGCTGGGCATGAAGCAGCGGCTGGCGGTGGCCGCCACCCTGCTGAAAGACCCCGAGCTGTTGATCTTCGACGAGCCCACCAACGGCCTCGACCCGCAGGGCATTCACGAGTTTCGCAGCACCATGCGCTCGCTGGCCGACGCCGGCCGCACCGTGCTGGTGTCGAGCCACATTCTCGCCGAGGTGCAGCAGATCGCCGACACGGTCACCATCATCGGGCGTGGCCGCACCCTGGCCGAAGGCCCGGTCGCCAGCCTGCTGGCGGGTGCGGCCGACCCGGTGCGCGTGGTGGTCGACGACGCCGACCGGGCCGCGGCCGTGCTGCGCGCGGCCGGCCTGGACGTGCGCCCGCACGAGGGTGCGCTGCTCGTCAGCCGGGCCTCCGGGCAGGTGCCGCCGGCCGAGGTGAGCCGGCTGCTCGGCGAGCAGGGGTTGTGGATCAGTGAGCTGACCGTGCAGCGGCGCAACCTCGAAGAGTTGTACCTGCAACTCACCGAGGCCGGGCCCACCCAGCAGCCCGACCTGCACTGGGCCCGTCCGGAGGGAGCGGCATGAGCAACCTGCTGAAAGCCGAAGTCAACCGGTGGTTCAGCCGACGGTTGTGGTGGGCCATGCTGCTCGCGGCGGTGGCCCTGGCCGGGCTCTCGGTGCTGAGCATCAGTCAGGTGTACGCGCCGCAGACGCCGGCCGAGATCGCTCAGGCCGAAAAAGACTGGCAGAACATTCAAAGCAGCGCCCAGCAAGATCTGCAAGAGTGCATCGACGACGGCAACTCGGCCGAAGACTGTCGAGAAATGCTGCCGTCGCGCAGCAACTTCATTCGTGATCCACCGACCTACCAGACGCTGGTCGAGGTCGGCGCCCAGTCGGCGGGCCAGATCGCGCAGCTTGCGGCCCTGATCGTGGCCGCGTCGTTCATCGGCGCCGAGTTCAAGTCGGGCAGCCTGGCCACGTGGCTCACCTATGTGCCGCGCCGGGTGCCGGTGTTCGCGAGCAAGGCGCTGGTGGCAGTGCTGGGCTCGGCCGTGCTGGGCGTCGTCGTGCACGCCTTGGTGCAGGGCGGCATCGCGCTGTTGGCCGCGAACTGGCTGGGTGCTGCCGGGCTGACTGGTGCGACGGAGGGTTGGCAGATGGTCGGTCGCACGTTGGTGGTGGTGGTGGGCTCGGGGCTGTTCGGGTTCTGTCTGGCGGCCCTGTTCGGCAGCACCATCGCACCGTTGGCCGGCCTGCTGGGCGTGTTCGTGGTGCTGATGTTGGTGGGTGGCCTGCTGCAAAGCGTGCCTGTGGTGGCGTGGCTGATCGTGCTGCTGCCCGACAACAACCTGAACGCCTATATCTACGGCAGTTGGCAAACCAGCTACTACGAGCGGGCTGCGAGTGGGTCAGACATCGAACGGGTGCTGCGCATCGAACTGGGCCAGGCGTCGCTCTATCTGGCCTGCCTGATGGCCGTGATCGTGGCGGTCACCCTGTGGCGGTTCACCAGGCGCGAGGTGCGGTAGTAGCGTCGCGGGTGTGTATGGATCACTGCGCGACCAACTAACCGAGACTCTGAGCGAGATTCGCGCTGCGGGTCTCTACAAGTCCGAACGCGAACTGGGCACCCCGCAAGCGGCCCACATCGCCACCGTGGACGGCCCGGCGCTCAACTTCTGCGCCAACAACTACCTAGGGCTGGCCGACCACCCCGATGTGGTGGCCGCGGCGCACGCAGGCCTCGACGAGTGGGGCTTCGGCATGGCGTCGGTGCGGTTCATCTGCGGCACCCAGAGCCAGCACCGCGCCCTGGAAAGCGAACTCGCCGCGTTTCTGGGCACCGACGACGCGATTCTGTACTCGTCGTGCTTCGACGCCAACGGGGGAGTGTTCGAAACCCTGTTCGGCGGCGACGACGCCATCATCTCCGACGAGCTCAATCACGCCTCGATCATCGACGGGGTGCGCTTGAGCAAGGCGGCCCGCTACCGCTATCGCAACGCCGACCTGGCCGACCTCGAGGCACAACTGGTGGCCGCGTCGGGGGCGCGCCGGCGGGTGATCGTCACCGATGGGGTGTTCTCGATGGACGGCAGCTACGCGCCGCTGCAGGGCATCTGCGACCTGGCCGAGCGCTACGACGCGCTGGTGTTCGTCGACGACAGTCACGCCGTCGGCTTCGTCGGCGAGGGCGGCCGGGGCACCCCGGAACTGTTCGGCGTCAGCGACCGGGTCGACATTCTCACCGGCACCCTGGGCAAGGCGTTGGGTGGGGCGTCCGGCGGGTATGTGGCGGCACACGCCGAGATCGTGGCGCTGCTGCGGCAGCGCTCCAGGCCGTATCTGTTCAGCAACTCGGTGGCGCCCAGCGTGGTAGCGGGGTCACGCAAGGCGCTCGAACTGGTGGCCACCCAGGGCGAGGCGCGTGAGCGGCTGGCCGCGAACGCGTCCCTGTTTCGCGAGCTGATGACCGCCGCCGGTTTCGACCTGCTGCCCGGCAGCCACCCGATCGTGCCGGTGATGTTCCCCGGTGACGACGGTGCCCGGCTGGCCACCCAGATCGCCGACCGGATGCTCGCCGACGGCGTGTACGTCATCGCGTTCAGCTTTCCGGTGGTGCCGCGCGGCAGGGCACGCATCAGGGTGCAGCTCTCGGCGGCACACTCCGAACGGGACGTCCGGTCCTGCGTCGAGGCGTTCGTCGCGGCACGGGAGTCCGTCGGGTGAGTCGCGCTGATCGAGCTTGTCGAGATCCTGGTTTCGACACGCTCAACCAGCGGCGGCTTCTGCCGCGGCGATCGTCTTGGAGTTGGCTTCACGCCGCGCGTAGCCGACCAGGGCCAGGTGGCCCAGCCCGGCCAGCACGAACACCGCCCGCAGGGCCCAGTCGCGGCTGAGGAACGTCTCGCCCAGGCCCACCAGCACCCCGCCGAGGGCGGTGCCGATGGCGATCGTGCCCCAGCCGAAGAACCGGTACACCGAGTTCACCCGGCCGAGCAGCCGATCAGGTATCAGCCGCTGCCGCAACGACACCGTGATCACGTTCCACAGCACCACGAACACGCCCTCGGCCACCCCGCAGATCCAGAACGCGGCCGCCCACGGCAGCAGCGCCATGGCAAGCAGCGACACCCCCATGCCGACGATCGACACCAGGAGCGCCGTGCCCGGCGACAACCCCTTGGTGATGCGTTCGGCCAGCAGCGAACCGATCACCGCCCCCAACGCGAAACCCGTGGTGGCCAGCGCGAACTGCCAGCCCTCGAACAACCCGAGCACCTCTTGGGCGAACAGCACGCTGGTGGCGAAGGCCACATTGCTGAGCAGATTCAACAGGCCCAGCAGAATCGCCAGGGTGCGAATCAGCCGATGGTTCCAGAGCCAGCCGAAGCCCTCGGCGATCTCGCGCCTCCAGTCGATGCGGGTGCGGACGCCCGTCGGCTCACCGCCCTTGGCCGCGAAGCTGCCGGCCAGCGCGAACACCAGGGCGGCGCTCACCGCCAACAACCCGGCATTGAGCAGGAACGGCAGCGCCAGCGCGACTGTGATCAGCACCCCGCCGAGCGCGGGCCCGACGAAGCTGTTCATGGTCGTCTCGGACGCCCACATGCGCCCGTTCGCCTTCTCGAGCTGATCGCGCTCGACCACCGAGGGCATCAGGGTCTGCGCGGTGTTGTCGCGCAGCACCTCGGCGCACCCGAGCAGCAGCGAGGCGACGCACAGCGCCGTCACCAGCAGCGGCCCCGACGAGGGTTCCGGCGCGCCGGCGGCCAACTGCTCCGGCGTGGGCAGGCCGCTCTGATAGCGCAGCACCAGCAGGCCCAGGGCAGCCACTACGACGAACCGGCAGACGTCCATCGAGCCCACGAGCGTGCGCCGGTCGAACCGGTCGCTGATCACGCCCGCCGGCAGGCTGAACACCAGCCACGGAATGCGTCCGGCCACCCCCACCAGGGCGATCAGCATGGCGTCGCGGGTGACTGCCGAGGCGAGCCACACCAAGGCCACGCTCATCAGCCCGTCGCCCAGGTTGGCGGCGGTGGCCGAGGCGAACAGCTTGCGGTAGTTGGCGCCCAGCGGCCGCGCCGCGGTGCTCACGACTCGGTCTCGGACGGCAGCGGCGCCCGGTCGGTGGGGAACAGAGCGAACACGAGCGAGTAGGTCACCTCGCCCGCTGCGTCCTGCGTGCCGAACTCGACCAGCAACTCGTTCATGCGGTGCATCCACTCATGGGCGCGCTCGGCCGAGATGCGGATGTCGCGCCGATTGGCCGTCGTGACGGCGTCGTCGGGCACGCGGCGCAGGTCGTCCAGAGCGCTGCTGAGCGTACGCGCCTCCTGGCCGACAGCCGCGTGGGCCCGGTCGTAGAAGAACACCCGTGCGGTGCGTCCGTAGTACTTGGCCTCGAGCGCGCGCACCTTCTTGGTGCGAACCACGTGCACCAACCCCGCCTCGCCCAACACTTTGAGGTGGTGCCCGATCGTGCCCTTGGGCTTGCCCAGCACCTGGGCCAGTTCGGACGTGGTTGCGGCCCGTTCGAGCAGCAGCGACACGATCTGCTGCCGGGTGGGTTCGAACAACGCCCGGTACTGCGCGGGGTCGGTGAGCCGCAGCTCGTCCGGCATCGAATAGTCGGCCATTGCCGTATGGTCGGCAATTGCCGACTATAAAGTCAAGCTGCTACGGGAGCCCGCGCGACCAGCCGGCGGGTCAGCAGCGTGCCGCCGGCCGTGGCGATCGGAAAGATGACCAGCGCCAGCACCGGCACCGACAGCAGCAAGAAGGTCGGCACCCCGAATCCGAGCACCACCCAGGGGTCGCGGCCCAGCAGCTGCAGGCGTTGACGCAGGCTTCTGATGCCGCGCCGTCCGGCCGCCGAGCCGATCATCTCGACGGTGATCATCCAGCCGCCGAACAGGGCCGAGCCGACGGCGGCCAGCACGCCACCGACAACGGGGATCAGCCCCACCAGCAGCAGCACCACCCCGACGGGCAGGGTGATCGCGGCCACCGTGACCAGATGCTTCAGGGTCGACCAGAAGGCGCGCAGTGGTTTTTCGTCGGGTTGCCGATCGAGACTGCCGGCGTGGGCGTCCACCTCTTCAGAGATGCGGTCGTACAGCGGGGCCCCCAGGGCCAGCGTGGTGGCGGTGAACAGCAGCACCAGCAGCACCCCGCTGGTCACCACCACGAGCAGCGCCACCAACCCCCGCAGTGCCTCGGCGCCCGCCCAGCCGTCAGCGAACGGGGTCACCCATACCGCGACGCGTTGCGAGACCCAGCTCGCCGACACGAAAAGACCGATGAACACGAGGCCGGTGATCAGCGGGGGAATCAGGCCGAGCCCGAACAATCGGGCGCGCCGAAGTACCAGACCTGCGCCCGTGATCAACAGCCCGATGCCGCGTGCCAGGCCGCCGATCGGATTCGACCGAAGGCGTGGCGGTGCCGATGGATTGCTCACGGCCCCCCTCCCCGATAGGCCGAATGCTGCCGACCACCTTACGGCACGGCCCAACGAAACCGGGTAATCGTGATCTGGTTCACAGGTTCGCGGCCAGTTCGACCAGCGTTTCGGACGTTCCGCCGTCGATTCTCACGGTGGCCAACTCGTCGCCTCTGGTGGGCCCTCGGTTGATGATCGCCACCGGTTTGCCGGCCTTCGCGGCGTGCCGTACGAAGCGCAGCCCCGACATCACCGTGAGTGACGATCCGGCCACCAGCACTTCGGCCTCGTCGACCACCCGGTACGACACGGCCACCCGCTCGGGCGGTACCGATTCGCCGAAGAACACCACGTCGGGCTTCAGCACACCGCCACACCGGTCACACGGCAACACCACGAAGTCGCCCCACTGCTCGACCACGGCGTCGCCGTCGGGCCGCAGCCGGGCGTCGTCCAACTCGGCCCGGCCGGCCGCGACCTTGCCCTCGACGCCCGGGTTGGCCGCCTCCAGCCGTCGCTGCAGCTCGGTGCGCGCCGACACCGCGCCGCAGCTGAGGCAGATCACCCGGTCGATGCGTCCGTGCAGGTCGATGACCGACGGGCTGCCGGCGGCCTGGTGCAGGCCGTCCACGTTCTGGGTGATCACCGTGCGCAGCCCGCTCTCGCGCAGCGCGACGAGGGCGTCGTGGCCGGGGTTGGGCCGAGCGACCCCGAAGCTGCGAAAGCCCAGCAGCGAGCGAGCCCAGTAGCGCCGGCGGACGCTCTCGGCGCCCAGAAAGTCGGCGTACTGAATAGGGTTGGTCGGCCGGGCTCCGGCGCCGCGGTAATCGGGTATGCCCGAGTCGGTGCTGATGCCGGCACCGGTGAGGGCCACCCAGCGGCGGCCCCGCAACAACTCGGCCAGCTGCCCGGTCACTGCAGCATCATCGCCCGCACCGCGATGGCCACCAGCAGCGCCGCGGTCAGAGCTGCCACGCCCGGCCACTGCCAGCGGTCGCGCCGCAGACGCGGCGGCAGCACCAGCACCGCGGCCGTGGCCAGCCCGCCCAGCAGCCCGCCCAGATGACCCTGCCATGAGATGCCGGCCCCGCCCACCACGGTGATCACCACGTTGATGCCCAGCCACATCAGAATCGTCTGATAGTTGCCGCCCGACTTGCGGGCGATCACCAGCAGGGCGCCGAGCATGCCGAAGATCGCCCCGGACGCACCCAGCGCTGAGCTGTCGGGTGCGGCCAGCCACATCACGGCTGCGGACGCCGCCAGCGCGCTGACCAGGTACACGGCCAGAAACCGCGCCCGTCCCAGCACCTGTTCGAGCGGGGGCCCGAGAAAGTACAGCGCCAGCATGTTGGCGCCCAGGTGAATCAGTTCGGCGTGGGTGAAGGCGCTGGTGAGCACCTGCCACCAGGCTCCGGTGGCGACCCCGGCGGCCCAGTAGGCGCCTTCGACGACGCTGCAGGCCTGCTCACCGACGCCGGGGTAGTAGCGGCCGCTGCCGTCGTTCACCAGGCACGAGCCCCAGGGGCTGATCGACAGCCGCACGCCCCAGGTGCCGTAACCGCCGCCGCTGAGCAGCACCAGCAGGTACACCGCCAGGTTGACCCCCAGCAGCGTGAAGGTGGTGAGCTGCGGTTTCACCGACCGGCGACCGCCGTAGGGGCCCTCGCCCTGCCGGGTGGCCCGAGCCCCCGCGTGCACGCAGTCGGGGCATTGCACGCCCACCGAGGCCGGCACCATGCAATCGGGGCACACCGGACGACGGCAGCGCTGGCACCCGATCAGCGTCGCGCGGTCGGGGTGCCGGTAACAGCCCTGTGGCTGGGGTGGCTGGCTCATCGGCTCACGGCAGCGTGCGACTGCGCTGGTCGATGCCCAACTCGCCGTAGGGGTAGTCGGGTAGCGCGGGTTCCGACACCTCGGTGAGGCGGCGGGCCGCGTCGCCGTCGAGGTGCACCTCAGCGACGGCCAGCGAGCCCTGCAACTGCTCCAGCGTGCGGGCGCCGACGATCGGTGAGGTCACCTGCGGACGATCGGCCAGCCAGGCCAGCGCCGCCTGCGCCATGGTGAGCCCGGACTGCTTCGCCACGTCTTCGAGCGCGTCGAGCACGGCCCAGGTGGCGTCGGTGTTGCGCCGGTCGTAGGCCTCCATGCCGCGGGCCGGGTTGTCGCCCAGTCGGCTCGCACCGCTCGGTCGCGTGTCACGCCGGTACTTGCCCGTCAGCCAGCCTCCGGCCAGCGGGCTCCACGGCATCAGGCCAAGCCCGTACCGCTCGCAGGCGGGCACGATCTCGAGCTCGATGTAGCGGGTCAGCAGGTTGTACTGCGGCTGCAGCGACACCGGCACCGTCCACCCTTGGGCGGCGGCTCGTTCGGCCACGGCGGTGAGTTGCCAGCCGACGAAGTTCGACAGCCCGAAGTAGTGCACCTTGCCGGCACCGATCGCGTCGTCGATGAAGCGCAGGTATTCGTCGATCGGCGTCAACGGATCCCACGCGTGCAGTTGGTAGAGGTCGATCGATTCGACGCCCAGCCGGCGCAGGCTGGCCTCCAGGGCGTCGTGCAGGTGCCGGCGTGACAGCCCGACGCCGTTCGGGCCGTCGTTCATCGGGAAGCGGCCTTTGGTGGCCAGCACGACCTGGTCACGCGCGTCGGCGCGCTCGCCGAGCCAGTCGCCCACGAGCTGCTCCGAGACGCCGCGCGAGTACACGTCCGCGGTGTCGATGAACGTGCCGCCGGCTTCGACGAACGCGTCGAGTTGGGCGAACGATCCGGCCCGGTCGGTTTCGGCGCCGAAGGTCATGGTGCCCAGGCAGAGCCGCGAGACAGCGAGCCCGCTGTCGCCGAGAAGTCGGTATTCCATGGCCCAACCCTAGGCGGAACGGTCAGTCGATCGGGACTACGCTGTTCGGGTGCCCGTGCCCGACTTCATCATCGAACTGCGTGAAAAGGTGGGCCACAGCATGTTGTGGCTGTCGGGGGCGACCGCGGTGGTGCTGCGCTCGTCGAACGACGGCGAGCAGGTGCTGCTGGTGCGCCGGGCGGACGACGGTGCGTGGTCACCGGTGGCGGGCATCGTCGATCCGGGTGAGGATCCTCACGTCACCGCGATCCGAGAGGCGGCCGAAGAGGCGGGGGTCGAGATCGAGGTCGAACGGCTCGCCTGGCTGAACGTCACCGAGCCGGTGGTGTACGCCAACGGCGACGTGACCCAGTACATCGACCACACCTTTCGCTGCCGCTGGGTGGCCGGAGACCCGGTGCCGCACGACGGTGAGGCCACCGATGCCGCGTTCTTCAGTCTCGACGCGCTGCCTGAGATGCCCGACCATTACCTCGAACGCATCATGATGGCGGTGGAAGACCGCCCCGACACGGTGCTGGGCCGACGCGCCTGACCGATTCGAAGGGAGCCCCCATGACCGACAACGCCGCCGACGAGGCCCGCGACGACATCGTCAGCCAGGACGTCGCGCATCAGGGCGATGAGGTCGATGACGTGACGGTGCGCGATCTGCCACCGGTCGACGACGACACGCTGAACCGGCTCGACGAGCCGACGTGATGCAACCCGAGCCGCAGACGCATCTCGAACGTCTTCTGGCCCGGGCCCACGCCAACCCCACCGACGCCAAGGCGTACACCGCGTTCGTCAAAGAGCTGATCGCCACCACCGTCGGGGTGCTCGGGCACGCCGAGCCGCACGGCTTTCAGCCGCTCGCGCTCACACCGTCCGGCTCGCTCGGCGTGTGCGTGTTCACCCACCCGGTGCGCTACGACGCGTTCACGGCAACGCAGTTGCCCGCGCTCGATTGGCAGGTGCGCCCCGATCGCGCCAGGCCGCTTTTCGAATGGGCCGTGGCCAACGACTTGTTCGTGCTGCTCAATCCCGGCAGTCCTTTGAGCAAGGACTTTCCACCCTTCGAACTCAACGATGTACTGCACGGGCGCTGGATTTGAATCGACTCACAACCGCGTGCCCGAACTCGTTCGACATTTCTCGCCCCTGGTTGCAACGTTTTGGGCGGCTGCTGCGTTTATAGGGTCATGAGCGTTCTGCCCACCCCCGGTCAGACCCTGCTGCGCATCGTCACCCTGGCGGTCGCCACCATGGTGGCGGCCGGTCTGTTGCTGGCGGGGCTGCTGTCGGGCTGAGCTTCGCGTCACCCGTCAGCGACGGCGCTGCAGTATGTGCCAGCGAAAGCCCACCACCGTGCTCTCGATGGCTTCGAGGTAGCGGTGCACGCTCTTGTCGACCCCCAGCGCGACCGGCTCCGACACCGTTGGCGGCCGGTCGAGCGCCGGCCATTCGCTCCACCACACCTGCACGGGCAGACGCAGGTGATGAAACTGCACCCGCAGGTCGAGGTTGTCGACCCGTCCGCGGCTGGCCCGGCGAAACTCCTGCGCGGGCGGCGTGCGGTACCAGAAGGTCGTTTCGTACTCCATCGACGCGGTTTCGCCCGGCTCGAGCGGCGTGGTCAGCATGATGTCCACGGCGTACAGCCCGTTGTCGAGGGCGTACGGACGGCCCGCACGCCCGCCCTGAACCACGCGCACGGTGGCGGCGTCGGTGTCGAAGATGTAGGGGTACCTGTCGAGCCGTTCGTTGGCCCGAATGACGTGCACCGTGCGGTGCGACTCGGGTAGGCCGTCGGGGCCGACCCGGTGCCACTCGTGCAGCGACACCGTCTGATGAAATCGTGGCGGCAGCACACCCGGGGCCACCACCGACCCGCCGACCACCGTGTCGCCGGGGGCCCGCGAGCCGGCCAGGCGCAGCAGGGCGGCGGTGTCGTCGGGGCTCATCTCGAACGCCTCGATGAACCAGCGCAGGGTGCCGAGGCTCAGCGACTGGCCGCCCAGGGCGCGGTAGACACGGTCTTTCAGCTTGCGTGGCAATGCCTCATCAGCGGTGGGCTGCAGGCCATTGCGCCACAGATATTCGGCGATCACCTGGCAGATGCCACTTTGATGTAAAGCATGGCTCTGCCGACGGCCGATGTTCGCCTGCCAGCGTTCGGCGTACGGCGCTTCCAGCAGCAACTCACGCAGCTTTCGCGACGTGTCGTCGATTGACTTCCTGTCCAACGGGGCCTTCTTGGGGGGTGTCTTTTTAAGCATGCTAATCAACCAGCCCGCAACCACCAACACTGATCACTTTCGGGCGCGTCCACCCGGTGCCACGAGTAGCCTGACAGCCATGCGCGTGCTCGTTGCCGACAGTTTCGACTCGTCCGGTCTGGACGCCCTGGCGAAGGCCGGCTGCACCGTCACCTACCGCCCCCAGGCCAAAGACCAGGCCCTGGTCAACGAGGTGGCAGCAGCGGCGCCCGACGTGCTGATCGTGCGCAGCACCAAGGTGCCCGAGGCGGTGCTCGCCGCCGGTCCGCTGAAGTTGGTGGTGCGCGCCGGCGCCGGCTACAACACCATCGATGTGGCGGCGGCATCGAGGCTGGGCATCTACGTGTCGAACTGCCCGGGCAAGAACTCGATCGCCGTGGCCGAGTTGGCCTTCGCCCTGATCGCCGCCCTGGACCGCCGCATCGCCGACAATGTGGCCGACCTGCGCGCCGGGGTGTGGAACAAAGGCGAGTACGGCAAGGCGCGTGGCCTGTTCGGCCGCACCCTCGGCCTGATCGGGCTGGGCGGCATCGGCTCGGCCATGGTGCCGCGGGCGCAGGCCTTCGGCATGCCGGTGGTGGCGTGGAGTCGCAGCCTGACCGACGAGCGCGCCGCCGCGTTGGGTATCACCCGGCTCGGGTCACCGACCGAGGTGGCCGAGCAGGCGGACGTGGTGAGCGTGCACCTGGCGCTGAACGGTGAAACCCGCGGCCTGCTGGGCGCCGACTTCTTCGCGGCGATGCGCGACGGTGCCTTCTTCGTCAACACCTCACGAGGTGAGGTGATCGACCAGCCCGCACTCGCCGCTGCGGTGCGCGACAAGGGCCTTCGCGCCGGCCTGGACGTGTTCGCCGACGAGCCGTCGGGCGGTCAGGCTGAGTTTCACCCGGCCATCGTCGACCTGCCCGGGGTGTACGGCACGCACCACATCGGGGCGTCCACCGATCAGGCGCAGCAGGCGATCGCCGACGAGGCGGTGCGTATCGTCCGGGTCTTCGCCGAAACCGGAACCGTGCCCAACGTGGTGAACCTGGCCCGGCACACGCCGGCCACCTGCACCGTGGTGATCAGGCACCTCGACCGGCCCGGTGTGCTCGCCGCAACCCTGGACGCGATCAGCCTGGCCGGGCTGAACGTGCAAGAGATGGAGAACGTGGTCTTCGAGGGCGGCGAGGCGGCGGTCGCGCGCATCAACGTCGAAGGCTCGCCGCAGGCCGCGGTGGTCGAGGCGATCAGGGTGCACGACAACGTCCTGGACGTGCAGGTCATCGGGTTGTAGGGGCGGCCGACATTTCACCCGCAGGGAGATGGGCAGCACGGCCCGCTGCCGTCACACTGGGTGAACCGCCAAAGGAGGCAACCATGACCAGTCAGCCCACCGTGCCCGGTTACACCCCGCGCGACGACGAAGATCTCGATCCGGCCCCCGACGCCGCCGCGCCGCAAGAGGGCATGGAGGTTCAAGGCACCCCGGTGATCGATGCCACCAAGGTGGATGCCGACCAGATCGACGCCGACCCCGACAACGCGGCCAGCGAGCAGTAGCCGCCGCCGCAGCGTGCGGTGCGAACGTAACTGCCTTTCTGACACGTGACTGCCTGCACGCGGGCAGCGACGTGTCACAAAGGCAGCTACGTCGTCGGCTTCAGGTCGGGGAGCCGTCCGAAGGGGTCAGCCGGCGAAAGAAGTCGAGCGACTCGGCGAAGATCAACTCGGCGTCGTTGTCGAGCGTGGCCACGTGGTAGCTGTCTTGCAGCACGATGTGGGTGACCTCGGCCGACCCGACGCGGTCGAGAAACGTGCGCCACGACAGCGCCGGCACCACGTGGTCGACCGCTGAGGTGAGCAGCAGCACCGGCAACCGAAGCTGTGGCAGGTCTTCGACCACGATGCGCCACAGCTTGGTCTGGCTGTACATGGCCTGCAGTGGGTTGCGGTCGTAGGCCAGTTCGGTCACGCCCGACTTCTTGATGTCGCCGGCGATGCCGCCCAGCGACGGCACCACGTGCCGCAACATCGGCAGCACCAACAGAGCCGGGCTGTTGTGCTTGAAGATCGGGTTCACCAGTACCAGGCCGGCCAAGGACGGCCTCTCTTGCGCCAGCTTGGTCGCCAGCAGCCCGCCCATCGACAACCCGGCCGCGAACACGGTGCTGCAGCGCGCAGCCAACTCGTCGTGGGCGCGTTCCAGTTCGCCGTACCAGTCGTGCCAGGTGGTGGCGTTGAGGTCTTTCCAGTGGGTGCCCATGCCGGGCAGCAGCGGCACCCGAACCGTGTAACCGGCCGCGCCCAGGTGTTCGGCCCAGCCGCGCATCGATTGCGGGGTGCTGGGGTAGCCGTGGCACAGCACGACGCCGACGTCACCGCCGTCGATGCTGATCGGTTCGGCGCCTGACATGATCGTCATGCCGCCCATCATGGCAGGGCGCCGCGATCAGTGGTGGGTTCAGCAAATCTGCAGGTTGTCTCAAGGTTCGCGGCAGCGGGCTGTGCGACGCTAGCGGCATGGCAGCCCCCGCGACCGTGCTGGTGGTCGACGACGAGGAGAACATCAACTACCTGGTCGCATCGGCGCTGCAGTTGGCCGGACTGCGCACCCTGCGGGCGGCCACCGGCGCGGCCGCTCTCGACCTGGCGCTCGGTGAAAGCCCGGACGCCATCGTGCTCGACGTGATGCTGCCCGATCTCGACGGCTTCGAGGTGCTGCGCCGGCTGCGCGAGGCGGGCTGCCGGGCGCCGGTGCTGTTTCTCACCGCCCGAACGGCCACCGCCGACCGCGTGCGGGGTCTGACCGCCGGCGGCGACGACTACATCGTCAAGCCGTTCGCGTTGGAAGAACTGGTGGCGCGGGTGCAACTGGCCCTGCGCCGGGTCGGTGGCGCGCCCACCCAGGCCGGGCGGCTGCAGGTGCACGACCTGGTGCTCGACACCGAGGCGCACCGGGTGTGGCGTGGGGACGTGGAGGCCAATCTGACCGCCACCGAGTTCAGCCTGCTGCGGCTGCTGCTGGTCAACGCCGGACGCGTGGTCACCCGCGCCCAGATTCTCGACCACGTGTGGCAGTACGACTTCTCGGGCGAGTCGGCGATCATCGAGTCGTTCGTCTCGACCCTTCGCCGCAAGGTCGACGCAGTCGAACCCAAGCTGATTCACACCGTGCGGGGCGTCGGCTACTCGGTGCGAGAACCCTGATGACCCTGCGGCGGCGGTTGTTGTTCGCCCTGTTCTCGCTGGCGCTCACCTTCGGCGTGTTCGGCGCCGGGGTGGTCGCTGTGCAGCGGCACTATCTGATCGGCCAGGTGGACGCCCAGCTGGCCGGCTACGCGTCGTCCCCACGGCTGGTGATCGGGCTGTCGGGTACCGACCGGGCCCAGGTGGCCTTGTCTGAGGTCTACGTCGGACGGCTGTTCGCCGACGGTCGGCTGGTCACGGTGTTCTCGCCCACCGACGACCCCGACCTGCTGCCCGCGGTGGGCAAGGGCGATGTGCTCAGCCAACCGGAGGGCCGCGGCACGACCGCCGGCCAGGCCCGGGGCGTCCGGGTGGTGACGGCGCCGCTGCGCACCGACGTGCAGGCCGTGTTCGCCATACCGACCACGCAGGTCGACCAGGCGATCGCCCAGCTCGCGGCCACCCTCACTGCCGGTGGGTTCGCGGTGCTGGGCGTGGTGGGGCTGGTGATCTGGTGGACCTACCGGCTGGGGCTCAAGCCCTTCGCCGACCTCACCGACGCCGCCCGGGCGATCACCCGGGGCGAGCGGCGGCGCCGGGTCACGCCGGGGCCGTCGGGCACCGAGGCCAACGAGCTGGCCAGGGCGTTCAACACGATGCTCGACGCCAACCAGGCGTCCGAAGAGCGCATGCGCCGGTTCGTCGCGGACGCCTCGCACGAGTTGCGCACGCCGCTGACCACGCTGACCGGCTACTCGTCGCTGTACACCCGGCCGGCCACGGCCGCGGGTGCGTACGGGCTGGTCGACGCCCAAGGCATCGGCGACGCCATGCGGCGCATCAACGCCGAGGCGACCCGCATGACCCGCATCGTGAACGACCTGTTTCTACTCAACGAGTTGGACGCGGGGGCGGCCGGCGCGGGCGCCGAGGTCGATCTGGGGGCCGTACTGCGCGACGTTGCCGCCGACATCAAGGTGATTCAGCCCGAGCGTCCGGTGCAGGTCGAGGCCGGCGACGGGCTGATCGTGACGGGCGACCAGGATCGGTTGGTGCAGGCGGTCACGGCGTTCACGTCCAACGCGTTGCGCTACACGCCGGTCACCGCGGCCCTGACCATCAGGGGGTTCAAGGTGGGCAAGCAACGGGTGCGGGTCGAGGTGTCTGACGGCGGCCCGGGCATTGCCGCGGGGGAGTTGCCGCACCTGTACGACCGGTTCTACCGCGCCGACCCGGGCCGGGGCCGCGGCAGTGGCGGCAGCGGCCTCGGGCTGGCCATCGTGGCCGCCATCGTGGGCGCCCACCGGGGGCAGTACGGGGTGTCGTCGGTGCCCGGCCAGGGCAGCGTGTTCTGGTTCGAGCTACCCACCTGAGCGCCGTTGGTTGAGAGTGGCGGGGGTTGGGGACGGTTCTCCAGCGGTTGGAGAACCGTCCCCCTGAATCGGATCAGGCGACGAACTCGGTGGTCAGCGTGATCGGAATCGCGGCCAGGGCGGCCGACACCGGGCAGCCGGCCTTGGCCCCCTCGGCGAAGGTCTTGAACTCGTCTTCGGTGAGCCCCGGCACCTTGGCCTTGACCGTCAGGTCGCTGCCGGTGATGCCGACGCCGGGCTGAAAGCCCACCACGGCGACGGTGTCGATCGAGGTGGCGGGGGTGCCGTTGCCGGCCAGGGCGTGCGACAGCGCCATCGAGTAGCAGGACGCGTGCGCCGCGGCGATCAGCTCCTCAGGGTTGGTGCCACCCGCGGACGCCTCGGCCCGCTTGGCCCACGTCAACGGAAACTGACCGACCTCAGAGGTGACCAGTTCGACGTTGCCGGCGCCGTCCATCAGGGTGCCTTCCCAGTGCGCGTGCGCCTTGCTGTGCGTTGCCATCCGGCTGCTCCTTCGGTTCGTGGGGGACGGAGTGTCCGCCCGCAACGAACCCTACCGGGCCAGAAATTCGTCGATCTGGTTGATCGCCGAGCGGGAGCCCTCTTCCATGCCCATGTCGAGCACCTGCTGCAGCGCCTCGGCCGAGTCGTAGCCGCTCACGTAGGTGGCCCGGGTGCCGCCGTCGCGTTCGACGAAGGCATAAGTGCAATGCGACGCGGGCAGCGAGGTGTCGGGCTCGAAATCGGCGTTGGCGAAGAAGTCGTCGAAGGCGAATCGGTCGGGAGCGGCCACCTCGCCCACCACCCAGCAGCCGTGGTAGCGATCGCCCTCGGGACTGGTCATGTAGTAAGTCACCCGGCCGCCGGGGGCCAGGTCGTGGTCGACGAAGGTGGCCGGGTATTCGGGCGGCCCCCAGACCTGTTCGAGCTGGCGGGGGTCGGCGTACAGCTGCCACACCCGCTCGACGGGGGCGGCGAAGTCGGCGACGATCGTCAGGGTCAGGGCGTCGAGGTCTTTGGTGATGTCGACAACGGGCATTTCGGTCACTCCTTGAGTTGGTCGAGCAGGGCGTCGATGCGGTCGATGCGGCCGCGCCACGCGTGCTCGAGTTCGGTCAGCAGTGCGGCGGTCGACCGCACCACCTGCAGATCACCCCTGGCCAGCGCCTCGCGGCCCTGTCGACGCTTGGTCAACAGGCCCGCGCGCTCGAGTACCGCGACGTGCTTCTGCACGGCGGCGAAGCTCATGTTGTAGTGCGACGCCAGGGCGCTGATCGAGTGCTCGCCGCCCAGTACTCGGCGCAGAATGTCGCGCCTGGTGCGGTCGGCGAGGGCGTGGAAGAGCGCGTCCGCCCGATCCTCGTCGTTCTCGATCACGATTCAAAACGTACAACCAAATGATTGTAGATTGCAAGAGGGCGTTGGGAGTTGACTTCGAGCATTCGACACCCCGTCGGCAATGAGGCCGGCCGGTGAACCCCCAAGGTCGAATGAAGGAGTTTCGTCGATGTCCACCCCTGTTCGCCGCCGCACGCTGCTCGTGGGCGGTGCCGCCACCGCGGCGCTCACCCTGCCGACCGTCACCGCCCAGGCCGGTGACCGAGGCAGCGGCGGCCGCACCACGTTCACCCTCAACGCAGAGACCCTGGACGGCGGTGAGCAGGTCGTCGCGCTCACCCTGAACACCGCGGGGCTCGGCCCGATCGATCCCCGCAGCCTGACCGCGGCAACCTTCAGCGTGCACGTCAAGGCGACCAGCCCCATCGACGTGCCCGCCACCGACATCTACAGCGTGTACGACCTCGACCGAACGGTCACCGCAGCACGCCTGGACCGGCGCGGCAACATCGTGCTCGACCTCGAATACGCCGAGGGCGTGGTCGGCGGCGGCACCCTGGGGTACATCGTCAGCCTGGCCCGCAACGTGCGCCTCGATCTGGCCTACACCGTCACCCAGAACGCACCTCTGAAGCTTCGCAACGGCCGCAGCCTCACCCTGAGCCGGCTCGTGCAGGGCAAGCTGTCGAACCCCGAGGTGGACGCCTTCGGCTACGCCGCCACCGATGACCTGAAGTACCGTCTGTACGCGCCCCGCGACGGCCGGCGCGGCGACCGCCGTCCGTTGATCGTGTGGCTGCACGGCGGCGGCGAGGGCGGTGCGCTGGCCCAGGGCTACTACGACAACGAGACCACTTTGCGCGCCAACCGCGGCGCACTCGGCTTCGCCACTCCCGAGGCACAGCGCATCTTCGGCGGCGCCTACGTGGTGGCGCCGCAGTCCACCTCGTACTGGCTCGAGGACGGCGACGCGTTCGCCCCGATGATCGCCGACGTGATCGCCGAGGTCGCCCGCCGGCACCCGATCGATCGCGACCGCATCCACGTGGTCGGCTGCAGCAACGGCGGCTACATGACCATGAAGATGACGGTCGAGTACCCGCGGGCGTTCGCCGCCGCCGTGCCGATCTGCGGGGTGGTGGCACCCTTCCGCACCACCGAGCCGATGATCACCGACGCCGAACTCAAGTCGATTCGCACCCCGACGTGGCTCGTCGCCTCTGCCGACGACACCACCGTCGACCCGGTGACCAACAGCGTGCACGCCCATGACCTGATCGCCCGCTCGTACCTCAGCCTGTACGACCACGTGATTTGGAACGGCCACCAGTTCGCCGGCCACTGGTCGTGGATCTACGTGGCACGCAACGATCCGAGCCGGCGCGGTCAGCACATCTGGCAGTGGATGGCGCAGCAGTCCACCCGCAGGCACTGACTGGTGGTGGACGTGCTGCCCAACCCCGACGACTCGGGCAAAGACCTGGGCGTGTTCGCCATCGCCGACGCACTGCCGCAGACCTTTGACCCGGCCGGCAACATCACCCGATCAAGAAGGTGCGCCAACCGCACCCCCTGACGGTGGTGGCGCGACGTTTACGAATGCGTTTACAGGCCGTTTACAACGCGGGCGCAGACTTCTAGCAATCCCAGTTGTGGAGCCGGTGGTAGCCAGGGGGAAGGCCATCGACGGGGGCCGGAGCGCCGCGCAGGGGTTATGACCGGCGGTCAGGAGAGGACTGGGGGGTTCCTCTCCTTACCGCCGGATTGACGTCTGCGAATCACTGATCGCCGGTGAGTTCGACCTCGAACCCATACGCCGACTCGTCGAACGCCGGCTCGTCGCCATAGACCCGAGCCGCGCCGATCGGCGCCTCGGCCACCGCCGGCCACCCCACGGTGCCGTCGGTGATGAACCGCACCCAGTCGGCGTGCATGCGGTCGGCCAACTGCTGCGGCGGCTCGGCGCCGAGCACCCGCTCGACTCCCGGGGCGTCGAGCACGTCCCAACTGAACGGCAGGTCGTAGCAGTGGCTCGACGTGCCGTCGACCGCGGAGTGGTGGGCGAAGTCGTACAGCCAGGTGCGCTGACCCGCCCCCCGGCGCGACCGTTCGGCCCCCACATGCACCGCCGGTGCTCGAAACATCTGCGCCACCGCGAGCTGGCTGGCCGCGTACGCGGGGCCCAACCGGTCGACCTCAAGCCGGTAGCGCGCCACGGCCGCCTCGGTGCAACCGGCTGCGCTCGCGGCGGCCACGATCTCGCGCACCGACGCCGCCCCGGGAATGGGAAATGCGAACTCGTTGCGGGTGGCGCCCAGCAGCAGCGGCACCTCGGCGCCCGCTCCGGCGCGGATCGCCTCGACCGGAGCCAGCACGATCTCGTCGTCGACCACCGGCGCGAAGGCCAGCGGCAGCGAGCCGGCCGGCGTGCGGCGTGCCGCCGCGATGAGCTCGGTGGGCGGGCTGGCCATACCCGGAACGTCCGGCACCTGGTTGAACTCGGTCTGCCGGTCGAGGATCTGATCCTCGGTGAGCGACCGCCAGCCCGACAGGTCGGGCGAGACGCCGATGGCGGCGGCGAAGCGACGCCCGGTCCGCTCGGCACCAGCGGCCGACAGCGCGCCGGCGGCACCTGACTGAGAAATGGCGCCCCGGAACAGGCCAGCAGCGCGCGGCGAGGTCAGCAGCGCCAGCACACTGCCGCCGCCCGCCGACTGGCCGGCGATCGTCACGCGAGCCGGATCGCCGCCGAAGCCGCGAATGTTGTCGCGCACCCACTCGAGCGCGGCGATCTGGTCGAGCAGGCCGCGGTTCAGCGGAGCGCCGTCGATCCACCCGAAGCCGTCGAAACCGAGCCGGTACGACAGCACCACGGTGACCACGCCGTCGCGCGCGAAGCTGCGTCCGTCGTACCAGGGGCTGGCGGGCGACCCGGCGAAGTAGCCGCCGCCGTGCACCCACACCAGCACCGGCTGCAGGGCGTCACGGTCGCCGGGGGCCGGCGTGAACACGTTCACGTTGAGCGTGTCGTCGCCGGCGTTGGACGGCTCGGGAATCGTGGTCACGTCACCGAACGGACGCCGCTGGGGCGTCGGCCCCGACGCGTCGCAGGCGCGCACCCCGTGCCACGGCACCGGTGGTTGCGGCGCCAGAAAGCGGCGCTCACCGGTGGGGGGTGCCGCGAACGGCACCCCGAGATAGGCGGCCGAATCGGGTCGTTGCACGCCCGAGACCGTGCCGGCACTGGTCGAAATGGTCGGCGCGACTCGGTTCGACTGCCCGCTCATGGCACCGACTGTAGCGAGGCGAACAGATGATTTCGTCACCGAACGACTATTCGACTTAGGATGGTACGGATGACCACGGGCCGACATGAGTGAAACAGACAGCGAAGCTGCCGCACTCGCGCCCGTGCACACGTTCGCCTCGCTGGCCGTGCGCAACTACCGGCTGCTGTTTCTGGGGTCACTCACCTCGAACGTGGGCACCTGGATGGCCCGTGTGGCGCAGGACTGGCTGGTGCTCACCCAGCTCACCGACAACTCCGCCACCGCCCTGGGCTACGTGACCGCACTGCAGTTCGCGCCCGGGGTGTTGATCTCGCCCATCGCCGGCGCCGTGGCCGACCGGTTCGGCAAGCGCAGCATCATGATGGTCACCCAGGCCGGCACCGGTCTGGTGTTCGCCGCCCTGACCGCCCTGGTGGCCACCGGCACGGTGCAACTGTGGCACGTCTACCTCAGCGCCGTGCTGGCCGGCGTCCTGTGGGGCTTCGACGCCCCGGCCCGGCAGGCCTTCGTGAGCGAAGTGGTGCCCGACCACCTGCTCAGTAATGCGGTGGGCCTGAACAGCGCGTCGTTCAACGGGGCCCGGCTGCTGGGCCCCGCCATCGCCGGCCTGATGATCGCCTGGGTGGGCATCTGGCCGGTGTTCGCGGTGAACACGTTGAGCTTCGTGGCCGTGCTGGCGGGCCTGGTGTCGATGAACCCCGGCGACCTGCACCCGGCCCCCGTGCGGCGTGGCCGCGGAGCCATTCGCGAGGGTCTGGCCTACGTGCGCGACCGCCCCGACCTGCAGTTGATCCTGTTCTGCATCTTCATGCTGGGCACGTTCGGGCTGAACTTTCAGATCACCAACGCGCTGATGGCCACGCAGGTGTTCGGGGTGGGGCCAGAGGGCTACGGCCTGCTCGGCTCGGTGATGGCGGCCGGCACCCTGGCCGCGGCCCTGCTGGCGGCCCGGCGCCGCCGCCCCCGCCTGCGCCTGCTGGTTGGTTCGCTGGCCGGGTTCGCGGTGATCACCACCCTGCTGGCCCTGGCGCCCACCTACTGGGTGTACGCCGCGCTGCTGGTGCCGGTGGGATTGTCGTCGCTGACGGTGATGACTGCTGCCAACACCACGGTGCAACTGACCACCGAGCCGGCCATGCGCGGCCGGGTGATGAGCCTGTACATGGCCATCTTCACCGGCGGCACGCCGCTGGGTGCGCCGCTGATCGGCTGGGTCGGCGACGCCTGGGGCCCGCGGTGGACGCTGCTCGTGGGCGCGATCGCCACCGGCCTGGCCGCCCTGCTGGCCGCCGGTTATGTGTGGAACCGCATGGGTCGCCCTCGTCGGTTGAGAGGGTTGTAGTCCCGACGTCGTTTATCGCACGTTTACGCCGTGTGGAGAGGCTGGTCTGCGTGAACCAGGCCAGGGGCGGCGCGTGTCACTGAACACCGAGAACTCTCCCGCGCGGCGCGCGGGTTGGTTAGGGTGCCCAGTAACCCCCTGCCGCCCTCGGAGGTTCGATGCCAGCGGTCGATTTTCGCGTTCTCGGCCGTGTTGGCGTGACCGTGGACGGCGAGCCGCGCCGGCTGCGTCCGATGGAGACCACTGTGTTGGCCGTGCTGTTGGCCGACGCGAACCGCGTTGTCAGCCTCGATTCACTGCTCGATCGGGTGTGGCGCGGTGAACCGCCCCGCACCGCCAGCACCGCCATTCGGGTGCACGTCGACCGGTTGCGCTCGGCGCTCGGGACGGGGCAGTCGGCACGGCTCGCCACCGCGGGCGGCGGCTACCGGCTGCAGGTCGCGCCGAACGAACTGGACGCGTCACGCTTCGAAGCCGCCCTGGGTCGCGGCCGCGAGATCGACCGGCGTGACCCGCCGGCGGGAGCCGCCGCGTTGCGCGATGGGCTGCTCGAGTGGCGCGGGGTGCCCTTCGAGGGCATCGAAGGCATCGAGCCGATCACGATGATGCGCAGCTACCTCGAGCGCCGCCGAGCCGAACTGCTCACCGAGCTGGCCGAACTCGAACTGGCCGCCGGCAATCACTCCGGTGCGGTCGCCGACCTGCGCCGGTGGACCATGGAGTTTCCCGAGTCCGAGGCGTTGGCCTCGAGCCTGGTGATCGCGCTGTACCGCAGCGGCGACCCGATCGGTGCGCTCGATGAGTGCCGGTCGTTCATCACCCGGTTCGCCGATGAGTACGGCCTGGACGCAAGTCGCGCCTTCCGCCGGCTCGAAACGGACGTGTTGAACCAGAATCCGGTGCTCGACGCCCCGCTGCCGCTGGCCAGCCCGGCAGCCCTCGCGCAATCGGCCCGTGACGGCGCCGACCAGGCTGCCCGGCTCGTCGCCGACGGTGACCTGCTCACCGGAGCCGAGGGGTATGCCCGGGCGGTCGAACTGGCGCGTCGCGCCGAGCTGCCTCCGTCGAGTTGGCTGCCCTGGGAGTTGGAGGCGGTGAACGCGCTCAGCCTGGGCGGCCGTATCGAACAGGCCATGGAGCGGGCGGGCGAGGTCGCGGTGGCGGCCCGCCGGGCCGGCGAGCCCGTGCTGTTCGCGCAGGCGGCGTTGGCGGTGGCCAGCCCCTGGGTGCCGCTGGGCGCCGACGCCCGCCGCGCCCAGTTGCTGATCGGCGAGGCGCTGGACTGGTTGCCGCTCGAGCACGGCGCGTGGCGCGTCCGGCTCATCGAGGGCTACCTGCGTGCCGGCAAGGCCGGCGACCTCAGCATGCTGGCGCGGCTCGGCGACGTCGAACCCGAACTGCGCCGGCAGGCCTCGGCCGCCGACCCGGCCGTGGCGCTGGACGCCCTGCGGGCCCTGCACTCGCTCACCTGGCCCGGCGGGCAGTCGCCGCGGAGGCGGCTCGAACTGGCCCAAGAGATCGCGCTCAAGGCCGCCCGGGTCGACAGTGCCGAGGCCGAACTCGACGCCCTGCGGTTGATCGTGGCGGGCCACATCGAGCTGGCCGACCGGTTGGCGGCGGCGGCCTCGGCGGCCGACTACGCGCGGCGCGCCGAGAGCGCCGGCTCGGGGTTGCACCAGTGGTTCGCCGCCCGCTGGCTCGAACTGCTGGCCACCCTGGGCGGGCAGTCGTCGCTGGCGGCGCGGCACGCCGGGCGGGCGGCGGCCCTGGCCGACGGGGTGGACGCCGAGACGGTGCTGGTGGCCGATCACGAACGCATGCTCAGCGACGCGCTGCGCGACGGCGCCTTGGTCGAACTGGCCGGCGACATGGCCGCGCTCGACGACGACATGACCGCCGTCGACCCGCTGTACCAGATCGCCGGCGCGGCGATCGGGGCCGCGGCCGGCGTGCCGGTGCCCCACGACCAGCTGGCGCAACTGTGGCAGAGCGTGCGGGGCACGTTTCGGGCCGGCGCGGGGGCGGCCCTGCTGGTGGCGGCGTGCGGCGATCACGCGCCCGCTCAACCGCTGGCCGGCGAACTGGCCGATCAGTTGGCCGTGCTGAGCGGCTGCTGGCTGCCGGTCGGCGGATCGGCCGGAGTGGGGCCGGCCGACGCCCACCTGGCCCGGCTGCTCGCCCTGCAGGGCGACGCCGAGGCGAGCGCGCGGCACCGCGACCTGGCCACGTCGCTCGCGCACAGGTTTGCACCCGCCTGGGTGCGCTTCACACAGAAGGAGTGACCATGCCCAAAAGTGGCATCGAAGACATCAACGTCGTCGACACGGCCCGGTTCGTGCAGTGGTGGAACGACTGGTCGACCGCGGGCGACCGGCAGCAGCTCTACGCCGCGGCCTGGAAGGTGAACCACCGCAGCGCGCTCGAGTTCGTGCGCGCACTGGCGCAGGCGCGCACGCCGAAGGTTGCGGTGCCCGAGCACATCGCGGCGTACCTCACCAAGCACGACGACTTCTCGCCCACGTTCTTCAAGGCGTTCAAGAAGGTCAGGCGAAACAACTGGCGGCTCGGCGTGGTGGTCGATCAGACCGACCTGAGCTATCCGCCCGCGGTGACAGTGGCCGAGAACAAGCGGGCCGAGATCGTGATGCTGTACGTGGTGGGCGACAACAGCATCGACTGATCGCGACCCGGTCGGTCAGCCGCCCGACTTGCGGCGGAACTGGCGCTTGCCGCCCTGGGCGTGAGTGTTCTTGGCGCTGCCGCGGTCGGCGTCGGTGTGATCGGCGCCCGACTGCTGGGCCTGCTTCTTGCGCTCCAGGGCCGCGGCGAAGGCGGCCTTGGTGTCGGCGTTCGGATCGCTGGCGTCCGGCATGGTGACCTCCTGGGCTGACGTGAGGCTCAACTCTAGTGTGTCGCCTCGCTCGCGAAGCGCCAGCGGCCGTCGTCGGCCTGGGTTCGGGGTCGTGGTCAGGCTAGGCGACCAGCGGTTCGCGCCCCGAGGTCGTGCCGCAGCGTCTCGGCGGCTGCGCTCACCGAATGCCCCAGCGGACGTGCCAGGTCGGCCACCGCGTCCTGGCTGCCGCCGCCGGCCAGCAGCAACGGCGCGTCGGCACCGCCGAGGTCGTGCAGGGCCAGCAGGCAGCGCCGTGCGCCGGCCACGTCGTCGGCCGTGGGCACGGCGATCACCACCGCAGCCGGCGGATGCTCCTCGACCGCGCCCACCCAGGCGTCCTCGGGCAGGTCGGCGCCCAGGTAGGCCACGCCGAGTCCGGCCATGCGAGCCAGCACGTTGAACGCGGCGAGACCCACCTCGTGATGGCTGCCGCTCGGCAGGCCGGTGAGCACCAACGGGCCGGTGGGAACCGGGGCCGACTCGAACGCCACGTGCAACTGGCGCAGCACGGCGGCGGCGACGGCGTGCTCCTGCCACACCGTGACTCTGCCGCAGCTCCAGGCCAGACCCAGTTCGTGCAGCATCGGCATCAGCCACTGCTCGATCACCACCGGCAGCGGGGCCGCCTGAAACCGGGCGGCCAGCACCGCCTCGCGCCGGCCGGGCGCCAGCCCTGCGGCCACCGCCTCGACGAACTCGGTCGGGGACGGCAG
Organism: Micropruina glycogenica; assembly: GCF_900289045.1. Classification (GTDB taxonomy): domain Bacteria; phylum Actinomycetota; class Actinomycetes; order Propionibacteriales; family Propionibacteriaceae; genus Micropruina; species Micropruina glycogenica. Next base: position 3,520,882 of record NZ_LT985188.1, read on the forward strand.
CGACGAGACGTCGGCCGAATCGTGCAGGGCCATCGCGGCCGCGTTGCGGGGCGTCCAACCGGCCTTGACCAGCCGGTCCATCAGTCGCACCCGCGACAGGGCGGCGTCGTCGTAGAGCCGGTAGCCGCCGGGTGAGCGATGCGGGGCGGGCAGTGGGTAGCGCCGCTCCCAGGCGCGTAGGGTCGCCGAGGGAACCCCCGTCAGCTCTGCCGCCTGCTTGATCGTGTACACCTGGGCCTCCGCCGCCGCTCTGCGGAATGGTATCGACCCGCTAACCTTAGACAAAGCTTCGACATGGCGACAGACTGATGGCCATTCGGCCGCAGATGAGGAGTGATAGTGCTGAACCGCTCGGTGACCGATGACGCGGTCGTGCTGCTCAGCGAGCACGGGAAGCCGATCGGAACGGCGTCTCGGTTGAGCGTGCACACCGGCGACACCCCGCTGCACCTCGCGTTCTCAAGCTACCTTTTCGACTCCGACGGACGGCTGCTGATCACCCGGCGCGCGCTCGCCAAGCGCACCTGGCCCGGGGTGTGGACGAACTCGTGCTGCGGCCACCCGAGCCCCGACGAAGACGGCGAACAGGCCGTCCGGCGGCGGGTGCGGCAAGAACTGGGCGTCGAGATCGACGACCTGACGCTGGTGCTGCCCGACTTTCGCTACCGGGCCGTCGACGACGGCGGGGTGGTCGAGAACGAGATCTGTCCGGTGTGGGTCGGCCGCATCGACCCGGCCGGCGTCTACCCCGACCCCGACGAGATCGCAGCGTGCGAGTGGGTGCCCTGGCCCGATCTGGTGCGCTCGGTGACCGCCACGCCGCGGGCGTTCAGCCCGTGGGCGGCGCTTCAGGTGCCGCAACTGGCACCCGTGATCGACGAGCGCGGCACACCGGTGATCGAGCGGGGGGCGTGCGAACCCCTGCCCGACGAGGCCGCCACGGTGGCCGCCGTCGACGCCCTGGTGGCCGCTGAACTGGCCGACCTGACCGGGCTCTGGCACACCTGGGTGCCCGACGTCGAGGTGCTGGCCGCCGACCTGCCCGAATGGCTGGCCGCGCTGGCGGCCCTGGGCGGCAAGCGTTTCAGGCCGCGATTGACCCACTGGGCGTTCGTGGCCGCGGGCGGACGCGTCGGTTCGGCCTACGACGACATGGTGCGGGCCGCCGCAGCGCTGGAGTTGCTGCACCTGTTCGCCCTGGTGCACGACGACGTGATGGACGAATCGGCTTCGCGCCGGGGCGCGCCCTCGGCACACGTGCAGGCGGCGGCCTGGCACCGCGAGGCGGGCGCCGACGGCGACCCCGAGAAGTTCGGCCGCAACTTGGCCATACTGCTGGGCGATCTGGCCCACGCCCGCGCCACGCGATTGGCCGCGAGCCTGCCCGAACCGTTGCGCGGCACCTGGCACGAACTGTGCCTTGAGCTGATCGCCGGTCAGCGGGCCGACCTCACCGGTGCCGCTGCCGGACGCCGCGACCGGGTGCACGCCGAGCGCATCGCGCGGCTGAAGTCGGGCGCCTACTCGGTGGGGCGGCCGCTGCAGTTGGGCGCGCTGGCGGCGGGTGCCACAGCGGAGCAACTCGCCGTGCTGGCCGACTTCGGTGCCCACATCGGCCGGGCCTTCGCCCTGCGCGACGACCTGCTCGGCATCTGGGGCGACCCCGCGGTGACCGGCAAGCCCGCGGGCGACGACCTGGCCGAGGGCAAGGCCACGGTGATTCTGGCTCTGGCCGCAGAAACCGTTCAGGGTGACGACGCCGACCTGCTGCGCCACCCCGAACGCGACGTGCCGGGTGCGATGCGGGCGTTGCAGCGGGCCAGCATCGATTCGAGGGTCGAAGAACTGATCTGTGACGACGTGCGGCTGGCCCGCGACGCGCTGGCCGGCGCACCGCTGGAGGCCGACGGGGTCTCGGGCCTGCTCGCGTTGGCCGCAACGATTGCGTGGCGCCAAGCATGAGCCACGTCGTCGTGGTCGGCGCCGGGCTGGCCGGGCTGGCCGCCGCCTGCCACCTGGTGGGCCGCGGGCACCGGGTCACGGTGTTCGAGGCGCAGGATCGGCCCGGTGGCCGGGCCGGTGCCCTGACCCAAGACGGGTTCACCTTCGACACCGGCCCGGTGGTGCTGACCATGCGCGGGTTGCTCGCCGAGGCGTTCGAGGCCGCCGGCACCCGGCTGCAGGATCACCTGACGCTGCAGCGGCTCGACCCCGCGTACCGGGCACACTTCGCCGACGGGTCGGTGCTGCACGTGCGGCACGGCCACGAGGCGATGCGTGACGAGATCGCCACCCACTGCGGGGCGCGTGACGCGGCTGCGTTCGACGGGTTCGTCACCTGGCTGAAGGCGCTGTACGCCGCCGAGTTGCCGCACTTCATCGACTCCAACTTCAACAGCCCCGCCGACCTGCTGCGGCACCCGGGTGCGGCGGCCCGGCTGCTGCGACTCGGCGCCTTCGGGCGGCTCGGGCCGGCCATCGAGCGCAGGTTCGCCGACGAGCGGCTGCACCGGTTGTTCTCGTTTCAGGCCATGTACGCCGGGCTGGCGCCCGCACAGGCGCTCGCGCTGTACGCCGTGATCACCTACATGGACTCGATCGAGGGGGTCTGGTTTCCCGACGGCGGCATGCGGGCCATCGGGCCCGCGCTGGCCGAGGCGATCACCGCAGCGGGCGGCGTCGTGCGTTGTCAGACCCCGGTCGCGCGGGTGCTGCGCCGCCCGGACGGCACGGTGACCGGCGTCCGGCTGGCCGACGGTGAGGCGGTGGCGGCCGACGCGGTGGTGCTCACCCCCGACCTGCCCGTGGCGTACGAGAAGCTGCTCGACCTGCCGCCGCCGGCGGTGCTGCGGCGCAGGCCGCGGTACTCACCCTCGTGCGTGGTGTGGCACGCCGGGGTGCTCGGCGAGCCAGAGCCGGACGCGGCCCACCACACCATTCATTTCGGCGCCGACTGGGCGGGCGCGTTCGACGATCTGCTGCGGCGCGGGGTGCTGATGCGTGACCCGTCGCGGTTCGTCTGCCGGCCGAGCGTGCACGACGCGTCGGCCGCGCCGGCCGGCAGCCAGGCGCTGTACGTGCTCGAGCCGACGCCCAACCTTGCCGACGGCGAGCTCGACTGGGGCGAGTCGGCGCGCTCGGCGATGCGTGACCGGCTGTTCGGGTTCATCGAGCGGGCGGGCTACTCCTCGGCGGTGCTCACCGAGCGGCTCGTCACCCCGCAGGACTGGGCCGATCAGGGCATGGCCGCGGGCACGCCGTTCGCGTTGGCCCACACGTTCGGCCAGACCGGGCCGTTCCGCCCGCAGAACGTGCGCAAGGACGCTCCGGGCCTGGTGTTCGCCGGCTCGGGCACCACACCTGGGGTGGGCATTCCGATGGTGCTGATCTCGGGCAAGCTGGCCGCCGACCGCGTCGACGAGGTGCTGCGATGACCCGCACCCAGCAGTTGCTGCGCCGGCACGGCACGACCTACTGGTGGGGCACGCTGCTGCTGTCGCGCGAGCAGGCCGCAGACGTGGCCGCGGTGTACGCGGTGTGCCGGGTGGCCGACGACCTGGTCGACGAGCAGCCCGACGTCGAGGTGGCCACCCGTGACCTGTACGCCTACCGCGACGCGTTCTACGCCGCGTGGGACGGCGCCCCGACCGACGACGAGGTGCTGGCCGCGGCAACCGAGACGGTGCGCCGGCGGGGCATACCGAGGCACTGTTTCGACCGGTTCTTCGCCGCGATGGCACTCGACCTGACCCGCACGTCGTGGGCGTCGTGGCCCGACCTGCGCGACGGCTACATGGAGGGTTCGGCGGCCGTCATCGGCGAGATGATGCTGCCGGTGCTCGAACCGACCTCGCCCGGGGCGTTCGAGCCGGCCCGGTCGCTGGGCCTGGCGTTTCAGCTCACCAACTTCATTCGCGACGTCGGCGAAGACCTCGACCGGGGTCGCGTCTACCTACCGGCCGACGAACTGGACGCCTACGGCGCCGACCCGTGGCTGCGCCGGGTGACCCCGCAGTGGCGGGCGTTTCTGGCCGCACAGCTCGTCCGCAACCGTGAGCTCTACGACGCGGCGCTGCCGGGGATCGCTTTGCTGCCGCCGCGCTCGGCCCGCTGCGTGGCCGCCGCGCATGGGCTGTATTCGCGTATTCTCGACCAGATCGAGGCGGCCGACTACGACGTGTTCAGCGCCCGCCGGCGCGTGCCGCGGGTCACCAAGGCGTTGACCGTCGCCCGGCTGATGGTCTCGGCGCGATAGCCTCGCTGCGTGCTGCTTTCCGATCGCGACATCAGGGCCCAGATCGACGCCGGGCGTGTGGTGTTCGAGCCGTGGGATCAGGCCATGCTGCAGCCCAGCAGCGTGGACGTGCGGCTCGACAAGTTCTTCCGGCTGTTCGACAACCACAAGTACCGGGTGATCGACCCGGCCGTCGACCAGCCCGACCTGACCCGGCTGGTCGAGGTCGACCCGTCCGAGGGTTTCGTGTTGCACCCCGGCGAGTTCGTGCTGGGCAGCACCTACGAAACCATCACGCTGCCCGACGACCTGGCCGCCCGCGTCGAGGGCAAGTCGAGCCTCGGACGCCTGGGGCTGCTCACCCACGCCACCGCGGGTTTCGTCGACCCCGGCTTCAGCGGCCACGTGACGCTGGAGCTGTCGAACGTCGCGACCCTGCCGATCATGCTGTGGCCGGGCATGAAGATCGGCCAGCTGGCGTTCTTTCAGCTCAGCAGCCCGTCCGAGAACCCCTACGGGTCACCGGTGTACGGCTCGCACTACCAGGGGCAGCGCGGCCCGACGGCCAGCCGCAGCCACGCGAACTTTCACCGCGCCGAAGTCTGAAGCACCGCTTCGGCGGTACGGCGTCCCGACAGCAGGGCGCCCTGGATCGAGGCCCCTTCGACGTGGTCGCCGGCGAGGAACACCCCGCCGCCGAGGTCGATCGGCGGACGCTGCAGGCCCGGCGGCGTGACCGGCAGGCTGTGCGGCACCTCGTGCACGGCGAGCAACTGCCAGTCGTCGGTGGGTGCGGCGTAGATCGCGGCCGCGTGGGCCAGTACCTCGGCCTCGGTCGGGGCGGGGCCGGTCAGCACGGCCGAGCACTGCACCACGTGTTGACCGGACGGCGCGTAGGTAGGGGCCACGTTCGACAGCACCGCGGAGTTCACCAGCGGGCCGCGGCGGGCGGCGTCCACGAACAGCAACCGACGCTGCGTGGGCGCCGTCGGCGCAGCGAACCACCAGGTGACCAGACCCCGCATGGGCACCGACGGTTGGCTGGTCAACTCGCCCACCGAAGCCGGGTCGACCGCCACCACGACGGCCCGAGCCTGCAGCGGTTCGGCACCGTCGACGATCACCTCGACACCGCCTGGGCGGCGGTTGACCGCCACCGCACGGGTTTGCAGCCGCACGTCCAGTCCGTCGGTCAACGCGGCCGGCAGGGCGGCCATGCCCGCTGCCGGAACGCCCGGCGTGCCGCGCAGAAACCAGCCCACCAGCGACCGCACAAACGCCGCCGACGTTTCGCCTTTCTCGTCGGCCAGCACGCCGGCCAGAAACGTGTCAGCCACATCACGCAGCGGCCCGGTGAAGCCTGCGGCGTCGAACGATTCGGCCAGGCGGCGGTCATCGGCCCTGGTGTCGTGCCCGTTCAGCCACCCGATCGCGGTGCGCAGTTGATGCGGCCGCAGGTACCGGCTGCCCGCGCCCCGTACCGCGGTGACCGGGTGCCGCAGCGGGTCGGCCAGCACGGTCAGGCCGTCGGCGTCGCGTACCGCCACCCCACGCTCGAACCCGCGGACGTCGAGTGACACAAGATCGACCGCCGCGCGCAGTTCGGCGTAGGCGGGGTTCAGAAGCTGAAAGCCCCGGTCGAGCCGAAAGCCGTCCACCTCGTCGGTGGTCACCCGGCCACCCACCCGATCGGACGCCTCGAGCACCACCACGGTGCGGCCGGCGTCGGCCAGCACCCTGGCGGCGCGCAGACCCGCGAGGCCGGCTCCGATCACGATCACGTCGGCGCTCATGCGGCCACCCTTTCGAGAACCAGTTCGTAGTCGGTGCGCCAGGCGGCGCCGTCGAAGGTCATCGCGAACAGCCGGTCGGTGCCGCGCTCGTCGTGGTACAGGGCGTGGTAGCTGTTGTCGGCGCCGCTGTGACCGAAGACCACCTGCAGGTCGGCACCGTCGGCGTGCCAGTGAAAGGTGACGAAGGCGTCCGACCACCAGTCGACCACCACGATGCCCGCGTTCTCGACGTCGGGTTCGGGCAGAAACCAGGCCTCGTGCATCGACGCCCGCCAGCGTCCGACCAGGGCGTCGAGTCGTTGCATCGACTCGCTACGCATGGCCACTCCTCACCCCAGCAGCCCTTTCATGGGCACCGACCAGACCTCTTCGCCGGCCACCCCCCACTGGGCGAGCAGGGCGTTGGCGGCCAGCACGCCGGTGGTGGCCGCCCGCTCCATCAGGGCCACCGGAAGGTCGCAGCGCACCCAGTCGCCGGCCAGCACCAACGTCGGGTTCGGCGTGCTGACCCCGGGACGTTCGGCCCACGGCGCGGGGTCGACCAGCGCGCAGTCGTCGCGAATCAGCAGTTCACGATCGACGATGCCCGCGGTTGCGGTTTCGGGCCAGGCCCGATGCAGCTCGTCGATCAGCCGCTGCTCGATGTCGGTGGGGTCGTAGAGCGCGTAGCCGTGCAGTTCGACCACCGACCCACCCGACGCCGCCGCCCACCTGGTGGCACCCGCCTCGAAGCGGTCGAGCACCGAGATGTTGTCGAGCGGACCGAAGCCGCTGGTGCCCACGAAGGCCGGCCGGGTTGCGTCCACCGGGGTGTCGAGCCACAGCCGCAGCACCGCGAACGGGGGAGCGTTGCGGGTGGCCGCGACCCGATCCACCCAGGTGGTGGACGCGGCGGTGCCCGCGATCAGCTCGCGGGCCGTGCGTGGGTCGGTGGCCAACACCACACCGTCGGCGCTCAGGTCGTCGAGCGACTCGACGCTGGTGTTCGTGTGCACCTCGACCCCGAGCGACGCCAGGTAGCGGCCGAGCGGCGCCCACAGGGCGGTGTCGTAGTCGTCGTCGGGCACGTCGAACAGCAGGCCCTCGGACGAGCCGAGAAAGTAGGTGTGAAACATCGCCACCAGTTCGCCGGCCGAGAACTCGTTCGGGTCGGCGAAGAAGCTGCGGGCGAACACCTCCAGGGCCAGGTCGCGGGCGGCGGCCGGAAACCGCAGCCGGTCGAGAAAGGCCGCGGCCGACTCGCCGTCGTAGTCGCTGTACGAGCCGGGAAAGTGCACCCGCACCAGTTCGAGCGCGCTGGGCAGGTCGACTTTGGGCAGGTCGGTCAGCTTGAAGGTAGGGCTGGCCAGCACGAAGCCGATGATGCTCCACGGTGGCGTGCGGGGCAGCCCGGTGAACGAATCGGTGAGTCCGTCTGGCCTGGTCAGCGGGTAGTCGTTGATCGGCAGCAGGCGGTCGAGGTTGGGGTCGGTGCGGCGCAGCAGGGCCCGCAGGTTGTAGTACTGCCGAAAGAACGCGTGAAACCCGCGACTCATGGTGCGGCCCTCGTCGAGCGGCCAGGCGCGCACCCGGCCGCCGAGTTGTGGCTCGGCCTCGTGGACGGTGACGCGCACACCTCGCTCGGCCAGCACGGTGGCGGCGGCCAGGCCGGCGATGCCGCCGCCGACCACGGCGACGTGCTGGTCGTCGGTTGCCCGAGCGGCGCCGCTGTGGCCCGGGTGCCGCACGGCCCGCGAGTCGCGGCCCGGTAGCCGTCGCGCGGTCACGCCGGCCGCCCGGCGCGGATCACGTGCAGAATGCCCTGCTGCCAGCCCGGCACGGTGCGGCTTTCGACCTCGGTGAAACCAGTGGCGTGCAGGCGTCTGACGAAGCGCGGCACCGAGTCGAACTCGAGCACGCTGCGTTCGAGGTAACGGTAGAGGCCGTGGTTGCCGCCGGTCACGGTGGCCAAAGGTAGGATCACCGTTTCGCACACCGCGCGCCAGATGCGCGCCGCCCGGGCGTCGCCCGCCACCGAATACTCCAGCACCACCAGGGCACCGCGCGGGCGCAGCGCTTCGAACGCGTCGGCCAGGACCTGGTCACGCTCGCCTTCGGGCACGTTGCGAAACAGGTAGGAGGCGAGTACGCCGTCCACCGGTTCGTCGAGCAGCGAGGCCAGTTCACCGGCCCGTCCTTGGGTGAAGGTGACGCCGGCCGGCCACTGCTTGGCCCGGGCCTGATCGAGCATGCCGCCCGAGGCGTCGATGCCCGCGATGGTGACCACGTCGCCGAAGGCGCCGAGCAGGGCTTTGGTGGACGCCCCCGAGCCGCACCCCAGGTCGACCAGCGTGCGGGCGTTCGGCACCAGTTCGGCCAAGGCCTGCGCAGCGCGGCGCAGGTGCTGGTGGTAGCCGGGGTTGAGCCCGACCAGCAGGTCGTAGCGGGTGGCCCCGGCGTCGAACCCGCGGGTGACTTCTGCGCTCATTCAGCCCTCCGGTGGGTCAGTTTGTGCCAGGTCAGCAGGGTGAGGGTGACCATCGCGAAACCGAAGCCGAAGTCTTCGATCGGTATGTCGAACGGAAACCTGATGCCGCTGAACTGGTCGGGGTAGTAGATGACGATCGGGTCGGACAGTTTGGTCAGCCAGCCGTCGACCCAGATCTGAAAGAAGAACACCAGGGCCATCGACAGCCAGTACTGGGCGGTGCGCAGAATGCCGGTGCGTAACCAGAAGAACTCGATCGCGAGAACGCCCAGCACCGCAACGATGGTGAACAGCGTGTACTCACCCATCGCGGCCTCGAAGTCGCTTGAGCACCGTGCCTACCGCTTCATAGGTGAGCAGGCCGCAGATCGGAATAACGATGAAGAACACCAGCTCTTCGAGCGGCATCACGCCCAAGTGCACGCCGGTGATGAAGTCGGGGTTGTACGTCCAGTGCAGGCGCACGATGCCGATCACGTCCCACACGCTGAAGAGCAGCACGGTGGGCACCAGCGCCAGCACCGCGAGCCGCCAGCGGGCGTACACCCGGGCACCCAAGACGAGTTCGAGGGGCAGGGTGATCACCAGGCAGCCGAGCATGAGCAGCAGGTACTGGTAGTGCTGCACGGCCACCTCCCGTCCAAGGTTTGTCTAACCCTATCGGTCGGGTGGCGGTGGGTGCGCGTCGAGGTGCCACATCATGGTTGTTTCGCCGGTTGACCAGGTGGTGAGGTCGTCGGTGGCTTGGTTGGTGACTCGGTAGTGCTGGTGGTGGGGGCTGGTCCACCAGAAGACGCCGCTGGTGGGTTGTCGTAAGTGCCAGCGTTTGGCGGTTTTGGCGCGGTGGACGCCTCTGGTGAGGGGGCCGAGGTTGTCGGGTCGGGTTTGGTTTTCGACGCCGTCGACGTAGGGGATGGTGTGGTCGAGGTCGAGCCGTCGGGCCGAGCGTGAACTGTGCGGGAAGATTTCGCAGACGTCGCGCAGCAGGACGGACTCTTGGATGCGGTCGGGTATTTCGTAACTGTCAACACCGGGTTCGGTGCCTTCGTGGATGACGGGGGTGATGGTGAGGCGGTGGGTGCCGAACAGGTCACGGAGTTGGTCACGCACCAGAGGGCCGAGGGTTTCACCACGGACGACGTGATTCTCGCCGGTGAGCATGGTGTCGGTGAGGTGCAGGTAGATCTTGGTGCGGGGCAGGTACCGCTTGTCGTCACGACCTTGGAGTAGAGCAAGAGCTCGTGCGGGGGTGGCGAGGATGCCGAGCGCTTTCGAACGGCGCACGTCGAGTTCGTCGGTGTCACCTTGGGCGGCCAGATTCTTGGCGATGGCGGCGATGGTTGCTTCGAGTTGCTGGGCGTCAGCGGTGTCGAGCCGTGCCCACAACTCAGTCACGACGGGTTGTTCGGTGGTGGCGGTGCGCACGTAGCGTTCGGCGCGGGCTTGGTCGGCTGCTGCTTTCACGGCGTCGGCGGCGATGATTGCGATCAGCCCACGCGCGAGCCGCATCAACCGTGCCCAGCCGATACGGCCGTACTTCGACGCGAGTCGTTGATCGAGATCGTGCGCTTGTTCGACGTTCAGGTCGTAACGGGCAGCCAACTGAGTGAGCTGAAACGCCCGGTACGGCTGAACCTGGCCCTTCTGCACAGAACTCCACAGCATCGGGTGCCGGTCGTGCAGGTTCAGCACGTCACGAATCAACCAGGTCGCGGCAGCCACTGAGATCGCCTTGATCGCTGCCACTTCGAGGGGCAGGAACTCACCGACGAGTGCGGTGCCGTCGGCACCGATACGCACGGCCCGTTCACCGGTCACGTCGAACTCGTCATTGGTGGTCCAGCCATGCTCGCAAGCCAGGTCTGCGACCGCCTGCAGTTCGATCGCGTCGGCTTGCCGGCGGAGGTCTTGAGCATGGCGCAGCCGTTGCACCGCTGACTGCGGCACCCCCTCAACAACTACGCTCATGTGTTCGATTATAGATGTATATAGCGTACCAATCAAGCATTCTGATCATACTTATCCATTCATCATCTTGGCAGCGGTGCTTGTGGGCTGGCAATGCTCGCCGGGGCGGTCGTCCTGGGGACCGCAGCCTGTCGCGGGCCGGCGCGCGCGGGCGGTCGGCGCTTTCCGGGGTTGTTGATCCAAGGCGACACGCTGGCGTGCTTTGCACTGAAGACTGCGAGGTCGTGGCTCGCTGACTACGAGGCGATGATGCGAGAGGTGGGCCTTGAGTTGCCTTATGGACGACCCGTTGTCGACGATGGTGAGAAGTAGTGAAGAGCTTCGTTCATATCTACTTCGATTTGGAGCGCGACGCTGACGGCTACCCTCCCTGCGACTCTGAGGAGGTGGACGCCGTTGATCTGGGCAAACGGCAGCTTCGAGATTGCGGCGGCCCCTGTATTTGTGCACGGCGTTGCGCCGGGGGATGTCGTGCTAGCCGCCAGGCGGCCGGGTGATGACGGCCACTGGGTTCAGCGGATCGTGCACAACTCAGACAACTGGCTCGCACGAGTCGTGCCACGCGGCGGCCGCGATCTCGAGCCGGTGGTTGAGCAGTTCAGATCTTTGGGTTGCGAAGCCTAAGCCACTCGATATGGACTGGTCACGATCACGCTGCCGGTCGAGGTCGACGTCTCGACAATCATGGACCTGCTACGCGACGGCCAGGAGCGCGCCGGTTCCTGGTACTTCGACTTGGGCGTCGCGCCGCCGGCGTGACGGGCATGAGCGTCGATGCGCGTGACGCTGATGAGATTGCCCATCGCTGGCACCAGCACGTTGGTTGACGCCGGGCGTGGTTAGTCGTCCGAGGCCTGCCACGCGTCGTCGGCAAGATCGACCGGCGGCTCGGTGGTAATCGCCGTCCGCCGCGTCTCACCGCGCCACGTTGTCGTGGTCGCTCGCGGTGCCTGACTTCCGCGTCCAAGGTCGATCCCCACCGTTATGCGCTCAGTCGAGCACGTCCCGCAGGCTCGTCTCGGGCAGGTCGCTGAAGGCGTCACCGACGCCCTTGCACGTGATCGCCCCGCCGACGGTGTTAAGCCCCAGGGCCAGCGCCTTCGACTCGGCGCACGCCTGCCGCCAGCCCTTGCCGGCCAGTTGCACCGAGTAGGGCAGGGTGGCGTTGGTCAGGCCCCAGGTGGACGTGTTGGGCACCGCGCCCGGCATGTTGGCCACGCAGTAGAACACCGAGTTGTGCACCCGAAACGTGGGGTCGGCGTGGGTGGTGGGGTGCGAGTCTTCGAAGCAGCCGCCCTGGTCGATCGCCACGTCGACCAGCACCGAGCCCGGCTTCATCTGCGCCACCATGTCGTTGGTCACCAGCTTGGGTGCCTTGGCCCCCGGAATCAGCACCGTGCCGATCACCAGGTCGGCGCTCAGCACCTGCTCGCGCACGCTCAGCGCGGTCGACACGATGCCCTGAATGCGGTTGTCGTAGCGCCAGAAGGTCATGCGCAGCTTCTCAAGATCTGTGTCGAGAATCGTCACGTTGGCGCCCATGCCCAGCGCGATGTTGGCCGCGTTCTGGCCGGCCACGCCGCCGCCGAGCACGACCACCTTGGCGTTCGGCACGCCGCCCACGGCACCCATCAGCACGCCGCGGCCGCCCTCGGCCTTCATCATCGCGTGCGCCCCCACCTGCGGCGCCAGGCAGCCGGCCACCTCAGACATCGGGTACAGCAGCGGCAACATGCCGTTGGGCAGCTGCACGGTTTCGTAGGCGAGCGCGGTGGTGCCCGAGTTCAGCAGCGCCTCGGTGAGTGGACGGTCGGCCGCCAGGTGCAGGTAGGTGAACAGCAGCAGATCGTCACGCAGGTAGCCGTACTCGGCCGCGATCGGCTCCTTCACCTTCATCACCATCTCGCCCTCGGCCCAGGTGGCGTCGGCGTCGGGCAGAATCGTGGCGCCCTGCGCGACATACTCCTCGTCGGTGATGGACGACCCCAGCCCGGCCCCCGACTGCACGAACACCTGATGCCCGCGGCGGACCAGTTCGTTCACTCCCACCGGGGTGATGGCCACCCGGTACTCGTGATTCTTGACCTCGGTGGGAATGGCGATCTTCATCGATGCTCCTTCGCGCGACTCTGCCCGTGGATGAGTCTAGGGCTACGCTGCCCGTCATGCTGACCTGGGCAGACCTCGCCGCCCGCACCCTGGCCAGGCAGTTTCCGGCCGAGCTCGAGCCGGGGGACGTCGCGGGCCTGATCGACCTGGTCGGGCCGATTCAGAGCCAAACCGCCCGGTCGGTGTTCATCGGCTCCGCAGCTCGGCTGCCCGGCGTCACCCGGCAGCAGATCACCGACGCCTACACCTCGGGTGCCATCGTGCGGGGCAGCACGCTGCGGGGCACGGTGCACACCAGCACCGCCGCCCTGCACCCGCTGCTCGAGGTCGCCACCCGCCTGGGGCAGCGGACGCTCTGGCATCGCACCCTCAAGCTGTCGGACACCACCCTCGAACACGTCTGGGCCGCGATCGAGGCCTACGCCGAACACCAGTGGCGCACTCCCGCCGAGCTCGCGGCCCACCTGCTCGAGTGGTTGCAGCGCAACGACCCTGCCTCGGCACCCCGGTTCGCCGGCACCCAGGGCCGCTACTTCGCCTTCGGGCACGGCGGCCTGGTGCGACGTCCGATCAGAGGTGACTGGACGGGCCAGGCCGCACCCGAGTACCGCACGGCGGCCGCCGTGCTGGCCGATACCGCCCATCGCACGGCTGCGCTGAACGCACCCGACGCGGCGGTTGCGGCAATGTTTCGGCACCAACTCGCTGCGGCCGGCCCGCTCAGCCGGCACGATCTGGCCTGGTGGTCGGGGCTGGGCCTGACCCGCGTCGACGCGGCCCTGGCGAGCCTGGATCTCACCACCAACGAGGGCCCCGACGGGCGCGTCTATCACGACCTGCCGGACGCGCCCCCGCCCGCGACCCTGGCCGGAGTGCATCTGCTGCCCGAGTTCGACGCCTTGTTCTGCGCCTTCGACCCCGCCGGACGCGCCCGCTTCGTCGACCCCGAGCACTACGACGTGCTGTGGAAGCAGGAGAACGGACTGCTACTCGCCCCCGTGCTGCTCGACGACCGGCTGCGCGGCCACTGGCGGCTCACCGGCACCGGCCCCCGGCGGGCCCTGCACGTCACCTTGTTCCCCGGCACGCGCGACCTCGAGGACGACGACCTGACCGGCCCGATCGTGGCGCTCGAACTGGCGCTGGGCATCACCATCCACGACGTGCGGTTGAACTGACACCGTGCGCTGGCGAAAGCGCGAATATCCATCGGGCGCGGCGGAATCAATTGCTGGTGAATGACGCCTAGGCTGCCCGCAACCGTCGCAACGTCTGCGCCGGGGAACAGGAGTGAGGTGTGTGGCTCTCACCGGACAGTGACCGAAGAAGGGAGAATCTCCCGAGGAGGAGAACAGGTCAATGTCCAAGTACAAGAAATATACGCAGGAATACCGTGACGAGGCGGTGAGGATGGCGCTGGAGAATGATCAGCCGATCGCGAAGGTTGCGCGGGATCTGGGGATCAATGAGGGCACGTTGGGGAACTGGGTCAACAAGTATCGGCGTGAGCACCCGGTGAGTGAGGAGCTTTCGTTGCCGGATCGTGCCCGGTTGCGGGAACTCGAACGTGAGAATCGAGAACTTCGGTTGATGAACGACTTCCTGAAAAAAGCAGCGGCCTACTTCGCGAGGGAGCAACAGTGAGCGACAAGTACGCGCTCATTGCCGCGGAGCAGGCCATGAGCGGACCGGCTCCCTCGGTGAGTGCGATGTGCGCCGGCTTGGAGGTGTCCAGGTCGGGATTCTACGACTGGCAGCGGGCCGTGCCGTCGCCGAGGCAGTTGCGCCGGGCCAAGCTCACCCGGCACGTGCACGCCGCCTTCGAGGCCGGCCGCGGTGTCTACGGGGTGCGGCGGGTGCATGCCGTCCTGGCCGGCTCCGCCGACCCGGAGGTGGCCTCGGCGTCGGTCGACCTGGTCCGCTCGATCATGCGCGAGGCGGGACTGGTCGCCTGCCAGCCCCGTGCCTACAAGGTCACCACCGAGCAGGACCCGGACGCTGACCCGATTCGTGACCGGGTCCAGCGGGACTTCACCGCCGAGGAGCCGGGGGTGAAGCTGGTGGGTGACATCACCTACATCAAGACCTGGCAGGGCTGGCTCTACCTGGCCACCGTCATCGATTGCTGCACCAAGCAGGTCCTCGGTTGGTCGATGGCCCCGCACATGCGCACCGACCTGATCTGTGACGCCCTCACGATGGCGGCCACCCGCCAACCACTCGCCCCTGGTGCAATCTTTCATTCCGACCGGGGAGCCCAATACACCTCGACCCAATTCGCGAAGCATTTGGAGTCCCTTGGGATCGTCGGTTCGCTGGGGCGGACCGGTGTCTGCTGGGATAATGCGATGGCCGAATCATTCTTCGCTGCTTTGAAGAACGAGCTCGTCTACCGGGTCGTGCTACCCACCCGGAAGAAGGCCCGCCGGCTCATTGCCGAATATATCGAAGTCTTCTACAATCGGACCCGTATTCACTCCGGGATCGGCTACAAGACACCCGCCCAGGTCGCCCTCGAATACCAGCAACACAAATCAGAAGCAGCGTGAACCATCAAAATCAGCTGTCCGTTGAGAGCCAATCAGACCAGAGAGCAATCGTGAGCTCTGCCAACGAGCCACCAACAAAGGACGATCCCGAGCGGCATCTACCGCCCCACCACAACCCACTGCCCGAACTCACCGGCGAACACCACGCCGAGATCAGCCAGGCCGCCTTCGAACGGGTACACACCTCGGAGGACTTCGACCGGCTGCGCACCACCTTTCGAAAGTTCGCCTTTCCGATGACCGCGGTCTTCGTCGTCTGGTACTTCCTCTACGTGCTGCTGTCGACCTACGCCCACGGCTTCATGTCGACGCCGTTCATCGGCTACATCAACGTCGGCATGGCGATGGGCCTGGCGCAGTTCGTCACCACGTTTCTGATCACCTGGCTGTACGTGCGGCACGCCAACCGCAACCTCGACCCGCTGGCCGGGCAACTGCGCGACGAACTCGAAGGGGGCAGCCATGCAAATGGGTAATCCGCTGTTGAACATGGCCATCTTCGGCATCTTCGTGCTGTTCACGTTGTTCATCGTGATTCGGGTCGCCACCCGCGGCAGCAAGTCCGCCTCGGACTTCTACGCCGGTGGACGCAGCTTCGACGGCCGCCAGAACGGCATCGCCATCGCCGGCGACTACCTGTCGGCCGCATCCTTTCTCGGCATCGCCGGAGCCGTCGCGGTGTACGGCTACGACGGGCTGCTGTACTCGATCGGCTTCTTGGTGGCCTGGCTGGTGGCCCTGCTGCTGGTGGCCGAACCGTTGCGCAACACCGGTAAGTACACGATGGCCGACGTGCTGAGCTTTCGCATGCAGCAGCGTCCCGTTCGGACCGCCGCGGCGACGTCCACCTTGGCGGTGTCGTTCTTCTACCTGCTGGCCCAGATGGCCGGCGCAGGCGGCCTGGTGGCCCTGCTGCTGGGCATCACCGACAAGACCCAGCAGGGCCTGGTGATCGCGCTGGTGGGCGTGCTGATGATCACCTACGTGCTGGTGGGCGGCATGAAGGGCACCACCTGGGTGCAGATCATCAAGGCCGTGCTGCTGATTCTGGGTGCCGGGTTCATCACCGTGATGGTGATGTGGAACTTCGGGTTCAACCTGTCGAACCTGCTCGGCGCGGCGTCGCAGGCCAGCCCCGATGGAGTGAAGGTGTTGGAGCCGATGCTGCAGTACGGCAAGGATCCGCTCAGTTTCGTGTCGTTGTCGATCGCGCTGATCTTCGGCGCCGCCGGCCTGCCGCACGTGCTCATGCGGTTCTACACCGTGCCCACCGCCAAAGAGGCCCGGCGCTCGGTGTCGTGGGCCATCGGCCTGATCGGCGCCTTCTACCTGTTCACGCTGATTCTGGGTTACGGCGCCGCCGTCTTCGTCGGCAAGGACGCCATTCTGGGCGCTCCGGGCGGAGTGAACTCGGCTGCACCGGCACTGGCGTACCACCTGGGCGGTGAGATTCTGCTCGGCGTGATCGCCGGCGTCGCCTTCGCGACGATTCTCGCCGTGGTGGCGGGCCTGACCATCACCGCGGCCGCTTCGTTCGCCCACGACATCTACAACTCGGTGCTCAAGAACGGTGAGGCGACCCCCGAGAAAGAGGTGCAGGTGGCCCGCACCACCGCCATCGTGATCGGCGTCATCTCGATCATCGGAGGCATTGCGGCCAACGGTCAGAACGTCGCGTTCCTGGTGTCGCTGGCGTTCGCGGTGGCGGCCAGCGCCAACCTGCCGTCCATTCTGTACTCGCTGTACTGGAAGCGGTTCAATACCCGCGGCTCGGTGTGGTCGATCTACGGTGGGCTGATCTCGGCGGTGGGTCTGATCGCGTTCTCGCCGGTGGTGTCGGGGCTGAAGACCTCGATGTTCCCGGCGGTGAACTTCGCGTGGTTCCCCCTCACCAACCCGGCGCTGATCTCGGTACCGCTGGGCTTCTTCCTGGGGTGGCTGGGCACGGTCACCAGCAAGGAGTTCGACGCCGCCAAGCAGGCCGAGATGGAGGTTCGCTCGATGACCGGTGCCGGCGCCGAGAAAGCAGTCACGCACTGAACTGATCAGCTTTTCGGCTCAGGTTCCGGTGACTGTGAGTCGGAGTGGCCGAGCGACATCGTGGGGGCCACCAGGTCGCGCACCAGGCGTTTCAACACGGCAATCTCAGGAAAGCCGCCGTCGGTCTTGCGGTTCCACACCGTCACCTCGCCCACCTCGATGCGAAACATGGCCCCGCAGGACGGCACCAGCAGCACCCCGCCGAGCACGTCGCCGAAGGTCTGCAGCAGTTCGCCCTGGTACCACTGGGCGCGCAGCAGCCAGCGACACCCGGTGCAGTAGCGAATGGTGACGATCGGAGGTTCTTGGCGGGTCGGCACAGCCATGATTCTGCCGGACGCCGGCGCCTGGCCTGAACGGCGCAGTGCGCGACGCCCGGTCGGCCGGGCCCTATCCCCCGAAAAGGTCCGGCCGGCCGGTGCGTCGCGCACCATGCGTTCCCCCCCGTTGAAGCCACACCGCCGATTCGTCCCCCCAGCACCCTCGGGATCAGCGACTTCAACGACTAGGTGCGCGACCGGCCGGACCTGATACAACCTTTTCGAAGAATTCTTTTCGGGGTGGTTTTCAGGCCTTCAGCCACACCGTGGTGTCGGACGGCAGCAAGCCGTCGACCAGGTCGCCCGAGCTGATCAGCACCTCACCGGCCGCCAGCTCGACCGGTTCGCTGCCGAAGTTCGTCCAGCTCTGGAACTCGGCACCGCCGCCGTCGCCGGGGCGGGTGTAGGCCAGCACCTGCGCGGGAGCGTCCAGCCAGGTCAGCGTGCCGTCGCCCAGTTCGGGCAGCTGCCGACGCAACGCGAGCGCGTCGCGGTAGAGCGTCAGCGTCGAGCCGGGAAGGCCCGCCTGCGCGTCGGCGGCCAGCTCGGCCCACTCGGCGGGCTGGGGCAGCCACGGGGCCGCACCACCCTCGGGCGAGAAGCCGTAGTCGTAGCCCTCGCTCGTCCAGGGCAGCGGCACCCGGCAGCCGTCGCGGCCCTTGTCGGTGTGGCCCGACATGGCCCAGACCGGGTCCTGCAACTGGTCGGCCGGAATGTCCTCGGCCTCGGGCAGGCCGAGCTCTTCGCCCTCGTACACGTACGAGCTGCCGGGCAGGCCGAACATCAGCAGCGCCGCGGCGCGGGCGCGGCGACGGCCCAGCTCGACGTCGGCGGGGATGCCCTCGAAGTGAATCAGGTTGCGGGCGCCGTGCACCAGGCCGACCTGCTCGCGGGCGTAGCGCGACACCGGCCTCATCACGTCGTGGTTGCCGAGCACCCAGGTGGCCGGCGCGCCGACAGCCGCGTGGTTGGCGATGGTCGAGTCGATCACCGCGCGCAGCTGATCGGGCAGCCACGGCGCCATCAGAAACTCGAAGTTGAACGCGGTGTGCAGTTCGTCGGGGCGCAGGTAGGCGGCCAGTCGGTGCGGACGGCCCACCCAGATCTCGCCGCAGAACGCGCGCGACGGCTGGTACTCATCAGCAATGGCCCGCCACTCGCGAAAGATGTCGTGCACCGCCGGCTGGTCCCAGTGCGGGTGGTCGTACTCGACGCCCTCGTCGAGCGGGAACAGCAGGCCCTTGAGGTCGGGCAGGTTCCAGTCCTTCTCGAGGCCGTGCGCCACGTCGATGCGAAAGCCGTCGATGCCGCGGTCGAACCAGAACCGCAGGGTCTTGGCGAACTCGTCCTTGATCGCCTGGTTGCGCCAGTTCACGTCGGGCTGTTCCGGCGTGAACAGGTGCAGGTACCACTGGCCGTCGGACACCCGGGTCCAGGCCGGGCCGCCGAACGTGCTCTGCCAGTCGTTGGGGGGCAACTCGCCGGCGGTGCCGCGTCCGTCGCGAAACACGAACAGGTCGCGCTCGGGCGAACCGGGCCCGGCGGCCAGCGCCTGCTGAAACAGCACGTGCTGGTCAGAGGTGTGATTGGGCACGATGTCGATGATCACCTTGATGCCGGCGGCATGGGCTTCGGCGATCAGGGCGTCCGCCTCGGGCAAGGTGCCGAACACGGGCTCGATGTCGCGGTAGTCGCTGACGTCGTAGCCGGCGTCCTTCATCGGCGAGGGGTACCACGGGCTGATCCAGATGGCGTCGACGCCGAGCGCCGCCAGGTGCGGAATCTTGCTGCGCATGCCCGCCACGTCACCCACGCCGTCGCCGTTGGCGTCGGCGAAGCTGCGCGGATAGATCTGGTACACCACCGCGTGCCGCCACCAGTCGTTGCCTGCGTTCCGCCCGTTCATGCTGCCCCTTTACCGGTATAGTCTGTACCGGTAAAGTTAGTGCAACGGACGTCCGCACACAAGTCGAGGAGGGGCATGGCGAGGGTCACTCTCCAGTCGATCGCCGATCGGCTGGGGGTCAGCCGCATGACGGTGTCGAACGCCTACTCGCGCCCCGACCAGCTCTCGGCCGACCTGCGTGACCGCATTCTGGCCGAGGCCGCCGCTTTGGGTTACCGCGGCCCCGACCCGGCCGCGCGCTCGCTGGCCACCGGCACCTCGGGCGCCATCGGGGTGCTCTGGACGCAGCCGCTGCGGCTCGCCCTGTCGGACGCGGTCACCGCCCACTTTCTGGGCGCCTTGGCCGACGAGCTCGCCGGCGACGGCCTGGCGCTCACCCTGCTGCCGCCCACCGTGCCCGCCCACGACGTGCCCATGGACGGCGCCGTGGCCTACTCGTCGTCGGCGAAGGCCGAGGCCATGCAGTGGCTGCACGGCCGCGGCGTGCCCGTGGTGGGCGTCGACATGGAGTGGCCGGACGGCCCGCACGTCGCGATCGACGATCGCGGCGGCGCCCGAGACGCCGCGGCGCACGTGGCCGAGCTGGGCCACCGCACCGTGCTGGTACTCACCGGGGGAGCGGCGGGGGATGGTCATGGGGTGCCGGACGAACGCCTGGCCGGCTGGATCGACGGGCTCGGCGGAATCAAACCGGTGGTGGGGTTCGTCGACCCGTACGGCGACAACTCCGCCGCCATCGCCGACCTGCTGCGCCGGGTGCGGCCCACGGCGGTGCTCTGCGTCACCGACCTGGTGGCCGCCCAGACCCTGGCGGTAGCGGCCGACCTCGGCCTCGACGTGCCGGGCGAGCTGTCGGTGGTGGGCTTCGACGACCATCCGGTCGCCGCCGGCCTAGGGCTCACCACCGTGGCGCAAGACGTCGACGCCAAGGGCCGGGCGGCGGCCCGGCTGCTGCGCCAGGCCATGGCGCACCGTAGCGACGCGGTGGCCCCCGAGCCGGCCGACGTGCTGCTGCCGGTGCGGCTGGTGGTTCGGCGCACCACCGGGCCGGTGTCGTAGTGACCGCGTAGTCTCCAACACCATGGACGCACCCCGGCCCGCCGCGCCGCGCACCCGTCGTCCGGTCTGGATGTGGTGGTGGTTCGTGGGCGCCCTGGCCGTGGTGCTGGCCGCCGGCGGGGGATTCTTCGCCTGGCGCACCATCAACGACCAGACCGGCCCGGCCACCGTGGCCGCCCAGCGGGCTGTTGACGCTCTGACGAATCACACCATCGGCGACGGCGCGTTCGCCGCGACCGTGGGGCCGAACGAGATCGACGACCTGGCCGCCACGCTGCGCGGCATGGGCACCCTGAAGCCGGTGGTCACCGTGCAGAACGTGCAGCTCGACGACCAGCAACGCCGCGGCACGGCCCGGCTGCAGGCCGACTGGACGATTCATCAGGGCAAGCCGCACTGGGTTCAAGACGCCTACCTGCAGCTCGCCCGCGGCGCCGACGGGTGGACCGCGGTGTGGAGCCGCGACCTGATCGCGTCGGGGCTGCAGCCGGGCGACCGGCTGCGGGCCGTCCGGCTGGCGCCGGTGCGCGGCGAGGTGATCGGCGCCGACGACGAGCGGCTGGTCTGGAATCAGGACGCCCGGCGCATCGGTCTCGACAAGCCCCAGCTGCCCGCCGACCGGCAGCCCGCCGCGGCGCGAGCCCTGGCCAAGGCGGTCGGCATCGACCCCGACGCCTACGTGGCCAAGGTGGCCGCGTACGGTCCGAAGGCTTTCGTCGAGGCCGCGGTGGTGCGCTCGGTGGGCTCCGAGGCGTGGTCGGTGCTGGCCAAGGTGGCGAATGTGCCGGGCGTGCGGGTGCTCGACGCGGTGCGTCCGTTGGCGCGCACCGGCAGCTTCGCGCGGGCTCTGCTCGGCAGCGTCGGCGAGGCCACCGGCGACATCATCAAGGCCTCCGGGGGCACGATCCGCGAGGGTGACCTGGTTGGCCTGGGCGGGTTGCAGAAGTCGCGCAACGCCTCGCTGATGGGCATCACCGGATTCGTCGTACAGGCCTACCCCGACGGCCACTCCGAGGCGGCGAGGGACCTGTTCCGGGTGCCTGCGGTGAACGGCGAGGCGCTGCGCATCACCTTGTCGCAGCCCATGCAGCAGCGGGCCGAAGCGCTGATCGGCAGCATCGGACGACGCGCCGTGGTCGTCGTGCGGCCCTCGGACGGCGCGCTGCTGGTGCTGGCCAGCACGCCGGGCACGACCGCGGCGACCACCCGCCGCATCTACCCCGACGCGTTCGCACCGGTCGATGTCGTGGCGAGACTGCGGGCCGACGGGTTGCCGGCCGCCGTCGCGGCGCTGGGGCTTGACGGTGAGGCCCGCATCGGTGTTCCGGTGTTCTTGGCAGCAACCGACGGCGGTTCGCTGCGGCTCTCGGCCTTCTCGCTGGCATCCGCCATGGCGTCGGTGGGCGCCGGCGAGAGCAGGCGCCCACACCTGTTCGCCGACGAGCAACGGCCCGCTATCGCCGACGGGCTGCGGCCCGACGAGGTGGCGGCGATCAAACGCGAGCTGAAGGCGGGGGCGGCGGGCGACGGCAGGCTCTGGACCGCGGTGCTGCGCGGCGACCTGGCTGTGGCCGTGTACGACTCGACGGGTCACGCCGACGCCCTCATGAAGCGCTATCTCGATGGCTCCTAGACTGGCTGCATGCGCCGCCTCGCCGTCATCGCCGCCCTGCTGCTGCTGAGCGCCTGCGCCACCACGACGCCGGGTGCAACGCCCACCAACCCGGCCAGCCGGTTTCAGACCACGGGCCCGTTGCCGTCGGCCAGCGTGCCGTCGGGCCCGTCGACCACCGTGTCGGACGTCCGGCTGGCCGCGATTCGCGCCGACCTGACCAAGCGCGGCGTGGCGTCCGATCAGGTGCGCGTGGTCAGTGCCCAGAGCGTCACCTTCAACGACGGCTCGCTGGGCTGCCCGGCCCCCGGCGTGCAGTACACGCAGGCCCAGGTCGAGGGCACCCGGGTGGTCGTCGAGGCCGCCGGCACCGAGTACGACTACCGGTTCGGCACCAGCGACACCCCGCACCTGTGCCAGAACGGCCCGGCGGCGACCTCGTCCACCCGCTGACCGCAGTCCCGGAGCACCGGGCTGCGACGGGCTCGGCCAGCGGAAGCAAAACCGACGCCCCCGGGAGACTTCCCGGGGGCGTCGGCGTTGCAGGGTGAGCGTCAGGGAGTCGGCAGCAGCAGCGCCTCGTCCTTGCCGGACTTGTTGTCGACGACGACCACCATCGTGCCCAGCGGAGACTGGGTGGCGATCTGGGCCGGGTCGAAGGTCAGGCTGACGGTCTTGCTGCCGTTGACGGGCACCTCGGCCCCGTCACCATTGCTGATCGCCTTGTGGTAGGCGTCGTAGGTGGCGACCTGGTCGAACTCGTCCGACAGCGACGAGTCGAGCGTGGAGTAGCTGGCACCGGAGTAGTCGAACGCACCGGTGTCTGCGGTGATCCCGAGATCGCTCGCGTAGACCGGCAACATAATCGTGCTGCTGTCGGTCGGCGCCTGGGCGAGGAAGCCGGAGGCGTAGGTGCTCTTGCTCTTGATGTCGTAGAGGAACACCTCGGTCAGGCCGTTGGGATCGTCGGCCCGGACGGCGCCCGAGTCGTAGCTGAACACGATCCAGTCCGGCGTGCCGTCGCGGTCGACGTCGATCACCACGTCGAACTCCTGCGTGGCCGCATTCGACCAGCGCGTCCAGTTGTTCACCGCGAAGACCAGCAGCTGGTCACCGTCGTCCTCGAACGACTGCACGCCGGCTGCGCGCAGGTCGAACCCGGTTCCCTTGCTGACATCCTTCGGGTCTTGCAGACCCCAGGTGTAGAAGTCGGCCAGAGCCGTCAGCGCACCCTTCGGATTGGTCAGCTTCACCTTGGCACCGCTCGGCGCCTCCGTGGTCTTGACCGCGGTGGGCGACGGCGACGTGGTGGACTTGCCGTTGACCTTCACATCGGGGTTCTGGCCATTCGGGTTCGCCACGGTGCTGACCACTGTCTGCTTGGCCGTCACCTTGGCCGAGGCACGGGGCACCAGCAGGTAGGGAACATACAGCGTGCCATTGCCGTTCGTGGCGATCTTGATGTTGCCCGAGACCTCCTTGAAGCCGAACTGGTCACTGCCGCCCAGCGAACTGCCGACGCTCGAAGCCTTGGCCTTGAGCGTGACCCACACGCTGCGGCTGCTCTTGGCCGGCACCACGACGATCTTCTTGCTGAACTTGACCGACGAGGCGACGCTCTGGCTGGTCTTGACATTGCTCAGCACGAAGATGGCGCGCTTGCTGCCCTTGTTCACCAGGGTGAGCTTCTTGACGCCGGTGAAGGTGCTGCTCGACTCGGCAAAGCCATAGCTCAGCGTGGCCTCGGAGACCTTGCCGCCCTTGACCTTGTACTCGTCGCCAATGGCGAACACGGTCGTGTCGACCACCTGCTTGGCATCGACCAGACCGCCGCCCAGGGTGAGCCGGTAACCGGCCAGGTTCTGATAGTCGGACGTGCTGACCAGGGCGCTGCTGATCTCGTTGGAGTTCCAGCTCTTGTGCGCCTGACGGGCCAGTGCGGCGACGCCGGTGACGTGCGGAGCCGCCATCGAGGTGCCCGAGAGCACCGCCGCGCCGTTGCCGGTGCCGACGCCGGCCGAGCTGATGCTCACACCGGGTGCCGAGATCGACGGCTTGAGGCCGCTGTCGCCGTTGCGGGGACCGCCCGAACTGAAGGATGCGTAGCCCTTGAAACCGGGGTTGGCCAGGGGCTTGGCCGCCAGGGTCAGTGGCTTGCCGGCCGCGGCGACAAGCGCCGGACCGTCGGTGCTGCGCACGCCCAGGAACGGAATGGTGACCGTGTACGGCGTTCCGTCGTCGGGGTTGGAGGTGATCGCACCCTCATAGGGCGGGTAGCTGGTGGCGTTGTTCACCATGACCACCGCAGCCGCACCGGCCTGCTGGCCGAAGATCGCCTTAGCCACCCGCGCGCAGGTGCCACGGTTGACGATCGCGATCTGGTTGCCGCCCGGCGTGATGCCCGCCGCGGTGAACGAGGCCACATCGCAGCCCAGCGAGTTGGTGTTCACGATCGTGAACGGCCCGGCGGGCAGCGGATCCACCCCGTTGGCGTTGATCGCGTCCATGGTCTTGCCGTCGAAGCTGAGCGTCGCCCCGGGGAAGCTGGCGGTCGAGTCGACCGCGGCCACGTTGATGACGCCCTTGGCCACGCCCGGGCTGCCGCTGATGTACGGGTTGGGGCCGCTGTTGCCGGCCGAGGCCACGACCACGACGCCGGCCGCCTGCGCGTTCTGCGCGGCGATCGAGTCGGAGTCGGCCGCGGTGCCGAACGACGAGCCCAGCGACATGTTGATGACCTGCATCTTGTTCTTGACGGCCCAGTCGATGGCCTCGGTGACCACGTCGGTGGAACCCTCGCAGCCGAACACCTTGAGCGCGTAGAGGTCGACGCTGGGTGCGACGCCGGGGCCGACCTTGAACGTGTTGCTGTAGATCGAGTTGTTGTAGGGGCCGGTGTAAGGCTTGCCGTCCGCGGTCACGCCGCTACCACCGACGGTGCCCGCCACATGGCTGCCGTGGCCGTTGCAGTCGAGCGGGTTGGCATCGGGATCGGGGGTGTAGATCGCCGGGTCGTCGCTGTTGGCGTCGTAGTCGTCACCCACGAAGTCGTAGCCACCCTTCACCCGTACGCTGAGCCCGCTCTGAACCCAGTCTGCGGGGTGGAAGTAGTTCTTGGCCTTGGCCGATTCGAAAGCGGCGGTGGTGCCCTTGCCGTTGAAGTCGGCGTGGGTGTAGTCGATGCCGGTGTCGATGATCGCCACCTTGACGCCCGTGCCCGTGTAGCCGGTGTTCTGCCACACCTTCGGCACGCCAAGGAACGGCACGCTGACCGTGTTGTCGATGGTGTGCACCGGTGCCTGGGTGACCGACTTCACCCCGTCCAGTTGCGACACTGCCCGCACCTGCGACCGCGGCAGGGTGGCCCGCATGCCGTTGTAGGCGGACTGCATCTGCGACAACACCTTGCCGCCGCGGCTCTTGATCTCGGCCTTGACCCGGTCCTGCGACTTCTTCAGCCCGGCGCGAATCTGGGTGGCTCGAGCGTCGGACAGCGAACCCGTCTCGGCCTCGACGACGGCGACGGGGTCGCCGGTCAGTTCGACCATGACGGTCACCTTGGAGTCCTTGTCGGCGTAGCCGGGGACGAATTTCGAATCGATCTTGCCCTTGGCCGGTGTGTCGTCGAAGCGATCGACCCCGGTGTCGGCGTAGGCGATGGAGGGCACCGTCAGGGCAAGTGCGCCCGTGGCGATGAGTAGTTTCCGGCGTAGCAAAATGTGCCCAGCCTTTCTGCAATGGGTGCTGGGGCGCAGGATGGGCGCCCACCGGGCTGAGGCTACGTAGCCGGTGAGCCGTGCGTCAACGGCTCGCAGGGGTGTAACCCCAGGGTTGGGCAGCGCTCCCCGTGGGCGCCGCCAAAACGTAACTCAGCCGTTATCTGGCGGACGCCTCGGGCCGGGTTCGAAACCGTGGTGCAATTGGTACTGGACCCCCTTCGAAGGAGCTCATGAACCAGCACATCGACACCCACGCCCAACGCGCCCGCCGGCTCAGTTCCGAGGTGCAACGGCTGCGCGACTGGGCCGGTGGCGATCCCGCCCGGCTGGGCGACGTCGCTGACGCACTCAACGAACTGACCGCGCACCGCCTGGCCGCGCACGCCTGGGCCGAGGCGGCGCCCACCGCGCAGGAGGCGGTGATGCTGTCGGCCAAGGTGCTCGCCCAACACGGGCCGGTCGGGCCGTACACGCCGCGCGGGGACGCCGCGCGTTCGGTGACCGCCCTGGTGCACCTCGCGGTGATCCAGTCGGCAGCCGGACTGGCCGAGGGGGCCGAGCAGACGCTGAGCGCCGCCTTCGGGCTGCGCGCCCAGTTGATTCGGCTCGATCTCGATGGCGCACTGAACCCCGCCACCATCGCGTGGGCACTGCTGGCCTGGGCGCGCGTCGCGCTGGCCGGCGGCGACATCGCTGCGGCGAACGCACGCGCCGACGCCGCGGTGTCGGTGGGGGTCGAAGGCCCGCTGGGTGTCGACGTCGATCGCCTGGTGAGCGACGTGCGGTGGGCGGCAGGCTGGCCCCAGCCGTCCGTCGAGCACGTGCTGCGGGCCGTCGAGCACTACGACGCCGAAGCGCTACCGGTGCTCAGTGATCCGGCGGGTGCGCCGCCGGCCATGCTCGAGCGGCTCAGCGAACCCTTGTTCGGTCTGTACGCCGACGCGGCCGACCGGGTGCTGGTGATCGGCGCCCCCGGCTTGGCGCTGACCCTGCGCCGCCGGCTGGTCGATCTGTTGGGCACGTTGGCCGTGCGGCGCGCCGACGTGCAGCCGCTGTTGGTGACCGCCCTGGACGACCTGGCGCACGACCTGCGCACTCTCGGCCGGACCGCCGAGGCGGGGGACCTGACGGAGTTGGCCGACTCGATCGCCGCCGAGTCGGCAGGGGCCGAGCGCCCGGCCGTGCGGGTGCGCGTTGCCTTGGGCGCGCAGTCGTCGTGGTCGTCGCTGCCGGCGGCCGAGGTGTTCGGGGTGCAGGTGGGCGCCACCGGTGAGGCCATCGGACGGCTGGCCGCCCTACGCGCACCCGCAGACGCCGTCGAGCAGCAGGTGCGGGCCGAGGCCGAGGCCGAGTTGGCAAAGCGGGCGCGCTCGGCCGCCGCGGCGCAGCAACGCGCCGAGCGCGACGCTGCGCTTCGAGCCGAGCGTGAAGAGCGCGAGGCTCGTGAGGCCGCAGAGGCGGAGCGGTTGTCGCAGCAGCAGGCGGCGCAAGCCGAAGCGGCCGAACGCTTGCAGAACCAGCGGCGCCGCGCCGAGCGCATCGCCGAGCACGAGCGCGAAGCCGAACGTGAAGCGGCCGAGCGTGAGGCCGCGCTGAGAGCGCGGGTGACCGACGAAACCGCCGCCGAGCGGGCCGAGCGTGAAGAGCTCGAACGGCTGGCTGCCGAACTGGCGGCGCTCGAGGCCGCAGAGGCCGCCGAGCTCGCCGCCATCGAGCGTGAACTGGCCGAGGACGAGGCGGTTCGCGACGCCGAACGGCAACTACGGCGTGCCGACGTGGTAGAGGCCGAGGTTCTTGGCGATGCCGAGTCAACGGTCGAGCAAGAGGCCGAACGTGAGGCGCTGGCCGAGGCCGAGAGAGTGGAACTCGAGCGTGCCCAGGCCGAGCTGGCCGCTGCAGAAGCAGAGCGTCAGCGGCTGGAGGCCGAGCGCCAGGAGGCCGAGCGGGTCGCCGCGGCCGAGGCGGAGTTCGAGCGTGACCGCGCCGAAGCCGAGCGGCAGCGTGTGGAACGTGAGCGTGCCGAGGCCGAGTGGTACGAGGGCGAGCGTCGTGAGCGTGAGCGCCTGGCCGCCGAGCAGGAGCGTTTGGAGGCCGAGCGGGCCGCCGAAGCCGAGCGGGCCGCCGAAGCCGAGCGCCAAGCCGAGGCTGAGCGGCATGCGGCTGAGCAGGCTGAGGCCGAGCGGCAGCGTGCGGAGCGTGAGCGTGCCGAGGCCGAGTGGTACGAGGGTGAGCGTCGTGAGCGTGAGCGCCTGGCCGTAGAGCAGGAGCGTTTGGAGGCCGAGCGGGCCGCCGAAGCCGAACGCCAAGCCGAGGCTGAGCGGCAGGCAGCTGAGCAGGCTGAGGCTGAGCGGCAGGCGGCTGAGCAGGCTGAGGCTGAGCGGCAGGCGGCTGAGCAGGCTGAGACCGAGCGGCAGGCGGCTGAGCAGGCTGAGACCGAGCGTTTGGCCGCTGAGAGTGCTGAGGCCGAGCGGGCCGCCGAAGCCGAACGCCAGGCTGAGGCTGAGCGGCAGGCGGCTGAGCAGGCTGAGGCTGAGCGGCAGGCGGCTGAGCAGGCTGAGGCCGAGCGTTTGGCCGCCGAGCAGGAGCGTTTGGAGGCTGAGCGGGCCGCCGAAGCCGAACGCCAGGCTGAGGCTGAGCGGCAGGCGGCTGAGCAGGCTGAGGCTGAGCGTTTGGCCGCTGAGCGGGCTGAGGCTGAGCGGGCCGCCGAAGCCGAGCGCCAAGCCGAGGCTGAGCGGCAGGCGGCTGAGCAGGCTGAGGACGAGCGTCAAGCCGCTGGGCAGGCCGTGCTCGATAAGGCTCGTGAGGGTGTCGAGCAGGCCAGCGGGCGCCGTGAGGTGCGGGCCGCCACTGAGGCACTGGTCGACGAACTGCGGGCCCGGTACGAGTCCGATCCCGACGCCTACCTGGCCGACTACCTCGACGCCCTCGACCAACTCGCCACCGCGCGCTGGCAGGCCGGCGATTGGTGGGGCTCGCGAGCACCGTCCAAAGAGGCGAAGGCCCTGCGTAAGCAGCACGGGCTCTGAACCGTTGGTCGAGCTTGCCGAGACCCGTGAGGGCGCTGACTGGCCACTTGTGAGAATCCGCCAAACCTGAGCGTTGTCACTTGGCGCATCCACACAGTCGCGCCGCAACCACGACCGGCAATCTGATGGTTCTGGCTCGGGTCGTCTCGCCATCAACGCCCAGACATGGAAGATTTCATGGGCAGGGCTGCGACCCGCACCCCCAGGTGATCACCTGGGCCACGCGGGCGCGCACGTGAGGAGGCATCCGGGTGTTCAAGCGCATCGCGATCGTCAACAGGGGCGAGGCGGCCATGCGGCTGATCCACGCCGTCCGTGACCTCAACGCCGAGCACCCCGACGCCGATCCGATCACCGTGATCGCCCTCTACACCGACGCCGAACGCACCGCCATGTTCGCCCGCGAAGCCGACGAGGCCTACCCGCTGGGCCCGGCCGCGGATCGTCCGTACCTGAACCACCAACTGCTGGCCGACGTGCTCACCGACGCGCGGGCCGACGCGGTCTGGGTCGGTTGGGGCTTCGTCGCCGAAGACGCAGGTTTCGCCGACCTGGTCGAGTCGCTGGGCATCACCTTCATCGGCCCCTCGGGCGAGGCGATGCGCAAGCTCGGCGACAAGATCGGCTCGAAGCTGATCGCCGAAGAGGTCGGGGTGCCGGTGGCGCCCTGGTCGCGCGGCGGCGTCGACACCTTGGACGACGCGCTGGCTGCGGCCGAACGCATCGGCTACCCGCTGATGCTCAAGGCCACCGCGGGCGGCGGCGGGCGCGGCATTCGCAAGGTCGAGGGTCCGGACGACCTGACTGAGGCCTACCAGCGCACCCGCGACGAGGCCGAGCGGGCCTTCGGGTCGGGTGTGGTGTTTCTCGAGAAGCTGGTCACCGGCGCGCGGCACGTCGAGGTGCAGGTGATCGCCGACGGCCAGGGCACGGCGTGGGCGCTGGGCGTGCGCGACTGCTCGGTGCAGCGGCGCAACCAGAAGATCATCGAAGAATCGGCCTCGCCCCTGCTCGACCGCGAGCAGACCGACGAACTCAAGGCCGCCGCCGAGCGGCTGGCGCTGGCCGTCGGCTACAGCGGCGCCGGAACGGTCGAGTTTCTGTACCACCCGCAAGACCGCGCCTTTGCGTTTCTGGAGGTCAACACCCGGCTGCAGGTCGAGCACCCGATCACCGAGGTCACCAACGACTTCGACCTGGTGAAGGCCCAGATTCACGTGGCGGCGGGCAACCGGCTCACCGATCGTCCGACCGAGTTTGGCCACGCCGTCGAGGCGCGGCTGAACGCCGAAGACCCCGACCGCGACTTCGCCCCCGCCCCGGGCCTGATCACCCGACTCGACCTACCCGCAGGCCCTGGCATCCGCGTCGACACCGGCGTGGCCGAGGGCGACCGCATTCCGGCCGACTTCGACTCGATGATCGCCAAGATCATCGCCTACGGCCGCAACCGCACCGAGGCGCTCGGCCGACTGCGGCGAGCGATGAACGAGACCACGGTGGTGATCGACGGCGGCGCCACGAACAAGAGCTTCGTGCTCGAGCTGCTCGACCAGCCCGAGGTGGTCGGCGCCGACGGCGTCGAGTGGGCCGACACCGGCTGGATCGACCGGGTGCGCGGAGAGGGCCGGCTGGTCAGCGACGCCCACTCGGGCGTCGCGCTGGTCGCGTCGGCGATTCAGGCCTACCTCGACGCCGAAGCCGTCGAGATCGCCCGTCTGCTCGAAACCGCACACGGCGGACGTCCGCAGGTGCAGCATTCGGTCGGACGGCCCGTCGACCTCAAGCTGCGCGGCATCACCTACCAGGTCACGGCTTTTCGCATCGGCCCCGATCGCTACCGGGTGCGCGTCGCGCAGGGCGACGCCTCGACCGTGGTCGAGGCGTCCGTGGAACGACTGGACGACTTTCACAGCCGGCTCACCGTTGGGTGCGAACGGTTCCGGCTGGTGTCGGCCACCCACGGGCCGGTCAGCCTGGTCGAGGTCAACGGCGTCACCCACCGGGTCAGCCGCGATGAGGGCGGCGTGCTGCGCTCACCGGCACCGGCTCTCGTGGTGGCCACGCCGGTCGGGGTCGGCGAGCAGGTGGCGGCGGGTGCCCCGGTGCTGGTGCTCGAATCGATGAAGATGGAAACGGTTCTGGTCGCACCGTTCGCCTGCCGGGTCAAAGAGTTGCTCGTGATGACCGGCAGTCAGGTCGAAACGATGGCCCCACTGGTGAGGCTCGAACCGGTGGCCGAGGACGACGCCCCGGCCGAGGAGACCTCGGCCGAGGCTGGGCCGGGCCTCGAACTGCCGCACTGCGACCCGGTGACCGACCCGGCCAAGCGCGCGCACCAACTGCTGGCCGACCTGTCGGCGCTGGTGATGGGTTTCGACGCCGACCCCGGATACCGGCCACTGGCGCAGTACCTGGCCGACCGTGCCGAGTTGCAGGCGGCGGGGGTCGACGTGATGGCCGACGAGATCCCGCTGATCGGCATGTTCGCCGACGTCGCCGAGCTGAGCCGCAACAGGCCGGCCGGTGAAGACGACAGCACCGAGCTGCGGGTGCACAGCGACCGCGAGCACTTCCACCGCTACCTGCAGAGCCTCGACGCCGAACGCGCCGGGCTGCCGGCCCAGTTCACCGCGCGACTGGCCAAGGTGCTGGCCCACTACTGGGTGGACGACCTCACCCGCACGCCCGCGCTCGAACAGGCCGTATTCCGCATTTTCCTGGCCCAGCAGCGGTTCAGCTCCGACCTCAACGTGATCACCGCCCTGCTGGAGCGCTGGATCACCGAGCCGGCCCCGTCGGCCGAGGTGGCCACCGTGGCCCGGGCCGAGCTCGAACGCCTGGTGCGGGCCACCCAGCGAAGGTTGCCGGTGGTGGGTGATCTGGCTCGCAGCATCAGGTTCCGCTGGTTCGACCAGCCCCAGGTCGACAGCGACCGCGACCAGGTGCTGGCCGGCGTCCGGGCCGAGGTGGCTGCGTTGGCCGCTGACCCGCAGGCGGCCGACCGCGACCAGCGCATCGAGGCGCTGGCGCAGGTGCCCGAGCAGACCGTGGGCTTCCTCGCCGAACGGCTCGAGCGCGGCATTCCCGAGCAAGAGCCGATGCTCGAGGTGCTGATCCGCAAGCAGTACACCGACTACGACCTGCACGACCTGCACGGCCGCACGGTCGACGGACGGGCCGCAGCCACCGGCGACTACCGGCTCGAAGGGCGTCCGACCCGGGTTGTCTCGACGGTCGGCCGCTTCGACGAACTGGCCGGCGACGGGCCGGTCTGTGCCGTGGTGCGCACGTTGCTCGACGAACGCACCGAAGGTGACGAGGCCGTGGTCGAGCTGTACGTGTCGTGGCCCGACGCGCCCGACATCGACCGGGCCGGCGCGATACTCGAAGCCCTGCTGGCGCAGTGGTCATTGGGCGAGCACGTCCGGCGCATCGTGGTGGCCGTCTGCGACCACCGGCGCGACCCGCACTACCTCACCTTCCGCTGGACCACCGACGGCGAGATCGCCGAAGACGCGCGCATTCGCGGCGTCCACCCCATGGTGGGGCGGCGGCTCGACCTGTGGCGGCTGCGCGAGTTCCACACCACCCGGCTGCCCGCCCCCGAGGACGTGCTGCTGTTCGACTGCGTGGCCAAGTCCAACCCGGCCGACCGGCGCCTGGTCGCGATGGCGCAGGTGCGCCAGTTGGCGCCCGTCCGTGACGAGAACGGACGGCTGGTCGGCCTGCCGCACGCCGAGCGTGCCGTCGAGAACTGCCTCGAAGCGATTCGGCGCACCCGGGCGGCCCGGGGCAGCGAGGGCAACAAGCTCGACATGAACCACGTGTGGGTGCACGTCTGGCCGGTGATCGAACTCGACCTGAAGGACGTCGCGCTGCTGCAGGCGAAGATCACCCCGCTGGGCGAGGGCGCCGGCATCGAGGAAGTGCTCGCCCACGGCCGCTTCGACCAGCCCGGAAAGGGCGTCATTCCGCTGGCGATCCGGTTTCACTACCGTCCCGGCGCCGGGGTCACCACGGCGGTCGAGCCCCCGCCCAGCGAACCGCTCAAGCCTCTGGACGACTACGCCGGCCGGGTGCTGCGCGCCCGGCGGCGCGGGCTCGTCTACCCCTATGAACTGAGCGAGGCGCTGGCAGGCCCGGGCGGCACGCTCACCGAACTCGACCTCGACGAGAACGGACGACTGGTGCCGGTCGAGCGGCAGCCCGGCCTCAACACCGCAGGCATCATCTGCGCGCTGGTCACCACCCGCACCCCCTTGTACCCCGAAGGCATCACCCGCGTGGTGCTGTCGGGCGACCCGACCCGCGGCCTGGGCGCGGTGGCCGAGCCCGAATGCCGGCGCATCATCGCCGCCCTCGACCTGGCCGAACAGATGCAGGTACCGGTTGAGTGGTTCACCCTCAGCTCGGGCGCGCGCATCTCGATGGACTCGGGCACCGAGAACATGGACTGGGTGGGTGCGGCACTGCGGCGCATCATCGAGTTCACCCAGGCCGGTGGCGAGATCAACATCGTGGTGGCCGGCATCAACGTGGGCGCGCAGCCCTACTGGAACGCCGAGGCCACCATGCTGATGCACACCAAGGGCATCTTGGTGATGACGCCCGATTCGGCGATGGTGCTCACGGGCAAGCAGTCGCTCGACTTCTCCGGCGGCGTGTCGGCCGAAGACAACTTCGGCATCGGAGGCTACGACCGGGTGATGGGCCCCAACGGGCAGGCGCAGTACTGGGCGCCCGACCTGCCCCGCGCGTTCCGCATTCTGATGGGCCACTACCTGCAGACCTACGTGGTGCCGGGCGAATCCGGCCCGCGGCGTGCGCCCAGCGTCGATCCGGTCGACCGCGACATCTCGTCGCACCCGCACGGCGGCGAGTTCGCCACCGTGGGCGACATCTTCACCGCCAACCCCGACCGCAAGAAGCCGTTCGACATTCGCACGGTGATGGACGCGGTGGCCGACGCCGACGGCCCGCGGCTGGAACGCTGGGCCGGCATGGCCGACGCCGAGACGGCCGTGGTGATGGAAACCCGCATCGGCGGCTACCCGGTGTGCCTGGTTGGCATCGAATCGAAACCCGTGGCCAGGGCCGGTTTTCCGCCCACCGACGGGCCCGACACCTACACCGCGGGCACGCTGTTCCCGCAGTCGAGCAAAAAGGTGGCGCGGGCCATCAACGCGGCCTCGGGCAACCGGCCGCTGGTGGTGCTGGCCAACCTGTCGGGCTTCGACGGCTCACCCGAATCGATGCGCAAGCTGCAACTCGAATACGGCGCCGAGATCGGCCGGGCGGTGGTCAACTTCGACGGCCCGATCGTCTTCGTGGTGATCTCGCGCTACCACGGCGGCGCGTTCGTGGTGTTCAGCAAGACCTTGAACGAAAACATGACGGTGCTGGCGCTGCAGGGTTCGTTCGCCTCGGTGATCGGCGGCGCACCGGCAGCGGCCGTGGTGTTCGCCGGCGAGGTGGGTAAGCGAACGGGGGCTGACCCCAGGGTGGCCGACCTGGACGCCCGGCTGCGCTCGGCCGGGCCCGCGGAGCGGCCGGGGCTGCAGGCCGAGTTGGCCGAGGTGCGAGCAGCGGCGCGCGCCGAGAAGATCAGTGAGGTGGCGGCCGAGTTCGACGGGGTGCACAACATTCACCGCGCCGTCGCCGTCGGTTCGGTCGACAAGGTGATCAGCCCGGCCGCACTGCGCCCTGAGATCGTCGCGGCCATCGAGGCGTACCGGGCCCGCTAACCCGGCATGTTCGCAGGCGGGCTGGAGTGACTGCTCGTCACTGTGGCGTCGATAGGTTGCTGGCATGCTCGAGTTCGTTCTGTACTGCGTGCCCGCTCTCGTCTACGTGATCGTGCAGGCGCGCAGGCAGGACGTCACCGTCCGGCTCGCCCGGCAGCGACTCGGGGTCGCCTGGGGCTCGGCCGTCGACTACGGCTGGGCGGCGGTGTTGCTGGTTCCGCTGGTTCTGGCCGGGTGGCTGGCGATCGTCCTGATCCCCACCGCAGTACTCGACACCCCGGGTGTGTCGGTCGCGCGGCTGACGTCGATCAGCGTCGGCATCGGCATCGTGTTGCGTGCGTTCGGCGAGGAGTTGTTCTTCCGTGGTCTGCTCGGCGGGGTGTTCATGCGCCGTCTTGGCTTCGCGTGGGGCAATCTGCTGCAGGCGACCACGTTTCTCGTCCCGCACCTGCCGCTGCTTCTGATCGGTGTGCGCACCTGGCCGATCCTTCCTGTGCAGTTCGCGGCGGGATGGCTGCTTGGCTGGCTTCGCAACCGGGCCGGCAGCTTCGTACCCGCCGCCACCGTCCACGCGATCAGCAACCTCGCTGCAGGGCTGATCGTCGGGTAGCCCGTGGCGCGGCGCGGGGGCGTCGTCCACTACGATCCGGGCATGGCCACGCTTGTGCTCACCGTCATCGGCGACGACCGCGCCGGACTCGTCAACGCGCTCGCCGACGCGGTCAGCGCCCACGGCGGCAACTGGGAACGAAGCCAACTGGCCGAACTCGCCGGCAAGTTCGCGGGCATCGTGCTGGTCAGTGTGCCCGACGAGCGAGCGGACGAACTGAGTGCGGCCCTGCAGCCGCTCGCCGGCCTGCTCGAGGTGTCGGTGCACCCGGGCGCCAGCACAGACGCGGCGCCGGCCGACACCCAGGTGCAGGTCGACCTGATCGGCAACGACCACCCGGGCATCGTGCGCGACGTGTCAGGGGTGCTGGCCCGGCACGGCGTCAGCATCGACCGGTTGATCACCGAGACCCGCGAAGCCCCGATGGCGGGTGGCCTGTTGTTCGAGGCGCACCTCACCGCAGGCGTGCCGGTGGGTCAGGACCTCGGGGCCCTGCAGGCCGATCTCGAACGGCTGGCCACCGAGTTGGTGGTCGACATCACGGTGGCCGCCGGCTGACCGCGAGCGTTCGAGCGGCGTTGTTGGCTACCGTTGCACGGTGCTGATTCTGCTGTCGCCCGCGAAGTCGCTGGACTTCGAATCGCCCCTTGCCACCCGCAAGCACACTGAGCCGCGGTTGCTGGACGAATCGGAGCGGCTGATCGAGGTGATGCGCGACAAGCCCGCCTCTGAGCTGGCCGGCCTGATGCACATCTCCGACGAACTCGCCGCGCTCAACGCCCAGCGCTACCTCGACTTCGACCCACCGTTCACCACTCGCAATGCTCGGGCGGCGATCCTGGCTTTCGCGGGCGACGTCTATCAAGGTCTCGCGGTGCGGCAGCTCTGGGACGCGCGCGACTTCACCGAGGCGCAGAAGACGGTGCGCATTCTCTCGGGCCTGTACGGGGTGCTGAGGCCGCTGGACCTGATGCAGCCGTACCGGCTCGAGATGGGCCTGCCCGTGGCGACCGATCGCGGCAGCAACCTGTACCAGTTCTGGGGTGATCGCATCACGCGACTGCTGCAGGCCGACCTGAACGAGGCGCCCGGCACCAAGGCGTTGATCAACCTGGCCTCGGACGAATACGCCCGCTCGGTTCACTTCGCCGACTTCGAGAACCCGGTGATCGCCCCCCGGTTCGAAGACACCAACGCCGCCGGTGCGCGCCAGGTGGTGTCGTTCTTCGCCAAGCGCGCCCGTGGTGCGATGGCCGGCTGGCTGGTGCGCGAGCGGGTGCGTACGCCACGTGCGCTGAAGAAGTTCGCTGAGGGCGGCTACCGCTACGACCCGGCCACCTCGACGACGCAGCAACCGGTGTTCGTGCGCCGATACCAGGATCGTCCTGCCATGGCGCCGGGTCGCTGAGTTCTCCAGACGAGATCCCGGCGTTCGCCGGCATGACCGTGGTGGCCTGTGGCCAGGAATCGTTGACCTTCTGTTGGGCGAGCTTGTCGAGACCTCGTCTGGCTACGGGTTTCGACACAGCTCAACCAGCGACCCGCGCGTTGATCAGCGCTTCCTCAGTGGTGCACGACCGCCTCGACGTTGTTGCCGTCGGGGTCGCGCACGAAGGCCGCGTAGTAGCCGTCGTGGTATTCGGGCCACTCGCGGGGCGCGTGCAGAATCGGCGCACCCAACTGGGTGGCGGCCTCGAAGAACGCTTCGACCGCGGCCCGGTTCTGCGCCGTGAACGCGATGTGCGCTTCGCGGTTCGATGCGCCTTGTGCGGACGCGCTGATCCAGAAGTCGGGGTGGCCGTCGGTGCCGTAGCCGATGGCCTCGCCGAAGTCCATCTGACGGGTGAAGCCCATTACCCCCAGCACCGCATCGTAGAAACGTGCGGTGGCAGCCAGGTCTGTCACGTTGATGCCGTAGTGATCGATCATGAACCCAGTCTGTCGGCCGGCACCGACAGTTTCGGTGTCACAGCCGGGCCATCACGTCGTCGAGCATCGCCTCGGTGAGCTTGCCGGTGAACGTGTTCTGCTGGCTCACGTGGTAGCTGCCGATCAGGCGGATCGTCGCGCTGTCGGCACCGAGGTCGGCCTCTGCGCCGTGACCGAATCGCGGTTTCGGCCGCGGAACCGTCCAACCCAACCGGCGCGCCGCTGCCAGCGTGGCGTCCCAGGCTATCGATCCCAGCGCCATGATCGACCGCAGTCCGCCGACGGTCAGTTCCAGTTCGCGGTCGAGCCAGGGCGCGCAGGCGCTGCGTTCGGCGGGGGTCGGCTTGTTGTCCGGCGGCGCGCAGTGCACGGCCGGCACGATGCGCACGCCGGTCAGCGCCAGCCCGTCGCCGGCATGGGTCGAGGTGGGTTGGTTGGCGTAGCCGGCGCGGTACAGAGCGGCGAACAGCCAGTCACCCGACCGGTCGCCGGTGAACACCCGACCGGTTCGGTTGGCGCCGTGCGCGGCCGGTGCCAGCCCCACGATCAGCACCCGCGGGTGCTCGTCGCCGAACGAGGGTGCCGCGCGCCCCCAGTACGGCTGGTCGGCGAACGACGCACGGCGCTCGGTGGCCACCTGCTCGCGCCACGCCACCAGCCGGGGGCAGGCCCGGCAGACCGAAACCCGGGCGTCCAGGGTCGGCAGATCGGGCGATGATGTCGCCAGGGCGTGCACGTCTTCCGAGTTCGCGGCCGCCGGAGTCGCCGTCGTGGCCGGGTCGCCCGGCCAGCCCGTGCCGGGTGTCACCGGAGACGAGAAGGGCAGTCTGGTCAGCGGGTGCGCGTCCATCCGACCGTTCCGCATCGCCACCCCCCGCCCGCACTGTAGTAGCCGCCACTTTGTGGTTGAAAAGAAAGCCGCCGCGTTCCCCGGTTCAGGCATCCGCCGACTTGTGGTTGGAATAGATACCCGCCCGAGGTATCTATTTCAACCATAAAGTGGCGGGTGCACGCCGTAGAGCCGCTGCTGGCCGCCATTTCAACCACAACGTGGCGGCCTACTTCGACTGCGGCAGCTTCTTGCTGCCCCGCCGGTAGCCGCCGGCAGACGGGGGCGGCACCATCGGGCCGATGTCGCCGTCGGGCGCCTCGTCCAGATCGACCATCACCGGGGCGTGGTCGCTGGGGCCTGTGCCCTTGCGCGCCTGGCGGTCGACCCACGCCGCCCGCACCCGGCCCGCTGTCACCGCGTCGGCCAGCACCAGGTCGATGCGCATGCCGAGGTTCTGGTGAAACATGCCGGCCCGGTAGTCCCAGTAGCTGAACACCCGCTCGTCGGGCCACCGTTCGCGCACCACGTCGTGCAGGCCCAGGTCGGTCAGGCTCTTCAGGGCTGCCCGCTCGGGCACCGTCACGTGGGTGTGCCCCTGGTAGGCGACCGGATCGAACACGTCGGCATCGGTGGGTGCGATGTTCGCGTCACCGCACAGCGCGACCCGTTCGGGCCCACCGGCCACGCTGGCACGCAGCGCCTCGAGCCATGCCAGCTTGTAGCGGTAGTGATCCGAGTCGGGTACTCGGCCGTTGGGCACGTACAGGCTGTGCACGCGCAGGCCGGCGCAGGTGGCACTGATCGCCCGAGCCTCGGCGTCGGGAAACCCGGGCATGTCGGCGAACCCGCGCTGCACGTCGTCCAGCCCAACCTTCGACAGCAGCGCCACGCCGTTCCACTGGCCCTGGCCGTTGCTGGCGAACGCGTACCCGCGCTCGGTGAGGGCCTCGCCCAGCAGGTCGGCGAACGCGTCGTCGGTGAGTTTGGTCTCTTGCAGGCACACCACATCGGGGCGGCGCTCGTCGAGCCAGGGCAACAACCGCGGCACCCGCTGCTTGACCGAGTTCACGTTCCAGGTCGCCAACCGCATCCGTCGAGGCTACTCGTACCGGGTGGACCCTTTCGGGGGCGTTTCACGGGCTGTGCCAGAATCGAGCGTGCAACTAGTCCAGCCGCCGATCGGAACCCCATGCGCCAGTGCGAGGCCTGCGGCCAACCGTTCGCGGAACCCGCAACTCACTGCACGCGCTGCGGGCACCCGCTGGCGGTAGCGGCGGGTGCCGGTCACCTCAGTCGGGTTTCGATAGCGGGCAATCCGGGGCCGGTCTCGTACGAGTTCGGGGGCCGGGCGCGGCCAACGGCTCCCGTCACGCCGGTCACGCCTGCCTCGGCCGTGAGCCCCGACGAGCCGTCGTCGCCGGGCAGCCCCGACTACGATCCAGACGCCACCACGCGCTTCGCCCCCATCTACGCCAGCCACAGCAAGGCCAAGAACAACGCCGCCCTGGTGATGCTCGCCGTCGCCCTGATCGCCTCCGTGGCCAGCCTGGCCTGGCTGATCGGGCAGACCGTGGCCATCGGTCCGTCCGCGCCCAGGGCCACCGCCGCGTCCTCGCCCACGTCCAGCAAGCTGAGCACCGCGCTGCCGCGCAACACCACGGTGTGCTCGCCCGAGGTGGTGCGCAGCGACACCACCAACTGCACGCTCGCTCGCCGGGTGCTGGCGGCTGTTCGCACGCTGGGCACCGACGTGCCGCCCACCTTTCGGGTGACCGTCACCGACCCGCAGACCAACAAGAACGTCACCTTGGTGTGCTCGGTCAAGGGCTGGATCGAATGCAAGACCGGCGACGTGACGGTCTTCGTGCGACCGCAGTGATCAGCTGGGCTCCGCCTGGATTCGCGCGCTGGTCAGGGTGGCCGTGCGCAGCTTCGCCCACGATCCGTGCACAGTGAGACCGGCCACGGTGGCCGGCGGGTAACGGTACGCGATGACCGAGCGGGCGGACGGCTCAGACGACGCGTCGGCCAGCAGGTGCGCCAGCGCCGGAATGCCCGGCGCATGGCCGATCACCAGCACTGCGTTGTAGCCCTCGGGCACCATGAGCACCTGACGCAGAATCTGCTGTGCACCGGCGTTGTAGATCTCGTCGCGTGACCAGACCGGCACCCCGAGGCCGAGTGCCTCCGCGGTCTGCAGCGTGCGGGTCGCCGACGAGCTGAGTATCAGGTCGATGCCCGCCGGGCGCAGGTACGCACCCACCGATCGTGCCTGCTGCACGCCGCGAGAACTCAATCGGCGCAGATGATCGCCGTCGGGCCCGGGCGATTGCCATTGGGCCTCGGCGTGCCGCATCAAGTGCAGGGTTCTCACTCGGTGCGGGTGAATTCGTTCTCGAAGTCTGTGCCGCTGGCGCGCTTCCAGCTCTCGTAGATCTCTTTCTCGGCCTCGGTACGGCCCACCCACACGGCGCCCTCGACCGACTTGCCCGGCTCGAGGTCTTTGTACACGGCGAAGAAATGCTCGATCTCGAGCAGGGTGAGCTGCGGCAGGTCCTTGAGTTCGGTCAGGTAGTCCTGCCGCTGATCGGCGACCGGAATGCACAGCACCTTGTCGTCGCCGCCCATCTCGTCGGTCATGCGAAACATGCCGATGGCGCGGCACTCGATCAGCGCGCCGGGAAAGGTCGCCTCGGGTACCAGCACCATGGCGTCGAGCGGATCGCCGTCCTGGCCCAGGGTGCCTTCGATGAAGCCGTAGTCGTTCGGGTACTGAGTCGAGGTGAACAGGGTGCGGTCGAGCCTGATACGACCGGTGTGGTGGTCCATCTCGTACTTGTTCTTGGTGCCCTTGGGAATCTCGATCGTGACGTCGAAGTGCAGACTCGGCTGGATCTTGGGGCGGCTGTAGTCGGCCACGGGCATTCCCTTTCGATGGCTGTCATGATGGCGGCGATGCCACAGTTGAGACTATCGCCAACCGAGCCGGGGGCAACATGGCCGACCGCCGTACGGCCGGTGCCTCGAAAGGGTGATTGACGTGGCCGCCTCGTCATGGGCCCGTGCCGGCGCCCGCGTGGTGCGCAACCTGGTGTTGGGTCTGCTGGCGCTGGTCGTCGTCGCCGCCGGCGTTCTGCTGATGGTGCCGCAGTGGCGTGCGGCCGTGCTGCCGTCCGGCACCGTCACCCACACCGCCTCGGCTCCGCCGGGTTGGCAGGCGCCCCAGACCGCGTCCCCGCCCGCCCTGCCCCTGGACGGACTCGACCCGGCCCCCGCCCCTGCGGCAAAGGCGCTGCTGGCGCGCATTCCGACCCTCGACAAGGCGGCGGCGGGTACGCCCGGGCTGGTGGTGATCGACCCGGTGACGGGCAAGACGTTGATCTCGCGCGCCGGCCGGGCGCTGATTCCGGCCTCGACGATGAAACTGCTCACCTGCCTCGTGGCGCTGGAAACGCTCGGTAACGACCGCACGTTCACCACGTCGGTGGTCAGCCCGAAGAGCGGGGTGATCGTGCTGCGCGGCGGTGGTGACCCGCTGCTGCACGATGCCCGAACCACCGGACGCGCCTCGCTGCAGCAACTCGCCGCCGACACCGCCGCCGCGCTGCGCAAGACCGGGGTGACGAAGGTGACCCTCGGCTACGACGCCACCCTGTTCGAGGCTGCCGCCTGGCACCGGCACTGGACCGACAACTACCGCTACTCGGTGGCCCCGATCAGTGCCCTGATGGTCGACTCGGGCTTCCACCCCACCACCGGACTGGCCGAGAAAGACCCGGCCGCCACCGCCGCCAAGCGGTTCGCCACCCGCTTGGCCAAGGCGGGCATCACGGTGACGAGCACCAAGCGAGCGACCGCGGCGGCCGACGACCCGGTGCTGACCTCCATGCAGAGCCCACCGGTGGAGCAACTGATCGAGCACACCCTGCGCTACAGCGACAACGTGGCGGCCGAAACCCTGGCGCGCCAGGTGGGTCTGGCCACCGACCGCGGCGGCAGCTTCGCCGACGCCGAGGCTGCGGTTCGGGCCATGCTGAAGTCTCTCGACCTTTGGACGTCGGGCATGGTGATCGACGACAACAGCGGCCTCAGCCGCGAGAACCGGGTGTCGCCCGCAGCGCTGGCCAAGGCCATGAAGCTCGTGGTGAACGAGCCGAGGTTCGGCTCGCTGCTGCTGGGTCTGCCGGTCGGGGGCGTGTCGGGCACCCTGTACGACCGGTTCGACGACAAGGCCGAACGTGCCGGACGAGGGGTCGTGCGGGCCAAGACCGGCAGCCTGCGCGACGTGAGCACGCTGGCCGGCTATTTGATCACCGCCGACGG
Source organism: Micropruina glycogenica (assembly GCF_900289045.1). Classification (GTDB taxonomy): domain Bacteria; phylum Actinomycetota; class Actinomycetes; order Propionibacteriales; family Propionibacteriaceae; genus Micropruina; species Micropruina glycogenica. The sequence continues at coordinate 3,563,125 of NZ_LT985188.1, forward strand.
CGCGCCGCTGGTGTTCGCGATCATGGCCAACCAGGTGGTGCGTCCGTTCGCGACGCGCGACTGGATCGACCGCACAACCGCCGCGTGGGCGGCCTGCGGCTGTTAGGGCGTCTCGCAGAACCCTGACCACGCTGCGGCGCATCCGTAACGACCGCTCGCTGCGTTGTCATCCTCGGCGAAAGGGCCCACTAGCGACTCGTCTTCCGCCTTGCGATCGGCCGCTCCGGGCACGTCCTCGCTCAAGACGTGCTTGAACACCCGCCCGAACGGGTTCACACCGGCCACAGACGGCCGGAACGACCCCGTTGTCGCACCCCAGGGTTCTGACCTGCATGCCGCACAGACGGCCTTGGTGGTGGCCCGCCCGCCGCTCACTACAACACCGACCCCTAAGAAGCGCCTGTTCAGCAGGGTCTTAGCCGGCGAACTGCTGGGCGGTCTTGCGTCGCCAACTCGCTGACACCAGGGTGCAGGCATGCACTCCAACGATCTGTGGAACGCCGAAACCGCTGCCGGCTACGACACTCCAGGCAAGGGGCCTTCGCCGCCGACGTGATCGACCCGGCCGAACTCGACCTGATGGCGCAACTGGCGAGGTTCGTCCGCCAGTCGCGGTGGGCAGATTTCACCGGCGCCGCCTTCACCGCAGAGTCGCCCTCGCACGTCACGGTCTACCGGCTGCCCGCCGAGCCGACCACCTAGCGACGTGTCGCCCAAGTCCCTTGCCGCTTCGAGGTGCCTGAGCCGCGACGGTCGTGCTCGTCGGATCGACCGCCACGATGGTGGTGAAGCCGACCACGGCGTCGCCACTCCTCGGTCGATGGACGACCCGGTACACCTCTGTGGTCGGCCTTGCGATGCACGCCCTCAGCCACCGCCGGACAGCCAGTCACGGGAGCGACACTAGACTGCGCCGCATGAGCGCGGTGCCCTGCGTCGACTGGGGGGTCAGCACACAAGTGGGCGGTTTTCTGGTGCCGCCCGGCGTCGAGGTCGGGCGCGAGCAGGCCGCCGAGGCGGTCGCCGACCTGCGCGCCGCCGCCGCGCGTGCGGTCGAAGCGGTTGCCGAGGCGTCGGCACTGCCGGTCACGCGGGCCAACGAGGTGCTCGTGGTCGACCGGGTGGCCTGGGTACGGGCCGCAGTTGTGATGTCGCAGACCATGCTGGCGGCCACCGGGCAGCAACCGCCCGCGACCCTGGGCGACAAGGTCGCCGCCCGGCTGGCCGGCGCACAGCTCGGGGCGGCGCTCGCCTTCGTGGCCACCCGCATTCTCGGCCAGTTCGACCCCTACTCACCGCCCGGACGGCTGCTGCTGGTGGCCCCCAACATCGTTGCCGCCGAGCGGGCGATGGCCCTCGAACCGCACGGCTTTCGGCAGTGGGTGTGCCTGCACGAGCAGACCCACCGGGCACAGTTCGACGCCGCACCCTGGCTGCCGGACCACCTGTTGGGCCTGATGCGGCGCATGTTCACCGACGACGAGCCGCACGTCGGCCTGCTGTCGGCCGGCCAGGGCGCCACCTTCGACAGCATCACGGCGGTGATGTCACTGCTCGAGGGGCACGCGGACGTGATGATGGACCGCGCCGCTCCCGGCCTGGTGCCGCAGGTCGACCTGCTGCGCCGCTCGATGGAGGCCAGGCGTGACGCACCCGGCCTGGTGCACCTGATCTTTCGGGTGCTCGGGCTGACCGCGAAACGCGAGCAGTACCGCGACGGCGCACGGTTCTGCCGCGCCGTGCTCGACGCGGCCGGCGTGGACGCGCTCAACCTGGCCTTCGCAGCACCCGACCTGCTGCCCGACCCGGCCGAACTGCACGACCCGGATCGCTGGCTGCGGCGCGTGCCGGCGCGGGTGGGCTGATGGCGCGTCGAGCCCTCGGCCCGGCCACGTTGGCCGTGGTGCAGGCGGTCGAGGCCGCCCACGAGGGCGAGCCGGTGCTGGTGGCCTGTTCGGGCGGCGCCGACTCGCTGGCACTGGCTGTTGCCGTCACGGTGCTGGCGTCGCGCACCGGGTGCGCGGCTCGCGCGGTCGTGGTCGACCACGGCCTGCAACCCGGCTCGGCAGAGCACAGCGAGCGGGTGGCCGAGCAGGTGCGCGAGCTGGGGCTGCCGGCTGAGGTGGCGACGGTCACCGTGACGGCCGGCGGTCAAGGCCCCGAGGCCGCGGCCCGCGACGCCCGCTACGACGCCCTGGCCGCCGCGTTCGGGGCGGGGGAGCGCTGCTACCTCGGCCACACCCTCGACGATCAGGCCGAAACCGTGCTCTTGGGCCTGGCTCGCGGCTCGGGGCTGCGGTCGATCGCCGGTATGCCCGCGGTTCGCGACCGCTTCGTCCGGCCACTGCTGGGACTGCGCCGCAGCGTCACCCGGCAAGCCTGCCGAGAGCAGGGCGTCAGCTGGTGGGACGATCCGCACAACGACGACGACCGTTTCGCTCGGGTACGGGTGCGGCAGAGCGTGCTGCCGGTGCTCGAGGCCGAACTGGGCCCCGGGGTCGCCGAGGGGTTGGCCCGCACCGCCGACCTCGCCCGCTACGACGCCGACGCCCTCGACGCGCTCACTCCGACCGGGGCCCCACCCGACTGCACCGTACTGGCCGGGCTGGCGCCGGCCGTCCGGCACCGGGTGTTGCGCGCGTGGCTGCTCGCGCAGGGTGCGCACGAGGTGAACCAGCGGCACGTGCTGGCTGTGGCGGCGCTGGTCACCGACTGGCACGGGCAGCGCTGGGTCGAGGTGCCCGGGCTGCGGGTGCTGCGTCGAGCGGGGGTGTTGGTCGTCGAGCCGCACCGGCCGGCGGTGGCCGACCGGTGAACAGAACGCCGTGAACGTACTCGGCCGAGTTTCGGTAAGGTTCGGCTGTGGACGCCAGCGACATTCAGTCCGACCTTTCCGACGTGCTGTACACCGCCGACCAGATACAGAATCGGCTGAACGAGCTGGCTGCCGAGATCGAGGCCGATTACGCGGGCCGCGACCTGCTGCTGGTCGGGGTGCTGAACGGCGCGATCATGGTGATGGCCGACCTGTCGCGCAGCCTCAAGAGACATTGCGAGATGGACTGGATGGCGATCTCGTCGTACGGCTCGGGTACGCAGAGCTCGGGCGTTGTACGCATTCTCAAAGACCTCAACACCGACTTGTCAGGCAGGCACGTGCTGGTGGTCGAAGACATCGTCGACACCGGCCTCACGCTCGCCTACCTGATTCAGAACCTCAAGTCGCGCAACCCGGCCTCGATCGGGGTGATGGCGATGTTTCGCAAACCCGAGGCGCTGCGCAGCCCCGTCGAGGTGAAGTACATCGGTTACGACCTGCCCAACGAGTTCGTCGTGGGGTACGGCCTCGACTACGCCGGTCGGTACCGCAACCTGCGCGACCTGGGCACGCTGGCGCCTCACGTCTATTCCTGAGCGCTCGGTCAGGTGGGTGGGTGCTCGCCCGGCCCCAGTCATCTGTGAGCGAACCTGGGACGTGCGGTAACCGCGTCGCACCCGTCTATTCTTGGGGGTCGGGCGGCGTCGCCGCGCACATCAAAGGTGGGTAATGAAGGCTCAACGACTGTTCCGTGGACCGATTCTGTGGATCATTCTCGCGTTTCTCGGCATCGCGCTGCTGATCGACTACATCAACGGCGCCAACGGGTTTCAGCAGAAGCCGACCTCTGAGGTGGTCGCCCTGATCAACAGCGACACCCCGCTCAAAGAGGTGGTGCTGGTCGAGGGGGAGCAGGCCATCAGGGTCGAGCAGAAGGACGCCGCAGCCCCCAAGATTCAGGCCAAGTGGATCGGCGACCAGAGCCAGGCGATCATCAGCCGGCTCAACCAGCGGATCGCCGGCGGCACCCTCGACAGTTGGCGCGGTGAGGTGCCGCAGCAGGGCATCTGGACCACGCTGCTGTTCACGATCCTGCCGTTCGTGGTGATCGGGTTGATCTTCTTCTTCCTGATGAACCAGATGCAGGGCGGCGGCAACCGGGTGATGGGCTTCGGCAAATCGAAGGCGAAGCTGGCCACCAAAGACACCCCGCGCACCACGTTCTCTGACGTCGCCGGTTGCGAAGAGGCCATCGAAGAGCTGCAAGAGATTCGCGAGTTTCTCTCCGAGCCGGCCAAGTTCCAGGCCGTCGGGGCCAAGATTCCCAAGGGCGTGCTGCTGTACGGCCCGCCCGGCACCGGCAAGACGCTGCTGGCCCGCGCGGTCGCGGGCGAGGCGGGCGTGCCGTTCTTCTCGATCTCGGGTTCGGACTTCGTCGAGATGTTCGTCGGCGTCGGTGCGTCCCGCGTGCGCGACCTGTTCGAGCAGGCCAAAGAGGCCGCGCCGGCCATCGTCTTCATCGACGAGATCGACGCGGTCGGACGCCACCGCGGCGCCGGCATGGGCGGCGGCCACGACGAGCGCGAGCAGACCCTGAACCAGTTGCTGGTCGAAATGGACGGCTTCGACGTGCGCGGCGGCGTGGTGCTGATCGCGGCCACCAACCGTCCGGACGTGCTCGACCCGGCTCTGCTGCGGCCCGGCCGGTTCGACCGGCAGATTCCGGTCGAGGCACCCGACATGAAGGGCCGGCTGCAGATCCTGCGCGTCCATGCCGCCAACAAGCCGATGGCACCCGACGCCAACCTCGAAGCAGTCGCCAAGCGCACCCCGGGATTCACCGGCGCCGACCTGGCCAACGTGCTCAACGAGGCCGCCCTGCTGTGCGCTCGGCAGAACCAGCGCTACATCACCAAAGAGCACCTCGACGAGGCGATCGACCGCGTGATCGCCGGCCCGCAGAAGCGCAGCCGGCTGATGAATCAGCGCGAGCTGCTGATCACCGCCTACCACGAGGGCGGGCACGCCCTGGTGGCGGCCGCGATGCCGGGCACCGACCCGGTACAGAAGGTGACGATTCTGCCGCGCGGCCGGGCACTCGGCTACACGATGGTGATGCCTGATGACGACAAGTACTCCAAGACCCGCGGCGAACTGCTCGACCAGCTCGCCTACATGCTGGGCGGACGGGCGGCCGAAGAGCTGGTCTTTCACGACCCGACCACGGGTGCGGCCAACGACATCGAGAAGGCCACCAACGTGGCGCGCAGCATGGTCACCAAGTACGGCATGACCGAACGGCTGGGCGCGGTGAAGCTGGGCAGCGACTCCGACGAGCCGTTCCTGGGCATGCAGGCCGGCATGGGCAGCGGCCACCGTGACTACTCCGACGCCATCGCTGCGGCGATCGATGAAGAGGTTGCCAACCTGATCAACACCGCGCATCAAGAAGCGTTCGACTGCCTGGTCACCAACCGCGAGGTGCTCGATGAGTTGGTGCGCCAGTTGTTCGAGAAGGAGACGCTCGACAAAGAGCAGGTGGCCAAGATCTTCGAGGCCCTGCAGCGGCACCCCAAGCGGCCGGCCTGGACGGGGTCTGACACCCGCGTGCCGTCCGATCTGCCGCCGGTCGACCCGCCGCCGCCCGCGCCCAAGCCCGAGCCGACCTACGGCCCGCCGCTGATCGGCCCGAACGGCAAGCTGCAGGTGCCGGTGCCCACCGGGCCCGGCGTCGGCGGCCCGATGCCGCCGCACGATCTGGGCCCGTCCGGCCCGCAGCCGCAGCCGCCCGCGGGGCCGCCTTACGGGCCGTCCGGGTCGCAGCCGTGGCAGACGCCGTACGACCAGGGCCGTCCGCCGCAGGAGCGCTGAGATGCCGGTCGACCAGCCGCGCGTGGCCGCGGCCGTTCGCGAGTTGCTGATCGCCATCGGTGAGAACCCCGATCGCGAAGGGCTGCAAGAAACCCCGTACCGAGTGGCGCGCGCCTACGCTGAGATGTTCGAGGGCCTCGACCAGACGGCCTCCGACGTACTGAGCACCACCTTCGACATAGCCCACGACGAGATGGTGCTGGTCAAAAACATTGAGGTGTGGAGCACCTGCGAGCACCACCTGGTGCCGTTCACCGGCTTGGCCCACGTGGGCTACATTCCGGCGGCGCAGGGCCGCATCACGGGGCTGAGCAAGATCGCCCGGTTGGTCGACGTGTTCGCCAAGCGCCCCCAGGTGCAAGAGCGCCTGACCACCCAGATCGCCGACGCGCTGATGGAGCACCTGGAGCCCCGTGGGGTGATCGTGGTGATCGATTGCGAGCACCTGTGCATGACCATGCGTGGGGTGCACAAACCGGGGGCGCGCACGGTCACCTCGGCCGTGCGCGGCACGCTGCGCAACCCGGCCATCCGCGCCGAGGCGATGAGCCTGATCATCGGCTGAAGCGCACGAAGGCCGGGGTCGCGCACCACTTCGTCATTCCGGCGAACGCCGGAATCTCTGCCGTGACCCGTCGAGTGAGCGCGGTCGCGTTGAGTACTGGGCTGTACGTGTGAGATCCCGGCGTCCGTCCGCCGGGATGGCGTGGTGGGGCGATCGAACCGGCCCCTTCATTCCGGCGAGTGCCGAACAGCGCGCCGTCCGACCGGGCGGTGACGACCAGCAACGGCCGTCCAGCCGACCGAGCGCACAGGCGGTTGAGCCTGTCGAACCTCCGGCAGTTATCCACAGATTTCTCGCCGACCATGCTCGCGGGCCCTCTCCGTGCGGCCGGTGCTTCACATTGGGGGGATGCGCCCGCCCAAGCCCTGCCTGTTGCCCAAGACGCCCAGCACTCGCCGGCAACTACTGGCGCATGGCGTCACCGCGCAGATGATTCGCACCGCCCTGAGCTCTGGCCGGCTGTACCGAATCCGGCGGGGCGTGTTCATCGACTCCACCGTGTGGCCCGAGCATGCACGCGATCAGCACCTGATACGCGCCCTGGCCGAACTCGAGGTCTGCCCCAGCGGGGTGCTGAGTCATGAATCTGCCGGTGCGGCCTGGCAGTTGCCGCACCCGGGCTTTGGGCAGTGGCATGACGCCCCGGTCAGTCTCACCCTGCCGCGGTTGGAGTCGTCGCGGGCACGACGCGGCCGGGTCGTGCATCACCTGGCCGAACTGGTCCCTTCGGTCGTCACCCGTGACACTAAGGGACGGCCGGTCACCACGCTGGCGCGCACCGCGGTCGATCTGGCCACCGGCCGGCCGCTGCCCGAGGCGCTGGTGATTCTCGACGGGGCGGCCAGGCTGCTGTGCGCCGCCATGATCAGCAACCCGCGACGCACGGACTACGCCAACCCACGGTTGATGGCGGCCGCGCGCGAGCTCTTTGCTCAAGCCGCCGATGCCCGACTGCCGGCCGGACTGACGCAGGCGATCGAGCTGACCGATGCGCGCCGCGAGTCGCCGCCGGAGTCGTTGTCGGCGGGGCACTTTCACCTGGCCGGGCTGCCGGAACCGGCGTATCAGGTGATGATCGACACACCGATCGGTCAGCTGTTTCCCGACTTCTACTGGCCGGAGCATCGGTTGGTCGGCGAGTGCGACGGCGCCGTGAAGTATGCCGACCCGCAGGGGTATGCACGTGAGAAGGAGCGTGAGCAAGTACTGCGCGACCTCGACTACCCGATGGTGCGCTGGTTGGCGAAGGAAATCATGCTGCGGCCTGATCGTGTGATCGAACGGGTGAAACGGGCGCTCGCCGCAGCGCCCCCACTTTGTGGTTGAAATGGCGCCCCGATGCGGGCCCCTGTGGCAGCCACGCCACTTAGTGGTTGAAATAGATACCCCAGGGGAGTATTTATTTCAACCACAAGTTGGCGGAACCGACCCCGCGGCCTTTCAAGGGGCAGGAACGTCTTGCCTCACGTCAAGATGTCCGCGGGTGATTGGCGCGTGCCTCATATGAAATGTCCGGATGGTTAGGCGGCGGGGCGGGTGCCGAGGGTGCGTGCTTTGGCTAGGTCGATGAGTTGTTGCTGGATGTGGTTGATGCCTCGGGTGATGCGTGCTGGGTTGAGCTTGTCGTGTTCGGCTGCGAGCCGGGCACGGGTCGCGGGGTCGGGCGGGCCGGTGTCGAGGAGCCGCTGGTAGGGGGTTTTGGGTTTGTCGTAGACACGCTTCTTGCGGCCGCTGCGGGTCTGGGTCCAGTCGACGGCTTTGACGCAGGGCAGCAGGTGGTTCTTGCGGGCCATGACCAGGTCCCAGAGTTGGTTGAGCAGGGCGAGTTCGGTGTCGGTTTCGTAGCGGTAGCGGAAGGCGTGGCGGCGGACCCAGTCGCCGTTGCGTTGCTCGATGTGGGCGTTGTCGTTGTGGTGGTAGGGCCGGCCGCGGGTGATCGGGATGTGGTGGTCGTCGCACCAGGCGATCACGGACCAGTTCATGAACTCGGAGCCGTTGTCGAAGTCCATGCCGGCGATCGGGAGGGGTGCCAGTTTGGCGATCCATTCCAGGCCGGCGTGGACGTGCACGAACGCGTTGTTGCGGATGCTGCGCAGCATGGTCCAGCCGGTCACCGGATCGGTTGCTGACAAGGTGCGAAGGAACTCGCCTTTGAGTGTGTGGCCGCAGTGAGCGACAGTGTCCAACTCCAGAAACCCGGGCACGGTGATCGGGTCGTCGGTCGCGGTGCGCAGCGGGATCGAGGACCGCAGGATGTGCGAGGGTCGGGTGCTGGACAGGCCGGCGGCGGGGTAGCCGGCAGCCTTGTGCGGTTTCAGGTAACGGTCGATCGTGGCTGCCGACATCGACCTTAGTTCGTCGATCACCGTGTCGCTGACCCGGTCGGCGACCTTGCCGAGCTCACGGTCTCGAACCAGCCGACACAGGGTGTCCTCCATCACCACGGCCAGGTACTTGCCCGATGGTTGACCGGCCAGCCGCCACACCTCCTGCAACACGATCAGCGCATCGTAGGAGTACTTGCGTGGGCGTGGTTTCCGCTGCTGGTCGCGGGCCGCGCCCTTGCGGGTGGCCGCGGCCCGGATCGCTCGGCGGGCGTGATCGCGGGTCCAGCCCGTCGACGCCACTAGCGCGTCGAGGATACGGCTCTTCTCAGCTCTGTCCGCCTTCGCGTATTCGCGGGCGAACTTCTTGGTCACATCACGGCGCGACGCCATCGACAACTCCCTGCTCACAGGGCCAGGGAACCCCAACAGCTAGGCGGACATCCTCATGTGAGGCACGCGCTGCCCTTCCCGGACCTTTTACGTGAGTCAAGTCGAGGAATTTCAACCACAAAGGGGCGTCGGTACGCTGATCCGATGCGACAGTTGCTCGATCAGGGACGAACCCTGGTGATGGGCATCATCAACGTCACCCCCGACTCGTTCTCGGACGGTGGCGACTACGCCTCGACCGAACGCGCCGTCGCGCGCGGCTTCGACCTGATCGAGCAGGGCGCCGACCTGATCGACATCGGGGGCGAATCCACCCGGCCGGGCGCCCAGCGGGTCGATGCGCGGGGCGAGTTGCGGCGCGTGGTGCCGGTGATTCGTGAACTGGCGAGCGGCGGGGCGGTGATCAGCGTCGACACGATGCGCGCCGAGGTGGCCCGAGCCGCAGTCGAAGCGGGCGCCGCCGTCGTCAACGACGTGTCGGGTGGCCTCGGCGACCCTGCCATGCTGCCCGCCGTGGCCGAGTTGGGCGTGGGCTACATCGCCATGCACTGGCGCGGCCAGTCCGACGTGATGCACAACCTCGCCCATTACGACGACGTGGTGGCCGACGTGCACAGTGAACTGAGCGATCGCCTCGACGCGGCGCTCGATGCCGGCATCGAGCTCGATCAGATCGTGCTCGACCCGGGCCTCGGTTTCGCCAAGACCACCGAGCACAACTGGACGTTGCTGGCCGGCCTCGACCAGCTGGCGAGCCTTGGCCGGCCATTGCTGATCGGTGCGTCGCGGAAGCGATTTCTCGGCGACCTGCTCGACGGCCGAACCGCCAAGGAACGTGACGACGCCACACTCGCCCTCACCGTGCTGCTGGCCGAGCGCGGCGTCTGGGCGGTGCGCACGCACACCGTGCGAGCCCAACGCGACGCCATCGCGGTGGTGGGCCGGCTGGCGCGCACCGTGGAGTAACCTCGCTTCTCGGAGGTGAGTGCATGCAGGCGATGCCCGACCGGGTCCGGCTGACCGGCATGCGGTTCAGCGCGACCCACGGGGTCTACGACTTCGAGCGTGCTCAGCCGCAGACGTTCGTGGTCGACGTCACCTGCGAACTGCTGTCTCGCCCCGATTCGGACGAGCTCGCCACCACCCTCGACTACGCCGAGTTGGCGCGCGTCATCGCGGCGGACGTGACCGGCGAACCCGTCAACCTGATCGAGTCACTTGCGGAACGCATCGCCCGCACCTGCCTGCGGCACCCGCTGGTCGGAGCGGTCGAGGTGACCGTGCACAAGCCGAACGCGGTCATGCCTGTCGAGTTGACCGACATCACCGTCACCATCACCAGGAGCCGCCCCGCATGACCCAGGCCGACGCGTTTCCGAACTTTCACCTCGACTTCGACGTCGACACCCTCGCCGGCATGGTGCCGATTCGTTCGGTGGTGTTCTCGATCGGGTCGAACCTGGGTGACCGGCTCGGCTATCTGCAGGGTGCGGTCGATTCGCTGCGCGCCACACCGAACCTGACCGTCGTGGACGTGTCGCCGGTATACGAAACCGATCCGGTGGGTGACGTGCTCGACCAGCCGCAGTTTCTCAACGCGGTGGTTCGAGCAGACTCGACCTTGGCCTCGCCGGTGCTGCTCGAACGGGCCCAGGCGATCGAGAACGCCTACCGTCGTACCCGCGAGGTGCCCGGCGGCCCACGCACCCTGGACGTCGACCTGATCGTCGTGGGGGAGCGCATCAAGAACACACCGCTGCTGACTCTGCCCCACCCGCGGGCGCACGAGCGAGCCTTCGTGCTGGCGCCTTGGCTCGACATCGACCCCACGGCGGACGTCCCCGAGCGAGGCCCGGTGGCGGCCCTGCTGGCCGGCATCGACAGCTCCGGAGTTCGCCGGCGCGACGATCTGACGATCGAGATCTGATGCCTCAGCCCCGCCCGTCGGTCGAGCCGACCGGCGCCACCGTGCTGCTGATCGCGGGCGTCACCGGGGCCGGGTTGACCTGGCTCGCGCTGTCGGCGATCGAGGGCCTGGGGTGGCCTGCGCCGGCGGTGCCGTTGCTGGCCGCCGCGGTCGTCGCCGTGCTGGCTGTCGCCACCGCCCTGGCCGCCCGTTGGACCCACCGTGTCGTGCACGTGAAGCGTGAGGCGATCGAGCCGCAACGGGCGGTCGGGCTGTTGCTGGCCGGCAAGGCGGCGATGATCGGCGGTACGGCCCTGGCGGCGGGCTACGCCACGGTGGCGATGCGCGCCCTGCCGTACCTAGACGCAGCGCTGCCGCGTGAACGTGCGCTCGTCGCTACGGCGGTCGCGTTACTCAGCGCGGTGCTCGCGGTGGCGGGCTGGGCGTTGGAACGCGCCTGTCAGCTGCCGCCCGACGACGATTCCAGCGACGCGCCCGGAGGTGATCCAAAAGGGGCGCCCAGCCCCGGTTAGGCTGCGCTCGTGAAGCCTCATTCGAGTCGTGTGCGCCGCCCGTCGCGGGGGCGAATCGCTTCATTCGCGGTGCTGGCCGTGGTCGGCTGCGCCGCCGTGCTGATCGTGTTGTTCGGCGACCGGCTGAGCCGCGGGGTTGCGGTCGCGGCCCTGCTGGCCGGCGCGGTGCTGGCCTGCACGCTGGCCTGGCGCCAGAATCGGGCGGCCGAACGAGTGTCGAGGGCGGCCGAACTGGGCCAAGCCATGCGCTTCAACGAGCAACTGCGGGCCGAACGCAAGCGCAACCGGGCCGTGCTGGGCACTCTGGCGGGCCGGTTCGACGACCTGAACGCACAGTTGCAGCAGTCGAAGGCCCGCACCTGCGCCCTGCAGCAGGAACTCTCCACTCTGCGTGGCAACTTCGAGGCGCTGCGGGTCGAACTCGAACTTCAGGCGGTGCTGCACCCTCCGGCTCCGGTGGTCGAGTTGGCGCCGCGCACCGATTCGCCCGACCCGTGGGTGACGGCCCGCGAGCTGTGGCGAATTGACGATCGGCCCGCGATCAGCCGTCCCGCTTGACGCATACCCTGACCGCCCTCAATTCACCGGTTTTCTCGGATCGTCGTCTTTGGGCAACATCTGATCAGTGGTGCATCGGCGCACTAACCGCAGGTACAAAATGAAGGATTTTTCACTGCGGGTTGCGCTGTTCGCAAGTTTGCATTGCATTTGATTGCCTGTAAGGTTGTGACTCACATGGCTGATCGGGGGAACAGACCAGGTGAAAACATCACTCGACGTGGGAGGAAAGAATATGGCGCAACGTATCGTCTATCGTCTCGAAGACGATCTCGACAACAGCGAAGCCGCCGAGACCATTGTGTTCGGTGTCGATTCGGTCAGTTACGAGATCGACCTGTCCGAGGCCAACGCGCAGAAGCTGCGCGACCTGCTGGCACCGTATGTCGCGGCCGGCCGCCGGGTGGGTGGCCGTCGCAAGTCGGGCGGACGTCGCCGGGCCGGGGGCAGCTCTGCGGGCGAGATCCGTGCGTGGGCGGCCGAGAACGGCCACAACGTGTCGGCCCGGGGCCGGGTGCCTGCCGAGGTGCGCGAGGCCTACGACCGGGCGCACAGCTGAGCACATCGTCGATTTCGACCAACGAACGGCCCCGGTAATTACCCGGGCCGTTCGCCGTTGGCGTAGCCGGAACAGATCGCGCCGGGTGCGGGTTGCATAGACTGACAGTGCCTGGGCGGGTCGGCCGACCCTGCCGACGGCGTCCGGCTCAGCCGGAGTGAGGAGTTTGCACATGTTCGACCGGTTCACCGACCGTGCCCGCCGGGTGATCGTTCTGGCCCAGGACGAAGCCCGCATGCTGAACCACAACTACATCGGCACCGAGCACATTCTGCTCGGCCTGATTCACGAGGGCGAGGGTGTTGCGGCCAAGGCGCTGGAGGCGCTGGGCATTTCACTCGAGGCTGTGCGCGAACAGGTCGAAGAGATCATCGGGCAGGGCCAGCAGGCGCCCACCGGTCACATTCCGTTCACGCCGCGGGCCAAGAAGGTGCTCGAGCTCTCGATGCGCGAGGCGCTGCAGATCAACCACCCCTACATCGGCACCGAGCACATTCTGCTCGGCCTGATCCGTGAGGGTGAGGGTGTCGCCGCCCAGGTGCTGATCAAGCTCGGCGCCGACCTCAACCGGGTGCGCAACCAGGTGCTGCAGCTGCTCAGCGGTTTCCAGGGCAAAGAGGCGGCCACCGCGGGTGCGCCCGAAAGCGGCCCGGCCCAGCAGGGCAGCTCGATTCTCGACCAGTTCGGCCGCAACCTCACCCAGGCCGCCCGCGAGAACAAGCTCGACCCGGTGATCGGCCGTGAGAAAGAGATCGAGCGGGTCATGACGGTGCTGTCGCGCCGCACCAAGAACAACCCCGTGCTGATCGGCGAGCCCGGCGTGGGCAAGACCGCCGTGGTCGAGGGCCTTTCGCAGGCGATCGTGCGCGGCGACGTGCCCGAAACGCTGCGTGACAAGCAGATCTACACCCTCGACCTGGGCGCTCTGGTGGCCGGTTCACGCTACCGTGGCGACTTCGAGGAGCGCCTGAAGAAGGTGCTCAAAGAGATCAAGACCCGCGGTGACGTGGTGCTGTTCATCGACGAGATCCACACCCTGGTGGGTGCGGGTGCCGCCGAGGGAGCCATCGACGCCGCGTCGATCCTGAAGCCGATGCTCGCTCGTGGCGAGCTGCAGACCATCGGCGCCACCACGCTCGACGAGTACCGCAAGTACATCGAGAAGGACGCCGCGCTCGAACGCCGGTTCCAGCCGATCCAGGTGGCCGAGCCGTCCATCGCGCTGACCATCGACATTCTGCGGGGCCTGCGCGACCGCTACGAGGCGCATCACCGCATCACCATCACCGACGCCGCGCTCACCGCGGCCGCGCAACTGGCCGACCGGTACATCTCTGACCGGTTCCTGCCCGACAAGGCGATCGACCTGATCGACGAGGCGGGCGCCCGGCTGCGTATTCGGCGCATGACCGCACCGCCCGACCTGCGCGAGTTCGACGAGCGCATCGCCAAGGTGCGGCTCGAAAAAGAGGCCGCCATCGACGCGCAAGACTTCGAACGCGCCGCCCGGCTGCGTGATGACGAGCGCAAGCTGCTGATCGCCCGCTCCGAGAAGGAAGAGGCGTGGAAGGTCGGCGACTCCGACGTGCCGGCCGAGGTCGGCGAAGAAGAGATCGCCGAGGTGCTCAGCTCTGCCACCGGCATTCCGGTGTTCAAGCTCACCGAAGAAGAGTCCTCGCGGCTGCTCAAGATGGAAGAAGAGATCGGCAAGCGCTACATCGGCCAGCACGACGCGGTCAAGGCGCTCTCGCGGTCGATCCGGCGTACCCGCGCCGGCTTGAAGGATCCCAAGCGGCCGTCGGGCTCGTTCATCTTCGCCGGGCCCTCGGGTGTGGGCAAGACCGAACTCACCAAGGCGCTCACCGAATTCCTGTTCGGCGATGAAGATGCGTTGATCACCCTCGACATGAGCGAATACTCCGAGAAGCACACGGCGTCACGCATGTTCGGGTCTCCTCCTGGCTACGTGGGGTACGAAGAAGGCGGCCAGCTCACCGAAAAGGTGCGCCGCAAGCCGTTCAGTGTGGTGCTTTTCGACGAGATCGAGAAGGCCCATCCCGACATCTTCAACTCGCTGTTGCAGATTCTCGACGAGGGCCGGTTGACAGACGCGCAGGGTCGCGTCGTCGACTTCAAGAACACGGTGATCGTGATGACCACCAACCTGGGTACCCGCGACATTTCCAAGGCGGTCAACCTGGGCTTCAGCCAGTCGGCCGACAGTGTCAGCAGCTACGAAAAGATGAAGGCCAAGGTGTCGGACGAGCTCAAGCAGCACTTTCGTCCCGAATTCCTCAACCGCGTCGACGAGATCGTGGTGTTCCACCAGTTGTCGCAGGCCGACATCGAGCGCATCGTCGACCTGATGGTGGGCGAGATCGAGAACCGGCTGCGTGACCGCGACATGGGCATCGAGCTCACGCACGCGGCCAAGGCCCTGATCGCCAAGCGTGGCTACGATCCGGTGCTGGGAGCCCGTCCGCTGCGGCGTGCGATTCAGCGCGACATCGAAGACATTCTGGCCGAGAAGATCCTGTTCGCCGACATTCACCCCGGTGAGATCGTGGTTGTGGACGTGGCGCCCGAGGGTTCGGAGTTGCCGTTCTCGTTCAACGGCGTGCCGAAGGCCCAGATGCCCGACGTGCCGGCCGAACTCACCAACTGACCCGGTACCGCAACGCCCCCGACAGCCAGGCTGTCGGGGGCGTCGTGGCGTTGCACATCACGACAGCGTGAAGGCCGCGATGAGGCCGACGATCAGCAGAATGCCTGCGATGACGAACATGCTGCCCACAATGCCCAGTACGTAACCGGCGGTCAGCTTGCCGGTGTCGCGGTAGACCCCGGGATTGTTGACCAGTTCGCGCTTGGCCTTGGCGCCCAGGTACCACGCGATGGGGCTGATGAACGGAAACATGATGAAGTTGGCGCACATGCCCACGATGCCGAGGGTGAGTACCAGATTCGAGTTCGGGTGCTCGGGCAGCGGGGGCGTGCCGTAGCCGTAGGGCAACTGCTGGCCGAACTGCAGCGGGGGTGCCGTGACGGGCTCGAGCACGCCGAAGTGCTGGGGTTCAGACCAGCCGCTGGGTTCTTGGGCACGGCTGGGCTCGGGGTGCACGACCGGGTTGGTGTAGTTGCTCGCCGGTGGCTGCTGGGGCGCCGGGTGGGGGGTGCCGAAACCGGCACCGCTGGTCCACGGCGACTGCTGCTCGTTGCTCATCGATTCCCCTCCTGGCCGTCCAGAATACGGCGCCGTGGGAGCGCCGCCGCCGTCAGAGGGTGTACCCCTCGCGGTCGGTGCGTACCAGGCCGTCGGACAGCAGAGACTGCAGCGCGGCGGACGCCTGGGCCTGATCGGGCCATCCGCCCACCAACGTGGCGGCATCGGCCGAGCGGCCGGTCGGCAGCGCACGCAACGCCGCCAGCACGTGCCCGCGTGCGGCGCGGTCGGTGCCTGCGTACAACTGCCGCGGACGAGCCGGGCCCGGTGGCCGTCCGGCCGCCAGCCAGCGGCACGACGTCGCGACCGGGCAGGCCGGGCAGTCGGGCCGGGCCGACCGGCAGACCTGAGCGCCGAGTTCCATGGCCGCCACCGACCACACCGCCGCGTGCCGCTCCGGCAGCCACGCGGCAGCGCGCCGTCGCTCCGCCGCGGTCGGAGCGCCCAGGGGTGCATCGGCGCCGCCGTCCAGCCGGGCCAGCACGCGCCGCACGTTGACGTCGAGCACCACCTCGGCCGCGCCGTAGGCGAAGCTGGCGATCGCCGCGGCCGTGTAGTCGCCCACGCCGGGCAGCGCGCGCAGCTCGTCGGGGTCGCTCGGCACCCGCCCGCCGTGCCGCCCGGTGATCACGGTGGCGGCGGCGTGCAGTCGCTGGGCGCGGCGCGGGTAGCCCAGCCGTCCCCAGGCCCGCACAGCCTCGCCCACCGGCTCGGCGGCCAGCGCGGCCGGCGTGGGCCACCTCACGAGCCACTGCTGCCAGGGTTGCAGCACCCGCGCCACCGGGGTCTGCTGCAGCATGAACTCGCTGACCATCACCCCCCACGGCGAGGCGTCGGCGCGGCGCCACGGCAGGTCGCGGGCATGCCGGTGGTACCAGTCGATGACGACTGTCGCCAGCTCGGTGCGATCCACCGGCCCACTGTAGGCGGTACCCCCGGCGTGGTGCGCCTCGCAACCGGGTGAGGTTGCCTAACCTTGCGACATGAGCGAAGTGCTGACTGGCAAAGGTCCGCAACCGCCGTCGGTGTACTGGATTCGTCGGGGCCTGGTCGCGCTGATCGCCGTCGTCGTCATCGGGCTGCTGATCTGGGCGTTCACGCCGAAGAACCAGCCGACCACAGCCACTCCGGCCGCCACCACGCCGGCACCGTCGGCCACCGTTCCCTCGTCGTCCGGCTCGCCCTCAGACCCGCCGAGCGGCACCCCGAGCGCGTCGCCCAGCCCCTCGTCGACGGCTCCGACGGCCTGTGAGCCGATCGGGGTGCAGCTCACCCTCGCCGGGTTCAAGTCGGTGAAGTCCGACGGCAAGCAGACGTTCAGTGTCACCGCCGAGAACAACACCGCGCTGCCGTGCGTGATGGAGATCAACAAGGCAACGTTCCTGCTACGGGTTGCTTCCGGCAGTGACCTGATCTGGAGCAGCGGCCACTGCGACAAGTGGCTGCCCGAGCTGAAGAAGCAGACCCTCAAGGCCGGCGCCAGCGTCGAGTTCAAGGTGCCCTGGGGGCTGTACCGATCGGCTGATGGTTGCGAGCAGGCCAAGAGCAAACTGGGTGCCGGCACCTACAGCGCCACGGCGCTCTACCGTGAGTCTTCCAGCGACCGGTTCGTGTTCACCATCACCAAGTGACGCGGTTCAGTCGAGGCGCTCGGCGTAGGCCGATTCGGCCAGCCTGATCAGGCCCTCGCGCACCGCGCGGGCGATCGCGTAGTCGACACCGTCAACACCCAGCAGGTCGGACGTGCTGGCGCCGAACAGGGCCTGCAGGTCGCCGAAGTGCACCACCAGGGTTTCGGCGACTTCGGGTGAGAGTTGGGCGATCTGGGCCAGTTGGCGGTGCCCGCGGGCAGACACTCGAAGCCCCAGATCGTCGCCCAGACCACAGGCCCGGGCGATGAGCGCAGGGTGGGCCAGGTCGTCACTGTCGAGCGCGGCCAGCGGCGCCAGCCGCAGCGGGGCGGCACCGTCGGCGTAGTCGCGTTCCAACTGGGTGCCCAGTTGGTCGAGCCCCATCACCAACTCGCGCAGTTGCAGACGCACCAGCCGGCCATCGGTGCCCAATTCGATCGCGTAGCCGTTGACCTCTTGCTGCAGCCGCCGCACCATTTCGAGCCGCTGGGCGACCAGCGCGATGTCGCGCACCGCGGCGGCATCGTGCACTTCTGCCGCCGAGAGGCGCGCCGTGGCCTCGTTGAGCCTCGTGGCGTACCGCGCCAGGGTGGCCAGGGCTTGGTTGGCCCGGGCCAGCAGCTGCTCAGGCCGCTGCACCACCCAGCGCCGGCCGTCGACGAACAACGAAATGGTCGACATCGACGCCGACACCGTGACGGTCGGCACGCCGGTCTGGCTGGCCACCCGGTCTGCGGTGCGGTGCCTGGTGCCGGTTTCGGACGTTTCGACGCTCGCGTCGGGCATCAGGTGCACACCGGCGAACAGAATGCGGTCGAGGGCGTCGTTGAGAATGATCGCACCGTCCATCTTTGCCAGCTCGCGCAGCGCGGTGCCGGTGAAGGCGACGTCGATGGCGAACCCCCCGGTGGCCAGCGCCTGCAGCCGGGCGTTGTTGCCCAGCGTGACCAGCGCGCCCGTGCGGCCCTGCACGATGCGGTCGAGCCCGTCGCGCAGCTCGGTGCCCGGCGCGATCAGAGGCAGGGCGCGGTTGAGCCGGCTGGACGTTGCGTTCACACGTGACCTCGGGTTGGTGGGGTTGGCCGCACTCTACTCGGCCAGCCGCAACCTCGGGGCCTCGGGGTCGCGACGCTTCGGCGGACGCAGCTGCAACAGATCGACCGCCGCAGCCACGGTGCCCACCTCGACGGCCCGCATACCCCTCAGGCCGATGTTGCTGCCCGGCGGCACCAGAGCCAGGCCGAACCCCAGCCGGGCCGCTTCGGCGATCCGCCGCTCGACCCCCGCGACGCGGCGCACCTCACCCGACAGCCCCACCTCGCCCAACGCGATCAGCGGCCGGTGAAAGGCGTGCTCGGCGGCCGCGGACGCCACAGCGAGGGCAACGGCCAGGTCGGCAGCCGGATCGACCACGCGGGCTCCGCCGACGGTGGACACGTAGACCTCTTTGTTGTGCAGGCGCACCTTGGCCTTGCGTTCGAGCACCGCGAGAATCACCGACACGCGACCGCCTTCCAGGCCGTGCGTGACCCGTCGCGGCGTTTGCGCAGCGGACGGCGCCACCAGCGCCTGCAGCTCGCCCAGCAGCGGCCGCCGGCCTTCTTGGGTGACCGTCAACGCGGTGCCCGGCACCGGCTCGGCGCGGGCCGAGGTGAACAGGTGGCTCGGGTCGGCCACCTCACGGATGCCGCCCTCGGTCATCTCGAAACAACCCACCTCGTCGGCCGGCCCGAACCGGTTCTTGGTGGCCCGCACGAGCCGCAGCCCGCTGTGCCGGTCGCCCTCGAACGACAGCACCACGTCGACCAGATGCTCCAACAGCCGGGGGCCGGCCACCGTGCCGTCTTTGGTGACGTGGCCCACCAGCAGCACCGGCAACCGGCGTTGCTTCGCGACCCGCACCAGGGCGTTGGTGACCTCGCGCACCTGCGCCACCCCGCCCGCCACTCCGTCGGTGCCGCTGACCGTGACGGCCTGCACCGAGTCGAGAACCAGCAGTTCGGGGTCGAGTTGTTCGATGTGCGTCAGTACCGCGCCGAGATCGGTTTCGGCAGCCAGAAACAGTTGGTCGTGCAGGGCCCCGGTGCGCCCCGCCCGCAGCCGCACCTGGGCGGCGGACTCTTCGGCCGACACGTACAGGGTGCGCCGCCCACCGCCGGCCCACCGCGCGGCCACGTCGAGCAGCAGCGTCGACTTGCCGACCCCGGGTTCACCCGCCAGCAGCACCACCGCGCCGGCCACCAGGCCGCTGCCCAGCACCCGGTCGAGCTCGCCGACCCCGGTGGGGGTCGAGGCGGCCTCGTGCAGCGGAACGTCTCTGATCGGACGAGCCGCGCTCATCACCGCCGCACCGGCGACGGACCCTCGTGACGGTGTGGACGTGTGCGGTGCCATCGAACCCCACGCCTGGCATTGGTTGCAGCGCCCGACCCAGCGGGCGCTCGTCCAGCCGCACTCTGAGCAACGGTGGGCGACAGCGGTTTTGGCCATGTACCGCAGGCTAGGGCGAGCGGCTGACAGTTTCGTCAGCCGCCGCGCGCGAAGGGTCAGATGCGCACGCGTCCGGCGGGGGTGTTGAAGGTCACCGCGTCGATGCCGGGCTGGCCGTTGGGCGAGGTGAAGCGAATGTAGACGCCGTCGAAGCTGCCGTCGACCTCGGCGCCGATCCAGTCTTCGACCCGCTCTTCGTTGCCCGCGATCTCGAGCTCGGCCAACTGCAACTGGCCACCGAGTGCCCGGGGGAGCACCGACTCGTCACTGGTCCATTTGATGAAGTAGGGCAGCTGCGGGTCTGACATCAGCCCCTTGACCCCGATCTGCTCCCACTCGAGCAGGCGTCCGTCGGGAAAGTGTCGCGACCCGCGAACCGCTTCGCGGCCGAGCCGTGCTTCGTACGGTGCCAGGTCGGGCACCGAGACCACCCAACCGAGCCAGCCGCCGCCCATTTCGGACCGCGCCCGCACGGCCTGGCCGAACGGTGCTTTCTCGGCGGCCGGGTGCTCAAGCACCTCGACGACCTCGAGGTAGCGATCATCGGCCAGCGGAAGAATGTTGTTGCGGGTGCCGAAGCGGGGGTGAAAGCCGCCGTCACGAAACTTCGCGCCCAGCAGGTCACCCAACCGCTCGACCTCTGCCGCGAGGCCGGCCGGACCGGCCGCGAAAGTCAGATGATCGACATGCATGGGCCCATTGTCACGTCAGGGTGCCGTGGATGCGAAATCGGGCATCCGAGAGCCCCTGTGGGCTCGACGCGACAGGCCTCCACCGCTCGTGGCGCGGCCTATCATGGCGGGCGTGAATGCCTCGTCAGGCGTCAAGGTGGCGCTGTCCACGTCGTCGGTGTACCCCGAGACCACCGCGGCCGGTTTCGAGGTGGCGAGCCTGCTCGATTACGACGGCGTCGAAGTGATGGTGGGCATCGATCCGCTGGCCGCCGACGTCGACGCCGTGCAGCGGCTGCGCGACTACCACCAGATACCGGTGTTGGCCGTGCACGCGCCGTGCCTGCTGATCACCCAGCGGGTGTGGGGCACCGACCCGTGGGCCAAGCTCGAGCGGGCCACGCAGGCCGCCACCCAACTGGGTGCCGATGTGGTGGTGGTGCACCCGCCGTTCCGCTGGCAGCGCAGCTACGCGACCAACTTCGTCGAGGGTGTGCGTGACCTCGTGCAGCGCACCGGGGTGATGATCGCGGTCGAGAACATGTTCCCCTGGCGGGCGCCCGGCGGTGGCGACTTCAAGGCTTACAAGCCGAGCTGGGATCCGTCCGATCTCGACTACGACCACCTGACGCTCGACCTTTCGCACGCCGCGACGGCCAGGCAGAACTCGCTCGACCTGGTTCGTGCCTGGGGTGAGCGACTCGCGCACGTCCACCTCACCGACGGCAACGGGTCGGCCAAGGACGAGCACCTGCTGCCGGGCACGGGCAACCAGGGCGCCGATGAGGTGCTGGCCGAACTGACCCGGCGCCACTACGGCGGCCACGTGGTGCTGGAGGTGAACACCAACGATCTCGACCGGGCCGGTCGTGAACAGGCGTTGGCCTCGGCGCTCGCGTTCGCGCGCACCCACCTGGCCACGGTGAGCGAACCCCGGTGAGCGAGCCCGCGGACGTCCTGGTGCCGGCGAGGCGACCGGGCTGGGAGGTGCTGCTGGTGCTGGGGGTGTCGCTGGGCCAGTCGGCGGTGTACTCGATCTTGTCGATCGCCGAGAAGCTGACCCGACCGCAGCCGTTGGGGCAGCAGACCA
This sequence comes from Micropruina glycogenica, assembly GCF_900289045.1. Classification (GTDB taxonomy): domain Bacteria; phylum Actinomycetota; class Actinomycetes; order Propionibacteriales; family Propionibacteriaceae; genus Micropruina; species Micropruina glycogenica. Next base: position 3,584,757 of record NZ_LT985188.1, read on the forward strand.
CCACCATCAACGCATCGGTGACGCCGGATCGTCCGTGGCTCGACCTGAGCTACCAGGTGGCGGCGATCGTGTTTCCGCTCGTTCCGGCCCTGTTGGCGCTGTACCTGCTGCGGCTGACCGGCGATCGCGCACGCATCGGCTTCGACCTGAGTCGGCCGTGGCACGACCTGGGCCGCGGCTTTCTGATCGCCGCCGGCATCGGGGTGCCCGGGTTGGCGTTGTACTTCGCGGCCCGCGCGCTGGGGCTGAACACCAACGTGCAACCGGCGAATCTGGCCGCCAACTGGTGGACGGTGCCGGTGCTGATCGGGCTGGCGATCATGAACGGCGTGCTCGAAGAGGTGGTGATCGTCGGTTACTGGTTCACCCGCATGAGCCAGGCCGGCTGGAGTGTCGCGGCCGTGTTGATCGGCAGTGCCGTGATCCGCGGTTCGTACCACCTGTACCAGGGCTTCGGCGGCTTCGTCGGCAACCTGGCGATGGGGCTGGTCTTCGGCTGGATCTATCTGCGCACCAAACGCATCGGCCCGCTGGTGGCCGCGCACATCATTCTCGACCTGTTCGCCTTCGTCGGCTATTCGCTGATCGCCCCCTACGTCGACTGGCTCTGACCGGTATTGGGGACGGTTCCGATTACCGTTCACCCGTTCAAGGTGGGTCGGCGAGCCAGCCCGGATGGCCCTTGCCCGGCCTCCCGTGCCGGCACCGATAGGCTGACCCTCATGCGTGTGGGAGTTTTCGGTGCCACCGGCACCGTCGGCAATGTGATGCGGTCACTGCTGGTCGAGCGCGACTTTCCGGTCGACTCGATCAGGTTCTTCTCGTCGGCCCGTTCGGCCGGTAAGCAGATCGACTTCAAGGGCGAGTCGATCACCGTCGAAGACACCGCCACCGCCGATTTCGGCGGCCTCGACATCGCGCTGATGTCGGCCGGCGCCACCATGTCGCGCGAGTACGCCCCCAGGGTGGCCGCCGCCGGGGCCTTGGTGGTCGACAACTCCAGCGCCTGGCGTAAAGACCCCGACGTGCCGCTGGTGGTCAGCGAGGTCAACCCCGAGGACGCCGAGAACCCGCCCAAGGGCATCATCGCCAACCCCAACTGCACCACCATGGCCGCCATGCCCGTGCTCAAGCCCCTGCACGACGCCGCCGTTCTGCAGCGCCTGATCGTGGCCACCTATCAGGCCGTGTCAGGGTCGGGCGTCAAGGGCATCGATGCGCTGCTGACCCAGACCCAAGACACGCACAACGCCTCAGAACTGACCCTGCACGGTCACCTCGACGCGGTCGCCGACACCTCGCCCTACCTGGCGCCGATCGCGTTCAACGTGATCCCGGTGGCCGGCTCGGTGGTCGACGACGGCACCGACGAAACCGACGAGGAGCAGAAGCTGCGCAACGAGTCACGCAAGATTCTGCACCTTCCCGACCTCGCGGTGGCCGGCACCTGCGTGCGGGTGCCGGTGTTCTCGGGCCACTCGCTCGTGGTGCACGCAGAGTTCGCCGAAGAACTGAGCCCGCACCGCGCGCGCGGCATTCTCGCCACCGCTCCCGGCGTCGAACTCGCCGACGTGCCGACCCCTCGGCTGGCGGCCGGCCGCAACCCGAGCTTCGTCGGACGCATCCGCACCGACCAGTCGGTGCCGGACGGACGCGGCATCGTGCTGTTTCTCAGCAACGACAACCTGCGCAAGGGGGCCGCGCTGAACGCCGTGCAGGTGGCCGAGTTGCTGGCGGGCCGGCGATGACGCGGTTGGCCGTGATCGGCGCGGGCGTGATGGGCGAGGCCCTGGTCAGCGGGTTGCTCAGGGGCGGATGGTCGTCCGACGACATCGTGGTGGCCGACCGTCGCGAGTTTCGCCGGGCCGAGATGACGGCCGCCCACGGCATCGCGGCCGCCGAGCACAACGCCGACGCCGCCGCGCAGGCCGACACGGTGATTCTGGTGGTCAAGCCGCAGGACGTACCTGCCGTGCTGCCCGACATCGCCCCGGTGTTGCGCCCCGGCACCCTGCTGGTGTCACTGTGTGCGGGCGTCACCACCAAGGCGCTGGAGAGCCACCTGCCCGCAGGCACGCCGGTCGTGCGGGTGATGCCCAACACCCCGGCCCTGGTCAGCGAGGGCATGGCCGCAGTGTCGGCCGGTTCGAGCGCGTCCGACGACGACGTGGCCCACGCGCTGGAACTGATGCAGGCACTCGGCAAGGCCATCACTGTGCCGGAGGCCTATCAGGACGCGGTCACCGCCATCTCGGGTTCGGGCCCCGCGTACCTGTTCTTCGTGGTCGAAGCGATGATCGACGCCGGCGTCATGCTGGGCCTGCCCCGCGACATCTCGACCACCCTGGTGAACCAGACCATGTTCGGTTCGGCGAAGCTGCTGATCGAGTCGGGCCAGCACCCCACCGTGCTGCGCGAACAGGTGACCTCGCCGGGTGGCACCACCGCGGCGGCGCTGCGCCAACTGGAGGATCACCGGGTGAAGGCGGCCTTCATCACCGCCATGGAGGCGGCTCGCGACCGCAGCCGCGCACTGGCCGGCCCGGCCACCTGATCTCTCTCGACGGTTCCGCACGCACCTTCGTTCGTCTGCAGATTTCGGGCTGCCGTCGCGACCCGTCGGCGGGTAGGGTGTCCTCCACATCTGCCGCCGTAGGGGGATTACGGCGTAGTTGCCGTACACCGAAAAGAGCCCTGATGAACGATTCCGCCAACCCGTCGCCCACGCCGCTCTCAGCGCTCAAGTTCTTGAAGGTCACCGAAGTGGCGGCCATGTTGCGGGTGTCGCGCATGTCGGTCTACCGGCTGATTCACACCGGTGAGTTGGAGGCGGTTCGGTTCGGACGCAGCTTTCGAGTGCCTGAGCACGCGGTGAACGCCTACCTGCGCGAATCGTTCTACGACGCCGGCTGAGCGGCCCTGCAGCGACGGTTCGAACACGGCCCCGACGCACGATTCGCCCATGTGCGCAGGCACTCGGTAAGCTTGTGGGGTTGGCTGGTGAGCCCAGCCACTCCATCGGGGCCCTGCCCCGCCCAGCAACGAGAGTTACCAGGCCCGCCTCGGGCCGACACCGAAAGGTCAGAGCGTGGGTTCTGTCATCAAGAAGCGTCGCAAGCGCATGGCGAAGAAGAAGCACCGCAAGCTTCTGAAGAAGACGCGCATTCAGCGTCGCCGCGCCGGCAAGTAGCCGATGCCCGGCCCACGGGTGACGATCGTCGTGCGCGATGGCTGCCACCTGTGCGTCGAGGCCGTGACGCTCGCCGAGCGGGTCTGCGCCGAACTCGGCGCCTCGTTCGCCACCCGTGACGTCGACGGCGACCCGAGCCTGGCCGAACACACCGACCACGTGCCGGTGACCTTCGTGGACGGCCGCCGACTCGCCATCTGGTTTCTCGACGAACGCCAACTGCGTGACGCCCTGGCCCGATTGGAGCCCTGATGAGCCACACCGTCGAACTGGACGCACCCGTGGCCGCCGAACGGCTCTTCGACTACCTGAGCGATCCGTGGACCCGGCCCGACTGGCAGAGCAGCCTGCGCACCGTCGTCGACGTGCACGGTACGGGCGAGGTGGGCACGACCTGGCGTGACCTGACCGCGGTGGGCGCCCGTCCGGCGATGATCGTGACGTCAGCGCAACGGCCCGAGCACTGGCAAGAGGCCGGGGTCTGGCGCGGGCTGACCGCGCACCTGCGCCTCGACTTCACCCCCCAGGGCATCGATCGCACCCGGCTGGCGGTCACCTTCGGCGTAACCGGAGCGGGGGTGCTGGCCCCCTTCGCCGCCGTGCTGCAGCGACTGGCCGGGCCGGCCATCGCCGCCGACCTGCGCCGCGCCGTCCGGCTGGCCGCCGAGAACTGAGCAACTCGGGGCGTCCCGTATTGTTGGAGGCTGAGCGAGCGAAAGGCCGATCCTCACCCATGCAATCGGTAGTCCATCTGGTGCGCCACGGACAGGTGCACAACCCGGACGGCATTCTCTACGGGAGGCTGCCCGGCTACGGGCTGAGCGAGATCGGCAGGGCGATGGCGCAGCGTCTGGGTGAGCACTTCGCCGACGTGCCGCTCACCCACCTGCGCTGCTCGCCGCTGCAGCGGGCCCAAGAGACGATGGCCCCGATCGCAGCCAACCACCCCGACCTCGACATCGTCACCGACGAGCGCGTCATCGAGGCGGCCAACTACTTCGAGGGCACCAACTTCGGCAAATACAACGAGAAGCTCCTGCTGCCGCAGAATCTGTGGCAGCTGCGCAACCCGCTGCGGCCCTCGTGGGGCGAGCCGTACCCCTCGATCGTGGCCCGCGTGAAGGCGGCCATGACTGAGGCCGCGCAGGCTGCCGGCGACGGCGGGCAGGCGCTGATCGTGATGCATGAGCTGCCGATCTGGATCAGCCGGTTGGCCGCCGAGGGTCGCTCGCTGGTGCACGATCCGCGCAAGCGGCAGTGCCGGCTGGCCTCGGTCACGTCCTTCACCTGGATCGACGGCCACATCGTCGCCGTCGACTACGCCGAGCCGGCCGCCGACCTGGTGCCGCCCAAGAAGTCAAGAGTGCTGTTCCGTCCGGGTGCCTGATGACTCGGACGATCGTTGCGCTGGCCGCTGCCCTCACCCTGTTGCTGGGCGGCTGCACCGGCTCGACGTCGTCCGAGGGTGGCTACATCAGCGGGGACGGCTCGATCACCCGGGTGGCGCCCGACCAGCGCCGCGAGGCGCCCGTGATCGACGGCACCCTGCTCGACGGCAAGCCGTGGAGCAGTACGTCGGTGCAGGGCAAGGTGATCGTCTACAACGTGTGGGGCTCGTGGTGCCCGCCGTGTCAGCACGAGGCGCCGGCCCTGGTGAGGGCCGCCAACCGCACCACGGACACCGCCCTGTTCGTCGGGCTGAACACCCGCGACGCCGGTAAGGCGCAGGCCGAAGCCTTCGTTCGCAACTACGCGGTGCCCTACCCCAACCTGTTCGACCCAGACGGACGGCTGCTGCTGCGGTTCGGCAACCAGCTCTCGCCCAACTCGATTCCGTCGACCGTGGTGGTCGACACCCAGGGCCGCATCGCCGCCCGGGTGCTCGGCGAGGCCACCGAGGCCCTACTGGTGGCCCTGATCGAAGAAGTGGCGGCCGGCAACTGATGGTGGCCTTCGACCTGGGCGACTGGGCCCGCGACGCGATCGGCGGGTCGGTGCTGCTGGCCATGCCGGTGGCGCTGCTGGCCGGCCTGGTGTCGTTCTTCTCGCCGTGCGTGCTGCCGTTGCTGCCCGGCTACCTCAGTTACGCCAGCGGCCTCAGCGTCACCGAGGTGCAAGAGGGCGGCCGGCGCGGACGGGTGCTGGCCGGTACGGCGCTGTTCGTGCTCGGGTTCGCGATCGTGTTCGTGTCGGGCGGGGTGCTGTTCGGCACGCTGGGCACCACCTTGATGACGTGGCGCACCCAGCTGAACGTGATCGGTGGGGTGCTGGCCATCGTGCTCGGCCTGGTGTTCGCAGGCTGGGTGCCCTTCGCCAGCCGCACCGTGCGGCTCAACCTGCGGCCCCGGGTGGGGTTGGCCGCGGCGCCCCTGCTGGGCATCGTGTTCGCGCTCGGCTGGACGCCCTGCATCGGTCCGGCCCTGCAGGTGGTGCTCACCCTGGCGCTCAACGAGGCCACCGCGCTGCGCGGTGCGGTGCTGGCCCTGTGCTACGCGCTGGGGCTCGGCCTGCCGTTTCTGATCGCCGGGTTCGCCTTCGACCGCATGGCCGGAACGGTCGAGTTCGTCCGTCGCCATCACCGGGGGCTGCAGGTCACCGGCGGTGTGATGATGATCGCCGTCGGAGTGCTTCTGATCACCGGCGGCTGGGACGTGCTGATGGCCGAACTGCGGCAGTGGGCCTCGGCCTTCGGAACGGTGATCTGATGGCCCGCGACACGCTGCGGGCCGAGGGTCGGGCCCAGGACGACGCCGACCGCGAGTTGGGCGTCGACCCGGCCGACGAGGGCAGCCCGGCCGCTTCGCGATCGGCACGGCCCGGCAAAGACCGCCGCGGCACCCTGCGTGGTGCCGAAACCCTGCGCTGGCTGTGGACCCAGCTCACCTCGATGCGCACCGCCCTGGTGCTGCTGTTCGCGCTGGCGCTGGCGGCGATTCCGGGCTCGTTGCTGCCCCAGAAGCCCACCTCGCCGGTGCGGGTGCGCGAGTTCATCGCCAACAACCCCCAACTCGGAGCGTTCTACGACGCCATCGGCGTGTTCGACGTGTACGCCTCGCCCTGGTTCGCCGCGATCTACCTGCTGCTGTTCGTGTCGCTGGTGGGCTGCATCGTGCCCCGCATCGGGGTGTACCTGCGCGGGCTGCGGGCCGAACCGCCGCGCACCCCGCGCAACCTCGGCCGGCTGCCCGCCCACCTGCGGCTGGGGTCGTCCGGCGACAGCGAGGCGGTGCTGGCCACGGCCGAGCAGGTGCTGCGCGAGCGCCGGTTCAGGGTGCGCCGGCTCGACGATTCGGTCAGCGCCGAACGCGGCTACCTGCGCGAACTGGGCAACCTGGTGTTTCACGTGTCGTTGGTGTTTCTGCTGTGCGGCGTGGCCATGGGGGCGCTGTTCGGTTACAAGGGCACCACGGCCGTGGTCGAGGGCCAGTCGTTCAGCAACACCCTCACCCAGTTCGACGACTTCAGCTCGGGCGGGCTGTTCAACCCCGGCCAGTTGGTGCCGTTCACCGTCACGCTCGACAGTTTCACCGCCAAGTTCGAAACCGGCCCGGTGCAGCGCGGCGCCGCCCGGGTGTTTCTGGCCGACACCACCACCACCCTCGACGGTGTGACCACCCAGCAGCAACTCGAGGTGAACCATCCGCTGGTGCTGGGCGACAGCGTCGTCCACCTGGTGGGGCACGGGTACGCGGTCGACGTCACGGTCAAGGACGGCAACGGCGACGTCGCGTTCTCGGGGCCGGTGATTCTGCTGCCGCAGGACGGCAACTTTCTGAGCGTGGGCGTGGTGAAGGCGCCGTTCGCCCGCCCCGAGCGGCTGGCTTTCGAGGCGCTGTTCCTGCCCACCGCGGTCGACCAGAACGGAGTCGGGGTTTCGGTGTTTCCCGACGCGCTCAACCCGCAACTGCTGCTGAACATCTGGACCGGCCCGCCCAAGGAGTCGACCGGACAGCCCGAGAACGTCTACTCGCTCGACCGCACCGGCCTCACCCAGGTGACCGAAGACGGCAAGCCGGTGCGCTTCACCCTCGTCCCGGGCGAGATGTTCGACGTGCCGGGCGGCGGCTCCATTCAGTTCAATGGGTGGAAGCGCTGGGTGAGCCTGCAGGTGTCGAGCACGCCTGGGTTGTGGCTGGTGTTCGGTTCGGTGCTGGCCGCCGTGGCGGGGCTCTGCCTGTCGCTGTTCGTCCGACCCCGGCGGGTGTGGGTGAAGGTGAGCGGCGACGTCGTCGAGGTCGCCGGGCTCGACCGCACCGAGGGCCGCGGCGGCTTGGACGATGAGCTGCAGCTGATCGCCGACGGACTGGGGCTTGCGCCACACGAGCCGCAGGGCGCAGGCTCGGAGGTGTCCGGCGTAGCCGCGCCGCAACCCACCGACGCCGACCGCGATGACGACAACGCCGACACCCAGCCGGCGGACGACCCCAAGCCAGCCCCGGCCGAACCGCCAACCTCGGCCGAGAACGAAGGGAAGCCCTGATGGCCGACTACTGGTCGAACCTGCTGATGGTCACCTCGGTGGTGGTGTACCTGCTGGCGCTGGCTGCCTTCGCGCTCGAATGGGCCGCCGCCCGCAGGCTCGAGCTCGTTGGCGCGCCCGCCGCGGTTCTGGTGGGCACCGAGGGCGCGCCGATCGAGGGTGCCGAGGCCGTGTCAGACTCGGACGCCGCCGACCAGAAGACGCAGGTGCGGGTCGACATGTTCGGCCGCATGGGCTTGGCGTTGACCGTGATCGGGTGGGGGCTGCACCTGTCGGGTGTGGTGGCCCGCGGCATGGCGGCGAACCGCTTTCCGTGGGCCAACATGTACGAGTTCGTCACAGCCGCCCTGCTGTTCGTGGTGACGGCGTATCTGGTGATGGCGTTTCGCGGCGTGCGCTGGCTGGGGCTGCCCGTCACGCTGCTGGTGGTGATCGGGCAGGGGCTGGCCGTCACGGTCTTCTACGTTGCCGTGGCGCCGCTGGTGCCGGCCCTGCATTCGGTGTGGTTCGTGGTGCACATCGTGGCCGCAGCAGTGGCGGGAGCGGCGTTCAACATCGGCGGGCTGGCGTCCATTCTGTACCTGATCAAGGCGCGCGCCGAGCGTCGTGAGCGGGTGCGTGGCTACCTGGCGAAGCTGCCGTCGTCGACTCGCATCGACGAGCTGGCCTACCGGTTCACCGCCTTCGCCTTTCCGCTGTGGACCTTCGCCATCGCCGCCGGTGCCGTCTGGGCCGAGTACGCCTGGGGACGGTTCTGGGGCTGGGACCCCAAAGAGACCTGGTCGCTGGTCGCCTGGGTGGTCTACGCCGGTTACCTGCACGCTCGTGCGACCGCCGGCTGGCGCGGCAAGCGGGCGGCCGTTGTCGGCATCATCGGCCTGGCCTGCTTCTGGTTCAACTTCGTGGGCATCAACCTGCTGGTCTCCGGCCTGCACAGCTACGCCGGCATCTAGGCACCGCTGGTCGAGCTTGTCGAGACGTCAGGAGGCCGAATGCCCGAACCGCTGCCGCTCGAGGTGCCCGAACTCACCGTGCATCAGTTGATCTTCGAGTCTCTGGACGACGCCGACCGCGACCGGGTGGCCATCGTCGACGGCATGACGGGCGCTGAGCTCACCTTCGGCCAACTCGCCGACCGGGTGGCCGCCTTCGCCGGGTGGCTGGTGGCGCAGGGCGTCCAACCCGGCGATGCGGTGGGGCTGCTGGCGCCGAACGGCGCGGGGTTCGCGATCGCCTTTCACGGCATTCTGCGGGCCGGCGCGACGGCCAGCACGATCAACGGGCTGTACACCGCGGCCGAGATCACCGCCCAGTTGCGCGACGCATCCGCGGTGGCGCTCGTGACGGTGTCGCCGCTGCTGCCGAACGCATTGCCGGCAGCGGCTGAACTTGGGCTGCCCGACGACCGGGTGGTGGTGATCGACGGGGCCGAAGGGCACCCGAGCCTGGCCGACGTACTGGCCGCGGGGCACACCCCGTCCGACCTTGTGCTCGACCCCGCCCACCACCTGGCAGTGCTGCCCTACAGCTCGGGTACCACGGGTTACCCCAAGGGCGTGATGCTGACCCACCGCAACCTGGTGGCCAACGTTGGGCAATGCGACGTGATCGGCCTAGAAAGCGACGACGTGGTGCTGGCCGTGCTGCCGTTCTTTCACATCTACGGCATGACCGTGCTGCTCAACTTCGCCCTGCTGAAGCGGGCGCGGCTGGTGACCATGCCGCGCTTCGACCTGGCCGAGTTTCTGCGCAGCATCGAGCAACACCGCACCACTTGGTTGTTCATCGCGCCGCCGATCGCGGTGGCGCTGGCCAAGCATCCGGCGGTCGAGGGCATCGACACCTCAGCGGTCAAGGTGGTGTTCTCGGGCGCCGCGCCCCTGGACGCCAAGCTGGCCACGGCGGTGGCCGACCGGTTGGCCTGCGTGGTCGCGCAGGGCTACGGCATGACCGAAACTTCGCCGGTCACCCACGTGATCGACTGGCGAGACCCGGGCATCGACCGTTCGTCGATCGGACGTCCGGTGCCCGGCACCGAGGCCCGGGTGGTGAGCCCGGACGGCTCTGACGTGATCGTGCCCGACGACGGCCCGAGCGAGCCGGGCGAACTGTGGATCAGGGGTCCGCAGGTGATGCAGGGCTACCTGAACAACGAGGCGGCTACCGCCGTCACCCTCGACGCCGACGGCTGGCTGCACACCGGCGACCTGGCCACGGTGGACGCGTCCGGCATCTACCGCATCGTCGACCGGCTCAAGGAGCTGATCAAGTACCGCGGCTACCAGGTGCCGCCGGCGGTGCTCGAGGCGGTGCTGCTGCAGCACCCCGACATCGCCGACGCCGCCGCGATCGGCGCGCTCGACGACGACGGCCAGGAGTTTCCCAAGGCGTTCGTGGTACGTCGTCCGGGCAGCGAACTGACCGGCGAGCAAGTGATGGACTTCGTCGCCGAGCGGGTGGCGCCCCACGAAAAGGTGCGCGCGGTGACGTTCATCGACGCGATTCCCAAGTCGACCTCGGGCAAGATCCTGCGCCGCGACCTCAAGGGCCGCTGATGAGTTGAATCGGCGGTCAGCCGGTAGTCACGTCGGCATAGCCAGACGCGTTCGCTCCGACGCCCTCGGCGAATCGGATCGCCACGCGATGCTGCCCGCTCATACCGCTGAACGCGCTGTTCTTCGTGACCAGGCCGGTTCGGCAATTGATTGATGCGCTGGTCACCGTCTTGTCGTCCACTGTGACGGTGTAGGGCAGCTCATCCAGATCTCCGGTGCCCTCACAGCCGCCGATCACGTAGTAGTCGACGTTCGCGATCTTGCGCGGCGCATGGTCGGAGTAAGTCTCGACCCCGTCACGCAGTTCGGTGCACGCAACGATGGGAAGGGTCGGCACACTGAGCGCCGAGCACCTGGGGGTCGCACCAGGCTCACTCGGACCAGGAGGAGTGGAGGTGGATGGCGAGCCCGACCCCGAGGCCACCGGTGACGAAGGACCCACGGTGGGCATAGTCGGCCCGGTACAGCCTGCCATAAGTAGAACGCCACCCATGATGGTGGCAATTGACTTTCTGATCACGCAGCCAATGTACCCTCTGAAGCTCGCCCTGAAACGCGGGCGATCACCCGGCCCAAGGAACGCCTTCAGCGTAAGAACTTAGCGATGATCAGGGGCTCGTCGGCCGACTTCGTTCGATGTACGCTTCCAACGGTATTACCCACCCGTTACCGTGTTCGGAGGCTTAATGATGTCGAATGGTCGATCGAGGGCGCTTTTCCTAGCATCCACCGCGTTGATTGCAGTCGGACTTCCGGTGCCAACGGCTGCGGCTGACGGGCTGCCGGCTTCGACCTGTGCCACTTCGAGTCGCAACACCGGCGCCCAAAGCCGGCCGCAGGCCACAACCCCGAACGTTTGTTGCGTTGTGGCAACGAACTACAGTGTCTCCGGCACTGACACGAGGATCGCCTTCAACGGTGTACCGACCTTCAAGGACGGGCCCGGCGGAACCATCACCGTGTCGCGGGCGTATAGCGGTTCGGCAACCTTCACGGTCACCGCAGGAGCCGAGTCGGAGGTTGGAGCGGTGCTTGCAAAAGCAAAGGTCTCATTGAGCGCCTCCCTGGCCCTGAGCAATTCGACAACCACGACGCACACCTATTCCCGAGGCATCGCGGCAGGCAAGTATGGCCACGTGCAGTACGTGTCGTGGGGTCAGACAGTCACCTACCGAAAGTACCGTATTAACTCGAATTGTTCGACCACGACATTGGCTACCGGAAAAATCAAGTACCCCAGTTCGGAAGAGGGTTGGTATTACTGGGAGACCGCCTCCTGAATGTGCGACTGAGCGGCTGACGAGAAGCGCGGTGTCGACGTGAGGGTGGCGTGCACATGCGCTCACAGACGCCGGTTCATCACCATGTGCACCACGCCCGGTGGCGACGGTGTGGCCTCGATGGTGAAGCGCTCCTCGATGCCTTCGAGGCCGTCCCACAGCCGCTCGCCGCGGCCCAGCACGATGGGCACCACCACGAGGTACAGGTGGTCGATCAGGTCGCGGCCAGAAACTGCCGCACGGTCGCCACGCCGCCGCCGATGCGCACGTCACCACCGTCGGCCAACTCGCGGGCCAACGCCAGCGCTTCCGTCGGCTCTGCGTCGACGAAGTGAAACGTGGTGCCGCCCTTCATCTCGAGCACGGGCCGCGGATGGTGGGTGAGCACCACCACGGGCGTGTGAAAGACGGGGTCGTCGCCCCACCAGCCCTGCCACTCGTGGTCGGCCCACGGGCCGCGCTGGGGGCCGAACTTGTTGCGACCCATGATCTCGGCGCCGATGCCGGGGCCCCAATTGCTCGCGAACGCCTCGTCGACGCCGCGGGAGCCCTCGGTTTCGCCGTGAATTCCCATCTCGCGAAACGTGCGGGTCTCGAACGCCCACGACATCAACCGGTGGCCGGCGTGCCCGAACGGGGCCTCCAGGGTCTGGCCCTCACCGGCGCCGAAGCCGTCCAGTGAGATCGAGAAGTTGTGCACGCGAACGAGCGACATGGCGGCTCCTGAGCTGGGTATCGACTGCGACCGACTCCATCACTGCCATGGGCAGTTGTCGAGCCGCCCGACAAGGGCAGCTACGTGGAGGCCAAAGAGGCGCAAGAGTTTCGACGAACGACCGGTAGGCACGCTCGGGGGAGTGAGCGCGCACGGACGAACTGCGAGAGTTGCCGCCTCGGCCCCGGTACGCCGCGTAAGCAGGGCGTCACACGGGGGTGACACAATCGCCCTATGCGGCATTTCGATCTGTGCGTGATCGGTTCGGGCTCGGGCAACAGCATCGTCGACGACCAGTTCAGCGACCAGCAGGTCGCCCTGGTCGACAAGGGTGAACGCTTCGGCGGCACGTGCCTGAACGCGGGCTGCATACCCACCAAGATGTACGTCTATCCGGCCGACCTGGCCGCCTCTGCCGACGAGGCGCAGCGAGTCGACGTGACCATCGGCGATGTTCAGGCCGACTGGCCCGCCATGCGTGACCGCATCTTCGGCCGCATCGACCCGATCAGCGAGGGCGGCGAGGCGTGGCGGCGCAGCAACGCCAACGTCACGCTGTTTCGCGAGGCCGCCCAGTTCACCGGCCCCAAGCAACTGCTGATCGGCGACGAGACGATCACCGCCGACAGGTTCGTGCTTGCCGCGGGCTCGCGGCCGCGCATTCCCTCGTTGCCGGGCATGGACGACCCGCGCGTGCTCGAGCGGGTGCACACCTCTGACGACATCATGCGGCTGGACGCTCTGCCCGCCTCGCTGGTGATCATCGGCGGCGGCTTCGTGGCCGCCGAGTTCGCCCACATCTTCACCAGTTTCGGCACCGACGTCACGCTGCTGCAGCGATCGGACACGCTGCTACGACGCGAAGACGCCGACGTGGCCCAGGCTTTCACCGAGCAGCTCGCCGAGCGGGTCAACGTGCGGCTCAAACAGACCGTGGTGGGGCTGGAGTACACCGACCGCGACACCGTGATCGTCGAGAGCGTCGACCCCGACGGCATTCACTACGACTTCGAGGCCGAGCGGGTGCTGCTGGCATTGGGCCGGGTGCCCAACTCGGGCTTACTGAACCTGGCCGCCACGGGGGTGACGGTGCACGACGACGGCCTGGTGGTCGTCGACGACCACCAGCAGACCGTGGTCAAGGGCATCTTCGCCCTGGGCGACATCTGTTCGCCGAGCCAGCTCAAGCACGTCGCCAACCACGAGGCCCGGGTGGTGCAGCACAACCTGCTGCACCCGCGCCGCATGATCGCGGCCGACCACCGGTACATTCCGTTCGCGGTGTTCAGTCACCCGCAGGTTGCCTCGGTGGGGCTCACCGAGGCCCAAGCCGAGAAGGCCCGCCGCCGCTACGTGGCCGTGCGGCAGGACTACGCCTCGGTGGCGTACGGCTGGGCGATGGAAGACCAGGGTCACTTCGTGAAGCTGATCGCCGAGGTGCGCACCAAGAAGCTGTTGGGGGCGCACATTTTGGGGCCGCAGGCGTCCACCTTGATTCAGCCGCTGATTCAGGCCATGAGCTTCGGCCTCGACGTGCCCAGCATGGCGCGTGGCCAGTACTGGATTCACCCGGCGCTGACCGAGGTGGTCGAGAACGCGCTGCTGGCGCTCGAACTGTGAGGCTCGCTGCGGCCCTGACCGCACTGGCGCTGCTGGGCGGCTGCACCGTCGCACCCGCGCCCACCCCGTCGGTCGAGCCTGTCGAGACCACCACAGTTTCGACCAGCGCCGCATCGACGGTGTCGGCGTCGGCTTCGCCCACGCCGTCCACCAGCACCGAAACCGCCTCACCAGCCGGGCGGTGCGCCGCCGCCCTGGTCGACGACATGACGCTGCGCGAGCGCGCCGGGCAACTCGTCATGGTGGGCGTGACCACCGCCTCGGCGGCCGAGGTGAAGGTGCTGAAAGACCAGAAGATCGGCTCGGTGATTCTGATGGGCCAGCACACCGACGGCGTCGCCGGTGTGCGCAAGGTCGTCGCGCGGCTCAGCTGGAAGGGTCAGTCCGTACCGCTGCTGGTGGCCGTCGATCAAGAGGGCGGCGTGGTGCAACGGCTGCGTGGGAAGGGCTTCGACACCATTCCGTCGGCGCGGGTGCAGGCCACCTGGAAAGACTCGACGCTGCAGTCGTCCGCGGGCCGCTGGGGCCGCCAGCTCGCCGCGGCAGGAGTGACCTGGACGCTGGCCCCCGTGGCCGATGTGGTGCCTGCCGACATGACGAGTCGTAACGCACCGATCGGTGCCCTGCGGCGCGGCTACGGGTCGAAGCCCGCCGCGGTGGCCGCTAAGGTGACGGCGTTCGTGCGCGGCATGGGCGACTCGGGCGTGGCCACGTCGGCCAAACACTTTCCGGGTATCGGACGCGTCGTGGGCAACACCGACTTCACCGCCGGGGTGGTCGATCGGGTCACGACGGCCGACGACCCCTATCTGCAGCCTTTCCGTTCGGCGGTCGAAGCGGGTACTGCCAGCATCATGGTGTCGACGGTCACCTACACGCGCATCGACGCCAAGCACCCCGCGGTGTTCTCGCCGGCCGTGATCGGGTTGATTCGCAAGCAGCTCGGCTTTGACGGGGTGGTGATCTCGGACGACCTCGGGGCGGCCAAGTCGATGGCTGCGGTGCCGTCTCGGCGGCGCGCTGTGGACTTCGTGAAGGCCGGGGGCGACGTCGCCATCACGGTCGCGCCGGGCCTGGCGGCGGCCTTCGTGCAGGGCATCGTCAGCGCCGCTGACGACAACACCTCCGTCGAGGCGCAGGTGCGGCGGGCGGCGATCAGGGTGGTGACCATGAAGGTCGACCAGGGCCTGGTGCCCTGCCGCTGATCACCGTGGGTCGAGACCCGCTGCGGCAAGGGTTTCGACCAACTCAACCAGCGGCAACGCTCAGGCTTCGACGCGAAGGTCGGCCATGGCCGAGCGGGCGTCGCTGACCAGTTGCGGGTCGGCGTTGTCGGGAATGGACGCGTAGAAGATGCTCGACGACTCGGCCTTGGTGGCCACGATCAGAATGATCGCCAGTTCACCCTTCGCCTTGAGGTTCGGAATGTCGAACGCCAGGTGGGTCTCGACCAGCCACGCGTCTTTGCCGTCGACCTTGGTGGCCTTGTTCACCTTGTCGGCACGCACCACCTCGGCGTCGTCGTAGAAGACGCCCATGATGCACTTGACCACGATCTCTGAGCCCTGCTGTGGGCTGAAGAAGCCGTCACCGGCGACCAACTCGCCCACCAGCACCGACGCCACCCAGCTCGAGTTCGCCTTATAGTTCGGCTCGATGGTGACCGTCTGCACCAGCACGTCGCGTCCGAACGGCACCCGGTTCTCTTCAGTGGGCGCCGACCACGGGCTGCCCAACCGTGGGTACGACAGGGCGCCGCCGTGTACCCGTCCGTCGGCCGGCGGAGCCACGGGGGTCTCGGTGCTCGTCACCTGTTTGGGGCAGACGTTCTGGGTGGGGTTACTGCCCGTGGACGGGTTCGTGCCCAGCGCACCGCCCAGGTTACGAACGGCGAACCACACCAGCACGGCGAGAGCCAGCACGACCGCACCGACGATCAGCCACCACCGGTTCTGCGAGCGCCGGTTCTGGTTGGGGTTCCACTGCGGCTGGCCGGTGGGTCGCGGCGGTGCCCCGAAGCCGCCGCCGGGGGGCGCCTGCATGGGATTGTTGGTGATCGAAGCCGACCAGGACGACCCGGTCCAGTACCGGTACATGCCCGGTTGGCCACCCGGGTCGGGATACCATCCAGCGGCGCTCACGCGACGAGTCTAGACGGCCTCACCAGCCCGAGCGGTCGCGCCCGGGGTCGTCATTCCAGTGGTTGTGTGAGCCGCCGGCTGAATCGCGCTCCGTGTCATCCGTGGCCGCGAAATGACGACGGATTGTGCGGGCGTCCACGCTCAGCGAGGCAGAGGCCGCACCGAACCCGTCGTCATTTCGCGAAGCCGAACCCGAAGTGGGGTCTCGACAGGCTCGACCAGCGGTGGAGAGATCCGGGCGTTCACCGGGATGCTGAACACGGCGTCATCCCGGGCTTGACCCGGGATCTCACACGCAACCGTGCAGTGGAACAAATTGGAGATCCGGGCGTTCGCCTGGATGACGGTGGGCCGCTGGTCGCGCTTGTCGAGACCCGGAAACGCACGCGTGAAGCGTAGCGGGGGCGCCCCCGTCAGGGAGTGTCGGGCGTTTGCGCACTGCGAGGCGCTGGCCGAGCAGTCCCGCAAGGGCGGGACAGGGGCCCCGCTCCGCGGCAACAAACGGATCTCGACACGGTCGACCAACGAGCGCGTCCACACGCTCGGCGGCGCGGTCCCTCAGCCGAAGCGGCCGGTGATGTAGTCCTCGGTGGCCTTCTCGTCGGGGGTCGAGAAGATCTTCTCGGTGGCGCCCATCTCGATGAGCTTGCCCGGGGCGCCGGTGCCGGCGATGTTGAAGAACGCCGTCTCGTCCGACACTCGCGCGGCCTGTTGCATGTTGTGGGTGACGATGACGATTGTGTAGGTCTCTTTGAGCTCTTGGATCAGGTCTTCGACGGCGAGCGTCGAGATGGGGTCCAGAGCCGAGCAGGGCTCGTCCATCAGCAGCACCTCGGGCTGCATGGCGATCGCGCGAGCGATGCAGAGCCGCTGCTGCTGGCCGCCCGAAAGCCCCGAACCGGGCTTGTCGAGCCGGTTCTTCACCTCTTCCCACAGGTTGGCGCCGCGCAGCGACTTTTCGAGCAGGTCGTCGGCCTCGCTGGCCTTCATGCGCTGCTTGTTGAGCTTGTAGCCGGCCAGCACGTTGTCTTTGATCGACATGGTCGGAAACGGGTTCGGCCGCTGAAACACCATGCCCACCTGGCGCCGCACGTTCACCGGGTCGACCCCGGGCCCGTACAGGTTGTTGCCGTCGATGAGCACGTCACCCTCGACGTAGGCGCCCGGAATCACCTCGTGCATGCGGTTCAGCGTGCGCAAAAAGGTGGACTTGCCGCAGCCGGACGGCCCGATGAAAGCCGTCACCGACCGGGGGTGAATGGTCATGGTGACGTCTTCGACGGCTAGAAACTTGCCGTAGTAGCAGTTCAGGTCGGTGACTTCGATGCGTTTCGACATGGTGGTTGTCCTTCTCAGCGCCCGGTCTTGGGGGCGAAGCGTTTGGCGATGAAGCGGCCCAGCAGGTTGAGCAGCATGACCAGCACGATCAGCGTCAGAGCACCGGCCCAGGCCCGTTCGTTGTAGAAGTCGCGCTCGACGCCGGGGTGCGCGTACTGGTCGTACACGAACACGGGCAGGGTCATCATCGGGTTCGCGAACGGGTTGTTGTTGATCGAGTTGGTGAAGCCGGCGGCGATCATCAACGGAGCGGTTTCGCCGATGATGCGGGCGATGGCCAAGATGACGCCCGACACGATGCCCGACACCGCGGTGGGCAGCACCACCGAGGTGATCGTGCGCCACTTCGGCACGCCCAACGCATAGGACGCCTCGCGCAGCTCGTTGGGCACGATGCGGAGCA
The DNA here is from genome assembly GCF_900289045.1 of Micropruina glycogenica. GTDB lineage: Bacteria > Actinomycetota > Actinomycetes > Propionibacteriales > Propionibacteriaceae > Micropruina > Micropruina glycogenica. The sequence goes on from NZ_LT985188.1 coordinate 3,602,479, forward strand.
GCTCTTCGGTGGCGCGCACCACGATCGGAACCATCAGCACGGCCAGTGCGAGCGAGCCCGAGAAGCCGTTGATGGTGCCCGGCCCGAACACCATCGCCATCAGCGCGTAGGCGAACAGGCCCGCCACGATCGAAGGAATGCCCGTCATCACGTCGACGAAGAACGTGATCGAGCGAGCCAGCGCGCCGCTGCCGTATTCGACCAGGTAGATGGCGCACATCAAGCCGATGGGCACCGCGATCACGGTGGCGATGCCCGTCGCGTACAGGGTGCCGTACAGGGCGTGAATGGCGCCGCCACCGTCGCCGATCACGTTGCGCATCGAGTAGCTGAAGAACGTGGCGTCGAAGCGCGGCAGCCCCTTGGCGAGCACCTCCCACAGCAGAGAGACCAGTGGCAGCAGCGCCAGCAGGAACGCACCGGTGACCAGGTTGGTGGCCAGCCGGTCGGCGGCGGCGCGTCTGCCTACGACGAGTCGGCCGGCGAGGTAGTTCAGCGGCAGAAAGAGCACGGCACCGAAGAAGATGGTGGTGGCGATGTCGAACGGAGCGAGAACCAAGGCGTCGATCACGCCGCCGGCGATCAGAGCGACGGCACCCAGCGCCCAGGGTGCGTAGCGGGGCAGTTGGCCGGCGGTGAGCGGGTTGTCGGTGCGGCTGGCGGTGATGGTCGACATCAGTTGGCCCCCGAGAATTCCTTGTAGCGGCCCACGATCAGGCGGGCGATCATGTTGACCACCAGGGTGATCACGAACAGCACCAGGCCGCCGGCGATCAGCATGTTGGTCTTCAGGCCGTACGCCTCGGGAAAGTTCTGGGCGATCACGGCGGCGATGGTGTTGGGGTTCTGCGAGGTGAGGATCTCGAGGTTGATCACCGAGGCACCCGACAGCACCATGGCCACCGCCATGGTTTCGCCCAGGGCGCGGCCGAGGCCCAACATCACCGAGCTGACGATGCCGGCCCGGCCGAACGGCAACACGGTCATCTTCACCATCTCCCACCGGGTGGCGCCCAGGGCCAGGGCGGCCTCCTGGTGCAGCACCGGAGTCTGCAGAAAGACCTCACGGCTGAGCGAGGTGATGATCGGCAGAATCATCACGGCCAGCACGATGGCTGCGGTCAGCAGGGTGCGTCCGGTACCCGAGGCCTGGCCCGAGAAGAACGGGATCCAGCCCAGGTAGGTGTTGAGCCACAGCCACAGGGGTTGCACGGCGGGGGCCAGCACCGAGCTGCCCCACAGGCCGAAGACCACCGACGGCACCGCGGCCAGCAGGTCGATCACGTAGCCGAGACCGGACGCCAGCCTTCTGGGGGCGTAGTGCGAGATGAACAGCGCGATGCCGATCGCCACCGGCACCGCCATCAGCAGCGCCCAGAACGAGCACCACACGGTGCCCCAGGCGAAGGGCAGAATCCACGACCAGAAGGGGCCGTAGCCCTGCTTGCTGAGCACCTCGGGCGAGGTGATCAGCGCCGGCAAGGCCTGCATCAGCAGAAAGCCGGCGACCATCGCGAGAATGACCAGAATGATGATGCCCGAACCGGTGGACAAGCCGCTGAACACGCGGTCGCCCATGCGCTTCAGGGCGCGTTGCCCCGGCGGCCGGTGCGTGGAGGGGCTTGGAGTCACCTCCTGGGTGGACTGCGTCACAGTGGCCATTCTTTCGCTCAATCTGGTCGGGTTGCTATGGCGGTGGGGCCGTCAGTGCCCGCCTGGAACACCCCAGACGGGCACTGCTCGGGTCACTTGATCGAGTCGATCGACGCCTTGACCTTGGCGGCCATCGCTTCGCTCAGCGGAGCGCTGCCGGCAGCGGTCTGGGCGGCCTTCTGGCCCTCGGTCGAGGCGGCGTAGCCGATGAAGCCCTTGACCAGCTCGGCGTCCTTGGCGTCCTTGTAGGTCTGGCAGACCAGCGCGTAGCTGACCAGCACGGCCGGGTAGGCGTCCTTCGACAGGCGGTTGAGCTTGAGTGCCAGGTCGTGCTCGCCTCGACCCGGCAACACCGCGGACTCGTCCACGATCTTGGCTGCGGCCTCGGCGGTGGGCTTGAGCCAGGCGTCGCCCACCTTGAGCTCGGCGTGACCGAGCTTGCCGGCGGCGGAAGCGTCGGCGTAGCCGATCGTGTTGGTGCCGGTGGTCACCGCATCGACCACGGCAGAGGTGCCCTTGGCGGCCTCGCCGCCGAACGCCGCCGGGAAGGTGTCGGCGGCAGGCTGCGTCCACACCGTCGGCGCGGCCTGGGCGAGGTAGTCGGTGAAGTTGTTGGTGGTTCCCGAATCGTCGGAGCGGTGCACGGCGGTGATGTTGGCGTCGGGCAGCTTGGCGTCGGGGTTGGTGGCCACGATCTTGGGGTCGTTCCACTTGGTGATCGCGCCGGCGAAGATGCCCGCCACGGTGTCGGCGTCGAGTTTGAGGCTGTCGACGCCCTCGACGTTGAAGATCACCGCGATCGGCGACACGTAGACGGGCAGGTTCAGCGCGTTGCTCTCGGCGGTGCACTTGGCGAACTTGCCGGCGCCCATCTCTTCGTCCTTGAACGGACGGTCGGAGCCGGCATACTGCACGGCACCCGAGGTGAACGCCTCGCGGCCCGCACCGGAGCCGTCGGGGGAGTAGTTGATGGTGACGCCGGGGTGGGCGGACTGGTAGTCGGCGATCCACTTCTGCTGCGCCGCGGACATCGACGAAGCGCCCTTGCCGGCCAGCGTGCCGCCGGCGGCGGCCGAGCCGCTCGTTCCGGTGCCCGGGTTGCCGGTCTCGTTGGCTGCGCAGGCGGAGAGGGTCAGCGCTGCCGCGGCGAACAGAGCCACCGGTGCGCCGAACGAAGAGATCTTCACGGCTTTCCCTTCAAGAAAGATCTACAGCTTGACACTGTGTTGGAGCGGTCGCTCCGATCAGCACGGTAGGCAGCCCAATCGACGCAATGGGTGATCTTGGGTGAACAGCGGGTGAACTCGGTATCACCCCTTGTCAAGCAGCTGCATATCGGTCGAGTCAGAGCCGGCTCTGACCTCGTGGCGCGTGTTGGGGACGGTTCCCAACTCGCGCCACCGCCGTTTCTGGCGCGAGTCAGGAACCGTCCCCAACGTGCGCCAAGGCGACAGGGGAATCGACGCAAATGCTTCCTGCGTCACCACCAACTCCGGCGACCTGATGATGGCCGGCCACCACTCCGACGCCATGCTGCTTGGGCTTGTTCCAGGTGTCGGTGCTGCACAACGTCGTCCATCTGCTGTTCGGCGTCGGTGTGTTGCTGACCCGCAAGCGGGCAGCTGCCAAGGCCTGACCGCTCAACCCCGCCAGGTGTGCCTGTCGCCGGAGAGGCGATCGCTCAGACGCGTGGCTTGTGCCACTCGACACTGACCGTTTCGCCTTCCGGGGACAGGTGCGCGACCAACACCGTGGCAGTCAGCATCGGGCGATTGGGCACGCCGAGCACCTCCAGCATCAGCGGCAGCACCGGACGGTGCCCGCAGATCGCCCGTGGCACTCCGCTCGCGGCCGTCTCACCGATCAACCGCTTCATCAGCTTGCGCACGCCCTCGGGGCTCTCTTTCGCCTTCTCTTCCGAGAGCGTCGCCCAGCCCTGCACGTCCAAGCGCTGGGCCTTCGCGTAGGGCGTCAGCGTGCTGGTGCACCGCAACGAACTGGACGAGTCGAGGTCGCGCACTCCGTAGGCGTCCAGCAGAGGTATCAACTGCTTGCTCTGCTTGCGGCCGCGGCTGCTGAGTTGCCGCAGCTGGTCCTTGCCCGACCAGTGCTTGCGGTCCATCGCCTTGCCGTGCCGCACGATCAGCAACGGGGTCGTCTGCGGCAACGTGACCGCCTGCTGCAGCAGATCGCGCTCGTCGGCGTACGTCATGCGGCGCAGCGCCGACGGCACGGTCAGCCAGGTGCGCCTGTCGACCTCTGAGTTGGGCTTGAACCGCTTCTCGGCGGTCATCACGCCCAGCCAGTACGCCACCCGCTTGGTGCCGGTCGGAATCGGGTACTCAATGCGGTCGACGGGGTGCACGAGCCGAATCACCGCCGCGGTCTCTTCGACCGTTTCGCGCACCGCCGCGGCGGGCAGGTACTCGTCGGGGTCGAGCTTGCCCTTGGGCAGCGACCAGTCGTTGTAGCTCGGCCGGTGAATCAGCAGCACCTGCACCTGCTTGCCCGGTGGACGGCGCAGCACGATGGCGCCGGCCGCCTCGACCAGTCGACCACCCGCCATCAGGCGCCCCGCTCGGGGGTCCGCCGGGCGCTGACCGCCTGGATCAGCGCTTCCTGCATGTCGAGCAGCGGTTCGCCCGCGGCGTCGGCGGTGCGCTGCGTCCAACCGTTCGGCTCGAGCCACCACGACGCGGTGCCCTCGTCGAAGGCCATGTCGAACCACTCTTCGATCTGACCGATGTGCCGCGGGTTGGTGATCGACACCAGCACCTCGACCCTCCGATCGAGGTTGCGGTGCATCAGGTCGGTCGACCCCAGCCCCACCCGCGGCTGGCCGCCGTTGGCGAACCAGAACAGCCGGCTGTGCTCCAAGAACCGGCCCAGGATCGAACGCACCCGAATGTTCTCGCTCAGCCCGGGCACCCCCGCTTTCACCGTGCAGATGCCGCGCACCCACAGGTCGACCGGAACGCCGGCCTGCGACGCCCGGTACAACGCGTCGGTGACGGCCTCGTCGACGATCGAGTTGACCTTCATTCTGATACCGGCCGGACGGCCCGCGCGCTGGTGTTCGATCTCGTCGTCGATGAACTCGAGCAACCCGCGGCGAATGCCGTGCGGAGCCACCAGCAGTCGTCGGTAGTCGCGCTCCTGACCCATGCCCGACAGGTGGTTGAACAGCCTGGCGACGTCGTCGGTGATCACCGGGTTGGCGGTCAGCAGACCCACGTCTTCATACATGCGGGCCGTTTTGGGGTTGTAGTTGCCGGTGCCGATGTGGCAGTAGCGGCGAAGGCTGTCGGGCTCGTCACGCACCACCAGCGACAGCTTGCAATGCGTCTTCAGCCCGATCAGCCCGTACACCACGTGGCAGCCGGCGCGTTCGAGTTTGCGGGCCCACGCGATGTTGGCCTGCTCATCGAAGCGCGCCTTGATCTCGACCAGGGCCAGCACCTGCTTGCCCGCCTGGGCGGCGTCGATCAGGGCGTCGATGATCGGCGAGTCGCCGGACGTGCGGTACAACGTCTGCTTGATCGCCAGCACCGTCGGGTCGGCCGCCGCCTGCTCGATGAACCGCTGCACCGACGTGGCGAACGAGTGGTACGGGTGGTGCAGCAGCACGTCGCGCTGCTTGAGCGCCGCGAACATGTCGGCCGGTTTGGCGGTCTCGACCTCGGCCAGTTCGGGGTGGGTGCGGGGCAGAAAGGCCGGGTACTTCAGCGCCTCGCGGTCGAGGTCGGCCAGCGAGAAGAGTCCGCGCAGGTCGAGCGGCGGCGGCAGCTTGAAGACTTCCTTCTCGGTGATGTCGAGTTCGTTGATCAGCAGGTCGAGCATCACGTCGTCGATGTCTTCTTCGACTTCGAGCCGCACGGGCGGCCGGCCGATCTTGCGCCGCAGCAACTCCTGCTCCAAGGCGTACAGCAGGTTCTCGGCATCGTCCTCTTCGACTTCGAGGTCCTCGTTGCGGGTGACCCTGAAGGTGGAGTGGTCGAGCACCTGCATGCCCGAGAACAACCGGTCGAGGTGTTGTGAGATGACGTCCTCGATGGCGATGAACCGGCCCTCACCGAGCTGCAGGAAGCGGCTCAACAGGGTGGGCACCTTGACCCGGGCGAACTGGCGGGCCCCGGTGGTGGGGTTCTTCAGCAGCACCGCCAGGTTGTTGCTCAAGCCCGAGATGTAGGGGAACGGGTGTGAAGGATCGACCGCCAGCGGAGTGAGCACCGGAAAGATGCGCTCTTCGAACAGGGTGGCCATCTTTTCGCGCTCGGGGTCGGTGAGTTGGTCCCAGCGCAGCACCTCGATGCCGTGCTCGGCCAGCGCGGGCCGCACGTCTTCGGCGAACACGCGGGCCTGCTCGGTGACCAGTTCGCGGGCCCGGCTCATGATCGCCTCATGCAGGTCGCGGGGCAGAATGCCCGAGGCGGACGGCACGGCCACCCCCGCCGCGATGCGTCGCTTGAGCCCTGCCACCCGCACCATGAAGAACTCGTCGAGGTTCGAGCTGAAGATGGCCAGAAACTTGGCGCGTTCGAGCAACGGCACGCGCTTGGCGTCTTTGGCCAGGTCGAGCACCCGGTTGTTGAAGCTCAACCAGCTCAGCTCGCGGTCGGAATACCGGTCGTCGGGCAGTTCGGTGGACTCGTCGGGTGTGACGTCGGCGGTCATCACGGCTCCTGGGAAGGCTCTGGTGGCGGACCGTACAGAACGTCGCTGTGCACCACGGCGAAGCCGGCCCGGTCGTACAGTTCTACCGCGCGAGTGTTGGCCGCTTCAACGTAGAGGTGCACGGTGGTACAGCCCTGTTCGGCCAGGTGGTTCAGGCCGGCAGCGAGCAGGCGTCGTCCCAAGCCTTGGCCCTGCGCCCGAGGGCCGGTGGCGAGAATGTAGACCTCGCCGCGGCCGTCGGGGTGGCGCTTGGTCCAGTGAAAGCCGGTGAGGCCCTCGGCGTCAGTGCTGACCAGAAAGCCCGCCGGGTCGTACCAGTCGTCGCCCAGCCGGGTATCGAGGTCGTTCCGCGAGAAGTGGGCCTGCTCGGGGTGCCAGGCGAACGCCTCTGCGTTGAGGACGAGAAACGCCTCTGTGTCGCTGGCCGGGTCGAAGGGCCTGATGTCGGGGTCGTCGAGCTCGACCGGCGGGTCGAGTGGTCGTTGCATGATCAGCAGCCGGCGCTTCTCGACCAGGTGGTTCGCGGTGGCGAAGTGATGGGCGGCGTCGAGGTCACCGAACGCCCACACGGGCAGCGGGCCGAGGTCGTGCAACAGGCGGGTGCCGATGCCCTGTCGGCGGTGTTCGGGGTGCACCAACAGCTGAGCGGTGCCGTGCCGGCGGTTGCCCTGGGCATAGCCGAGCAAGTCGTCTGTGCCGCCACGTTCGAAGCGATGCTCGACACCTGCATCATTGCTGGTCAGAGCGAAGCGGGCGTCTTCATTGAGCGGGTACTCACGGTCGGCCTCGGCAACCGCGGCAGCCAGCGCCAGTACCTGGTCGACCACCTGGCGGCTCAACATGTGCCCAGGCTATCGGGGTCGTCCATGTCGCGGGGCGCCTCTGCTGGTCGAGCTTGTCGAGACCCCTTTGCGTCTTGTCCGGCCTGCAGGGGTTGCGTGGGTTGCCGCGGAGCGGTGCCGCCCCTGTCCCGCCCTTGCCGGACTGCTCGGCCAGCGCCTCGCAGTGCGCAAACACCCGACCACGCCCTGACCGGGGCGCCACCGCTCCGCTTCATGGTTGCGACTCGCTCCATGGTGGTTCCGTCATCCCGGCGGACGCCGGGATCCCACGACGGGTCTCGACGAGCTCGACCAGCGGACTCGTCATCCCGGCGCACGCCGGGATCTCACGTGAGCGGGGTCTCGACGGGCTCGACCAGCGGGACGCTACGGCGAGAACCGGTACCCGACGTTGCGCACGGTGCCGATGAGCGACTCGTGCTCTGAGCCGAGCTTGGCGCGCAGGCGGCGAATGTGCACGTCGACGGTGCGGGTGCCGCCGAAGTAGTCGTAGCCCCAGACGTCGGCGAGCAGGTGTTCGCGGCTGAACACCCGGCCCGGGTGCAGCACCAGGTACTTGAGCAGTTCGAACTCGGTGTAGGTGAGGTCGAGGGGCTGCTCGCCCAGCCGCGCAGAATAGGCGGCCTCGTCGATGACGATGCCGCCGGCCTGAATCAGCCCGTCGCTGTCGTTGCTGCTGAGCAGCAGCCTGATACGGGCGTCGAACTCGGCCGGGCCGGCCTTGTCGAGAATCAGGTCCGAGACGCCCCAGTCGCCGGTGATCGCGGCCAGGCCGCCCTCGGTGACCACCAGCAGCAACGGCAGCGTGATGCCCGATGAGATGAACAGCCGGCAGATCATGCGCGCGTTGGCCAGCTCGTTGCGCCCGTCGATCACGATCACGTCGGCCTTGGCCGACTCGGTGAGTGCGGTGGTGTCGGCGGGGGCGCTGCGCAGGTCGTGCGCCAGCAGGGCGACCGCGGGCAGCACGACCTCTGGACGTGCGCCTGCGGTGAGTTCGTTGCTCACCACGAGCAGTGACGCCATGCCAACCCCCGTCCGGTCGGCTACAGAATAGTGAACGTCGCCGAAGGCGCTCACTCACCATCCGCTGAACGGTCGTCGGCGCGTCCGCCGGGTCACAGATCGAGGCAGATGGTCATCGGCCCGTCGTTCACCGAGGCGACAGCCATCATGGCGCCGAAGCGTCCGGTCTCTACCCGGGCGCCGCGGGTGCGCAGGGCCTCGACGAACGCGTCGACCAACGGTTCGCTCACTGCTGCCGGGGCGGCGGCGTTCCACGACGGGCGGCGTCCCTTGCGGGTGTCGGCGTAAAGGGTGAACTGGCTCACCACCAGCAGCGGTGCCGCCAGATCGGCGCAGCTTCGTTCGCCGGCCATGATGCGCAGGTTCCACACCTTGTCGGCCAGCGCTTCGGCGGTGGCCGCGGTGTCGTCGTGGGTGGCGCCGACGAGCACCAGCAGGCCGGGCTCGGCGATGCTGCCCACCACCTCGCCGGCCACCGTCACCGAGGCCGAGGTCACCCGTTGCACCACCGCTCGCATGGCTGCAATCTTGTCAGGCCGGTTTGCGCCACTGCACGCAGTAGCGCCAGAACAGCAGCCTGCGGTAGCGGGCGGCCTTCAGTTCGGCGGTCACCGTGCGGCGAACGTCGGTGTAGCTGTGAGGTGGCGGCCAGCAGGTCGGGGCGGTGTGTTGCCAGTAGCCGCGTTGGGCTCGACGAGCGAGGTTCGCCGGCACCGCCACCAGGTCGGGTACAAGGTCGACGAGCCGGTCGGCACGAGCAAGCCCGATCACCACCAGCCGCCCGCCCGGAGCCGTCAACTGTGCCAGCCGACGCAGACCGGCCGCCAGGTCGGGCACGTGATGAAGCGTGGCGATGCTGGCGACCAGGTCGAACCTGCGGCCGAAGTCGTGGCTGAGCGCGTCACCCAGCACCCAGGCGACGCCGGGGTCGAGCACTCGGCCCCGGTTGAGCACGGCCGCGTCGGCGTCGATGGCGGTGACGTCAGGCACCTGCCGGTGCAGATCCCGGGCCAGCAACCCGTCGCCGCAGCCCGCGTCGAGCGCGGTGGCGCACCCTGCCGTCTCGTTGAGCACCAGGTGGTGGTCGTGCAGGTTGTGGTTCCACGGCGTGGGGCCGGCCATGGGCGCATCATGGCAGACCCCGCCTGCTTGGCCGGGACTAGAATCCCCGGGTGGCTGCGTTGATAGGTGCGTTGATGACCGGGGGAACCATCGCCCTCATCGTCGCCGCCGCGGCCGTGTTGATCGCCGCGCTGGTGGTGGTCGTTCGCATCTTCACCGACAAGCGCAGGAGTGACACATGACGTTCGAGATCCCGTCCGATCTCAACCCCGCCCTGGTCGGCCTGGCCTGGCTGCGAGGACGCTGGGAAGGCAGCGGGTATCGCGAATGGCCCGGTGAAGAGAAGATCAAGTTCGCCCAGCAGGTCGACTTCGCCGAGAACGGCGGCGACTACCTGCACTACCTGGCGCAGGCGTTCGAGGTGGACGATGACGGGCGCCCGACCAAGCCGCTGTTCATGGAGACCGGTTTCTGGCGCCCGCTTCCCGACGGCACCGTCGACGTGGTGATGTGCTCGCCCGACGGCTTCGCCGAGGCCTGGTACGGCAAGCTGCAGCCCGGTCGGCTCGATCTGGTGACCGACGCGGTCGTCCGAACCCCAGACGCCAAGGTCGCCTACACCGCGGGCCGCCGGCTGTACGGCACAGTGGAAGGCAAGCTCATGTACAGCTTCGACCGGGCCACCGAAACCGAGCCGCTGCGTCCGTTCGTTTGGGCGACGCTGCAACGCGCATGACCGTCGTCCGGCATGAATCGGGCCCCGACGCGGGCGCGGTCTGGCACTACGGTCATCCGCTGCGCGAGCAGCGGTGGCTGGCTGCCGGTGAGGCGTCCGTCGACCTGTCGCACCGGCCCACCTTCAGCATCACCGGCCCTGACCGGCTGACCTGGCTGAACAACATCGTGTCGCAGAAGCTCGACGACCTGGCGTCGGACGCCTGGGTGACCGCGTACATCCTCGACCCGAACGGACGAATCGTGCACGTCTTCGGCGGCGTGGACGACGGCGCGACGCTGTGGGCGGCCACGGAACCGGGTCATGACGAAGCACTACTGGCCTGGCTACGGCGTATGCAGTTCGCGGCCCGGGTCGAGATCACCGAGCGCAGCGAATCCCACGCGATGGTGATCACCCCCGGCGGGCCCGGCATCGTGGCCCGTGACGAGTTGGACGCAACCCTGGGCGAGCGGCGGGCCGGCACCTGGGCCGCCGACGCCCTGCGCATCGAGGCGGGCCAGCCGCGGGTGTTCGTCGACACCGACGAACGCACCATTCCCAACGAACTGGCCAACCCCGACGGGCTCACCCTCGGCCCGGCGGTGCATCTGCAGAAGGGCTGCTACCCAGGGCAAGAGACGGTGGCCCGGGTCTACAACCTCGGCCGGCCACCGCGCCGGCTGACCCGGCTGCACCTGGACGGGTCGGCCGAGGCACTTCCACAGATCGGCAGCGAGATTGTGCTCGACGGCCGTAGCATCGGCAGGGTCGGCTCGTCCGCCCGGCATCACGAGTTAGGACCGGTCGCGCTGGCGCTGATCAAGCGTTCCGTGCCCGCGGACGTCCCCCTCGTGGTGGACGGCATTGATGCGGCTCAGGAACTCATCGTGGATCCGGAGGTGGGCCTGCACGTGCGGGCCCGGTTGGGATAGAAGTGAGTCTGAGTGACACCGTCCGCGGCATCGTCGCGGTCGACGAGGTCGCGCGCGCCCAGGCCGTGGAGCATCAACTGGCGCTGGCCAAGCCGCCCCATGCGCTGGGCCGCCTGGAGGAGCTGGGCGTGCAACTCGCCGCGATAGCCGGGCAGTGTCCGCCACCGATGCCCGATCCGGCCCGGATCGTGGTGGTCGCGGGTGACCACGGCGTGGTCGACCAGGAGGTGACGCGCTGGCCGCCCGCACTGTCGGGGGTGCTGGCCGGAACCGTGGTGGACGGCGTGGCGGGGGTCAGCGTTCTGGCACGCTCGGCCGGCGTTCAGGTGGTCGCCCTCGACGCGGGGCTCGCCGCGCCGGTTCCGTCCGTGCCCGAGGCGGTGATCCGCCGGGGTACGGCGGACTTCACCCAGGGGCCGGCGATGACCCGGGACGAAGCCACGGCTGCGGTCGAACTGGGCATCGCACAGGCCGAACTGGCCTATGACGAGGGTGTTCGCTGCCTCGCCACCGGTGAGGTCGGCATCGGCAACACCACCACCGCGGCCGCTCTGATCGCCGCCTTCACCGGTGCGGAGGCCGCCGCGGTCGCGGGTCGGGGAGCCGACTCGCCGCCCGAGATGGTCGCCCGCAAGGTGGACGTGATCGCGCGGGCGCTGGCTCTGCACGCCCCGGATCCGGCCGACCCGATCGGGGTGCTGGCCGCGGTGGGTGGCGTCGAGCAGGCGGTGCTGACCGGCCTGGTGCTGGGGGCCGCGCGGCTGCGGCTGCCGGTACTGCTGGACGGGGTCACCGGTGTCGCCGCCGGGCTGGCCGCCGTGGCGCTGTGCCCGGCGGCGTCGGGGTACCTGATCGCTGCGCACGCGGGTGCCGAGCCGGGCATCGGCGTCGGCCTCTCGGCCCTCGAGCTCACCCCGGTGATCGACCTCGGACTCGCGCTCGGCGAGGGTACGGGAGCCGCGCTGGCGGTGCCGATCCTGCGGGCGTCGGTGGCCGTGATGACCGAGATGGCCACCCTGGCGTCACTGCTCGGCTGATCGATCGTCTGAAATCCACCTGCGACCGGCCGCGACACGCCGCTGGGAGGACGAACCGGGGCGGGTCACCAGGATGATTTCAGAATCGCCTTAGTCCCCGCGGCGGGCCAGCACGTACAGCCGCTCGGTGTCGGCCTCGTCGCCAACCGGACCGCGCCGGTACCACTCCAGCTCGACCAGACCTGTGCTGCGGACGGCCGCGAGCACCTGGTCGGCGTCGTGCAGCACGAAGTCGATGTCCACCGATTCGCCGACCAACTCGTCGACGTGCCGCACCTCGTCGCCGACGTGCAGGGCCAGGGCCAGCACCCCGCCGGGGCCCAACGTGCGGGCGAGGGCTGCCACCGCCGGTGTCAGTTCGGACGCGGCCAGGTGCACCAGCGAGTACCAGGCCAGCACCGCGCCCCAGCCGGCCGCGGTACGCGGCTTGAGCAGCTGGAACAGGTTGCCGACAGAGAAGTCCAGGTCCGAGAACTCACGCTTGGCCACCTCCACCATTGCGGGGGAGAGGTCGACGCCGCTCACCTGCGCGCCGGTGTCGGCCAGGAAGGCGGTGATGTGGCCCGGGCCGCAGCCGACGTCCACGATCGGGTTGTTACGCGCCAGACTCGCCACCCGTTCCAGCAACCAAACGTCGAACGGCTTGCCGATCAGCTCGGCGCCCAGCGTGATGAAGTAGGCGTCGGCCACCTGGTCGTAGGTCTGCCGCACCCGCTCGTCACGCAGGCCCGCCCCCTGGGCCAGCACCTGCTCGCGATCGACGCCCGGTTCCTGAGCCTGACCGGGAAGCTCGGGCACCGGGCCCAGCAGGTGCACCCAGCGATGGTCCTGCTGGCCCGGGCGGCGCTCCAACTCACGCACCAACGGCTCCGGCAGCGCGGCCATCCGGCGCAGCACCTGCTCGACCTGGTCGCGGTCGGTGAACGGGTGCAGCCGCTCCGTGCGGGTCTTGAGCTCCCCGGGTGCCTGTGGGCCGCGCAGCAGCAGCACGGTGATCAGGGCCCGCTCGTCCGGCTGCAGGCTGAGTTCGGAGTCCAGCAACTGGTGGTACTTGAGGGTGCGTGACCCCTTGCCGGCCCACACCACGCGCAGCAGGCCGCGTCCCTTCAGTTCGCGGACCACATCCTCGAGCGTGCGGTCGTCCAGGTCGGTGATCGGATCTCTGCTGGACGTCTGGTTGCAGGCCAGCCGCAGCGAGTTGAGGCTGAGCGGGTAACTGCCGGGCACCGTGCGCTGCTTCTCGAGCAGACTGCCCAGCACTCGCTGTTCGTCGGGGCTGAGCACGGGCAGCGGCATGCGGTGAGCCTACTGGCGCCGGCCCGCCGCCGGAACGGGGGTCAACGCTCCAGTCGAAGCCCTTGCCAGTAGCGGGGATGCATGCGCACCTGCAGCGTGCGTTGCGCGTTGGTGCTCATCATGCCGAGATTGGCGAAGCCGGCCTGTTGACGTTCGGCCACGTTCACGTTGGCGGCGAACATCGCGCCGTTGGCGACGCCGTTCAGGCCCGTGACGCTCCAAGGAATTCTGGCCTCGAGAATCCACCCGTCATTGTCGCGACCGATCGCAGCCTGCACGCCCCGCGTGGGGCGCAGCACGTTGAAGTCGGTGCGCCTCGCGTTCGGGCCCAGAATCGCCGTCACCGGCGGCTGGCCGGCCGGCGAGAGACCGAAGATGTAATAGGCATCCTGCGGCCGCACAGTGTCACTGTCCTTGAGTCGTGACGATTCGGGGCCCAGCTCGAGAACCACGGCGTTGCCGCGCCAAGCCTTGAGCGGCTGGTTCGGGTCGGGCTCGAGCAGGGTCTTGTCGTGCACCTTGGCCAGAAGGTACAAAGCAGCCTCGTCCCACATCAGATAGACGTCAGCGGTGGCGGTCGATGCGGTGTCGGTGATCTGGTGGTTGGCGTTGGCCACCAGTTGCCATTGCCAGTCGGGGGTGATGCCGTCGACGGTTATTGAGCTGTTCGGGGGCACCTGCAGCGCGCGCAGCGTGCCGACGTCCCTGACCGGCGGCAGCGTGCGAGTTGAAACCGATGGCGACGGCGTGGTGGGCACCGTCGGGGTGGGGCTCAGGCTGATCGAGTCCGTCGGACTCGGCGACGGCGACGCCGTGTTGCTGCCGGGAAAGACCATCGGCCACAGCACGATCGCCAGCGCCACCACCGCGGCCACCGCCGCCAGAATCACCCACTTGACGCCCTTGCCGGACGAGCCTCCCGGCGGCTGGTAGTGCTGCTGCCCGGCCGCCCCGTCATGCCCGCCGTCGTGGTCGGCCGCGGCTCCACCACCGGATTCGAAGCCACCACCGGACCCCCCGCCCGGAGGGCCGCCGAACCCGCCGGACGATGGCTGCCCCGGCGGACCGGACTGCTGTGGGGCACCCGCCGGCGCCTGCTGCCGCATCGACGCCGTGCCGTCGCCGCCCGGCCAGGGCGGCACGATGACCGGCACCACCTTCACCCCGCCGCCCTCGGCCGGCGCGGCGGGAGCAGACCCCGAGGACGCGGGCTGGTGCGCCACCGGCGTGTGCCGGCCACCGCCCGCCACGTCGAAGATGCGTCCGTCGCTGGCCCGCAGGTACAGCACAGGAGTGCCCCACTCGACGTCGTTGTTGTCGCTGAACACTGCCACGCGGGCCTCGGCCAAGGCCGCATCGATGGGGTACCCGTCGGCCATCGCGGCGTAGAACTGCGATGAGAACACCGTCGCGGCTTCATCGGTGATCTCGAACTGCATGGCCACCACGGCGGGCACGTTGCCCAGCTTGACCAGGCTCTGGGCAACTCCGCCCAGTGGGTCTTGTGGCGATTGCCGGGCGCCCTCGCAGGCGTTCAGCACCACCAGCCGCAACGATTCGAACCCGCTGATCGTGGTGGCCAGCGTCGTGCCCGACACCATGTTGAGCTGGTGGTTGTCGTCTTCGAAGGCCAGCATGCCTTCGGCCTTGGCGTCATCGAACCCGCCGTGGCCGATGAAGTGCAGCACGTGAAACTCGCCCGCGCGCAGTGCCCGGCGCACCGCCATCAACGTGGCCCGCGGAATCACCGTGACGTGCACCTGGCCCGCCTGCTCGAGCCCGGCCAGCGCGGTGGTGATGCGCTGCACCTCGCCGTCCACGTTCAGCGTGGCCAGCTGGGCCGGTGAGCACACCACCACCAGCACCTGCAGCGGCGGCGTCACCTGCAACGGCGCGACCGGCTGCGGCAGTTCGAGGTAGCGCACCACCGGGGTACGGGTCTGCAGCACCAGAAACTGGCGCAGGCCCGACGGGTAGAGGTACTCCCACGGCACGTCGGCCAGTTGCGGCGCGTCTTCGAGCCGCAACCTGATGCGCAGGCCCTTACCGGCGGCGTCGGCCGCGTCGAGGCTGCGCCGAAAGCAGGTACCCACCTCGCCGCCGAACACCGCGTCGTACAGGGCGCTGCCGAACTTCTGCGCCACGTCC
Organism: Micropruina glycogenica; assembly: GCF_900289045.1. Classification (GTDB taxonomy): domain Bacteria; phylum Actinomycetota; class Actinomycetes; order Propionibacteriales; family Propionibacteriaceae; genus Micropruina; species Micropruina glycogenica. The sequence continues at coordinate 3,617,867 of NZ_LT985188.1, forward strand.
TGCGTGGACGACCCGATCGCCCGAATGCCCGAGCGGGTGCGGCCCAGCTTCAGGATCACGTTCTCAAGGGCATCGGCGTTGAACGGAAAAGTCATCTGACCCGACGCCTCACCCTTCGGTGAGGCCAGCACCGACACCTTGTAGGTGTCGGGCGTGGGCTCGGCTTCGACCTGCAGGTCGAAGTCGAGATAGTCCATCGCCGGCACCTGTTCCCCCTAGCCCGTGAGCCAACCCGCGATCTGTTTCGCCACGTCGGGTTGGCCGAAGAAGCTGCCGTGGTACACGCCTCGCTCACGCGGCAGCACCAGGCGACGGTGCTCGGGCACCGCCATCGAGTCGTCGCCCTCGTACACCCCCGCGGTGGGTACCACCAGGTCGTTGGCCGCGGTGCCGAAAACCCGGTCGACCACGGTGTTCTCGAGGTTGCGCACGGCCATGGCTCGCCAGCCGCCCGAAGGCGTGAAGTCGGCCGCCACCGCGTACTGCTCCGTCGGTAGCTCGGTGGCGTTGAACCCTTTGATGAAGTCGCCGGCCGAGTCCATGGCCGCCAGACCCGGAATGCCGACCAGGCCGTACTTGGCGATGATCTTGACCACCACCAGCACCGACGTGAGCGTGGCCTCGACCAGGGCTGCCGGGCCGTCGGGAATGAGGTTCACGATCGTGGTGATGCGGTCGATGAACGGCACCAGATTCGACGGGGTGGCCAGTGCGGTGCCGTGGTTGGCGCTGGCCACGTGCACGATGCGCCGCACGTTGAACACCGGTTCGCCGCCCTGGCCGGCCAGCGCCCGGCTGACCAGGCCGCCCCTGCTGTGGCAGACGATGTCGACCTCGAGGTCGAGCCTGTCCGGCACCAGTTCGCGCACGAGGTCGGCGTTCTCGACGGGCGACAGCCCCAGCGTGTGGTGATCGATCGCCGCCACCCGGCCGCCGTAGGCGTCGCTGAGCGAGGCCAGCACGTCGGGCGGAAACGCCTGAAAGGCCGTCGGGGTGTTCACGAACGTGCCGTGCACGAACCACAGGCTGCGGCCCTGGGCGAGCCGTTGCCACTCGGCGTCGTCGAGGCTGGGCACGTCGGGGCTGGCGTAGTTGGCCGGGGTGAAGGTGCGGGCGCGGGCGATGCGCGACTTCGATTCCCACAGGCGCGCCGCGGCACCCGCCAGCGGCGGCACCACCAGCTCGGCCAGGGGCAGGGCGACGAGTTCGAGCACCTTGCGTCCGATCAACCCGAAGACGCCGCGGTTCGCCGCACCTTCGTCGGGCGTCGGCACCGACGCGAACGCCGGCACGATGAACCGAACCGACGCCCCCGAGCCGCGCGTCGTCGGGGCCAACCGATCGGCCGAGTCGACCGGAAAGTTCCAGCTGACCACGCCGTTCTCGTCGACCGCCAGCAGCACCTGGGCGACGTCGTCACCCAGATCGGGCACCGACACCTCCATGCCGTCCAGGTCGGCCGCGGGCGAGCGAATGTCACCGCCGGCCGCGCCACCGGGCACCGGGGCCACGTCGAGGGTGATCACCCGCAGCCGCAGGAAACCCTCCCTGGCCAGCGCCGCGTCGAGAGCCCGGCCCGAGCCGTCCACTTCTGGGGCCCGGGTGGTCGAGCCGGGCGCCACGTTGTGCGCTTCGGCGCTGCCCCGCAGCCCGGGGGCGCGCACGCTGATCCCCTGGCCGAGATTGACCTGCCGTGCGCTGCCGTCGAGGGTGGCCATCAGTGCGTCTCCTGCCTGGTGAGGGTGAGGGCGGGGTGCCCGTAGTAGGCGTAGGCCAGGGGAGTGGTCTGGTCGTGCTGGGGAAACTCGGTGGTGTAGCGGGCGCGCAACTCGCGCACCACGTCGCCCACTGCGCGGCCCTTGCCGAGGGCTTCGGCGTAGAACCTGAGCGCGGTGTCTTTGGCGATGGTGTCGTCGACCGACCACAGCGGCGCGATGAACGCGCGGGCGCCGGCCTGCAGAAAGGCGGCGGCCAGCCCGCCCTCGATCAGCGAGCTGCCTGAGTCGGTGGCCAACTGGCAGCAGTTCAGAAACACCAGCGGGGCGGCGCTGCGGGCGAACGACGAACCCACCACGATGGTTTCGTCGATGCGCACCGACGAGTCCGACAGAATCACGCCGCTGTTCAACGGCGAGTCGGGGTCGACCTCGCCGTGTGAGGCCACGTGCAGCACCTGCGCCACCAGCGGCATGCCCTGGTTGGTGGCCTGGCCCTTGAGCAGGGTGGCGACCTCTGAGGCGGTGCCCTTGATCCACACCGCCTGGTAGGTCTGGGTGAGTTGCTGTCCCTCTTCGATGGCCTGCTTGAGGCTGCGAAAACCCGAGCTCGGGCCGAACTCGCCGACCACCACCGCCAGGCCGCTGATCGCCATGGCCTGGGCGGGCGTGGTGCTCGGCCTGCGCATGCCCGACGGCGTTTCGGGCCCGGCCGGCCGCCACCGGCCGGCGATCACCTGGGCACCCAGAATCGGCGGTGCGGCCGGGTCGACCAGCGACGGATCGATCACGTAGTCGGGCTCGACGCTGGCCAGTTCCCACGGAATCAGCGACTCCTGCGAGACCAGCAGCAGCGTCGGCAGGCGTCCGTCGTCGTGGGCCACCTTCCACGCGGCGGTCAGCACCGGCCAGAACTTCGCCTCGGTCAGCAGGTCCGAGATCTGCCGCGCCACCCCGAGCACCCGCAGTTCGGCGTTCGGGTTGCCGTCCACCTGGGCCATTTCGCGAATGTTGCGCAGGGCCAGGGTCTCGGCGGTGTCGTCGGCCAGTTTGGTGATCACCTGCACGTCGGGCAGTGGCACCTGGGCGTGCGGGGTGGTGTAGGTCCACAAGAAGGTGCCGTCGGCCTCGCCGCGGCTGATCGACACGGTGAGGTCGATGGGCACGTTCTGGTCGAGTTCGACCGCTACCTCGCCGCCGGCGGTCGAGGCAGGCGCCCCCGCGGGGGCCGTGGGGGTGACCACGATTTCGCGCCAGGCGGTGCCGATCAGCAGGCCGTTCTGGCTGTACTCGACCTCGATGCGCCCTCGCCAGGTGTCGGCGACCGCCGGGGCGGTGATCGGTATGCGCACCTCGGCCTTGGCCAGGTCGGCGGGATCGAACGGCAGCGGGTAACGCATGGTGTCGAGGGTGAAGTTCTCGGCCTTGACCTGAATGGTGAGTTCGCGCGGCTGGTTCGGCTGTGGAACGGCGATGTGCATGGCCGCCCCCTGTACGCCCGCCTGAGCCTGGTACGACAGGCCCACCACGATCTCGAACGCGGCGCCGGGGGCGACGGCCTCGGGCACGTCGACCCGCGGGTAGGCGGTCACATCGGCGGGCGGATCGACCTGGGATACCGGGTCGCCCGGTTCGGCGCCGGCCTGGGGTGGTTCGGCGCCGGACTCGGGCGCAGCTTCGGCGGCGTCGCCCGGCATGGCCTCGACCGGGACCAGGTCGATCGGGGGAGGCGGTGCCGGGGAGCGCTGAGCGGGCGCCGGGTCGACCGGGGCCGGGGCCGGCGGAAACTCGATGCCGCGGGTGGGGCCGCGATTGGTGTGCGGGTCGGCGGTCATCCAGCCCACCGGGCGGGCGCCGTCCACCACCAGGCCGGTCCAGAACCCGCCGGTCACGTCGGGGTGCTCAAGTTGCCGTACCTCGGACGCGCCGTGTTCGTGCAGGTCGAGCGAGACGCCCAAGGGCATGCCCGGGTCGACGTTGGCCCCCAGCACCCGGTCGCGGTCGTCGGGGCCGAGCGGGTACCACAGCAGCGTGGCCCGATCGGTGCGCGGGTCGCGGCGGCGCACCACCACTGCGGTTCCGGCGGTGGCCAGGGCCATCGCCTTGCGCGCGGCTGCGACCGTCATGTCGGCATCGAGCACGAGGACGGGATCCATCGACGACTCCTCTCAAGCGCGAAGAGGACGGCGTTGTGCACCGTGATACCCACGGCTGATGGTTCAGCGTAGGGCTGTGAGCCCCCGATGGAGCACCCCTCGCAGTGACTTTTCGCCAGCAGGGGTGAAACTGCTCAACGGGGAGGGCGTAGCTGATCGCGCGGCCGCCAGATTCCGCCGCTGCCCGGGGTGGGTGTCGGCGGGGGAGAGGTCGCCGGTACGGCGGCCGGCTGGGTGGTGCTGATCGCGTCCGCGGGTGCGCCGTCGCCGAGTTGGGGACGTACCGAAAAGGTGACCTGGGCATAGCCCAGCGTGAACTCGTCATGGGTGTCGCCGTCGTCACCCCGGGCGGTGTAGCGCTCCACCCGGACGTCGGTGAATCGTGCTTCGGTCGTCGCTGACTGCCCACCCGCCGTGCCCGGCTGCTGGGTGAGTACCGCCTGGGCCACCTGCCGTCCAGTAGCGCAGAACTGCAGCAGCAGCGGCGAGGCCCGGCCGCCGCGGCAGGCGAAAGACGCGTCTGAGAAGGTCCCCCGGCCCACCGGCCGGCCGGAACCGGCGCCGCGCTGTTCGGCCTGTGTCACCCCGAACGACCAGCTTTCGATCTCGATCGAACCCTCGTGCCCGCGAGCCCGTGAGTCGCCGTCGATTCCCGCAATGACTAGGTAACTCGGCATGAGGGTCTCCTTCGATGAACGACGACAGTAGTCACCGGCGCCACGTTCGTGAAGGGCGTTGAATTGCCCATGCCCCACCCGTGGCATCGGGGGTAATCCATTTGTCGCGTGCCCGAGGCGTCGGTCGGGTGCGTGTGGGTTCGCTCGGCGGGTGTCGACACGCTGCGCGGACCCCCTGCGGCGCCCAGCCGCGACCGCACTACCCTGCTGCAATGAGTACCTTCGTGTTGACCCGCTCCGCCCACCCGACGCCCGCCGACGAGCGCGCTGCGATCGTGGCGAAGCCGGTGTTCGGCGCGAACTTCACCGACCACATGGCCTTGGCCACCTGGACCACTGACGAGGGTTGGCACGACCGCGAGATCGTGGCTCGCCGTCCGTTCGAACTGCACCCCGGTGCGGCGACGTTTCACTACGGGCAGGAGATCTTCGAAGGCCTGAAGGCGTTTCGGCAGCCGGACGGCAGCGTGGCCATCTTTCGTCCTGACAAGAACGCTGCCCGGTTCGCGCTGTCGGCGCGGCGCCTCGCGATGGCCCCGGTCGACGAGGCCGACTTCGTTGCGGCGGTCAGCGAGTTGGTCGATCTCGACCGCGACTGGGTGCCCACGCCCGACGGTGAGCAGAGCCTGTACATCAGGCCCTTCGAGATCGCCAGCGAGACTCTCATCGGGGTGCGGGCGGCCAACGAGTACACGTTCTGCGTGATCGCCTCGCCGGTGGGGCCGTACTACCCCGAGCCGGTCACCTTATGGGCCACACCGAACTTCACCCGGGCGGCCACCGGTGGCACCGGGGCGGCCAAGTGCGGCGGCAACTACGCGGCCAGCCTGCTCGCCGCCCGCGAGGCGGCCGAGCACGGCTGCCAGCAGGTGATCTGGTTGGACGGTGCCGAGCACCGCTGGGTCGAAGAGTGCGGCACGATGAACATTCTGTTCGTGACGGCCGCCGGTGAACTGGTCACCCCCGAACTCACCGGCACGATCTTGGACGGCGTCACCCGCGACTCGATCCTGACCCTGGCGCCCGACCACGGGCTGCGTCCGGTTCAGCGGCGTGTTGCGATCGATGAGGTGTTCGACGGGGTCGCCTCAGGGGCGATCACCGAGGTGTTCGCCTGCGGCACCGCGGCGGTGGTCACGCCCGTGGTCGGGTTCGCCGCACCGGGCGTGAACGGCGCCGACCGGCGGTTGACGGTGGGTGACGGCACCCCGGGCACGATCAGCCAGGCCATCAGGGCGCACCTGCTCGACATTCAGTACGGCCGGGTGCCCGACGTGCACGGCTGGCTGCACCACGTCTGAGCTGAAACCGGGGACGGTTCTCTTTCCGGCCCACGTGCGTACGAGCTAGTCAGCGCGATTTGAAAGCTGAGAATGGGGCGAAAAGAGAACCGTCCCCGATTCAGCTCACCCGCGAACGGGCGTCACAGCGAGTCGCGGCTGATCGGGCACGACATGCACCGCGGACCGCCCCGGCCCGACCCCAGCTCTGAACCCGAGATCGCGATCACCTCGATGCCGGCCGCCGCCAGCCGCTCGTTGGTCTCGACGTTGCGCTCGTAGGCGATCGCCACCCGCGGCTCGATCGCCAGGGTGTTGTTGCCGTCGTCCCACTGTTCGCGCTCGGCGGTGACGGGGTCGAGGCCCGTGTCGATCAGCCGCAATCGGTCGATGCCCATCGCACGGGCGGCGGCGTCCAGGAAGGGCTCCATCGGTTCGATGACGAGGTCGCCGTCCTCGTCCAACTTGATCGTGACGGCGCCCAATCGATGCGCGACGTTGGGGTACATCACCATCGCGTCGCGATCGACCATCGTGCAGATCGTGTCGAGGTGCATGGTCGCCCGATCCTGGTCGATCGGTACGGCGAGCACGGTGTGCGCCAGGCCCTCGACGAAGGCGGTGCGGGCCAGCCGTTCGGCCCCGGCCGGCCGGGTGCGTTCGCCCACCCCGACCGCCAGCACACCCTCGCCCAGCGCGAGCACGTCGCCGCCTTCGAGAAACTCCTTGTCCCAGCCGTGAATGCGGTCGACGCCGCGAAACCGGGGGTGAAACTGGTAGATCAGTTCGGTGAGCTGCGTCTCGCGCCGCCGGGCGGGCATGGCCAGTGCGGTGATCGTCACATGGTCGCCCACCCACACGCTCGAGTCACGGGTGAACAGCAGGTTGGGCAGCGGGTCGATCAGAAAGTCGTCCGGCGCGTGTAAGGCGGCCACCAGGCTGCCGGTGTTCGAGATCTCGTCGTTGCGCAGTCCGGCCATCATGATCTCGGCCAACTCATCAGGCCCCTGGTCGGCGGCCAGGTCGACCAGGTACCGGCGCAGCGTGTCGCCCAGCCGCAGGTCGGTCATGGTGTGGTCGATCGCCACCTGCCGGGCCTCGGGGTCGTGCAGGGTCTCGGTGAGCAGTTCGCTCAAATAGAGCACCTCGACGCCGCGGCCGCGCAGGGCGTCCGCGAAGGCGTCGTGCTCGGCCTGGGCACGGTCGACCCACGGCAGTCCGTCGAACAGCAGCGCGTCGTTGTTGCGGGGCGTCAGGCGGCGCAGTTCGTTACCGGGACGGTGCAGCATCACGGTGCGCAGCCGTCCGACTTCAGAGCGGACGCCCGGAGCGGGGAGTTCGGTCATAGGCCACACCCTAGGGCCCCGTCGCGGCTGACACTATTGACCCATGTCACAGACCGTTTCGGTGGTCGGCGGATCAGGTCGATTGGGCACCCTGGCGGTGCGGGCGCTGGCTGAGCTGGGCGCCGTAGCCGCTTCGATCTCGCGCCGCACCGGCTTCGACCTGCAACGCTCGACCATGGACGACCTGACCCGCGCGCTCGCCGGCGTCGACGTGGTGGTCGACTGCTCGGACGCCACCGATCGCAAAGTCACCACCTTCGAGTCGTCGGCCCGGTCGCTGGCCGAAGCGGCCGCCCGCGCCGGCGTCAAGCATCTGGTGCTGGTCTCGATTGTGGGCGTCGACAAGCCGAGCCTGAAGGGCATGAGCTACTACCAGGGCAAGCTCGCCCAGGAGCGGGCTCTGACGGCCGGCACGGTGCCGGTCAGCATCGTCCGGAGCACGCAATGGTTCGGGTTCGCCGATCAGGTCTACCCGTCGGTACGCCTGGCCGGGGGCCGGTGGGGGCTGGCTCCGGCCATGCGCATGCAGCCGGTGTCGGGCGAGGCCGTCGCCGCGCGGCTGGCAGACGCGGCATTCGAGCCGCTGCCTGGGCAGCGGCTCGAACTGGCCGGGCCTGAGGTCACGTCGCTGGCCGACCTGATCCGCCGGGTCTGGCGCGCCCGGGGGCAGCAGGCCAGGGTCGCGCAAGTGCCGATTCCAGGGCTGAAGGGCTTCACGGACGGCGCTCTGCTGCCGGGCCCCGACGCCGAGATCGACCCGACCACGATCGAGCAGTGGGTGGCGAGCTCGTCCTAGCCCCACCGCTGGTCGAGCAACGTTGACGTCCGCCCTGGTCGAGGCCCACGACGGCGCCGGGGTTGGACGGGCTCGACCAGCGGTGCGGCGCTCAGGCCTTCTTGGCCCGGTTGCGGGCCTTGGCGCGTTCGTTGGCGTCGAGCAGCACCTTGCGCAGCCGCACGTGCGACGGAGTGACCTCGAGGCACTCGTCCTCGCGGCAGAACTCCAGCGCCTGCTCGAGCGAATGCGCCCGCGCCGGAATCAGCCGCTCCAACTCGTCGCCGGTGGACGAGCGCACGTTGGTGAGCTTCTTCTCTTTGGTCGGGTTGACGTCCATGTCTTCGTTGCGGGGGTTCTCGCCCACGATCATGCCCTCGTAGACCTCTTCGGTCGGGCCCACAAACATCACCCCGCGCTCCTGCAGGTTGAACAGGGCGTACGAGGTGACCACCCCGGTGCGGTCGGCCACCAGCGAACCGCTGGAGCGGGTGACGATCTCGCCCGCCCACGGCTCGTAGCCCTCGAACACGTGGTGCATGATGCCGGTGCCGCGGGTCTGGGTCAGAAACTCGGTGCGAAAGCCGATCAGCCCGCGGGCGGGCAGCACGAACTCCATGCGCACCCAGCCGGTGCCGTGGTTGATCATCTGCTCCATGCGCGAGCGGCGGGTGCCCATCAGTTGGGTCACGGTGCCGACGTGCTCGTCGGGAATGTCGACGGTCAGCCGCTCGAACGGCTCATGCACCTTGCCGTCCACCACCCGGGTCAGCACCTGCGGGCCGGCCAGGTGCTGTTCACCTACCTGCACCTGGCCGCCGACCAGCCCCAGACCGAGGCGTTGCTGCACTCCGGGACCACCGCGATCGCCTACGAGACCGTGCAGACCGACACCGGCGCGCTGCCGCTGCTGCGGCCGATGAGCGAGGTGGCCGGACGGCTCTCGGTGCTGGCCGGCACCCACGCCCTGATGAAGCACGCCGGCGGCGACGGCGTCCTGCTACCCGGCGTTCCCGGTGTCACCCCGGGCAAGGTCGTGGTGATCGGCGGCGGCGTCGCCGGCCTGAATGCGGCCCAGATCGCCCACGGACTGCGCGCCGACGTCACCATCATCGACATCAGCACCGACCGGTTGGTGCAGCTCGACTCGGAGTTCACCGGCCAGGTGAAGACCCAGATGTCGACGGCCTACGCCATCGAACGGGCCATCGGCGAGGCCGACCTGGTGATCGGTTCGGTGCTGGTTCCGGGCGCCCGCGCCCCCAAGCTGGTAACCAACGACATGGTGGCCAAGGCCAAGCCGGGCTCGGTCTTCGTCGACATCGCCGTCGACCAGGGCGGCTGCTTCGCGGACACCCACGCCACCACCCACGCCGAACCCACCTACCGGGTGCACGACGCAGTGTTCTACGCGGTGGCCAACATGCCCGGTGCGGTTCCGGTCACCTCCACCTACGCGCTGACCAACGCCACGCTGCCCTACGTCACCCGGATCGCGGACGCCGGCTGGCTCGACGCCCTGCGTGCCGACCGCACCCTGGCCAGGGGCCTGTCCACCATCGAGGGCACGCTCACCAGCCAGCCGGTCGCCGAGGCCTGGGGTCACTCGTTCACCCCGATCCAGCACGTGCTCGTCGCCTGAGGCCGCACCCTCCACCCGGACGCCGCCCAGGCGTCCGCTACCCCCAACGGTTCTCCGGCCCGCCGCCCCCGCGGCGGGGGCCGGGGACCCGAACCGGCGGGCGCACGTCCGCCTGCCCGAGGAATGAAGACGAAGGAGTTTTCATGACCCCCAAGACCCGCACCACCCACCCCACCAACGGCCGCCCCCCGACCGACCCAGCACCCGAGGGGCACGACCACCTCGACCGCGCCCTGGGCAACCGTCACCTGCAGATGATCGCCATCGGCGGCGCCATCGGCACCGGCCTGTTCATGGGCTCGGGCAAGACCATCTCGCTGGCCGGCCCGTCGATCCTGCTCGTCTACGCCATCATCGGCGGCTTCCTGTTCTTCGTCATGCGTGCGATGGGCGAGTTGCTGCTGTCGAACCTGCAGTACAAGTCGTTCCGCGACATCGCCGAGGACGTGCTGGGCCCCTGGGCCGGCTTCTTCGCCGGCTGGACGTACTGGTTCTGCTGGATCGTGATCGGCGTCGCCGACCTGACCGCCGTCACCGCGTACGTGTCGTACTGGTTCCCCGACCTGCCCAAGTGGGTGGCGGCCACCAGCCTGGTGGTGCTGCTGCTGGTGCTGAACCTGGTCACGGTGAAGCTGTTCGGCGAGATCGAGTTCTGGTTCGCGCTGATCAAGATCGTCGCCATCGTCGCCCTGATCGGCGTCGCCGTCGTCATGGGCGCCGGCCCGTTCGAGGTAGGCGTCGTCAACGCGGCCCAGTTCGTGCCCTACGCGGTCCTGGGGTTCTTCGCCGGCGTGTTCGTCGACCGGTGGCCGCGCCGGACCGTCCTGGTCTGGGCAGGGATCGGTCGCGCGGTGTCGCTGGCGTTGATCCCGTTGCTGTGGTGGCTCGGAGTGCTGCAGGTGTGGCTGCTGGTCTGCCTACTGCTGGTGTTCGGGGCGTTCGCCGTGTTCGGGTTCGCCGCAACCCAGTCGTTCCTGCCCCGGTTGGTGCCGCGGGACGGCCTCGTGCGTGCCAACGCCCGGCTCGATCAGGCCGACAACACCGCCCAGACGCTTGGGCCGACCATCGGTGGCGGGCTGGTCGGCGTACTGGGTGCGCCGGTCGCGCTGCTCGTCGACTCGGTCAGCTACCTGGCCGAGGCGGCGCTGAACGCGTCCCTGCGGGTGGACGAGCCACGGCGGCCCCGGCGTCAGGCTCGCTTGCGCACCGAGCTGGGCGAGGGCTGGCGGGCCACCTACCGGCACCCCACGCTGGGGCCCCTGGCGGTCTCGACGCACGTCTGGTTCGTGGCCAACGGGATGGGGCTGACGGTGCTGTCGCTGCTGACCCTGCGCACGATGGGGCTCTCGGCGATCGGCTACGGCCTGCTGCTCACCACCGTCGGGTTCGCCGCCCTGCTGGGAGCCACGCTGGCGCCCGGGCTGGGCTCCCGGCTCGGCACCGGATGGGCGGTGATCGCGTCCCTGGTCCTGTATCCGCCGGCCTGGCTGCTGGTCGCGGCCGCGCCGTCCGCGCCCGCGCTTCTGTTCGTTGCGATGGTGCTGCACGGCTTCGCCGGGGGAGTGGAGAACCCCAACTCGCTCGGCTACCGGCAGGCCGTCACCCCCGACGGCCTGCTCGGCCGGGTCAACGGGATCATCCGTTCGGCCAACCGCACCATGGGTGCTCTCGGCGCCCTGCTGGGCGGGGCCGTGGTCGGCCTGGTCGGCACCGGCCCGGCCCTCGCGACGGTGATCGTCCTGTTCACCTTCGCCCTGGGGATCGCCGCCCTGTCACCACTGCGGACGGCGCGGCTGCCCGGCTAGGAGACTGCTGAACAATTCGCCTGCGTGCCGCGCGACCTGATTGGTGGTCGGCTGGAATTCTTGGGTGGTGCAGGGTGAGTGGAGTCCGCAGCGGGACGTGTTGGATGTGGAGTCGTTGGCGGGGCATCTGCTGGCGGAGGGCAGCGTGTTCCGCTTCCTGGCCGAGCATCGGCAGCGGTTGTTCCCGGACGCGTTGTTCGCTGACTTGTTCCCCTCAGGCCGTGGACGGCCCTCGATCCCGGGCGAGGTGATCGCGTCGGTGATCGTGCTGCAGTCCCTTCATGGGTTGTCGGACCGGGAAGCGGTCGAGGCGCTCACGTTCGACCTGCGGTGGAAAGCAGCGTGCGGGTTCCCGATCGACGCGAAGGGGTTCGATGCGTCGTCGTTGACGGTGTGGCGGCGTCGGCTGGCGTCCAGCGGGCGGCCGCAGCGGATCTTTGAGGTGGTCCGGGACGTGATCGCCGCGACGGGTGCGGTGAAAGGTCGTCAGCGGCGGGCGTTGGATTCGACGATCCTGGATGATGCGGTGGCCCGACAGGACACCGTCACCCAGCTGATCGCCCAGGTCCGCCGGGTGGGCCGGGAGGTGCCCGGCGCCCATCAGGTGATCGGCGAGCGGTGCACTCGGCTGGCCGCGTTGACCGGGCAGGGCTACGACTCCACCGCGAAACCGCGGATCGCGTGGGACGACGCCCAGGCCCGCGACGAGTTGGTGACCGCACTCGTGAACGACGCCCTTGCCCTGCTCGACGGCCTTGATGTCGAGACGATCACTGCCGCTGGCGGCAAGCCGGCCGAGGCGATCGCCCTACTCGCGTTGGTCGCCGGGCAGGATGTCGAACCGGCCGAAGACTCTGACGGCACCGATGGCCAGTGGCGGATCGCCCGGCGGGTCGCCCCGGATCGGGTCATCTCGACCGTCGACCCGGAGGCGCGGCATGCGCACAAGACAGTGGAACGTCGCCAGGACGGGTTCAAGGCCCACGTGGTGGTCGAGCCCGACACCGGGCTGGCCACGATGGTTGAGCTGACCAAGGCTGCCGGCCCAGACAACAGCGACGCCACTGTCGGTGCCCGTCTCGTGGTCGCCGATCCGACCATCGATACCGGCGCGGTTGAGGTGTTGGGTGATTCGGCCTACGCCACCGGAGACATGCTGCACACGCTCGAGGGCAAGGGGTGGGCAGCGCTGGTGAAACCGTGGCCGACCCGGCCCGCCGTCGCCGGCGGGTTCGGCAACGACGACTTCACCCATGACCCGGCCGCCGGCACCCTGACCTGCCCGGCCGGGATCACCAAGACGATCACCAAGACACGTAAGGCGGTGTTCGGCATCGCCTGCCGAGCCTGCCCGTTCAGGCAGCGGTGCACCACCGCGGCGAAGGGTCGCACCATCCAGTTGCACCCTCACGACTTGCTGCAACGTCAGCACCGTCAGCGGGCCCTCGACGCCGACTTCCAGGCCACCTATCGGCAGCACCGGCCCATGGTCGAACGCACGATCGCCTGGCTCACCCGAGGCAGCCGGAAGGTGCCCTACCGAGGCGTGGACAGGAACAACAACTGGCTCCACAATCGGATCGCAGCGATCAACCTGCGCCGACTCCTCGCCCTTGGCCTGACCCACGGACCGACCGGCTGGACGATCGCCTGACCCACCGCCCCGGACAGGGCATACAACCCAGCCAAACAGCGCCCACGACGGACCCCAGACGGGCGGCACGACACCGTCGTCGCGATCAAGGGCACTGACCCAAACTCGCCGCTCGACGACCCTGGCGGCGTCCCGCCCGCCTCACACGCCCACCACGCCCTCAAAATGGCGCCTTGTTCAGCAGACTCCTAGGCGGGTCTCACAGTGGGTCGCGGCTGATCGGGCACGACATGCACCGCGGCCCGCCACGGCCTGAGCCCAGTTCGGAACCGGCGATCGCGATCACCTCGATGCCGGCGTCCGCCAACCGCTCATTGGTCTCCACGTTGCGTTCGTAGGCGATCGCGACCCGTGGCTCGATGGCCAGGGTGTTGTTGCCGTCGTCCCACTGCTCGCGTTCGGCGGTGACCGGATCGAGACCGGTGTCGATCAGCCGCAGGCGTTCGATGCCCATCGCCCGCGCGGCGGCGTCCAGGAAGTGCTCGATCGGCTCGATCACCAGGTCGCCGTCGGCGTCCGGCTTGATCGTGATCGCCGACAGCCGGTGCGCGACGTTGAGGTACATCACCATCGCGTCGACATCGACCATGGTGCAGATCGTGTCCAGGTGCATGGTGGCCCGGTCCTGATCGATCGGCACCGCCAGCACGGTGTGCGCCAGGCCCAGCTCGAACGCCGTCCTGGCCAACCGCTCGGCGCCGGCCGGACGCGTCCGCTCGCCCACGCCGACGGCCAGCACGCCCTCGGCCAGCGCCAGCACGTCGCCGCCCTCGAGCAGTTCGGCGTCCCAGCCGTGGATGCGCTGCACGCCGGCGAAGCGCGGATGGAACTCGTAGATGAGTTCGGTGAGCTGGGTCTCACGCCTGCGGGCCGGCATGGCCAGCGACGTGATCGTGGCCCGGTCGCCGACCCACACACTGGAGTCCCTGGTGAACAGCAGGTTCGGCAGCGGGTCGATCAGGAAGTCGTCCGGTTCGTGCAGTGCCACCACCAGGCTGCCCGTCGAGGACACCTCGTCGGTGCGCAGGCCCGCCATCAGGATCTCGGCCAGTTCGCTGGGCCCCTGGTCGCCGAGCGCGTCGACCAGGTAGCGGCGCAGGGTGTCGCCCAGGCGCAGGTCGGTCACCGTGTGCTCGATCGCCGACTGGCGGGCCTCGGGGTCGGCCAGTGTCTGCGTCAGCAGTTCGCTGAGGTACAGCACCTCGACGCCGCGGCCGCGCAGCACGTCGGCGAACGCGTCGTGTTCGGCCTGGGCCCGGTCGACCCAGGGTAGGCCGTCGAACAGCAGCGAGTCGTTGTTGCGCGGGGTGAGCCGACGCAGTTCGTTGCCCGGCCGGTGCAGCATCACGGTGCGCAGCCGGCCGACCTCGGAGCGGACGCCGGGCGTGGGCTGGTCAGTCATGGCGACACCCTAGGGAACCGCTGATCAACGTGCCATTCGTGGCGTGAGTGACGGTGATCGTGCTCTTGGAGGGGTTGGGTGTGGGCGTTGTCGGCTGATCGATTCGCTGCGGGGGGCCTGTTGGGGCGGTTTCGGGCAGGCTGACGCTATGCCGCCGCCGTGGTGAGAGCGACGGCACGTGCCCGCATCAGCCAGTTCGCCAACGCGAACGCGACGTGGAGACGATGGAGATTCTTCGCCAGGCCGCGGTAGCGGGTCTTGGTGAACCCGAAGTCTCGTTTGACTATCAGGAACGCGTGCTCGACCTTGGCCCGCACCCCGGCCTTGCGGGACTCGATCGCCCGCTCATGAGGATGCATCCTCGCCAACTGGCTCTTGCGGGCTGCAATGTGCCAGGTGACGCCGGCGAGGTGGGGATCGCCGGTGATCTCCTCGCGTTTGTCGACACCCAGGTAACCGGCATCGCCCCACCCGGCAGTGTCATCGGGCCGCATCAGATGGACAGCCTCGGTGATATCGGACACGTTCGCCGCGGTGGCGGTGACCGAGTGCACATATCCGGTGCCGGCATCGGTACCGATGTGGGCCTTCATCCCGAAGTACCACTGATTGCCCTTGCGGGTCTGGTGCATCTCGGGGTCCCTGGCACCGGTGGCGTTCTTGGTCGATGACGGTGCCGCAATGATCGTGGCGTCCACGATCGTCCCGCCCCGCATGATCCAACCCTCACGCTCAAACAGGTCGTTCTGCGCCGCCAGCAGTCTCTGGCCAAGCTGATGCTTCTCCAACAGGTGACGAAAGTGCAGCAGTGTGGTCGCGTCGGGCACCTGCTCCACCGTGAAGTCCACACCCAGGAACCGGCGCATCGCGAACGAGTCGTAGATCGCGTCCTCGACCCCCTCATCGGACAGGTTGAACCAGACCTGAAGCAAATACATGCGCAGCATCATCGCCAGCGGCTTCGCCTTCCGACCCGTCTTACCTGGCCGGTCCAGGTAGTAGTACGGCTCGATCAGATCGATCCACACCTGCCACGGGATCGTGGCCTCCATCTGCTCCAAGAACTGCTCACGTTTGGAAACCCGCCGACGATTGCCGTACTCGACATCGGCGAAAGAAGGCTGCTCGCTGTCCATACCCCAACAATTTCGCGTCCCAACAGCCGAGGCCAGCCACCGAACCGCACACCACAAAGATCAGCGCATCCCTAGGGGTCGTAGGGCGGCTGAACCTATGCCCCGCCCCGATGCTGGGCGGCGGGCGGGACCGGGACAAGCCGGCCAACCGATCAGGGCCGGCGCTCGGTCCAGGCCAGCGGATCGGGATCGAAGGACGCGACGCGCTCCTCGCGCTCGCCGATCAGCCTTCCGGCCCGCAGCCGCCCCAACACTTCACGGCGCACCGCCCGGATCCGGTTCGGTGAGTTGCGCAGGGCGTCCGGGCCGGCGTCGGCCCACCACCGGTCGAGGGCGTCGAAGACCTCGTCGGCGTCCCGTTGATCGAGCAGATCACCGGTGACCCTGCCCATGCCGGTCTGGCGTCCGGACCGATCGGCCCGGTGGGCCACCTCGCCCAGGATCAGGGCCGCCACACCGGCGCCCGCGAGCAGGGTGAGGCCCGCGATGGCCGGCAGCACGTCCAGGGTGCCGACCTCGCCCCAGCGGAGGCCGAACACCGCGGCGGCGGACAGCAACCACAGCCCCCCGAACCCGAAGTGGATCACCGCCGGGATGCGCGACCCCCACAACGAGCCGTTGGCGCGCCGCGGCTCGAGCCACCCCAACACCATCACCGACCCGACGGCGAGCAGCCCGGCCGCCAGCAGCGCGTCCTTCACGGCGAGACCGCTGGTGCGCGGGGTGGTGAGCAGGGCCACCGCCACGACCCCGGCGACCAGGGCGACGCCCAGCGCCACCCGATGCAGCCCGGTCGAGGTGGGCACCCGCGGGGCGGTGGGGTCGCGGCGGGCGTTCGCCGCGCCGACCGCGGCGGCGCGGGCACGCTCGTGCGCGGCGCGCATGCGGGCATCTGCCGCCATCACCGCGACCCGCCACGAGTCCTCGATGGCGGCGTGCGCGTCGCGGTAGTCGGCATCGAAGAGGATGAGGTCGATGCGACCCAGAGTGCGCTCGTCCATCCCCGTCACCGACGGATGCTGTGCCCCGGCCATGGCGCCCTCCTTCGCGCTCGCACGCAGTGCACCAAGCGTAGGCCCGCCCCCACCAGGCGGCCGACCTCGCTAGACTCGCCCTTCCCAGCACCCGAGGGTCGGTCACCCCGTCGCCCGAGTCGCGAGGAGCCGCGTCGTGCGCATCTTCCTGTCCTACCGTCGCTCGGATTCCCGGACGATCACCGGACGCCTGTGGCAGCAGTTGTGCGCCGAGTTCGGCCGCGACAACGTCTTCTTCGACCGCGATTCGCTGCCGCCCGGCATCGACTTCCCCTCCCAGATCGCCTCGGCGATCGAGCAGAGCGCGGCGGTGCTGGTGATGATCGGCCCGACCTGGGTGAGCGCGGCGGCCGACGGCGTGCAGTCTGATGGAACGCAACCCCGGGCCGTGGCGTCTGGACGCGGACGGCGAGGAGCTGGCTTGGGAGGCCGTCGCAGAATGAGCGGCGGCCCCCCACCGGGAACCGGGCCTAGCTACCGGCGCCGGCGGCGCGCCGCAGATGCACCCGGTAGGCGACGGCCAGGGCGGCGAACCAGATCGGGGTCACCGCCAGGGCCATCCCGGTGTCGGGCTCCATGGCGAGAATGCCGATCATCACCGCGAAGAAGCCGAACACCACCCAGCACATGACAACGCCGGCCGGCATCTTGTACACCGAGGCGGCATGCGCCTGCGGCTGCCGGCGGCGGTACACCAGGTAGGACGCGACGATCAGGCCCCAGACGAAGATGAACAGCACCGACGCCACCGTCGTGGCCAGGGTGAACGCGGACACGATCGAGTCGGTGGTGTAGAGCAGCACCAGGCCGGGCAGCAGGCAGCAGCAGGAGAACACCAGGCCGTTGGCCGGCACCTTGAAGCGGGACAGGCGTCCGAAAGGCTTGGGCGCCTTGCGGTCGAGCGCGAGCCCGTACAGCATCCGCGAGGTGGAGTAGATCCCCGAGTTGGCCGACGAGGCCGCCGAGGTGAGCACCACGAAGTTGATCGCCGACGCCGCCAGTCCGAAGCCGGCCAGGCCGAACATCGACACGAACGGGCTGACGGCGGGGTTGATCAACTGCCACGGAGTCACCGCCATGATCGCGGCGAGCGCGCAGATGTAGAACAGCCCGACCCGGATCGGAATGGCGTTGATAGCGCGCGGCAGGGTGTGGGTGGGGTCCTTGGTCTCGGCGGCCGCGGTGCCGACGAGCTCGATGCCGAGGAAGGCGAAGAACGCGATCTGGAAGCCGGCCAGGAAGCCGCCGGCGCCGGTCGGGAAGAAGCCACCGTCGTTCCACAGGTTTGCGAGGGAGGCCTGATGGCCCTCGGGCGAGATAAAGCCGGTGGCGACCATGACGACGGCGACGCCGATCAGGGCGACGATGGCGACGATCTTGATCAGCGCGAACCAGAACTCGATCTCGCCGAACAGCTTCACCGTGACCAGGTTCAGCACCAGCAGCAGCACCACCAGGCTGGTGGCCGCCACCCACTTGGGCAGGTCGGGGAACCAGTACGACACGTACGCGGTGACGGCGGTCAGGTCGGCGACGCCGATCACGATCCAGCAGAACCAGTACGTCCAGCCGGCGAAGAAGCCGGCCCAGGGGCCCAGCACGTCCTCGGCGATGTCGCGGAACGACTTGTACTGCAGGTTCGACAGCAGCAGCTCGCCCATCGCACGCATGACGAAGAACAGGAAGCCGCCGATGATGGCGTAGACGAGCAGGATCGACGGGCCGGCCAGCGAGATGGTCTTGCCCGAGCCCATGAACAGGCCGGTGCCGATGGCGCCGCCGATGGCGATCATCTGTAGGTGACGGTTGCCCAGGGCGCGGTCGAGGTGGTCGTGCCCCTCGGGTGCTGGGTCGGTCGGGGGGCGGCCGTTGGTGGGGTGGGTGGTGCGGGTCTTGGGGGTCATGAAAACTCCTTCGTCTTCATTCCTCGGGCAGGCGGACGTGCGCCCGCCGGTTCGGGTCCCCGGCCCCCGCCGCGGGGGCGGCGGGCCGGAGAACCGTTGGGGGTAGCGGACGCCTGGGCGGCGTCCGGGTGGAGGGTGCGGCCTCAGGCGACGAGCACGTGCTGGATCGGGGTGAACGAGTGACCCCAGGCCTCGGCGACCGGCTGGCTGGTGAGCGTGCCCTCGATGGTGGACAGGCCCCTGGCCAGGGTGCGGTCGGCACGCAGGGCGTCGAGCCAGCCGGCGTCCGCGATCCGGGTGACGTAGGGCAGCGTGGCGTTGGTCAGCGCGTAGGTGGAGGTGACCGGAACCGCACCGGGCATGTTGGCCACCGCGTAGAACACTGCGTCGTGCACCCGGTAGGTGGGTTCGGCGTGGGTGGTGGCGTGGGTGTCCGCGAAGCAGCCGCCCTGGTCGACGGCGATGTCGACGAAGACCGAGCCCGGCTTGGCCTTGGCCACCATGTCGTTGGTTACCAGCTTGGGGGCGCGGGCGCCCGGAACCAGCACCGAACCGATCACCAGGTCGGCCTCGCCGATGGCCCGTTCGATGGCGTAGGCCGTCGACATCTGGGTCTTCACCTGGCCGGTGAACTCCGAGTCGAGCTGCACCAACCGGTCGGTGCTGATGTCGATGATGGTGACGTCGGCGCGCAGTCCGTGGGCGATCTGGGCCGCATTCAGGCCGGCGACGCCGCCGCCGATCACCACGACCTTGCCCGGGGTGACACCGGGAACGCCGGGTAGCAGGACGCCGTCGCCGCCGGCGTGCTTCATCAGGGCGTGGGTGCCGGCCAGCACCGAGAGCCGTCCGGCCACCTCGCTCATCGGCCGCAGCAGCGGCAGCGCGCCGGTGTCGGTCTGCACGGTCTCGTAGGCGATCGCGGTGGTCCCGGAGTGCAGCAACGCCTCGGTCTGGGGCTGGTCGGCGGCCAGGTGCAGGTAGGTGAACAGCACCTGGCCGGCCCGCAGGTAGCCGTACTCGGCGGCGATCGGCTCCTTGACCTTCAGCAGCAGGTCGGCGCCCGCCCAGACGTCGGCCGCGTCGTCGACCAGCGTGGCGCCGGCGTGGCGGTAGTCGTCGTCGCTGATGGCCGAACCGATGCCGGCCCCGGCCTGCACCAGCACCTGGTGGCCGCGCTGGGTCAGGTGGTGCGCGCCGGCGGGGGTGATGGCGACGCGGTTCTCTTGGCTCTTGATCTCGGTGGGAACGCCGATCTTCATGTTCATGCGCCTCTCTGCGTAGAAAACTGGGGGACAGCCGGTTGTTGCCGAGGATTCTTTACCGTGCCCGCGGCGAATTCATCAGCGGCGGCCACGATCGGCAGAAGCTTCGGATAACCTGCGACAGTGACCGGGGAGAACGCCCGTGCAAAGCAGGTGCGGCCGAAGAATCCTCGGGCGTTGGACGACATCGACCGGCGCCTGGTGCGGATGCTGGTCGCCAACGGGCGCATGTCGAACAGCCGGCTCGCCCTCGGCGCGAACATCGCCGAATCGACCGCCCACACCCGGGTGTCGGCACTGGTCGATTCGGGGGTGATCCGTGGCTTCCACGCCGACGTGAACCTGGTGGCGCTCGGTGCGCCGGTGCAGTCGCTGATCCTGGTCAAGCTCAAGGACAGCGCCCGCCCGCGGCTGCGCGACGAGGCGCACCGGCTGGCCGGCGTCCGGGGGGTGCTGCGGGTGCTGTTCCTGACCGGGCAGTACGACCTGGCGGTGACGGTGGCGGCGTCCGACCCCAGCGAGTTGCGCGACTTCGTGGTCAACGAGCTGAGCCGGCACCCCGAGATCGCCGGCACCGAGACCTGCGTGATCCTCGAGGACGTCCGCGGCGACTGGGTGCCGTTCGGCTGACCGCCGGCTCGACCGTCAGCCCTTCTTGGCGCGGTTGCGCTCCTTGGCCCGCTCGTGGGCGGGCAGGGTCACCTTGCGCAGCCGGACGTGCGCCGGCGTCACCTCGAGGCATTCGTCGGAGCGGCAGAACTCCAGGGCCTGCTCCAGGGAATGCACCCGCGGCGGGATCAGCCGCTCCAGCTCCTCACCGGTGGAGGAGCGCACGTTGGTGAGCTTCTTCTCCTTGGTCGGGTTGACGTCCATGTCCTCGTTGCGCGGGTTCTCGCCCACGATCATGCCCTCGTACACCTCGTCGCTGGGCGCCACGAACAGCACCCCGCGCTCCTGCAGGTTGAACAGGGCGTAGGAGGTGACCGCGCCGGTCCGGTCGGCGACCAGCGAGCCGGTCGAGCGGGCGGTGATCTCGCCCGCCCACGGCTCGTAGCACTCGAAGACGTGGTGCATGATGCCGGTGCCGCGGGTCTGGGTGAGGAACTCGGTGCGGAAGCCGATCAGCCCGCGGGCGGGCAGCACGAATTCCATCCGCACCCAGCCGGTGCCGTGGTTGATCATCTGCTCCATCCGCGAGCGCCGGGTGCCCAGCAACTGGGTGACGGTGCCGACGTGGTCCTCGGGAATGTCGACGGTGAGCCGCTCGAACGGCTCGTGCAGCTTGCCGTCGATTTCGCGGGTCAGCACCTGCGGCTTGCCGACGGTCAGCTCGAAACCCTCGCGGCGCATCATCTCGACCAGCACCGCGAGCTGCAGCTCGCCACGGCCCTGCACCTCCCAGGTGTCGGGGCGTTCCGTGGGCAGCACCCTGATCGACACGTTGCCGATCAGTTCGGCGTCCAGCCTGGCCTTGAGCAGCCGGGCGGTCAGCTTGCTGCCCGACTTGCCGGCCAGCGGCGAGGTGTTGATGCCGATCGTCATCGAGATGGACGGCTCGTCGACGTGGATCAGCGGCAGCGGCAACGGGTCGTCCGGGTCGGACAGCGTCTCGCCGATCATGATGTCGGGGATGCCGGCGATGGCCACGATGTCGCCCGGGCCGGCCTGCTCGGCGGGCAGCCGCTCAAGGGCGTGGGTCATCAGCAGCTCCGACAGCTTGACGTTCTGTACCGAGCCGTCCGCCTTGCACCAGGCCACGTTCTGACCGCGCTTGAGGGTGCCGTTGATCACCCGGCACAGCGCCAACCGGCCGAGATAGGGCGATGCGTCGAGGTTGGTGACGTGCGCCTGCAGCGGCGCGCCGTCGGTGTATTCGGGGGCCGGAATGGCGCTCATGATCACGCCGAACAACGGTTCGAGGTTGTCGGAATCGGGCATGCCGCCGTCGTCGGGCTGGGTGAGCGAGGCGCGTCCGGCCTTGGCGGCGCAGTAGACCACCGGAAAGTCGAGCTTGTGCGCCTCGTCGTCTTCGAGCAGGTCGAGGAACAGCTCATAGATCTCGTCGGTCACCTCGCTGATGCGGGCGTCGGCGCGGTCGACCTTGTTGATCACCACCACGATCGGCAGGTGCTTGGCCAGGGCCTTGCGCAACACGAACCGGGTCTGGGGCAGCGGGCCCTCGGAGGCGTCCACGAGCAGCAGGACGCCGTCGACCATCTCGAGGCCGCGCTCCACCTCGCCGCCGAAGTCGGCGTGGCCGGGGGTGTCGATGATGTTGATGGTGACCGATGTGCCGTCGGCCAGCGCGTGGTCGACCGCGGTGTTCTTGGCCAGGATCGTGATGCCCTTCTCACGCTCCAGGTCCATCGAGTCCATCACCCGCTTCTCGACGTCCTGGTTGGCGCGAAAGGCGCCCGACTGCCACAGCATGGCGTCGACCAGGGTGGTTTTGCCGTGGTCGACGTGGGCGATGATCGCTACGTTGCGCAGGTCGGCGCGGACGGACATGCAGGGCTCCTCGGTTCGGACAACCTGACGATCCTACGGGGTTGCCGCAGCCACGGCTGACCACGCAAGGTTGACGAAAGGTGCGCGCCAGTGCGAGCGGACACGGCGTGTCGGGCCGGTGGGGGTGCACGGGAGCGCACCTTTCGTCACGTCAGCCGGTTGGCGGCGGTCGCCGATACGTCCACGAGGTGAGCGCCGTGGTGAGCATCGCGATCAGCACGCCCAGAAAGATGTGCCAGTCGGCGATCTCGAGTTTGCCCAGGGTGAACTGCACCACGACCGCCGCAGCGGTGGCCCAGGCGAGCCAGAGCAACACCCGGCCCGCGGTGCGGCGCAGCACCGTGAAGCAGATCGCGCAGCCGATGGCCAAGGTGAGGGTCAGGCCCGCCCCGATGGCGTGAAAGAAGAAGTAGCTCTTGTCGCGCCGCCCGATCGCGGCGGCGGCGAACCCGGCCTGCCCGATCACCGCGCTGATCACCAGGGTGGCTGCCGATCGCAGCCAGATCAGGTGCGGGTGGGGCAGTTCGACGCGTGCGGTCATGCCTCAGTGTGCCCGAACAGCCCCGATCGGTGGTCGTCATCCCTGCGCACACGGGGATCTCGTCGTCGAACCATGCGTCATCCCGGCGGACGCCGGGATCACGTTGTGGCACGAAAACGGTCGTCTCAATCCGGCGGAAAGTGGCGCACGGAGAACCCCTTCAACAGCGGTTCGGCCGAAGCCCCACCGCGCATGAGGCTGGCCTGCAGCCCGTCCAGGCGGCCCAACAGCCAATTCGTGTCGAGGTCGGCGTAGCGGTCGTGGGCAGGGTTCACCTCGGTGCGCCGGTCGAACAGTTCGTCCGCCTCGTCGAGCACCAGCGTCCAGCCCTTGCGCTCGGCCTCGTCGAACAGTTCGGCGAGAGCCTTCTCCGTCTCACCCGCGTACGTGCTGTGTACCCGGGCGAGATCAACCACGACGGCGATCGGTCGGTCACGCCGCCGACCACTCCGCTGGAGCCTTTCGACCATGCCCGTGAGCGTACGGCACTCGAAACCATCGCCCGGCCGTGCGGCCGAACGACCGTCGATCGACGACCATTGGCGATCGAGGTGAATCGACGTGCCCCGTCGAACTTCTTCCGGTAGCTGGCTCCCACCCGGACCCAGCGTTGCGCTCATGACCCGCGCCGCCAACCACGTCGGAAAGGGCATCACCATGCGGACGACGCTCAAGAGCCTGCGGCTCGCCATCGCCACGAGCATGCTGGCGATCCTCGCGCTCATCGCGCCCACCCAGCCCGCTCAGGCAACGCAGCAGTGCATCGGCACCACGACCAACGGCCACGGCGGCTCGAGCTTTGACGGCGACTGTGTGTTCATGAACGTCTGCACGGCCTACGACGGCCGCATCGTCGTTCAGTACTGGGGCAATCGCAACTTCGACTTCTACCAACTGCGGTGGTCGCGCCCCGGCCGGGCCGAGACTCAGAGCCTCGTGCGAGGCAGCGGCAGGGCCGGAAGCCGGTGGGCACTGAGCAACGCGTGGGAGAACACCCCTACACGTTGAAGGTGCAGGCTGCTACAGCCGGTTGCTGGGGTCGTCCGACTGCACCTGGTGGCAGTCGGTGACCTACGTCAAGTGGGCACCGGCCCGACGAGGGTAGTCACGATCAAGCATCCAGACCGTCGGGATCGATGAGGTGCGACCTCTCGGTTCCGATGGTCTGGCCACCGATCGGCATCGTCGTCGGCCTGTCGGTTTGCCATCGTCCGACCCCCGGTCGCTAACCTCGCTGACCTATGCGTCCTTCCCCCGCCCGCTCCGGCCTGCCCACCCTCGTGCGGCCAGGGCGTCGATGAGCCACTCAGCGATCGAGCGGCTGTCGCCGTCGTACCCGGGGCGTGCGCCGTGGGGCACTTCGGCCAAGCTGCGCGCCTGGCAAGAAGAAGCCCTGCAGAATTACTTGGACGCTGCGCCCACCGACTTTCTGGCCGTCGCAACACCCGGCGCCGGCAAGACCACGTTCGCGCTGCGGGTGGCGGCCGAACTGCTGCACGAGCGCACGGTGAAGAAGCTGATCGTGGTGGCCCCCACCGAGCACCTCAAGGTGCAGTGGGCCGACGCCGCCGCGAAGGCGGGCATTCAACTCGACCCCGGTCTCAGCGCCCGCAAGGGTAGGTCGAAGCAGTTCGACGGGGTGGCCGTCACCTATGCCGGAGTGGCCGCCGCGATGCTCAGCTACGAGGCGATGGTGGCCCGCGAACCCACCCTGGTGATTCTCGACGAGGTGCACCATGCGGGCGACGCGCTCAGTTGGGGCGACGCCGCGCGTGAAGCGTTTCGCCTTGCCAAACGGCGCTTGGCGCTCACCGGTACGCCGTTTCGCAGCGATGCGAACCCGATACCCTTCGTCACCTACGACGAGTTGCCCGGCGGTGGCCGCATCAGCCGGGCCGACTACACCTACGGCTACGCCGACGCGTTGCGCGACCACGTGGTGCGGCCGGTGGTGTTCATGAACTACGGCGGCCCGATGCGCTGGCGCACCAAGTCGGGCGACACCATCGGGGTCAACCTGGGCGAGGCGTCCACCAAGGACATCACCGCACAGGCCTGGCGCACCGCGCTCGACCCGAAGGGCGAGTGGGTTTCGGCGGTGCTCGCCGCGGCCGATCGTCGGCTCACCGAGGTGCGGCGCCACCTGCCCGACGCCGGAGCCCTGGTGATCGCGTCGAACCAGACCCATGCCCGCGCCTACGCCAAGGTGCTCACTGCGCTGACCGGCGAGCCACCCACCCTGGTGCTGAGCGACGACCCCGGCTCAAGCAAACGCATCGAGACCTTCGCCCAAGGCGACAGCCGCTGGATGGTCGCGGTACGCATGGTGTCCGAAGGTGTGGACGTGCCTCGGCTGGCGGTCGGCGTCTACGCCACCGCGACGTCCACTCCGTTGTTCTTCGCCCAGGCCGTCGGACGCTTCGTGCGCGCCAGACGGCGCGGCGAGGTGGCGACGGTGTTTCTGCCGACGGTGCCGATCGTGCTGGCCCACGCGTCCGCACTGGAACGCCAGCGCGACCACGTGCTGGGCCCGACCGGTGCCACCGAGGTGTGGGACGAGAGCGCGACGCTGCTGGCCGAGGCGAACCGCACCGAGAACGCGTCCGACGACTTGGAGGGCACGTTCGAGGCGCTGACGTCCGAAGCCACGTTCGACCACGTGCTGTTCGAGTCGCAGCAGTTCGGCATGCACGCCGTGCCCACCTCTGACGACGAGGCCGACTACCTGGGCCTGCCCGGTCTGCTCGAAACCGACCAGATCACCCACCTGCTGCGCGAACGCCAGCGCCGCCAAGTGGGCCGGCACGACCGGGCCGAGAAGCGCGAGAAGGTGCCGCCTGAGCAGTCATTGGCCCGCGCGCTCGAAAGCCTGCGCAAGCAGCTCAACTCGCTGGTCGCCCAATACGCGCGTAGCCGTGGCGTACCGCACAGCCACGTGCACGCCGACCTGCGCCGCCAATGCGGCGGCACGCCCCTGGCCCGGGCCACCAGCGAACAGGTGGAGCAGCGCATCGCCCTGATTCGCACGTGGGTCTGACTGCCGTCGTCCTCACCTGTCATCGTGACGAACGTCAGGATCTTCGCGCGCACTGCGACAGGACTCGCGCAAACAACGCCGTTCCAAGACCCGCCGAAGAAAGTGGGCGCACACCTGCCACGCCGGCCCCCCTTCGCGCGTCGGTAACCTAAGACCTACCTGATCGGAGTGTCATGCGTCGCACACCTCGACGAGCCTCCCGCGTGAACCGCCGGAGCCTGCCGGCTCTGCTCACAGCACTCGCCGCGTTGACCGGTTGGCTGATGGGGCCGAGCACTCCTGCCCGTGCCGTCGACTGCGAGTACCCCGCCTTCGGCGACATCAACGCCGACGGACAACCCGAACTTGCGGTGGGCGTACCCACGGCAGCTGACGGCAAGGGCGCGGTCGACATCTACTACGACCGCACTCTGCCGCCCACCCGGTACACCGCCGCGTCCCTCGGCTTCACGCCCAGCGCGATCGGCGAGGGGTTCGGCAGTTCCGTGCTGATTCGCGACCTGGACGGCGACGGCTGCAGCGAACTGATCGTCGGCGCGCCGCACGCCGACACGGGTGCCGGACGGGTGTACGTCGCCAGGGGCACTCCCAGCGGACTCGCCACCACACCCACGTGGCCGGTGTTGCGTTCGCCGGCGACGTCCGCCGCGTTCGGGGCCGCCCTGACCTCGACCTATACCGCCGATCGGCGGTTCGTGCTGCTCATCGGCGCACCGAGCTACGACGAACCTGCCGCCGAATCGGGCGCGATCTACCTGGTGACAACCGATGACGCCACGGGTGCGCTCAGTACCCCGATCGCCATCACCCAAGACACCCCGGGCATACCGGGCGCGTCGGAACAGGGCGATCGGTTCGGCTCGGTCTTGAACGGCAACATCGTCGGTGTTCCCGACGAAGACATCGGTACAGCCGTCGACGCCGGTTCGATCGTGCGTTTGCTCATCAAGTCGGTGAGCCCCACGCTCAGCATCAGCGGTCAGGCCTGGAACCAGAACAGCTCCGGAGTATCGGGCACCGCCGAGACCGACGACCGGTTCGGAGCGGCGCTGTCGGGCGGCTACTACCTGCTGGTCGGGGTGCCGGGTGAGAATGTCGGCTCGCTCGTCGACGCCGGCATGGTGCACCTGTTCCAGCAGCCCGACATGAACGGCGCAGCCGGCTTTCGCCAACTCAAGTCGTACACGCAGGACTCCGCCGGCGTGCCGGGCAAGTCCGAGGCCCACGACGGGTTCGGTACCGCCGTTGCGATCGGCTACCTGGAGTCGGGCGAGAGCGGTTGGAACCTGTGGATCGGCTCACCGGGCGAAACCATCAACGGCGTGCTGCACGCGGGGTCGGTGACCCGGCTCGCTTTCGGTGGGTCGCGGCTGCCCACCACCAGCCTCTATGCCGGCCACGGCCTGCCCGGAACCCTCCAGCGGCAGACCATCATCGGCAGAACCCTCGGCGTGGTCGGCGACGACTACATCATGGAGGAGGACGGCTCCACGAGCCTGCTGATCGGGGCACCGTTCACTGATCGCGACGGCAAGGTGACCGCAGGCATCGTCATCTTCTCGCGCTACTCGTTCGGTTCGGGTCCGCGCAGCGTGGTGCTGGCCAGCACGGCCGTGGAGCAGGAACTCTACGGATCGGTGTTCGGCGGCTGAGCGACCGTCTGGTTGAGCGTGTCGAAACCCCGGCGGACCGAGGTCTCGACGAGATCGACCAGCGATTGTGGTTGACCGTGTTGAAACCCGTGGGGGTCTGCTGGTTGAGCGTGTCGAAACCCCTACCGACCCCGGTCTCGACGAGCTCGACCGGCGCGAGGCTGACCCATTCACCCGCCGGCGATCAGCCCAACCCCGACGAACGCCAGCACGACGCCGGCGATCTGCACCGGCTTCATGCGTTCATGCAGAATCACCGCCGCCAAGCCCACCGTCACCACCGGGTAGAGCGCCGACAACACTGCGGTGATCGACAACAACCCCATGGTGGTGGCGAACCCGAGCAGGGCGTTCGCCGTAACGTCACCCAGCCCCAGCAGCGCGAGCTTGGGCAGGTCGCCCGGTCGCACGCCCCCGACGCTGCGCAGCACAATCGCGGCGACGCCGAACGCCGCCACGCTGGCGCTGCGCATGCCCACCATGGTGAACATCGGCGAGCTGGCCGAGCCGCGCGCGATGGCCAACATGGTGATACCGAAGCCCACCGCGGCAGCCAGCGCGTACCAGATCGCCTGCTGTTTCACGTGCTGCTCGCCGCGCAACTCGGGCCCGCTGGCCAGCACGGCACCCGTGATCGCCGCAACGATGCCGGCCACCTGCAGGGTTCGCGGCTGTTCACCCGCGGCAAACCCGGCGATCACCGGAATCGACACCGCCAGCGCGCTGATCGGCGACACCACGCCGACGGTGCCGAAGGCGAGCGCCCGATAGAAGCAGACCAGCGCCCCCGAGCCGGCCAGTCCGGCGACGATGGCCCAGCCGATCCAACCCGACGAGGTGGGGGCCGGCATGAAGGGCAGCAGCACCAGCAACGCCACCAGCGAACATGCCTGAGACACCCCGACCACGGCCGCGGACGGCAGCCGGCGGCTCAACATGCCGCCGGAGAAGTCGGCGACACCCCAGGTGAGCGCCGAACCGAGGGCGAGCAGCGGGCCGATCACGGGTGCCGGCCCTTCAGCTGGGCGCCGCCAGGTGCTGCCGGCGGGCGATCACCCTCACGAATGGTCGTCGGACGGCCGCGGACCGTGCCCCTCAGCCATCGCTTGCTCGATGTCGTGCGGCAACGCCTTCCCGGTGGACAGGCGGGCATTGCGGTAACCGTAGGCGAAGTAGACCACGATGCCGATGGCCAGCCAGATCAGGAACCGCAACCAGGTCTCGATGGACAGGTTGAGGGTCAGGTAGAAGCAGATCACAGCGGACAGGATCGGCAGCACCGGCGACCACGGCACCTTGAAGGCCCGCGGCAGGTCTGGCCGCTGCCGGCGCAGTACCACCACTGCTATCGACACCAGGATGAACGCGGTCAGGGTGCCGATGTTCACCATCTCTTCCAGCACGCCGATCGGGGTCAACCCGGCGGTGACGGCGCAGACCACGGTGACGATGATGGTGATCTTCCACGGGGTGCGGAACTTGGGGTGCACGCTGGCGATCCCGATCGGCAGCAGGTTGTCGCGCGACATGGCGAAGATGATGCGGGTGGCGCCGATCATCAGGGTGAGCACCACCGTGGTCAGGCCGGCCACCGCCCCGGCCGAGATCAGCGTCGCCATCCAGGTCTGGCCGTGATGAACGAAGGCGCTCGCCAGCGCGGCCTTCGGGTCGATGTCGGCGTAGTTCACCATGCCGGTCACCACCACCGCGACCGCGCAATACAGGATCGTGCAAATGGTCAGCGAGGCGATGATCCCGATCGGCAGGTCCTTCTGCGGGTTGTGCGCCTCCTCGGCCGTGGTGGCCACCACGTCGAAGCCGATGTAGGCGAAGAACACCAGCGCCGCGCCGGCAAACACGCCGCTCCAGCCGAAGGCGGTGGGGGCCGCTCCGGTCAGCCACTGCAGCAGCGGTTGGGTCCAAGAGAAACCGGTCGCCGAAGCCTCCGCCGCGGCGGCCGGGGGGATGAAGGGGGTGTAGTTGGCCGGGTTGATGAACATGATGCCGGCCACGATCACGAACAGCACGATGAAGAGCTTCACACCGACCAGCACCAGATTGACCCGCATCGATTCCTTGATGCCGATGGTGATCAGCGCGCCCAACGCGACAATCAGCAGCACGGCGGGCAGGTCGATCACGCCGCCGTAGCCGATGGCGGCCGGAATCGGCATGCCGAGCTTCTCCATCAGCACCCCGAGGTAGGCGCTCCAGCCTTGGGCGACCACCGAGGCGCCGAGGAACATCTCCAGGATCAGGTCCCAGCCGATGATCCAGGCCAGCAGCTCGCCCAGCGAGGCGTAGCTGAAGGTGTAGGCCGAACCCGACACCGGAACGGTCGAGGCGAACTCGGCGTAGCACATGGCCGCCAGGGCGCAGCAGACGGCGGCGACGATGAAGCTGAGCACGATCGCCGGCCCGGTCATCTGGTGAGCGACCCGTCCGGTCAGGGTGAAGATACCCGCGCCGATCACGACGCCGACGCCGAAAACGGTCAGATCAAGAGCGGTCAGTGACTTCTTGAGTTGGTACTCCGGTTCGTCGGTGTCGGCGATCGATTGCTCGATCGACTTGGTTCGCATGATGCTCATGGAGGCCTCCGGGGGGAAATGTTCAGTTGTGTGAATAGTCACAGGCTCATCAGTGAGTCGTCACAAGTTAGTACGGGTACCGCGCAGCCCCTACCCGAAGCGTCCAACACGTGGGCTTTGAGCCGTACGCGCCCGGCATTCGTCCGTGAGCCAGATTGGGGACGGTTCTACTTCTGGCTCAGGGGACGGTTCTACTTCTGGCTCAGGATGCGGCGGCCGCACGTGATCTTGATGGGGCCCGCCGGACGTGTCACCCGGTTGCCCTGGGCATGAGTTGGTTCCTATCTGACGCCAACCGAGCGCCCGAACACCTGACCCGAGTGCGCTGGCGTGAGTTGGGGACCGTTTCCATCTCGCGCCAAACTGGACGGCCGAACACTTGCCCTGAGTCCACCGCTCGAAGCACCCACCAAGGGGTGGTTCAGGGCGTTGACCGGGGCGTGCCGCTGTCGACCAACACCGCTGACACCTAACCTTGGCCGCGTGACTCAGTGGTTCACCGAAGCATTCCGTTCAGAGTTCGAGAAGCAGGCCGCGCAGCTCGGACGGTTCAACCTCGCCGTCTTCGGCAAGACCGGCGTGGGCAAGTCCACCCTGATCAACGCGATCTTCGGCGAGCCGGTGGCCGCCACCGGCATCGGCGACCCGGTCACGCTCGACACCCACCTGTACCTCGACACCCGTGGCACGCTGGGGCTGATCGACACCCGCGGTCTCGAGATCGGACGCGACGACGGCGAGCTGATCAAAGAGGTCACCAAGTACGTCAAGCAGATGCGTACCAAGCCGGTGGCCGAACAGATTCACGTGGCCTGGTACTGCGTGCGCGGAATGGACCGCCGGTTCGAAGAGGTCGAAGGCACCTTCATTCGCACCCTGCACGACCTGGGCATACCGGTTCTGATGGTGTTCACCCAGGTGCCGATGCGCGAGGGCCAGTACCACCCTGACGCGGTCGAGTTGGCCCGGCTGATCGAGGCCAAGCAGTTGCCCATCGTCGGCGGCCGTCCGTTCATGACCTACGCGATGAGGGACCAGTTCACCGGTCAGCCGCCCTACGGCTTGATGGACGTGTTACAGGCCACCTTTCACGTTGTTCCTGAAGCGGTCCAAGGAGCCCTCACCGCAGCCCAGACGATCGATCTGGCGGCGAAACAAGCCGCAGCCCAACGACACATCAACGCGACGGTAGCGGCCGCCGCCGGTGCTGCCGCGGTGCCGATTCCGTTCTCGTCGGCCGCGCTGCTGGTGCCCATGCAGTTGGCCATGATGGGCCGCATCGCGCACCTGTACAAAGTGCCGTTCGACCGGGCTGCGCTGCTGGCCGCGGCGTCCACCGGCATCGCCACCTCGCTCGGACGCACCGCGGCCGCGAACCTGCTCAAGTTCATTCCAGGTGCCGGCAGCATCGCCGGGGGCGTGATCAACGCGTCCGTCGCGTCGGGCTTCACGCTGGCGATGGGTCAGTCGTGGCTCACCGTCTGCCAGCGGGCCGCCGCCGGCAAGCTGCCCACCACCGTCGAGGGCGTGATCGACTCGGCCGCGGTGAAGCACCTGTTCGAAGAGGAGTTCCGCAAGCGCATGCCGACGATCCGCAAGAAGGACGAGCAGTAACACCCACCGTCATCTCGGCGCACCCCGTCATCCCGGCGCACGCCGGGATCCGCGTGACGCAGGCTCGCCGACCCATGGAACCGTCATCCCGGCGCACGCCGGGATCTGCGTAACGCAGGCTCGCCGACCCATGGAACCGTCATCCCTACGCAGCCCCCCGTCATCCCGGCGTCGGTCGGGATGACCTGGTGGTTGCGTCTGGTCACACTCACGACCCGGCACACCCCAGCACCGTTGCGACACTTGCAACTCTGGGCGGACGGCGACCGCAGCCGTACAGTGAATCGTGGCCCTCAGCTTCTTCGACCTGTTCAGCATCGGCATCGGGCCGTCGTCGTCGCACACGGTCGGGCCGATGCGGGCCGCCCGCCAGGTGATGCTCGACCTGCAAGCCGACGGGCGACTCGACGGCGTCCACCGGGTGCGCGTCGACCTCTACGGCTCTTTGGGCTCAACCGGACGGGGCCACCACTCAGACCGGGCCGTGCTGCTGGGCCTGCTGGGCGAGGCGCCCGAGACCGTCGACCCCGCCAGCGTCGAACCCACCGTCGACCGGGTGTTCACCCAGCATCGAATCGCCCTGGTCGGCGCGCACGAGATTGCCTTCGACCCCACCCGTGACCTGATTCTGCATCGGCGGCGGTCTCTGCCCGAACACCCCAACGGCATGCGGTTTCGTTGCCTCGGCACCAGCGGTGACACCGTTGCCGAGCGAGTGCTGTTCTCGGTGGGCGGCGGCTTCGTGGTGGACGCCGCCGACGTCGGCGCCGAGCCCGCAACGCGGGCCGCGCCCGAGCCGTACCCGTACGCGAGCGCGGCCGAACTGCTGGACTGGTGCCGCGAAACCGGCCTGAGCATGGCCGAGGTGGTGCTGGCCAACGAGACCGTCCGGCGCAGCGAGGCCGACGTACGCACCGGTGTGCTGGCGGTGTGGCGCGTCATGGAAGAGTGCGTCGCCCACGGCTTCGGCACCGGCGGCGTGCTGCCCGGCGGGCTGCACGTGCTGCGTCGCGCTCCGGTGCTGCACCAGCAGCTGTTGGACGGCCCCGGCGACCAGCTCACGCCCATGGACTGGATCACCGCCTACGCCTTGGCCGTCAACGAAGAGAACGCGGCCGGCGGCCGCGTGGTCACAGCCCCCACCAACGGCGCCGCCGGCGTGATTCCCGCCGTGCTCCACTACTACCGCCACCACATGCCCGGCGCCACGGACGACGGTGTGGTCACCTTTCTGCTCACCGCCACCGCCATCGGCGCGATCATCAAGCGCAACGCGTCCATCTCGGGGGCCGAGGTGGGTTGTCAGGGCGAGGTCGGCTCGGCGTGCGCGATGGCTGCCGCCGGCCTGGCCGCGGTGATGGGCGGCAAACCGAGCCAGGTCGAGAACGCCGCCGAGATCGGTATGGAGCACAACCTCGGCCTCACCTGCGACCCGGTCGGCGGGCTGGTGCAGGTGCCGTGCATCGAACGCAACGCGATCGCCGCGGTGAAGGCCGTGGCCGCCGCTCGAACGGCCATGCACTTCGACGGCGTGCACATCGTGCCGCTCGACACCGTGATCAAGACCATGCGCGACACGGGCGCCGACATGCTCACCAAGTACAAAGAAACCTCGCGCGGTGGGCTGGCCGTCAACGTGATCGAATGCTGACCCGTCTCCGTCCGCGAGATCGGTCATACCAATCTGTAGGAATCTGCCGAAGTACGACATGAGGTAGTAGTCCAGGTGACAAGATTGGCTCCATGAGTCAGCGAACCATTGGGGTAACCGAGGTCGCTCTCCGGGACGCCCACCAGTCACTGATGGCCACCCGGATGGCGCTGGAAGACATGGTCGATGCCTGCGCCGACATCGACGCGGCCGGCTACTGGAGCGTGGAGTGCTGGGGTGGCGCCACTTACGACTCCTGCATCCGCTTTCTGAACGAAGACCCGTGGGTTCGCCTGCGCACCTTCCGCGAGCTGCTGCCCAACAGCAAGCTGCAGATGTTGCTGCGCGGCCAGAATCTGCTCGGCTACCGGCACTACGAGGACGACGTCGTGCGCCGGTTCGTCGACGCCTCGGCCGAGAACGGCATGGACGTCTTTCGGGTGTTCGACGCCCTGAACGACCCCCGCAACATGGAGGTCGCGATGAAGGCCGTGACCGCCACCGGCAAGCACGCCCAGGGCACCATCTGCTACACGATCTCGCCCCTGCACACCGTCGAGGGCTACGTGAAGCTCGCGGGCCAGTTGCTCGACATGGGTGCAGAATCGCTGGCGCTCAAAGACATGGCCGCGCTGCTGCAGCCGCAGCCCGCCTACGACATCATTCGCGGCATCAAGAGCACCTACGGCGAAGACACCCAGATCAACGTGCACTGCCACGCCACCACCGGCGTCACCCTGGTCACGTTGATGAAGGCCATCGAGGCCGGTGCCGACGTGGTCGACACCGCGATCAGCTCGATGTCGCTCGGCCCGGGGCACAATCCCACCGAGTCACTGGTCGCCATGCTGGAAGGTACTGAGTACACCACCGATCTCGACATGGATCGGCTGATCAAGATCCGCGACCACTTCGCCAAGATCCGTCCCAAGTATGCGGCGTTCGAGTCGGCCACCTTGGTCGACACCGACATCTTCAGCAGCCAGATCCCCGGCGGCATGCTGAGCAACATGGAGAGCCAGCTCAAGGCCCAGGGCGCCGGCGACAAGATCAAGCAGGTGATGGAAGAGGTGCCCCGGGTGAAGGCCGACGCCGGGCACCCGCCGCTGGTCACGCCGTCCAGCCAGATCGTGGGCACCCAGGCGGTGTTCAACGTGCTGATGGGCAAGTACAAGGTGATGACCGGCGAGTTCGCCGACCTGATGCTCGGCTACTACGGTGAATGCATCGGCGAGCGCAACCCCGAGGTGGTCGAGATCGCCCGCGCCCAAGCCAAGAAGGACCCCATCACGGTGCGGCCGGCCGACCTGCTGCAGCCCGAGTGGAACACCCTGAGCACGGACGCCGCCAAGCTCGACGGCTTCGACGGCACCGACACCGACGTGCTCACCTACGCGATGTTCCCCGGCGTGGCGCCCGGGTTCTTCAGCACCCGCGCCGAGGGGCCCAAGAACGTGGGCAAGACCGAGGCGCAACTCAAGGCCGAGGCTGAGGCGAAGTCCGATTCGGGCAACGCGGTCACCGGGCCGATCAAGTACAAGGTCAGCATGGGCGGGCGCGATCACAGCGTCACCGTCGAGAGGGCGTGAACGACATGGCCAAACCCAAGAACATGGACCAGCGGGTCGAAGAACTGCTCGAGAAGCGGCTCGCCACCCGGGCCGGCGGCGGCGAGAAGCGCATCGACAAGCAGCATTCACAGGGCAAGCTGAGCGCCCGCGAGCGCATCGACGCACTGATCGACCCCAACACCTTCCAAGAGATCGGGCTGTTTCGGCGCAACCGCACCGTGACCTTCGGCATGGACAAGGCCGACATGCCCGCCGACGGTGTGGTCACCGGCACCGGCGCGGTGCTGGGTCGTCCGGTGCACATCGCCAGCCAGGATTTCACCGTCGCCGGCGGGTCGGCCGGCGAGACGCACAGCAAGAAGGTCGTCGAGATGATGGAGTCCGCGCTCAAGTGCGGCACCCCGTTCGTCTTCATCAACGACTCCGGCGGCGCGCGCGTGCAAGAGGGCATCGACTCCCTGTCGGGCTACAGCCAGGTGTTCTACGCCAACGTGCTGCTGTCGGGCGCGGTGCCGCAGATCTCGATCATCGCCGGCCCGTGCGCCGGTGGCGCGGCCTACAGCCCGGCGCTGACCGACTTCATCATTCAGACCCGCAAGGCCCACATGTTCATCACCGGGCCGAGCGTGATCGAGCAGGTCACCGGTGAGAAGGTCAGCCAGGACGCACTGGGCGGCGCCGATGCCCACATGACCGTCTCGGGCGTCAACCACTTCGTGGCCGACGACGACGAGCAGGCGATTCTGATCGCCAAGAAGCTGCTCAGCTTCCTGCCGCAGAACAACACCGAGGATCCGCCGGTCGTCGATCCCGACCCCTACGTCGAGTACGACCCGAGCCTGCACGACGTGGTTCCGGCCGAGGGCACCAAGGGTTACGACGTGCGCGAGGTGATCGGCAAGGTGATCGACCACGCCGACTTCCTCGAGGTGCAGGCCGGGTACGCGACCAACCTGGTGGTGGGCTTCGGCCGCATCAACGGCCGCAGCATCGGCATCGTGGCCAACCAGCCCAACGCGATGGCGGGCGTGCTCGACATCAACGCCTCAGACAAGGGCTCGCGCTTCGTGCGGTTCTGCAACGCGTTCAACATTCCGATCGTCACCTTCGTCGACGTGCCGGGCTTCTTGCCCGGCGTGGCGCAGGAGCACGGCGGCATCATCCGGCACGGCGCCAAGATGCTGTACGCCTACGCCGCGGCCACGGTGCCCAAGATCACGGTGGTGCTGCGCAAGGCCTACGGCGGCGCCTACATCGCGATGTCTGCCAAAGACCTGGGCGCCGACCAGGTGTTCGCCTGGCCGACCGCCGAGATCGCCGTGATGGGTGCCGAGGGTGCGGCTTCGGTGGTCTTCCGGCGTGAGATCGCCGAGGCCGACGACCCGGACGCCCGTCGGGCCGAGTTGGTCGAGGAGTACCGCGACACGTTCTCGACGCCGTTCGTGGCCGCCTCGCGCGGCCTGGTCGACGACGTGATCGACCCGGGCGACACCCGCCGCAAGGTGGCCATGGCGCTGGAGCTGCTGGTCGCGAAGCGTCAGTTGCGGCCGGCCAAGAAGCACGGCCTCGGCCCGGTGTGATCGGAGCGTCACGATGACCGACCAGAACGCCGAACTGCTCGACATGGTCAGGGCGTTGACCGACAAGGTCACCGCCATGGAGGTCGAGATCAAGCAACTGCGCCTGCTGAATGCGGAGGTGCCCGAAGAAACCATGGTGGCCATCGCCGCCGCCGTCGCCGCCTACCTGGGCTACCGGGCGAAGCGACGCCAGGCCGCCTTCAACACATCCGCAATCTGGCAGAGCGGTACCCGCCGCCGGCAGCACGCCCACGATCCGCTGCATCTGCGCCAAGCCTGAGGAACGAGTCATGAAACTGAAGGTCACTGTCAACGGCATCGCCTACGAGATCGAAGTCGAGGTCGAAGAGCAGGAGCGTCCGACCCTCGGCGCCGTGGTGATCGGCGGCGGTGCGGCCGCCCCGGCACCCACCACAGCATCGGTGCGGGCCACGTCCGCGAACGCGGTGGTCGCGCCCCTGTCGGGTGCGGTGGCGCGCATTCTGGTCGCCGAGGGCGACCAGATCGCCGAGGGTCAGGTGCTGCTGGTGCTCGAGGCCATGAAGATGGAAACCGAGATCACCGCGCCGCACAAGGGCACTGTCGGCAAGATCCTGGTCAAAGAGCGCGATTCGGTCGCCGGTGGTGAGGCGCTGATCGAGCTAGCCTGAGCGACAGTCGTCCATCACGCTCAGGAGGCTTTGATGCCCAAACCCCAGTGGGGTTGGTTCGCCGTCGCGATTGCGGCGTTCGTCGTCGGCGTCGGCCTGGTGTTGGCGGGCTGGGCGGTCAACCCGGCCACCGGCGGTTTTCAGGGTTTCGTCGTCGGCGGAATCGCGTTGCTGGCGGTGTTCGCGTTCGGCAAGGCGTTCTTCGACTTTCGGCCACCAGCGGCGTGATTGGTGGCCGTGGCCGAAGCGTGACGAGTCCGGTGGTTCGCTCGCATTCGCTGGGGGACACTGCGTTACCTTGTGAGAGCCACGGGCGGCCACGCCCGGTGCGGAGGGGATGCGATGGCAAGCCGGTGGTGGGTCGGACCGGCAGGGCGGTTACGACGATTGGTCTACCCGCAGGCTGACCGCATGCGGGCCGAGATCGCCGAGTTGCGCAAAGCCAATGCGAAGTTGAATACCAGAGTCGCCGAACTGAGTGCCGATTTGGATGCAGTCAAGGCTGAGTTCGAGAAGCTGCACACGTGGCGTACGCAACTGCACGCTGACATGGACGCCGCCGACCGTGACCGCATAGAGCTGGTGCGGCCGTACACGATGACCAGCATGGACAAGCTGACCTCGCTGACCCTGGCCGTCCGCTACATCGTGCAGTCAGGAATCGACGGTGACTTCATGGAATGCGGCGTCTGGAAGGATGGCCCGCGTTCTGGGCGACGCGGGGGTCACCGACCGCGACATCTATCTGTTCGACACCTTTGCCGGTATGACCGAACCAACGGCAAGAGACGTGGATTCGGCGGGCGTGAGCGCGAAGGAGCGCATGCAGAAGTCGAGCAAGAAGGCCAAGATCTGGGCCATTTCGCCCCGTGAAGAGGTTGAGGCCGGTTTGCAGACGCTGGACTATCCGCAGC
The DNA here is from genome assembly GCF_900289045.1 of Micropruina glycogenica. Classification (GTDB taxonomy): domain Bacteria; phylum Actinomycetota; class Actinomycetes; order Propionibacteriales; family Propionibacteriaceae; genus Micropruina; species Micropruina glycogenica. Next base: position 3,655,967 of record NZ_LT985188.1, read on the forward strand.
AACGGTTCAGGCTGGTGGAGGGAAGGGTCGAAGACACGATTCCCGGCCAGGCTCCCGAACGCATCGCCCTGTTGCGACTCGATACCGATTGGTACGAGTCGACCCGACACGAACTCGAGCACCTGTGGCAACGGGTGACCCCTGGCGGTGTCGTGATCATCGACGATTACGGATCGTTCAAGGGCTCGCGTGAGGCCACCGATGAGTTCTTCGAGCGTCTCGATCCTCCGCCTTTTCTGCAGCGAGCCGGCAACGCGCGCGTCGTGGTCAAGCGCTGATCGCCTGCTTCGGGCGGTGCTCAACGTGAGCGTCGCACGGTGGTGACCAACAGTGCGCCGAGCACCCCGGGCAGCAGTAGAGCCAGCGCGTGCACCCACCACTGGGGTTGCGGCGTGACGGGTGAGGGCACCGGCTTGAGCGGTACGCCACGGGCCCACGCCACGAACGCGTCGCCCACGGGCAGCAACCCGAACGCGAACCGGCGTTCGCCCGACCACTCCAGCGGTAGGCCCAGATACTCGGCCTCGTGGTCGAGGGTGGCGGCCAGGTCTGCGTCACCGTTGCGGCGAGCCGCGGCCAGCGTGACCGCAGACGCCGACGCCGAGACCCCGGCGATCAGCGGGCCCGAGTCGACGTCTCCGGCGGCGTCGGTGCCGATCGGGTGTTCGCGCACCCCGACCAGTCCCCATTCGCGCACCAGGAACAGGCCGGTGAAGCGCTGCCACTGCTCGGCCGCTCCCTGCGGGTCGATGTCGGGCCAGTACGCCTGAATGATCGTCTGCGAACTGCCCCGTGGCCCCTCGAGCACGTGGCCGAACACGTCGATCTGATGCCCCAACAGGCCGGACGCCGGGTCGCGCAGCCGGTTCAGTTTCGTGCGCCAGTCGGCCACGGCGACGGGGTGCAGTGGCTGGTGCGCGGCCTCGTGCGCGCGGAGGACCGCGGCCATCGCCACCACCGCGTCGCACGGCCAGTACTGCTCCGGGTACGACGGTGGCACTCCGGTCGCGGCCGCGTCGAGGGCGTGCCGCACCGCGTCGGCCTCGGCCAGTAGCTCCCGGTGGCCCTGCCCGGTCAGCCGGGCCTGCTCGGCTAGCAGCAGCAAGCGCCAGCCGCGGTAGAACGTGCCGCCGTCCAGGGCTGCGATGGTGCCGAAGCCGTCTTTGACCGACGGCTCCGCGCTGGCCGCCAGCATTGCGGCCACGGTCGGTTCGTCATCGACGGACGCAGCCGCGAGCCCGGTCAGCACCTGGGTGAAGAACGCGCCCTCGGGAAACAGTGCCTGCATGCGCTGCGGGGCACCGTCGTCGATCGCCCGATCGAGCCAGGCCACCTGCGCGGCGACTCGGTCGGGGCCGCTGACGGGTTGCACGAACGCGTACGTCACGTGCGCGGCCGAGGCCAGGCTGACCACCACGACCAGCGCCGCCAGAGCCCGCAACCACCTCACTCGGTGACCCGAAACACCTTGTGGTTGGCCGCCTGCGCGCGCGGCCTGATGACCAGTCGGTCGACGTTCACGTGTGCGGGGCGGGTCGCCATCCAGCCGATCGCGTCGGCGATGTCGTCGGCCACCAGCGGGTCGGGCACCCCGGCGTACACGGCGTCGGCCCTGGCCTGGTCGCCCCCGAACCGGGTGAGTGAGAACTCCTCGGTGTTCACCATGCCCGGCGCGATCTCACACACCCGCACCGGCTGGTCGAACAACTCCAGCCGTAGCGAGCCGGCCAGGGCCCGCTGGGCCGATTTGACCCCGCAGTAGCCTGCGCCGCCCTCGTAGGCCGACTCGGCGGCTGTAGAGGTGACGAACACCACCGTGCCCTGGCCCTTGATCAGGGCCGGCAGCAGAGCCTTGGTGACCCGTGCAGAGCCCAGCACGTTGACGTCGTACATGGTCTGCCAGGCGTCGATCTCTGCCTCGCGCACGGGTTTTTGGCCGAGCGCTCCGCCGGCGTTGTTGACCAGCAGGTCGAGGCTTTCGCCGACCAGGTCGGCGAGCGCGGCGACGTCCGCCTCGTCGGTCACGTCGCACTGCACCGCGGTGCCGCCGATCTCGTCAGCGACGGCCTGCACCCGGTCGAGTCGCCGGGCGGCACAGATCACCTCGAAGCCGACCGCCGCCAGCGTTCTCGCCGTTGCCGCGCCGATGCCGCTGCTCGCCCCGGTCACCACCGCACGTCGCACTGTCATGGATCAGATTCTGCCAGCTCCCATAACGGGGACGGTTCTCCAACCGGTGAGGGGACGGTTCTCCAACCGGTGAGGGGACGGTTCTCCAACCGGTGAGGGGACGGTTCTCCAACCGTCGCCCAACCGCCTCGAGAACCGTCCCCTGGCCAAAGCCGCCTGATTGTTCGTTGGTTCAGGAGACGGTTCATTCGGTTCACCGACGTCCTGCGAGCTGAACGGATTGTTCGCACCCGCTGACCGACGAGGCCCGCTGCCACTAGGCTCGCAGCATGAGTGCGAACCTGATTTTGCTGCGCCACGGCGAGAGCGAGTGGAATGCCCTGAACCTGTTCACCGGCTGGGTCGACGTCGACATCAACGAGAAGGGTGTCGGCGAGGCCAAACGGGGTGGCGAGTTGCTGACCGGCGCCGGCCTGTTGCCCGACGTGCTGCACACGTCGGTGCTGCGTCGGGCCATTCACACCGCCAATCTGGCGCTCGAGAATTGCGACCGGCACTGGATTCCGGTGCGCCGGCACTGGCGGCTCAACGAGCGGCACTACGGCGACCTGCAGGGCAAGAACAAGGCCGAGACCCTCGAGCAGTACGGCGAAGAGAAGTTCATGCTCTGGCGGCGCAGCTACGACACCCCGCCGCCGCCCATCGCCGACGACAACCCGAACACCCAGTTCGACGATCCGCGCTACGCGTTTCTGCCGCCCGAGGCCCGGCCGAAGACCGAGTGCCTCAAAGACGTGGTCGTTCGCATGCTGCCCTACTGGTACGACGCGATCGTGCCCGACCTGCGGGGCGGCAACACGGTGCTGGTGACCGCGCACGGCAACTCGCTGCGGGCGCTGGTCAAGCACCTCGACGACATCAGCGACGCCGACATCGCCGGGCTCAACATTCCCACCGGCATTCCGCTGCACTACGAGCTCGACGACGACCTCAAGCCCGTCAAGGCCGGCGGCACCTACCTCGATCCCGACGCCGCCGCGGCAGCCATCGAGGCCGTCAAGAACCAGGGCAAGAAGTAGCTCCACCCGTCAACGCCCCGGTCGACCTGTTCGGCCGGGGCTTTGTCGCGCCCGCCCGTCCGTACACTCACGCAGCAAGGGGGATCACATGGCCAGAATCGCATTCATCGGGCTGGGCCGCATGGGTGCGGGTATGGCCGCGCGGCTGCTGGCGGCCGGGCACGAGATCGTCGTGCACAACCGCACCAGCGAGCGTGGGGACGCCCTGCTCGCCGCCGGTGCTCGCTGGGGCAACACCCCCGCCGAGGCGGCGACCGAGGCCGACGCCGTGTTCGTGATGGTCAGCGACGACGACGCGTCCAGGGCGGTGTGGCTGGGCCCCGACGGGGTGCTGGCCCACGCCAGGCAGCAAGCGTTCGCCATCGAGTGCTCGACGCTCTCGCACAGCTGGGTGCTCGAACTTGCGGACGCCTGCCGCGCCGCCGGTCTGCGTTACCTCGACTGTCCCGTGACCGGTTTGCCCGACGCGGCCGCGGCGGGTCGGCTGACGCTGCTGGTGGGGGCGACGGACGACGACCTGGCCGCAGCCCGTGACGTGCTGGCTCCGCTGGCCGACCAGATCGTGCATTTCGGCGGCGTGGGCACCGGCACCGCCTACAAGCTGATGGTCAACCTGATCGGGGCGGTGCAGATCGCGAGCGTGGCTGAAGGGCTGGCCCTCGCCGAACGCGTGGGCCTCGACCTCGATCAGTTCGCGGCCGTGCTGGCCACCGGCCAGGCGGCCAGCCCGCAGGTCGTCCGCAACGCCCGGCGCATGGCCGCCGACGCTCATGACGACGTCGTGTTCGCCGGCCGGCTACGGCGAAAAGACGTCGACTACGCTCGTCGGCTCGCCACCGAACTGGGCGCACCAGCACCCTTCGGACGAGTCGCGCACGACCTGCTCGACGATCTGATCGCCAACGGGTTGGGCGATCTCAACGAGAGCGCGATCGTCGAACTGTTCCGGCGGCCCACCGACGGCCGGTGGCCGACCACCGCTGAGCCCGCCCCGGACTGGGCCCTCACTCAGGCGTAGGTCCAGTTGTCGCCGGCGGGGTGGTTGCCGGTGACCACATAGATCACCCGGCTGGCCATGATCACCGCGTGGTCGGCGATGCGCTCGTAGTAACGACCCAGCAGCGCCACGTCGACGGCGGCCTCGACCGAATACGGCCACTCGGTGCCCAGCAGAATGCGGAACTGGCTCTTGCGCAGCTCGTCCATCTCTTCGTCGCTGTCGGCCAGTTTCGCCGCGTCGTGGGCGTTGCGTTCGCTCAACGCCCGTCCGGCGGTCGCCACCATGCCCTCGGCCACCCGGGCCATCAGTTCGAAGTTGGGCACCAGACCCTCGGGCACCGCCTTCGTGGGGTATCGCAGGCGCGCGATCTTGGCCACGTGGCAAGCCAGATCGCCCATGCGTACCAGGTCGGCCACCATGCGCATGGCGGCCACGATGGTGCGCAGCTCGCCCGCCACCGGCGCCTGGCGGGCCAGCAGCACGAAGCAGCGCGCCTCCAGGTCGTCGTGCTGGGCGTCGAGCACGGCATCATCGGTGATCACCTGCTCGGCCAGCGCCAGGTCGGCCTCGAGCAGCGCGCGGGTGCTCAGGTGCACGGCGGTCACGACGCGCTCGGTCATCAGCACCAGGTCTTCGACCACGCTGCTCAGGTCTTCGCGGTACGCCTCACGCATGCTTTCTCTCTTTCGGCTTGCCGGAGCGGCCCCGACGGGCCGGCACCCACCCTATGCCGGGGCGGTGGACGATTCCCCTACTCGGGCGACGACCAGGTGAACACTCGGTGAAATCTGCCCACGGACGACACTGAGGTGGCCATTCGGCCCCGTCGCCTACGCCTATGATCCAGCATGTGAGCCCGCTCGTCACCGGTGTGCTGGGCGCCGTGCTGGGCGCGTTGATCGCCGTGCTCGTCATGACCCTGTCCAAGGCACGCGCACGCGCCGCGACCAGCGGCGACCCCGAACCCGTGCTGCCGCCGGAACTGCTCATCACCGTCGAGCACCTGCGCAACCCCGCCGCCGTGCTGGGTGCCCACGACCAACTGCTGGCCGAGTCGCTCAGCGCCGCGTCGTCGGGCCTGCTGCGTGGCCGTCGCATCGCCCAGCCGGACGTGCTCGAACTCGTCCGCGAGGCCCGTCGAGACAACGAACCGGGCGTCTTGAACATCGAGGTGGCCACCGGCCTCGGACTGCCCAACCGGCCACTGGCCGTCCGCGTCGCGCCGCTGGGGGAGGGCCTGGTGCTGCTGGTCGCCGACGACCGGTCGGAGGCGCTGCGGGTCGACGAGACCCGGCGCGACTTCGTGGCCAACATCACCCACGAACTGAAGACCCCGATCGGCGCCATCTCGCTGCTCGCCGAGGCGATCGCCGATTCGACCGACGACGCAGACGCGGTGAAGCACTTCGCCGGGCGCATGAGCACCGAAACCGCCCGGCTGAACGAGCTGATCGCCCAGATCATCGCCCTCTCGCGCCTGCAGTCGACCGACCCGTTGCTGGCCGCGGTGCCCATCGAGGTCGACGACGTGATCGATGACGTGCTCGACCAGGCCCGCGCGCTGGCCGACAACCGGGGTATCGCCCTGACCCACCAGCGCTCGTCCGAGGGTGTGGTGCGCGGCGACCGCAACCACATCGAGGCCGCCCTGCGCAATCTGATTCAGAACGCGATCGCCTATTCCGACGCGGGCGCGCGCGTCGCGGTGACCACCCGGCTGGTGCACGACGGCACGGGCGACTGGGTCGAGATCGGGGTGTCCGACAACGGCATCGGCATCAGCGAGGCCGACCAGCCGCGCGTCTTCGAACGCTTCTTCAGGGTCGACTACGGCCGCAGCCGGGCCAGCGGCGGCACCGGCCTGGGCCTGTCGATCGTCAAACACGTCGCCTCCGCCCACGGCGGCACGGTCACCCTGTGGAGCCGGTTGGGGCAAGGGTCGACGTTCACGCTGCGGTTGCCCGCCCGGCAACCCGACCACCACGCCGAAGGGACGGCCGCATGACCCGAGTACTGCTGATCGAAGACGAGGACGCCTACCGCGAGACGGTCGGCTATCTGCTGCGCAAAGAGGGTTTCGACGTGGTCGAGGCCGCCGACGGCACGATCGGGCTGGCCGAGTTCGAACGCGGCGGAGCCGACATCGTGCTGCTTGACCTGATGATGCCCGGCCTGCCCGGCACCGAGGTGTGCCGCCGGCTGCGTGCCCGCAGTTCGGTGCCGGTGATCATGGTGACGGCCCGTGACGACGAGATCGACAAGGTGGTCGGCCTCGAACTGGGCGCCGACGACTACGTCACCAAGCCGTTCAGCCACCGCGAGCTGGTCGCCCGCATTCGCGCCGTGCTGCGCCGTGGTCAGGACTTCGAGCTCGAACCCGACGTGCTCGAGGTCGACGACGTACGCATGGACGTCGAGCGGCACGAGGTCTGGGTGCGCGGCGAGCCGGTCAAGCTGGCGCTCAAAGAGTTCGAGCTGCTCGAGATCCTGCTGCGCAACGCGGGCCGGGTGATGACCCGCGGTCAGTTGATCGACCGCATCTGGGGCGCCGACTACGTGGGCGACACCAAGACCCTCGACGTGCACGTGAAGCGGCTGCGGGCCAAGGTCGAGACCGACCCGGCCGAGCCGCAACTACTGGTCACGGTCCGCGGCCTGGGCTACAAGTTCGAGGCCTGAGCCCGGTCACGCCAGGCTGCCCAACTGTTGAATCGGGCACCCGGCGCACAGAGTCCGCGGAAGAAGAGTGAGAAACGGTCAGCGTTACGTGGTCTAGCCGGTGACGTTGATGCCCTCGTACTCGGGCTCGGACGACGACACCACCGGCACCAGCATGGTGACCGGGCCGGCCTTGCTGAAGGTCAGCGTCACCTCGGCCAGCAGCCCCGGCTTGAGGTCGGGAGAACTCACCGCGATGCGGGTGGGCGCATTGGTCAGCACCAGCAGGGTGTTGGACGGCAGCGCGAGCGGCAGGCCGGTCGGGGTGACCGTCAGTGCCCCGCCAGGGGTGCCGTCCGCCTTCTGAGCGGTGCCGGCGACCGACGCCAGCGAGTCGTCGGTGCCCGACACCAGCGAGGCGCTGATCACGCCCTGGCCGCTGGTGTTGGCGATGATCATCAGGTTGCGCACCTTCATGGCCTCGACCTGGGTGTTGACCCCCTCGGCCGGCGTGTAGGGCTGAGAGGTCTGAAACTGTGCCACGCACCCGCCGAGGGTGAGTGCGAGCGGCACGCACAGTGCGGCACCGAGTCGACGCAGGCTGCTGGCCATCTGAACTCCTAGTGGTCGGCCGGTTCGTGGGGGTCAGCCTAACCAATCAGGTCGCGGTTTGGGGCGCTGAGTCCGCGTGCCCTGTCCCTTCTGCACGGCACCCTCGGCGAAGCGTACACGAGCAATGTGGGTTCGCTTGGTATTGATGTGGGATCATGTTGACAATCCAGCTAAAGAGCGTAAGATTCCATATAATCCAATGAGGGAGGGGTTGACCGCTAGTCATGTACGCCGAAGAACGCCAGCGGACGATCGTGAATCTGGCCATGCGGTTCGATCGGGTAGCGGTCACTGAGTTGGCTCATCGTTTCGGCGTCACCACCGAGACCATTCGGCGCGACCTCGACGTGCTCAACCGCCGCGGCATTCTGCGCCGTGTGCACGGTGGGGCGGTGCCCGCCGAGAACGTCCGGCTGGTCGAAACAGCGGTCGCCGAGCGCGAACCCGCGTTCTCGGCCCAGAAGGCACGTATCGGTCAGGCAGCCCTGGCCTTTCTGCCCTCGGGTGACGGCTCGACCGTGCTGATCGACTCGGGCACCACCACCGCCCGTTTCGCCGCCGCCCTGGGCGGCGGCCAGGAACACACCATCGTGACCAACTCGGTGCCGATCGCCTCTCAGTTGGCGCAGTTGCAGAACGGCCCCGTGCACCTGCTCGGCGGCCGCGTGCGCGGCCTGACCCAGGCCACGGTCGGCGGCGAAACCGTCGAGGCGCTCGGCCGGCTGCACTGCGACGTGGTCTTTCTCGGCACCAACGGCCTGACGCCCACCCACGGCCTGTCGACCCCCGACCCCGACGAGGCCGCCGTCAAGCGCGCGATGGTTCGCTCGGCGCGTCGCAAGGTCGTGTTGGCCGACTCGTCGAAGGTCGGTGCCACGCTGTTGATCAGCTTCGCGAGCCTCAGTGACATCGACGTCCTGGTCACCGATTCGGGTTTGCCCGAGGCTGACCGGCAACAACTAGTCAACGAAGGATTGGAGGTAGTCGTCGCATGATCATCACCCTCACCGCCAACCCCAGCCTCGACCGCACAGCCACCCTGGACGCGCCGCTGGCGCGCGGCCAGGTGCAGCGGGTCAGCGGGGTCACCGTCGAGCCCGGTGGCAAGGGGGTCAACGTCGCCCGGGCCATTCACTACGCGGGGCACCCCGTCACCGCTGTGCTGCCGGCCCCCGATTCCGACCCGATTCTGGCCGCGCTGCGTCAGCTCGGGGTGGCCTACCGCACGGTCGAAGTCGCCGAGGGCGTGCGCATGAACCTCACCCTCACCGAGCCCGACGGCACCACCACCAAGCTCAACGAACCCGGCCCGCTGCTCACCGACGCGCTGGTCGAACAGTTGGCCGCCCTGGTCGTCGAGCAGGCCACCGGCGCCGAATGGGTCGTGCTCTCCGGTTCGCTGCCGCCCGGCGTGCCCCACGACTTCTACGCCACGCTGGTGCGCCGGTTGCGTCCGCTGGGCGTCAAGGTCGCCGTCGACACCTCGGACGAACCGCTGCAGGCCCTGGTCGACAACTTTCCCGACGCGGCGCCCGACCTGCTCAAGCCCAACTCGGACGAGCTCGCGCAGCTCACCGGCGCCGACGCCGAACAACTCGAAGCCGCGGCCAAGGCCGGCGACCCGAGTGCAGCCGTCAGCGCCTCGCGCAGCCTCGTCGATCGAGGCGTCAGAGCCGTGATGGGCACGCTCGGTGCCTCGGGCGCCGTCCTCGTCACCTCCGAAGGGGCCTGGCACGCCAGTCCTCCCCCCATCGTTCCGCGCAGCACCGTGGGGGCGGGCGATTCATCGGTGGCCGGCTATGTGCTGGCCGACTGCGGGGGAGAAGCCGCCCCCGACCGTCTACGAACCGCTGTGGCGTACGGCTCCGCCGCGGCATCGAAGGCCGGCAGTGCCCTGCCCAAGCCAGAAGACCTCAACACCGCCGAAGTCGTCGTCACCGAACTCGGCTGACCGAAGAAACCCACGAAAGGAACACTCCATGTCGCAGGACCTGATCACTGCTGATCTGGTTGTGCTCGATGCCGACCTTGGGCCCACCAAGAACGACGTCATTCACAATCTGGCCGAGCTGGTGGCCAAGACCGGACGGGCCGAGGCCGCCGGTCTCGAGGCCGACGCCCTGGCCCGTGAAGAGAAGGCGGCCACCGGGCTGGGTGGCGGCATCGCCATTCCGCACTGCCGCTCGGCCGCGGTCAATACCAACTCGCTCGCGTTCGCGCGGTTGAAGCCGTCGGTCGATTTCGGCGCCTTCGACGGCCCGGCCGACATCGCCTTTCTGATCGCCGCCTCCGACGGCTCCGACGACGCGCACCTGGCGCTGCTGGCCGAGCTGGCCCGCAACCTGATGCGGTCCGAGTTCACCGACGGGCTGCGGAACGCGCAGACGCCCGACGAGATCGTCACCCTGGTGAACAACGCCATCAACGCCAGCGCCGACGAAGATGCTTCGGTGGCGGCGACCACGCTGCCCCCGGTGGCCGGCAAGCCGGTCATGGTGGCCGTCACCGCCTGCCCCACCGGCATCGCGCACACCTTCATGGCCGCCGACGGTCTCGAGCAGGCGGCCAAGGCCGCCGGGGTCGAACTGCACGTCGAGCCCCAGGGCTCGGGCAAGGTCACCCCGATCGACCCGGCGATCATCGCCAGCGCCTCTGCTGCGATCTTCGCCACCGACGTCGGCGTGCGCGACAAGGAGCGCTTCGCGGGCCTGCCCGTGATCGAGTCCGGCGTCAAGCGGGCCATCAACGAGCCGGGCAAGATGATCGCCGAAGCCATCGCGGCCTCGCACGATCCGACGGCCCGCAAGGTGGCCGGCGACGCGTCGTCCGCGGCCGCCAGCCAGGGCGGGTCGCAGCTGAGCGTCGGCAAGCGCATTCAGCAGGCCCTGATGACCGGCGTGTCGTACATGATTCCGTTCGTCGCGGCCGGCGGTCTGCTGATCGCCCTCGGCTTCTTGTTCGGCGGCTTCGACATCGCGCTCAAGGCCGGTGCCACCGGTGCCCGCACGTGTGCCGATCTGGCCTCGTGGGTCGACGCCGAGAACTGCGCCGGCGGCGACTCGATCGCTTCGTTGGCCATCTCGGCCGGGTGGGCGTCGGGCTTCGGCAACTACCTGGGCGCCCTGCTGTTCACCATCGGTGCGGCGGCCTTCGGCTTTCTGCTGCCGGCCCTGTCGGGCTACATCTCCTACGCGCTGGCCGGTCGTCCGGGCATCGCTCCGGGCTTCGTCGGCGGCGTGGTCGCCGGTGCGGTCGGCGCCGGCTTCCTGGGCGCCCTGATCACCGGTCTGCTGGCCGGCGTGATCGCGTCGTGGCTGGCCGGGTTGAAGGCTCCGCGCTGGTTGCAGGGTCTGATGCCGGTGGTGATCATTCCGCTGGTCGCCACCACCATCGTCGGCCTGGTGATGTACCTGTTCCTGGGCAAGCCGCTCGCGGCGGTCACCACCGCCCTGCAAGAGGGGCTGTCGAACATGTCGGGCGGCTCGGCGATTCTGCTGGGCATCATTCTCGGCCTGATGATGGGCTTCGACCTGGGTGGCCCGGTCAACAAGGCGGCGTACCTGTTCGCCACCGCGGGCCTGTCGGCCCAGAGCCAGGCGTCGTTCCAGATCATGGCTGCGGTGATGGCTGCGGGCATGGTTCCGCCGCTGGCGCTGGCCCTGGCCACCACGCTGCGCAAGAACTTGTTCACCGAGGTCGAGGTCGAGAACGGCCGGGCAGCCTGGCTGCTGGGTGCGTCCTTCATCTCCGAGGGTGCCATTCCGTTCGCGGCGGCCGACCCGCTGCGGGTGATCCCCTCGATGATGGCCGGCGGTGCGGTCACCGGTGCGTTGTCGATGGCCTTCGGTGTGGGCTCGCGGGCCCCGCACGGCGGCATCTTCGTGTTCTTCGCGATCAACCCGATCCTCGGCTTCCTGGTGGCGCTGGCCGCCGGCACCGTGGTGGGTGCGTTCGCGGTGCTCGCGGCGAAGCAGTTCTGGCCGGCCAAGCAGGTCGCGGCCGTGGCCTGACCCATCCCTCAACCGCACAGGGCCCGCCGGTTTCGCCGGCGGGCCCTGTGCCGTGACTGGCCGTTCACGCACAGTGAACACCGGGCGAGCCCGCTCCGTCGCAACGCATCATTTGGTGTTGTCAGAGGCAATTTGTGCGTTGAGTCACGGCCCACGGATTAATCCCTCGGGCACAGCCCCGTCGCGTTTGTCAACCCCCTAAAGTGCCTCTGGCTAGGACGAACGTTTCGATCCGTAGCCCTCGCCGTGCTACTATGGGTGACTGGGAAAGGGGTCTGCATAAGATGACTTTTGAAGTCGGTGAAACGGTGGTCTACCCCAATCATGGGGCGGCCGTCATCGAAGACATAGAAACCCGCACGATCAAAGGCGAAGACAAGCTCTATCTCGTCTTGCGCATTGTGGGCCAGAACGATCTGGTGGTCCGAGTCCCGGCACAGAACCTCGACGAGATCGGCGTCCGCAACGTTGTTGACGCCGATGGTCTCGCGCGGGTGTTCGACGTGCTCCGGGCACCGCACACCGAAGAGCCGACCAACTGGTCGCGGCGCTACAAGGCCAACCTCGAGAAGTTGCACTCCGGCAACGTGCTCAAGGTGGCCGAGGTCGTCCGTGATCTGTGGCGGCGCGAGCGTGAGCGTGGGCTGTCCGCGGGCGAGAAGCGCATGCTGGCCAAGGCTCGTCAGATCCTGGTCTCTGAGTTGGCGCTGGCCGAAAAGGTCGAGGAGGACCGCGCCGAGGTTCTGCTCGATGAGGTTCTCGCCTCCTGAGCTGATTCAACGCAAAACCGCCCGTCGCGCTGAGTGCGCGGCGGGCGGTTTTGCGTTCTGCGGTGTCAGTGGATAGCTCTCGCAGACAATGCACAGCCGCCGTCGTCGATCGAGCTTGTCGAGATCCCAGGCGTCGGGGTCTCGACCAGCAGCATCCGTCATCCCGGCGAACGCCAGGATCTCGTAGGGCCGCCAGGCACCTGGATCTGCAAAAATATTCACGATACGCATACACTTGCATGTGTTGTGCGGCGTGTCTTAGGGTTCGAGCCATGGACGCAATGGACGCGTACCGCACCATGTGGCGGATCCGCCTCTTCGAGGAAGCGGTTGAGGATCTGTACGGGCGGGGCATGATGCACGGCACGATGCACCTCTCGATCGGGCAGGAAGCGGTGCCCACCGGCGCCTGCGCCGCCCTGAAAGACGGTGACCAGATCACGTCCACCCACCGCGGGCACGGCCACTGCATCGCCAAGGGGGCCGACCTGGGCCGCTCGATGGCCGAACTGCTCGCCCGCGACAACGGCTACTGCCGGGGCCGCGGCGGCTCGATGCACATCGCGGACGTCGCCACCGGCAACCTGGGCGCCAACGGCATCGTCGCGGGCGGTCCGCCGATCGCCGCCGGTGCGGCGCTGAGCAACAAGCTGCGCGGCACCGACCAGGTGTGCCTGTGCTTTCACGGCGACGGTGCCGTGGGCGAGGGCGCCTGGCACGAGGCCATGACGCTGGCCTCGATGTGGAACCTGCCGGTGGTGTTCATCTGCGAGAACAACAAGTACGGCATGTCGATGTCGAGCGAGAAGGCGTTCAAGGTCGAGCACATGAGCGACAAGGCCGCCGGCTACGGCATTCCTGGTGAGACCGTCGACGGCAACGACGTCGAAGCCGTTCACGAGGCCGTCGCCCGGGCGGTCGCCCGGGCGCGTGCCGGTGAGGGACCCACCTTCATCGAGGCGCTCACCTACCGGTGGCGCGGCCACTCCAAGTCCGACAAGAACCTCTACCGCACCAAAGAGGAGATCGCGCAGTGGCGCGCGGACGACCCGATCGCCGCCTTCGCCGCCGTGCTGCACGACCGTGAAGAGGTCACCCAGGAGCAGCTCAACGCGGTGCAGGACGAGGTGCGCACCGAGATCCGCGAGGCCGTCCGGTTCGGCACCCAGGGCGAGGAGCCCACGGTCGAGGCGATGATGGCCGGCATCTACGCGCCGTCCCCGGTTGACCCCCGGCCGCTGGAGGCCCGGGCATGAGCCGCACGATGACCTACGCCGAGGCGGTCCGTGAGGCCATGGCCACCGCGATGACCAACGACGAGCGCGTCTTTCTGATGGGTGAGGACGTCGGCGTCTACGGCGGCGCTTTCGGCGTCAGCAACGACCTCTACGAGCGCTTCGGCACCGACCGCGTGCGCGACACCACGATCAGCGAACTCGGCATCGTCGGCATGGGCGTGGGCGCCGCACTCACCGGCATGCGGCCGATCGTCGAGATCCAATTCTCCGACTTTCTCTGCCAGGCCATGGACCAGGTGGTCAACCAGGCCGCCAAGCTGCACTTCATGGTGGGCGGCCAGGCCGAGGTGCCGCTGGTGATCCGCGCCCCTGGCGGCTCCGGCACCGGTGCGGCCGCGCAGCACAGCCAGTCGCTGGAGGCCTGGTTCGCGCACGTGCCCGGGCTGAAGGTGGTGATGCCGAGCAACGCCACGGACGCGGGCTCGCTGCTGCTGGCGGCGCTCGACGACCCCAACCCGGTGCTGGTGCTGGAACACAAGCTGCTCTACAAGCAGAGCTTCGAGGTGCCCGACGAGTTTCCGTCCGCCCGGCTGGGCGAGGGCCGCATCGAACGCGAGGGCAGCGACCTGACCATCGTCGCCACCTCGGTCGAGGTGCAGCGCTCGGTGCAGGCCGCCGAACAGCTGGCCGAGCAGGGCATCAGCGCCGAGGTGATCGACCCGCGCACGATCAAGCCGCTGGATGTACCGCTCATCCTACAGTCGGTGGCGCGCACCGGCCGGGTGCTGCTGGTGCAGGAGGCGCCGAAGTTCGCCGGGTTCATGGCCGAGGTGGCCGCCACCATCGCCGAGTCCGAGGTGTTCGGCGACCTGCAGGCGCCGATCCGCCGGCTCTGCGGCCTCGACACCCCGATTCCCTACAGCCCCACGCTCGAGAAGGCGTCGGTGCCTCAGGTCGATGACATCGTCCGCGAGGCCGCGGCCCTGGTCGGGGAGTGGTGAGATGCCCCGCATTCCGCTGCTGATGCCGAAGATGTCGATGACCATGGAGTTCGGCACCGTCGAGCAATGGCTGGTCGAGGTCGGCGGGCCCGTGAGCGATGGCGACGCCGTGGTGGTGGTGACCACCGACAAGGTCGACATGGACGTGGAGTCGACCTGCGACGGCACGCTGGCCGAGATTCTGGCGCAGTCGGGCGACCAGGTGCCGGTCGGCGAGCCGATCGCCTACATCGAGACCGAGAAGGACGACCTGCTGGGCGACCTGTTCGCGCCCGCCGCCGGCGAGGGGGCCTCAACAGGCTCGACCAACGGTGCCGGCGAAGCCGACTCGGCTGCGCCGGTCGATGCTGTGTCGGACGAGCCCGTGGACGCTCCCCAACCGGCGGCCCAGATCCCGGCGTCCGCCGGGATGACGGAAGCGTCCGCCGGGATGACGGAAGCGACCGAGCGTCCGCGCGCCGTGCCGCTGGCCCGCAAGCTGGCCGCCGAGGCCGGCATCGACCTGGCATCGGTGCAGCCGCAGGGGCCCAACCGTACGATCCGGGCCCGAGACGTCAGGGCTGCCCTCGAAAGCGCGGCCCCGCCCAACCCGGCCGTCATCCCGGCGCACGCCGGGATCTCGTCCGCGGCAAGCGCAACCAGCGGTGGGGTTTCGACAAGCTCAACCAGCGGCGAGCTGCTGGGCGACGCGAAGTCGCGGCGCATCAGGGTCGCCACCGCGCGAGTGCTCGATGCCACGGCACTCATCCCTCAGTTCACCGTGTGGCGGGCGCTCGACCTGACCCGCCTCGCGGTGGCCCGCAAAGCCTCCCTCAAGGGCGTGAGCTGGAACACCATCCTGCTGCGCGCCTACGCCCTGATGCTGCGCGAGTACCCCTCGCTCAACGGGCGCTGGAGCGGCGACGGCGTGCGCACCAACACCCACATCGGTGTGGCGCTGGCGATCGACACCCCCAACGGCCTGCTTGCCCCGGTGCTGCGCGACCCGCAGGATCTGGGCATCAAAGCCCTGGACGCGGCGATCAAAGACCTCGCCGCAGCCGTCAAGGCGGGCAAGGCCGACCCGAGCGTGATGGGGGGCGGCACCGGCACGGTGTCGAACCTCGGCAGCTTCGGCGTGCAGCGTTTCAACGCACTGCTGACCCCACCCCAGGCGACGGCACTGTCGCTGGGCACGGTCGAGGTACAACCGGTCTTCGACGCCGACGGGTCCATCAGGGCGCGCACGGTGTGCGAAGCGGGCCTGACCGTCGACCACCGGGTGGCCGATGGGGCGGACGCCGCCCGGGCGTTCGCCACCATGCAAGAGATTCTGGACGACCCCTTCCTGCTGCTCGGCTGAGCCGCAGGGAAGGGACGGCGCGAAGAACGACCTTCGCGCCGACGACAACTCGAAACATTTGAAAGGAGGGGATCACATGGGATTCATCGAATGGCTGGCGGAGGGCTTCATCGGCCTGTTCAAAGCGGCTGCTGAGAGCTTCACGGGTTTGGTGACCGGCATTTTGCCGTTGCTGATCGTGCTGTTGACCGCGATGTATGCGATCACCACGTGGATCGGTGAGGAGCGGGTCACCCGCGCGGTGCAGTGGGCGGGCAAGTACGCCGTCACCCGCTACACGATCATGCCGATCATCGCGGTGATCATGCTCACCAACCCGATGTGTTACTCGTTCGGACGGTTCCTGCCCGAGCGGCAGAAGCCGGCGTTCTACGACGCGGCGGTGTCGTTCGTGCACCCGGTTCTGCCGTTCTTTCCGCACGCCAACGCGGGGGAGCTTTTCGTCTGGGCGGGTATTTCAGCTGGCGTCGCAGCGATAGACCAAGGTGCGTTCGTCAGGCTGTCGGCGCTGTACTTCATCGTCGGCATCGTGGTGATTCTGATCCGCGGCCTGGTGACCGAATGGATCACCAAGTTGCTGATCAAGCGCGGTGGGCACGAGGCACGCTTCGCCGAGTTCGACGAGGCCTACGCGGCCGGCCACATTCAAGGGGGCCACGAATGAGTGAGACGACCTCGACGTACCAGACCGTCTCTATTCGTAAGGGTCGCGGCGGCTGGGGGGCAGGGCTCACCCTGACCCCCACTGATGAGAAAAAGATCGTGCTGTCGGTGACCGGTGGAGGCATTCATCCGGTGGCGCAGCGCATCGCCGAACTGTCGGGCGCTGAGGTGGTGGACGGCTTCACCAACCACGTCGCCGACGACCAGGTGCTGTGCGCAGTGATCAACTGCGGCGGCACCGCGCGCATCGGGGTGTACCCGCGCAAGCGGATTCCGACCGTGGATGTCTACCCGGGCGAGCCCGGTGGACCGCTGGCCCAGTTCATCACCGAAGACATCTTCGTCTCGGCGGTGACCCCGAACGAGGTGTCGGTGGCCGGTGACGTGGTGCAGGCGGCACCGGCGTTGTCGGAGCAGGTGAACGCTGCCGACTCCGACCGGGCCAAGTACGAGGCGCAGAAGGCCGAGGCCAAGAGCGCGGCCAAGGACGCCGGCGGCTTCACCAAGATGGTGGTCAGCTTCGGCGAGGCGATCGGTTACTTCATCAACACGCTGCTGAGCTCCGGCCGGCAGTCGATGAAGCTGGTGCTGAACACGATCATTCCGTTCATGGCGTACGTGTCGTTGCTGATCGGCATCGTCACCTACACCGGCGTCTCGAAGTGGATCGCCAACGGCGTGACACCGCTGGTCAGCAACCCGTTCGGCCTGGTGCTGCTCGGTGTGATCACCGCGATTCCGGTGCTGTCGCCGATCCTGGGTCCGGGTGCCGCCATCGCCCAGGTGGTCGGCGTGCTGATGGGTCAGCAGATCGCAGCGGGAGCCCTCCCGGTGCAGTACGCGCTGCCCACCCTGTTCGCCATCAACGGCCAGGTCGGCTGTGACTTCGTGCCGGTCGGCCTGTCGCTGGGCGAGGCCGAGCCCGAGACGGTGTCGGTGGGTGTGCCGGCGGTGCTGTTCAGCCGCCTGATCACCTCGCCGGTCGCGGTGATCCTCGCCTACCTGGCGTCGTTCGCCATCTGATCGGTTGGTCGAGCTGTGTCGAGACCCGTTCGCGGGTCGAGGCCGGACGTGGGGCGAGATCCCGGCGTCCGCCGGGATGACGGAACCACCTCGTCATCCCGGGCAGCCTCGTCATCCCGGCCTTGCCCCGGGATCTCACAGGCAGACCTCATCGACCTCGATGGGTCTCGACAAGCTCGACCAGCAGAGTCAGACTCAGCCATCCATCCATCCACACACTCCGATCTACCCCCACCGGACGCGCGAGCGTCCCACGACTGAAGGGACCAACCCAATGGCACAGCAACTGTGGTCGGCGACGATCGACCGACTGGGTGAGTTCACCGCCGAGCTGTTCGAAGGCGGCTGCTACATCCTCTTCGGCGAGCCGCTGCCGGAGGCGCTGGCCGAGGTGAGCATCGTGCACACGACCCGGCAGGCGCCCACCCGTCCGATCGCCGCAGGCGACACCATGCAGTTGGGCGGCGTCGAGCTTCGACTCGATGAGGTCGGCGACCTCGCGAACGTGAACCTCACCGACCTCGGCCACATCGTGGTCTATGTCAACAGCCCCGAACAGCCGCTGCTGCCGGGTGCGGTCAAGGCGTCCGGCCCTGATCGTCCGCACCCCACCGCCGGGTCGTCGATCGTCATCGCGGGGGAGTGAGCCAGTCGTGGGTTGGGAATTCCCGGCGATTCTCGGTGGCGCCCTGGTGGTGTCGCTGCTGCTCGGCCTGTGGCAGCAGGCCCGCTATGCGCGCTCGGTGAACGCGATGGTCAAGCAGCACCACGGCAAGGGCCGCATTCTGGTCACCGGTCGTGGTCTGGGCAGGCTGAAGGGCACCATCGTCATGCTCGTCATCGACGATGCGGCCGATGAGGTGCTGGCCGCCAGCAAGCTGCGCGGCACCACGATCTTCGCCACCGCCAAAGACGCTCCCGACCTGCTCGGCCCGGTCGCCACGTTGCGTGAGCGGGCCGGCGACAAGCAGACCGGCAAGGCCATCGACATGGCACTCGACCAACTGAAAGCAACCCGCGCCCGGGCGGGTGAGAGCCGGGTCGTCACCCCGCCGCCCCCCGCCGGCACGGCCAGAAGAAAGGTACAACGATGAGCTACAGCAAGCGGCTGCAAGAGCGCGAGCGGGCCACCGGACGCCCCGTCAGGGTTGGTGTCGTGGGCGCCGGCCAGATGGGTTCGGGCCTGGTCGCCCAGATCAATCGCGTGCCCGGGCTGGTGATGTCTGCGGTGGCCGACATCGACATCACTCGGGCCGAGAAGGCGCTCGCCGGTGCCGGGGCCGAGCAGGTGACCACCACCGACGACCTCACCGACGCCGCGGCCGCCATCGAGCGCGGCCAATCGGTGGCGTTGAGCAACGGCATGGCGCTCACCAAGCTGCCGCTCGACGTGATCGTCGAGGTGTCAGGTGTGCCCGACGTGGCGGCCGAGATCGCCTACGCCGGCCTGATCGCGGGTAAGCACACCCTGCTGATGACCGTCGAGGCCGACATCACCGTCGGTCTGCTGTTGGCCGGC
This sequence comes from Micropruina glycogenica, assembly GCF_900289045.1. Taxonomy (GTDB): domain Bacteria; phylum Actinomycetota; class Actinomycetes; order Propionibacteriales; family Propionibacteriaceae; genus Micropruina; species Micropruina glycogenica. Next base: position 3,675,012 of record NZ_LT985188.1, read on the forward strand.
ATGGGCAACAAGCCGGGCGGCCCCATCTATGCCGTCTGCCGCGGCGACGAGCCGCCCGAGTGCCTCAAACTGATCGAGTACGCGCAAGACATCGGCCTGCAGGTCGTGGTGGCGGGCAAGGGCAAGAACAACCCGATGCGGCCCACCGACACCCCCACCGACGTGGCCGACGAGGCCAGGGCCAAGGGCATGAACCCCAAGATGCTGTGCTCGTTCACCGACGGCAGCAAGACCCAACTCGAGATGTGCGCGCTCAGCAACGCCACCGGCTACCCGGTCGACGTGCCCGGCATGCACGGCGTGGCCTGCTCGGTCGACGAACTGGCGCTCAAGCTGGTGCCCGAGGGCGTCGGCGGCGTGATGAGCACCGAGGGCCCGTTCGTCGAATACGTCACCGGCAACGTGGCACCCGGCGTGTTCGTGATCGCCAAGTCGACCAACGACGTGGTCACCCATGAGCTCGACTACCTCAAGCTCGGGAAGGGCCCCTACTACGCGTTGTACCGGCCCTACCACCTGGCGTCCATCGAGGCGAACCTGTCGATCGGCGAGGCCATCATCGACGGCCGCTCGACCTTTCACCCGATCGGCTGGACCAGCGAGGTCACCGCGGTGGCCAAGTCCGACCTGGCGGCGGGCACGAAGCTCGAAGGCATCGGGGGCCACCACGTGCACGGCTTCACGGTGCCGGCGACCGACGCCAAAGCGGCGGGTGCGGTGCCGATCGGCCTGATCGCCGGGTGCACGCTGGTGCGCGACGTCGCCGCCGGCGCGACCGTGACGTACGCCGACATCGAGCTGGACGAGGGCCGTCCCATCGTCGCGATGCGGCGACTGCAAGATGCGATGCTGGCCACCGGCACGCTCGGCTGACCCCGGTCGCCGTACCCGTCACCCAGGCACCGCTCGATAGCGTGAGAGAAGGGCAACCATGGCCGCCGGTCGCTCGCTCGACACCCTGGTCAGGGCCGCGCGCCTCTACTACGAAGACGGTCTGTCGCAGGGCGAGGTCGCGCGGCGGCTCGGCCTGTCGGGGGCAACGGTGTCGCGGGTGCTGGCGCAGGCCCGCGAGCAGGGCATCGTCGAGGTGCTCATTCACGACCCCCGCTCGCCCGTGCAACGCGTGCACGAGATCGAGCAGCAACTGATCGAACGCTTCGGGCTGGCCGACGCGCGCGTAGGCGTCGCCTCGGCCGACACCGGAGCTCTGCGGCTGGTCGGACGGCTGGCCGCCGACCTGTTCGGTGAGCGGCTGGGAGCCATGCGCACCGTGGGCCTGAGCTGGGGCACCACCCTCGAGGCGTTCGTGGCCGAAGTGCCGCACCGGGTCGTGCCGTTCATCAAGGTGCTGCCGCTCACAGGGGGAAACCCCGGCCTAGACACGGCCTCGGCCGGCGGCACGCTGGTGCAGGCTCTGGCGCGGCGCTGCGGCGTCTCGGCCGGGCGGCTGATCGCACCGGCCGTGGTCGAATCGCCCCACACCAAGGCCGTGCTGACGTCTGAGTCGGGCATCAAGGCAGCGCTCGAGGTGGCCGCCACGGTCGACCACGCGTTCGTGGGCATCGGCACCATCGGGGTGCGGTCGTCGGTCACCATCGTCGAAGACATGCGGCTGAACGACGCCGAACTGGCCGCCTTTCTGGCGCAGAAGCCGGCGGGCGACATCTTGGGCCGGTTCTTCGACGACAGCGGCGTCGAACTCGGCGCGCCCACCTCTGAGCGCATCATCGGGGTGACCCTCGACGACCTGCGCTCCGTGCCCTGCGTGGTCGGGCTGGCCGCGGGGCAAGAGAAGGCCCGCGGCGTGCTGGGCGGGTTGCGCACCGGCGTGGTGAACGTTCTGGTGGTCGATCTACCCCTGGCCCAGGCGGTGCTGCAACGCGGCGCGGCGGGTTGACCCGGTCGGCCTGAGGGGCGCGGACCGCAGACCTATACTGCCGCTGTGCTTCTTACGCGGCCACTGCCTCCTGCCGGCTGCGCGACGCCCGTACGGCGCCTCGCTGCGTTCTCATCGGTCAACACACCACGACCGCGCGCCGTTCGCCCGGGCGACCGCTGATGGCCACGACAACAGAGCCGATTCCCGCGGTCATCGTCGCCGCGGGGCGCGGCGTACGCTTCGGCGGCCCGATTCCCAAACCGGTCACCACCCTGGCCGGCAAGGCCGTCGTCGCCATGTCGGTCGAGGCCATGGCCGCGGGCGGGTGCACCCACGCGATCGTGGTGATTCCCCGCAACGGCGAGCACCATTTTCAGCCCGTGCTGGCCGCCTCGCCGATTCCCGTCACCCTGGTCGAGGGCGACGAGACCCGGCAGGCGTCCGTGCGCCAGGGCATCGCGGCGATCCGCATGAAACCCGAACTGAAGGGCGCCCATGTGGTGCTGGTTCACGACGCGGTTCGTCCACTCGTGCCGGCCACGGTGGTGGCCCGGGTGATCGGCACCATTCGCGGGGGAGCGGTCGCGGTCGCGCCGGCGATTCCGGTGGCCGACTCGATTCGTGAAGAAACCGACGACGGACGCCTGGTGATCGTCGACCGCGAACGGCTGCGGGCCGTGCAGACCCCGCAGGGCTTCGATCTGGACGTGCTCGAGGCCAGCCACGACTACGCCGACGAGCAGCAGATCGCCTGCACCGACGACATCTCGGTGTGTGAGGCCGCCGGCCACCCGGTCAGGCTGGTCAAGGGCGCGATGACCTCGCTGAAGATCACCTCGGCCACCGACCTCGACCTGGCCCACGCCTTTCTCAAGCTGCGCGCCGGCTTCGGGCGGCACTCGTTCCGCCGGGTGCTGCGGCATCGTCCGTTCGCCTGGGTGGTGAAGCCGGCCGAGCCTGCGCCGGTGATCAGGAGCCCCGAATGACGCTGCCCCGGGTGGGCATCGGCAGCGACGTGCATGCGCTGGCCGACGGCGTGCCCATGTGGGTGGCGGGTCTGCACTTCGCCGACGAGCCGCGCGGCCTGGCCGGCCATTCCGACGGCGACGTCGCCTGCCACGCGATCTGTGACGCCCTGCTGTCAGCGGCCGGGCTGGGCGACCTGGGCAGCACCATCGGCACCGACCGCCCCGAATGGGCGGGTGCCTCAGGGGTGCGGTTGCTCACTGAGATCGCGGTGCTGGTGCGGGCCGCCGGGTTCGAGATCGGCAACGTGGCGGTGCAGGTGATCGGCAACCGTCCGCGGCTGCTGCCGCGCAGGCGCGAGGCCGAAGAGTTGCTGTCGGCCACCCTCGGCGCACCGGTGTCGGTGGCGGGCAAGACCACCGACGGGTTGGGGCTGACCGGGCGGGGTGAAGGCGTGGCCGCGCTGGCGACGGCGTTGATCGTCGCGTCATGACCGACCCGATCGCCCTGTGCGCCGAGGGCGAGGCGGCCTGGCATCGCTTCGCCTACGACTCGCTGGGCTCCGGCTGGGCCGATGACGGACGACTGGCCCGCGCCGCCGACACCGTGCCCCACCCGTTTCTGCTCGGAGCGGTCACCCTGACCCCGGACGCCACCGTGCCCGATGAGGTGCCCGGCATCGTCTGCGACAGTTATGCCCGGCTGAGCCTGCCCGGGCGGCGGGCCGAACCGACCGGCCACTGGATGGTGCGCTCGGGCGGCGCGGCCGCACCCGTGTCGTCCGTGCCCGGCCTGAGCATCCGCCGGGCCGAGACCGACGACGACGTGGTCTGGTTCGAGGCGGTTGCCTTTCTGGCCGCCGACGGCACGCCGCCCTCACGCATCGGCGAGTTGCACCCGGCCGGCAGTCAACGGCAGCCGGGCGTCACGCTGCTGGTCGCCGAGATCGACGGCGAAGGGGTGGGCACCGCGTTGTCGATCGTGACGCCGCGGGTGAACAACATCGGTGCCGTGGCGGTGATGGCGGCGCAACGCGGCCGCGGCATCGGCTCACTGCTCACCGAGGCGGCCGCTGCCGTGGCACCCGAGGTGACCGCGACCCTGTCGGCCACGCCTCTGGGCCGCGGCGTCTACGCCCGGTTGGGTTTCACCGAGGTCGGACGCCCGCTGCACCACCACCCGGTCTGAACCACCCGCTGGTCGAGACGCTTCTATGTCTTGTCAAGGGTGGTCGTGTTGAGGTGTCGGAAGATTTGGCGGGCGATGTAGCGCTTGAGGCAGCGTCGGATTCGGGGTTTGGTTTGGCCTTGCTGTTTGCGTTTCTTGACGTAGGCCTTGGTGGTTTCGTCGTGTCGCATGCGGGTGTTCGCGATGGAGTTCAGGGCTGAGTTGAGTTGTCGGTCGCCGGTGCGGTTGAGGCGATGATCCTTGGAGTTGCCCGAGGAGATCTCCAGGGGGCAGACGCCGCCGATCTTGGCGAAGCCGGCTTCGTCATGGATGCGGCCGGGGTGAGACCAGACGGCGAGCACAATGGCGGCGTTGATGGGTCCGAGGCCGGGCAGGTCGAGCAGGGTTGGTTCGAGTTCACGCACGAGGGCGTTGATGGCTTTCTCGTTGCTGTCGAGGTCGGCGTCCAGGGTGTGGATGCGGGTGGCGAGGCGGTGCGCTTCGGTGCGGGCGATCCGGGCCAGGGTGGTGTCGGTGGGCCGCTTGCGCCAGCCCGCAATGAGGCTGATGTGGACCTTGTTGATTCCCTTGCGGGCATCGATGTCGAGGTTGTGGGTGCGTAGCAGCGCGGTGAGCTGGTTCTTGGAACGGGTCCGGTCGCGTCGCATGCTGTCGCGGGCGGTGAGCAGGATCTGCAGCGCGGCACGGGTATGGCCGGCGCGTCGGTCGGCGAGCCGTTCGCTGTCCTTGGGTAACGCGCCGCGGGCAGCGACCAGGGCATCGATGTGGTCGTTCTTGCCGCTGCCACGAGCCCGTTTCGGCGAGGGTGCGTCGACGACCCGGTAACCGCGTGCGGCGAGCAGCTCGGCTGCCTGGGCGCCGTAACTGCCGGTGCCTTCCATGCTGATCAGCACCTGGTCGACAGCTGGGTTGTCGTCAACACTGGTGCGGCGGCTGATCCAATCCACGGCCCGCAACAAGCCCGCGGCATGGGTGGGGAACTTCCCGTGGGTGATCTGGCCGCCGCTACGGGTCTCCACGATCGCGTAATGATGAGTGGCGGCGTGGGTGTCCACACCCACCACATAGGTGTAGGTATCTGCAACGATGGCCATCGGTGTCTGAGCCTCCTGTTTTCGGGATGTTGGGCATCGAGCCGGTCGAACCGGCGCGGCCATCCCGGGGAAAGAGTCACCCGTGGCGTTACTGTGATCGGTCACCCCGCCAAAGCGGTGGGACGGGCTTCTATCAGGCCAACGAGTGGGCCGGGATGGTCGGCCGGTTCTCCGTGCACGAGCCGGACAGATCTCGACCAAGACACCCCGCACAATTGCGGACGGTCAGCTTGTCGAAGGGTCACGACCCGCACACGAACAACCGGTCCCACCACCCTGCCAGCTAGCCCCAGGCCAGCCACCACCAACTCTCACAGCTTGTCGAGACCATTGGTTGAGCTTGTCGAGTCCCCCATGGTGCGTCTGCTGCCGCGGAGCGGCGCCGCCCCTGTGCCGCCTTTGCTGGACTGCTCGGCTAGCGCCTCGCAATGCGCAAACGCCCGACCACGCCCTGACAGGGGCGCCCCCGCACCGCTTTGAGCTGCTCCGTGCGCAGGCCGACCCACCGTTGGGGAAGTTTGCCGAGACCTCGTTGGTCGAGGCGTCGCTACCCGTCGGTCGAGCTTGTCGAGACCTACGTGATGCGGGTCGTTCCACTACCTCGCCACGGTCTCGACACGCTCGACCAGCGCCGACGCTCAGCGCACCTGGCTGTCGCGCGCGGTGTAGGTGTTGCACTGGCCGATGTCGCCGTTGGCGTTCAACCCGGTTTCGAACCACTTCTGCCGGGTGGCGCCCAGGCCGTGGCCCTCGTCGATGTTCTGCTTGCCGGTGAGCACGTCGTCGCCGATGTTGTAGGCGATCTGCTTCAGGGCGTCCAGGTCGCTGTTGCTCAAGCCCTGGCTGTCGCCCACCGAATTCACCCAGATGCCCGCCATGCAGTCGGCCTGCATTTCGAGCCGGCGCGAGTAGACGTTCGCGGCGGCCTTGGTGGTGGCCTTCTGTTCCCACGCCATGCTCGAGATGCCGATGCCGGTGCGGTACTGAATGGCGTGGCCGAACTCGTGCGCCAGCACCATCTCCATCAAGAACCGGCTGGTGCGCAGGCTGGGCGAGAAGATCCTCGGCAACTCCATGCCGTAGTAGATGCGCTGATCGGCGCCGCAGTACACGGCGTTCTTCAGGTCGTCCAGCTTGCCGCAGGCGGTCTGAATCGGCTGGCTGTAGGCCGCGGCCGGCGGCCTGGGCATCAGGAACCCGGCCTTCTGCATCGGTGTCTGCCACACCCGCACCAGACACGAGGTGAGGTCTTGCAGATGCGCGTTCAACTGCGATTCGGACGCGTTCACGGCATCGATCGGCTGCAGGTCGGGGCAGGCGGTCGGAACGGCGACCTGCTGGTCGTACACCTTGTTCTTCTGCAGCCACTCGGTGGCCTCGCTGTAGGTCTTGGGCTCGGGCAGGTCGGGCGGGTCGAGGTCGGGCGGCGGCGGGCTCCAGGTGTCTTGCGGTTGGGGTGAGGTGCCCTGCGATCCGCCCAGCATGTTGGCCACCACGATGGCGGCCAGCAGTACACCGCACAGCACGACCAGCGTCACCAGAATGCGGCTCAGCGGGTTGAGGCCCTGGGGTGCCCGGTTGAACTGACCCGGCTGCTGATAGCCGGGGCGTTGCGGGTAGCCACCGGGTTGCCGAGTGGGTACCTGCTGATAGCCACCGGGTTGCTGATAGCGGCCGCCCTGTGGGTAGCCGCCCGGCTGCTGGGGCCAGGCGGGTTGCCCGAACGACTGCTGCGGCCGGTTCCACCCCTGCGGCTGTTGCTGACCGCCCCAGGGCGACGGGTACTGCTGCTGGGGCCCGTACTGCTGCGTCACGCGAACACTGTAACCGTCGGAGCGGGTCGATCAGAGCCCCCGGGTGGCAGCAGATCGCTGGGTGGGCAGCACTCGAAGCGGCACCCGATGCGGTAGTTTCGTGCTGCGCCGCGCGCTTACCGAGATGCCTCACTGCGAAGGGTCGATCGTGTCGAGATTGCCAGTAATCGTGCTCACCCGACTGTTCGCCGGCCTGCTGGTGCTCGCCGCGGTCGTCGTCGGGCCGTCCGCCACGCGGGCGATGGCCGCCGAGACGGTTGAGACCTATGTCGTGCAGGGCGCCATCAACGCCGACGGGTCGCTGAACGTCACCGCCACGATCACCTTCGATGGCGCCGCGCCGGCCGGCCTGGTGCAGAAGTTCGCCAACGCTCGGCAGGTGATCGGCGATCGCGAGTACGTCTACACGCTGCGTGACGTGAAGGCCACCATCGCCGACCAGCCGATCAACGCCACCGTCACCCAGCAAGACGGGCAGACGGTGGTCACCATGCCCACCCAGGGCGCCACCGCGCCCGTGGTGCTGAGCTACACCGTGCTCGGTGCGGCGATCAAAGAGCCCAGCGGCGAGACCACGGTGATGTGGCGGTTGCTGCAGGGTTTGAGCCTGCCGGTCAAGCAGTTCACCGCCACCCTCACCGTGCCCACCATGATTCAAGCGGTGCTGTGCAACGCGGGCCCGCCCGTGTCGCCGGGGGTCTGCACCTCGTGGGGCGGCGGTACCCACGAGTACCCAGACCCCACGTTCAGCGACGGCCCGCGCGGGGTGGGTGAAGTGGTCGAGGTGATCGTCCGCTTCCCCGAAGGTGCGGTGACCCCCAACGAGCAGATCCGCGACGTGTGGACGCTGGGCAAGGCCTTCTCGACCGCACCCCTGCCGCTGTCGCTGGCCCTCATTGCGTTGGTGCTGGGCGGCCTCGCGTTCTGGGCCGTGCACCGCCGCATGGGGCGCGACGCGGTCGGCGCCGGCCAATCGACACCGGTGGCCGAGTTCCACCCGGTGGGTGACGGCGAGGCCGAGTTCCGCGTGCTCGACGGGGTGCGTCCCGGCCAGGTGGGCACCCTGGTCGACGAGCGGGTCGACCCCGTGGACGTCACGGCGACCCTGATCGACCTCGCCGTGCGCGGGCACCTGCGGTTCACCGAACTGCCCAAGGAGTCGGCCTACGCCGTTCGCGAGTGGACGCTCTCGCGCCTAGCCGGTGGCGACGACCTGCTGCCCTACGAGCGCACCCTGCTCGACGCGGTCGCTCCCGAAGGCGGCGAGCCGGTGCTGCTGTCGCAGCTGCCCGAGGCCGTCGGGGCAGTGATCGTCACGGTGCAGAACGAGTTGTACGACGACGTGGTGAAGCTCGGCTGGTTCGCGCAGCGTCCTGATCAGACCCGCAACACGTGGTTCCGCATCGGCCTGGGCTGTGTGGTGGTCGCCGTGCTGGCCACCATCGGCCTCGCCGCGTTCACCGGGTTCGGCCTGCTCGGCCTCGCCCTGATCGCGGTGTCGCTGCTGGTGGTGTTCCTGGGCCAAGAGATGCCGGCGCGCACCGAGAAGGGTGTCGCGATGCTGAACGGTCTTGGCATGTTGCGGGCCGACCTGCTGGGCCAGCCGACCGACAGCATGCCGAAGGGGCAGGAGTTGGCGGAGTTGTCCGAGGTGCTGCCCTACGCGGTGGTGCTGGGCGGTTACGAGCGGTGGCTGCAGGCCCTGGCCGACGCCGACGGCGACCTCGACGCCGACTCCACCGACCTGAACTGGTACCACGCCCCCGACGACTGGCGGTTGTCAGACCTGCCGGCCTCGCTCGACCGACTGATCATCACCATTCAGGGCAAGCTCTTCAGCCGCTGAGCGCCGAAACCGGGGTTGACGCCGCGGCCAACACGGCTGCCTGCAGAATCACGTCGAGCGCCCTGTGCGCGGCCTGCGCTGCTGATGCGGGGTCGTCGGCGTGATCGACCAGCCACAGTGCGGCCTCGTTCATGGCGCCCGACAGATGCGCGGTCAAGGCGTCCAGCAGATCGTCCGGAACCCCCAGGTCGGCCACGCGTCGCACAGGTGGCGGCCGGAGTGTTGCGCGTCGAGCCTTCGCCACTGCTGCCAGCCGATCAGGGCCGGTGCGTCGACCAGCAGAACCTGGACGACTCCGGGTGCGGTGACGGCATCGAGAAAGGCGTGGCTGCCTGCCCGTAACCGGGCGAAGGGGTCGTCACCGGCCCCCACAGCGGCTGCCACGACGGCCTGTGAGACCTGGCTCTGCACGTGTTCGGCCACGGCGGCGAACAGCCCGGTGCGGCTGCCGTAGTGGTGGTACACCGCGCCGCGGGTGACGTTGGCCGCCCGGGCCACGTCATCGAGCGACACCTGCGCGTGCCCCCGATCGGCGTACAGGGTGACGGCGGCGGTGAGCACGCGCTGCGCGGTGGCGTCAGCGGCTGATGCGCGGGTCGTCGCAGCGCCCGACGGGGTGCTGCTCGACCTGATCGAGCAGGTCGAGCCCACTGCCGAGTTCGCCGACGCCTACGCGGCCGGCGCCGGGGGCAGCGACGAACCCGTTGGGCCACGCTGACATGACCCGCTGAGGTACGACTACGAGACGGCGAGCCCGGGGTAGAGCGGGTTGGCGTCAAGCAGCTCGGCGGACGCAGCCTTCGTGCGGTCGGCGACGCCGTCGGCCAGGGTGTATTTGGCCTTGCCAGGCGTGCCGGCCGCCGTCGTGGTGGCGGTGGTGTTGGCCAGCACGTCGACGATCAGCTCGGCGACCTTGTCGAACTCGTCGGCCCCGAAGCCGCGCGAGGTCAGGGCAGGGGTGCCGATGCGCACGCCGGTGGTGTACCAGGCCCCGTTGGGGTCGTTGGGCACCGAGTTGCGGTTGGTCACGATGCCCGAATCGAGCAGCGCCGACTCGGCCTGGCGTCCGGTGATGCCGAACGAGCCGGTGTCGATCAGCACCAGATGGTTGTCGGTGCCCCCGGTGACCAGGGTGGCGCCGCGCTTCAGCAGCCCCTCGGCCAGCACCTTGGCGTTGTCGGCCACCTTCGCGGCGTAGTCGCGGAAGGAGTCCGTCCGGGCCTCGGCGAAGGCGACCGCCTTGGCGGCCATGATGTGCGACAGCGGGCCGCCCAGCACCATCGGGCAGCCGCGGTCGACGCTCGGCGCGTACTCGGGGGTGGCCAGCACGAAACCGCCGCGCGGACCGCGCAACGACTTGTGTGTGGTCGAGGCCACCAGGTGGGCGTAGGGCACCGGATCCTCCTCGCCGGTGAACACCTTGCCCGCCACCAAGCCGGCGAAGTGCGCCATGTCGACGAACAGGGTGGCACCCACCTCGTCCGCGATCTCGCGCATCTTCGCAAAGTTCACCCGGCGCGGGTAGGCCGAATAGCCGGCGACCAGGATCAGCGGCTTGAACGCGCGCGCGTCGGCCAGCAGCTTGTCGTAGTCGATCAGCTGGGTCTCGGCGTTGGTGCCGTAGCTGCGCTGGTGAAACATCTTGCCCGAGATGTTCGGACGGAAACCGTGGGTCAGGTGACCGCCGACGTCCAGGCTCATGCCCATCACGCGCTGCTCGGCGAAGCTCTTGCGCAGGGTTTCCCAGTCGTCCTCGGACAGTTCGTTGACGTTCTTGGCACCCAGCCGCTCCAGTACGGGCGACTCCACCCGGTGCGCCAGAATCGACCAGTAGGCGACCAGGTTGGCGTCGATGCCCGAGTGCGGCTGCACGTAGGCGTACTCGGCGCCGAACAGCTCACGGGCGTGCTCGGCGGCCACCGATTCGACCGTGTCGACGTTCTGGCAACCCGCGTAGAAACGATGCCCGATGGTGCCCTCGGCGTACTTGTCGCTGAACCAGGTGCCCATCGTCATCAGCACCGGCAGCGAGGCGTAGTTCTCGCTGGCGATCAGCTTGAGCGAGGCCCGCTGGTCGGTCAGTTCGGCGCGGGTGGCGGCTGCGATACGCGGCTCGACCCCCTCGATGACTGACAAGACGTTGCGGTAGATGTCGGACGCGGTCGAACCGAGATCACTCACTGAGTGCTCCTTCGTGGGCTGGCTGAGGCTTCACTCTAGTGCTGTGTGCCGTGCTGCCGCCGCGCCCAGCCTATGCTGCCTGGTCATGCGATCGATCGACGGCGACGTGGCGACCGCCGCGCAGGCCGTTGTGGCGCTGGTGGCCGAAGGGCTCGGCGTGGAGCGAGGCCCGCTGGTGATCGGCATCGACGGGCCCAGCGGCTCGGGCAAGACGACGCTCGCGGACGCCGTGGCTGGGCACCTGCGCTGCCCCGTGGTGCACATGGACGACCTGTTCGCCGGCTGGGACGGTCTTGGGTCAGCGGCCCAGTTGCTGCACGACCAAGTGCTGCGGCCCTTGTCGCGGGGTGATTCCGGAGCGTACCGCCGGTGGGACTGGCACGCGTCCGAGTGGGCCGAAACTGTGCCGGTGCCCTGGGTTCCGGTGCTGGTGGTCGAGGGCTGCGCGAGCACGGTGCGTCCAGCGGGTGATCTGGTCACGGTACGGGTGTGGGTCGAGGCGGCGACGGACGTGCGCATGGCCCGCGGCCTCGAACGTGACGGCGAGGCGTTCCGGCCGCACTGGCAACGCTGGGCGGCGCAGGAGCGTGAGCTGTTCGGCGCCGACCACACCCGCGACCGCGCCGACCTCATCGTTCACATCTGACCGATTCGCGCGCACTGCGCGACCGCCGTCATCACTGGGCTTGCCGCGGGATCGCCGACCTGACGACGACGCGGCCGTCGGATTGCGTCCGATTCGACACCCGTCACCGCTCGCTGAGGTGAAAGACCCCTCGAGTCGGACGTAATCTCGCGGCCGTCAAGAGATCCCGGCATCCGCCGGGATGACGAAGACGGGGACCACCGACATCCGCCGGGATGACGAAGACGGGGACCACCGTCGTCCCGGGCTTGCCCCGGGATCTCCCACCCGGCCACCAAGCGGGAGTAGCTGACTCAGTTCGTGGAGGCGAGCAGCGCAGACGAGGCTGAAGCGGAGCGGCGGCGCCCCTGTCAGGGCGTGGTCGGGCGTTTGCGCACTGCGAGGCGCTAGCCGAGCAGTCCCGCAAGTGCGGGACAGGGGCGGACGCCGCTACGCGGCACCCAGACGCAACCACGGGAGTTGATAGAGGGCGGACGCCGCTACGCGGCACCAGACGCAACCACGGGGTTGATAACTGCAACAGGCAAGGGTTCTGGACAAGCGCGACCAACAGGGTCTCGACAAGCGCGACCGGCAGGCTTAGATCGCAGGCCCAGGAATCACGGGCTCGTCTGACTTCGGCTGGCGCGACTTCCACCATGCCACGGCGATCATGCCCACGATGATCGCGATCGACAGGTACCACAGCCATTGCCCGTAGGCGTTGATCAACTCGACCGCGGGTTCACCGATCTGCCAGCCCAGGTACATGTACAACCCCGAGCTGATCACCGACGAGATGAAGCTCACGATCAGAAACTTCGACAGCTTCGTGCCCGCCGCGCCGAGTGCCGCGTACACCACGGCGGCCGGCATCGGAATCGGCAGGTAGGTGACGAAGATCGCCCACGTCTCGTACTTGTGCGTGAACGCGATGGCCCGCTGGTTGCGTTTGCGCGCCCTCTCGGAGCGTCCTGACCACACCTCGATCAGGCCGTGGCCCCACAGTTTGCCGGCCCACCAGTAGATCCAGTCGAATTTCATCGCCATCAGGCTGCCCAGCACCAGCACCAGGGGCCACCAACGGTCACCGGTCGCGCCCAGCGCCCCGGTCATCACCAGTCCGGTGCGGTAGCCCAGCGACCCCAGCAGATGCGGCGCCAGGCCCAGCATCACCGGCCGCAGCGGCAGCAGAATCAGTCCGTACACCGAGGCGATGCCCATCCAGACCAGGCACGAAATGTCGGCCTTGGTCGGCTTGTGCTTCCAGGGCAGGCCGGGGTCGTCCCACCACTCGCGGGCGGCGGCATCGTCCGACTGTTGGCCCGGCGGTTGATCGGCGGGCTGGCCGTCGCCCGGGGTCGTACTCACCCTGCGGAGCCTACCCGTCCGTCGCAGCGACTCCGTGACTTGCCTTTCGGCGCAGCGGACGAAAGCCGCGGCGGCCACCCCATCGGCGCACGCGACACATTGTGTCCACAGATCAACGCCAGTTTTTGATGAAATCCCTTCGATCGTGCGACGATGGGCCTGTCGCGAGACCTCGCGGCACTGTTTCCACTACGGATCGTCGGGCACGTACCTGCCCGTGGAAAGGATTGTTGGCATGGCCACAGTGAGTTTCAAAGACGCGACTCGCGTCTACCCCGGTGCCGATCACCCCGCGGTTGACAAGCTCAACCTTGAAATCGGCGACGGCGAGTTCATGGTTCTGGTCGGCCCCTCGGGTTGTGGCAAGTCCACCTCGCTACGCATGCTGGCCGGCCTCGAAGAGGTGAACGCGGGCGCCATCTGGATCGGCGACCGCAACGTCACCGACCTGCCGCCCAAAGACCGCGATATCGCGATGGTGTTCCAGAACTACGCGCTCTACCCGCACATGACGGTCGGCGACAACATGGGCTTCGCCCTGAAGATGGCCGGCGTGCCGAAGACTGAGCGCGATCAGCGCGTCATGGAGGCCGCCCACCTGCTGGGCCTCGAGAGCTTCCTCAGCCGCAAGCCCAAGGCCCTCTCGGGTGGCCAGCGTCAGCGCGTCGCCATGGGCCGCGCCATCGTGCGTCAGCCGCAGGTGTTCCTGATGGACGAGCCGCTGTCGAACCTCGATGCCAAGCTGCGCGTTTCGACCCGCACCCAGATCGCCGCCCTGCAGACCCGCCTCGGCGTCACCACCGTCTACGTGACCCACGACCAGGTCGAGGCCATGACCATGGGTGACCGCGTCGCGGTGATGAAAGACGGCGTGCTGCAGCAGTGCGACAGCCCGCTGACCCTGTACGACAAGCCCGAGAACATCTTCGTGGCCGGCTTCATCGGCTCGCCCGCGATGAACCTGATCAGCGGCAACGTCAACGAGAACGGCGTCGTGGTGGGCGACTGGACGGTTCCGGTCGAGCGTTCGGTGCTGGCCAAGGCCAGCGGTGAAGACACCCTCACCATCGGCATCCGCCCCGAAGACCTCGAACTCGCCGATCACGGCATCGCCGTCGACGTGGCCGTGGTCGAAGAGCTGGGCGCCGACGCCTACACCTACGGCACCCTGTCGGGCCTGAGCGAAGACGAGAAGCTGTCGGCTCCGCAGATCGTGGCGCGCCTCCGCGGACGCACTCCGCCCGAGCGTGGCACCACCGTCCGCTTCGCGGCCGGCGAGGGTCACACTCTGCACGTGTTCAGCAACAAGACCGGCGACCGCCTGTCCTGATCGATCGACGCGAATGCCCCGGGCCTCACGCCCGGGGCATTCGCATGTGCGCGACGTGGTGACCTCAGCGGCGTTCGACCCGACCACGGCGTCCACCGCGGTGCGTGGGCTGGTCGAGGTCGTCGATCGACGCGACTCCGTCTGATCTGCGATCAGGCGAGATGCTTGCGCTTTGTGCCCAGGCGACCGGTGACCCGGCGTTAACGACCTGCGATTGCGTGGTTTCGGTGCCGGAAGTGCCCGCTCGCCGAGGGTGTCCGGCATTGTCGGACGGGGCTGGCAGAATGTAGCCATGCCCCGCATTCTGTCGGCGAAGCCAGATTCCCGGCTCATTCCGCTGCCCTGGCAAACGCCGTTGGCACAGTGGCCTGAAGACCATCTGGTCGCCCTGCCGCGAGGCATCTCGCGTCACGTCGTCCGGTTCATCAAGGTGGGCAACGACGTCTACGCGGCCAAAGAGGTCATCGAAACCGCGGCCGTGCACGAGTACCGCATGCTGCAAGACCTGGCGCGTGAAGACACCCCTGCGGTCGAGCCGCTGGCCGTGATCACCGACCGGCGCAGTGTCGACGGCGAACCGCTCGACCCGGTGGTGATCACCCGGCACCTCGACTTCTCGCTGCCGTATCGGTCGCTGTTCAGCCAGGGGGTCAGGCCCGACACGGTGAACCGCCTGCTCGACGCCATGGTGGTGCTGCTCGCCCGGCTGCATCTGATCGGGTTCCTGTGGCTCGACGTGTCGCTGTCGAACATTCTTTTCCGGCGCGACGCGGGCGAGTTCGCCGCCTACCTGGTCGACGCCGAAACCGCTGAGTGGCACGAAGAGCTCAGTGAGGGGCAGCGCGAGCATGACCTGATGATTGCCACCACCAACCTGTTCGGCGAGTTCAGCGACCTCGAGGCGGGTCAACTGCTCGACGAGTCGCTCGACCCGCTGGTGCTGGTCGACACCATCACCAGCCGTTACCGCGACCTCTGGGCCGAACTCACCGGGGTCGAAGAGTTCGCCGGCACCGAGCTCGACCGCATCGAGAGCCGGGTGCGCCGGCTCAACGCGCTCGGCTTCGACGTGGCCGAACTCGACATCACCACCTCGGCGGACGGCTCCCGCGTGCGCATTCAGCCCAAGGTCGTCGACGCGGGTCACCACACCCGCCGGCTGTTGCGGCTCACCGGGCTCGACGTCGAAGAGAACCAGGCCCGCCGGTTGCTCAACGACCTCGACACCTTTCGGTTTCGCACCAACCAGCAGGGTGTCGACGAGGCTCTGGTGGCGCACCAGTGGCTCACCCAGAGCTTCGAGCCGGTGGTCACGGCGGTTCCGGCGCACCTGCGCGGCAAGCGCGACGCGGCACAGATCTTTCACGAGGTGCTCGACTACCGCTGGTACGCCTCGCAGCGCGAGAACCGCGACGTGCCGCTGATCGACGCCACCCACGGCTACGTGCGCGACGTGCTCGAAGGGCTGCCCGACGAGGCGATGAACAGCCGTCCGCTCAGTGAGGGCAGCAGGCAGTTGGCCAACCCGTTCGACCCGTCGCAGGGTTACCTCGATGAAGACGGTGCGATGCCTGACGATCCGTGGGAACTCGAAGCCGAAGACGTTCCCGAACCCACCGGCGTGCTCGACATCGCGGCATTGCGCCGAGGCAAGGGCTGACGTTTCTTCGGTGATCGGGCTGGTCGTGACCCCTGCGTCCGGTCACCCCGCCCGCCCCGATACAATCGGCCGGTGAGTTTTCACCTGTACGACAGCCTGCGGCGCGAGATCGTCGCGTTCCAGCCCCTGGAGCCCGGACGGGTGTCGATCTACGTCTGCGGCCCCACCGTGCAGTCGGCCCCGCACCTGGGGCACATGCGCAGCCGGGTGAACTTCGACGTGCTGCGGCGGTGGCTCGCCCACACCGGGCACGAGGTCACGCTGATCAGCAACGTCACCGACATCGACGACAAGATTCTGGCCAAGGCCGAGGCGGCGGGGCGTCCCTGGTGGGCGCACGCGTTCATCTTCGAGGCGGCCTTCGACGCCGCCTATCGGGCGTTGGGCGTGCCCGCGGCCACCTACGAGCCGCGCGCCACCGGTCACATTCCCGAAATGATCGCGCTGATCGCCGACCTGATCGAACGCGGCCACGCCTACGCGGCACCCGACGGTTCGGGCGACGTGTACTTCGACGTGGCGTCGTGGCCCGGCTACGGCTCGTTGACCGGGCAGAAGGTCGCCGACATGGAGCCGGCCGACGACGCGGAGCCTCGCGGAAAGCGTGACCCGCGCGACTTCGCGCTGTGGAAGGGCTACAAGGCCGGCGAACCCGAAACGGCCTCGTGGCAAAGCCCATGGGGTCGGGGGCGTCCGGGGTGGCACATCGAGTGCTCGGCGATGGCGGGCAAGTACCTGGGCGACAGCTTCGACATTCACGGCGGCGGGCTCGACCTGCGCTTTCCGCACCACGAGAACGAACTGGCGCAGTCGCAGGCAGCCGGACGGCCGTTCGCCCGGTACTGGATGCATCACGCCTGGGTGACCATGGCGGGCGAGAAGATGTCGAAGTCGCTGGGCAACACCGCCGACGTCACCGCCGCGGTCACCACCTACGGCGGCCGGGCCGTCCGGCTGTGGCTGGCTGGGCCGCACTATCGCTCGGCGATCGAACTCAGCGAGGCGGCGCTGGCCGAAGCGGCGGCACAACTGGCCCGCATCGACAGCTTCGTCGACCGGGCCGCGTCGGTGCTCGGTGCGCCCACTGGGGCCGCCGACCTGCCCGACGCCTTCGTCGCGGCGATGAACGACGACCTGGGCACACCGAGCGCGCTGGCGACCCTGTTCACCACGGTGCGTGACGGCAACGCTGCGCTGGGGGCGGGCGACCGCGCTGCGGCCGAGCAGGCCAGGGCGAGTGTGCTGGCCATGTTGCACGTGTTCGGGCTGCGGGCGGACGCGCCCGAGTGGGCCGGCGACGCCGGTGCCGACGACCTCACCCCCGTTGTCGACGGCCTGGTCGGCGCCCTGCTGGAGCAGC
The DNA here is from genome assembly GCF_900289045.1 of Micropruina glycogenica. Lineage (GTDB taxonomy): Bacteria > Actinomycetota > Actinomycetes > Propionibacteriales > Propionibacteriaceae > Micropruina > Micropruina glycogenica. The sequence goes on from NZ_LT985188.1 coordinate 3,692,326, forward strand.
GCGCCCAGGCCCGCGCCCGCAAGGACTGGCCCGCCGCCGACGCCGTCCGTGACACCCTGGCCGGCCTCGGTCTGAAGGTCGAGGACACCCCGAACGGTCCCCGCTGGAGCTTGGAGAACTGATGCCCGGAAACTCATCTCGTCAGGGTGCCGTCCGCAAGCGTGGCAAGGGCACCGGCAGCGGCAACACCGCCGGTTCGGGCGGTCGCGTGCGCCGTGGGCTCGAAGGCAAAGGCCCGACACCCAAGGCCGAGGATCGTCCCTACCACAAGGCGTATCGCAAGCGTGGGCCGAACGAACCCGGCCAAACCCAGGCCGGGCAGGGCCGCGGCAAGCCGCGTCGCGACACGCCACGCGCGGACGACGACTGGGTGTTCGGGCGCAACCCGGTGCTCGAGGCGCTGCAGGCCGGCCTGCCGGTCAAGCGCGCCTACGTGGCCGACGGGGTCGAGCGCGACGACCGGTTGCGCGACATTCTCAAGTACGCCGCCGACCACGGCATCGCGCTGCTGGCCGCCACCCGCGCCGAACTCGACAAGCTCACCGGCGGCGGCGTGCACCAGGGGGTGGCGCTGCAGTTGCCGCCCTTCGAGTACGCGCACCCCGACGACCTGCTGGCCGAGGCGTTGGACGCTCCCGACCCGGCGCTGGTGATCGCTTGCGACCAGGTCACCGACCCCCGCAACCTGGGCGCGATCATTCGCTCGGCAGCGGCTTTCGGAGCTGCTGGGGTGATCATTCCCGAGCGGCGATCGGCTCAGGTGACGGCCGCGGCCTGGAAGACGTCAGCGGGCGCCGCGGCCCGCATTCCGGTGGCGCGTGCCACCAACCTGAACCGGGCGCTGAAGCAGTACGCGGACGCCGGCTTCGTCGTGGCCGGGCTGGCCGGTGAGGCCGATCTCGACGTCAGCGGCATTCCGGGCGTGGACGGCCCCGTCCTGCTCGTGGTCGGCTCCGAGGGTGAGGGCCTGTCGCGGCTCGTCCGTGACAACTGCGACGTGCTGGTGTCGATTCCGATCGACTCCGACGTCGAGTCGCTGAACGCGTCGGTGGCGGCGAGCATCGCGCTATATGAGGTCACCCGCTGCCGCGGCTGACCTCCTGGTGGGCGAACCGGGCCGGCAAGCCGTCCCGTTTCTTGACATGAGGTCACCCGCTGCCGCGGCTGATTGAGCAAGCCAACGTAGCTGCCTTTGTGACACCCAACTGCCCGCACGCAGGCAGTTACGTGTCACAAAGGCAGTTACGTTGCTGATGGCGCCGCTGCGCATCGGCTCGACCTGGGACGGTGCTCACACGTCGACTCAGCCTGCCGACAACACCGCCACCACGAAGTTCGCCTGGTCGGTGAACGGCCGCAGGTCCCACGTGGCGAAGGTCTGCTCGCGCGTCAACCCCACCGCGTCGACGTCGGAGAAGAAGTCATCGAAGTCGTAGCCGCGGCCCGCGCCGAAGCCCACCACGCCCCGTCCGGCAGGGGCCAGCCGGTCGCGAAAGCCCGCAAGCACCGGGCGCCGGGTGGCCGGGTGCAGAAACCCCATGACGTTGCCGGCGCACAGGATGGCGTCGAAGGTCTGCGGCCCGTCGGACGGCAGTTCGAAGCCCGCGAGATCGCCGACGACGTAGTCAGGTCCGGGTTCGGCCCGCCGGGCTTCGGCGATCAAAGCGGGGTCGAGGTCGACGCCGACCACCCGATGGCCAGCCCGGTGCAGGTACCCGCAATGCCTGCCGGGGCCGCAACCGGCGTCCAGAATCGTCGACCCGCGCCCAACGATGGCGTCGATCAGCCGCGCCTCGCCCACCAGATCGGCGCCCTGGGCGGCAAGCATGGCGAAGCGGTCGATGTAGCGCTGGGAATGGCCCGGATCACGGGCGATGATCGTCGCCCACTGGCTCTGCCCGGCGGGCGGTTGTGCGGTCACGAGCCTCCGACAGGAATCGAACCCGCGACCATCCGCTTACAAGGCGGGCGCTCTACCAACTGAGCTACGGAGGCAACGCCCGGTCAGCCCGGGCCTGCACCATTGTGCCGTACCCGGCACAGTCGTTCGCACACCGCACCGCTCAGCGAATGCCGGACGACGTGCCGTACACCTCAGCCGAACCGGTCGCGAACACATCCTGTTCGTCGGCCGACAGAAAGGCCGCGTGCCCGCGGGCCAGCGGCAGGCTGGTGTGGCCGTCATCGAGCACGCACTCGCCGGAAACCGCCAACAGAATGCGCGCCGAACCTCGGCCCGGCACCCTGATGGGCCCGGACGACTCGTCAACGATCATGCGCCAGGCCTCGAACTCGCTGCATGGGGTCTGGTATTTCAGCACGCCGGTGCGGGTCAGGGTGGGGTGCAGGATCTCGGGCAGCCACGGATTGAAGTCGACCACGGTGATCAGCTCGCCCACGTCGATGTGCTTGCTGGTCAGCCCACCGCGAATGACGTTGTCGGAGTTCGCCATCACCTCGACTCCGGTGCCGCTCAGGTGAGCGTGCATCATGCCGGCGGGTACGAACAGAGCCTCGCCCGGCTGCAGCCGCAGCCGGTTCATCAGCAGTGCGGCCAGAATGCCAGGGTCGGCAGGAAACACGGCGTCGAGCTCGAGGGCGGTTCGGGCGAACTCACCGACCGGGTCGTCGTCGTAGCGGTGGTGCATGGCCGCCGCCACCGTTTCGTCGATGAGGTGCCTGCGCTCATCACCCAGGCTGAGCACATCGAGAAACACCTCGGCCATCGCCGCCGGGCCCTTGCGTTCGGTGAGCGGCCCGATCACCGAGTAGAGCGGTTCGGCCACGCCCAGGGCGGCGAACAACTCCGCCGTCTGGTGGGGATCGCGAAAACCGGCCAGGCTGTCGAACGGTTCCAGCGCGATGAGAATCTCGGGCTTGGGCCAACTGTCTTTGTAGGTGCGCTCAGGGGCGTCGAGCGGGGTGCCGGCCCGCGATTCGCGCGCGAACCCCTCGATGGCCTGTTCGCGTGAGGGGTGCGCCTGGATCGACAGGGCGTGCCGCGCCGACAGCAGCTTCATCAGGTACGGCAGGTGTTCGCCGAACGCCGCCCGGCTGCGATCACCCAGTACGCCCGGGGCTGCGTCGATGTGCTCGCTCAGCGTGCCGGTGCCCAGCAGCGAGGGTGACGAGGCGTGCGCGCCGAGCCAGTACTCGGCCATGGGGCGTCCGTCGTCAGGCTGGCCGAGAATCGCCGGAATGGCGTCGGTGGTGCCCCACGCGTACCGCTGAACGGTGCCGACGAGCGGCTGCATAACGTGTCCTATCGATGGGGTGCGCCGCGCTCACGTGCCGCGCCGCCACCTCACTGTAGCCGACCCCATGAGCCCCCTTCGGTGGACGATCGAACTCGCGCCGGCGAATGACAGCGGTGTGATTTCAACCTAGAATGGGCGGCATGTCCGACCCCGTGAGCCGTCCGGAAGCGGCGCTCGACGAGCGCTCCGCAGCCATTCTGGAGTTCGAGAAGCACTGGTGGTCGTTCGCCGGCACCAAAGAGGCCGAGATTCGCGAGCGCTTCGACCTGTCGGCTCCTCGCTACTACCAACTGCTCAACGACCTGATCGACACCCCGGCCGCACTGGCGCACGACCCGCTGCTGGTCAAGCGGCTGCGTCGCCAGCGCGCCACCCGTCAGAAAGAGCGCTCCGCCAAGCGGCTGGGTTTCTCGATCAAGGTCTGAAGCCGCCCGCGCAGTCGCTTGAACCCGATGTTCGTGATCGGGGCCTCGCGGTAGCCGCCGCGCACCAGACCTGCGTTGCGCTCGAAGAAGTTGGCCGACGCCAGATCGCCGGTGCGTAGCCACGACCAGCCGGCGGCCAGTGCGTACAGCGGCAGAAACGGCAGGCCGCCGCACCAGAAGTACTGCCAGGCGTGGGCGCTCTCATGGTCCATCACGTGGGGCTCGCGCGCGGTGAGCGACTCGAAGTCGGTGCTGGTCAGAATCACGTTACCCACCGTGAACGCGCCCGCACGTGATGGAAAGTTCAACCGGTAGCCCTCGGCGAGCAGCAGCCCCTGGGGGCCGGGGCGCAGCCGGGCCCGACCCAGCCGGGCCGCGGTGAGGCCGAGCGCCGACGACAGGTTCATCAGGTTGCCGACCTGCCGCACCCGCTGGGCCCGGGTCAGCGGTACCTGTTGAGACGTCGCCATGTGGTCAAGTCTGCTCCCGGCTCACCAACCGCCGCCACCACCGCCGCCCATGCCGCCGCCGGACGACCCACCACCCGACGAGCCGGACGAACTGGACGAGCTCCACGAGCTGGACGATCCGCCGCCCGAACCCCACGAGCCGCCGCGATCGTCGTCGCGCGAGCTGGCCCACGAGTCGAAGCCCTGGCCGAGGGCCTGGCCGGCGTGCGACACCCAACCGTCGCCCCAGGCTGGGCGGGAGTCCCAGAAGCTCTGGGTGCCGTGGCGCCGGTGCTCGAAGTCACGCCGATAGTCAGGGCTGTCGGCCCACGCCGCAGCCAGCGCGAGCGCCCAGGGCTGACCTTCGGGCTTGTCGGGTCGTTCGGGTTTCAGGTCGTAGAGGTCACCGAGGGCCTGCCGCCAGGTGTTCTCGACACCGAAGATGATCGCGTAGGGCAACAGCGGTTCGTACAGGTCCACCAGGCTCGTGTCATCGGGCCCGGTCAGGCGCGGGGCGTCCACGGCGTTCTGCATCCAGGCGATGCGGTCGGCCTCGGCCATCGTGACGAACCGGTGCAGCCCGGCCAGGTGATCGGCCAGGGCACTGCCCTGGTCGGTCAGGCCGCCGAGCGTGGGGTAGTAGTGCGCCATGGCGACCAGCAGCACCACAGCCAGACTTCCCAGGCCGAGGAACGGCCAGGCCAGGCCGCTCAGGCCGAGGGCGAGCTGCCACCAGCCGAACCCGATCAGCCCGAGGTAACCCACCCAGAACAGGGTGGTGCCCAGCCAACTCTCGCGGCGCAGGCCGCTCTGGCGCAGCAGCTGCCACCGCTCGGCCGAAGCGCCCGCGACGTCACGTTCGCCGACGCTGGCGAGCGCGACCGAGCGGGTACCGCCGAACAGGGCCGTGCAGATCGACCGGACGCTTCCGTCGATGTCGTGGGGGTCACCCAACTGCACCCGTAGCTCGCCGGCCTTGGCCAGGTCGGCTCGGCCGAGTCGCGAGCGGGGCTGGGGGGCGGTGCCGACGGGCACCCCGTCGGCGGTGATGGTGGCGTGCCCGTCGAGCACCAGTTGGGTGAGTTGTGCGGCGGCGCCGCGTTCGGGCAAGCCCAGAAAGTCGGCCGCCAGAATCGGCGGCACACCGGGCGCTGTGTACTGAATCGGAGCATCCTCGCGCAGCAGCAGGTTGCCCAGCCGCCGTGCTCGTACGACCAGGGCCAGGCCCAGTAGCAGCGCCGCGACCACCGGCATGGCGGCCAATCCCCACCAGCCGAAGCCGGTCAACGGTGCCGGCACGGTTTGTTGCACGGTGCCCGGCACGAAGCCGACCGCGATGGTCATCGACTCGCGCGGAGCCAACGACACCGACTCGGTGCTGATCGCGTTACCGGTGCGTGCGATGCCGCAGCGCGCGGTCGAACCGGCCGGGCCGCGGTAGCAGGCCTGTTCGCCCAGCAGGCTGCCGGCCAGGTCGGGGGGCACGTTGACGGTAGCCTGCACCCGGTCGAACCGCTGCTGCCACCCGGTGCCGTTCACGTCGAGGTAGATCTCTTGCCGGTCACGCGCCTGCACCATGGCCCGCGTGATCGTGTAGCTGATCACATAGTCGACTCGTCCGTAGACGTAGGTGCCGGCGCTGCCGATGCGCAGGGTGATGTCGCCGTCGTCCTCGGTACGCCTGGTGAAGGGCATCGACGTGCCACTGGGGTCGGTGACCCGAAAGTTCGACAGGCCGATGTCGGTGCTGCCGAAGCGGGCGTCCAGTCGGCGTTCGATGCCGCGGTTGGTGTAGCGGTTGGGAAAGTTGGCGGTGATGCGCTCGGTGACGTCGAGTGCGAGCCCGTCGCCGCTGCGGCGGGCGTCATAAGTGGCGACGAAGCTGCTGATGGTGAATTGGTTGGTGCGCGAAACGGGCCCGGCGTCGGCCCGAAAAGCGTCCACCACCATCGGCACGATCATCAGCAACAGCCAACACAGCGGGTACGCGATCCAGCGTGAGACGCGAGCGAACACGTGCTCAGGGTAGGCGAAACAGGTCTCGAAACCGTTTGCACTCGACAGGGTCGAGTGCTAAACATGTATTAGCACTCTCACTATGAGAGTGCCACCCGGTCAGCCGGTGAGGCCCCCAGGGGCCGTCCGTCGCGGGCATCGACGCTGACCGTCGAACCAGACCAACCGTGGGCCGCTGCCCACCGATGCGAAGGATTGCCTGTACCGATGGCAAAACTGATCGAATTCAACATTGAGGCGCGCCGCGGCCTCGAGCGGGGCATGAACGTCCTCGCCGACGCGGTGAAGGTGACGCTCGGCCCCAAGGGCCGCAACGTCGTGCTGGAAAAGAAGTGGGGCGCCCCCACCATCACCAACGACGGCGTCAGCATCGCCAAAGAGATCGAACTGGAAGACCCCTACGAGAAGATCGGCGCCGAGCTGGTCAAAGAGGTCGCCAAGAAGACCGACGACGTCGCCGGCGACGGCACCACCACTGCGACCGTACTGGCCCAGGCCATGGTGCGCGAGGGGCTGCGTAACGTTACCGCCGGTGCCAACCCGATGGGCCTGAAGAAGGGCATCGAGAAGGCTGTCGCCGCCATCGTCGAGTCGCTGGCCGCGCAGGCCACCGACGTCGAGACCAAAGAGCAGATCGCTGCGACCGCGTCGATCTCGGCCGCCGACTCCACCGTCGGCGAGATCATCGCCGAGGCGATGGACAAGGTCGGCAAAGAGGGCGTGATCACGGTCGAGGAGTCCAACACCTTCGGGCTGGACCTCGAGCTGACCGAGGGCATGCGCTTCGACAAGGGCTACATCTCGCCCTACTTCGTCACCGACCCCGAGCGTATGGAGGCCGTCCTGGACGACCCCTACGTGCTGATCGCGAACAGCAAGATCAGCTCGCTGAAGGACCTGCTGCCGGTGCTCGAGAAGGTCATGCAGAGCGGCAAGCCGCTGCTGGTGATCGCCGAAGACACTGACGGCGAGGCGCTGGCCGGACTGATCGTCAACAAGATCCGCGGCACCTTCAAGTCGGTGGCCGTGAAGGCTCCCGGCTTCGGTGATCGCCGCAAGGCCATGCTCACCGACATCGCCATCCTGACCGGCGGTCAGGTCATCTCCGAGGAGGTCGGCCTCAAGCTGGACGCCGTCACCCTGGAGCTGCTCGGCCGGGCGCGTTCCGTCCTGGTCACCAAGGACGAGACGACCATCATCGAGGGTGCCGGCGACTCCGACCAGATCGCCGGCCGGGTGTCGCAGATCCGCAAAGAGATCGAGAACTCCGACTCCGACTACGACCGCGAGAAGCTGCAGGAGCGGCTGGCCAAGCTGGCCGGCGGCGTCGCGGTGATCAAGGTCGGCGCGGCCACCGAGGTCGAGCTGAAGGAGCGCAAGCACCGCATCGAGGACGCCGTTCGCAACGCGAAGGCGGCCGTCGAAGAGGGCATCGTCGCCGGTGGCGGCGTGGCGCTGCTGCAGGCGGCCAAGCAGGTAGCGCTCGACGACCTGTCCGGTGACGAGGCCGTCGGGGCGCAGATCGTGCTCGGCGCGTGCTCGGCTCCGCTGAAGCAGATCGCGTCGAACGCCGGCCTCGAGGGCGGCGTGGTGGCCGAGAAGGTGAGTCACCTGCCCGCCGGCGAGGGTCTCAACGCTGCCACCGGTGAGTACGTGAACATGCTCGACGCGGGCATCATCGATCCGGCCAAGGTGACCCGCTCGGCGCTGCAGAACGCGGCGTCCATCGCGGCGCTGTTCCTCACCACCGAGGCCGTCATCGCCGACAAGCCCGAGAAGGCTCCGGCCATGCCGGCCGGCGGCGACGGCGGCATGGGCGGCATGGACTTCTGAGTTCAGCCACTCCCGCAGTACCCAAGGGGTCGGACGCTTCGGCGTCCGGCCCCTTCGTCGTCTGCCGTGGGGAGGATCTGGCGGGCTGGAGGGATGAGCCATTGGGTGGACGTAGCTGCCTTTTTGACACCTGACTGCCTGCGTGCGGGCAGCTACGTGTCACAAGGGCAGTTACGTGGTGGACGTCCGGCCCACAGTTCGCGGGAATACCGGCGAGCTGGCCGGGGCTGGTACAAGGGTGAGCGTGGACGAGAACAGCACGCAGACCGGCGATCGGGGTCGCTCGGTCGGATTCCGGTCCGACCGGGGCAAGGTGCTGATGTCGCTGATGCTCACCACCGGTCTGATTGCGGTGGACGCCACGATTCTGGCCACTGCGGTGCCGTCTGTGGTGAAGGAACTGGGCGAGTTCGAACAGTTCCCGTGGCTGTTCTCGGTGTACCTGTTGGCGCAGGCGGTGTCGGTGCCGATCTACAGCAAGTTGGCCGACACCATCGGGCGTAAACCCATCATTCTGGTGGGCGTCGGCCTGTTTCTGCTGGGCTCGGTGCTCGCCGGGCTTGCCTGGAACATGACCTCACTGATCGTCTTTCGGGTCGTGCAGGGCCTCGGCGCGGGCGCGACCGCCCCGATGGCGATGACGATCGTGGGCGACATCTACACCGTCGCCGAGCGGGCCCTCGTGCAGGGCTACATCGCCAGCGTCTGGGCGGTGGCCTCGGTGGTCGGCCCTGCACTGGGCGGCATCTTCAGTCAGTTCACCTCGTGGCGCTGGATCTTTCTGGTCAACATTCCGCTGTGCCTGCTGGCCGGCTGGGCGCTCGCGCGGTTCTACCGCGAGAACGTCGAGCGGCGGCACCACACCATCGACTATCTGGGCGCCGGGCTGCTGACCGTGGGGCTGACGGCGGTGATTCTCGCTCTGCTCGAAGGCGGCAACGCCTGGTCGTGGCTCTCGTGGCAGAGCCTGACCAGCTTCGGTATCGGCATCGCCGCACTGGTCGCGTTCGTGCCTGCCGAGCGCCGCGCGGCCGAACCCGTGCTCGACCTGGCTGTGGTGCGCCGTCCCCTGATCATGACCACCACGGCCATCTCGCTCGGCGTGGGCGCCCTGCTGATCGGCGTGACCAGCTTCGTGCCCACCTATCTGGAGAACGCGCTGGGTGTGGTGCCGTTGATCTCGGGCGTCGCAGTCGCGGCGCTCACCCTGGGCTGGCCGTTGTCGGCCTCGATGGCGGGTCGGCTGTACCTGAGATTCGGGTATCGCACCACGGTGCTGACCGGCAGCGCGATCGCGGTGGTGGGCTGCGTCGCCCTCGCGGTGTCCGGACCCTACCCGAACCCGTGGACGGTGGGCGCCGTGTCGTTCGTCATCGGCTTCGGCCTGGGCTGGACGGCGGCCCCGTCGCTGATCGCCGCGCAGGCGTCGGTCGACTGGAGCGAGCGCGGCGTGGTGACCGGCATCAACGTGTTCGCCCGCTCGGCCGGCAGCGCCATCGGCGTGGCGGTGTTCGGTGCCATCGCCACCAACGTGATTGCCGCCGGCCGGGGTGAGCACGATTACGCCACCATCGTCACCGCCAGCACCTGGGTGTTCGCCGCCGTCGCGCTGACCGCCGCGTTGATGCTGCTCGCCGCCCTGCGACTGCCCCGTGGCGGCGTCGATTCGACGGCCTACGCGACGGCGACGCCGACGCGCTGAGCCGTACGCCGGGGCGTCCGCGTGTCCAGCACCCAACGGCCCCGACGCTCACCCATGATGGGCACATGAGCGGGCTGCTCGAAGTGATCGCGCTGCATGCGGCCGATGCCGAGCGCGCCGAAGCGGGTGGTGCCGACCGCATCGAGTTGTGCGGCACCCTCGAAGACGGTGGTATGTCGCCCGAACCGGCGCTGGTCGAAAAGGTGCGGGCCGCGACGTCGGTGCAACTGCGGGTGATGCTACGGCTGCGGGCCGGGTTCGGCACCGACGGCGGTGAGGCCGTGCGGCTGCGCGGACTGATCGCCAGCTACCTCGACGCGGGCGCCGACGGCATGGTGCTGGGCTTTCTCAACGGCCTGGGCGAGGTCGACCCGCAGGTGGTCACCGAACTCGTCGCCGACGGCGACTGGCCCTGGACGTTTCACCGCGCCATCGACTCCTGCCTCTACCCCGACCGGGGCTGGGCCGTGTTGCGGCGGCTGCCGCGGCTCGATCAGGTGCTCACCGCGGGCTCGGCGCGCGGGCTCGAACACGGGCTCGAAGACGTGCTGGCTCGGGCTCGCGCCGATGCGTGGCAGGCCGGGGTGATCATGGCCGGTGGGGGACTGCACCCCGACCACGTGCCCTGGTTGGCCCGAGCCGGCGTGCGGGCGTTTCACATCGGGGGCCCGGCTCGTCCGCTGGGGTCGTACAAGGCCTACGTCGACCCCGAACTGGTCGGGTCGTGGCGCCGGCTGATCGACACCGAGGTGCGGCACGCGGCAGGCGGCGACGAGCGCTGAGCGCTCGCCGATGGGGCGCCGGCGGACGCACGGGAATACCGCCCACGCCGGCAACCCGAACCGCAGTCGACTCCAGGTGCGCGCGCCGAGATCCCGACCTTCTTCGGGATGACGAAGCGGGCCCGGGATGACGTGGGACCAACTGCGGTCAGTCGGCGGGCTCCACGTGCACGAACGTCACGGTGCCCGGCAGTACGTGTTCGACTTCGCTCTCGACCCGGTCGGCCAGGTCGTGGCTGCGGCGCACGGTCCAGTCGCCCGGCACGGTGAGTGTGGCCTGCACGAACCGCTGCCGCCCCGATTCGCGGGTGCGCAGGTCGGTGAGGTGTACCCGCGGGTCGTCGGTGAGCGGCACCAGGGCCTGCTGGATCTGCGCCACCTCGTCGGGCGGCAGCGTGGCGTCGAGCAGGCCGACCACCGAGCGCCGCACCAGCCCGTAGCCGGTGAACACGATGTTCACGCCCACCGCGAACGCGATCACCGGGTCGAGCCAGTACAGATGGGTGATGCCCACCACCGCGATGCCGGCCAGCACCCCCACCGAGGTCCACACGTCGGTCATCAGATGCCTGCCGTCGGCCTCGAGGGTGATCGACCGGTAGCGTTTGCCGGCCCTGATCAGCAGTAGTCCGGTGACCAGGTTCAGCGCGGACGCGATCGTGGCCAGCACGATGCCCAGCCCGACGCTTTCGAGCGGCACCGGGTTGAGCAACCGCTGCGCCGCGCTCCAGATGATTGCCGCGGCGGCCACGATGATCAGCGTGCCCTCGACCGCTGCCGACAGGTATTCGGCCTTGCCGTGACCGAAATCGTGGTTGTGGTCGGCCGGCCGTGCCGACACCCGCAGGGCCCACAGGGCGATGCCCGCGGCCAGCAGGTTCACCGTCGATTCGAGTGCGTCCGACCACATGCCCACCGAGTTGGTGATCACTGCGGCGGCCGCCTTCAGCGTCACGGTGGCGAGCGCGGTGGCCAACGACAACCACAGAAAGCGTTCGAGCAGCCGGTGTTCGTCTGGGGGGTTCGTCATGGTGCCTCAGGAGTCGGGGAAACCGGGCCATTCTAGAGCGATCCGCCGGCCGAGTTCGCCCGCGTTCACCGTCGACTCCTCGACCACGCCGGCGTCCACGGGCCAGGCCGCGGGCTGCCCGGCCAAGGCCACCAGTTCGGCGAGATCGCCCGGCCAGACCGGTTCGGTGAGGGCGGCCAGTTGGTCGATCGAGTGCCAGTCCCACGCCGCGATGGTGAGCTTTTCCTCCTCGGTGAAGCCCGAGGTGTCGAGTTCGAACGGCGCGGGCACCTGCAGCACGTAGAACAATTCCGACTGGGCGAGCACCTGGTCGCTGTAGCCGTGAATCACCAGGCGGCGCAGCAGCGGCCCGCCGAGATCGAGCGGGTCGACGACCCGTCCGGTTTCTTCGGCCAATTCGCGGCAGGCGGCCTGCACCGGCTGCTCACCGGGGTCGATACCGCCGCCCGGCGTGACCCACCAGCGGGTGCCCGGGGCGCCCGGGTCGGTGTCTGACAGCAGCAGCACGCTGCTGCCGTCGGTGACGATCACCCGCACCGCAGCGCGCTGGCGCACGGGTCGTCGGTGCGGCTCGACGGCGACGAACGAGCGGGTGCGGAAGGGTTCGCTCATCAGCCGGGAATGTCGATTGTGGCGACCGGGTTGAGCAGCTCGTCCAGCACCCGGAACGTGACCGCTCCCTTGGGCAGGGCGAAGGCGACCTGCCCGGTGTTCGACTGGCCGGGCTTGAGCGTGCGCATGCTCAACTGGTTGCTCAGCGAGGCACCGATGGTCATCATGTGGCTGTCGCCGTTGGCGTCGGTGACCGCGGTGAAGAACGGCCCGGTGGTCACCGTTCCGGTGTCACCCATGAAGGTCAGGTTGACGATCAGGTACGACTCGCCCTCATCGGGGGCGATCACGCCGTTGTCGGCCCAGTCGACGCCGGTGACGGTGACCTTGCCGGTTCCGTTCGTGGTGCTGAACTCGACCTGCTGACCGATGCCGCCACCGGTGACGGGGCTGCTGGTGGTGGGCTGCGCCGAGGGTGAGCCGCGCACCACGGTGGGTTCAGGGCTGCCGGTGGGCGAGGCGGGCGCCGTGGTTGCGGGCGCGGTCGGGGCGAGGGTGGGTTCGGTGCTGGCTTGCGGACCCAGAAACTGCCAACCGAGCAGGCTGACGATCAAGGCCACGATGACGGCCCCGGCGATGATGTAGCCGCGGGTGCCGCCGGGCCGTCGAGCCGGCGGCCGGCCCTGGTTGCCCGGCACCGGTGGCGGATACCCGCCGGGGCCGTAGTGCTGCTGACCCTGCTGGCCGTCGTTCTGGTGCCCGTAGCCCGGCTGCCCCGACGGCGCATACCCCGGCTGGGACGGCGGCACGTAACCCTGGCCGGGTTGTGCGTGGCCGCCCTGGCCCGGTTGGCCGTACTGGCCCTGGCCAGGCCGGTCGTACGTGCCCGGCTGTGCGTACGGGGCCTGCCCGGGTGCGGTGTAACCGGAAGGACCGCCCGGTTGCTGCCGGTACGGGCCCGGTGTTTGGTGCGGAGCTGGCTGACCCTGGGCCGGTTGACCCTGACCGGGCTGGCCGTACGACTGTGATCCGTAGGGGGTCTGGCCCTGGCTGCCCGGGTCCGAGCCGCGCGACGACCACGACGGCGGGGGCTGATCGGCCGGCTGCTGGCCGGCGGACGTGTTGCCGGCTTGCCACCCCGACTGAATGCCGTCGCCCTGACCCGATCCGCCCTGCGGCCCGTCGAAGTCGGGCGAGCCGGGGGTGGGCCGGCCCAGTCCGGAAGAGGAGTTCATCTGCTATCTCGTTCAGTAGGGCCGCGACGGCGGTTCGTGGGCGCGAATGCCTGCGCCGACCAGCAGCAGCACGATCAGCGGAACCGCCCAGCTCAGCAACTGGGCCCAGCCGGACATCACCGCCCACGCAGCCTCGAGATCGAAGTCGTTGTTCACCAGAGTCAACAGTCCCACCGCGGCGATCAGCCCGATCGACCAGCCGAACACCCGCCGCACCTGCGCCACCCGGTACTGCACGCGTCCGGCCAGCAGGGCAGCGACGCCGAACATCACCACCGACAGCGGATTGAGCAACGCTCCGACGATCAGCGGAATCATCACCCCCGGCGTGGCTGCGCGCCACATCTGCCCCACGGTGACGGTCTGGTCGGGCGGCCGCCACTGGCCCTGGGTCGGCGGCGCGAACCAGTCGGGGGTGCCGCGCTGGGGGAAGACCGGCGGCTGCGTGGGGGGCGGAAAACTGAGCCGCGCGGGGGGAGCCGCGGTCGTGCTCGAGTCGGTTGCGGTCGGCGTGATCGCTCGCCTGGGTGCACCGGTGGGGGCCGGCCACGAGGCGGCGTCGCCGTTGGGGCCCTGGGCACCGGTGACCGGAGCCGAGGTGCGCAACGGTTGATCGGGCGTCCACCCCGGTTGGTCGAGGGTGCCGGTGGCCGAATGTGCCGAACCCCACGCAGAACCGGCGGTGGCCAGTGAGCTGGTCGTGGTGAACGCGGTGCGCGGATCGCGGGTGTCGAGTTGGGTGCGCGGCACCAGGGCGTGCAGCGGAATCGCATTGCCCTGCGGCGGCTGCCAGACGGGCTGCACCACCGGAGCGCCGGCGGCCGGGTTGGGCACCACAGGGGGTGTTTCGAGCGGGGCCACCGATGGCGTCTCGAAAGCGGCCGGACGCTGCGTGGGCGCGTACTCCGGGCCGTCCGTCCAGTTCGCCATGGGCTCATGATAGTCACCGGGGCTCCACCGCTCCCGATGCGTGTGCCTGGTCGCGAGCGGTTCGATACGCTTGCAGTCGCGGTGTGAGCACGTCGGCACTTTCGGCGCGTCCGCAAGCAGTTTCGAACAGGAGAAGGTCATGCCAACAGGCAGGGTGCGGTACTACGACGCGGAGAAGGGCTTCGGTTTTCTCTCCAAGGACGAGGGTGGCGACGACGTGTTCGTGCGCTCATCGGCGTTGCCCGACGGTGTGACCACGCTCAAGCGCGGCCAGAAGGTCGAGTTCGGAGTGGTCGACGGCAAGCGCGGCGAGCAGGCGCTCAGCCTGCATCTGCTCGAGGCGCCGCCGTCGCTGTCGAAGGCGTCGCGCAAGTCGCCCGACGCGATGGCCGTGATCGTCGAAGACCTGATCAAGATGCTCGACGGCGTCGGCAACGGCTACAAGCGTGGACGACACCCCGACCCCAAGTTGGCCGGCAAGGTGGCGGCGGTACTGCGCGCCGTGGCCGACGAACTGGAGCTCTGAGCGATGCCGGTGGCCAAGGTTCTCGATCGCGCCTGCGCCGAGGCCGTCGACCTGGCCCGCGAAGCGGCCGAGGGGCGCGCCGGTGTGATGGGCGTGGGTGAGCACCTGGGCGTGGTCGCCGACGACGTGCGGGTGGCCACGCACTTGTTCGCGTGCACCCACCCCGGCTACCCGGGCTGGACCTGGCAGGTGACGGTCGCGCGCGCGTCGCGCGCCAAGGCCGTCACGGTCAGCGAAGTCACCATGCTGCCCGGCGTCGGGTCATTGCTCGCTCCGCGTTGGGTGCCCTGGACCGAGCGGGTCGGCGCCGGCGACCTCACGCCCGGCGTGCTGATGCCCACGCCCGACAACGACCCGCGCATAGAACCAGGTTTCACCGCCGCGAACCTGCCCCCCGACGCCGAGCCGGCCGAGTGGTCGGCCACCCGCGCCGTGGTGGCCGAACTGGGACTGGGCCGCGAACGGGTGCTGTCGCCGTTCGGACGCGACGAGGCCGCCGAGCGGTGGCTGCACGGTCTCGGCGGGCCCGACAACCCGATGACCAGCCAGGCGCCCGCCCTGTGTGAGACGTGCGCGTACTTCATCGCGTTGACCGGGCCGATCGGCCGGTCGTTCGGCGTGTGCGCCAACGAGTACACCCCCAGTGACGGTCGGGTGGTCAGCCGTGAGCATGGCTGCGGCGCGCATTCCGACGTCACCGAGCCGAGTCGCGGCGAGCAGCCGTCCACGCCGGTGTGGGACACGGTGACGGTCGACTTCGGTCTGTTCTGACCCATCGATCGCCTGCACCGTCCCCGAACCGAAGAAACCGTCCCCTGGGCCGGACGGTCGTCGGCTCGCCGTTCTGGGTGGTCCATGGGCCGCAGACTCACACGCACACGTGGCGACCCGTTACTGTGTGCACGACCACGACGCGTCACGAGGAGACCACATGCCTGAAACCGCCCGACTCGAACTTGATGGCAAGGTCTATGAGTTGCCGACCTTCGTGGGCAGCGAGGGGGAGCGGGCGATCGACATCGCCAAGCTGCGCGACATCACCGGCTACATCACTTTGGACGACGGCTACGGCAACACGGGTTCGTGCCGCTCAGCGATCACCTACATTGACGGCGACGCGGGCATACTTCGCTACCGCGGCATTCCGATCGAAGACATCGCGGGGCGGTCGTCGTTCGTCGAAACCGCCTGGTTGGTGATCTTCGGCGAATTGCCGAACGTCGAGCAGCGCGACCACTTCGCGGGTCTGCTTTCTGAGTCGGCGATGATCGATGAGGTCATGCGCAAGCACTTCAACGCGTTTCCCCAGACCGCGCCCCCGATGGCGATCCTCTCGGCGATGATCAACACCCTGAGCGCCCACGACGCGGGGGTCACCGATATTCGCGACGACGCCGACATGGAGCGGGCCGCGGCGGTGCTCATCTCGAAGGTGCGCACGATCGCGGCCGCCGCCTACAAGGCGTCCATCGGTGAGCCGCTGGTCTACCCGCGCTACGACCTGAAGTACGCCGAGAACTTTCTGCACATGATGTTCTCGGTGCCCTACCGCCAGTACGAAGCCACGCCCGAGGTGGCGGCGGCGCTCAACCTGTTCTTGATGCTGCACGCCGACCACGAGCAGAACTGCTCCACCTCGACGGTGCGCATGGTGGGGTCGTCCAAGGCCAACCTGTTCGCCAGTTGCGCGGCCGGCGTCTGCGCGCTGTGGGGGCCGCTCCACGGGGGCGCCAACGTGGCGGCGGTGCAGATGCTGCAGCAGATCCACGATTCGGGCATGCCGGTGGACGAGTTCGTGCGCAAGGTCAAGAACAAGGACGACGGCGTGAAGCTGATGGGCTTCGGGCACCGCGTCTACAAGAACTTCGACCCGCGCAGCAGAATCTTGAAGAAGGCCGTGGACGACGTGCTCGCCCAGTTGGAGAAGACCGACCCGTTGCTCGACATCGCCCGCGAACTCGAGACGGCCGCGCTCGAGGACGACTACTTCGTCGACCGCAAGCTCTACCCCAACGTCGACTTCTACTCGGGCATTCTGCTGCGCGCGATCGGCATTCCGCTGGAGATGTTCACCGTGATGTTCGCGATCGGTCGCATGCCGGGCTGGATCGCCAACTGGAAAGAGATCAACGAAGACCCCAAGGGCCGCATCTACCGCCCACGGCAGGTGTACGTCGGCCCCACGGACGTGAAGTGGCGGCCCCGCGACGAGCGCTGAGCCGACGAGAAGGTCGTTTCGGCGAGGGCTTCGTCATTGCGGGCTTGCCCCGAAATCTCTACCGTGGGACGCCTGAACCGGTGTCGAGATCCGGGCGTTCACCGGGATGACGAGGATCGGGTCCCGACAGGTTCGACCAGCGAACTACGCGCGCAGCCGGCGCCACCGTCGAATCAGCAGCACGACCAGCGCCAGCACGCCGATGCCGGTGCCGACCAGCGTCGTCGAGAGCCACCATCCCTTGCCGATGGCTTCGAGAGCGGCCAGCTGCCACCAACAGATCAGCATGCTGATGGCGAACACGACGGTGCCCAGCCCGACGATCTGAACCCCGTGCGGGTCGAGCGCCTTCACCGGCGCCTGCAACGTCGGCAGGTGGACCTCGTGGTCATCTTGGCTCACGGACATCACTCTAGGCGGACGGGGCGTCGCAATAGCCTGAGGCCATGGTCAACTCGTCCCCGAAGGCGGCTCGTCCGACCGCCCCGGCGCCGTCCGGAATGGACTCCTATTTCGAAATCACCAAGCGTGGCTCGACGCTCGGTCGTGAGGTGCGAGGTGGCCTGGTCACGTTCTTCACGATGGCCTACATCATCGTGCTCAACCCGCTGATCATCGGCACCACACCCGACAAGGCCGGCAACCTGATCACCGGCGTCGCGTTCGCCACTGCGACCGACGCCGACAAGGGCGCCTCCATCGCCGCCGTCGCGGTGGCCACTGCGCTGATCGCCGGCCTGACGACCATTCTGATGGGCGCCTACGCCCGCTTTCCGATCGCGCTGGCCACCGGCCTCGGTCTGAATGCCGTGGTGGCGTACACCATCGCGCCGCAGATGACCTGGCCGCAGGCCATGGGCCTGGTGGTCTGGGAGGGCGTGCTGATCACCATTCTGGTGATCACCGGCTTCCGCCGCGCGATCTTCAACGCCGTACCGCGCACGCTGCGCTCGGCGATCTCGGTGGGCATCGGGCTGTTCATCGCCTTCATCGGCCTCGTGGACGCCGGCGTGGTGCGCACCGGCAACCCCATCGTGCAGTTGGGCATCTTCGGTTCGCTGCAGGGCTGGCCGATTCTGCTGTTCGTCGTGGTGCTGCTGCTGCTCGTCACGCTGTTCGTGCGTAAGGTCAAGGGTGCGATCCTGCTCGCCATTCTGTCGGGCACAGTGCTCGCGGTGATCATCGAGTCGGTGCTGCACCTGGGCGGCAAGACCGACGACAACCCCACCGGCTGGATGCTCAACGTGCCCACGCTCGGTGAGTTCAGCGCGCCGAACTTCACCCTGCTCGGTCGGGTTGATCTGTTCGGCGCCTTCGCGGGCGGCCCCGCGGTGGTGCTGGGTTTGCTGTTGCTCGTGTTCTCGCTGCTGCTCAGCGACTTCTTCGACACGATGGGCACCATCGTCGCGGTCGGTGCCGAGGGTGACCTGCTGGCCGACGACGGCAACCCGCCGCGCACGCAAGAGATTCTGCTCGTCGACTCCATCGCCGCCATCGCCGGTGGCGTGGGCTCGGTGTCGTCCAACACTAGCTACATCGAGTCGGCCGCAGGTGTCGGTGAGGGCGCTCGGACGGGTATCGCGTCGCTGGTCACCGGCGCCGGGTTCCTGCTCAGCATCTTCCTCGCCCCGCTGGTCGACATGGTGCCGTCGGAGGCAGCAGCCCCGGCACTGGTGTTCGTGGGCTTTCTGATGATGTCGCAGGTCGTGCACGTCGACTGGGAAGACCCCGAGCAGGGCATTCCGGCCTTCTTCACCATGGCCCTGATGCCGTTCACCTATTCGATCACCGCCGGCATCGGCGCGGGCTTCATCAGCTACGCCCTGATCAAGCTGGTGCTGGGCAAGGCCCGCGACGTGCACTGGCTGATCTACCTGGTGGCGGGACTGTTCGTGGTCTACTTCGCCCAAGGCGCGATTCTGGAGTTTCTCGGCTGAGCAACCGCTGATCAACGCACGGGCCGTTGGTTCAGCTGTCGAAACCCCTGGCCGCGACTGGTCTCGACGAGTTCGACCAGCAACTGCCGCCGTCAGGCGCGGTAGATCACGACCAGATCGGGCGCCGGACGTGCCTTCTGGGGTGCCATTTGCCCGTAGTGGTGAAACTGCGCCAGCCACGCCGCATAGGGCTCGGCGATCGCGCGGTTCTCGGCCGACAAATGGTTGAGCACGTTGCGCCACGCCGACGCGGCCTGCAGCGCCTGGTCGTGCTGAATGCAGCCGGTCGACAGGCCCCGGTAGGTCTGCAGCGGTAGCCGCAGTTCGTTGTTCACCAGCCTGGTCAGGCCGAACTGTGGGTGCAGCCCGGCACGAGCGAGGTCGAACTCGAGATCGTTGAACCGGTTGACGTCGAGGTCGAGGCGGTGTCGCCCCCACGCCTGCGCGTCGATGTACGCCTCGAGCAGCCGCCACGCCGCCGGCTGCCGCTCGGGGCGAATGAAGCGTGCGGCCAGCAGGTCGGCGACGTCGGCCTCGACGGGTGTGTCGGGGCTCACGACGGGCGCTCCGGCAGGTCGACGGAACATCGGGCCGAGCTTGCCCAGCAGTCCGGGCGCCGGCGGTGTGGTCTTCGGCGGGTAGGCGGTCTCCGCGACCCGGCGCAACTCCGCGGCGAGCTCGGGTGAGGCGCGAAAGACGTCGCGCACCTCGTCGATGCCGATGGCGTAGAGCCGCAACTCGCCCATGTGCACAACGTACCCCGGCGATCGAACCGCCACATAGATTGGCCTGGTGAACCCTCGAACGCGCCGCTTCATCGTCACCGGGGTGCTGGTGGTGCTGGTGCTGATCGCGCTGGTGGGCGCCTTGGTGCACTGACTCGGCATTGCTCCCTGGCGAGTCCGCCGATTGGGCTGGAGCCACACCGCTAGGCTGTGCGTCGCGTCGCCATAAGGAGTTCAATGTCTGGGCAGAACCTTGTCGGCCGCGCCGCGGTGGCTGCCGCAGCGCTGCTCGTACTGCTGATCGGCCTCGTGCTGCCCATCACTGGTTCGTCGGCGCAGCCAAGGCCGCAGGCGACCACCGCAACGCCCAGCCCGTCCAGCAGCGTGCAGACGGGCAGCGCCAAGGCAAGCCCGTCGGCCACCGAGTCAGACACCGATGTCGACCCGGCCGACGAGCCCGGCGACGACGGCACAGACATCACTCCCGACCAGACCGGCACCTGGCTGGCGGTCGGGGGCGCGGCGGCGCTGGCGCTACTGGCCGGCCTCGTCGTCGTGCTGCGCAAGCGCTGAGCGGGCCCGAGCGGCGTCGTTGAGCACGATCGGAACGGCGAGAAACCGGGGCAACGACGCGCGCAGCACCGTCACGTTGGGGTCGGGCACGGGCAGCGCACGTCGCGGGTAGCGGGCCGCCAGTTGGGCAAGTTGCGCCAGGCCGGCGGAGTTCAGCACATCGTGCACCGCCCGTCCGTCACCGCCGAGCATCAACCCGTCCAGCTCGCCGACGCGCGGCAGCAGCACCGACCGGGCCGCGTCGGCCGCCTTCGCATGGGCCCGCTCCGCCTGGTTCTCGCGCCGCCGGGCGTAGCGTTGCTGCGACCAGCCCCCGGCCTTCGTACGGCCCTGGACGTAGTGCCGCCCGACCGCATGCGCGACCAGTTCGGGCCCCTCGAAGACTCCGGCCGCGTGCGCACCCTTGCGGATCAGCAACGCCCCCAGTCGACGCGGCTGCGTCACCTGCGCCAGCAGCTCGCGCTGCGCATCGTGGCCGGGCAGCGGGCCCCAGATCAGCTCGATGTCGGCCTCGGCGTCGTCGGGGGAAACGAGCGTGAGGTGGGTGTCGGTGAGTACCGTTCGCGCGGTTCCGTGGCGCTCGTCGAAACCGGTGAGCCAGCCGGCCAGGCGCTCTGGAGCGATCAGCACGCGGTGCGGCTCGGCCATGCTCGCAGCCTACGGGGCCGGCGCCGATCAGCCGGTGACTCGCGCTGGGCAATCATGATCTGCCTGGTCTGCGCCGCGCGGGCGGGCCCACCGGCGGCGAGGGGTCACGCTCACCGGACTCAGCGGGCACCCATTGTGCCGACCGAGTGGGCAGGCGCACCCGGCGTGGTAGGTATGGCCTAGTCTGGCAAGCAGACTTCAGGAGGGTTCCGGTGAGCGATCTCATTGATACGACGGAGATGTACCTCCGCACCATCTACGAGCTCGGCGAAGAGGGCGTGCCGCCGCTGCGAGCCCGCATCGCCGAACGGCTCAAGCAGAGTGGTCCCACGGTGTCGCAGACCGTCGCTCGCATGGAGCGTGATGGATTGCTCACCGTCGACGCCGACCGGCAGCTTCGGCTCAGTGCTGCGGGCCTCAAGCTGGCCACACGGGTGATGCGCCGGCACCGGCTCGCCGAACGTCTACTGATCGACGTGATCGGGCTCGACTGGGTGCACGCACACGAAGAGGCCTGCCGGTGGGAGCACGTGATCTCGACCGACGTGGAGCGTCGGCTGGTGCATCTGTTGCACGAGCCCGTCGAATCGCCTTACGGCAACCCGATTCCGGCGCTGGCCGAACTCGGCGCACTGCCGGCGCCCGAGGCCTTCCTCGACGGCGCGATCCCGCTGTCCGAGGTGCTGGCTCAACATTCCGCCGCCCGGGTGACCGTGCGACGGCTCAGCGAGTACCTGCAAACCGATCGGCAGTTGCTGTCGATGTTCGACGCCACCGGTGTAGTGCCCGGCGCCACGCTCAGGGCGAGTCGCGACGGTCACACGCTCGTTCTGCGAGCCGACGAGGGCGCTGAGGGACGGTTCGAGGCGCAGGTGGCGGAGCACCTGTTCGTGGCCAGCGATGCCAGTGCCGCTTGAGCGCACGCCGCTCGCGCAGGTGCCGCTTGATCCGGCACCGCTGCTGAAGGGCCACTGGTACGACGCCCTGGCGGCGATCCTCGACACCGAGCTGCGCGCCGGACACGTCACGTCCGCTCGGCAGCAGGCCTTTCGGCTGGCGGTGGCGGCCAAGCGCGTGCTCGACCTTGACGCCGAGGACTACTGGCCGATCAGCCGCGAGTTTCCGCAGCGGCGCTGGGCCGAAGAGTTGGGCGCCGCCTGCTTTCCGCTCGAACCGCGCTCCCCTCAGCGGGGTGCCCTGGCTTCGCTGGTGCCGCTGTACCGGCTGATGCTCGAGGTGCTCGACCTGCGGGCGCTGCGCCACGAGCCGCTGCAGGTCGTGGTCACGGCCCACCTGATCGGCGAGTACCTGCCCCAGTTGGCTTGGGAATCGACGCTCGGTCACGCCGGTGATCCACTGCGAATGGACGAGTACGTGGGCGAGCGGTGGGGCACCGATGACCGCAGTTGCCCGCACAACTCGGCGCTGCGCACCACCGCCAAGCGGTCGCTCAACGCCGCCAACGGCGACCAGGCCGGCTTCACCGCCTACCTCGACCGGTTTCACTCTCGGTTGGGTTCAGCGCTGGCCATGTGCGCGATGAACCACGAAACGATCGCAGCCGGGGAACGTCCGGACGTGGCGGGTACCTGCGCGGCGCCCTGTCGGTGGGCGGTGCGGGGAGAGCTCGCCGATCGTCGCGACCTGGACGCCCGGGTGCGATTGGCCTTGCTGTACCGCGATTCGCCGGTGGTTGCGCTGCGCCATCACGCACCGGTCGGGCACTTCTTCGGAGTGCCGTCGACCTCCGAGATCTCGGAGGCTTGGTTGCGCACCTGGACGCGGGTGTCGGCCCCCTGGCCGGACGGTTCGAACCCGCTCGCGGCCGGCGGTGGCGGCGCGCCTGAGCCTGGGGAGGCACTGCCGGGCATGTCGGCTCTGGTCAGCGCGGTCGCTGGACGCACGGTCGGCCCGGGCACGCTGATTCGCGACATCGGCGACGACATCGCTCAGGCGTTGGCGGAATAGCACCGATGGCGTGGGCGTTTCAACGGTGAACCAGAGAGGAACCCATGGCTACCCAAGCTTTTGACCAAGAGACCTTCGCTCAGGCGATCGAAGACAACGACACCGTGATCGTCGATTTCTGGGCGGACTGGTGCGGCCCCTGCAAGCGCTTCGCGCCGGTGTTCGACGATGCCTCCGACAAGCACCCCGATGTTGTGTTCGGCAAAGTCGACACTGAAGATCAGCGCGCTCTCGCCGGCGGCCTGGGCATTCAATCGATCCCCACGCTGATGGCCTTCCGTGGGGGGTACCTCGTCTACCGTGAGGCCGGCGCGATGAGCGGCCCTCAGTTCGAGGAGCTCGTCAAGGCGGTCAAGGCTCTCGACATCGAGAAGTTGAAGGAACAAGCAAACGCCCAGCAAGAGGGTGCCGAAGCCTGAAAGACGTGACGGCTTGTCGCCCGCGCGGGTGACAACTGCGACACAATCGGCCTATAATGAGACAGGTCCCTGCCCCATCCCCCCGGGCAGGGACCTTCTTCTTTGTGGCGGCCCCAGCAAGATTCGAACTTGCGACACAAGGTTTAGGAAACCTCTGCTCTATCCCCTGAGCTATGGGGCCGGGCGGCCAGGGCAAGCCCAGCATAGGGGTCGGGCGGGCGGTCTCGCGCATCGTCCGTTGTGTCGCAGGGGGCACGACGACGGGCCCACGATCGAAGCCGTGGAGCCATCCCCGATGGTTGAAAAGTCTTCGATCCTCAAAAAGGTGACCAATCAGACGTGCATTTTGCTGATGCACCGTCTAAGCTCTTATACAGAGAGCGACGCCAGCTCGTTGATGTCTCCTGGGGGTGGGTAGACGGCTTTGGCCCTTCGATAGGCGTCGCTCTCGTCATGTCTGCATACGGCATCGTGGCCAGTGGGCGGACAGTGAACTTTCCCGATCGAACATTAGTTGTTTAGACTAATATCATGAGTGAACATGGACTCGCCGCAGCGGTCGCCAAGATGCGCGCGGCCGGCGCCAACGAACCCGCCATCGACGTCTTCGCCCACTACTACGCCGAGGCCGCGGCCGGTGTCACGGGCATGATCCCCGAGAGCACCATCAGCCCCCTCACCGACCCGCCTCAACTCAGCGACGCGGCCGTCGATCCCGACGCCGCCCGTGCAGCCATCGCTCGCACCGTGATCATCAAGCTCAACGGGGGCCTGGGCACGTCCATGGGTCTCGACCAGGCCAAGACCCTGCTGCCGGTGCGCGAAGGGCTGACCTTTCTCGACCTGATCGTGCAACAGATCAAGGCCGCCCGCGCCCAGTACGACGCGCCCCTGCCGCTGCTGTTCATGAACTCGTTCCGCACCCGGGCCGACACGCTGGCCCACCTCGAGCGCTACCCCGATCTGGCGGTGGACGGGCTGCCGATCGACTTCGTGCAGAACGCCGAACCGAAGATCACCGCAGACACATTTGAGCCGGTCGAATGGCCGGCCGACCCCACCCTGGAGTGGTGCCCACCCGGACACGGTGACGTGTACACCGCGCTGGTGGGGTCCGGGGTGCTCGATGCGCTGCTCGCGGCGGGCATGAAGTACGCCAGCATCAGCAACGGCGACAACCTTGGCGCGGCTCCCGACGCCGAACTGGCCGGCTGGTTCGCCGGCACCGGCGCGCCTTACGCGGCCGAGATCTGCCCCCGCACGATCAACGACCGCAAGGGCGGGCACCTGGCCGTTCGCAACGCCGACGGCCAGTTGATTCTGCGCGACACCGCGCAGACGCCGGCCGACGACATGGACTTCTTCACCGACGAGCACCGGCACCCGTACTTTCACACCAACAACCTGTGGATCGACCTCGAGCAGTTGAAGGCGGCGCTGCAACAACGCGGAGCCGTGCTGGGGCTGCCTCTCATCTACAACGTCAAGACCGTTGACCCGGCCGATTCGAGCTCACCGAAGGTGATTCAGCTCGAAACAGCGATGGGGGCCGCGATCGAGGTGTTCAAGGGCGCCACGGCGATCGCCGTGCCGCGCTCGCGGTTCCAACCGGTGAAGACCACCAACGAACTGCTGCTGCTGCGCTCGGACGTGTTCGACCTGGGCGCCGACAGCCGGCTCAATCAGACCGTGCCCGACGTGCCGCGGGTCGATCTGGACGGCCGCTTCTACAAGCTGATCGACGACTTCGAGGCCCGGGTCACCGTGGCGCCGTCGCTCAAGGCGGCCACCTCGTTCGTGGTGAAGGGCGACTGGACCTTCGATCGTCCGGTGGTGGCCGAGGGTGCCGTCACCTACGCCGACCTGGGCCGGCCGGCCGTGGCCGGGGTGGACGACCCGGCGTGAGCGAGGCCGACCTCGTCGCCGCGGTGTTCCGCGCCCTGACCGGTGGCCGGCACGACGACGGCGGCGGCGATCTGCACGCGGTGCTCGCCGACGAGGGCTGGGACGCGGCGGCGCTGCGTAGCCACGCCCGGGCCGTCGTGGCCGGCGGCGGCGTGTGGCCGCACCCGGTGCCTGACGACCTTCGCCTGCGGGTGGGCAGTGCCCGGCTCTTGGCCGCGCTACAGGGCGTGCAGCGCGACCTCGGCCTGTTCGGGGTGGCGACCGCTCCGGCGGCGCCGCGCGCCCTGACCGCCGACGAGCGCCGGCTGCAGGCCGAGGTGCCCCCGCATCACGGCAGCTGAATTCGGAGAGGCTGCCCGGACGAGCAGTACGCGCCGGTCGGCTGAAACTCGCTGGTCGAGCTTGTCGAGACCCCTGCGCCAATGGGTTCGTCGGGCGCACCAAAGCAGCAATCCCCGCCACCGAACGGTGACGGGGATTGCTTGTCTGCAGCAGATCAGGCCGCGTTGTTCTTCAGCAGGTCGCGAATCTCGGTGAGCAGTTCCTCGGTGGTGGGCGCACCCGGCTCGGGCTCGGCCTCGGTCTTCGCGGTCATGGCCTTGACCCGCTCGTAGGGCACGACGATGCCGAAGTAGACCACGAAGGCCATGATGAAGAACGCCACCAGGGCGGTGAGGAACGGCCCGACCGAGGTGAGGCCCAGCGGAGCCCACTCGTCGAAGTTCGGGGCGCCGCCCAGCTTGGCCAGAATCTCGACGACCACCTTGGTGAAGGCGGTGGTGACGGCACCGAACGCGCCGCCAATCACGAAGGCGACCGCGATGTCGATCAGGTTGCCCCGCAGCAGAAAGTCTTTGAATCCCTTGATCATGCCCATGTCCCTCTCAGGTGCAGCGTGCCCACCGGTCGGGCGACGATTTGCTGCGCTGGGCGCTCAATGTAGTAAAGCTTGGTAAACCGATCACAATCGTCCCCCTGCTGGACACATCGGCGACCCGCCACAGGGTCAGGTATGCGGCCAAGCGAGGCCCCATATGCGAGGCTACGAGACGGCAGGGTTCCGCGTTTCTGGGTCGCCGCCTACGCGGCGGCCTCGCGTCACCCGTGGTCAACGAAAACCGAAGCCCAGCGGCCCCTGCGCAGCGGCGGCGGCGACCTTCGCCAGGGCGTCGGGCCGTAGCTCGATGAGCACCACCGGCCCGTCGTCGCGCGCCGGGGCCAACCCCGACTGGGTGTCGGCGGCGAGCACGGCCACCACCCGGGCGGCCGATGCCACGGGTGCGGCCGCGTCGTCGCTGGTGGCGATCAGGTCGATGCGGTCGCCCACCTCGATCAAACCCGCCGCCGTACTCGCCAGCGTGACCGGCAGCACGGCCATGCCGGGCGCGGCCAACGATTCGCGACTCACCACGCTGGCGGGCAGCAGCACCGCGCCGGCGGGCGTGTTCAGGGTGGCCGGACGGCCCACCGCCTGGGCCGGATCGTCGAGGTACTCGGACGGCAGCTGGCCGGCGGGCAATCGCCGCACCTGGACATCGTCCGCGGCGAGCACGACGCCACCGGTGAGCGGACGCGCCGCTACCAGCACGGGCACGGTGACGGGTTCGGCCGGCCGCAGCGCGGTGAGGGCCGCCCACACCGCCGCGCCGGCCAGCAGCGCAGCGACGAGCCGGCGATGGCTGCGCAGCAACCGCCGCAGGGGAGCCAGGAGTTTGTTCACACCCTCAGTGAACGACTGGAGCAGCGAAAGTGTTCAGAATCGTTCGCCATCACCGTGAGCGCCGCGCCCGCCGCAATGTGACTGCCTTCGTGACACGCAGCTGCCAGCGCGCAGGCAGTTACGTGTCACAAAGGCAGCGACGTGGGATCCCACAGCCGACGGCACGCCGCAGCAGAGAGGGATCGGTGACAGAAAGAGGGGGATCGGTGACGCAGCGGCTCAGGCGGCCGGGGTTCCCGCCGCCGGCTTCTTCGGGGCCTTGGCGGCCGGCTTCGCGTCGCCGCCACCCTTGGCGGTGTCGGCTGCCCCGCCGGCGATCTCTTTGTGTGGCTGAGCGCCGCCGAGCTCCTTGTGCGAGCCACCCTCGCCCGACGTGATCGACTTCTGCGCGCCCTTCGAGCGGTTGTCGGTGGCGTAGAAGCCGGAGCCCTTGAACACCACGCCCACGGGGCTGAACACCTTGCGCAGTGTGCCCTCGCAGGTGGGGCAGACGGTCAGCGCGTCGTCGGTGAACTTCTGCACGACCTCGAGATCGTTCGAGCAGTCCAGGCAGCGGTACTGATAGGTGGGCATCGACAACTTCCAGCAGGCAACATCGGGTGGTGACCGCCGCAGTCTAGCGGCCGCTTGAACAACAGCCTCGCACGGGCGGCTATTCCGCCAGATACGGGGTGCGGATCGTGCGCGCCTCGGTGACGATCAGCCCGACCGGCCGATCGAACGACTCGACCGGCAGGGCGTCCATCACTTCACTGTCGCGCAACAGCACCCCCACCACCGCATCGGCCCGGGCGTGCAGCAGCGCACGGTCGTACCAACCGCCGCCTGTGCCCAACCGGTCGCCGGCTGGCGTCGCGGCGAGCGCGGCGCACCAGATCAGCGTCGCGTCGCCCAGACCGTCCGCACCCAGGGGTTCGGTGGACGGCTCGGGAACGCCGGCGTACCCGAGCCGCAGGTGGTGCCGTCCGGCGTAGTGGGCCCAGTCGGGTTCGCGGCGCGGGGTGCCGTCGGGGCGGCGTCCGAGCACGGGTAGCAGCAGCGTGCACCCGGCAGCGTCCAGGGCGTCGATCAAACCCCAAGTGTCGGGCTCGTCACCGATCGAGGCGTACACCGCGACGGTGTGGTGGCCGGCTGACGCCGCCACGGCCCTTGCGGTGCGCCGCTCGACCGCCTCGGCGGACTCGGGGCGTCGCCGCCCCTCACGGACGATCGCGCGCAGCGCTGCCTTATCAGCCCGGGAACGGCCACCGTCCGCACCCCGCATCGGTGCGTGCGCAGGATCAGCCTCGGGCATTGACCTATGGTAAGAGCCATGGCGCTATTCGGACGCAAGAAGAAGTCGCAGCCCGAGGCGGAACCCCAACAGGTGCAGCCCGACGAGACGCCCCAACCCGAACCCGAGGCGATCGGCGTGCACGAGTACCGCACCGCGCTGCTCGAAGTCATCGAGCCGTTGCCGCCGATCGGCCTCGGCGTGCTCGACGCTTTCGGCCGCCGGCTCTGCGAAGACATCGTGGCCGACCTCGACCTGCCCACGTTCACCAGCGCCGCCGTCGACGGCTACGCCGTGCACGCGGCGGACGTCGCCGAAGCCACCGACGACGAGCCGGTGCGACTGCCGGTGCTCGACTCACTGGACGACCCCGCGTACCGTGGCGCGCCCCTGCTGCCCAACAGCACGGTGCGGGTGGCGGCCGGTGCGCCGATTCCTGAGGGGGCCGACGCCGTGGTGCCCGTCGAGGCCACCGACGGCGGAGAGCACGAGGTCCAGGTGCGCACCGCCGTGACCACGGGGCAGCACCTGCGCACCGCCGGTTCTGATATCGCCGACGGCACCCTGCTGCTCGAAGCCGGCCGGGTGCTCGACGCGGGCGCCATCGGCCTGCTCGCCGAAGTGGGCCACGACAAGGTGCTCGTGCGGCAACCGCCCCGGGTGGTGGTGCTCACTGTCGGCTCGAACCTGGTGCCGCCCGGCCTGCCGCTCGCTTCGCGCGCCCACCGTTACGACGCCACCACCACCCTGATCGCGGCCGCGGCAAGGGCCGACGGGGCGCGGGTGTTCGCCGCGGGAACCTACGTCGACGACGCCGCGACGCTTGCCGAGGCGCTCAACGAACAGCTGATCCGGGCCGACCTGGTGGTGGTCGTCGGCGGCCTAGACGGAGCCGTGCCCCAAGTGCTGGCCGACCTCGGCGAGGTGAACCTGCACCGGGTGACGATCAACCCCGGCGGCACCCAGGCGTACGGCACGATCGGCGACGAGCACACGCCAGTGATCGTGTTGCCCGAGGGTGCGTCCTCGGCGTTCGTCGGCTACCACGCGTTCGTGCGTCCGGCCCTGCGTCGGCTGCAGGGCGAGCCGCACGACCGTCCACACACGCGCACGCTGCCCGCTCGGGTGGCAGTGCACGGCAAAGCGGCCGCCACCGAACTGATTCCGGCGATCGTGTCCGAGCGGGGCGTCGAACCCGCCGGGGTGCCCGGCTCGGAGCTCGCCTACGACGTGGCCCGCGCCGACGCGCTCATCGTGCTGCCCCCCGGCACCCACCTGGTGCCCGCAAACGCCGATGTGGAGGTCTGGGTGCTGACGCCACAGGCCCCATGACCACCCAGCAGCAGTGGCCGGTCGAACTGAGCCACGGCCCGGTCACGCTGCGGCCGTGGCGGTTGCAGGATCGACGGGCCTGGAACGAGATTCGGCAACGCAACGCCGCGTGGACCGCCCCCTGGGACTCGACCCGTCCGCCCGACTCGATCGAGCCGCCGCTCACGTTCGCCGGCATGGTGCGCCAGTTCAATCGCCGGGCCCGGTTGGGCCAGATGCTGCCGTTCGCCGTCGACTACCGACCGGACGGCCAGGCGTGGGTGCTGGCCGGACAGTTGACGATTTCGGGCATCACCCACGGCTCGGCCAGTTGGGCGCAAGCGGGCTATTGGGTCGATCAGCGCTGGGCCGGCCGGGGCATCATTCCGACCGCGTTGGCGCTGGCCGTCGACCACTGCTTCTTCACCCTGCACCTGCACCGCATGGAGGTGGCGATCCGGCCCGAGAACGTCCGCAGCCTGCGCGTGGTCGAGAAGCTCGGTTTTCGCCACGAGGGCAGCCGGGCGCGCTACATGCACGTGGACGGCGACTGGCGCGACCACGAGATGTTCGCCCTGCACGCCGACGAAGTGGGGCCCGGACTGCTCGCTCGGTTGGAGCATTCGGCCTGATCAGCCGACACTCCGCGGCGGCTCCGCCAGGTCTGCGCTCGGCCCCCGTAGCGTCGGGGTGTGGGTTTGACGGGAGTGATCTTCGGCGTGATCGCCGCCGCCTGGCTGGTGTATCTGGTGCCGTACTTCCTCAAGCGCCAGGCCGATCCGTCGACCGACGAGATCGACCCGGCCGCTCCGTTCTCTGCCTCGGTCACCATCGTGCGCCGGGGCACGTCGCTGGCAACCGCCGACGAGGGCACGGCGATCGTGTCGACGCCGCTGACCCGGCGCGCGGCCCTCTACGAACTGGGTCAGATCGAGCGGCAGGCGGCCGCCCGGCGGCGCCGGGTGCTGCTGGTGCTGGCCGTGGCGCTCCTGGGCGTGAGCGTGCCGGTTGCGACCGGACATGTGCTGTGGTGGGCGCCGATCATTCCGGCCGGATTGCTGCTGCTGTTTCTGGTGGTCGCTCGGTTCAGCGTGCGCGCCATGCGGCGTGATCTCGACGCGCGGGCCGGTCGCATTCGTGAGTGCGGCGACGAGCAGACGGTGGCGATCGCGGTGCTCAGCCAAGACGACGATGCGTCCGAGGCGTCGATCGAACTGACCGCGCCGGTGTCGCAGCCGGGATCGCTCTGGGACCCGATTCCGATCACCGCACCCACGTACGTCTCGAAGCCGCTCGCGCCGCGCACCGTGCGCACCATCGATCTGTCGGCGCCGATCGCACCGGCCAGTGACGTGCCGGTGACGGCAGACCCGCTGCCGGTGGAGCGTCCAGAGGCCGACGAAGACGAGGGACGGCGCGCGGTCGGCGAGTGAGGCCGGCCGCTGGTCGAGCTTGTCGAGAGCCGGCCGAACCGTGGGGGGCGGGGTCGCTCAAGTGGTGCTGGTGACCCGAGGCGTGGAGGCAATCGATGCCGGCATCGGTCTCAGCCGCCAGGTTCGGTAACTACTGCCGGGCGACGACGCGGCAGCAGTGCACGAAGGCGGCAGCAGACATCCATGGCGGCATCGATTGGACCCTGGCTAGGCCAAGGTGAAGCGCACGCGGTTGTTTGGTAGAGTCGTTGTGCTCGTTGAGCAACCTGGGGCTATGGCGCAGTTGGTAGCGCGTCTCGTTCGCAATGAGAAGGTCAGGGGTTCGAATCCCCTTAGCTCCACCACCCGGCCAAGGCTCTGACAAGGGTAATCAGGCCGATTCATCGCTCTTCGAGCCCCTCACATCGCCCGACATGCCCGCACGCGTGCCCCCGGTGTGCCCCGCAGCATTCAAACGCGATGGGATCACTGACCGAGGCGAGGTCGGCGTCCATCGGTGCCGAGACCTGAGTGATCGCGACGAGGAACATCACGACGAGCACGAGCTTTGAGCAGATCAGCGCGACAACGAACATCGCCCACTTCCCGATCCACCCGCGCGAGGCATCCCACGAGGCACCCGAGAAGGCGAGCGGCGCGAACACCACCGCGACCAGCAGCAGCGCTTTCCTGACGAGGAGAGACAGCCACACGATGGCGGCGGCGGTGATCGCGAGGCCGGCCATGAAGATCGTGATGATCGCTCCGACGCCGGGGGCGGCGATGTTGATGCCGACCAGCCCTGCGGCGAGGAGGCGATCTTGTCGCCCATCGACTCGGTGGTCTCTCCTGCGGCTTGCACGATCCCGATGCACAGCTGATCGACGACTTCCAGCAACAGCGCCGTGAGAGTGATGACCACGAACGACCCGAGGACGGGCTTCGCCAGGCCGAGCGCGGCGCGGGTGAGGGCGGTGGGGTCGCGTCGGATCAGGCCGGTGATGAGTTGGAGGCAGAAGAAGATCAGCATCACGAAGACCGCGATGCCGAACAGCAGGTTGTAGACGGCGATGTAGCCGGGCTTGGTGACATCCACCAGGGTCGTGGTGTCGAAGACCGACCAGACCGCCTCGAACAGCCACCCGGCGGCGGCACCCATCGCCTGGGCGAGCCAGTCGAACGGGGCGGCGACCAGAGAGGCGGCTCCTTCGCCGACGGCATTGCAGACCGAGGAGAACACGGGAACGTCGCACACGCCCATCACGAACACCAGCACTCTCGACGACGACAGTCGGGTCAGACGGACTGGCCGACGTTCCAAAGAAGTTGATGAGCGTCACCGACGCGCCGCAGATCACCGCAGCGCCACAGGAGACGAGGACGCCGATCTTCCCGCGCGAGGCGAGGTGCGGGTTGGACGAGTTCGCACCGAAGCCCCACACGATTGCAGACACGATCAACGCGAGCACGGACAGGATCAGGCCGATGGTCATCACAGCGCCGACGATGGTGCGCAGCTGGTTGATCCCCGGCAGGCCGTTGGTGTTGGGGTCGATGTTGATGTCCGTCGGCACCAGCAGCGGCGCGGACATGACGTTGGCGAGCAGATCGAACACGGTAGGTCTCCTTGGCGACGGGCGACCCGCCCACGAACTCGCAGACGGGGTACACGCCACAGGTGCACCCGCCAAACGTTCCGCAGGCCAGCGGAAACCACAGCCAGCGAAGCTGTCCTACGGGTTGCTGATAACTCCCGCCAGTAGCACGCTTTACGGGGCTACCAAGTCGGCGCTTTGTCGGCTGCTTTTAGTCACGGGGCACGGGTGGCCCCAGCCAGAGCAGGGTGATGAAGAGCGTCGTCACGAGCAGGATCAGCACGATGATCGACAGGAGTACATGTCGTAGTACCCAGGCCTGGACATGCTCGATGAACCCGTGCGGTGCCTCACCGCCGGGCGCGAGCCGCCAATCGCCGGTCAGCAGCCCTTTGCGATCGGCGACGATCTCGAACGGCACCGTGGCGAAAGGGATGATCGCGAGCAGCAGCCCGGTGAGTCCGAGTCGGAGAGGCCATTTCTGGTTCACGCATACGAAGATCGTGGTCGCGGAGTAGCACAGGAAGACGAATCCGTGGATGCCTCCGGCGATCGGGACGAGGTCGGTGACCTCGAACGCGCGGAGAACGAGCGCCGTGATGAGACCGGCCCAGGTGAACATCTCGGCGATGGCGAAGCTCCGGAAGAGCATGCGCGGGCTGATGGTCTGGGGTTTGTTCGTCGTGGTCATGAAGGATGAGCCTCTTGCTGTGCTGACGGGTTGATGGGAGTCGCAACCGATGCACGGCGCAGGCGAAGGGCACCGATGAATCCGAGCGCGAGGAACACGGTCGCGATCAGGAGCGCCCAGCGGGTCGCATCGGCGAATCCGCTCGTGAGCGCGTCGACAGCCGTCGCGGTCTGATCGCCGAGACTGCTACTGCTTCCCTGTTCTCGCAGCTGCATGATCGTGGTGCCCGCGGACTGGCGGGTGGCGTCGGCAAGCGAGTCCGCCTCCGCGCCGGTGAGTCCCGCGTCGCCGAGGGCGGTGGGGAGAGTGAGCGCGAGGGAGATCGAGAGCGTCGCTCCAGCGAATGCGGTTCCGAGGGCGGAGCCGATCTGCCGGACGGTGCTCTGGGTGGCCGATCCCTGTCCGGAGACTTCGACGGGGATGTCCCGAAGGACGGTACCGGTGAGCTGTGCGGAGGCGAGACCGAGGCCGAGACCGTAGACGACCAGAGGGATCGCGATGAGCCAGCCCGGGGTCGCAGGCCCGAGGAGCAGTGCGAGGATGAGGACGCCTGCGACTTCGAGGCCCAGCCCGATGAGTACGGTTCCGGGCGCGCCGAACCTCGCGGCGAGATGCCGGGCCGCGGCACCGGAGAGGAACGCGCCGACGGCCATCGCGGCGAGCACGAGGCCGGCGCCCATGACGTCGAGACCAAGGGCGTTGATGAGGTAGAGCGGGAGGACGAAGATGATCGCGAACGACCGACGGCGACCATCGCGGCGGTGAGGTTCCCCCACGAGAACGTGGAGAACGAGAACAGGGCGAGGTCGAGGAGCGCGGCGCGCTGCACCTTCTCGCGGTGTCGTTCCCAGATCACGAACAGGACCAGCGCGATCGCGGCAACGGCGAACGCGACGGGCACGGCGGAGATCGCTGCATCTTTCGGCCATACCCATCCGAAGACGGTGAGGTCGCTCTTCGGGGTCCACCAGCCAAGGTCGGGGCCTTCGACGACGGCGAACACGAGCGCCCCGAATCCGATGGCGCTGAGCAGCGCGCCGTCGACATCGATACCGGGACGCTTCTTCTCGCCGCGCGTCTCGGGCACGGTGAAGAGCGCGGCGATGAACACGAGGACGCCAAGTGGGAGGTTCACCAGGAAGATCCAGTGCCACGAGGCCCACTGGGTGAGCGCACCGCCGGCGAGTGGGCCGACGGCGGCAGCGCCGGAGATCACGGCGCCCCATACCCCGAACGCCGCGGCACGGTATTTGCCTCGAAACACGGCGTTCACGGTGGAGAGGGTGGAGGGCATGATGAACGCCGCCCCGACTGCCTGCACCGCACGCGCCCCGATCAGCACCCCCGCGGTGGACGCGGCGGCGGCGAGCAGACTGCCGGCGACGAACACGATGAGGCCTGCGAGGAAGAGCCGCTTGCGCCCCCACCGGTCCGCGAGGTTTCCAGTAGAGAGAAGCAAGGCGGCGAGCAGCACGGCGTAGAGGCTGTTCACCCATTGCGCGTCGGTGAGGTCGAGATGCAGGTCGCCGATGATGGCGGGCAGCGCGACACCGACGATCGTGCCGTCGAGCACGATGAGGCCGAGCCCGATGGAGAGGACGGCAAGGCCGAGCCATTCCCGCCGGGTCGGCACGCTCTCCTGGGTGGTCGGTGCTGCAGTCATGGTCAGGCCGCCGCGGCTTCGGCGGGCACCGGCGTGCGGCCGGTAACGGCGCGGCGCAGCGCGACGAAGAAGACGATCATGCCTGCCGTGATCGCGATGTGCCCCAGTCCTGCGATCCCCGCGATCATCGCGTTCGATTCCTGACCGAGGACGGTGAGGGTGCCGTGCCAGATGAGCATCGCGGAGGTGAGGATCACTCCGGCGTTGTAGAGCCAGAAGAACCAGGCGAACAGCTTCGGGCTGCGGGAGATCGTGAAGACCTTTTCGAGGGCGAGCACGATCAGCAACACGATGAACCCGAGGGTCAGCAGGTGCGTATGGGCGAGGCCGAGCTGGGTGAACTGGCCCTCGGGGAAGTCGTTGAGCTTGGTGAACTCGCGGTAGAACAGGCCGGAGGCGACACCGGCGAGCATGTAGATGAACGAGGCGTTGAGCAGTCTCTTCATGGGTCAGGGATTCCTTTCGATGGGCGGATTTCTGGTCGCGGTCAGATCAGGCCGGTCTCCTGCGCGACATGGATCGCGCGGGAGCGGCTGTCAACACCGAGCTTGGTAAAGATGTGGACGAGGTGGCTCTTGACGGTGGCCTCGGTGACGAAGAGGGCACGGGCGATCTCCTTGTTCGCCGATCCGGTTGCGAGCAGACGGAGCACGTCGATCTCTCGGTCGGTGAGACGTGGGAGTGGGCTGCGCATGCCCTTGAGCACCCGGGAGGCGAGATCGGGGGCGAGTACCGTGTCGCCGGCTGCGGCACGCTGGATGCCGTCGATGATGACGTCGGGGTCGACTTCTTTGAGGAGGTAACCCGCTGCGCCTGCTTCGATTGCCCCGAGGATTTCGGCGTCGCGATCGAAGGTGGTCAGGATGAGCACCGCAGGGGCGGGGTCGAGGGCGCGGAGCGCGGCCGTGGTCTGGATGCCGTCGATGCCGTTGCCGAGGCGCAAGTCGCAGAGCACCACATCGGGGCGCAGATGTGCGGCCAGGGCGAGCGCCTCCTCGCCGGTAGCGGCCTCGCCGACGACCTGCAGAGTCTCCGCCGCATCGAGTACGGCACGGAGCCCGCTGCGCACGACCGGGTGGTCATCGACCAGGAGCACGGTGGTGGTCATGGCATCTCCTCTGTGGTGGGGTCGGCAACGGTGACCGAAACTGGGCCCGGACGGATCGGGAGGTGGATGGAGAGGGCGGTGCCCTCACCAGGCGTGCTCTCGATGTCGAGGCCGCCGCCGAGTTCGCGGAGGCGGGCTCGCATGAAACGCAGGCCGTAGCTCGATCCGGCGTCGGCGTCCTGTTCCCAGGCGGGCTGGTCGAAGCCTATGCCGTCGTCGATGATGTCGAGCCGCACGGTGTCGTCGGCGTCGACGAGGCTCATGACGACACGGGATGCTCTGGCGTGGAGGCGCACGTTCGCGAGGGCCGACTGTGCGGTGCGCAGGAGTGCGACCTCAACTTCGGTCGGCAGGATCGGCATCGAGTCGTCCACATGCAGCTCGACCGCGAGTCCGGCCTCGTCGTGGGCGCGGTCGAGCATCCGTTGCAGTGCGGAGGCGAGGGCGTCGTCTTCGAGTTCCACAGGGGCGAGCGCGGCGACGATGCGGCGCACGTCGGCGAGGCTGTCGCCTGCGAGGGTCTCGACCTGTTCGAGGGTGCGCGCTGCGTCCGGGTCTTCAGTGCGGCCGGCTCCGGCGTGGGCGAGGAGTCGGATTGAGGAGAGCGCTTGGGCGATGGTGTCGTGAATATCGCGGGAGATGCGCGTGCGTTCGGCGATGGCACCCGAGTGGCGTTGGGCGAGCGCGAGTTCGTCCTGCAACTCGGCGGTCTCGGCCTGGACTCGGGTAAGCGAGGCGACGAGACGTTCCCTCTCGGCTGCTTCACGGAGCAGTTGCAGGTAGCCGCGTGAGATGCCGAAGGCGAAGATGCCGCCGATGAGGGGCCCGAAGATGTTGGCGTAGTTGGTGGTGCCGTGGTGCAGGATCGGGGCGACGATCACGACCGTGAGCACGAAACCCGAGAACAGCAGCCCCCACTTCAGCGGCAGGAGGTGCCCGACGAGGAGCCAGAGCAGGAACGCGAGCCAGACGAACTCGGCGGAGACCGCGACCGCGGCGATCCAGATCGCGGCGAACCCGAGCAGCCACCACACCGCCAGGCTGCGTGACCGGGTCTTCGACGGCAGGATCGTGCCCGCAGTGTGCCACGCGAGGATCGCGACACCTGAGATGATCGCCGCGGGCATCCCCACCCCGTCGCCGATAGCGCGGATGACCCCGATGACGGTCAGCACGACCGCCATGAGGTGCTGACCGATCTCCATCGCCCCCACCGTCGTCCCCGCGACGGCCGGGCCGGGCGGGTCAGTGGACGTCAATGGAAGGTGTACGAGACTCATGAGTCAATTCTCCCTGACGGGCATGCAGCTGTCCTGGCCACCAGATGCGATCCCCGGTAAGGCTGAAGATCGCGGGCACGATCACGGTGCGCACCACGAGTGTGTCCACCAGCACGCCAATGCCGACGATGAGGCCGAGCTGTCCGAGGGTGACCAGCGGCAGCACGCCGAGCGCGGCGAACACGGCGGCGAGCACGATGCCGGCGCTCGTGATGACGCTGCCGGTGTGCGCGACTGCCTCGACCATGCCCGCACGCGTCCCCGACCGCGTGGCCTCCGTGCGCGCCCGATGGACCAGGAAGATCGTGTAGTCGATGCCGAGGGCGACCAGGAACAGGAACGCAAGGATGGGCACCTGGAGGTCAAGGGCCTGTTGGCCGAACAGCACCCGGCTCAGCCATGCCCCCGCCCCGATCGCAGCGACCGCGCTGGCGAGGTTCACCAAGAGCAACAGCACCGGCGCGACCAGCGAGCGCAGCAGGAACAGCAGCACGAGGAAGCTCACCGCGAGCACCAGCGGCGCGATCAGCAGCAGGTCGTGCTCGTTGCCAGCCCGCGCATCCAGTTCAGTGGCGACCGCGCCGCCCACCAATGCATCCGCTCCCTCGACCGGGTGCACAGCCTCGCGCAGAGAGGTGATCTGGGCCAGGCTCTGCTCCGTGCCGGGCGAGTACTCGCTGGTCACCATCACCTTCGTCAACGAGCCGTCATCTGTGGTGCCGGCGGGATGGGCGCGCACGACACCCTCGACCTCGCTTGCGGCTGCTGCGACCTCGCCCGCAGCCTCGCTGTCAGTGATGATCCAGATCGGCTGCGCCTCACCCGGCGGGAAATGCGCCGACAACGTCTCCAAACCCGTCGCGGACTCCGACTGCACCCGGAACTTCTCCAACTGGTCCAAGCCGACCGAAGTGCCAAACAGTCCGGTCGTCATGACCGCGAGCAGCGCGAACCCCGCCAGCAGGCTCACCACGGGACGCTCCGACACATGGGTGGCGACCGCGCGCCAGGCCCGCCCCTGATTGGCTTCTTGTCCAGGTCGCGGGATGAAAGGCCAGAAAACTCGGCGTCCGCACACCGCGAGGAACGGCGGCAGCACGAACAGCACCGCGGCCAGCGCGATCAGCAACCCGAGCGCGGCCGGAACGCCGAGACCGCGCGTCATCGGGATTGTTGCGAACAGTAGGGTGAGCAGCGCGAGCACCACTGTGACGTTCGAGGCGAGGATCGCAGGCACCGTCTTCCGCCAGGCCACGCTCAATGCCGCCCGATCATCCTCGGTGCGCTGCAGCTCTTCCCGATACCGGGAGATCAGCAGCAGGGCGTAGTTCGTGCCTGCACCGAACACGAGCACGCTCACGATGCCCGCATCGAACTCCAGATTCCAGAACGACCCCGCCGCCGCGGTGACCCGTCCGGCGAGCCCGTCGGCCAAGGCGACCACGATCAGCGGGATCAGCCACAGCACCGGCGAACGGTAGGTGACGATCAACAGGACCGCCACGATCAGGATCGTCACCAACAGCAGCGTGAAGTCCGCGCCCTCGAACGCCGCCGCGACATCCGCGCCGAACGCCGGGCCACCCGTGACGTGCAGCACCAGCCCACCCGGTGCGTTCGCGCTGACCTCGCCCCGGAGTTCCTTGATGACCTCCGCAGTCTCGGTATTGTCCGCACCGACGGCGATCGGAACAACGAGCACCGCAGCCCGCCCATCCGCGCTCACCATCGGCCCCGACGACTCGCCTGCCGCCTGCGCGTCGAGCACCGGAAGCAGACCCGTGAGGGCTTCAACATCCGCGTCGGAAAGCTCCGCTCCCTCCTCGCGGGAGGCCACCACGAGCACCGACTGGCGATCCGCGTTGGGGAACTGCTCCATCAGCTCGCTCACCTGCATCGACTCCGAACCCACCGGAGCCTGCCCGGTGCGCGCCGGTGCCTGCGCGCCGCCGAAAATACCGAACAACACCACCATCACGAGCACAGCGACACCGAGAGCGATCCACGCGCCACCACGCGAGGTCAACCAATCAGGGAAGCGCGAACGAACGAGAGAACCTGACATGCCATCAACTCCACCAGGGGCGGCGATCCTGAACATCGCGGAAGAGGCTGAAACAAAGATCAACCAAAAGATTGATACGGCCTTCACGTGACTCACTCGGTGTCGCCGTGGACTCGGGATGGCCTGACCGCCGAGTCAAGCGTCGAACAAATCACCGACGTCCTGCGAGAGGGGAGGTGAACCCCGCAGCGGGCCGCCGAGGCGTGACGCAGGCCGTCGGGGTGGCGGACGGGGTGCGCGATAACATCACCATTGTCGTCGATGCGGTGCAGGTGGCCGGCAGCACCGTGATAAGCGATCGCGACGAGGTCGAGCGCACCAGGCCGCGCGTCGCCGACGGAGTGTGGGAACGAGCATGAGCATCAGTTATCAGCCTGGGGACTGGCTGATGTTCGTCGCTGCCACCGGAGTGGTCGCCGTGCCCCGTGTCTCTGCTGATCGAATCACCGCGCCGCTGTGGAGTCTGCTCGGCCAGGGGCAGCCTGAGTTGCCGCAACTCATCGATCTGCTCAGCGGCGGCTCTGTTGCGGGGGTCGGTTCGTTCGCAGTGCTGCTGCCCGGAGTGGAGGGCACCCGAGTCGCCCTGCGCGGCCCGGTGCGCGTGGTGGCGCGTGTCGCCGACAAGGGTGAAGAGACCATCAGCGCCGCTGGAGTGAGCACCTGGACCGAACGCGTCATCACCGGCTCCGCGTCGCTCGAGGCGCGGTTCGATTCCGGCAAGTCACCCAGCTACTGGCTGCCGGTGGACGCCGGGGTGGTGTTCGCCGGTGCGCTGCGTTGGGTAGCCGCCGGATCGCTACCGCCGGCCACTGATGACCAGTCGAACGCCGACGATCAGGGCGCTGTGACCGATCCGGCGGTAGTCGACGACGCGCCCGCCGAGCCTGCGCCTACGAATGACGCCGCGCCGCCGCAGCTGCAGGCAGCCGCCGACCCGGCCCAACCGGCACCGTCGCTGACCGCCCCGCCGAACCTGGCCGACACCGTGTACTCGCCCCGGCCCGGCGCGCTACAGCTGCCCCCGGCCGATCAGCTGGCGCCGCCTGCAGTACGCGGCGATCATGACGGCCGCACGGTCTCGATTCACGACCTTCGTCGTGACCAGCCAACCCCCGACCCGTCGGTTCCACCCACCCCGATCAACCAGTCGTCCACATCGATCGGCCGTGTTCGGCTCTCCACCGGTCAGGTCGTGTCCCTCGATCGTCCGGTGATCATCGGACGCCGCCCCAGTTCGACCCGCGACGGTGCCGCCGACCGGCCCCACCTCATCGTCGTCGAGAGCCCCAATAAAGACATTTCTCGTAGTCACCTGCAGATCCGGGCCGAGGGTGATGCGGTGTTGATCACCGACCTGCAGACCACCAACGGGTCGACTCTGCTGCGCGGCGGTGCCGAGCCGGTGCGGCTGCAACCGGGGGAACCGACGCCGGTCGGTGACGGAGACGTGGTCGACCTGGGCGACGGTGTCACGCTGGTCTTCGAGGGGCTGGCCCGCCACCCCGGCCGGAGGCGTCGCCGGTGAGCACCGGTGAGTCGGGGCAGCGCTCCGCCCAACCGACGATCTGGGAGGTCGAAGACAAGCAGGTCACCGTCGAGGGGCTGGACGCGGCTGGACGACCCGACCCCGCCTACGCCGAGGCGTTGGGCCTGCTGAACGCACCGCTGGGTAGGCGAGCCCTCGCCCTGGTGATCGACTACTGCCTGTGGCTGTTGCTGCAACTGCCGTTGTGGCTCGGCGCGATGCCCCTGGTGTTCAAGCTGGCCGCCGGCGAGATCTCGCAGTACGGCTTCATGAACCACCCGAGCTTCGTGTTCAGCGTGGTGATGGCGAGCCTGACCGTCGCCCTCAGCCTCGTGCTCGGGGTGGTGCAACTCGTGCTGCATTCGGTGCGCGGCTTCACCATCGGAAAGGCGGCCACGGGCATCAGAACGGTCAACGCGCGCACGCTGGCCAAGCCGGGGTTGGGTGCCATTCTGCTCCGCCTGCTGATCGTGGGTGCCGCGGGGTTGGTGCCGCTGGTCGGTCAGGCGGGTTTTCTGGCCTCACCGCTCTTCGACGATCGGCGCCGGCAGGGTTGGCATGACAAGGCCACCGGGGTCTGGCTCGTC
The DNA here is from genome assembly GCF_900289045.1 of Micropruina glycogenica. Classification (GTDB taxonomy): domain Bacteria; phylum Actinomycetota; class Actinomycetes; order Propionibacteriales; family Propionibacteriaceae; genus Micropruina; species Micropruina glycogenica. Next base: position 3,733,686 of record NZ_LT985188.1, read on the forward strand.
GACGTTCGCTTGGGGCTGCAGCCCTACGACGAGAAGCGCATGCGGGTGGCTCGCAAGATGGTGAAGGCCGAACCTGCGCCGCAACGCTCCGCTCTACCGTCGCTGGCCACCCCGCTCAACCCGGGCACCCAACCCACGTACCGGCCGGGCAGCCGAATCAGTGCCGGGGTGCTGGGCGTCGCCCGCCCCTCTCGGGAACACACCATCGTCGAGCCCCCGGAGTTGCCCCCGACACAGGCCGGCCCGAGCGAGCCCAAGCCGGTGGTCGAGGGCTACGTGCCCCCGGGACCGTTGGCGACACCGGCGCCGGGGACGGCCGCGCAGCCGCCGAGCACACCCGAGGCTTCCGCACCGCCGCCCGCCGCGACCCAGCCGGCCACCGCCGCGACCCAGCATGTCGTCGCGACCGGGCCCGTCGCAGCCGCCCAGCCGCAACGAATTCCGCCGCATCCTCCGCTGCCACCGCCGACCGGCTGCGCCCTGCGACTCGACACCGGCGAGCTCATCAGCCTCGCCACTCCGGTCGTGCTCGGCCGCAACCCCGACCCCCAGGGCCACCCGGGCGCCCGGGCCGTGCCCGTGGCCGATGACAGTCGCTCGTTGTCGAAGACTCATCTTCTGGTGCGCCCGGTCGCCGGTGGACTCGAGATCACCGACTGCCACTCGACCAACGGGTCGGGGCTGGTGCGCGACGGCGTCGAGTACGGGGTGACCCCAGGCGTTCCGGTGCGCGTTGTGCTGGGCGACACGGTACGCCTGGGCGACCGAACGGCTGTGGTGATCCCGGCGTGAGACAGCATGTCGGCACCACGACCGATGAACGAATCAGGAGCCACGAAGACTCATGCGGCTGAAACTGACCCTGCACCGGCGGTCCGGCGAACCGGTGGACGTGGTGATCACCGCCGACTCCACAGCCACCGCCGGTGACGTAGCGCGACACATCGCCCTGTCTGACCCGACACGCACCTCAGTGGTCGCCGAGGGGGACGTGCTCACCCTCGCCGTGGCTCCACCGACCGCCGAGCGGCTGGTGGCGTTGGAACCGGACGTGCCCATCGGTGAGGCGCCGATCGGGTCCGGCTTCGCGGCGTCCATCGTGAACTACGGGCCCAACTACTCCCCGACGGGTCGTCGCGGAGTGGTGGGCGTGCTGCGCGTGGTCGCCGGCGCCTTGTCTGGGCGGGAGTTTCCGATTCCGTCCGGTCACGTCTCGGTCGGCCGCGACGCCAGCAACGACGTTGTGCTCGACGATCCTCTGGTGTCGAAGCGGCACGCCCGGCTCGAGGTCGGCAACACCATCGAGGTCGTCGACCTGAACTCGGCCAACGGCGTTCAGGTCGACGGTGTCGCGGTGCAGCGGGTGCGCATCGACGAGGGCGAACCGTTCGTCGTGGGCGGCACGACCCTGGTGTTGCGGCTGGCCAGCTCGTTCGACGGGTCGGCCGACGACGATCCGGTGATCGAACGCGGCGGGGGACTGCTGTTCAACCGCAGCCCGCGGGTTGAGCTGCGTTACCCGGGCACGCAGTTCAAGCCGCCACGGTTGCCCACCGAGAAGATCGGCAAGGTGTTTCCGTGGCCGATTCTGGTCGCGCCGATCCTGATGGGGGTCGCCCTCTACGCCCTCAACGGCAACCCGCGCTCGCTGCTGATGATCGTGATGACCCCGATGATGGCCTTCGGCAACATGATCAACCAGTCGGTGCAGTCGAAGCGCAGCACGAATCACGAGTTCATGCTCTTCGAACGGCAGTACGAACAGTTGGAGGAGGACCTGTTTCGGGGCAAGCCCGAAGAGGAACGTGCCCGTAACTCCGAAGCCCCGCCGGTGGCGGAGGTGTTCGAACACGCCATGCGCCTCGGCCCGATGCTGTGGACCCGGCGTCCTGAGCACTGGAACTTTCTGGGGCTGCGTCTGGGCCGAACCCGGCTGCCCGCCCGCAACGCGATCGGCGACGCCGAATCACCCGAAGGACTGCCCGAATACATCGAGCGGGTCGAGCGGCTGCAAGAACGCTACGCAATGGTCGACGACGTGCCGATCTTCGAGACGCTGGCCGATGCGGGGTCGGTCGGCATCGCCGGCCCGCCCGCCCCGGTCGCCGACGCCATGCGGGGCCTCGCCGTGCAGTTGTTCGGAATGCACGCACCCAACGACGTGGTGGTCGTCGCATTCTCCGATTCGGCCTGGGTGCCCCAACTGGAATGGCTCAAATGGCTGCCGCACACCTCGAGTGACAGGAGCCCCTTTCACGACATCGCCCTGGCCGACTCGGCACCCACCAGCGCCGCCCTGCTCAACGCCCTGGAGGAGTACGTGCTGCGCGCCGAGGCCGGCCACCAAGAAGGTGAGCCGCGCGGGCCGTTCAAAGAGGACTGGCACCCGCTGCTGTACGGCACCGACGTCGCCCGCGCCGCCGGTGATCACAAGCTCACCCCTGAGTTGTCGGTGATCGTGTTGTTGACCAGCGACGCCCCGGTCGATCGTGGACGGCTCACCGACGTTCTCGAACGCGGTGCCGACCACGGCATTCACGCCCTCGTGGTGTCGCCGACCGTCGAGTCGCTGCCGGCGGTCTGCCGCAGCTACATCGACGTCAGCCGCGGGTTGGACGACGCCACGATCGGCCTGGTGCGAACCGGCCAAGAGTTTCAGCACATCGCCGTCGAGGGGGTTTCGCAGGACTACATGATGATGTTGGCGCGCCGGCTGGCACCCGTGGTCGACGCCAGCACCGTGGTGCACGACGCCTCAGACATTCCCAGCGCCGTGATGTTTCTGCAGTTGGTCGACCCGGGTATCGCCGACGACCCGCAGGTGGTGATCGAGCGGTGGCGGCAGAACAACACCATCATCGACCGGTCGGCCACCCCACGTCCGCGTTTGAAGAAGGCCGGAACGCTGCGGGCGATCATCGGCCAGGGCGCCAGCGACGCCATGGCGCTGGACCTGCGCACCCAGGGGCCGCACGCGCTGGTCGGCGGCACCACCGGCGCCGGCAAGTCGGAGTTTCTGCAGGCCTGGGTGCTGGGCATGGCGGCGGCCCACAGCCCCGACCGCGTGACCTTTCTGTTCGTCGACTACAAGGGCGGATCGGCCTTCGCCGACTGCGTCGGGCTGCCGCACTGCGTCGGCCTGGTCACCGACCTGAGCCCGCATCTGGTGCGTCGTGCGCTGACCAGCCTGCGGGCCGAGCTTCGTCACCGCGAGCACCTGCTCAACCGCAAGAAGGCCAAAGACCTGCTTGAACTCGAGAAGCGGCAAGACGCCGAATGCCCGCCCGCCCTGGTGCTGGTGATCGACGAGTTCGCCGCTTTGGCCTCTGAGATGCCCGAGTTCGTCGACGGCGTGGTCGACATCGCTCAGCGCGGCCGGTCACTCGGCATTCACCTGATCATGGCCACGCAGCGTCCGGCCGGCGTGATCAAAGACAACCTGCGGGCGAACACCAACCTGCGCATCGCCCTTCGCATGGCCGACGAAGCCGACTCGCGCGACGTGGTCGACGACCCCGTCGCCGCCACGTTCTCTGCCGCGATTCCCGGCCGTGCGATCGCCAAAACCGGGCCGGGACGGCTGGTGCCCTTCCAGTCCGCCTACGCCGGCGGCTGGACGGCGCAAGACGAGAGCGCGGTCGCCGAGGTGCGGGTGGCGGAGCTGCGGTTCGGCAGAAGTGCCGACTGGGAGCCGGATCGTCCGGCCGACTCCGACGCCGAAGAAGACGATCTGGGCCCCAACGACCAGAGCCGCATCGTCGCGAACCTGACCCGGGCCTTCGAGGTCGCGGGCCTGCAACTGCCGCGACGCCCGTGGCTCGACGACCTGGCGAGCGTGGTCGACCTCAACGACCTGCCCAACGAGGGCGACACCCGCATTCCGATGGCTCGGGTCGACGTGCCCGAGCAGCAGGTGCAGCAGGCAGCCGTCTTCGTGCCCGACCGGGACGGGTCACTGGTCGTTTACGGCACGTCGGGCTCGGGCAAGTCGACCCTGCTGAAGACGATCGCCACCGCCGCCGGCATGCGGCCCGACCACGGCCCGGTGCAGGTGTACTGCCTCGACTTCGCCAGCGGCGCCCTCGGTGCACTGACGGCGTTGCCGCACGTCGGTTCGGTGGTCGACAGCAACGATCCGGAGCGGATTCAACGCCTGCTGCGCACCCTCGACGCCGAAATGGACCGCCGATCGGCCGCCTTCTCGGCCGCCAGCGCGTCGTCGGTGCAGGAGTACCGCGAGTTGGCCGACCCGAAGATGCCGCGCATTCTGCTGCTGATCGACAACTACCCCGACTTCAAGAAGGAGTGGGAGATCACCCAGGGCAGGGGCGCCTTCTACCGCGTCTTCATGCGCATCCTGGGCGAGGGGCGCACGTTGGGCGTGCACACGGTGATCACCGCCGACCGGGGCAACGCCGTGCCGAGCGCCGTGGCCGCCAACATTTCGCGACGCGTCGTGCTGCGCATGGGTGACGACAGCCAGTACATGCTGCTCTCGGTGCCCCGTGACGTGCTCGACGAGCATTCGGCGCCCGGGCGCGCCATCGTCGACGGCCACGAGGCGCAGATCGCGGTGCTGGGCGGCACCATGAACGTGGTCGAGCAGACCAAGGCGTTGCGTACGCTCGGCGACCGGCTGCGTGCCGAAGGCGTGCGCGACCTGCCCGAGATCGGGGCCCTGCCGACCGTGGTGCCGGTGGCCGACCTACCCGCGCAGGTGGGGGGGCTGCCGGTGTTCGGCGTGGCCGACGACACCCTGGCGCCGAGAGGGTTCGAGCCCATCGGCTCGTTCGTCGTGGCCGGTCCGCCGGCCTCGGGTCGCACCAACACGCTGCGTGCCCTGGTGGTGGCGATGGAGCGTTTCGATCCGACGATTCGGCTGTACCACTTCGGCACCCGCCGCTCAGAGCTGAAGGACTTCCGGCCCTGGATTCGCAGCGCGGTTCGTCCCGATGACGAGAAAGAGCTGTCCACCGACCTGCTCGAACTGGTGACGGCCGAGCACAGTGACGGCCGCATCGTGATCGTCATCGAAGACATTCCGCACCTGGCCGACGGGCCGGCGGATCGTGCGATGCGCGCCCTACTGCAGGCGATGAACAACAGCGAACACATGCTGATCGGCGAAGCCGAGGTGAGCCGCGCCACCGGCAGCATCGGCGTGCTGGGCGAATGGAAGGTCGGACGGCAGGGCATCGTGCTGAAGCCCGACACCTACGACGGCGACTCGATCTTCAAGACCTCCTTCGGGCGCGTCAAGCGCTCCGACTTTCCCGTGGGCCGCGGCATGTTCGTGCAGGCCGGGCGGGCCATCACCATGCAGGTGCCGTTGGTGCCGTCCGACGGCTGAGGGACGACGCGCAGCGGCTGCGTCGGTGGCCCCCTGATTGGGTAGCCTTCGGAAAAGGCCGAGCGGCCCACACTCAGACCCCTTACGGAGGCAGTTTTCATGGCATCTGACTTTGGCGCGACATACAGCGAGATGGAAGGCGCTGCTACCAAGCTGCGCGACGGCAAGAGCTCCGTCGACGACACCCTTGACGAACTTCAGGGCATCATCGACGAACTGGTTCAAGAGGGCTTCAAGACCGAGCATGCCTCGGGTGCTTATGCCGACGCCTACAAAGACCTCACGACGTCACTCAAAGACGCCTCCGTGGCAGTGGAAGAGATGGCGGACGCGTTGGACAAGATGGCCCAGAAGATTCAAGAAGAAGACGCCAACATGGCCGGTGGCGCCTGAGGCGCACCTTTCGGTATGCGGATCGCCGGCGTTGTTCGCCGGTGACCGCACTCCGCAACCTTGTCGCAGTGTTCCCAGCCTCGCACCGGAGAAGTGACGCACCATGAGTCCCACGAGTTACTACTGGTACAACTTGACGACCCAATCGGTGCAGCAGGCCGCCGAGCGTCCCTCGGACGACACCATCGGCCCCTTCGCGACCATCGAAGAGGCGGAGGATTCGCCCGCGACCCTGGTCACGTACGCGCAAGCCTGGCTCGACAGCGAAGCGTTCGAGCCGTACCGGGCCGCGGCCGAAGAGGACGCCAGCACCGACTTGTGAAAGCGCACCGATGAGAGCCGCGTGCCTCGGCGCCGTCACCGTTGCCCTGGCAGTGGTGACGAGTCTCACCGCGTGCACCAGCAAGGTGCCCGAGACTGTCGTGGCGGGCACTGTGATCACCGTCGGCTGGTCCGGTTCACTGACCTCGACCAACGCCGCGTCTTCGCCCACCGCCGGCAATCGCGACATCGCCGAGATGATCAGGTCTGACTTCGGTGACGTGGTCGACGGCGAGTTCGTCGCCGACGAGAGCTTCGGCGCCGTCACGATCGTCAGCCAGAAACCCTTCACCGTTCGCTACGACCTGACCGAGCCGGCGTGGTCCGACGGCGTGCCCCTCGACGCCGCCGACCTGTTACTCGGGTGGGCGGGCGCCACCGGCTTTCTCGACCGTAAGCAGGGCGCCGAAGCTGCCGTGGTGCCCGTGCTCGACGAGTTCGCCCGCGCGATTCAGGTGACCGACCCGCAACCGAAGGCGCAGTGGCAGACTGCGGTGCGCGTGCCGGTGGCCGCCCACGTGGTGGGTCGGCACGCCTTCGGTACCGACGACCCGATGGTGGCCAAGCAGGCGGTGATCACCGCCATTCAGCACGACGACTTCGCAGCCCTGGCCCGCCTCGCCACGGTGTGGCGCGAGTCGTTCGCCGTGTCACCAGACAGCGGCGCCGACGATCTCGGCCTGTCGAGCGGGCCCTACACGGTCGAGCGGCTGCAGCAGAACGAGCAGGGGCAGACGGTCAGCCTGGTGCCCAACCCCGCCTATCGCGGCGCGCTGACACCCAAGGTGGCGCACATCGAACTGATGCCTCGCGGCCCGCAACCGTTGGCTGAGCTCGGCGATCGGCTCAACGTCGCCCAAGTGGCTCCGCGCACGTCGAATCGCGCGACGATACGTGACCTCGAGCGCCGAGACTTCAACGTCGAGACCACCCACGACGGAACCGTGTGGGCGGTGCTGCTTCGGCCCTCGGGCGTGTTCGATGCCCGGCGGGCCCGCGCGGCCTTCATTCGCAGCACCTCCGCCGCCGACCTGATCGAGGGCGGGGGCGGGCAGTGGGCCGGCGCGTACCGGGCGACCACGGCCATGACCGCAGCCCCTGGCACCAAGGCCTACGACATCGTCAGCCAGGATTCGGGGTTCAGCGCCACTCTGGGCGCCAAGAGCGATGACCCGGCCGTGGAGCGGCGCCGCGCCGGAGTGGCCGACGGTGCACGCGTGTGCGTGGTGTTCGACCGAAAGAGCGCGTTCGCCAAAGGCGCTTTCGCGGCGTTGAAACAGACCACCAAAGAGGCCGGCTGGGCGGTCGCCGACTGCGGCAGCAACGACTTCGCCAAGGCCGTCAAGGGCAAGGGGTGGAACGCGGTCGTCACCCGGGTGCCGATTCCGCAGACACCCGACCAGTTGGCCGCACAGTGGGGCAGCACGGGCAGTCGAAGGGTCGTGCAGGTGCCCAACAAGGGCCGCGACGCCCTGATCGCACAACTGGCCGAAACCGTCGACGTGTATGAGTCGCGGGTCGTGCTCGCCAAGGTCGAGGCGACGATCGTCAAGGACGCCGTGGCGCTGCCGCTGGCGGTCAATCCCCGGCTGACCGTGATCGATCGTCGGGTGTCGGGGGTGGCGCCGCGCAACGGCGCGGAGGCGTCCCTGACCTATTCGGTGGCCCAATGGGAGGCCGTTCAATGACTCCCTCGTGGTCTAGTGTCGGCGTCGTGAAGAGCGAGGGACCAACGGTGAAGGCGGTGGTTGCGTCGTGGGAATGATGTTGCCCAACGAGCTCGTCTGGATCATGGAGAAGCTCGGGTTCGAATGGCCCGACATCGACGAAGACGAGGTGACCAAGGGCGCCGACCTGCTACGCGGCTTCGGCAACGATCTCGAGACGGTGATCCAGGCCGTCGATCGTCAGGTGAACAACGAGCTGGTGACCGCGATCAAGGGCCAAACCGGGCCGGCCACCATGAGCGCCTGGAACACCAACCGCTCCCAGAACCTGCAGAAACTGATCGACCTGATGCCGCCGGCCGCCGGTGCGATGGACGTGGGTGCCGTCGCGATCACGGCGTTGAAGGTGAAGGTGATCGTCGACGTGAGTTCGACCCTGATCGCCCTGATCGCGATGTTGACCAACCCGTTCACCGCGGCCGGGGCGGGCCCGATGCTGTTGATCAAGAAGAAGCTGCTGAACGCCGCGGTCGACATCGCCGTCGAACAACTGCTGATGCAGTTGGCGCCTTTGGTGATCGAGCCCCTGGCCGACGGCCTGCCCGCCATCATCGACGCCGTGCTCGATGCGCCCGTGGTTGAGGCGACCGCCGGTGATTCCGACGAGTTCTTCGCCGACCTCGAAGCGCTGGACAACGCTCAGGCGACCATGAAGATGCATGGGGCCGACATTCAGGCGATCACCTCGACCTTCTTCGCCGAGTTTTCCGCCCTCGACTTTGGTGGTGATGCCTGATGTCAGGCCTGAAGCCTTTGATGCGCGAGACGCGCGAAGCCGTACTCAAAGGAGCCGCCCGGGCGAAAGACCGGCTGCACCAAGTTGCGGACAACATGAACGACCACATCGACGACGTCGCTCGCCGTGTTCGCGCCCAGGACAAGTTCGACGACAAGCCCGACATGACGCCGCCGGCCGGGCGCGTGTTGCAGCTGAAGTACAAGAAGCGGTGGACCCCTGACCAGCGCAGGCAGATGGACGCGAAAGTCGCGGAGTTGAACCGGCTGGCTCAAGAAGGGGCACTTCGTAAAACTCCGGTCCCTCCGCGCCAGTCCGGGCTACGTGACCGATTCGCTGCACTGCTGGGCTTGAAGGGTAGCCAGCTGCCGAAAGACATGGACATCGACCACATCCATGAGTTGCAGTTGGGTGGTATGGACGACGTGGCCAATACGTGGCTACTGAACCTGAGCGTCAACCGCAGCACCGGTGCGCAGATCAGAAACTTGATCAGCGGCGACGGCATGGGCACCCCCTACAGTGGTGTAACAGTCAGCTGACAGGCAGTGAGGTACTGATGGGACTGAGGATCGATCCAGACATAAGAGGCGCAGGAGGGCCGTGGACTCAACCGCTGGTCGGTGACAGCTACGCGCGAATCCATGCCTGCGGGGCGTCTTTCGCGCGCGGCATCTTCAAGTTTCACGACTCGGTCTCAGGACAGACGGCGACCGAGTTTCTCAACGATGCCTTCGACTTCGACGGCACGGTCGAACCGTTCGCGTTCGACTGGCTCGGCCGGCAGTACTGCGTCACCGACGCAACCCTGGGAAAGTCCGGCGAGCCCGAGGTGGCGCTGATCGACCCCTTCGACATGTCGTTGGAGCCGCTCGTGCCCAAGGGAGAGTTTCTCGGTTTGTTGTCGACGCCGGTCATGCTCGACTTGGTCGAAACCCCGTTGTTCGCGCAGTGGCTGGCAGCCGCCGGGGTGGAGTCGGTGCCTTTCGACCAGTGCGCAGGCGCTATTCAGCCCGCCTTTCTCGGCGGCGAGCGCACGCTGACAAATCTGGAGTTGTCCGACATCGAGGTCTACTGGGCCATCATGACCCAGGCGGCACTGGCCGCTGCACCGCTCGCCGACGGCGAAACCCTGGAAAGGCTCTGATGTCTCCAGCACAGCCGGAAAAGCTGTCCACCGCCGAGTGGGCAGAACTTTCGGAGAACATCACCGCCGAGTTCCAGCAGCTGTTCGCCGAAGCCGATGAGTATTTAGGCAAGGCGGGTGTGCGCGCCGTCCAGTCTGCGTTGAAGTCACTTTCGATGAAGAGCGAGTCGAAAGTGCGAAACCTCACAGCTCTGCTCGCCTTGGCCGATCTGGCTGGGCGTGGGGCCGTGTTGTTGTCGGGTGCGGACGCCTTGCGGGCGGTGCCGTTCACCGGCAACGTCACCATCTACGAGCCGATTCGGCTGACTTTCTGCGGGGCTGCTAGACGTGCCGAACTCGAAGGCGGCTCCAAAGATCCGTTCGCGGGGCTCATCGAACTACCTGGTGTCGACGAGTCGGCGCAAGGACAGGATCTGCTGGCTCAGCGAGCCTCCGGCTTGTTGCTGAGGCCGCCCTCGGAGAGTGGAGCGGGCGAGGCGACGTCGTCCATTCCTCAGCACATCATCATCACCTGCATGGCCGTGCAGGAGTTGTGGCTGATGTGGGTGTTGGGTGGCAGCCAGAAGTGGCCTCGTCAGCGAATCGACGAGGAGCTGGAAAGCGCGGCCACTATTCTGCGCCGACTCAACGCGATTGTTTGATCCGATCCTTCGGGAGCACTGGTCGAGACGCTTCTATGTCTTGTCAAGGGTGGTCGTGTTGAGGTGTCGGAAGATTTGGCGGGCGATGTAGCGCTTGAGGCAGCGTCGGATTCGGGGTTTGGTTTGGCCTTGCTGTTTGCGTTTCTTGACGTAGGCCTTGGTGGTTTCGTCGTGTCGCATGCGGGTGTTCGCGATGGAGTTCAGGGCTGAGTTGAGTTGTCGGTCGCCGGTGCGGTTGAGGCGATGATCCTTGGAGTTGCCCGAGGAGATCTCCAGGGGGCAGACGCCGCCGATCTTGGCGAAGCCGGCTTCGTCATGGATGCGGCCGGGGTGAGACCAGACGGCGAGCACAATGGCGGCGTTGATGGGTCCGAGGCCGGGCAGGTCGAGCAGGGTTGGTTCGAGTTCACGCACGAGGGCGTTGATGGCTTTCTCGTTGCTGTCGAGGTCGGCGTCCAGGGTGTGGATGCGGGTGGCGAGGCGGTGCGCTTCGGTGCGGGCGATCCGGGCCAGGGTGGTGTCGGTGGGCCGCTTGCGCCAGCCCGCAATGAGGCTGATGTGGACCTTGTTGATTCCCTTGCGGGCATCGATGTCGAGGTTGTGGGTGCGTAGCAGCGCGGTGAGCTGGTTCTTGGAACGGGTCCGGTCGCGTCGCATGCTGTCGCGGGCGGTGAGCAGGATCTGCAGCGCGGCACGGGTATGGCCGGCGCGTCGGTCGGCGAGCCGTTCGCTGTCCTTGGGTAACGCGCCGCGGGCAGCGACCAGGGCATCGATGTGGTCGTTCTTGCCGCTGCCACGAGCCCGTTTCGGCGAGGGTGCGTCGACGACCCGGTAACCGCGTGCGGCGAGCAGCTCGGCTGCCTGGGCGCCGTAACTGCCGGTGCCTTCCATGCTGATCAGCACCTGGTCGACAGCTGGGTTGTCGTCAACACTGGTGCGGCGGCTGATCCAATCCACGGCCCGCAACAAGCCCGCGGCATGGGTGGGGAACTTCCCGTGGGTGATCTGGCCGCCGCTACGGGTCTCCACGATCGCGTAATGATGAGTGGCGGCGTGGGTGTCCACACCCACCACATAGGTGTAGGTATCTGCAACGATGGCCATCGGTGTCTGAGCCTCCTGTTTTCGGGATGTTGGGCATCGAGCCGGTCGAACCGGCGCGGCCATCCCGGGGAAAGAGTCACCCGTGGCGTTACTGTGATCGGTCACCCCGCCAAAGCGGTGGGACGGGCTTCTATCAGGCCAACGAGTGGGCCGGGATGGTCGGCCGGTTCTCCGTGCACGAGCCGGACAGATCTCGACCAAGACACCCCGCACAATTGCGGACGGTCAGCTTGTCGAAGGGTCACGACCCGCACACGAACAACCGGTCCCACCACCCTGCCAGCTAGCCCCAGGCCAGCCACCACCAACTCTCACAGCTTGTCGAGACCCGTTGCGGCTAGAGGTTTCGACAAGCTCAACCAACGGCCCACGCGTTGATCAGTCCGCACCACTCGCAACTCGCGCCGATGACCGTGAACTAGCCGATGGCGAAGTTCCAGCAGGTCGGATCACCCCTCAGCGCACAGCGTTGCGAGCGCCCGGTCGAGCGTCGCCGCCGTCTGGTCGATCGCTCCACGCACACTACGTACGACGACTGCGTCCGGCCTGGCCTCGAGGACAGCCAGCAATCGGTCGTACATGCCGGCCAGGAACTCGTCACCGCCCAGATCGGCGACCAGTTCGTTGTTGTCACGCGTCCACTCGCTGTCGTCGTCGCGGCTGTTGAATCGCTCGATGGCGGCGTCGCGATCGTCGAGCAGCACGATTTCGATGAAGTCGGCTTCGGCGTCGTGAGCGACCCGTTCGAAGATCTGCAACTGCTGCAGGTCGCCCACGTACTGCGGCAGAATCACGTCGCGCCCGTCGGCCAGGTGGGTGCCGGCCATCGCCCAGGCGAGCGGCCTCAACAGATCGTGGAACTGCCCCTGTGAGGTGCGCCAGCCGCCGATCAGGTGGTGCAGGGTGTCGATGTCGAGGTTCAGCGTGCCGGGGTGCCGGTCGGCGTACCGCGCGGCCAGCGTCGACTTGCCGATGCCCGGCGGGCCGTTGAGGTGAATCAGGGCCGTCACCGCAGCGACGCTAGCAGCCGCGGCAGCTCTGCAGCAGACAGTCGACGACGCCGGCGAATCTGGTCACGGGTGACGGCTCTGTCTCACTGGGGTGTCGAGCCCGATGCCCGCACGAACCGAACGACCTGATCGGGTGCCAGTTGCCCCGCTTTGTCGAGCGCCGATGAGTGCAGCACCGCGATCACCGGGTAGCCGCCGGTGACTGGATGGTCGGCCAGAAACAGCACAGGCTGCCCGTCCGGCGGCACCTGGATGACACCCGCGACCATGCCCTCGCTGGACAACTCGTGGTCGATCGCGCGGGTCAATGGCCGATGGCCACGCAGCCGTAGGCCGACGCGGTTCGACTGGGGGGTGACCGTCCACGGCTGGGCGAACAGCTCGTCGACGTCGGTGAACCAGTCGTCACGCGGGCCCAGCATGACGGGTAGTTCGATCACGCCGGCGCTCAGCCGGCGGGGCCAGGGTTCGGGCTCGCCGACCGTCGACGGGCCGGCCGGTGCGGCGATCGCCAGTCCGGCGCCGGCCCTTAGGGGCGCCGGACCGATGCCCGACAGCACGTCGGATGAGCGGCTGCCCAGCACGGCCGGCACGTCGAAGCCGCCGCGAACAGCAAGGTAGGTGCGGGCGCCCCGCCCCGGGCTGATGGTCAGCGTGTCGCCGCAGTGCAGGTGCACCGGCGTGGGGTGGGTGATGGCGGTGGTGCGGCCGTCGGCGTGGGTGAGGGCGACCGACGTCCGTTCGCCCGACACGCACACCACCACGTCAGCGAGCGCGCGCACGGCACCACCGAAGGCGAACTCGATCGCCACCGTACCGGACGGGTTGCCGACCAGCCGGTTCGCCTGGTGCAGGGCGAACCGGTCGAGGGCGCCCGAGCCGGGCACGCCCATGGCGGCCATGCCTGGGCGTCCGTCGTCCTGCAGCAGGGCCTGTGCGCCGACGGAGACGATCTCGAGGGCCGCTGCGGGGGTCTCGACGGGCTCGACCGGGGGTGGGTCGGTGGGCGTCTCGGCGGGCTCGACCGACGGTGGTTCGCCGGCTTCGACGAAACGCACCCGATCGCCCGGCTGCAGGGCGGCCGGAGGGTCGCGGTCGAGGTTCCACATCGCTTGGTCGGTGCGGCCGATCAGTTGCCAGCCGCCGGGACTTTCGCGCGGATACACCGCCGAGAACCGGCCGGCCAGGGCCACCGATCCGGCGGCGATGCGGGTGCGTGGCGAACTGCGTCGGGGCACGTCGAAGATCGGGTCGCCTCCGGTGAGGTAGGCGAAGCCGGGGGCGAAACCCCCGAAGGCGACCCGATAGGTGGCGGCGGTGTGCCGATCGATCACCTCGCTCTCGCTCAGGCCCAGCAGTTCGGCCACTTCGGCGAGGTCGTCGCCGTCGTAATGCACGGCAATGGTGACCAGGCGTCCGCTGGCCGCCGCTTTGGGTGCGGCGGGCAGGGATGCCAGCCGAGTTCCCAACTCGTCGGCTGTCGTGGTCAGGGGGTCGAACTTCACCAGCACGGTGCGCGCGGCCGGCACCGCCTCGACGACTCCGGGCAAGTGGGCCGCTGTGAGCGACGCGAACAGCCTCAGCGCGTCGTCGAGGTCGGGCAGTTCGACGAGCCAGGCTCGGTCGCCCATCGGCAACACCCGGCGGTCGTCGGCCATCAGCGCGTTGCGAAGGGTTTGACGGCCACCCCGGCGGTCTCGAGCTTCTCGCGGACGGCCCGCGCCACGGCAACCGCACCGTCGGTGTCGCCGTGCACGCAGATCGAGTCGGGGCTGAGTTGCAGTTCGGTGCCGTCGACGGCGGTGAGCCGTCCGGTCTGCACCAGGGTGAGCATGCGGTCGGCGATCAGTGTCGGGTCGTGCAGAACGGCACCGGGTTCGCGGCGTGACACCAATCGTCCGTCAGGGGTGTAGGCGCGGTCGGCGAACGCCTCGGTCGCAGTGGTCAGCCCGGCCTCTTCGGCCAGGTCGAGTACCACCGCACCCGGCGGCCCGAGCAGCACCAGGGTGGGGTCGAGTTCGACCATGGCTCGTACGACAGCCGACGCCTGCCGCTCGTCATGCACGATTCGGTTGTAGAGGGCGCCGTGCGGTTTCACGTAGTCAACGGAGGTTCCGACGCTGCTGGCCAGGGCGCGCAGGGCCCCGATCTGGTAGATCGTCTCGGCGAACAAGTCGTCGGCCGAAACGTCGAGGTCGCGGCGGCCGAATCCGGCGAGGTCTCGGTAGGCCACGTGGGCGCCCAGGGTGACGCCGTGGCGGGCAGCGATCTCGAGCGTGGCCCGCATGCCGCGCGGGTCGCCCGCATGAAACCCGCAGGCGATGTTGGCGCTCGAGGTGATGGCGAGCATGGCGGCGTCGTCGCCCAGCGACCAGAGCGCGAAGCCCTCGCCGACGTCGCTGTTGAGGTCGATGCTCGGCGCCATGGTCACAACCTAGCCGTGACCGGCCCAGGCTGCTCGTGGAGCTTTGTCGGGGCCCTCGTCGTGGCCGACATGGTCGGGTGTGACCACAGACCCGGGTCGGGCCCCGGACTGAGGGCACTCGAGCGGCAGTCGCGCCGATGCCGCTGTCTGCCACGGCACAGAGCGTTGATCTGACCACCTCAGACGGGGGTCAGATCAACGCAGTCTTTTCGCACTCGATCAGAGCACACCGATCAATGCGCGGCCAGCACCTGCTCGCGCGGTTGGTAGGGGCACAGCGGGTCCGATTCGAGCGGATCGCCCGTCCACGCGAAGGCGCGGGCTCGTGAGCCACCGCACCAGCGGTTGAACTCGCAGGCCCCGCAGCGGCCCTTGAACTGCTCGGGGTCACGCAGTGCCAGCATGGTCGGGTCGCTGCGATACAGCTCGACCAGGCTGGTGTGCTTCACGTTGCCGACCGTCAACGGCAGGAAGCCCGAGGGCGTGACGTCGCCCTGATGGCTGACGAACACGATGCCGTTGCCGTCGCGAATGCCGAAGGAGCGCGCGATCGGGTGCTGTTCGATCTGGGCGCGGTCGAGACCGGCACGGGTCAGGGCATTGGCGCCGAGCCGACGGTAGTGCATGGCTTCGGTGGTCTTGATGCGCCAGGGTGCGGTGCGGGCCGTGCGCTGCGCCCACAGCAGTACCCGCTCGGCCGCCCCCGGGGTGAGTTCGGTGAGTTCGGCGCCGCGGCCGATCGAGATCAGAAAGAACAGACTCCACTGCATCAGCGTGTGGGCTTCGAGCAGGTCGTAAATGGCCGGCAGGTCGTCTGCCGTGGTGGCTGTGACCAACGTGTTCACCTGCACCGACAGACCGGAATCGGCTGCCTGATCGAGCGCCTCGATGGTGGCGTCGAAGGTGCCTTCAACTCCGCGCAGGCCGTCGTGCAGGGCGGCGCACGAGCCGTCCAGGCTGAGCGAAATGGCCTGCACACCGTCGGCGGCGAACTCGCGCATGCGCTCGGCCGTCAGCAGGGGAGTCACGGCGGGCGCCAGCGACACCCCGATGCCGCGCTGCCGGGCAGCGGCGATCAGTTCACGCAGGTCGGGTCGCATCAGCGGGTCGCCTCCGGTCATCACCACGTGCGGCAACGGGTCGCCGAACCCGGTGATGTCGTCGAGCAGAGCGATCGACTCGGCAGTGCTCAGCTCACCCGGTGCCGGGTCGGGCATGGCGGTGGCCCGGCAATGGCGGCAGGCCAGTCCGCAGGCGTTGGTGAGTTCCCAGTACACGATCATGGGCGCTCGCTGGTAGGCCCAGTTGACGGGTTTGACTGAACCGATGCTGGTGGGGTGGCCGTGGGCCATGGCGAAGACGCGTCCTTTCGTGGCGGCCCTTCGAACCTAACAAGCCCCGACGCCGCGCGAGCGCCCTTCGCTGAACCCGTGGCACGCAACCGACCTGCCACTCGTGGCCACGCCCGCAGTAGGGTCCGGCTCATGGCAGAGCGGTACGTGACGGGCAGCACAGGCATCGTGATCACGGTGCCCGAAAGCGACGAGCTGGTGAGGGCCGTGCGCGAGCGTTACGACCCGGCGCTCGCTTTCGGAGTACCGCCCCACGTCACGGTGTTGTTCCCCTGGTTGTCGCAGCCATCGGTGACCGATGAGCAACTGGCGGCGCTCGCTGAGCTCGCAGCCGCCACGCCCGCGTTCGATGCTGCGCTCACCCACGTCAGGCGCTTTCCCGGCGTCGCCTGGCTGGCGCCCCGGCCGTCCGAGCCGTTCAGGGCGCTGAGCCGAGCCGTGTGGGCGCGCTGGCCGCAGACGCCGCCCTACGAAGGCAGGTTCGCCGACCCCGCGCCGCACCTGACCGTCGCCGACGGACAGCCCGACGAGGTGCTCGACGCCGTCGAGCGCGAGCTCGGCAGTCGGCTGCCCGTGCCGTTCAAGGTGGACGCCCTCACCCTGCTGTGCTTCGACGGCCGACGGTGGACGCAGCTGGCCCGGTTCGGCCTGGCACGGTGAGGTCGATCCGGTGCCTCGACTGAGAGCGAAAACCACATGGTTCTCACCAAAGGTGTGACAATCGCCTAGAGTCGGGTGTGCCGAGTCGGCAGCGTCGCCGGCTCGGTTGCCGCAACGACGAGAGGGCTGCGCGCATGCTGATCGGGTTGCGACAAGCCCTCGACCACGCCGAACGAGCCAACTGCGGTATCGCCGCGATCAACACTCCGACCCTGGAGTTGCTGCTCGGGGCGGTCAAGGTGGCCGAGCGGTATGCGGTGCCGATGGTGCTGCAGCACGCGCAGGTGCACGAGCCCGTCAACGCGATTGAAGACATCGGGCCGGTGATGGTCGAGGTGGCGCGCCGCTCGAGCGCGCCGCTGGTGGTGCACGTCGACCACGGCGAGACGATCGAGTACGTCGAGCGAGGTTTTGCCGTCGGGTTCAACTCGGCCATGTTCGACGGTTCGCGGCTGCCGTACGACGACAACGTGGCCCAAACCCGGGCTGTGGTCGAACTCGCCGACGGTTACGGCTTCGGGGTCGAGGGCGAGCTCGGCATCATGCCCGGCCGTGAAGACGGGGTGGAGTCGACCGGCACCGCCGACGAAGCGCTGTACACCAGACCGGACGACGCGGCGGCGTTCGTCGCGGCCACGGGCGTGACCGCACTGGCGTGCTCGTTCGGCACCGTGCACGGGCTGTACAAGGCCGAACCGAAGATCAACTACGAGTTGATCGGCGAACTGCGTCGGGCCGGCGGTGTGCCGGTGGTGATGCACGGCGGCTCGGGCCTGAGCTGCGACGAGTACCGGGCGTCCATCGACCAGGGTGTGCGCAAGATCAACTACTACACTTACGCCGACAAGGCGGCTCTCGAGGCAGCGCGCACGCTGCTGACCGAGAAGCCCGACACGTACGTGTTCTCAGACCTGACGGTGGCGGCACAGGCGGCCATCACGGCCGACCTGGACGCGCTGGTGCGCTGCCTGTACCGGGTGTTCTAGCCCCGGGAGTGAGGGGTCTCGACACCGCTCGACCAGCGATCACGAGTCGCGTGTGGGCACCGTTGATGGAGACGGTTGCTGTCGTGCGCCCATGGCACAACCACTAGTGAAGCGCTGATTCTTCGCTGGTCGAGCGTGTCGAGACCATTGCTCTGAGAGGGGTTTCGACACGCTCAAACCAACGGCCCGCGCGTTCATCAGCCGTCGCTCAGACGCGCGGACGCTCACGGCCACGCCGCTGATCGGCCGGAGGCACACAACTCTGAACACCCGAACGGCTCTCGTCGCGAGACGAGAGCCGTTACGGATTCCGGGTGTCAGTCCCTGGGTGGTTGGGGGTGCACCGGCTCGATCAGGTCGTCGGTGGGGCCACCGGGTTCTGCACCGCCCTGCACGATGTTCGGCATCGTGGTGGTCGTCGGGCCAGCGGTGATCGGACGTTTGCGCAGCCGAGCCTCAACGGCACCGGCGAGCTTGGTCATCGCGTAGTTCAAGATGATGAACAGCACCGCGGCCACCATGTAGGCGGGCACTGTGTTGGCGTAGGCCGAACCCAGGGTCTTCGACTGGTTCAACAACTCCATGTAGGTGATGCCGTAGCCGAGTGCGGTGTCTTTGATCACCACGACCAGCTGGCCCATCAGGGCCGGCAGCATAGCCACCAGCGCCTGCGGCAATTGAATCGTCATCAGCGTCTGCTGAGGCGTCAAGCCGATCGAGAGCCCCGCCTCGGACTGCCCCTTCGGAAGTGCATGCACGCCTGAGCGAACCAGCTCGGCGATCACCGACCCGTTGTACAGGGTGAGTGCGGTCACGACCGCTGCGAGCGGGTTGATGGTGGGCAGAAACACTCCGTTGCGGCTGTACAGCGTGAACGCGAAGTACATCATCAGCAGCACCGGAACAGCGCGGAAGAACTCCACGACGACGCCACAGATGATGCGAATCCAACGCACAGTCGACAGGCGACCCACCCCGAAGATCAGCCCGAAGATGCCGGCCAGAACCACCGAGATCGCCGCGGCCGTGAGGGTGGCGCCCAGACCCGGCAACAAATAGGCCGTCCAGGCCGTTCCAGTGAGGAACGGTGCCCACTTGGCGGCGTCCAACTGGCCTGTTTCGGCGAGGCGTGCGCCGGCCAAGTACAGCACGCCGACGATCAACAAGGCACCGACGGCAGTGAGGACGTTGTGCCGCGCCCGAGCCTTGGGGCCCGGCGCATCGAATAGAACCGACGGGGCGCTCATCGCTTCACCGCCAGTCTGCGCGACAGGCTGGTGAACCAGACGCCCAAAGGCAGGGTGAGAATCACGAAGCCGAGTGCGAACAGGAAGAACACAGCGACGCCACCGGTCTCGTTCTCGACGATGGTCGCCATCAGTCCGGCCGCCTCGGACGCGCCAATCACCGAGGCCACCGTGGAGTTCTTGATCAGGGCGATCAGGGTCGACCCAAGCGGTGCGATCGCCCCACGAAATGCCTGGGGCAGGAGTACCTCGGTGAGTGACTGCCTGAACGTGAGCCCAATCGATCGGGCAGCTTCTGCCTGCCCCGTTGGAATGGTGTTGACGCCGCTGCGCAGCGCCTCGCATACGAACGCGGCGTGGTACACGCTCAGCACCACGATCGCCCACAGAAAGACGTCCATGTTCACGTCGTTCGACAGTCGCAGGCCCATGATCAGCGACAGACCGAGAATGGCCGACACCATCAGCAGGGTCAGTGGAGTGTTGCGCACCAGGTTGACGTAGCTGGTGCCGATGAGTCGAAACACGGGTACCGGCGACACCCGCAGAATGGCTACCAGGGTGCCGATCACGAGAGCCCCCAGGGCGCTCCAGAACGACAGTTGGATGGTCAGCCAGAAAGCGCCGAAGAAGTCGTAGCGGGCAAAGATGTCACCCATAGGGTCTCCCCTCTAGATATGGCTGGAGGGTGCCGTCCTTTCAGACGACACCCTCCAGTCGTCGGGTCAGGAGCAGGCGGCCGGCGTGGGCGGGTTGCCGTCGCCCGGCTTGAACCCTGCCGGGCCGAGGTTGGCGTCCACCGCCTTCTGCCACGAGCCGTCACTGATCATCGCCTTGATGGCGTCGGTCACCTTGTTGCACAGGTCGGTGTTGCCGAGCTTCAGGCCGATTCCGTAGTTCTCGGTGCTGAACGTCTTGCCCACTACCTTGAGCTTGCCTGCGTACTCCGCCTGCGAGGCGTACCCGGCGAGAATTGTGTTGTCGGTGGTCAACGCGTCCACACCCTTTGCCACCAAGGCAGCGACACACTCGGAGTAGGTGCCGAACTCGCGCAACTGAACGTCGGGGTACTGCTTCTTGACGTTCTGGGCCGAGGTTGAACCGGTCACCGAACACAGAGTCTTGCCACCCAACGAGTCAGGGCCGGTGATCGAGGTGTCGTCGGCGCGAATCAGCAGGTCTTGGCCGGCGATGAAGTACGGCCCGGCGAAGCTGACCTTCTTCTTGCGCTCGTCGGTGATCGAGTACGTGGCGACCACCAGGTCGACCTGGCCGGTCTCGATCAGAGTTTCACGCTGCGCCGAAGGCGCCTGCACCCAAGTGATCTTGTCGGGGGTCGTGCCCAGCTTGCCCGCCACGTAAGTAGCGACGTCGACGTCGAAGCCGGTGTACTTGCCGCCGGAGTTGAGGCCCATGCCCGGCTGGTCGAACTTGATGCCGATCTTGAGTGCTTGCAGATTGGTCGAGCCACCGGCTCCGCCTCCACAGGCACTCAGCGTCAGGGCGAGCGCTGCTGAGGCGACTACTGCTCCGATTTTCTTCTTCATTGACATGTCGGACGTACTCCTTGCTGGTCGGTTCCGTGCTTTTCGTCGGTCGGTGAGTGGTCGGGTCGATTCAGTGGGTCAGGATCTTGGACAGGAAGTCCTTGGCTCGGGCCGAGGTCGGGTTCGAGAAGAACTCGTTCGGGGTGTTCGACTCGACGATCTCGCCGTCGGCCAAGAAGACCACCTTGTCAGCGGCCTTTCTGGCGAACCCCATCTCGTGGGTGACGACGATCATGGTCATGCCCTCTTTGGCCAGTTGAACCATGACGTCGAGCACCTCGTTGACCATCTCGGGGTCGAGCGCCGAGGTGGGTTCGTCGAACAGCATCACCTTGGGGTTCATCGCCAGCGACCGGGCGATCGCCACCCTCTGCTGCTGGCCGCCCGACAGTTGGGCCGGGTACTTGTCTTTCTGATGCGCCACGCCGACCCGGTCGAGCAACTCCAGGGCGCGCTTGTCGGCCTCGGCCTTGGGTGTCTTGCGCACCTTGATCGGGCCGAGCGTGACGTTTTCGAGAATGGTCTTGTGGGCGAACAGGTTGAACGACTGAAACACCATGCCCACGTCGGCGCGCAAATCGGCCAGTTCCTTGCCCTCATCAGGAAGCGTCTTGCCGTCGATGGTGATCGAGCCGGACTCGAAGGTCTCGAGGCGATTGATGGTGCGACACAAGGTGGACTTGCCCGACCCTGAAGGGCCGATCAAGATGACGACCTCGCCCTTGTCGATCGACAGATCGATGTCTTTGAGAACATGCAAGTCGCCGAAGTGCTTATTGACTTTGTCGATCACGACGAGGGGCTCAGACATGGCGGCACAGTAGCGGCACACCTGGGGCCCGACAAGCACTTGAGCCCGCATGTGCGCCGATCGTCACCGTATCGAAACCGCACCCAGGGGTGAGGCTGCGTCGCTGTGACCTGGCCGCAACGTGTGCTGCGATCAGGTGCGGCGCAGGTGATCCATCAGGTCCGGCGCGGTCGACGTGAGCCGCTGCATCTCTTGGCCGCCGTCGCAGGTGCAGAGCGCGACGACCACAGGTGGACCCGAGCTCACCACCTCGACCCCACCCCCGGACGCCTGCCAGCGCACGACTGTCGCCAGGTCGTCTGACGGGTCTTCGGTGGTCACGCACCTAATCATGCGCCCGATCACAGTTTGGACGGCGTTCGCGGGTGCAGTTTGATGGGCACATGTCGTCCGTCGCCCTGATCACCTCGCAGTACGCCCTGACCAGCCCGGTGGACGCCGACCGCGACCTGGCGCCGATCGTCGCGGCCCTGCAACGCCGGGGTGTCGATTGCCGAGTGATCGACTGGCTCGACGAGTCGGCGCGCTACGACGATCTCGACCTGGCGGTGATCAAGTCGCCGTGGGACTACGCCGCGCAGGCTGAGCGGTTTGTGACCTGGCTGGCTGCGCTCGAGCGGGTGGTGCCGGTGGCGAATCATCCCGAGTTGATTCGCTGGAACCTCGACAAGGCTTATCTGGGCGAACTGACCGAGCGGGGCGTCCGGGCTTGTCCGACCGTTTACTGCCGTACCGCTGATGAGGTACGGGCGGCGTTGACCGCTTCGCGCGGACGCGTCGTGATCAAACCCAGCGTGTCCGCCGCCTCGGCCGACACCGGCCTGTTCGAGCCGGACGACCCCGCCGCGACCGCTCTGGCCGCGCACATTCTGGGCGTCGGCAAGGTGGTGATGATTCAGCCGGCGATCGCGTCGGTCGCGCGGGTGGGGGAGCGCGCGTTGATCCACTTCGCCGGGGAATTCGTGCACGCCATTCGCAAGGGCCCGCTGTTGGCGCTGGGCGGCGGGTTGCTGGGCGGCGACGTGTACGAAGAAACCATCACGGTCGACGAGGCGCCGGCCGACGAGCGCGAGTTGGCGCAGGCGGCGCTCGCGGCGGTGGCGACACTATTCGACGAGCGGGGGCTGGGCGAGTCCTGCCCGCCGCTGTATGCGCGGGTCGACATCGCCCGCGACGCCGACGATCGTGCGGTGCTGCTCGAAATGGAGTTGTTCGAGCCCAGCTACTTTCTCGATCTGGTGCCCGGCGCGGAGGAGCTGTTCGTCGACGGTGTGATGGCACGCTTGACGAATGAGTGCGCAACGTGATTTGGGCCAGTCGATGCTGCAGGTCATCTTCAGCTTCTTTCTGGGCCTGGTGGTAACGGCTTTCGTGGGCATAGGCGTCAACACGTTCTACCCCGAGCCCCAATTTTCGATGGGCGGCGAGTCGAGCTGGTCGCAATGGCGGCTGACCACGTCGATCATTCTGCTGATCTGCGCCACGGCGGTGATGCTGCTGTCGCTGGCGATCGCCGACGCCGGGCCGGTGTTGGCCAACGGTGCGCTGCTCGGCGGGCTGTTCACCATGATCTACGCGGTGGGTATGGGGGTGTCTGCCGGCGCCCAGTGGTCGCGGTTCGCGGTGATGACGGCGGCGCTGGCGGTGACGGTCGGCGTCGGTTGGTGGAAGTTCACCCGAGGACGCAGGCCGTCGGTCGAGGTGGCCGGCACCACTGCGGGTGCGCTGCCGGGCGAGGCAGAGGTGCGGTTGAGCGCCGTCGAGGCCAAGCTGGACGCCCTGGGGCGGGCGCTGCGCGACTGACTCGTCGCTGGTCGAGCTCGTCGCTGGTCGAGCTTGTCGAGACCCGTCCGCCGCCGCACAGTGGGGTGCACCCCACTCCGCTGTGACCGTGTCTCTGCACACCTGGTCATCCCGGCGAAACACCTCGTCATCCCGGCGAGCGCCGGGATCTCTCGACGGCGCGTCGCAACGGGTCTGGCAAGCTGACCACATGACGTCCACCACCGACATCGCCGCGCGACTGCACCCCGAACTTCAGGCGCTGCGCCGTGAACTGCACGCCGACCCCGAACTCGGCAACGACAACCCCCGTACTCAGGCCCGCATTCTGGCCGCGCTGGACGGGTTGGATCTCGAGATCACCACCGGCGAGTCGGTGACCAGCGTGGTGGCGGTGCTGCGCGGGCGGGCCGAGACGGCGGGGGAGCGTCCGATCGTGCTGCTGCGGGGCGACATGGACGGGCTGCCGGTGACCGAGGCCACCGGGCAGCCGTTCGCCTCGACCACCGGCACCATGCACGCCTGCGGGCACGACCTGCACGTGGCGGGCCTGGTGGGTGCGGTGAGGATTCTGCACGAACTGCGCGACGAGTTGCCCGGCGACGTGGTGTTCATGTTCCAGCCGGGCGAGGAGGGCCCGGGTGGGGCGGCCCCGATGATCGCCGAGGGTGTGCTGGATGCCGCCGGGCGCCGCGCCGACGCCGCGTTCGGCCTGCACGTGATCTCGGCGCAGGCTCCGCTGGGGGTGTGGACGGGGCGAGCAGGGGTGCTGATGGCGGCCGCCGATCAGTGCTACATCGCCGTGCGGGGTGTCGGCGGGCACGGGTCGCAGCCGCACCGGTCGAAGGATCCGGTACCGGTGGCGTGCGAGATCGTCCTGGCCCTGCAGGCCATGGTGACCAGGCAGTTCGACGCCTTCGACCCCGTGGTGGTCACCGCGGGACGCATCGTGGGCGGCACCAAAGAGAACATCATTCCCGACGACGCGCACATCGACCTGACCGTGCGCACCTTCTCGAAGACCAACCACGACCAGGTGCCCGAACGCATCGAACGGCTGGCCCGCGGCATCGCCGAGGCGCACGGACTGAGCGCCGAGGTGAACTATGTGCCGGGCTACCCGGTGACCGTGAACGACGACGCCGCCTACGCCCTGATGACCGACACCGTTACCGACCTGTTCGGGGCCGAGCGGTACGTCGAGATGCCGTTTCCCGAAGCCGGCGCCGAAGACTTCAGCTACGTGCTCGAGCAGGTGCCGGGGGCCTACATCTTCGTGTCGGCCTACCCAGGTGATGACTGGAACACCACCGCCACCAACCACTCGCCGCGGGCCCTGTTCGACGACGTGGT
This sequence comes from Micropruina glycogenica, assembly GCF_900289045.1. Lineage (GTDB taxonomy): Bacteria > Actinomycetota > Actinomycetes > Propionibacteriales > Propionibacteriaceae > Micropruina > Micropruina glycogenica. The sequence continues at coordinate 3,758,278 of NZ_LT985188.1, forward strand.
GCTGGCCGACTGCTCGGCGCTGCTCGCCGAAGTGACCCTCCGGCGCCTGCGTCAAGGCTGATGGGGGACGGTTCTCCAACCGGTGAGGGGACGGTTCTCCAACCGTCGGAGAACCGTCCCCTCACCGTTCGGAGAACCGTCCCTTTACCGCTGGAGAACCGTCCCTTTACCGCTGGAGAACCGTCCCTTTACCGCTGGAGAACCGTCCCTTTACCGCTGGAGAACCGTCCCCTTACCGCTGGAGAACCGTCCCCTGCTCAGGTGGTGAGGGTCAGCGTGGCGTGGGTCTTGTCGCCGGCGCGGTTGGCGAGGGACGCCTCGAAGCCGTCTGGTTGCTCGGCCACCGAGAACGAAACGGTGGACGGCAGCAGCACCGGTTTGGCGAACTCGACCGACACCGCGTACGAGTCGGGTAGCCGTGCCTGCAGCGCTGCCAACATGCGGGCGTGCGTCCACATGCCGTGGGCGATGGCGCGCGGAAAACCGAATGCCTTGGCCGCCAACGGGTTGAGGTGAATCGGGTTCACGTCGCCCGAGACCGCCGCGTACCGCCGCCCCAGATCCGCCGGCAGCCGCCACAGCCCGGCCGTCGCCAGGTGTACGTCGGATGCCCCGACATCGGTACCCGATCCGTCGCCCTGAGCCTTGGGCGCCGGCCCGGGCTCGGGATTCGGCGCCAGTTTCGCCTGCCGATTGAGGTAGACCGAGCGACCCTGCCAGACCAGTTCGTCACGCACGCGCACCTCGCCGACCAGGTCGACCAGCACCCCACGGCGGTGCGGGCGCAGGTTCTCGGCACGCACCACCAGGTCGAAGGCCTCGGTGATCAACGCCGGACGATGCTGCGTCATCACGTTGCTCACGTGCACCATGCCGGCCGGTGCCAGCGGAAAGTCGGACGCCGTCATCAGCGTCAACTGCAGCGGAAACGTCAGCACGTGCAACCAGGTCGCCGGCAACTCGTCAGCCAGCACGAACCCGCACACACTGTTGTACGCCGCCACCTCGGCCACCGTGCACCGATGCCCGGCCAGCCGCACGGTGGTGTCGGCCAGGCCCGCAGCAACGTCCGGACGGCGCGCCGGCGCCAACGCCTTCGCGTACAGCCCGGCCGCACCCGGCATGGCGTCCAATACGACGTGGGCCATCAGCGGCCCACGATCAACTGACCGCACACCCGCACAACCTGGCCGTTCATCGGCGTCTCGGGATCGGCGAGAAACACGATCGCCTCGGCCACGTCGGCCGGCTTACCACCCTGCAGCAGGCTCGAACTGCGGCGAAAGATCTCGCGGTCGATCACCGGAATGGACGCCGTCATGTCGGTTTCGATGAACCCGGGAGCCACGCCGTTCACCACGATGCCGCGCTCGGCCACGCTCGGCGCCAGCGCTCGCACCATGCCCATCACGCCCGCCTTGGACGCCGCGTAGTTTGTCTGCCCCTTGTTGCCGGCCCAGCCACTGGTGGACGCCACCGCGACGATGCGCGCCCCGTCGGCGAGACCGCCGGCCACCGACGGGTCGAGCAGCACCTCGTTCATGCGCAGCTGCGCGGCCAGGTTGACCTGCAGCACCGACGCCCAGCGGACCTCATCGAGGTTGGCCAGCATGCGGTCGCGCAGAATGCCCGCGCAGTGCACCAGGGCACCGATGCGTGCGCCCTCGCCGTAGCGCTGGGCGACGTGTTCGGCGATGCGCGCACCCCCGTCGGGCACGGTGATGTCGAGTTGCAGCGCGGTGCCGTGCAGTTCGTTGGCCACCCCGGCCATCGCCTCGCCGGCCATCGGCACGTCGACCACCACGACCCGCGCACCGTCGGCGGCGAAGCGCCGTGCGATCGCCGCACCGATGCCGCGGGCAGCGCCGGTGACCACCACGATGCGTCCCTCGGGTGCGGGGGTCGTGGCCACGTCGGCGAGCACCAGGGGCTGCCCGTCGACGTAGGCCGAGCGGCCCGACAGCAGAAACTGCAGCACCACGCCCAGCTGGGCCGGGGTGGTCGAGTCGGCCACCTGCACCAGGTTGGCCGTTGCCCCGGCCCGCAGTTCTTTGCCGACGCTGCGCATGATGCCGTCGAGCGCCTGCCGCACTGCCGCCTGCTCGACCGACGATGCGGTGGCCGGGTCCGCGGCCACGATGATCACCCGTCCGGACGGCTCCAGCCCGCGCATCGCCGGCCTGAGCACCGCTCGCACCTGCTCCAGTTGATCCACCGTCGCGACCTGCGAGGCGTCCACCAGAACCGCGCCGATCTTCGCGGGGTAGGCGGGGGCCTGATCGCGTCCCTTGTCGTCTTTGGTGCGCGTTTCTGGCGAGTCGATCAGCGCCGGCTCTGCGCTCAGCCCCACGGCTGCCAACGCGTCGGCCACGGCGGACGACTCGCCCACCACGCCGAGCGCCAGCGGCCCCGACGGCAGCGCCTCGCCCCGCCGCAGTTTGGTGGCCTCGGCGAACCCGGCGGCCGCCATGGCCTTCTTGCCCAAGGGGGAGTTGAGTGCCCCCGCGATCAGCGAGTCGAGGTTCATCAGATCGCCTCCACGATCGCCACCACGCCCTGGCCGCCCGCGGCGCACACCGAAATCAGCCCGCGCGCACCCGAGCCCTTCGCGGCCAGCATCTTGGCCAGCGACGCCAGAATGCGCGCACCGGTGGCGGCGAACGGGTGACCGGCCGCCAGCGACGAGCCGTGCACGTTGAGTTTCGAGCGGTCGATCGACCCCAGCGCCCCGGGCAGGCCCAGGGTGTCGCGGCAGTAGTCGTCCGACTCCCAGGCGGCGAGGGTGCACAGCACCGTCGAAGCGAACGCCTCGTGAATCTCGTACAGGGCGAAGTCTTGCAGCGCCATGCCGTTGCGCGTGAGCAGCCGGGCGGCCGCGTGTGCCGGCGCCATCAGCAGCCCCTCTTGGCCGAGCAGGTAGTCGACGGCGGCGGTCTCGGCGTCAACGATGCGGGCCAGCGCGGGCAGGTTGCGCTCGCGCGCCCAGTTCTCGTCGGCGAGCAGCACCACCGCGGCGCCGTCCGACAGGGGGGTGGAGTTGCCGGCGGTCATGCTCGCGCCGGGCTCGTCGCCGAACACCGGCCGCAGCTTGGCCAACTTCTCCACCGAGGTGTCGGCCCGCAGCGTCTGGTCGATGGTCTGCCCCAGGTAGGGGGTCACCAGGTCGTCGAAAAAGCCGTCCTTCCAGGCGCGGGCCAGGTTGTGGTGGCTGGCGGCGGCGAGTTCGTCCTGAGCCTCACGGGTGATGCCCCACTGCTTGGTGGTGATGGCCTGGTGCTGGCCCATGTTCAGCCCGGTGCGACGCTCGGCTGCCGCCGGTACCTCGGGCGCCAGGTCACCCGGACGCACCGTGGCCAGGGTCTTCAGCTTGTTCATCGGAGTCTTGGCAGCGTTGAGCTTGATCAGCGTCTTGCGCAGCCGGTCGTTCACCGCGATCGGCGAATCCGACGCCGAGTCGACCCCGCCGGCGATGGCCACGTCGAGCTGGCCGACCCTGATGCGGTTGCTGAGTTGAACCGCGGCGGTGAGGCTGGTGGCGCACGCCTGCTGGATGTCGTAGGCGGGCGTGTGATTGTTCAGGGCCGACGACAGCACTGCCTCGCGGGTGAGGTTGAAGTCGCGGCTGTGTTTGAGCACCGCGCCGGCGGCCACTTCGCCCAGCCGCTCGCCGGCCAGGCCGTAGCGGGCGACCAGGCCGTCGAGGGCGGCGGTCAGCATGTCGATGTTGGTGGCGGACGCGTACGCCCCGCCGATTCTGCCGAACGGAATGCGGTTGCCGCCCACCAGCACGGCGTTGCGCAGATCAGCCATCGGAGCTCCTTCGCAGATAGGTGGTACTTACGGTAGCAGGTACGGAAAGTACCGGGTACTCTGAGTTTCGTGAACACACAGACGGACGGGCGCGACACCCGCTGGGCCGAGCACCGCCGAGAGCGGCGCATCGAGCTGGTGGAGTCGACCCTGCGCGCGATCCGGCGGCAGGGGGCGACGGTCAGCCTCGACGACATCGCGGCCGAGGCGGGCACGTCCAAGCCCGTGATCTACCGGCACTTCGGCGACCGTCCGGGGCTGTACCGGGCGGTGGTCGAGAAGACCGCGCAGTTCATTCTGGACGACCTGCACGCGTCGGTCAGTTGGACCGGTGACGACCTGCCCGGGCTGGTGCGTGATCTGGCCAGTGGCTACCTGGCGCTGGTGCAACGCGACCCCGAGATCTACCGGTTCGTGATGTCGCGGCCGCTGGTCGACGGCGATCTGACCGACGACCCCGTCACCGGCCTGACCATGCGCATCGGCGAGCGCATGGCCGACATTCTGCGCTCGCGCGGCTACGACGCCGACCTCGCCGACACCTGGGGCCACGCCCTGGTCGGGGCTGTGCGAGCAGCCACCGACCAGTGGATCAGGTCGGGCATGCATCGCCCCGCCGATGACGTCGCCGGCGACCTCGCCGCCCTGGTCGGGCCGGCCTTCAATCTCGTCACCACCATCAACGAGGAGCACCGATGAGCACCATCACCGCCGACGAAGCCGTCGCCGACACGACCGCCGAGGTCGACTTGGGCGTAGCCCTGAACGCCGCGTTCGAGGGCCGGCATCACGAGCGCCGGGCCGCCGGACGCGCCGCCTACCCAACGGACGGCATGCACCGCGACCCGTCCCTGGGGCTGGCCGAAGCCAGGCAGTGGACGCTAGAACGGCTGAAGGTGCTCGTCGATCACGGTTTCGGGCAGGCCATTCAGCCGGCGGAATCGGCCGACGAAGCGACGCTGGTGCAGTCGCTGATCGACTTCGAGACCATCTCGCACGGCGACCTGTCGGTGGCCATCAAGTCGGGCGTGCAGCACGGCCTGTTCGGCGGCGCGATTGCCAGCCTGGGCAACGATGACCAGCACGACCGCTTTCTCGGCGGTGCCTTGAGCCTTGAGGTGCTGGGCTGCTTCGCGATGACCGAGCGGGGACACGGCAGCGACGTGCAGTCGCTCGAAACCACCATCACGTTCGATCCCGAGGCGGGCGACTTCGTGGTGCATTCACCCAAGGAATCGTCGGCCAAGACCTACATCGGCAACGCCGCAGCGCACGGCCACATGGCTGCGGTGTTCGGCCAGTTGATCGTCGACGGCACCGAGCACGGCGTCCACTGCATTCTGGTGCCGATTCGTGACGACGACGGCTCGGTGCATGAGGGTGTCACGATCGGCGACAACGGGCACAAGGGCGGTTTGATCGGCGTCGACAACGGCTGGATCAGCTTCGACCACGTGCCGGTGGGCCGCGACCTGCTGCTCGACCGGTTCGGTTCGGTGAACACCGACGGGCAGTACGAGTCGTCCATCGAGAACCCGAACCGGCGGTTCTTCAGCATGCTCGGCGCTCTGGTGCGGGGCCGCATCTGCATCGGCGGCGGCGCGGCGTTGGCGACCCGTCGGGCCTTGTCGATCGCCACCTTGTACGCGCAGCAACGCACCCAGTTCAGGCACCCCGGCACCGAAGACGAGACGCCACTGCTCGACTATCTGGCGCACCAGCGCAAGCTGTTGCCGGCCATCGCCCGCACCTATGCGCTGGGGTTCGCCCAGAACGACCTGATCGACTCATTCGCCCGCGTGGCGTCCAACCCCGATCATCAGCCGAAGGAGCAGCGGGCCCTGGAGACCCTGGCCGCCGGGCTGAAGGCGCTCAACACCGAGTTCGCCAACGCGACCGTGCAGACCTGCCGTGAGGCGTGCGGCGGGGCCGGCTACATGAGCGAGAACCGGCTCACCCAACTGCGGGCCGACACCGACGTGTTCGCCACCTTCGAGGGCGACAACACGGTGCTGCTGCAGTTGGTGGCCAAGGGCGTGCTGACCAACTACCGCGAGGTGTGGGGCGGGCTCGACCGGCTGGGCATGGTTCAGGCGTCGGCACGCATGGTGGGCTCGTCGGTGATCGAACGCACCGGGGCCGGGCTGCTCGCCGAGCGGCTGGTGGCCACCGCGCGGCGCAAGGGCGACGCGGCGGCGTTCTACGACCGTGGTTGGCACGCGTGGATGTTCGAAGAGCGCGAGCGGCACAGCATCGACTCGCTGGCCCGGCGCATGCGAGCGGCCGACCGCGACTCGTTCGAGGCGGTCAACGCGATGCAGGACCATGTCATTTTCGTGGCCCGCGCGCACATGGACCGGGTGGTGCTCGATTCGTTCATCGCCGGTATCGAAGCCTGCGATGACGGGCCGGCCAAGCAGACGCTCGAAGAGCTCTGCACGCTGTTCGCCCTCACCAGCCTCGAAGCCGACGCCGGCTGGTTCCTAGCCCACAACCGCATGTCGGACGCCCGTGCCAAGGCCCTGCGCAAGCACATCAATCAGCTCTGCGGCGACCTGCGACCCCGGGCGACGGCGCTGGTCGAGGGCTTCGGCATTCCGGCCGAGTGGCTGGGCTCGGCGATGCTCGAGGTCTGACGGTTCACCGCTGGTCGAGCTTGTCGAGACCTCACAGAGTTCACGGGCTGAAGACATCCAGATGTGGCACCACTAGCGGTGCCACCTCTGGATGGCTCAGCGCGGACTGCGGGGCTACCGGCTGTTCAGCACCATGTGGGCGATCAGGCCGTCGAGCCGGCGCACGTCGATGCCCTTGTTGAGCTTCACCTTGATGTGGCCCGCGCGGGTCCAGAGCTCAAGCTCTGAGTTCCAGTCGAGGCTGCCCGCGTTCTCGGACGACCACATGTCGATTCGTGAGTAGGCCAGCGAGTAGATCTCGACCTTCTTGCCGCTCATGCCCTGGGCGTCGCGCACGATCAGCCGCAGGTTGGTGAAGATGGCCACGTCGCGAAAGGTGCGGTACGCGGCGACGGGCTGCTCGCGCTGGGTCAGCAGGTGTTGGACGTCGGCCGGAACGGGGCATTCGCTCACCAGGGTCCACGACAGAATGGCACCGGTTTCCATGAGAGGCCTCGCTGTACGAGCGGCCGAAGCCGACGGTTGGGAGTCTCTCCACGGTAGCGACACCGGCTACCCGGCGCGGGATCGTCGTCAGATTCATCGTCATCCCGGTGATTCGTCGTCATCCCGGCGCGGGCCGGGATCTCGCGACGGCCCGCTGCTTCACTCGTCGTTCCGGCGCAGGCCGGGGTCTCACGAGGGGCCGCTGCTTCACTCGTCATCCCGGCGGACGCCGGGATCTCACGACGGACAGACGCTGGCACGCAGGCGATCGCAAAGACAGAGATGGCCGTGCGCGCCAGCAGACGCCATGCGGAACGCCGCGCACACCGCGCGCCGCAACAGCATCAAGAAGCCCGCTGGTCAGGGCAGGCCGGCCGATCGTCCGGCGGCCGTCGCGGCGCCGCCGACGATCACGACCACGATGTAGGGCGCCTTCAGCTTCAGTGCCACGGCGGCTGCACCCAGGCCGAGCAGGCGCGAATCGAGCACCAGGCCCTGGCCCTTGCTGACAGTGTTGGCGACCACCAGGGACGACAGCAGCCCCACCGTCAGCGCAGCCGCCAGCGATGGCACCCAGGGCCGGTCGAGCAGCGACTTCGGCAGCAGATAGCCGAGCAGCTTCAGCGCATAACAGGCGGCGGCCGCCGCCAGCACCCAGAGCCACATGTCCATCAGGCGGCTCTCCGGTGCTGCGAAGCCCACACCGCCGCCGCCACCACAGCCGCGATGATGATCGGCAGCCCGGGCGGCGTCAGCGGAATACACACGATCGTGGCCACCGCGCACACCACGGCGATCGCGATCGGGTCGCGGCCGTGTAGCCGCGGCCACAGCAGGCCGAGAAAGGCGGCGCACGCGGCGCCGTCCAAACCCCACCTGGCCGGGTCGCCCATCGCGTTGCCGGCCAGGGCGCCCACCAGGGTGAACGTGTTCCACATCACGAAGACGCCGAGGCCGGCCGTCCAGAAGCCGCGGCTTTGCTCGTCGGGGGTCTCCTGGGCGGTGGCGTTGGCCATCGACTCGTCAATGGTGAACTGGGCATACACCGGCGCCATCGTTCGCTTGGGCCGCAGCATCGCCTCGAGTTGCATGCCGTAGACGCCGTTGCGCAGCCCCAGCAGGGTGGCGGCGGTCAGGGCGCTCAACCCGGTGCCGCCGCCGGCAATCACGCCCACGAACGCGAACTGCGAGCCGCCGGTGAACATCAGCAAACTGAGGGCGCAGGTCTGGGCGACGCTCAGTCCGGCGGCCACGCCCAGCGCTCCGAATGACACCCCGTAGATGCCGACGGCGATCGCGATCGACAGGCCAGAACGGACGGCGGGGGTGAGGCGAGGCACGCGCGGCAGCCTAACGGTCTCGGCCTGGGTCCACCGCAGCGATGGACCGCGCCGGCGTGCCCAGCTCGCTCGACGTGAGTCGGAATGGGGACGGTTCTACTTCTGGCCCAGAGAACCGTCCCTTGAGCTAGATCTGGAACCGTCCCTTGAGCCAGAAGTAGAACCGTCCCCAATCTGGCTCAACCAGCTGCGGGATTGGACGGGTGCTCTGCACGCTGGTCAGCGGGGCAGTGGCGCATGCTCTTACAGGCGACCCGCCCGGTTCGCGATCAGCGTTTCGCCGGGCCGTCGTCTTCGTCGGTCCAGATGCCCGGCTCGTCGACGATCAGCACCGTGCCGCCGGCGGCGTCCCGCAACTCCTTGGGTGCCAGGGCGTGGGCCAGGTGGTAGACCGCCACGGTGACGATGGTGCCGAGTGCGATGCCGCTCAACTCGAACTGAGGACTGAACACCAACGACACATCGCCGATGCCGATGATGATGCCCGCCGACACCGGCACCAGGTTGATCGGATTGCCGAAGTCGACGCCGTTCTCTTTCCAGATCTTGGCGCCGAGCAGGCCGATCATGCCGTAGAGCACCACAGTGATGCCGCCCAGCACGCCGCCCGGCGTCGCCGACACGATCGCGCCGAACTTGGGCGAGAAGCCGAACAGAATCGCCACCAGCGCGGCCACCACGTAGGCCGCCGTCGAGTACACCCGGGTGGCCGCCATGACGCCGATGTTCTCGGCGTAGGTGGTGGTGGGGCCCGCGCCGACCGCGGTGGCAACCACCGAGCCGATACCGTCGGCGGCGATGGCCCGGCCCATGTCCTGGTCGAGGTTGGCGCCGGTCATTTCGGCCACCGCCTTGACGTGCCCGGTGTTCTCGGCGATCAGCGCGATCACCACCGGCAGCGCGATCAGCGCGAACGCGACGTTGAAGTGCGGCCCGTGAATACCCACCACGTTGGTGGCGGCGTTGAACTTCCAGGTGGTGAGGTCGGTCAGGGGCGGAAAACCGATCCAGTTGGCGCTCGCGACGCCCGACCAGTCGACCCGCGGGTGGGTGGTGGCCTCGCCCGCCGCCGGGCTGTACGACGTGATCGGGCCGGTCAGCACGTCGGCCAGCCAGCTCGCCACATAGCCGATCACGAGCGAGAGAAAGATCGCGATACGTCCGATGAAGCCCTTCACGCCCACGCTCAGTACGACCACCACGATCATCACGAACAGGGCGATCCACTGGTCTTGCGGCCAGTAGGTGCCGGCCACGACGGGAGCCAGGTTGAAGCCGATCAGCATGACCACCGCTCCGGTGACAACCGGCGGCAGGGCCCGATGAATCACGCGCGAGCCCGCGAAGTGAATGATGATGCCCACCATGAACAGCAGCACGCCCACCCAGAGCATGGCGCCGGTGACGTCGGCCGGGTTGCCGCCGGCGCCGTAGATGGCTGTGGCCACGCCCACGAACGACGCGGACGAGCCCAGGTAGCTCGGCACCCGGCCCTGCACCACGAGGAGAAAGATCAGCGTGGCGACGCCCGACATCATCACCGCGAGCTGGGGGTTGAGCCCCATCAGCAACGGGAACACGAAGGTGGCGCCGAACATGGCCACCACGTGTTGCGCACCCAGGCCGATGGTCTTGCCCCACGAGAGCCGTTCGTCGGGTGCCACCACCTCGCCTGGCTTCAGCTTGCCGTCCCCGTGCAAGGTCCACAGCGCCATGACCGTCCCTCTCGACTCGACCCGGTGAGCACCCTAGAACGGTGCACCGACAGCCACGTCGCGGCCCAATGCCGTGAGACGAGCCCGTCTCAGATGTCAGCCGTGCCGTTTCATGGGCGACGGATTGCCTTCGGGCCCGGAGTTCGACGTAGCTGCCGTTGTGACACTTCGCTGCCTGCGTGCAGGCAGTCACGTGTCACAAAGGCAGTCACGTGCTCGGTGCGGCGCCTCTCCACAGCGGTGAACAACGGGCAGGCGGTGGTGAGCAGCGACGATCCGCTCGCCACCCGGGAGATTCTGGACGACCTCGCCCAGAACCCGGTGGCGCCCAGCTACCGGCGCACCCTCTTGCGCCGCAGCGCCACGGTGCTCGACAAGCCCCTGAACGCCGGTGCCCGGGTGTACCCGCGCATCATCGGGGCATCGGGTGTGGTGCCGACCTCTGCACAGACCAGGCTGCAGTGGGTGCGGCTGTCGGTCACGGTCTCGGCCAAGAAGACGGCGGGCTACGTCGAGGTCGCCCCCAGCAACAGTCGGCCGGATGTGGACGGCGTCACCGTGCCGATCACCAAGGGCACCACCACCCGCACTGTGTACGTCGCTCCCGGAGACTACGGACGGCTGCGCGTGCGGGCCGCCGCCGCGACGACCCGCGTCCGGGTCAAGGTCGTCGGTTACACCAACGTCGCGTGATCAGCTCGGGTTCGACCGAGCTCAGCCGGCGCACGGCGTGCGATGCCGGCAACGTTGTCAGGTGCCGTCCACTCACACTGTTGCCACGTTATTGCGCGGCAGCAGTGAGTTGATCGGGCACCAGTGACCGATGCCGGCATCAGTGTTGAACGTGGGCAGCTAGGTCGGCCCGTGTGTGCCGTGCTCAGATCCAGGACCGCAGCCACATGCGTGACAACCATTCCGAGTAGGGCAGCAACTGGTCGGTGAGCACCGGGTAGATGTAGGCGAAGTTCAGTGCCACCAGCGCGATCGCGACGCCGACGATCATGGCGCCGCGACGTCGTCCCGGACTGTTCGCCGGCCCGAGTATCAGGCCCATCACCAGCGCCAGCCCGATCACGGTGAACGGAATGATGGTGATCGAGTAGAAGAAGAACAGCGGCCGATCGGTGTAGTTGAACCACGGCAGGTACGTCGCCATGGCACCCAGCACGGGAACGCCGAAGCGCCAGTCGCGGCCGCCGATCCACCACACCGCGCACACCACCAGGGCGATGGCAGCCATCCACCACAACACCGGGGTGCCCATGGCCGAGATCACCCGAATGCAGTTCTCGGGGCCCACGCAGCCGTCGGTGCCGGGCTTGATGTCGTTGACCGCGTCGAAACCGGTCGGACGCACCATCGCCAGCCAGCCCAGCGGGTGCGCGTCGTAGGGGTGGGTGGCCTTGTTGATGTAGTCGCCGGTGTGAAACTCGTAGATCTCTTTGTGAAAGTAGATCAGGGAGGCGAAACCTTCGCCGAACGCCTTCACCCACGGGTGGTCGGGGTTCTTCAACCCCCAGTCGCGGTTGTAGCCGCCGGTGCCCAGCAGCCACGGAATCCAGGTCGACACATACACCGCCACGGCCACCACTACCATGCGCACGAACGCCGGAATGCCGTCGATGAGCACCGCCAGCCACGAGCGCCAGTTGGCGCCCGCGAGCCGGCGGGCGCCGACGTCCCACAGCACGCTGAGTACGCCGAACACCGCCAGCACGAACACCGAGTTCCACTTGCACGCCAGCGCTGCGCCGAACATCACGCCCGCTGCGAACCGCCACGGACGCAACCACACGATCGGGCCGAACTCGCCATGAAAGTCGTGCTGACCGCGATGTTCGAGCGCGTCGGCCAACCGGTGCCGGTACCAGTCGCGGTCGGCCACGCAGCAGGCGACGGCCGCGACCAGAAAGAACGACTGAAAGATGTCGAGCAGGGCGGTGCGGCTCATCACGAACGCGAGACCGTCGAGCGTCAGCAGCAGGCCGGCGATGCCGCCGATCAGGGTCGAGCGCGACAGCCGGCGGGCGAGCCTGATGGTGGCGAACACCAGCAATGACCCGAACACGCAGGCCATGAAGCGCCAGCCGAAGGCATTCATGCCGAACCAGTGCTCGCCCACCGCGATCAACCACTTGCCCAGCGGCGGGTGTACCACGAACTCGGCGGTGCTCGAGTAGACGTCGGGGGTGCCGGCCACGACCTGGGCGTTGGCGTCGTCGGGCCAGTTGCGCTCGTAGCCGAACTTGAGCAGCGACCAGGCGTCCTTGGCGTAGTAGGTCTCGTCGAACACCAGGTTCTTGGGGTAGCCGAGGTTCTGAATGCGGATCAGAAAGGCCAGCAGGGTGATCGTCAGGGTGACCGCCCAGCCCACGGCCGCATCGGTCATGCGCCCGTCGCGCAGGCGCTGCACGGTGCTCAGGTCGTCGCGGTTCGCCGAGCCTCGCCAGCCGTCATCGCGGGCCTTGGACGGCGCCGTCCAGTCTGCGGAGGCGGTCTCAGCACGCGCCGCGGCACCGTCGTCGACAGCTACGGGCTCGACGGCGGAGGTGCGGGTGGCTTCGGTCACCGGGCCATCCTAACGAGCCGGTGGTGGGGGCCGTCCGAGCAGCCGCGGCGCAGCATGGGCAGGTGCGACCCGGCAACGTTCATTCAGGCGGTACGCCTGGTGCTGGAGCGCCGAGGAATTCTGAAATCATCGCCCGCGTTGCACGGGCCTACGCTCGCCGCGGCGCGCGGCCGTCGTCGCGGGCGATGTTTTCAGAATCTTGGTCCGCCTCTCGATCTTTGGCTACCTGGTCGCATTCGACCCTGCGGACGGACACGTGCGAATACCCCACCGTCGGCTGCAGGGGACGGTTCTCCTGGTTCAGGGGACGGTTCTTTGCTTCAAAGGCCAGGTTCGCTCAGTTCATCAAGGCCTGAATGGTAATGGGAACCGTCCCCAATACCGTTCACGCCTCCTCCCAGCAGCGGAGCCGACCTGAGCGATGTGAAAAGGTAGCCGCATGACTGACCCGGGCGTGCTGGTGCTGGCCGGCACACCCATCGGCCATGCCGAAGACGCCTCGCCCGCGTTGCTCACCGCCCTCACTGAGGCCGACGTGATCGCCGCCGAAGACACCCGGCGGTTTCGCGACCTGTGCCGGCGTCTCGCCATCAACCCCACCGCCACGGTGGTGTCGTTCTTCGACGGCAACGAGGGTGGTCGGGTCGCGGCGCTCATAGATCACCTCGAAGCCGGACGCCGCGTCGTGGTCGTCTCGGACGCCGGCATGCCCGCCGTGTCAGACCCCGGTTACCGGCTGGTGGCCGCAGCCGCAGACGCCGGCATTCGGGTCACCGCGGTACCCGGGCCGTCTGCCGTGCTGACCGCGCTGGCGGTGTCGGGCCTACCCACCGACCGGTTCTGCTTCGAGGGGTTTCTGCCCCGCAAAGGTGGCGAGCGACGGGCCAGGCTCGCAGGTCTCGCCGCCGAGCCGCGCACGATGGTGTTCTTCGAGGCTCCGCATAGGCTGGCGGTCTTTCTGGCCGACGCTGAAGCCGCCTTGGGGGCCGATCGTCGCGCGGTGGTGTGCCGCGAGTTGACCAAGACCTATGAAGAGGTGCGCCGCGGCACTCTGGCCGAGTTGCGAGGTTGGGCCGAGGGCGAGGTGCGCGGCGAACTGACCGTGGTGGTCGAGGGAGCGCAGGTATCGGGCGACCCCGAGGGCGCGCTGGCGGCCGTGCAGGCCGCGGTGGCGTCGGGTCAGCGCTTGTCGGAGGCGGTTGCCGAGGTGGCGGCGGCCCACGGTGTGCCGCGGCGTCAGCTCTACGACGCGGCATTGAAGAGTCGAGGCGAACGATGAGTGGCGCTGCTTCGCTGCGAGGCGAACCAACGAGCGAGGGCGGACGATGAACCGCGACCTGCCGCAGCGTCCCGAACCGTTGCCGGCGCCCACCACCGACGCCCACACCCACCTGCTCAGCACGCAGGAGTTCTCGGGCCTGCCCGTCGCCGAGCTGATCGAGCGGGCCGCTGAGGTCGGCGTGCACCGGCTGGTCGAGGTCGGCTGCGACCTGCCCAGTTCACGCGGTGCGATCGAGATCGCCCAGAATCACCCAGCGGTGGTCGCCTGCGTGGCCATTCACCCCAACGACGCCGCCCGTGCCGGCGATCGGCTGCCCGCCGAACTGGACGCCCTCGAAGCCCTCGTCGCCGACGAGCACGTCCGCGGCATCGGCGAAACCGGCCTCGACTACTACCGAACCCGTGACGACGAGGGCAAACGCCTGCAGAAGCACTCGTTCGCCGCGCATCTGGCCTGGGCCCGCGAACACGACCTGGCCGTCGTGGTTCACGACCGCGACGCCCACGCCGACATTCTCGACGTGCTCGACGCCGAGGGCGTGCCCGATCGGTTCATGATGCACTGCTTCTCTGGCGACGCCGATTTCGCGCGGCAGTGCCTCGACCGCGGCGCCTGGCTTTCGTTTCCGGGGACCGTGACCTTCAAGCCCAACCATGCGCTGCGGGAGGCGTTCGACCTGACCCCCGACGACCGGCTGCTGGTCGAGACCGACGCCCCCTACCTGACACCCGTGCCGCTGCGTGGCAGGCCCAATGCGTCGTACCTGATGCCGTGGACCGTCCGGTTTCTGGCCGAGCGCCGCGGCGCCGACCTGGCCGGCTTCTGCCGGCTGCTGGACGACAACGCGACCGCCCTGTTCGGCGGCTGGGGTGACGATGGCTGAGGGCCTGCTCGACCCGCGGACGATTCGCGAACTGGCCGCCGAGCTCGATCTGCGGCCGTCCAAGCAGCGCGGGCAGAACTTCGTGCACGACGCCAACACGGTGCGCCGCATCGTGGCCGCCGCCGACCTACAACCCGACGATGTCGCCCTCGAGATCGGCCCCGGCCTCGGCTCGCTCACTCTGGGGCTGCTCGAACGGCTGGCCTGGGTGCATGCCATCGAGATCGACGACCGGCTGGCCGGGCGGCTCGTCCAAACCGTGGCCGAGCGGCTGCCCGCAGCCGCCGACCGGCTCACCGTCACCGAGGCGGACGCCCTCACGGTCACCACCCTGCCCGATCCGCAGCCGACCGCGGTGGTGGCCAACCTGCCCTACAACGTGAGCGTGCCGGTGCTGTTGCACGTGCTGGCCACGTTCGGCAGCGTGCGCAGCGGGCTGGTGATGGTGCAGTCGGAGGTGGCCGACCGGCTGGTTGCGCCGCCTGGGTCGAAGGTGTACGGGGTGCCGTCGGTGAAGCTGGCCTGGTACTGCAGTTCGCGGCGGGCGGGTTCGGTGCCGCCGGGGGTGTTCTGGCCGGTGCCCAACGTCGACTCGGGGCTGGTGGCGCTGCAACGTCGCGACCCGCCGGTCACCACCGCGACCCGCGAGCAGGTGTTCGCCCTGGTCGACGCGGCTTTCGCGCAGCGACGCAAGATGCTGCGCTCGGCCCTGGTCGGCGTGTACGGGTCGTCCGCCCGTGCGTCCGAGGCCCTGCTCGCGGCCGGCATCGACCCGACCGCGAGGGGCGAGGTGCTCGACGTCGCCGACTTCGCCCGATTGGCAGCCATCGAACCCGTGTGACCGGGCGGTGGCCGAGCCGGCTGCGAGAACGCACGTGGACGGCGGGGGCGGCCATCCACACGGGCCCACGGGTGCCATCGACGGCGAGCATCAGATAGCCTCGCGACGTGGCGACACCGCAAGAGCCCGAGCCGGACTGGGTCCGGGTCCGGGCCTCCGGCAAGATCAACCTGGCCCTGCGGGTCGGGGGCGTGCACGCGTCCGGTTACCACCCGCTGGCTACGGTTTTTCAGTCCGTTTCGCTGTTCGACGAGGTCTCGGTGCGGTGGGCGGAACCGAACCGGTTCACTGTGTCGGTGGTCGGCGAGCAGGCCGACCAGGTGCCCTGCGACGATCGCAACCTGGCGGTGAAGGCGGCCCGCCTGCTGGCGCAGCACTACGGGCCCGCGCGGTTGGGTGCCGACATCGTGATTCGCAAAACCATTCCCGTGGCCGGCGGCATGGCCGGTGGTTCTGCCGACGCGGCCGGCGCACTTTTGGCCTGCTCTGTTTTGTGGGACCTCGACACCGCCCCCGACGAGCTTCGGACGTTCGGTGCCGCCCTTGGCGCCGACGTGCCGTTTCAACTCATGGGCGGCACGGCACTGGGCACCGGACGCGGCGATGAGCTGATGCCGGTGTTGAGCCGCGGCAGTTATCACTGGGTGCTGGCGCTGAGCGAGCACGAACTGAGCACTCCTGCGGTGTTCGGCCGCTTCGACGAGCTGAACCCCGACGCACCCGACGAGCTGGACCTGCCCACCGAGGTGATGAACGCGCTGGTGGCGGGCGACGCCGCCGCCCTGGGCGCGGCCCTGGTCAATGACCTGGCACCCGCCGCCACCGAGCTGAGGCCGGGTCTCGCCCGCATTCTGCAGGCAGGCGCCGAACTGGGTGCCCTGGGCTCGATCGTGTCAGGGGCCGGCCCCACCTGCGCGTTTCTGGCCGCCAACGAGGCCGCCGCGGTCGACCTGTCGGTGCAACTGTCGAGCCAGGGACTGTGCCGGGCGGTGCGGCGAGTCACCGGCCCCGTGCCCGGTGCGCGGCTGATCACCGCCTGAGGGCGAAGCCTGCCGGTCGAACGTGTCGAGTCCTTCTGCTGAAGGGTTTCGACCAGCTCAAGCGACGACCAGGACCAGTTTGAACGTCGGCTTCGGAGATCCCGGCGTTCGCCGGGATGACGGGTTTCGGCGGAGCGTCACGAGTAGTCGCGAGAGACCCGTCAACTGATCGGAGCCGGACGTTCGTCGGCCGGCATCACCGACGCCAGGAACGGCAGGCAGGCCAGCAGCACCGCCGGCACGAACATGGTGTGCTGCAGGCCGAAGTGGGCCGCCAGAAAGCCGATCACGGCCGGCCCGCACAAGAAGGTCGCGTAGCCGAACGTGACCACGACGGCCAGCCCGCGGCCGCCCGCCGCGTGGCCGGCCACCGCGTACACCTGCGGGGCGATCATGCCGATGCCGAAGCCGACCATCGCCCAGCCGATCAGCAGCACCGGCAGGGGAGTGGCGATCGCGGTGATCAGGTAGCCCAGTGCAGAACAGGCACCGCCGAAGCGCACGACCGCTCGGCGTCCGAACCGGGCCACCAGGGCGTCGCCGAGCAGCCGGATCGCCACCATGAAGCCCGCCACCACCGTGACCGCCAGCGACCCCTGCGCGGCGGGAATGCCGGCCACCTCGGTGACGTGCAGGCCCGACCAGTCCATGGCGCTGCCCTCGCCCAGACCGAAGGCGATGGCCATCAGCCCCAGCAGGTACGCCCACCGGGGGATCGGCGTCTTGGCGCCGGTCTCGTCGGCGTGTGTCACCACCGCGGTCTCAGGGGTGATGCGCACGGCCAGCACGCACGCGGCCACCCCCACCACGGTCGCCACCAGCACCGCGGCCTGCACGGCGAAGCTCGGCACCGACAGCGCAGCGATGTAGACCAGTGCGGCGCCGGCGAAGTTGCCCACCGACCACATGCCGTGAAAGAAGCTCATGATCGGTTTGGGCCGCGCCGCCTCGACCTGCACCCCGATCGCGTTCATGGCCACGTCGATGCCGCCGTTGCCCAGGCCCAGTAGCAGGGCTCCAACGAACAGGACCACGTAGTTCGCGGCGAATCCGCCGACCACCAGGCCGACCATCAACAGCGGCACGCAGGTCAACACCACGCGGCGGGCGCCGAGCCGGTCGGCCAGTCGTCCACCGACCTGCATGCCGGTGATCGCAGCCACGCCTGCACCCACCAGCATGATCGCGATGCCGCTGGCGTCGAGCCCCAGTCGCTCGCGCAGTGCGGCCAGCGACGCGGCCCAGGTGCCGATCACCAGGCCGTTGTAGGCGAACAGGTTGACGACGGCCGGGGCTGACGTGGTTGCGGACGGTGCAGGCGGCATGCTACGACCCTATCGGCCGTCTCCGACCCCGGACGGGGTTGGCTCGCCCAGCTGAAACGTCACAGCCCGCTTGTAGCATGCGCCCCATGACCCGACTTGCTGCGCGTGACGTACACCTCACCGACTGGCGTTGGCAGCTGGGCACCCTGCGCGCCGACTTCGCCACCCGGTCGCTCGCCCAGGCGACGGCCTTTCTCACCGACGTCAGCCCGCTACTCGACGGCGAAGCGACCGTGCCCGTCGTTCAGGTCAACCGCGACCGGGTGCTGATCACGCTGAAAGACCCCTCTGAGGGCGTCACCCGGCGCGAGGCCGAACTTGCCGAACGCATCAGCGAGTTGGCCGCACAGCACGGTCTGAGCGCCAAGCCCGATCGGCTGCAGGTGCTCGAGCTGGCGCTGGACGCCCCGAACGAGGCGAAGGTGCGTCCCTTCTGGGCGGCGCTGCTCGGCCTGGTCGACACCGGTGACGATGTGCACGACCCCACCGGCGCGCTGCCGCCCCTGTGGTTTCAGCAGACCGACTCGACCGCCGCCGACCGTCAGCGCTTTCACCTCGACATCACGGTGCCTGGTGATCAGGCGGCGGCCCGCATCGACGCCGCGGTTCAGGCGGGCGGCCGCGTCGTCGACCGCAACTTCGAGCCGTCGTTCACCGTGCTGGCCGACGCCGACGGCAACCTGGCCTGCGTCTGCACCGAACTGGGCCGCGAGTAGCCCTACTCGTCGGGGTCGCTCACGAGGGTGACGCGAGGGCGTCCCAGCCGGGGGGCGACTTCGAGATGCCGCATGCCGTTCCAGGCCAGGTTCACCACGTGGGCGGCCACCACCTGCTTGTCGAGAGGGGTCGTTTCACGGGTGTCGAGCCACCACTGCCCGACCAGGCCCACCAGGCCCACCAGCATCTGCGCGTACATGGGGGCGAGGGCCGGATCGAACGACCGGTTGGCGAACTCGGCGGCCAGCAGATCTTCGGCCTGGCTCGCCACGTCAGACAAGATGGTGGCGAACGACCCCTCTTGTGAGGTGGCCGACGAGCCGCGCGAGATGATCGCGAAACCGTCCGGATAAGCGTCGATGTAGTCGAGAAGCGCCAATGTGCCCAGTTCGATCAGCCGTCGTGCGCCCACGCGCGGGGTGGTCAGGGCCGCGCGAATCGCGGTCTGCAGCGTGCGCACCTCACGGTCGACGACCACTGCGTAGAGGCCCTCTTTGCCGCCGAAGTGCTCGTACACCACAGGTTTGCTGACCTCGGCATGCGCGGCGATCTCTTCGACCGACGTGCCGTCGAGTCCGCGCTCGGCGAACAAGCCGCGGGCCACGTCGATCAACTGTTCGCGCCGCTCGGCCCGGGTCATACGCACCCGCACGCGCCGGGCTCGTCCGGCCGCTGCGGCTGAAGGGTTGGCCATCTGCTCAGTCTGACGCCCACCCCGCTCGCGCGCCAAACGCGCCGAGGTGCGATGCCCCGCGCGGGCACCGTAGAGTGAGGGGACGATCCCCGGTTGGTCTTCCGGCAGGGCCCGCCTGACTTTGAATCAGGATTAGCGAAGTAGGTTCGACTCCTACCCGGGGAGCGCGGGCGTTGGCCTCGACATCGATACCGGCCACAGCGCCGTCCGAGACCCCATCAAGGCTGGTCTGTTGGTCGTTGCCGGTCGAACTCGGCGAGGTGCTCATAGGTTCGACACCCGCCCATCAGGGTCGGCAGCATCGTCACGTCGGCGCTCACCGCGCCATGGTTCATCGCCGCAGCGCTGGGCGACGTCCGAGCCCGATGACCGCTGGCCGGACTGTTCGGTTGCGTGGCAGTCGAGGGGTCGGGGTCCATTAGGCTGAGCATCGCAATCCTCCGGTGGTGGGCAACGTCGCGCCGGGGGGCCGCGTGGCTACAGCTGGGAGTATTCGTGACCACTACCGACCAAACGCGCGTCGCGGCAGTCGTCATCATGGCGGCCGGGGCCGGCACCAGAATGAAGTCGGCCACCGCGAAGGTGCTGCACCAACTGGCCGGACGGTCGATGCTCAGCTACGCCGTCGACGCCGCCAGTGCGGTTGAACCCGATCACCTGGTGGTGGTCGTCGGCTTTCAGCGCGACCAGGTCGAGGCGCATTTGGCAGAGGTGGCTCCGCAGGTGACCACCGCGGTGCAGGAGCAGCAACTGGGCACCGGCGACGCAGTGCGTTCGGGTCTGGCGGGCTTGGGTGATCTGGTCGGCGACGTGGTGGTGACCAGCGGTGACGTGCCCTTGCTCACCGGCGAGACCCTGCGCGCCCTGGTCGAGGCCCACCGTGGCGAGGGCAACGCGGTCACCGTGCTCACCACCATCGCCCCCGACCCCACCGGCTACGGACGCATCGTGCGCGAGGGCGGCGAGGTCGTCCGCATCGTCGAGCAGCGTGACGCCACCGACGACGAGCGGGTGATCACCGAGATCAACGCCGGCATCTATGTGTTCGACGCCCAGGTGTTGAGTGCCGGCCTGGCCGACCTGTCGAGCGACAACGACCAGGGTGAGCTGTATCTCACCGACGTGGTCGGCTTCGCCCGGGGCCTTGGACGGCGGGTGGGCGCGTCCGTACTCGCCGACTCGGTGCAGGCCGAGGGGGTCAACGACCGCATTCAGCTCGCCGCCCTCAGCGCCGAGCTCAACCGCCGCATTCTGCGCAGGTGGATGGCCGAGGGCGTCACGGTGCTCGATCCGGCCACCACCTGGGTGCACGACTCGGTCGACCTGGCCCCCGACGTCACGCTGCTGCCGGGCACCTCGTTGGAGGGCGCCACCTCGGTGGCCACGGGTGCGGTGATCGGCCCCGACACCACGCTGATCGACGTCGAGGTGGACGAAGGCGCACACATCGTGCGTAGTCATGCCACCTTGGCCGTGATCGGCCCCAACGCAGACGTGGGGCCGTTCGCGTTCATCAGACCCGGCACCAAGCTGGGCGTCAAGGGCAAGATCGGCGCGTTCGTCGAAACCAAGAACGCGGCCATCGGCGACGGCGCCAAGGTGCCGCACCTGACCTACTGCGGCGACGCCACCGTGGGCGAGGGCGCCAACATCGGCGCCGGCACGATCTTCGCCAACTACGACGGAGTCACCAAGTCGCACACCACGGTGGGCAAGGGGTCGTTCATCGGCAGCGACTCGGTGCTGGTCGCCCCCGTCGAGGTGGCCGACGGCGCCTACGTCGCGGCCGGCTCGACGATCACCAGCCCGGTGGGCCCCGGTGAACTTGCGGTGGCGCGGGGCACTCAACGCAACATCGCCGGGTGGGTCGCGAGAAAGCGACCAGGCACCCGAACGGCGGCGGCGGCCGAAGCCGCCTTGGGTGGTTCCCAGACCGGTGCGACCGAAGGCAGCGAGGGCGTCCGATGAGCGGCATCAAGCGACCCACCGAGAAGCACCTGATGCTCTGCACCGGGCGCGCGTTCCCTGAGCTGGCCGAAGAGGTGGCCGAACTCTTGGGCGTCGATCTGGTGCCGACCCGTCAGGTCACCTACGCGAACTCCGAGATCTACGTGCGGTTCGAAGAATCGGTGCGCGGCGCCGACGCGTTCGTGATTCAGAGCCACCCGGCACCGGTCAACGAGTGGCTGATGGAGCAGTTGATCATGATCGACGCGCTCAAGCGGGCCTCGGCCAAGCGCATCACCGTCGTTTCACCGTTCTACCCCTACGGCCGGCAGGACAAGAAGCACGCCGGACGTGAGCCCATTTCGGCGCGGCTGGTGGCCGACCTGTACAAGACCGCCGGCGCCGACCGGCTGATGAGCGTCGACCTGCACGCCGCGCAGATTCAGGGTTTCTTCGACGGTCCGGTCGACCACCTGTTCAGCATTCCGGTGTTGGCCGACTACGTGGCGTCGAAGTACCCCAGCAAGAACATGACCGTGGTGTCACCGGACGCCGGACGGGTCAAGCTGGCCGACAACTGGTCCGATCGGCTGGGCCTGCCGCTGGCCATCATTCACAAGCGTCGCGACCCCAACAAGGCCAATGAGGTGGCGGTCGGCGAGGTCGTCGGTGACGTGCAGGGCCGGGTCTGCCTGCTGGTCGACGACATGATCGACACCGCGGGCACCATCTGCCAGGCGGCGGCGGCGTTGCGCGACCACGGGGCGTCCGCGGTGATCGCGGCGGCGACTCACCCGATTCTGTCGGGGCCGGCCGCGCAGCGACTGAACGCGTCGGCGTTCGAAGAGGTGATCGTCACCAACACGCTGCCGATCAGGGACGACCTGGTGATTCCCAAGCTGACCGTGCTCTCGATCGCACCGCTGCTGGCCAAGGCGATTCAAGAGGTCTTCGTGGACGGCTCGGTGACCTCGCTGTTCGGCGGCGTCGAGTAGGCCGGCCGCCCGGCGGCGGCCCACGTGCCGAGCGCCTGAATCGACTCGCGCAGGGCGAGCCCGCGCTCAGTCAGGGCGTAGGCGCGGGTGTTGTGCCGCAGCGGCAGCCGCGCCAGCACGCCGGCGTCCTCGAGTTCACGCAGTCGGATCGCGAGCATGTTGGTCGGCACGCCCAGGGCGCGCTGCAGGTCGCCGTAGCGCTGCGGCCCGTCGAGCAGCTGCTCCACGATGAGCAGCGCCCACCGGGCTCCTACGACGTCGAGGGCGGCGGCGAGATCGCTCACGGGGTCGGTTCGGCCTCTGGCTTCATCCAGAACGGGGAGTAGTGGTAGCCGTCGGGGTCGTCGAACTGGCGCTGGTACATGAAGGTGTAGTCGTCGGTGTCACCGATCCGGCCGCCTGCCGCGCCCGCGCGCTCGACCAGCTCGTCGACCGACTGCCGGCTGGGCAGGTCGAACGACACCGTGACCTTCGAAGGGGTGTCAGGCCCGCCGATCAGCTGCTCCGAGCCACCGACGCTGGCATACATCTCACGACTGCCGAGCATGACGTACTGTTCGGGCGCGATCGCGAAGCACGAGACGTTGTGATCGGACATCTCGGCGTTGAGGGGCCAGCCCAGGGCGGTGTAGAAGGCCGTCGACCGGTCGACGCTCTCGACCGGGCAGGTGATGAAGAGGCTCATGCCGGGATACTTGCAAAATACAAGTGAGCAGTCAAGGCCCGGCTGATGCCGGATGACTGAGTCGGACGCCCCGTTGTCCCGCCGGTCCCTTCGGGTCGTCCCTGCGGACGCCCGCCCCGTCACCCCGGCGGACTTCCGCCCCGTCATCCCGGCGGATGCCGGGATCTCACGTGCAGGTGCTTGCTGAGCACCGTTCGCAACTGACCGGTGTGGAAGGTCTCGGCGGGGAGATCCCGGCGATCGCCGGGATGACGAGTGAGGTGGAGGCTCCGTCCACACCGGCTGTCCCACCCGGGTCGTCGGGCGTTCGCGGGATGACGAGTGAGGCGGACGCTTCGTCGCACCGTCTGTCCCACCCGGGAGATCCCGGCGTTCGCCGGAATGCCGAGTGAGGTGGACGGCGGTCTCTTCCGCCGCACCCAGCCTTAGGGATGCGCTGATCTTTGTGGTGTGCGGTTCGGTGGCTGGCTTCGGCTGTTGGGACGCGAAATTGTTGGGGTATGGACAGCGAGCAGCCTTCTTTCGCCGATGTCGAGTACGGCAATCGTCGGCGGGTTTCCAAACGTGAGCAGTTCTTGGAGCAGATGGAGGCCACGATCCCGTGGCAGGTGTGGATCGATCTGATCGAGCCGTACTACTACCTGGACCGGCCAGGTAAGACGGGTCGGAAGGCGAAGCCGCTGGCGATGATGCTGCGCATGTATTTGCTGCAGGTCTGGTTCAACCTGTCCGATGAGGGGGTCGAGGACGCGATCTACGACTCGTTCGCGATGCGCCGGTTCCTGGGTGTGGACTTCACGGTGGAGCAGGTGCCCGACGCGACCACACTGCTGCACTTTCGTCACCTGTTGGAGAAGCATCAGCTTGGCCAGAGACTGCTGGCGGCGCAGAACGACCTGTTTGAGCGTGAGGGTTGGATCATGCGGGGCGGCACGATCGTGGACGCCACGATCATTGCGGCACCGTCGTCGACCAAGAACGCCACCGGTGCCAGGGATCCCGAGATGCACCAGACCCGCAAGGGCAATCAGTGGTACTTCGGGATGAAGGCCCACATCGGCACCGATGCCGGCACCGGATATGTGCACTCGGTCACCGCCACCGCGGCGAACGTGTCCGATATCACCGAGGCTGTCCATCTGATGCGGCCCGATGACACTGCCGGGTGGGGCGATGCCGGTTACCTGGGTGTCGACAAACGCGAGGAGATCACCGGCGATCCCCACCTCGCCGGCGTCACCTGGCACATTGCAGCCCGCAAGAGCCAGTTGGCGAGGATGCATCCTCATGAGCGGGCGATCGAGTCCCGCAAGGCCGGGGTGCGGGCCAAGGTCGAGCACGCGTTCCTGATCGTCAAACGAGACTTCGGGTTCACCAAGACCCGCTACCGCGGCCTGGCGAAGAATCTCCATCATCTCCACGTCGCGTTCGCGTTGGCGAACTGGCTGATGCGGGCACGTGCCGTCGCTCTCACCACGGCGGCGGCATAGCGTCAGCCTGCCCGAAACCGCCCCAACAGGCCCCCCGCAGCGAATCGATCAGCCGACAACGCCCACACCCAACCCCTCCAAGAGCACGATCACCGTCACTCACGCCACGAATGGCACGTTGATCAGCGGTTCCTTAGGGGTCGACAGTTCTGATCGACTCGCGGACTCGAAGCGGCATGTGCACCAGCAGGTGTTCGGGTTCGGCGTCGCTGAGCAGCATCTCCATGGCCCGGCGACCCATCTCTTCGTAGGGAATCGCCGCGGTGGTCAGGCCCGGACGCAGGTACGACGCGATCACGTCGTCGTCGAACGAGGCGATCGAGATGTCGTCCGGCACCCGCAGGCCGTGCTCGGCCATCGCCTGGTACACGCCGAACGCCAGCCGGTCGTTGAGGCAGATCAAACCCGTCGGACGCGCCCCGCTCGCGAGAAGTTCCTGCATGGCCTCGTAGCCCACGTGTGGCTCCCACACAAAGCTGTCGTACAGCCAACTGGGCGTCACGCCGTACTCGTTCAAGGCCGCGAAGATGCCGTCGTATCGCAGTTGAATGGTCACCGACTCGCGCGGGTTCGACGCATGCTCGGGCGAGTAGCCGATCACCGCGATGTCGCGGTGGCCGGCCTCGAGCAGCATGGTGGCCATGGCGCGTCCGGCCTCGTACTCGGCGGGCAGCACGCTGGGGTGATCGGCCGGGCTGGTGGAGTTGATCAGCACCACCGGCAACTCGGCCGGAATCTTGGGCACGTCGATCTCTTTGGCACCCATCAGGCCGAACACCACCGCGTCCGGCTGCCGGTCGAGCATCGCCCGCAGCGCCGCTTTGATGCGCCGTGGGTTGCTGCCGGTCTCGGCGATCAGCACGGTGTGCCGGTGCTGCTCGGCCACGTCGAGCAGGCCGCGGATCATCGCCGACGCGTACCGGGTGACAGTCACGTCGTCTGACAAGAAGGCCACGGTCTGGGTCTTGCCGACGCGCAGGCTGCGGGCGGCCGGGTTGGGCCGGTAGTCGAGCTGTTCGGCCGCGGCCCTGATGCGCGCCGCGGCGTCTGCCGAGAGGCGGCTGCCCGGTTTGTCGTTCAGCACCAGGCTGACCGCCGTCGGTGACACCCCGGCGAGGGCCGCGACGTCGGCCAGCGTCGTCCGCTTGGTCATTGCCTGCGCACCCCCTCGGTGGCCGATTCTGCCATGGCTACGGGTGTCATCCCCTCCCAACCATCACTGCGTGAGAAGTACCACATGAAAACCATTTAGCAGGGTTGACCACCGCCCGCTGGGCTGTTACGGTTCCCTCAGCTAAATGGATTTAGCGCCCAAGCCAGGGTTCACAGCAGAACCCTCGATCGTTCCGGAGGAACCTCGTGATCTCACTGAAGAAGCTCGGCGTGGTGGGTATCGCCGCAGCGCTGTCGCTCTCATTCGCCGCCTGCTCCAAGGGCGGTGGTGCCCAAGCCACCAGCAACTCCACGGCCGCCGCCAGCGGCCTCGTCGAGTTGAGCATGTGGACGCACAACGCCGGCAACAAAGAAGAACTGGCGGCCGTCACGTCCGTGGTCAACGACTTCAACGCCAGCCAGACCAAGTACCAGGTGAAGCTGCAGGCGTTTCCGCAAGACAGCTACAACCAGTCGGTGACCGCGGCCGCGGCGGCGAAGAAGCTGCCCTGCATTCTCGACATCGACCAGCCGAACGTGGCCAACTGGGCCTGGGCCGGCTACCTCGCCCCGATCGAGGGCATGGACGACGTGCTGGGCAAGTTCCTGCCGTCGACCGTCGCCAAGTACAACGGCAAGACCTACGCCTACGGCTACTACGACGTCTCGCTCACTTGGGTGACCCGCAAGTCGATTCTGAAGAAGTACGGCATTCGTACGCCAACCATCGACCAGCCGTGGACCGCTGATGAGTTCATGGCCGCGATGAAGAAGGTCAAGGACTCCGGCGACTTCCAGTACCCGGCCGACCTGGCCACGGGCTGGACCGGCGAGTGGTGGCCCTACGGGTTCTCGCCGCTGCTGCAGAGCTTCGGCGGCGACCTGATCAATCGCACCGACTTCAAGTCCGCACAGGGCTCGCTGAACGGCGACGCGGCGATCAAGTGGGCGAACTGGTTCAACCAGATGGGCAAAGACGGCTACATGGCCAAGAAGTCCAGCTCTGACCCGTCGCAGGACTTCATGAACGGCAAGACCGCCTTCTTGTGGAACGGTTCGTGGACGGCCGTCCCGACCCGCAAGAAGTTCGGCGACGACATTCTGTTCGCCCCGCCCGTTGACTTCGGCAACGGTCCGAAGGTTGGCGGCGGCTCGTGGACGTGGGGCATGTCGACCGGTTGTGCCGACGCCGCCGGTGCTGCGGAGTACCTCAAGTTCGCCGCGGCCGACAAGTACGTGGCCAAGGTCGCGCAAGACACCAACAACATTCCGGCCACCGACGCCGCCGCGGCTCTGGTGCCCGGGTTCGAAGAGGGCGGCCAGAACGACATCTTCCGTCAGTACTCGAAGAAGTTCACGGTGCTGCGTCCCGAGACCCCGGGCTACCCGTTCGTCGCGACCACCTTCGAGAAGGCCGCGAAGGACATTCTCAACGGTGCCGACCCCAAGGCCACGCTCGACCAGGCCGTCGCCGACATCGATAGCAACCAGCAGCAGTACAGCTGACCCGTTGGTCGAGCTTGTCGAGACCTCGCACGCAGAGGTCTCGACAGGCTCGGCCGGCCGACACACGCCGGTCTGTTGGTCGAGCTTGTCGAGACCTTGCACTTCGGGGCCTCGACAGGCTCGGCCGGCGACCAACCCGAACCGAAGGGAGTTCGTCGATGTCGACGGCCACCGCCACCGTTGCCGCCAGCGGCCAGGAAGTCGCACTGGGCAAGCGGAAATCCAAGGGCCGGGCACCGTCCGGCCGTGCCAGCGGCACCGCGTGGGCCATGCTCGCGCCCGCCGCGATTCTGATGCTGGTGTTTCTGATCGTGCCGATCGTGCTGACCCTGAGCCTGGCGTTCACCGACGCCCGGCTTATCTCACCCACCCCGGCCAAGTTCACCGGGCTGGCCAACTTCACCCGGCTGTTCGGGTCGAACACGTTTTGGCACTCGTTGCTCAACACGGTGATCTTCGCCGTGGTTATCGTGCCGGTTCAGTCGGGCTGCGCCCTGGGCCTGGCGCTGCTGGTGAACGCCAAAGTGCGCGGCACCAACTTCTTTCGCACCGTCTACTTTCTGCCGGTGGTCACCTCGATGGTCGTGGTGTCGATGCTGTGGATGTTCATGTATCAGCAGAACGGCCTGATCAACGCGCTGCTCGCCAAGGTCGGCATCACGGGCCCCGACTGGCTGAACGACCCGAACACGGCCCTGTTCGCGATCATCTTGATGTCGGCCTGGCAGGCCATGGGCTTTCACATGGTGATCTGGCTGTCCGGATTGCAGACGATTTCGGCCGACCTGTACGAGGCTGCGGCCCTGGACGGGGCGACCGGCTGGCAGCAGTTCGTCCACGTCACCTGGCCCGGGCTCAAGCAGACCCGCACGTTCATTCTGATCACCATCACCATCGCCGCGTTCTCACTGTTCACCCAGATTCAGATCATGACCCAGGGCGGCCCGCTCGATTCGACCTCGACCCTGGTGTTCCTGGCGGTGCGCACCGGCTTTCAGCAGCAACAGACCGGGTACGCCTCGGCCATGTCGCTGGTCTTCTTCGTGCTCGTGCTGGCGGTCTCGCTGGTGCAGCGCTACCTCACCCGTGACAAGGAGCTTCAACGATGAGCGACACCCTCTCGCACGTGGCCGACAGCCACGCCGATGCCACCGTGGCCGTCGCAGGCACGAAAGCCAAGCCGTGGCTGGGGCCGCTGGTGATGCTGCTACGCGTCGTGCTGTGCCTGGTGTTCGGGCTGCCGCTGGTGTTTCTGATCGTGTCGAGCTTCAAACCCGACAACGAGATCTTCGCCGCCCTCGGCACGATCAACGCGTTCCTGCCCGTCGGATCACTGTCGCTCGACAACTACTCCGGCGTCATCGACCGGGTGCCGTTCGCCACCTTCATGATGAACTCGGTGCTGATCTCGGTGGTCACCGTCGCGCTGGGCCTGCTGGTCAACTCGATGGCCGCCTTCGCCCTGTCGCGCATGGAGTTCCGCGGTCAGAAGCTCATTCTCGGGGTGATCCTCGCCACGCTGATCGTGCCCTTCGAGACCATGGCGCTGCCGCTGCTGTGGTGGGTGAATCAACTGCCCTACTTCGACGGCTCGATCGGCTGGCTCGACACCTACGAGGTGCAGATCATTCCGTTCGTGGCCAACGCGTTCTCGATCTACCTCTTCTACCAGTACTTCGACTCGATTCCGAAGGAGCTGGACGAGGCGGCGAAGGTCGATGGGGCCGGCTGGTTTCGTATCTACCGCTCGATCGTGATGCCGCTGTCCGGCCCGGCCATCGCCACCGTCGCGATCCTCACCTTTCTGCCGGCCTGGAACAGCTACCTGTGGCCGCTGATGGTCACCCAATCCGAGGCGATCCGTCCGGTGATGGTGGGCATGGACTACTTCAAGCAGATGACCGGCTCGACCGGCACCGCCTGGGGGCAGATCATGGCGTACGCGTCGATGATCACCGTGCCCGTGCTCGCCCTGTTCATCGCCTTTCAGCGGGCGTTCATCAACTCGATCGCCAGCTCCGGCGTGAAGGGCTGAGGTCATGTTCTCATTGCCCGAGGCATGGGTCTGGGACTTCTGGATCGTCGACGACGGCACCCGCTACCACCTGTTCTTTCTGTACGCCTCGCGCGCCTTGAAGAACCCGGACGCCCGGCACTACCGGGCCTCCGTCGGGCATGCGGTCTCTGACGACCTGACGAACTGGACCCGGGTCACCGACGCACTGGTTCGATCGGACGCGCCGGCGGCCGACGACCTGGCCACCTGGACGGGCTCGATCATCAAGGGCCCGGACGGTCTCTGGTACCTGTTCTACACGGGCGCCACGGCGGCGCCCGGCGGGTCGAACGTGCAGTCGATCTGCTACGCCACTTCGCCCGACCTGTACGAGTGGACGAAGGGCGGCCAGATTCTGTCTGCCGACCCGCAGTGGTACGAGAAGCTCAGCGACGGGCAGTGGCACGACGAGGCGTTCCGCGACCCGTGGGTGTTGGCCGATCCGAACGGTGACGGCTGGCACCTGCTGATCACGGCTCGGGCCAACCACGGACCGGCGGACGACAGGGGCGTGGTGGGGCACGCGACGTCCCCCGACCTGGTTTCCTGGACGCTGCAACCCCCGTTGTCAGAGCCCGGTCAGGGGTATGGGCAACTCGAGGTGTTCGAGACCGTCCGACTCGAGGGTCGGGACTATCTGGTGTTCAACTGCCTGGCCGGCGACCTCTCGGCGGCGCACCGCGCGACGGGTACCACCGGGGGCGTGTGGCTGGCCGCGGCCGCGTCGCCGCTCGGGCCGTACGACCTGGCCGGTGCGCAGCAACTCACCGACGACAGCCAGTACGTGGGCCGCTTCGTCCACGACCGTTCAGGTCAGGCGGTGTTTCTGGCGTTCCGCAACGTCGGCCTCGACGACAGTTTCGTGGGCAGCATCACCGACCCCCAGCGGGTCGTGGTGAACGACGCGCAGGTGGTCATCGAAGGTGCATTGGTCGGCTGATCGGCGCATCGGGGATCGAGCGGGTCGAGGTGGGCGGGTTGAGGACGGTTTCCCCTCTCGCGCCAGGGCGCTTGTCATTCCGGCGGACGCCGGAATCTCAGGACGCAACCACCGACGTACGAAGGCACCAGATCCAGCCTCTATCGACAGAGATCCCGGCGTCCGCCGGGATGACGGTTGAAGCGCCGTCCGGTCGGGACGAGACTGGTGGCGCGAGTTCGGAACCGGCCCCATCTCGCGCCGCCTTCGCGATTTCACACCCGCCCGGCGAACCGGGTAGATTATGGGGGTTGCCTCGGCGAGGGGCCCCGGGCCCGTGATCGACAAGGTGTGCGCGATGCGCGTGCCCTCCCTCGTTCGAGATTCTGAGTTGCAGACGAGGTAGAGGAGTAAAGCCACCCATGGCTGAAGTGAAGATTGCCGCAGTTGCCCGCACCGAGTTCGGTAAGGGTGCTGCCCGTCGTGCGCGCCGCGACGGCCTGGTTCCGGCCGTGCTGTACGGCCACGGATCCGACCCGGTGCACGTGTCGCTGCCCGGCCACGACACCCTGCTGGCCCTGCGCGTCGCGAACGCGCTGCTGTCGGTCAGCATCGACGGCAAGGCCGCCCAGCTGGCCCTGCCCAAGCAGGTGCAGCGCAACCCCGTGAAGGGCACCGTCGAGCACGTCGACCTGGTGATCGTGAAGCGTGGCGAGAAGGTCACCGTCGAGGTGCCGCTGCACGTGATCGGCGCCGACGACAAGGCCGACCGGGTGATCGTGATGGATCAGCAGACCATCACCCTCGAGGTCGAGGCCACCAACATTCCGGCCGCCATCGAGATCGACGTCACCGCCCTCGGCATCGGCGATTCGATCGCCGCCAAAGACCTGAACCTGCCCGAGGGTGCGGTGTTCCCCGGTGAGCCGGACGACCTGATGCTCAGCGTCACCGCCGCCAAGACCCAGGAGCAGATCGACGCCGAGCTCGACGCGGCCGTGGCCGGCGACGAGGGCGAGGCTCCCGCCGAGGCGGAGGCCGAGGCCGCCGCGAGCGAGTAAGCAGCACCCATGGCTGCATGGCTGGTGGTCGGGCTCGGAAATCCGGGCCCGACCTACGCTTTTCATCGGCACAACGTCGGCTTCATGGTGGTCGACGAACTGGCCCGGCGGGCGGGTGCCGGCTTCACGGCGCCGCGCGGCATGCGGGCCGACATCTGCGAGACCCGGCTCACCGCGCTCGGCATGGGCGGCATCGGCGCGGACGCCCAGCGCATCGTGCTGGTCAAGCCGCGCACGTTCATGAACGACTCGGGCGCCGCGGTGGCGAAGGCCTGCGCGTACTTCGGGGTCAAGCCGGCCGAGGTGGTCGTGGTGCACGACGAACTAGACCTCGATTTCGGACGATTGCGGCTCAAGCTCGGCGGGGGAGACAACGGCCACAACGGGCTCAAGTCGATTCGCTCGGCGCTCGGCACCGGCGACTTCCACCGCGTGCGCTTCGGCATCGGCCGTCCGCCCGGCCGGCAGGCGCCGTCCGACTTCGTGCTGACCAACTTTCCCGCTTCGGCGCGCGAAGAGCTCGCACTCGAGATCGACCGCAGCGCGGACGCCGTTGAGGCGCTCATTCTGCGCGGCCTCGAAGCCGCCCAGAACACGTTCAACTCCTGATCGAATCTTCGCGCCGAGCCCGTCGAGAGCGGGCCGAATCGACCCGCCGGGTGCCCACCCTGAGCGCATGACGCTGCCGAACGAACCCCAACCGGCCGAGCGCGACCAGACTGCCGAATCGAGCGGGTGGACGCCCGTGCCGGGCTCGGCGCCGATGGTTCCGGCTGCAGGGTCACTGCATGACTCGGCGCCGTTCGGAACGCCGCCGCCGTTGCCGAACGCGGCACCATCGGCGACCGGGCCGCGCATCGTCGGTGGCGTGCTGCTCGCCCTCGGCGCCCTGGCCGTCTGGTGGGGCGGCCCGGCGCTGGGCGCTTTCGAGTCGCCGACCCTCGATGTGTTCCGGTTCAATCCGCTGCGGCTGATGGCGGGTTTCTTCGGGCCCTTCGCGGTCGTCGTGGGCTTGGGCGCCCTGGGCGGCGGCCTGTCGCGCAAGGGTCAACCGGCTCGTCCGGACGCCCTCACCTGGGTGAGCGTGGCGCTGATGATTGTGCTGGGGCTCGGGTTGTTGGTGTGGGGCCTGCCCGGCATCGGCGACCTGATCGGCACCTTCTCGCACGTGTCGTACGACATGCCCCGGGTGCGCATGTCGCGCATTCTCGCGGTGATGCTGGGCCTGTTCGCGACGCTCGTGGGCGTTTCCGCGCTACGGCGGTTCGTTCGAGGCGGCTGACCCGCTGGTCGGGCTTGTCGAGACTCCGAATGCCGGGATCTCCGGTGCGGTGCGCGGGTGGCGAGATCCCGGATCAAGTCCGGGATGACGGTGGTGTGTGTCCGGATGACGGAGGTCAGCTCGTTTCGGCACGCTCAACCGGCAACGGCGGTGTCAGGCGTCGCGAGTCAGCGTGCACACCACCGAGTAGGTGCCGTCCTTCCAGCCGTCGAAGACCGTCACCTTGGTGATGCGCTTCACCTCGGCGGGCTCGCCCGGTTGCATGCCGTTGAGCGGCCAACTGGTCACACCATGCGCGACCGGAATGCCGTCCGGGTCTTCGATGGTCACCTCCAAGCCCTGGCACAACCCCACCGATGTGAGGTCCAGCCGCGCGCCACGACCGCGTTGCGAATCGCGTCGGTGAAGCCCGGCCAGTCCTCGCCGGTGTCTGCGTCGTCCCAGGTGACGTGGGTGAGGTGGGTGCCGTCGATGGAGAGGTCCAGCTCGGGCTCGTCGGCGCCCGGCCAGTCCTTGCCCGTCTCGTCGTCGACGTGCACCTGCATGCCCTTGTCGAGGCGCAGGTAGCAGACCGGCGTGTTCCAGCGGATCACCTGACGGATCTGGCTCGGGTCGTCACGCTTCACGGTGACGTAGAACTCGTCGTCATCGGTGGCGTCGAAGCTGAAACTCAGCTCGCCGCTGCCGTACCAGTCCGCGAGGGCGGTGAGCGCCCGGTCGTACTGGGTCATGCGGGCCGCGTCGGCCTGCCCCTGGGTCAACACGATCGACTCGCTGCGGGTGGTGCCCATCAAGGTGGCGCGCGGCTTGACCCGCAGCCACACCTGGTCGTCGGCACCGAGGTACTCGTTGAGCGGAAAGGGTAGGTCGAGGTCGAAGTGCGGCGGCAGGGCCAGCGCCGTCTGCGGGGTGTCGCCGCGGTGCTCGAACACCATGAAGGGCCGGTGACGCACCGGGTCGCCCGACGCCGACCGCACGCAGATCAGCATCGGCTGACGGTGCACGAAGGTGCCGCCGTCCGGATCGAGCTGGCCGCGAAACTCCTGCACGGCCACCTGTACCGACGCCGGCACCTCGCCCGCCTTCAGCGTGCTGAACAGCTCCAGCGGGTGCGACAGGTCCGTGGCGGCGAACACCTGGTAGGTCAGGTCGGTCGCGGCGAAGAAGCTGAACGTGCCCGGGCGGGGCAGCCAGAGCCAGAACCGTCCGTCGTCGGCCGGAATCGTCACGTCGACGTGCCAGGCCAGCGAACCCACCGGCTGGCCCGCCACCGGGGCGCCGGCCATGGGCGAGAGCTCGTCCAGGTTCACCGCGCGGCAGGGCTGGCAGCGGTCGGCCTCGAATTGAATGAGCGCCTCGAGCGCGTAGTGGTCTGAGACGGTGCGATGACCCAGTCGCATCTGGTGGGCGACGATCGCTTCGCCGTCGCGGCGTTTCAGGCAACACACGTAGTCGAGCCGCTGTTCGCCCTGGGTGGCCCGGTCGCGATGCGATAGGCCGGGGTCGAGGTTCTCCTGTACCCCAGGGGGCCTCTGCTGAATCCAGCTGTCGGCGAAGCGTTGGCCGAACTCGCCGGCGCCGGTGAACGTTTCGTACCACTCGTCGGACGCGGACCCCGCGTCACCGCGAATGTTGAGGTCGCCCGCCACCACGACGTTGCGCCACTGGTCGCGGTCGTCGCCGACCCCCCGGTCGATCAGTTTGAGCAGCTCCTCGAGCTGCCGGGCCCGGACGTCGCGGTACTGGTCGTCGCTGTCGTAGGCGGCCTGCAGATGGGTGAACACCAGGGTGGTCACCTCGGCCGGCAGCCCCACCTGCACCAGCACGGCGGCCTTGGACGCCCACGAGTCGTCACCGCCGTCGTCGGAGTAGAACTGCGCCCTGTGGGTCGAACCGTCGGGCAGGGTGTGAAACGGCAGGCTCGAGAACACCATCAGCCCGGCGTCCTCTTCGAGGTCGGCTTCGTAGACGGCCTCGACGATGTTGGGCCAGGTGGGCTTCAACTGGTCGAGGAAGATGCCGCGGGCGTCTTCGTTGAACGCCTCGTTGAGGGCGATCACTTGGGGTCGTTCGTCGGGCGCGATCGCCAGCAGGTCGGCGCAGATCGCCGTGGCCCGGTCGATCGCGTCGTCGTCGGTGCCCGGAAACAGGCCGACCAGGGCACCGGGAATCGAGATCGATCCGTCGAGCACGCCCGCGATCAGGGGCAGGCACTGCACGTTGAAGGTCATCAGGCGTAGGGCGTCCATGCCCGCCAAGAGCAGAAGTGGCCCAGGCAGATACGCCACGGGGTCGGATCAGTCGGGCCGGGTCTGCCGAATCGCCTGGTTGAAGGGCAGATGGTTGTGCCAGCGCCATTCGGTGACGATCTCGTGGGCCGCGGTGCGGGCGGCATCGTCGGCGTCGGCGAGATGCCAGTCGATGGCGTCGTCGGCGTAGTCGATCCAGGCGATCGGACGGGCCGCGCGAATCGCCTCGAGCGCCTCTCGCACGCCCCACCCCTGGGCGAGCAGCACGGTGAAGGCGCCGGACGGCCCGCGGTTGACCCCGGCGTGGCAGTGCACGAGCAGCTTGGTGTTCGGCTGCGCGAGGGCCTCGGTGGCCCAGTCGGCGAGGGTTTGGAAGTACTCGCCGGGAATGGTCTGCCCGGCGTCTTCGACCGGGTGGTGCAGGTAGGTGATGTCGGGCGCCCGCTCGAATACCAGGTCGGCGTCCGACCACTCGGCGCGCAGATCGGCGACGTGGGTGATGCCCAGGTCCATCAGCTCGGCGATCTGCTGGTGGGCAACCATGCCGTGACTCGACAGACCGCCGCCCACAGCGATTCGGTCGGTGACGAAGTCGGCGTCGGCATGCACGAAGGTGGGCAGATCGGTCATGTGACGACCCTAGGCCAGCGCAGGCCGACCTATTGGTGACGATGCTCGTGGTGGGCCGGGTCGTTGGGGCCGGAGCGGGCGGGACCACCCGCCGTCCGAAACTGTCGCAGCGCGGCAGTAGGGTTGCCCGGTGACTTTGTCGGGACTGGTTGATCTCGTCGCCGCCGACCCCACCATCGCACCGTCCGTCGACGATGCGCGGCGGGGTCTGCTGCGCGCCCTCGACCTGACCGCGCCCGAGGCCCTGCGGCCCGTGCTGGTGGCCGCACTCGCCGCCGGTTCTGGACGCCCCGCACTGCTGATCACCTCCACCTACCGCGAGGCCGAGGCCACCACGGCGGCCCTCGCCTCACTGCTCGGCGACGAGCGGGTCGCCTACTACCCGGCCTGGGAGACGTTGCCCCACGAGCGGCTCAGCCCACGCTCCGACACCGTCGGACGGCGGCTGCAGGTGCTGCGCCGGCTGGCCGGCAACGACGAACTGCCGGCTCCGGACGTGATCGTGGCCCCGGTTCGCTCGGTGCTGCAGCCCCAGGTAAGGGGCCTGGGCGACCTGCTGCCGGTCACGCTGCGGGTGGGGGCCGAGCATGACCTGTCCGACCTGGCCCGGGCCCTGGTCAACGCGGCCTACACGCGCGTCGACCTGGTCGAACGACGCGGCGAGTTCGCCGTGCGCGGCGGTATTCTCGACGTCTTTCCGCCGACCGAAGAGCACCCGGTGCGGGTCGACTTCTTCGGCGACGAGATCGACGAGATCCGCGCGTTCGCCGTGGCCGACCAGCGGTCGTTCGGCGACCCGATCACCGAGGTGGTCGCCTCACCCTGCCGCGAACTGCTGATCACCGACGAGGTCAAGGCCCGCGCGGCCGCCCTGGCCGATGCCACCAGCACCATTCAGGGCAACCTCACCGAGATGCTCGACAAGATCGCGCAGGGTCACGCCGTCGACGGCATGGAGGCCCTGTCGGCAGCCCTGGTCGACGGCCTCGAACTGCTCATCGACGTGGTGCCGGCCAACACCCTGGTGCTGGTCTCCGACCCCGACCGGGTGCGCGCTCGGGCGCACGAACTGGTGCAGACGAGCCAAGAGTTTCTGCAGGCGTCATGGGTCGCGGCGGCCGAGGGCGGCAAGGCGCCCATCGACCTGGCCGCCGGCGCCTACCGAGAGTTGGCCGACGTGCGGCAGCATGCGCTCGGGCGGGGCCAGGCCTGGTGGTCGCTGTCGCCGTGGGCGGCCGCGCCCGAGGCCGTGGCCCCCGTCGACGACTGGGACGACCCCATCGATCTCGGCATCGGCGAGTCCGACCTGGCCGGTGTCGAGTCGCGCACTGTGGCGGCCCGTGAGGGCGAGGTGTTCCGGGGCGACGCCCAAGCCGGGGTCGAGGCCGTCCGAGCCAGCGTCGCGGCCAACTCACGGGTGGTCTTGGTAGCCGACAGCCCCGGCCTGGCCACCCGCATGGGCGAGGTGCTCACCGAGGCGGGGGTGCCGGCCCGCGGCGCACTCGACCTGGCGCAACCGCCCGAGCCGGGCCTCGCCACCATCACGGTCGCCGAACTGCGCCACGGCTTCACCCTGCCCGGGGTCGAGCTGACCCTCTACACGGCGGCCGATCTGGCCGGCCAGCGCGAGGTCGACAAGTCGGCGCGCAAGATGCCCGCCCGGCGCAAGAACACCATCGACCCGCTCGAACTCGAGGCGGGCGACCCGGTGGTGCACGAAACGCACGGGGTTGGCCGCTACGTCGAAATGGTGCAGCGCACCGTTCAAGGCGCCACCCGCGAGTACCTGGTGGTCGAGTACGCGCCCAGCAAACGCGGTCAACCCGGCGACCGGCTGTTCGTGCCGATGGACCAGTTGCACTTGATCACCCGCTACGTCGGCGGCGAGAACCCGACCCTCGACAAGATGGGCGGCGCCGACTGGAACAAGCGCAAGTCGCGCGCCCGCAAGGCCGTCCGTGAAATCGCGGCCGAACTGATCAAGCTGTACGCGGCGCGGCAGGCGTCCCAGGGTTACGCGTTCGGCGCCGACACCCCCTGGCAGCGCGAACTCGAGGACGCCTTCAGCTACGTCGAAACCCCCGACCAGTTGGCCGCGATCACCGAGGTGAAGGCCGACATGCAGCAGGTCATTCCGATGGACCGGCTGATCTGCGGCGACGTCGGCTACGGCAAAACCGAGATCGCCGTGCGGGCCGCGTTCAAGGCTGTGATGGACGGCAAGCAGGTCGCCGTGCTGGTGCCCACCACCCTGCTGGTGCAACAGCATCACGCCACGTTCGCCGATCGCTACGCCGGCTTTCCGGTCACCGTCGCCCCGCTCAGCCGCTTTCAGACCCCGGCCGAGGCGAAGAAGACCGCCGAAGGCATTGCCGACGGCAGCGTCGACGTGGTGGTGGGCACGCATCGCCTGCTCGGCAACGAGGTGCAGTTCAAAGACCTCGGCCTGGTGATCGTCGACGAAGAGCAGCGATTCGGGGTCGAACACAAAGAGGCGCTGAAGAAGCTGCGGCTCAACGTCGACGTGCTGTCGATGAGCGCCACCCCCATTCCGCGCACCCTCGAAATGGCCATCACCGGCATTCGCGAGATGAGCGTCATCGCCACCCCTCCCGAAGAGCGGCACCCGGTGCTCACCTTCGCCGGCCCGTGGGACGAAGCCCAGGTGCGGGCTGCGATCAGGCGCGAACTGGCTCGTGAGGGCCAGGTCTTCTACATTCACAACCGCGTCAACTCGATCGAGAAGACCGCCAAACGGCTGGCCGAACTGGTGCCAGAGGCTCGGGTCGCCGTGGCCCACGGGCAGATGAACGAGCACGCCCTCGAACAGGTGATGGTCGACTTCTGGGAGCGCCGCGCCGACGTGCTGGTCTGCACCACCATCGTCGAGGCCGGTCTCGACATCTCGACCGCCAACACGCTGCTGATCGAGCGGGCCGACCTGCTGGGCCTGTCGCAGTTGCACCAGCTTCGTGGACGGGTCGGGCGTGGCCGTGAGCGCGGCTACGCCTACTTCTTGTACCCGCCCGAGAAGCCGCTCACCGAAACCGCGCACGACCGGCTGGCCACCATGGCAGCGCACACCGACCTGGGGGCCGGCATGGCGATCGCGATGAAAGACCTCGAGATTCGCGGTGCGGGCAACCTGCTGGGCGGGGAACAGTCGGGGCATATCGCCGAGGTGGGCTTCGACCTCTACATCAGGCTGGTGGGCGAGGCGGTGGCCGACTTCCGCGGCGAAGACGTCGAACCCGAGCCCGAGATGAAGATCGAGTTGCCGGTCGAAGCGCACCTACCGGTCGACTACGTCGAATCGGAACGGCTGCGGTTGGAGATGTACAAGCGGCTGGCGCAGGTCAGCGACGAAGTGGGCATCGAGGCCGTCCGTGATGAACTGCACGACCGGTACGGCCCGCTGCCCGAACCGGCCGAGGCGCTGCTCGCGGTGGCCCGGTTCCGCCTGCTGGCGAGGACGAAGGGCATCACCGAGATCATCATGGCCGGCACGTCCGTGCGGTTCAGCCCGGCCGACCTGCCCGATTCGAAGCAGCTGCGGCTCACCCGGCTCTACCCCGGTTCGCAGGTGCGCAAGACCGCCGGGCACGTGCTGATTCCGCGGCCGATGACCCGTCCGATCGCGGGGCAGCCCATCGTCGATCTGCCATTGCTGCAGTGGGCGACCACGGTGCTCGACGACATCTTCTGACGGTTGGTCGGTGTCGGTGTGCCGGCTTAGTCATCCCGGCGCACGCCGGGATCTCGTGCGGACTGACGCGATCTCGTGCGGCCCGGCGAGATCACGGATGCAGATCAGGCGACCGCCGAACGAGCGTCACCGGCTGATCGCCTTCCGTGCGGCGTTTTCAGCAACGCCACACGTTTGTCGGAAACCCGACACGTTGTCGGGCTGCAACACGAGAGTCTGGTCGGCACCATGAGAGCGCGCGCGATTGCCGAGAAGGCTGCACTGCAGGCGCGGGCTGGTTCGTCCGAACCGCGTCGTCCGAACGGTTAGGATCGCTGCGGAACGTATCGAGGGAGCCTGTGATGAAGCGTATGCGTTGGGTGGTGGCCGCCCTGGTGGCCGGCCTGCTGACCCTGGTCGGCTGTTCGACACCCAGCGGCACGGTGGCCGCCACGGTCAACGGCACCGCGATCACCGCCAAGGCGCTCGACACCACAGTCACCGCGGTTGGCCGCGAAGACGCCGCCATTGCCGACCTGAACACCGCCGTGCTGACCATGGCGATTCGTGGCGAGCTGGCCCGCATCATCGCCAAGGAACAGGCCATCGAGATCACCCCTCAGGGCCAGGTCGAGGCGCTCGCCGCCAACACCCAGATCAGCGGCTACGCGAAGTTTCTGGACGATCCCAACGCGGCACCCTTCGCCCGCGACGCCGCCGATCTCTCGCTGGTGCTGAGCAAGGTGGGTGCCGAGGCGTTCATCGCGCGGGCCCAGCAGATTCCCGTCCAGGTGAACCCGCGCTACGGGGCGTGGGCGCTGGACACCCTGTCGATCAACCAGTCCGGCGGCCAGCTCTCGCAGCCCTGGCCCAGCGCGACGCCGTCCGCCTGAGTCCGTGCCGGCCGCACAGCTGCAGCGCCTCGTCGAGGTGATGCACCGGCTGCGCCGCGAATGCCCGTGGGACGCCGAGCAGACCCACGAGTCGCTGGTCGGCTACCTGGTCGAAGAGACCCTCGAGGTGGTCGAAGCCATCGAGCAAGGGTCGGACGACGCCCTGGCCGAAGAGCTCGGCGACCTGCTGTTGCAGGTGGTGTTTCACGCCGAGATCGCGGCCCAGCAGAGCCGGTTCACCCTCGACGACGTGGCGCGTGGCATCGCCGACAAGCTGATCGCGCGGCACCCGTACGTGTTCGCCGACGCCGACGTGCCCGACGACCTGCTCGCATCGTGGGAGCAGCGCAAACGAGCCGAGAAAGGCCGCACCTCAGCCCTCGACGGCATTCCCGACCGCATGTCGGCGCTCACCCGGGCCGGCAAGGTGCTGGCCCGCGCCGGTTCGCACGGGGTGCCGGTGTCGACCGACGCCTCGGCGGCCGACATCGGCGAGCGCATGCTCGCGCTGGTCGTCGAGGCGAACGACCAGGGCATCGACGCCGAACAGGCGACCCGGGCGGCCGTCCGCCGGCTGGAGCAGCGGATTGTGCAGGCGGAGTCGACCGCGGGCTGAGCGATCCGCCCGGTGCGCCGCTTTCGTCCGAAACCTGAGCGCCAGTGAGCGCGATCGGCCGCGACACGCCGTGTGGGTGATCACTGGCGCGCAGATTTCGTAACCCGGCCCCGACACCACGGTGAACGCCGTGCAACCCTTCTGCACCGCAGCGTGGACGAACCCGCAAGCAGGCCTGTCACAACGCACGATGACCGCTAGGGTGAAGACGAAACCGTTTCCACACCACCCGAAAGGCACCGCATCGTGGCAACAATCGAATTCGTCGACGCCCGCGAGATTCTCGACTCGCGCGGCAACCCCACCGTCGAGGTCGAGGTCATTCTCGAAGACGACTCGCACGGACGCGCCGCCGTTCCGTCGGGCGCGTCCACCGGGGCTTTCGAGGCCGCCGAACTGCGTGACGACGACAAGGGCCGCTACGGCGGCAAGGGCGTGCTGAAGGCCGTCGAGAATGTGCAGCAGCAGTTGTCGGCCGAGGTGATCGGCCTCGACGCGTCCGCGCAGCGCTCCGTCGACGACGCCATGATCGAACTCGACGGCACCCCCAACAAGTCCAAGCTGGGCGCCAACGCGATTCTCGGCGTGTCGCTCGCCGTCGCGCACGCGGCCGCCGAGTCGGCCGGACTGCCCCTCTACAAGTACATCGGCGGGCCGACCGCGAACCTGCTGCCGGTACCGATGATGAACATTCTCAACGGCGGCTCGCACGCCGACAGCAACGTCGACATTCAAGAGTTCATGATCGCCCCGATCGGCGCCTCCACCTTCGCCGAGGCCCTCGAGATGGGCGCCGGCGTGTACCACGCGCTCAAGGCGGTGCTGAAGGGCCGTGGTCTGGCCACCGGCCTGGGT
This sequence comes from Micropruina glycogenica, assembly GCF_900289045.1. Lineage (GTDB taxonomy): Bacteria > Actinomycetota > Actinomycetes > Propionibacteriales > Propionibacteriaceae > Micropruina > Micropruina glycogenica. The sequence continues at coordinate 3,799,637 of NZ_LT985188.1, forward strand.
GACGAGGGCGGCTTCGCTCCCAACCTCGACAGCAACCGAGAGGCGCTCGACCTGATCGTCGAGGCGATCGGCAACGCGGGCTTCACCCCCGGTACCGACGTGGCGCTCGCGCTCGACGTGGCGGCGTCCGAGTTCTACAACGAAGACGGCACCTACAACTTCGAGGGCAAGTCGACCAGCGCCGACGACATGGTCGCCTATTACGCCGACCTGGTCGCCAACTACCCGCTGGTCTCGATCGAGGATCCGCTGAACGAAGACGACTGGGACGGTTGGACCAAGATGACCGCCGAACTGGGCGGCAAGGTACAGATCGTCGGCGACGACCTGTTCGTCACCAACGTCGAGCGGCTCAAGAAGGGCATCGACACCAAGGCGGCCAACGCGCTGCTGGTCAAGGTGAACCAGATCGGTTCGCTCACCGAGACCATCGACGCGGTCACCATGGCGCACCGGGCCGGGTTCAGCAGCATGATGAGCCACCGTTCGGGCGAGACCGAAGACACCACGATCGCCGACCTGGCCGTCGCCCTGGGCTGCGGTCAGATCAAGTCGGGTGCCCCGGCGCGTACCGAGCGGGTGGCCAAGTACAACCAGCTGCTGCGCATCGAAGAAGACCTCGAAGACGCGGCACGCTACGCCGGAGCGTCCGCCTTCCCCAGGTTCAGCACCAACTGAGCCTAAGCTGATGGGGATGATTGGTCTCCTCTGATGGCTCGCGACAAGCGGCCGCGCACGTCAACAGCCGGCCCGGGACGCACTTCGCGCACCCGGGCCGGCTCGCGTGCGTCCACGCCCAAGTCGGTGAGCACGCCGTCGGCGCAGGCGGTGGACGACGCCCCGAAGACCCGCCGCCGGCTGCCTGCGCTGCCCACCCGGTTCGCGCTCACGCGGCGGGCGTTGGCGGTGTTCAGCGTGCTGGTGATCCTGACCCTGTCGTACGCCAACTCGTTGCGCATCTATCTCGAACAGCAGCGCGACCTCGGCGAGGCGCAGCAGCAGATCGCGCAGCGCACGGCGCAGATCAGCGACTTGCAAGACGAGTTGAACCGCTGGAACGACCCCGCGTTCGTGAAGGCGCAGGCCCGCGACCGGCTCGGCTGGCTGCTGCCGGGTGAGAAGGGCTTCAAGGTGATCGGCCCCGACGGCAAACCGCTCGGTACCGGGGTCGTCCTCGATTCACAGACCGAACTGCCCCCGGGTGAACATTCCGAAATGTGGTTCGACCGGCTCTGGGGTTCGGTGCAAACCGCCGACAACCCCGAACGCGGCGTCGGCCGCTAGGCCGGGGACGGTTCTCCAACCGGTAAGGGGACGGTTCTCCAACCGGTAAGGGGACGGTTCTCCAACCGGTGAGGGGACGGTTCTCCAACCAGTGAGGGCACGGTTCTCCAACGTCTTGAGAACCGTCCCGCAACCGTCTCGCGAACCGTCCCCAAGCAGTCGCGTCGACCGCCGGGCGCCGGGCCGGGCAGAATGAACGGGTGCCCAGCCCGTCCGTGATCGACCAGATCGACCTCGCCACCATCGAGCAGCAACTCGGACGCCTGCCCCGCGGCCTGGTGCGGGTTGCCTGGCGGTGCGCCGACGGTCACCCGGGTGTGGTGGTCACCGAACCGCGCCTACCCGACGGCACCCCGTTTCCGACGCTCTACTACCTCACGTGCCCCCTGGCCGTCGCCGGCGCCTCGACCCTTGAAGCACAAGGGGTGATGACCGAGATGACGGCCCGTCTGGCCGACGACGAGCCCTTGGCCGAGCAGTACCGTCAGGCACACGAGTCCTATCTGGCCGAGCGGCGGGCGCTGGGTGTGGTGCCCGAGATCGACCACGTGAGCGCCGGCGGCATGCCCACGCGGGTCAAGTGCCTGCACGTGCTGGTGGCCCACGCGCTGGCCGCGGGCCCGGGGGTCAACCCCCTCGGCGACGAGGCCGTCGCCAAGTTGCGCGATTTTCCGTTCGGCCAATGTCTGGGGGAGCGATGAGGGTTGCGGCGATCGACTGTGGAACCAACTCGGTGCGGCTGCTGGTCGCCGAAGCCGGGGACGAGGGTCGGCTGGTCGACCTCGACCGCCGGCTGATTCTCACCCGGCTCGGCCAGGGTGTGGACGCCACCGGCCGGTTTCACCCCGACGCCCTGGCCCGCACCTTGGACGCCTTCGCCGAGTACGCCGATGTGATCGCCCAGTTGGGCGTCGACCGCGTGCGCCTGGTCGCCACCTCGGCGGCGCGGGACGCGTCCAACCGGGACGAGTTCTTCGCCGGAGCCCGCGAGCGGCTCGGCGTCGAAGCCGCGATCATCAGCGGCGACGAAGAGGCCCGGCTCTCATTCACCGGAGCGCTCACCGCACTGCCCGACGTTGCCGCACCGGTGCTGGTGATCGACATCGGCGGCGGTTCGACCGAACTGATCGTGGGCAGCGGGGGAGCGGCGCCGCACATCGACCACGGGCTCTCGCTCGACATCGGCAGTGTCCGCGTGCGCGAGCGATTCTTGGCCGGCGATCCGCCCACCACCGAACAGGTCAACGCGGCGTCTGCCTACATCGACTCCCTTCTCGACGGCTCGGGCGTCGACTTCGACAGCATCGCCACCTGGATCGGCGTCGGCGGCACGGCCACCTCGCTGTCGGCGCTCAACCAGCGGTTGCCCGCCTACGACCGGACGAAGGTACACGGGTCGTCCATGAGTCGAGTCGAGCTGCACGCGCTCACCCACGACCTGCTGACCTCGACCGTCGAGCAGGTGAAGGCCCTGCCGTCCATGCACCCCAAGCGTGCGGACGTGATCTGCGCCGGCGCCCTTATCGCCGCTCGAATCGGCGCCCGCATGCCGGTCGACCTGACGATCAGCGAGTCCGACATTCTGGACGGCATCGCCTTGGGTCTGCTGCACGGCTGACCACCCGTAGACTTCTCGGCACGTGCCCCCGTAGCCCAATCGGCAGAGGCAGGCGGCTTAAACCCGCCCTAGTGCGGGTTCGATTCCCGCCGGGGGCACACAGAGTAGGTGCGTCGCTGCGGTCAATCCCATGGCGCCCCGCTCGGGACGACATGCTGCCGGGCCGCACTCCAACGTCCAAGGGCATCGTGAGAGCCGGCTGGATGCCCGCCGAGGGACGGCGCGTTCAAGGCAGTGCCCACGACACCCGGGACGGCTCAGGGTGCGGAAGCTTTCAGCCGCTTTACGCGTTCCCTACTATGGATATGAAATCCACAAGGAGGACGAGAAACACTATGCGCAGCTCCAACCCCGTACTTTCGAGGCCGGACGCTTTCACACCGCAACAGCAGCCCGCCCAGGGCGGGTTCCAGCAGCCCTACGGCTACCAGCAGCCCGGCCAGCAGTTCCCGCAACAGGGCTACCAGCAGCCCGGTCAGTACGCGCCGCAGCAGCCGGTTCAGACCGGTGGCGTGATGACCATCGACGACGTGATCACCAAGTCGGCGATCACGCTCGGCACCGTCATCGGCGTTGCCGCTCTGACCTTCATGTTCATGCCGGCCCGATTCTTGATGGCAGGCATGATCATCAGCGCGATCGCGGGCTTCGTGACCGTCATGGTCGTGGCGGCCCGCCGGGTGATCAACCCCGGTGCCGTGCTGGTGTACGCCGCAGTCGAGGGCATCTTCATCGGCGCGGTCAGCAAGCTGTATGAGTCGTTGTGGAACGGCATCGTTCCGGCCGCCGTGCTCGCCACCGTCGTGGCTTCGGCCGCCACACTCGGGGCGTACAAGTTCTTCCGCATTCGGGTGACCAACAAGTTCCGCAAGATGGTCATGATCGGCACGCTGGCCTACGCGGGTGTGCTGCTGGTGAACTTCGTGCTGTCGCTGTTCGGCATCAACTTCCTGTTCGGGCACGGCAACATGGCGTTGCTGCTGCTCATCTCGGCGCTGGGCGTCGGGTTGGCGGTGTTCAACCTGATTCTCGACTTCGACTACATCGAACAGGGCATCGCGATGCAGGCGCCCGCGTCCGAGTCGTGGCGTGCGGCCTTCGGCCTCACCGTCACGCTGGTGTGGCTCTACATCGAGATGCTGCGACTGCTGTCGTACTTCCGCTCCAACTGATCAACGCAAGCCGAGCCCGCGAACCTTCGGGTTCGCGGCGCTTTGCTGTGCTGGGGCGGATGGACGGGATTGCGGCCGTCGGGGACGGTTCCCCAACAAGTGAGGGGACGGTTCTTTGACTGGTTGGAGAACCGTCCCCCAACCGCGCGGATCTTCGCAAATATCCTTGTCGGCGGGCTATCAGCGAAATGGGAGAGCGGTTGGAGAACCGTCCCCTGACTGGTTGGAGAACCGTCCCCTGACTGGTTGGAGAACCGTCCCCTGACTGGTTGGAGAACCGTCCCCGAACTAGCCGGTGGCCCAACGCCGTCGGTAGCCCAACTCCATCGCCAGGCGTACCAGATGCCGGTCGAGCAGGGCCCGGGTGCCTGCCGCCCAGTGCATGCGCTGCCAGGCGTGCAGCGGCACCCAGCGGGTGGACGCCGTTGTGCCGCCCACGTCGTGCACCACCGGATCGGTCGGCGCGGGGCAGGTCGCGGCGTAGATGATGCGGACGGCGTGAAAGTCCTCGATCACGCCGGCGGGGGAGCGTCCGATCCAGTGATCGGTTTGAATGTCGAGCAGGTGCGCGATCTCGATGTGTTGCCCGGTCTCTTCGACGGCCTCACGAATCACCGCCTGGCTGGGGTTCTCGCCGGCGTCGATGCCGCCGCCCGGCAGCCCCCACGAGCCCGGCACGGCCGTGCGCTCAGAGAACTCGGTGGCCAGCAGCCCCCGATCGCTCAGCACGATCGAGTAGGCGGCCAGCCGCTGCCGCACCAGTGGCGTGCCGATCTCTTCCTCGGTGAGGTCGGGGTCGAGCGCCCGCCGCCGCTGCGAACCGCGCTCGGTCACGGGGCGTCCATGCGCCGACACCTGCACGGTGAGGGTCAGGTCGTCGCCCATACCGGTCGCCGACAGTGGCCGGACGATGCGGTACCCCAGTTCCCACGCCAGACGGTGCGGGTCGGTGCCGTGCACGAGCGGCCGGACGAAGACGCCCGGCCCTCCCGCGACGACGACGCCGACGATCTGCATCTGCCCATGATGGCCGAGGGGTGTAAGCGTTCCAAACCGACTCCCCGGCCGTCCCTGTGGTGCGTTGGGCAGGCACCAGTAGACTCCCCGCAGGCACACGTGCGACGGAGGATGCGGTGCAGTACAAAGACTCGGCGAGGCTCGACAGCTCGCAGGTCACCAGCAGCTCGGGCGGGGGTGGCGCGGGCGGCAAGATGGCCGTCGGCGGCATCGGGGGCATCATCATCGTGCTGCTGGCGATGTTTCTGGGCTTCGATCCGGGGGCGCTGGTCGGGGGTACCGCAGCCGGGCCGCAGCAGTCCACCGACGACTACGCCCAATGCAAGACCGGTGCCGACATTGACGCCAACCGCGACTGCCGGTTCGTGGCCTACACCAACTCGATTCAGAGTTACTGGAGCCAGGCCCTGTCGGGCTACCAGCCCACCACCACGCACATCTTCACCGGCCAGGTCAGCACGGCCTGCGGCACCGCCACCTCGGCGGTGGGCCCGTTCTATTGCCCCAGCGACCGCATCGTGTACCTCGACACCGGCTTCTTCGACCAGCTCACCAGCCAGCTGGGCGCCCAGGGCGGGGACGCCGCCGAGGCCTACGTGATCGCCCACGAGTATGGGCACCACATCTCGAACCTCACCGGGGTGCTCGGCCAGGTGCAGCGCGCGGGCAATCAGACCGGCGCCAACTCGCCGCAGGTGAAGCTCGAACTGCAGGCCGACTGCTACGCCGGGGTGTGGATGAAGAACGCCACCAAAGACCCCAACTCGCCCATCGCGGCCATCACCGTCGATGACCTGCAGCGAGCGGCCGATGCGGCGAGCGCGGTGGGCGACGACCGTATTCAGCAACAGAGCACAGGACGGGTCGATCGCGAGTCGTGGACCCACGGTTCCGCAGCGCAACGGCAGAACTGGCTCGCCAGGGGGTTCAACTCCGGTGACCCGAACCAATGCAACACGTTCGCCAGTTGAGCCAGAGCCAGCGTCCCGACTGACGGTTGCCGGCTGTTCACCGGTACAGAACCAGCCGTGCCGGTGCCCTCGGACGGTTCGGTGGGTAGTCGGGAAGCCGCTGTTCCTCGCGGCCGCCGAAGGTTGAGCGGGGTCGCACCCTCTGCCCCTCTGGGTCACACGCCGACACCCAGAGGTGTCTGCCGCCTTGAACCGAGGGAACCGTCCCGTGAACCAAGGAACCCGTCCCTTGAACCGGGAGAACCGTCCCTTGAACCGACCTCAGCCTTCGAGCCCACTCAACACGTCATGCCGGCTGCCGGGTTCTTTCCACCCGGACGCCGCCCACACCCGCCTTACGAGGGGACTTCGCGGCCGTCCAGATCGGTGACCAGCGACTCGGTGCCGATGGTGAAGTACATGCGCGGCACCCCGTTACGGGCGTCCACCGTGACCTGCCAGCGGGTGGTCGCGGCGAACTCGCCGCGCTGACGGGCCGCTTCGAGCACCCGCCAGATGGCACCCGCGTTCACCCGCGCAGCGCTGAACAGCGGCAGATCGGGCCGTTGGGACCGTTCGTTGATCGTAACCGGCACCGTCGCCGTGCGTAGTCGTCGCACCGTGCTGGTGGTGCTGCCCGCGTAGTCGAGCCACGCGCCGACGGTGGACTGCACCCCGATCGCCACGGCCGTCGCACGCGAGGCGGTGACGTCGGCCAGGCCCTGGTTGATGCCGCCGGCGGTGTTGAAGTCGAGTGTGGGCAGCAGCGACGCGTTGGGGTAGAAGAACACGGTGCGCGATTCAGGGTTGGTCGACACGCTCATGAACACATCGCCCGACGACGAGTCGACGATCTGCAGTTGCTGGCTGCTTTCCGACCCCGAGATGCCGGCCGCCGAGCGAAACAGCGCGCCCACGTCGTCGATGTTGAAGTCGTCGATCGAGAAGACCGTTTGGGCGACGTTGACCACGTCGGTGTCGACCTGCTTGATCGTGTCGTCGCGCCAGGCCCAGCTTTCGGGCTGGCCGTTCTTGACCACGGTGATTGCGGCCCACAGCTGGCTGATCTCGACCTGGATCAGGTCGGGCGTGCCAGCCTTGGCGATCAGTTTGCGCACCATTGTGCGTGCCTGCCCCGGGGCGGTCAGGTCGACGCTGAGGGCGCTGGCCGACGGCGACGGGCTCAGCGACACGACGGGTTGAACACAGCCCCCGAGCAGGCCGAGCACAGTGATCGTCGCCACCAGGGCTGAGGTACGGCGCACCCAGCGAGACTACAACCTGCGCCGGGTCGGGGGTCGTCGCATTCGTCGACGCAGCGATCTGCGGGCAGACTGTGGCCGTGGATCTGACCCTCGACGTGCTGACCGTCGCGCCGGCGCTGCTCGGAGCCCACGTGCGCGTGCACGGGGTGACGCTGTTGCTGACCGAAGTCGAGGCCTACGCGGGTACGGACGACCCCGCGGCCCACGCCTACCGCGGCTGGCGGCCGCGCACCCGGCACTTGTTCGAACCCCCCGGCACCCTGTACTGCTACCGCTCGTACGGCATTCACATCTGCGCCAACGTGGTCTGTGGGCCGGCGGGCAGCGGCTCGGCGGTGCTGCTGCGGGCCGGCCGGGTGGTCGACGGCCTCGAGTTTGCCCGTTCGCGCCGCCCCGGGGTGCCGGACGCCCGGCTGGCGCGCGGCCCGGGTTGCCTCGGCCAGGCCCTCGCGCTCACTCTGGACGACTCCGGACGGCGCTTCGGCCAGGGTGGGCTTGAACTGCTGCCCGCCGCCGAACCGGCCGTCGCGACGGTGTCGGGGCCCAGGGTGGGGGTGTCGGTGGCTGCTCGCCGTCCGTGGCGCTTCTGGCTGCCGGGGGAGCCGTCGGTGTCGGCCTATCGCGCCAGCCCGCGACTGCGCGAGATTACGTCCGTGTTGGGGGATCCTCACGCTGGCTGAGGCGTCACGGCCGTCACATCGGACGTAATCTCGCGCAGTCGCGGGCCCGGGACGCCGTGGTTGCGCACGTGGCGCTCTCTCAACCGGCCCGGCGTGGCTGCACGAGGGTGATCGGGTGTGCTGATGGTGCCGCGTCGAGCCGACCGCGAAGCGGTGACGTCGGTGGGTGCGGGCGTCGACACGCCTGAGAAATGAGGCGGGGCCGGACCAAGTATGAGTTGGTCCGGCCCCTGGTTGTTCGTGGGTAGACGACCCTCGAACTACGGTCGATTCGCTGATCCGTCCGCTCGTCTTGCGAGACGCCCTGGATTGCTCCACGGCTATGGACCTCGATCTTCGTCCGTTCGCTGAACCACTGGTGACGCTCCGTCCGTCTTGCGACTTTCGGTTCGTCGGGTTCTGCGTAGCTGTATGTCTACTCCCCCCACGGCCGCCGCGCAATACCAATCGGGAAGATTGTTCTTCGAATCTGGCAGGTCGTCGGCCTGATCACTTTCCTTCTGTCACAATCATGCGATTTCGTACCATCTGTCACACGCGTCACGCAGACTAGTCTTCGGTCGCTGGGGACGACTCGACCGGACCACCTCATACGCGGTCCGGTCGTGGTTCATTTCTAGTCGCACGAACACTGAGAAGCGTGCATCGACACGCGGCCCGCCGCCGACTGCACACGAGTATGGTGAGAGACACCGGCCACTGAAGACCGGGTTCGGACCGAGTCGGATCGAGGTTTCAATGACAGATCAGATGGCGGGCGACACGCTCGCAGAGTCCACGGACACCACCGTCGTCGTGCAACGGTCGGTGTCCCAGCCAGTCAAAGAGGTGTGGCGCCTGCTCGCAACACCCGCCGGCTCCGAGGCCCTCTTGGGTGAGGGCGGCGTGCTGGGCGACAAGGGCGATACCTGGCGCTCATCCAACGGCACCTTCGGCGTGGTGCGCAGTTACCACCCGCTCGAGCAGATCCGGTTCAGTTGGCACGCCGATGGCGACGCGCCCAAGTCGCTGGTCGATCTGCACCTGATGAAGCAGGGCGACGACGCCACCGTCGTCGAGATCCGGCACGAACACATTCCCGGCGGGTGGGACACCGACGCGATCACCCAGCACTGGGAAGACGCGCTCGACCGCATCGCCGACGCGAGCTGACCATTCGCCCGCTGAAGAGATCCGGATCTGACCCCACCGTCGGGGCCTGATCTGGACCTCATCGGGCGATGAGCGAAAGAGTTCAGCTGGCGAAGCGGGCTGCTGACCGCGCCCGGGCCTTGGCGGCCTCTTCTTCGCGGTTCTTGGGCGGTGCCGACGTGGTGAGGTGATCGAGCAGGTGCTGCGTGATGTGGGCGATGTCGTGCACCGCCTCGTCGAAGTACTGCTCGTTGGCCTTGCTCGGCTTGTTCATGCCCGACACCTTGCGCACGAACTGCAGTGCGGCGGCCTGCACCTCAGCGCTGGTGGCAGGCGGCTCGAAGTTGTTCAGCTGACGAATGTTGCGACACATGGGGTCAACTGTAAGACCGAGTGCGCCTGAAGGATCCCGGGGTGCGCCGCGAAGACGGCGTCGACGCTGCTGGTCGAGCGTGTCGAGACCCGTTGTGGCAAGGGGCTTCGTCACGCTGGGCCGGTAGGGTTCGTCATCCGCGCGAACGCCGGGATCTGCTGCGGGCAAGACCGGGCCCGTCTGCCCCGACCGGCGCCAAGAGCGTCCGACCCACCTACCCAGCTCCGGCGCAGCCCCGTCACAGACACCGCACAGCGGCGGTTTCTACAACTGAGTCATGAGCGATGCACTGACCCGACGAATGTCACGCCGGCTGCTGTTGGGCGGCACCGCGGGCGTGGTGGGCCTGGGCGGCACCGCGGCGTGGGCGCTCGATCGCTATGTGATCGAACACGTCGAGGGCACCGTGACCGACTCGGCCACCGCGGCACCCACCGGAACCAGCACCGACGACGGGTACACGAGTTCGACCACGTCGCTGAGCATCGAGAAGGTCACCACGGGTTCGGGGTCTGACACCATCACCTACTTCGTGGCCGACATCAGCACCACCGACGCCACGCTGATTAGGTCCGCGTTCGCCCAAGACAAGTTCGGCACCAACATCACCGCCTACCCCTCGGTGATCGCGAAGAACAAGAACGCCGTGCTGGCCATCAACGGCGACTACTACGGGTTTCGCGACACCGGCATCGTGGTGCGCGACGGCATCGCTTACCGCGACAAGGGCGCCCGGCAGGGTCTGGCCATGTATCGCGACGGCTCGATGAAGCTCTACGACGAGACCGCCACCAACGCCAAGCAACTGATCGCCGACGGCGTGTGGAGCACCCTGTCGTTCGGCCCCGGACTGGTCGAGGACGGCACGGTGATCGACGGGATCGACTCGATCGAGATCGACACCAACTTCGGCAACCACTCCATTCAGGGCGAACAGCCGCGCACCGCCGTCGGCATGATCGCCGCCAACCACCTGCTCTGGGTCGTCGTGGACGGCCGCAGCACCGGCTACAGCCGCGGCATGACCATGCCCGAACTCGCGCAGGTGTTCGTCGATCGGGGTGCGCAGGTGGCCTACAACCTCGATGGGGGCGGGTCGTCCGCCATGGTGTTCAACGGCGCTCTGGTCAACAACCCGCTCGGCAAGGGCAAAGAGCGAGGCACCTCCGACATTGTGTACGTGGCGGGCTGAGCCATGATCGTGCTGGTTCCGGCCTTCGAACCCGCCCGCCACCTGCTCGACCTGCTGCGCGACCTGGCCCGCGAGGCCCCTGAACTGTCGGTGGTCGTGGTCGACGACGGCAGCGGACCGCTGTACGCGCCCCTGTTCTCGGACGCCACCCGGCTGGGTGCCGACGTGATCGGCTACGCCGACAACCGGGGCAAGGGGGCAGCGCTCAAGCACGGCTTCGCGCACATCGCCCGGCACTACCCGGGGCAGGACGTGGTGTGCGCCGACTCCGACGGCCAGCACGCGGTGGTGGACATTCTGCGGGTCGGGCGCGCCGTGCATCCGGGTGCGATGGTGTTGGGTGTCCGTGCCTTCGCCGGACGGGTGCCCGCCCGCAGTCGCATCGGCAACCTGGTCACCCGCTGGGCGTTCCGGGCGGCCAGCGGCGTCGACGTGAGCGACACCCAGACCGGGCTGCGCGGCTACCCCTCGGCCGCATTGCCCTGGCTGTGCGGCGTGGCGGGCGACCGCTTCGAGTATGAGCTCAACCTGCTGCTGCGCGCCCGCGAGGCCGGCTGGACCATCGACGAGGTGCCCATCGCCACCATCTACCTCGCCGGCAATGAGTCGTCGCACTTTCGTCCGCTGGTCGACTCGCTGCGCATCTACCTGCCCCTGCTGGCCTTCTCGGCCTCATCGCTGGTGGCCTTCGGTGTCGACTTCGTGACCCTGCTGTTGTTGAACGCCCTCACCGGCAACCTGCTGGCTGCAGTGATCGGCGCCCGTGGTCTGAGTTCTGCGGTGAACTTCCTGACGAACCGCCGCATGGTGTTCGGCTCGCAGCGTCCGTTGCGCGCCACGCTGGTGCGCTACTACCTGCTCGTAGCCGTGCTGCTGCTGGCCAACTACGGGCTGCTGGCCTGGCTGACGAGCTTCGGTGTCGCCTTGGCGGTGGCCAAGGTTCTGGTCGAGGTGACCCTGTTCGTGGCCAGCTACCAGGTGCAGCGCAGCTTCGTTTTCGGCCGGTGCACCCGGCCCGGGGTCGCCGTGGCGAAGGAACCCCGGCAACTGGTGTCGTCGCGCTGAGGCCTTGACGCCGGGTCGGGTGGGCCGCAGCCCGGGGACGGTTCTGGGTTACCGTCCAGGTGGGCCGAAACCGAGAACCGTCCCAGAGTTACCGCCCGGGTCGGTCACCTTGGATCGCGGCCAGGAACTCGCGCTTCAGGGCGGCTGAGTCTGGCCGCTTGCCGGTGCCGGAGGAGTGCATCAGCATGCGATTGCCGAGGTAGGCGGCGTAAGCGACTCGGGCGCGTGCCTCGGCTCGCCCGGGGTCGAACCCGCGGCGGATCAGCAGGTCGGTCACCAGGCCGATGCGCACGGCGTGCGCGCGGGCCACGGCGGGCCCGATCTGCGGGTGCTCGGCGGCCAGCATGATGCGCCAGTCGGCCGCCTCGTCGTCGGCCCGGCCCAGGCTCAGCACCCGGTCCATCAGTCGGGCCACGGGGTCTTCGGTGGGTGCGTGCCCGATGCCGTCGAACACCTCGGTGGTGGTGCGTCGCTGCCATTCGGCCAGGGCTGCGTCCACCAATTCGGCGCGGTCGGTGAAGTGCCAGTAGAAGCTGCCCTTGGTGGCGTTCAGGGTCTTGGCGAGCGCCTCGACCGACACGTTCTCGAGCCCTACCTGCGCTGTCGAGCGCAACGCCGCATCGACCCAGTCCTGTCGGCTGAGACGTTTGGCGATCGCACGTTGAACCACTCTTGCAGCCTACCGTGCGCAGGCGTATGGTTACAGTACGCGAGCGTATGGAAAGGCTTTCGCGAATGACTGGTTCGACAACCGTGACCCCGACCGGCGTGCGTTCGGTGCACTCCCGGGTCACGGACGGCACGATGAAAGACGCCGAGCGGCTGCTCGCCACCCTTGGCGGTGCGGACGATCGAATCTGGCCGAAAGACCGCTGGCTACGGCTGCGGCTCGACGAGGGACTCGAAGTGGGCAGCCACGGCAAGCAAGGGCCGGTGCGCTACCGCGTGCTCGAGGTCGAACCCGGACGTCGGGTGCGGTTCGAGTTCGAGCCCGACTGCAGGCCGGCGCTCACCGGCTGGCACGAGTTGCGGGTCGATCCGGCCGGTGACGACGGCCTGAGCTGGACCCACGAGTTGATGCTCGAACACCCATCGGCGCAGGTGCGCAGCATTCTTCTGCCGCTGCACGACGCGTTGATCGAAGACCTGCTCGACCAGGTCGAGGTCGAGGTGGGTCAGCACCCGCTGGAGCGGCCCGAGTTCAGCGCCGGTATTCGCGCGCGGCGGGCGATGTTTCGTCCGCTTCGGCGCAGCACGACTCACCGTGAGGCGCAGGCGCCCGCCTGAGGGCTTCAGCTGGTCGAAATCAACTGGAGGAGCAGGTCGCGACACGCTTGACCATTCAAGTCAACGGGTCTCAATGCGTGGCCGAGAGAGCCCCCGTACAACGGGATGACCGCTGAACGGAACTTTCAAGCGGAGCGGAGGCACCCTTGTCAGGGCGTGGTCCGGCGTTTGCGCATGTGAGGCGCTAGCCGAGCAGTCCGGCGAGGGCGTGACAGGGCTGCCTCAGCTCCGCGGCAGCCGACGCACCCACAGTGGTCTGGACGAGCTCGACCAAGAACAAGCTCGACCAACCGATCAGCGGGTCTCGCGCAGCTTCCATTCGATGGCGGGGCAGGTGTCCATCACCATGGGCAGGCCCGCCGCTTCGGCCCGCTCGAACGCGGCGTGGTCGATGACGCCCAGTTGGAACCAGACCCCGCCGGCACCGATCGTGATGGCCTCGTCGACGAAGCGTCCGGCTGATTCTGACCGGCGGAACACGTCCACCACATCGATCTCGAACGGCACCTCGGCGAGGGTCGCGTACCCCTGCTCGCCGAACAGCTCAGGGGCGTCGGGGTGAATCGGTACCACCCGCTTGCCACGGCTGTGCAGCAGGTCGGCGATGGCGTAGGCGGTGCGTGCGGGGTCGCCCGACAGCCCCACGACGGCCCACACGTGGGCGTTGTCGAGAAAGCGGTCGATAGTCGCCTGGTCGTGCCACGCGGGGCGCGCCTGGGGTATGGCTGCTTGCGTCATGCCCACAACCCTATGTGGCGGCTGAGAGATCTTCGGGCGTGAGCCGCGGTGCGCCGACGGTGCGGACCTCTTCGCCAGGGCGCGTCCGCTGGGTTACCGTGAAGGTTGCGGCGCGCGACCGTCCACCGCAGGGACAGGGGGAGCGACCATGCAGACCCAACCGACCAGCGCCAGCGTGCCCGACTTTCTGGCCGCGGTGCCCGACGAGCGGCGCCGAGCCGACGCCCGGCAGATCTGTGCTCTGTTGACCGAGGTGACCGGAGAGCCTGCCGTGATGTGGGGCGACAGCATCGTCGGGTTCGGATCGCGCACGCTGCGCTACCCCGACGGACGCGAGACCCCCTGGATGCTGGTCGGCTTCTCGGCCCGTAAAGCGGCCACGGTGCTCTACTTGGCCGAAGGGTTCGAACAGCACGCCGAGCTGCTGGGTCGGCTCGGCCCGCACAGCATCGGCAAATCGTGCCTGTACCTGAAGCGGCTCGACGCCGTCGACACCGCCGTGCTGCGTGACCTGGTCACCGACTCGGTGCGGGCGGGGAGGGCCGACGGCTGATGCGAGCGGCTGCGCGCCGGCGGCGGACGCCCGAGGCGTCGGCGCCCGGCACGGCGAGGTGCGCGCTCAGTGCAGAAGTGTTTCGGGGCTGATCGCTTCGCTTCCCGTGGTCTCGCGTGGAGGTCTCGACGGGCTCGACCGTCGGTGGTGGCGTGGGGTCTCGAGTTCGACCACCGATGATCGACACCTGCCCGTGGTGGGCCGGTGCGCGAGACTCAGTTCTTCAGCGTGATCCACAGCGCTCGGCTGGCGGCCAGCAGTTCGCCCTCGGCGCTGTGCAGGGCGGCTGCGGTGTCGTGCTTGCGGCCGTCGCGGGCGAGCGCCCACCCCATCACCACGCACGGCTCGCCCACCCGCGGCAACCGATACACCTGTGCGGCGAACCGCCCCAGCAGCATCAGGGCGTCCCACCTCTCGAAGCAGCCGTACCCGAACAGCGACGGGCAGTCGACGCTCGCCCACACCACGGCCGGGCGGACGACGCCGTCGTCGGCCACGGAGGCGTCCGGCACCCACGGGGCCGCTGCCACGCGGCGCGCCTCGACGGGGCCGGGAAAGATGCGCAGCCCGTCGGGACGGTCGGTGCCGCACACGAAGCACTGCGGGTACGGGTGATCGGTCAGCCAGGGGCAGCGATGCGAAGCGTCGGTGGCCTCGTCGAAGCCGACCGGCTCGGGTACTGCCAACTCGAACACAGCCGGACGCCCGGTGGCGACCTCGGCGCCGTCCACGCTGACCGTGACGCCGTCGGAGTCGGTGGCCGCCGGCAGCGGACGATCCAGCGGCGGGGGCAGGCGCAAGGTCACCTCGGCCGGGCCGAGCGCAGCCGCGACCGCGCCGGCGCTGTAGCCGCCGTTGCCGGAGTTGTCGGGGCCGCGGTAGCGCCGCTCGATCAGCACGGTCACGATGTCTCCAACACGTGCAGCATGGCGCGCGCATACGCGCGTTCGGCGTCGATGTCGAGGTGCCGGGTGCCGTCGGTGAGGGTGACGACGAAGCCGCCCGGCACCGCGGTGAGGGTGTTGAAGGCGTCGCCGAGTTGGGCGCGCAACTGGTCTTCGCGCGGCAGCCAGAGCACGCGCGCGGCGTCCACCGAGTCAAGCGCCCACTCGGTGGTGCCGTTGAACTTGAACACCGAACTGCCGCCCGGCACGTCTTGCACGTCGATGGTCATCTCGGCCACGACGAAAACCTCGCCCTGAAAGTCGCCGGACGGAATCGTGAACCGGTCGCCGCTGGCCGGGCGCCACGGCAGGCCGGCGGTGCGCAGCCTGGCGGCGAGGTCGGCGTCGATCATGGCGGTCAGCGTAGTCGGTACAGCGTGGTGCCCTGCTCGGCGCGAGTGATCACCGCGGGGGCGTCGGACCAGGCGGCGGCCACCACCGAGGTGCCGGGAAGCGTCGACGACTGCCATGAACCGGTGTGGCCGACCAGCGCCCGCACCCGGGCGCCGTCGGCGGCCACGATCAGGGCGCGTCGGTCGGGGCCGCCGGCCACCTGCACCGAATCGCCCGCGGGTGTCTGCGGCACCTCGACGGGGGTGATATTCAGGTCGGCGGTGATCGTCCAGGCGATCAGTTGGTCGTCGGCGCGTCCGGCGACCAGCCAGCCGTCAGCCATCGTCGCGATCGCCTGCGCGCTGGTGGTGGTGGCGGTGCTCGGCAGTTCGACGTAGGCCCAGTCGCCGCGCGGGTCGAGGGTCGTCCAGACCATGGCGCGGGTGCGCAGGGGCGAGAGTTCGATGGCCTGTCCGGCCACCATCAGCCGGGTGCCGCCCTCCGCGGCCGCGGCCTGCACCAACGAGGTCGTGGTCGAGGCGAGCGGGGTGCCGGCCGAGTCACGGCGCGTCCACCGCGACCCGTCGAGCAGCCAGACGGCAACGTCGTTGCCGGCGATCGGGCTCTGCCACGAGCCGACGATCACGGGCTGGTCGCCGGAAAGAACGGCGGCAACCAGTTGCCCCGCCCCCCAGCCGTGAAAGACGTCGAACGGCTGGTCGAGGTCGGTGACTGCGGTTGTGGTGCCGGTGAAGGTCGTCCAGCGGTTGTTGGCGTGGGCGCCGCCGTGGGTGGTGCCGAGGCCGACGATGCGCTCGCCGTGGCTGGCCAGCGACACCCAGTTCGCTTCGTTGCCGTAGGGGGTGGACGTGGTCACCGCAATGGCCCCCGCGGGCCCGGCCAGCGCCGGCCCGGCGGTACCGATCAACAACCCGGTGCCGAGCGGGGCGAGCGCGGTCGGCGCAGCGTCGAGCGTCACGGCCTGCCATTGGCCCGAGGTCGAGCAGCCGGCCAGCGGCAGCGCGGCCCCGGCCAGCAGCAGAGTGCGGCGACTGACGTGCACGCCTGATGGTAAGCCGACACTCACCAGTTGCAGCGGTAACCCGCAATTGAAAACCCGGCCCACGAGGGGCCGGGTGAGTATCGCTCGAAGATCCGACAGTGCCACGCTTCGATCAGCTCAGATTGGGCGCGTCCCTCAGCTCGGTGGGTTGCAGGTCACACCGGTGGCGTGCACGGGGCAGTAGCCGTACGGGGTGGCGTCCAGGTACTGCTGGTGGTAGCCCTCGGCGTAGTAGAACTCGCCCGCGGGAGCGATCTCGGTGGTGATGTCACCGAAGCCCTTCTTGGCGAACTCGGGCGCGTAGGCGTCACGTACGGCTCGCGCGCGGGCCGCCTGGTCGTCGTTCAGCGTGTAGATCGCCGATCTGTACTGGGTGCCGCGGTCGTTGCCCTGCCGAAAACCCTGGGTGGGGTCGTGGTTCTCGAAGAAGATGCGCAGCACGTCTTCGTACGACAGCTTGGTGGGGTCGTAGACGACCTTGACCACCTCGGCGTGCCCGGTGCGGCCCGAGCAGGCCTCTTCGTAGGTGGGGTTGGGGGTGTACCCACCCGCGTAGCCGACGGCTGTGTTGAGCACGCCGGGGGTGTTCCAGTACAGCTTCTCGGCGCCCCAGAAGCAGCCCAGGCCGAGAACCGCCACCTCGGCGCCCTCGGGTACCCGGTCGATGCGGTGCCCGAACACGCGGTGAAAGAAGGGTTGGTTGAGCACGGCGACGTCGCGGCCCTTCAGGGCCACGCGTGGGTCGACCATGGTCGGTTTGGTGAACAGCATGTAGAACCTCCTGCCTGTGCAACCGGCGGACGCCCCGCGACATTCCTCAGCTCGTCCAGCCGGCCAGGGTGGCGCCCACCTTGTCGAAGACGATTCTGGGCGACGAACCGGAGTACTTGCCCAGCATCGAGAAGGTGTAGCGCCGTCCACTTCGATCGGTGACGTAGCCGCTGAGAGCCGTGATGCCGCTGAGCGTGCCGGTCTTGGCGTGCAGGTTGTTGGCCGCAGCGGTGCCGACCATGCGATCGGTCAGCGTGCCACCGATCGCCGGGTCGGGGTTACCGGCCACGGGAAGCGCGTTGTAGAAGGTGTCGAACCAGGGCCTGGTTTGGGCGTACTGCAGCAGCCGGACGAGCACGCGCGCAGTCAGCTTGTTGCGATGAGCCAGCCCGGAGCCGTCCACCAGCACCACCGTCGAGGGGACTGATTGGGTCTTGGCGAGCCAGGTGCGTATGACGGCCGCTCCGGCCTTCCAGGTGCCGGCTTTGGTGCCCACGCGACCGAGGGTCTTGGCCAGGTGTTCGGTCATGCCGTTGTTCGACGGCTTCATCAGCAGGGTGACGATCGTGCTCAGCGGCACCGAGGTGTCCGACGCCACCTGCACCCGGACGGTCGGGGTGCTGCCGGTGGTGGGCGAGGCCGGCACATCGACCCCGGCCGCGCGCAGCACACGGGTGAACACGTGGGCCGCGTAGCGGGCCGGGTTGCTGATCGTCACGGTGCGTTTCACCAGACTGCGTTTGAGCGCCACCCGTCCCGACACGGTGATGGTGTTGGTGTGGTTGCTGCGGCGCACGCTGATCGACGCGCCTGAACCGGCCGAGGTGGTGGTGGTCTTGTTGACCAGCTTCACGTAGCCCGCAGCCAGGGCGGGCACGAGGCCCAGCTTCGCCTTCTTGCCCTTGCCAGACCCGGGTTGGTAGGTGACCTGCACGGTGCCCACGGCATAGGCCGATGACGGTGACAGCGTCAGCCCCGAGATCTGGGCGGCGTAGGAGTTGTTGTAGTCGTCGGGGTCCCAGTAGTTGTTGTAGAGGTCGGAGTCGAAGTAGCCACCGTCGCCCACGACGCCGCCCGTGACCTTCGTGATGCCGGCCGCCTTCACCTGGGTGGCAAGGGCTCGAAGGTCGGCTTCACGCAGCGTCGGGTCACCGTTGCCCTTCAGATACAGCTTGCTGACAACGCCGTTCACCGGGGCGGCGGGGGCGTAGGCGTCGGTGCTGAAGGTGTGCCCGGGGCCGAGCAGGTCGAGAGCCGCGGCGGCGGTGACGAGCTTCATGTTCGAGGCCGGCGAGATGGCGGTGGTGGCGGATCGTCGGTACAACTCGGCGCCGCTGGACGACTCGGCGACGACCACCCCGACGGTGCCGCGGGTGACTCTGGAATCACTCAGCACCGACGCGAGCTTCTTGGCCAGGGCGGCGTCGGTGACGAGCGCGGGCAGCGGTTGGGCTCGTGCGGTTTGGCCTGGGTTGAGTGCGAGGCTCAGGGGCAGGGCGAGCAGAAGCGGGCCGAGCAAGAGGTGGAGGGGTTTGGTCATGATGCGAACTTCCAGAGGGGACGTGCCGTCACCCTGACACAGGGGCCGGCCGGGGTCCATAGGGGTTGAGAGTTCGTTCTCAAGAATCTCTCAGCCAAGTCTGCCTGGCGCGAGTTGGGGACGGTTCCTGTCTCGCGCCAGATGTGCTGTGGCGGAGGTTCTGCCGGGTTCCCGATAAGGCGCGGGTCAACTGCCGCGCGGACACCGTCGACCTACCCGACAGGCAGCGTCCAATCGATCGGGCTGGCCCCCTGCGCTTCGAGGGCGGCGTTCGTCCGGCTGAACGGACGAGAGCCGAAGAACCCCGACCGTGCCGACAACGGTGACGGGTGTGCGGACGCGATCACCGGCACGTCGCCCATCATCGGTTGCAGATTCTGCGCGTCCCGACCCCAGAGGATCGCCACCAGCGGCCCGCCCCGCGCCACCAGGGCTTCGATCGCCTGCTGGGTGACCTGCTCCCAGCCCTTGCCGCGGTGCGATCCGGGCGCCCCCGGACGCACCGTGAGCACCCGGTTGAGCAGCAGGACCCCTTGGGAGAACCACGCCGACAGGTCGCCGTGCACCGCCGGCGCGATTCCCAGGTCGGTGTTCAGTTCGGCATAGATGTTGGCCAGCGACCGGGGCAGCGGACGCACGTTCGGCGCCACCGAGAACGACAACCCCACCGCATGCCCAGGCGTCGGGTACGGGTCTTGCCCCACCACCAGCACCCGCACGTCGCCGAGCGGCCTGGTGAACGCTCGCAGCACGTTCGCCCCTGCCGGAAAGTAGCCCCGACCGGCCGCAAGTTCGGCGCGCAGAAAGTCGCCCATCGCGGCGATCCGGTCGGCCACCGGCGCCAGGGCGTCCGCCCAGTCGGGGGCGATCAGTTGCGACAACGGTTGTGCGCTCACATGGCCTCCTGGGGTTGCCGCCGGTCGAGCCGAGCCGGAATCAACCACGACAACCCTGCCCCGGCCAGCAGAATCGCGGCGCCCACGCCGAAAGCGGCGCCCATACCCAGGTGGTCGGCCAGCAGCCCTGCCGCCAACGGCCCGACGATCGCCCCGGCGTCGCCGATCATCGAGAAGATGGCCACCGGTTGGCTGCCGGCGTCCTTGGCCGCGTCACCCAGCGCGGCGGTCGGTGCGGTGCCGAGGGCGGCCGAGGCCACCCCGTAGACGCACAGCAGCACCACCATCACCGGCAGGTTGGGCGCGAACGGTGTGGCCATCGTTGAGGCCGCCGCCAAAACCGCACCGGTCACCATCACCGGACGGCGCCCGATCAGGTCGGTCGCCCGTCCGGCCGGCTGCAGCGCCAGGGTCTGGGCGACGGCGGCGATGGCGAAGGCGATGCCCGTCCACGAGGGATGTTGACCGAGGTAGGTGACGATCAGAATCGGCACCAGCGCCGATCGCACACCGAACGACTGCCACCCGGTGCCGAAGTTGAGCAGACACGCGGCCTGGAATCGGCGGTCGTTGATCACCTCGCGCAGCGACTTCGTGGGTGCGACGGCCGCCGCCTCGGCCATGCCCGGCGGATCGTGCAACTGGGTGAAGGCGATGGTGCCCGCGATCACCAGGGTGCCGGCGTAGAAGTAGAACGGCGCGGTCAGCGAGACGCCCGCGAGCAGTCCGCCGATCGCCGGGCCGGTCATGCCGCCGAGCAGAAAGCCACCCTGATAGAGCCCACTGGCCCGGCCGCGCAGTTCGGGTCCGACGCTGGCCAGCAGCAGGGCGGTGGCCGAGATGGTGAACATCGCCGACCCGACGCCGCCCACCGCGCGCCAGGCGAGCAGCTCCCAGTAACTGTGTGCAAGGCCGCACAGCGCGGACGACACCCCGACGATCCACATGCCGACGCCGATGGTGCGGCGGTGGCCGATGCGATCGCTGATGCGGCGCACGAACGGGCTGGTCGCTAGCCGAAAACCGGCGAACGCCGACACCACCAGGCCGATTAAGAAGTTGGTCACCCCGAACGAGGCCGCGAAGATCGGCAGCACCGGAATCATCACCCCGAAGCCGACGGCCACGAAGAACGCCGACACCGCCAGCATCACCACGGTGCGTGGCAGGGGTGATCGCAACGACAACTTCACCCGCTCAACTTAGTGGTGCGGCTTCCCACGGGCTCACCAGTGTGCGGCACCGGACTCGTGCGTCGCGCTGTTCTGCTGCAGTCCACGTGCCACCCGCCCAGCAATGCAGCTCAGCAACCGACCTGTGGCACGTCACGAGCGGCACCGCCTGGCGGCAGACGGTGCCCGCATGGGCGTTCATCGACGACCGCCGCGCAAGACCGCAGCAGCAGATCGACTTCCGGGCACCTGTGCTGCATGCCGGCATCCCTCGCGCCGGGACGGCGGGTGGCGCGGGTTCGGAACCGTCCCCATCTCACCCCGCCCGTCAACCCTGGGTGACGGGCAGCGCCGTCACAGGGCGAACAACGCTCGCACGTCGTCGCCGGGACTGGTCGCCCCGCCCGCCGGTTCGATGCTGAGACCGGCCCCCTCGGCCGTTCGGGCGTCGCCCTCGAGCAGCATGCTGACATCGGTGCCCGGCGGCAGTAGTCCGGCCGACACCATGCCGGTAGGCACCTTCAGCCACGCCTGCCTGACCTTGCCGCTGGGTGCGTCCGGCACGCCGACGGTGGTCATCACCGCTCGTCCGAGCTGTGCCGAGCGCACCACGGTGACCGTGCCGCCGCCCTTGACCGGTTCGCTGACCCGCACGGCGTCGGACGCAGCCAGCACGTCGGCCGCGGTGATGGTGCGCGGTGACCAGGGCTGCCAGACCGAGACGCCGATCACGGCGATCAGCGCGACGGCTGCCGCCACGAGCAGCGCCCAGCGCGAGCTTTGCGCGCGGCGTGGCCGCAGCGGGGTGACCGTCGCGATCGGGTCGGCAGGTTCGTCGGCGGACGACTCGGGCGCTGCGGTGTCGGACTCGGACGACTCGTGAGTCAGATCACGGGCACGCCTCGGGGTGGCTTCATCGGCCCCGCCCGACGCCGCCACGCGCGGACGAGCCGGCAGCTCGGCCTCGTCGACGCCAGGGCTCGACAAGTCCTCGGGATCGGTGAACCGATCGTGTTCGACGAAGGTGCGGCGCGCCGCCGCGTCCACGGCTGCTGCGCTCTGCACAGCACCCGCCCCGGGCTCGGCAGCGGTGTCGTCATCGGCCGTGCTGCGACCCTCTTCGGTGGCGGTGCGCAGCGGCAGAGCGGCCACCGCTCCCAGCACGGCGTCGCGCAGAGCGGGCGGTGGTTCGACGGCGGTGTCGTCGGCCAAGTCGTCGAGGGTTTCGCGCAGCCCGATCAGTTCGACCTGGCAGGCCTCGCACTCGGCCACGTGCTGCTCGAAGGCGGCCCGCTCGGCCGCGTCAAGGGCGTCCAGGGCGTAGGCGCCGATCAGGTCGTGGCTCTCGTCAGTCACGATCAGTCACCCCCCAATGCTGATCTCAATCGAATCAGGCCGTCCCTGATTCGGGCCTTGGCGGTGCCCAGCGGCACGTCCAGGGCGTGTGCCACCTCGCGGTGGGTGAGGCCGTCGTAGTAGGCCAGCTCGACCGCCTGGCGCTGCGTGTCGGTCAGGCTGGTCAGCGCACCGCGCACCCGTTCGGCCTCGATCGTGGCCACGGCCTGGTCGGCGGGGTCGACCGGCGAGGCTGCCGGATCGTCGGCACCGTAGGCCTGATCGCGCCTCGCGGACGCCTCTGCCGACCGTACCCGGTCGACCGCTCGTCGGTGGGTGATGGTGAGCAGCCAACTCAGGGCACTGCCGCGTCCGGGTTGAAAGGTGTCGCTGCGTTGCCAGGCCTCGACGTAGATCTCTTGGGTGACCTCTTCGGCGTGCGCCGGGTTGCGCAGCACCCGAAGAGCCAGCCCGTAGACCTTGGCCGACGTCAGGTCGTAGAGGGTGGCCATCGCCGACTGGTCGCCGGTCGCGCACGACCTGAGCGCCTCGGCGATCGCGTCCGCGGTCTCGACCGCCGCCACCTCCTGCACAGGGACATTATGGTCTTGGACGTGCGAAACGGGCTGACGGAAGGGCGTGGCGTCCCACCTTCGATGCGACGCCACGCCCGTCCCCCCGCTTCGTGGCCCCCCGGTCCACGACGAGAGGTCACATCTTCGGCAGCAGCACGCTGTCGATGATGTAGACCGTGGCATTCATGGTCTGCACGTTGCCGCAGACCACCTCCGCGTCACCGACCATGAAGTCCTCGCCCGAACCGGTCACCTTCAGTTCGGTCTTGGCCAGCGTGTCGTGGGTGCCGGCGAGCTGCATCGGGTCGAGCCGTCCGGCGACGACGTGGTTGGTGAGCACCTTGGTGAGCACCTTGGTGAGCATCGCCTTGTCGTTGAGCACCGCGTCGAGATCCTTCTTCGGCAGCTTGGCGAAGGCGTCGTTGGTCGGCGCGAACACGGTGATGTCGGTGGCGTTGTTCAGGGTGTCGACGAGCCCGGCCTTCTTCACGGCGGTGACCAGGGTCGACAGCGCCGGGTTGTTGCTGGCGGCGGTGGCGACGGCATCCTTCGACATGCCGTCGAACGAGCCGGCTCCGCTGGTCGGCACACTGGCACAGGCGGGGCCGAACGGCTGCATCATGGCCTGGTCCGACGGCGAGGCCGAGGTCGAGGTCATGGGCATCGACGACGAGGTCATCGGCATGGGTGCCGAGCTGTTCGGCATGGCGGAGGTGCCGCTGCTGCAGGCAGCCAGGGGCAGGAGCAGGGTGGCGGTGAGGCCGGCGATGATGGTCGACTTACGCATGATGAATCTCCTTCTGAGAGGCGTGTCTGTCATCAGGTGTTCGGAGCCCTCAGCCAGCTGGATGGGTCGATGGGAGAAGAAATCTTGAAGTGAGTACGTTCTTCTGGTTCAGGGGACGGTTCCGCCGGTTCAGAGGACGGTTCCCTCCGGGCGTGCCATGGGTTCAGTCGTGACCGAACTCGTCATCGAGGCGAACGCCGGAATCTGTGGGGCGGCGTGAGGTCGCCTCGCCGTGCGCACCTCACGACGTCGTCGACGGTGGGGACGCCAGGCGTCTGCGGTCGGGCGAGTGGTGAGATCCCGGGGCAAGCCCGGGATGACAGCCTGCATCGGCGCCGGTGTGGTGGTCGCGCTCAGCCGACGGTGACGACGACTGAATGCAACCCGGACGACCCGTCGGGGAACGGCGCCGCCCGCACCTCGGACTGGTTCGAGCCCTTGTCGTCGATCACGCGGCATTCGAGGGTGTGCTGGCCGGACGTCGCCTGCCAGGCGTAGGTCCACTGCCGCCAGTAATCGATGCCGCCGTCAGGCCCGATGTCGGTGGGTTGCCACCCGCCCCCGTCGACCCGCACCTGCACCTTCGCCACGCCGATGTTCTGCGCCCACGCCTCACCGGCGACCATCACCTTGCCCGGCTGCAGATTGGCCAGCCCGCGCGGCGTGTCGATGCGGCTGGACGGCTTCACCGGCCCTCTGGGTGCCCAGCCCCGTTGCGTCCAGTAGGCGACGTCCTTGGCGTAGGTGGTGACGGTCAACTGGGTGAGCCACTTGGTGGCGCCCACGTAGCCGTACAGGCCGGGCGTGAGCAGTCGGGCCGGAAAACCGTGTTCGGGCGGGAGCGGCTGCCCGTTCATGCCGATCGCGATCATCGAATCGCGGTCGTCGGTGAGCGCCTGCAACGGCGTGCTGGCGGTGTAGCCGTCGGTCGATCGGCTGAGCACCATGTCGGCGCCCGGCTGAACACCCGCCTTCGCCAGCAGGTCGCTGACCCGCACGCCCAGCCAGCGGGCGCCGCCGATGTAGGGCCCACCCACCTCGTTGCTGACGCAATTCAGCGTGATGTCGCGCTCGAACACCGGCAACGCGAGCAGTTGGTCCCAGCCGAGGCTGAACGGAGTGTCGACCATGCCGTCGATGCTCAACCGCCAGTCGCCCACGTCGACGCTGGGCACGATCAGGCTGGTGTCGACCCGGTAGAAGTCCTTGTTGGGCGTGACCCATGGGGCCAGCCCCGGCACGTCCGGACCGGACGGCAGCGGCGCCAGTGGGTCTGCCGGCCGCGGCAACGTGACGGCGCGTGGAGGCTGCTGGGTGGTGGCTCGGTACTGCCCGGCGATCAGCGCCACGGCGCCGGACACGCTCGCCACGGCGGTACCGGTGATGAAGGCCCGGCGCGGCAGTGCATGCGGCGCGCGGTCGTCGTCGACACGTTGGGGGGTGCCGCGCAGCAGCCAGTGCAGCACTCCGCCGCCGACCACGCCGGTGGCCAGCGCCGGCACGACCGCGAACATGCCGGCCGCCGGTGCCGCTGCCGCAGCGGCCGCAGCGATCACGGTGAGCGACGCCGGGCCGGCCCACCGCCACGCGGGTCGGCGCAGCGACAACAGCCCGATCAGTGCACCCATCGCGAGAGTGACGATCACCACGCCGCCGATCAGCACCGGTTTGTCCCAGGTGCCGAGGGTGGCGACGGCCCACTCCTTGACCGGAGTCGGGGTCAGATCGATCAGCCTGCTGCCGACGGCGACCGCCGGGGCCGCCTCGGGCGCGACGAAGCTGGCGACCAACTGCCCCGCGGCCAGGCCGGTGAACACGGCGGTGACGCCGGCGACGATCGCCCGAGTTTTCGGACGGCTGGTGTGGGTGGGCATGGTGGCCTCCTTCCCTCCACCGACTGTTCGGAGCCGACGCCCGGTCGGACGGGTGTGTCAGGCCTTCACACTAGGGTGGGGCTCCAACCCCACGAAAGGATCAGGCGTGGCCTTCCGTCCCTTCCGCCGATCACGCAGCCGTCCGTCCACCGCGGGGGCCGGCGCGGAACCGTCTGTGATCGTCGTGCCCACCGCCGAACCCGAGCCCGAGAACCCCATTCCGCAAGGTGTACGCACGGCGGCGGGCTGGGCCTGGCGGTTGCTGCTGTTCGCGGCGCTGGTGTGGGGGTTCGGGTGGCTGATGGCCGAGTTCAGCGAAGTGTCGGTGCCGCTGGGCATCGCCTTTCTGCTGACCGCACTGCTCAGTCCGCTGGCGCACCGGCTCAAGCAGTGGAACTGGCCGCCGTTGCTGGCCGCTGCCGCCTGTCTATTGCTGATGGCGTTGCTCATCGTCGGCATCGGCTGGGGCATCGGGGTCAACGCTGCCCGGCAGGCGCCCGAGCTGGCCGATCAGGCCGTCGCCGGGTTCAACCAGTTCATGCAGTGGGTGGCCAATGGGCCGCTCGCCATCGATCAGGCGCAACTCGACCGCTGGATGCAGTCGCTCACCGCCTGGGTCAGCGCGTCGCAAGCCGTACTCGCCGGGTACGTGGCCAAGATCGGCGCGTCCGTCGGGCACTTCTTCGCCGGCGTCGCCATCGCCCTGATCGCCACCTTCTTCTTTCTCGCCGAGGGTCAACACCTGTGGCAATCGGCGCAGCGCATGCTGCCCGAGCGGTATCAGCAGCCGACCAACAAAGCCGTCGAGCGCGGTTGGGCCTCGTTGGTCAGCTACATGCGCGCCCAGGTGATCGTCTCTGCCGTGGACGCCGCGGGTGTCGCTGCCATCGCGTTCTTTCTCGGGCTGCCGATGGCGTTGGCGCTGTTCGCCCTGACCTTCATCGTGTGCTTCATTCCGGTGGTGGGTGCGGTGATCGCCGGCACGGTGGCCACGTCGCTGGCGCTGATCACCCACGGGTGGGTCGCGGCGCTCATCATGGTGGGCGGCACCATCGCGGTGATGTGGCTCGAGTCGCACCTGCTGCAGCCGCTGCTGCTGGGCAAGGCGGCGCAGGTGCATCCACTGGCGGTGCTGCTCGGCATCGCCGTGGGTGCTCAGGTGGGCGGCATCGTCGGTGCTGTGATCGCGATTCCGGTGTTGGCGTTCGGGTTGGCGTTCATTCGGTCGCTGCGCGGCGTTCCCGTCGCAGGCGCCGAAGATAAGGGAAAGCCCTGAGCCCGGAGGCTTTCCATTCTAGAAACATGCGTTTACATTTGACGCATGGCACCTGAACCTGATCTCACGCCGATTCTCGAAGACCTTGCCGCGGGGCGTATCGACGCCTCCGAGGCCGCCCGACGCATCGATGCGCTCAAGGCGGCGGCCGAACAGACGTCCGAACCCAGTGACGACGAAATCGCGGGCGAGGCCGACCGGCCCGGCCAGCACGCATCCGGGGTGTTCAACCAGCCGCCGTTCATCGAGGACGTTCCGCCCAGCCCGCGCCGGGCGACGGGTGCGAAGGGCGTCGACCGGGTGAGTGTGCGCGCCGTGGCCCGCCGGGTGCGCATCGTGGGCGACGGCTCGGTGGCGACCGCGTCGGTGGACGGCCCGCATGTGCTGCGCCGCACCGGCTCGGTGCTCGAGGTGACCAGCGACGGCGACATCGGCCCCAGCTTCGACGGCTTCGTGCTGAGGCCGCCGCGCAGTTTCGACGACCTGCGCTCGATCGGGCTGGGCAAAGAACTGCTCGTGCGCGTGAACCCCAGCATCGCCGTCGACGCCGAGGTGACCGCGGGGGCTCTGACCACCGAAGGCGTGCCGTTCCTGGGCAAGATCCGGGTCACCGCGGGGGGTGCGACGCTCGATCGGGTGGCCGAAGCCAACGACGTGCTGGTGCAGGCGGGGTCCGCGACGATTCGGGGCGACCTCGCCACCGGACGGTCGCGCATTCGCTGCGAGTCGGGCTCACTCGACATCGAGCTGGGCGACCGGTCGAGCGTGACGGTGCGCACCGACGTCCAGTTGGGCAAGGTGAGCTGGGTGGGCGCCGACAACGATCACGTCGACGAGGTGGTGCTGGGTAGCGGCGCAGCGCGGCTCGATGTGGGCGTGGTGATGGGCTGGGCCACCATCAAGGCCGACCTGCGATGACCGGCGGGCATCGCAGCGCCGGGCATCGTCCGCCGGTCGACTGCCCGGTGTGCGGCGACGAACTGGTCACCAGCCGACTGGGCTGCCCCGGCTGCGGCACGGAGTTGTCGGGCCATTTCGCCCGCTGCGACTACTGCGCCCTGGACGCCAAAGAGCTCGAACTGCTGCAGGTGTTTCTCAGCTCGCGCGGCAATCTGCGCGAGGTCGAAAAGCACCTGGGCGTCTCGTACCCCACGGCGCGGGCGCGGTTCACCGATCTGCTGGTCAAGCTCGGCCTGGCGGGCGACGAGGCACCGGCCGACGCAGCGACGTCAGCGACCGGGACGTCCGACGCCAGGGAGCAGGTGTTGGCGCAGGTCTCTGCGGGCACCCTCAGCCCCGAGAAGGCGGCGGCACTGTTGGCCCAACTGCCCTGAGCAGTAAGGGACCGTGCTCTGAATCCGACCCGGGGACGGTTCTTCGTGGTCAGGGGACGGTTCTCCAGCCAGCTGGGGGACGGTTCTCTGACTGGTTGGAGAACCGTCCCCTGTCTGGTTGGAGAACCGTCCCCTGTCTGGTTGGAGAACCGTCCCCTGTCTGGTTGGAGAACCGTCCCCTGTCTGGTTGGAGAACCGTCCCCTGACTGGTTGGAGAACCGTCCCCTGTCTGGTTGGAGAACCGTCCCCTGTCTGGTTGGAGAACCGTCCCCTGACTGGTTGGAGAACCGTCCCCTTACTGGTTGGAGAACCGTCCCGGGTCGCCCGTCAGCCTTTGTACGCCTCCACGGCCAACACCGTGACCTCGATCGGGTTGCCGTTGGGCGCGGTGTAGGTCACCGTGTCGCCCACCTTCGCGCCGGTGATCGCGGCACCCAAGGGGGACTGCGGCGAGAACACCTCGATGTCGGTCGAGTCGGCCAAAGCCATCAACTCGCGCGAGCCGAGTAGAAACGTGTCGGTGTCGTCGGGGTCGTCGTCGTAGGCGATGGTCACCTTGCAGCCGGGAGCCACCTCGTGAACGTCGCCCTCGGGCGCCTCGCCCACCTGAGCGTTGCGCAGCATCGATTCGAGCTGGCGAATGCGCAGCTCCTGCTGCCCCTGCTCGTCACGCGCTGCGTGGTAGCCCGCGTTCTCGCTCAGGTCGCCCTCGTCGCGGGCGCGCGCGATCTTCGCCGTCACGGTCGCCCGACCCTCGCCCTTCAGCAACTCCAGCTCAGCGCTGGCAGCGTCGTACGCCTCCTGGGTCAGCCAGATGGTGTCAATATGCTCGTCAGCCATCGGACGAGCTTAGCCCGAAGCCACCGGTCAACGGCTAATACGCGAACTCATCGAGACGTTTCGACCTCGGTCAGGTCGCCGGGCCGCACGACTCCACGGTGATCGCCGTGCCGCGTTTGAAGGTGCGCACGCTCACCGGCACCGTGGTCAGTCGCTCGGTGCCCGGCGGCACCTGCACCCAGAGCTCCCCCACCCGGTCGTAGGTCACCGCCTGCACGATCACGAAGCACTTGGCAGCCACGGACGGGTCGGGCCGGTCGACCGTCAACGTGGCGGTCATCTCGTTGTCGCTCACCACGGCAAAGGTGTCGATGCGTCCGCTCACCTGCGGGTTGGCCCGACTCGTCGCCACCCACACCACGTAGGCGACCAACGCCAGCACCACCAGCCCCAGTACGGCCAGTACGGCGGGCGAAAACCGCTGTTTCGGGTACCGCCGACGGACGCGCTCGCGGTCGGCCTCGGTGATGGTCACCCTGTCATTCTGCCCCGTCCGGCCGGTGGAAGCGGCCGCCATCGGTTTGAGCCGGTGGGCACAATGGCGCCCATGCCTGAGACCAGCATGATGCGAGTGGACGCCGCGGGCGAGCCGTTGCGCCTGCTGGCCGTACACGCCCACCCCGACGACGAGTCGTCCAAGGGGGCGGCGACCACCGCGAAGTACGTGGCGCAGGGCGTCCAGGTGCTGGTGGCCACCTGCACGGGCGGCGAGCGTGGCTCGATTCTGAACCCGCGCATGGACACGCCCGAGAACTGGGCCAACATGACCACTCTGCGCAACGCCGAGATGGCCCGGGCGAAGACGATTCTGGGCATCGAGCAGACGTGGCTCGGCTTCGTCGACTCCGGCCTGCCCGAGGGTGATCCGCTGCCGCCCCTGCCCGAGGGCTGCTTCGGCCTGATGGACCCCGACGAGGCTGCGGGCCCCCTGGTCAAGGTGATTCGCGAGTTCAGGCCGCACGTGCTCACCACCTATGACGAGAACGGGGGCTACCCGCACCCCGACCACATCATGTGCCACAAGATCTCGATGGCCGCGGTCGATGCGGCCGGCGACCCCGACGCCTGGCCCGAGCACGGCCCCGCCTGGCAGGTGCAGAAGGTCTACTACCACATGAACTTTCATCGCGGACGGCTGGCGAAGCTCGACGAACTGATGCACGCCCAGGGGCTCGAAAGCCCGTACGCCGAGTGGCTGCAGAACTGGGAACGTGACGACGTGACAGCCCGGCTGACCACCTTCGTGCCTTGTGGCGAGTACTTTCCGCTGCGCGACCATGCGTTGCGGGCGCACGCCACGCAGATCGACCCCGACGGGTTCTGGTTTGCGGTGCCGATGGCCATTCAGCAGGCCGGCTGGCCCACCGAGGACTACCAGCTTGCCAAGTCGATGGTGCCGGTCACTCTGCCCGAGGACGACCTGTTCGCGGGCATCGACACCCGAACCCCGGTTACGCTCGACACATGGTCTTACTCGATCTAGCGGACGCCAGTTGGTTCCCCCTGGTGATGGTGCTGGGGTTGGGCGTGGTGATGTACGTGCTGTACCGCAGCATGCGGCACGAGATGGGCAAGATCACGGTGCCCGACGACCCTGAGAAGTCCGACGACACGTCCGATCAGCGATCGAACACCTGACGGTGAGGGGGTCTCTCCCGGGGGATCGGCCTTGGTCAGCATGTGCGCACGCGGTTCGAATGCGGCGTCAGGACGCGGAGGGAGTCGTACCTGCGGCCGGGTCTGATTGTGCGGCACGACCCGGCGGCCGCGTCAAAGAGGGTGTTGATCCGACCCCCGTCTGAGGTGGTCAGATCCACTTCTTGTGTGCAGTCCTGGTCTCGGCCGTCTCGCGACTAGGGGTCAGGAACAGCGCATCACACCGCTTCGGCAAACTCGCCTAGGCTAGGGGAGCGATATCCGCCGAGCACGGGGCCACGCATCGGCGCAGCGAACGCACCATTGATCAATCGGTTCGCCACCATCCACAGGAGTGACACGTAGTGACCAACCACCTGGCATCGGCGACCAGCCCGTACCTGTTGCAGCACGCCGGCAACCCGATCGACTGGTGGCCTTGGGGCGAGGACGCCTTCGAGCAGGCCCGCCGCCGCGACGTTCCGATTCTGCTGTCGGTGGGCTACGCCGCCTGCCACTGGTGCCACGTGATGGCGCACGAATCGTTCGAAGACCCCGACGTCGCCGCCCTGGTCAACGAGCACTTCGTGGCGATCAAGGTCGACCGTGAGGAACGTCCCGACGTCGACGCCGTCTACATGAAGACCACCCAGGCGCTCACCGGCAGCGGCGGCTGGCCCATGACGGTGTTTCTGACCCCCGACGGCGACCCGTTCTTCGCCGGCACCTACTACCCGCCGCAGCCGGCGGGCGGCATGCCGTCGTTCACCCAGGTGCTCACCGCCCTGGCGGACGCCTGGGCAACCCGGCGTGACGAGGTGCTGGCCAGCGCGGCGACCATCGTCGCCCATGTGGCTGACGAGTTTAACGCCCTGCCGGCGCCGGCGACCATCGATCTGCCGACGGTGCTGGCCAAGGCGTCCGCCGACTTCGACGCAGTGCACGGCGGGTTCGGCCGCGCACCCAAGTTTCCGACCCCCGGCCTGATCGACGCACTGCTGGTCACCGGTGAGCCGGCCTCGGTCGACGCGGCCCAGCGCACGCTCGAGGCGATGCTACGGGGCGGCATTCACGACCAGGTCGGGGGCGGGTTCCACCGCTACAGCGTCGACGCCGGCTGGGTGGTGCCGCACTTCGAGAAGATGCTCTACGACAACGCGCTGCTGCTGGGCAGCTACACCCGGGCGTGGTGCCGCACCGCCGACCACGACCACGGGCTGCGGGTGCTGTTCGAGCGAGCGGTGCGCGGCGTCGTCCGGTTTCTGGCCGACGACCTGCAGATCGAGGGGGGCGGCTTCGCGTCCAGCCTGGACGCCGACTCGTGCGACATTCGCGGCATGGTGCACGAGGGCATCTATTACGTGTGGTCGCCCGAGTTGCTGGTCGACGCGTTGGGTGAGTCGGACGCCGAGTGGGCTGCGGGTGTCTTTCACGTCACCGAGGTCGGCACCTTCGAACACGGCCTGTCGACGCTGCAGCTGCGCGGAACGCCTGATTGGGCGCGGCTCGACGGGGTGCTCGATCGGTTGCGCGAGGTGCGTTCCACCCGGTTCGCACCCGCCCGCGACGACAAGCTGGTGGCGGCCTGGAACGGCTTCGCGATCGATGCCCTGGTGAACGCTGCCATGGTGTTTGGCGAGCCTGACTGGCTGACGCTGGCCGAGCGGGCGGCCGGGGCCACGTGGGCACTGTGGACGGGGGACGAGCTGCGCCGCACCGCCATCGACGGCGTGCCGGGCGACGCGCCGGGTATGGCCGAGGACTACGGCGCGTTGGCCCTGGGGCTGGCGCGGTTGGCTGGGGCGACCGGATCGTCGGTGTGGCTCGATCGCGCCGTCTCGCTGCTGAACGGGGCGCTGGCCCGCTTCGACGCCGGCGACGGCGGTTTCTTCGACGCTCCAGCGACGGACGGGCTGAGGCCGTTCGCGCGGGCCCGTGACACCTCCGACAACCCCACGCCATCCGGCACCGCCTGCCTGGTGACGGTGCTGCGGTTGGTGGCGCTGCTGGCCGACCGGGCCGACTTCGCCGACCGCGCGGACGCCGCCGCCCGCACCGTGCACGGCATGGTCGAGGCGGCGCCCCGGTTCGCCGGTTGGGCGCTGGCGGACGCGTTGATCGCCGACCAGGGCCGTGGGGGACTGACCCCTGCGGTCGCCGTGATCGTCACCCCACCGCAGAGCGGTCAGGGTGACAGTGAACCGGGGGAACCCTCCAGTGAGTCTCGTCATCCCGGCGAACGCCGGGATCTCCCAACGGACGCGTCCAGCGAGTCTCTCCCAACTGAGGCGTCCAGCGAGTCCCGTGATCCCGGCGAACGCCGGGATCTCCCAACTGAGGTCGGCGGCGTCTCAGCCCTCGCGCAGGCCGCTTGGCGCATGGCCCCGTCGGGCACGGCGATCGTGGCCGGCCCCGAGGGCACAAGGGGTTTCGCGCAGCACTTCGACGACCGCCCGGCTGGCGCCGGCGGCATCGCCTACGTCTGCCGGGGCACGGTGTGCTTCGCGCCGGCGTCCACCATCAAGGGGCTGCGCACCGCACTCTGGCAGCGGGCGTGAACGATTGAACCCCTCCACCGCGATCGTGGTCGCGGTCAAGGGGTTCGAGAGCATGGACGACTCGCGCCGTCCACGTCGTGGGGTTAGGGCTCAGGCGTAGCTCGGGTCGAGACGCTTGGCCAGCCGCATGCTGCCGCGGGCGGTGGCCCGCAGCCAACGGGCGCTCAACTGGCGACCGGTGGCGTGGACGGCCGGCACGAACCGAGGGTCGAGTACCGGCTGGACGTCATGGGTGCCGAGTTCGGCGGCCTGAATCAAGGTGACTGAATTGGTCATGGTCATGTCGCTTTCCTTTCAGCGAGTGGTGATCGGTGCTGGCCCAGTGCTCGAACGCACTTTCAGCTCGATCGGCAGCAGGATCTGCCGCTCGGGGTAATCGGGGTCCATCGCGAGCCGGCCGGCCAGGCGGCCCTTCTCGACGATGGGTTGGTGCACCGACGTGAGGCCCACGAAGGCCGCGTCGGGCAGGTCGTCGAAGCCGGCGATCGACACCTCGTGGCCGGGGGTGAGGCCGCGCTGTTGCGCCGCGTCCCAGACGCCGAGGGCGAGCACGTCGCTCAGCGCGACGATTGCGGTGGGACGGTCTTGCACGTCGAGCACGTAGGCGCCGGCGGTGCGTCCGGACTCGCGCACGTTGTGGCCGGCGGTGAGCACGCGAATGCTCGCCTCAGGCATGGCCTCACGCAGGCCCGCGACCCGATTCTGGGTGAAGCCGCCGTCGTAGCGGCCGAACTCGGGGGGCAACTGCCCGTCGGCGGCCAGTTCGACGTCGAGGCGCTCCCCGCTGGACGACAACCCCCACGGCACCACCACCGCGACTCGCCGGTGACCGAGTCGGGCCAGGTGCTGGCCGATCAGTCGTCCGGCGAACCGGTCATCGATGCCCACCCAGTCACCCTCGGACCCCGGCGTGGTGCCGACCACGCGGACCCCCCGGCCGGCCAGCCGCTCGAAACCCGGGTGATTGGCGATCTGCGCTCCGCTGACCACGGCGTCGACCGGGGCCCGTTGCAGGGACTCGTCGTCGCCGCCCTCTGAGCGCAGCAGCAGCACCGAGGCCTCGTACTCTTCGAGTGCCTCGCCCAGGCCGGCCATGAACATCACCGTGTAGGGGTCGGAGAACGCCGCCGAGAGGTGAGATCCGAAAACGAACCCGCAGATGCCGGACTTGCCCGAGCGAAGAGCGCGGCCCGCGGCACTGGGGCCGCAGTAACCCAGCTCTTTGGCCTTGGCGAAGATCTGCTGGCGCAGTTCGTCCGACAGCCGGTCGGGCTTGCTGTACGCGTTCGACACCGTGGTGACCGAGACGCCCAGGCTCTGGGCGAGGGTCTTCATGGTGACCGGGTTGCTCCCGTGGTGCCCCATGGCTGACTCCGCTCCGCGTGCTGCCGATATGGTTGATCGATAAAGTGAGCGTTACACTTTATCGATCAACCGTGCAAGTGGGCTGCCAGCTGGTGTGACCGCGAGGATTGGCGATCTCGCGATCGCTGCACGATGTCGGCTGGGTCGCAGGGTTTCGTCCTGCTGCACGAGAGTAAGCACCCAAGGCGAGATCGTGCCGTGATCTCGAGATCGCCTGACGCGCGGTTATTTCAACACTTGTTGATTTGATCCCTCCAGAAACCTACGCTACCGTAGGTTGCGTGACCGCGACGCTAGGACGTGCCATGGAAACCAGCCAGGGTCCCCTTCCGAAACCGCTGATGCGGGGCTGGCTGCACCTGGCGATGACCCCTATCGCACTTCTCGCCGGCCTCACCCTGGTGGTGCTGGCACCCACCCTGCCCGGACGCGTCGGCGGTGCCGTCTGGCTGCTCGCCGCCGTCGAACTGTTCGGCGTCAGCGCCCTCTACCACCGCGGCACCTGGGGCGAGCGCACCGGCGTGATGCTGCGCCGGCTCGACCACGCCAATATCTTCGTGTTCATCGCCGCCTCGTACACTCCGCTGGCGCTAATGCTGCTCAGCCCGCCGAGCCGCACCATGCTGCTGATCATCATCTGGTCGGCGGCCCTGGCCGGGGTGTTCTTCAACCTGGTCTGGCTCACCTCGCCACGCTGGCTGCACACGCTGCTCTACCTGGTGATGGGCTGGGCCGCGCTCGGCTGGCTGGGCGAGTTCTGGGCCAACGCCAGCCTGCCCGCCTTCGTGCTGATCTCGCTCGGCGGCCTGATCTACACCATCGGGGCCGTCGTGTACGCACTCAAACGGCCCGATCCGTCGCCGCGCTACTTCGGCTACCACGAGATCTTCCACGCCTGCACCATCGTGGCGGCCATCTGCCACTTCATCGCGATCGCGATGGTCACCCTCGGCTGAGCAGACGTGACATGGTGGACGCATGCTGCTGATCGTTCCCACCGACGCCCCCTTCGTGCTCGACCCCGTCGACGACGTCGAGGTACTTGCCTACGACCCGAACGACGACCTGACCGACGCCCACCTGGCCGCCGATGCCGCCGTGGTCTGGGGCTTCGCCTCGCCGATCATCACCCAACTGCTCGGCGCCCCGCGGCTGCGGTGGATCCAGACCCTGACCGCCGGCCCCGACCCCGTGCTGGCCGCGGGCTTTCCGGCCAGCGTGCAGGTGACCACCGGACGCGGCTTTCACGACGAAACCGTCGCCGAGCACGCCCTCGCGCTTGCCCTGGCCGGCCTGCGTCAGCTACCCGAATGCCTGGAAGCACAGGCTGACCGGCGCTGGGCCGACGAGCTGACCGGCTTTCGTCCGCTGTTCGACGGGGTCACCCTCACCAGCCTGATCGGGGCCCAGGTGACCGTTTGGGGCTTCGGTTCCATCGGCCAGACCATCGCCGCCCGGTTCGCGGCCATGGGCGCCACCGTCACCGGCGTCGCGCGCAGCGCCGGCGAGCGAGGCGGGTTCGCCGTGCGCGCCACCGCCGAGGTGGACGACCTGCTGCCGCAGACCGATGTACTCGTGCTCGTGCTGCCCAAGTCGCCCGAGACCGACAACGTGTTAGACGCCCGGCGGCTGGCCCTGCTGCCCAGCTACGCGTGGGTGATCAACGTGGGCCGAGGCAACGCCATCGACGAACCTGCGCTCGCCGCGGCGCTGCACGACGGCAGCCTCGGCGGCGCCGGGCTCGACGTGTTCAAGGCCGAGCCGCTGCCGGCGGACTCGCCGCTGTGGTCCGCGCCGCACGTGATCATCACGCCGCACAACGCCGGCGGCCGTCCGCTGCACACCAAGGAGTTCATCACCGACAACCTGCACCGGCTCTTGAACGGTGACCAGCTGCGCAATCTGGCGCCGCGCTGACGCTGCCCACGACTGTAGGGTGGCGCGCATGGAGTGGGTCACTCGCGTCGCCCGGGTGCTCTCTGCGCTCGATCCGACCGGGCTCGCCTACCGCGCCTACGAGCAACGCCTGCTCGCCGACCTGACCCCCGACCGACTACCCAAGCACGTCGCGGTGATGGCTGACGGCAACCGGCGCTGGGCCCGCCGCAACGCGCCGGCAGAACCCGTCGCGGTCGGCTACGACGCAGGCGCTGACAAGCTCAAAGAGTTCGTCGGCTGGTGCGAAGAGGTGGGCATTCCCACTGTCACGGTATGGGTGCTGTCGACCGAGAACCTCGACCGTTCCGACGACAGTGAGTTCGCCCCGCTGCTGCAGGTGATCGAGGACCTGGTGGTCGAACTCGCCGCCGACGGCCCATGGCGGGTGCAGATCGTCGGCGACCTCGACCTGCTGCCCGACGCGATGGCGGCGCGGCTGCGCGAGGCGTCGGCGTCGACCGAGGGCCGCGAGGGCATGCACGTCAACGTGGCGGTCAGTTACGGCGGACGGCACGAGTTGCGCGACGCGTTCCGCTCCCTGCTCGCTGCCGAGGCGGCCAAGGGCACGAGCCTCGCCGACCTGGCCAAGACCATCGAGATCGACCAGATCGCCTCACACCTGTACACCGCGGGCCAGCCCGACCCCGACCTGGTGATTCGTACCTCTGGCGAGCAGCGGCTGTCGGGCTTTCTGATCTGGCAGTCGGCGCACAGCGAGTTCTACTTTCACGAGGCGTTGTGGCCCGACTTTCGCAAGGTGGACTTCATTCGCGCCCTGCGCTCGTACGCCCAGAGGGAGCGTCGGTTCGGCCGATAGCGGGCGCACAGCCGCACCGCGGCAACTGTTCAGTCGAGCGCGCACATCGCGGCGGGCGAGCGTGCGCGGTCGAGACGCAGCGTCGCACGCGCCTTTCCGCCCACAGGTCCCGGGTGGCACGATGCCGGCCATGGCAGGCGTCCCCGAGCGGTACCGAGCGTCCATCAGGCACGAGCTCGACGACCTTGTCGCCGGGGCCCGGCCCGAACTGGTGACCTGGGTGCACCAGTACGGCGACGACGGAGCCACGCTGATCGAGCAGCCGGAAGACATCTGGGCACACGAACGCGCCGATGTCATCGAGCGAACGGACGGTTCCGCCTACGTCGTGCTGCCCCTGTGGACGACACAGGAGGCTCCGAGCGACCTCAGTGCCGAGGTGGAGATCGCCGTGGACGGTACCGCCGAGATCAGCGACGTGCACGTGCTCTGATCGCCAGTACCCGACAGCCGATGAAAGGCTGGTTGTCGCTGGTCGAGACCCCTTGCGGCTAGGGGTTTCGACAAGCTCAACCGACGATCGCGCGTTGACCAGCGCTTCCCTGGGTGGTTCGATGGATCCGCACCCAGCGACCGGCGCGCTAGCTCGCGAGCAGCAGTTCGTACAAAGCCGCCCGCAGCGCATCGGGCAGGTCCAGGCCGTCCAACTGGCGCAGCGCGTCCACCGGCTCGCCGGCCTGATCGATCGCCTGCCAGGCCCGGTCTTTGGTCATGTAGTCGCCCTGCACGCTGCGCAACACCTCGAAGAGCCGCTCGCGCAACGTGGGGTGGGCCGGCGCTTCGACGTCGGTGAGCCGGACGA
Organism: Micropruina glycogenica; assembly: GCF_900289045.1. Lineage (GTDB taxonomy): Bacteria > Actinomycetota > Actinomycetes > Propionibacteriales > Propionibacteriaceae > Micropruina > Micropruina glycogenica. The sequence goes on from NZ_LT985188.1 coordinate 3,837,817, forward strand.
CTGCGCCGGTGCCGCTCAGCACCACGCCCACCTCGATGCGCAGCCCCTGGTCGGTGGCGTGCACGTCGTCTCGATCGACGTTGGCGGCCCCGATGCCGTGCAGCACCACCGTCCATTCACGGGCCGACGGCACCACGTCGAGTTCACCCTCGGCGGCCCCGATGGTGAACTCGCCCTCGTCGTCGTTCCAGGCCAGCCGGGTGCGCACCACCCGCGGCACGGCGGCGTCGTCGTCCTCGTACAGCGTGAACTCGCCGTCGGCGCCGGTGAACACGTGCACCTCGAACGATGCCGGATTGCCCACGCCCAGCTCGTCCGGCCCGGTGAGCGGCACGATCGCCCCCGCCCGCGCCAACACCGGGTACTGCCCGATCGGCCGGTGCAGCTGCACCATGCGTTCGCCCGCGTACGTGACGTTGGTGAAGAAGTCCGTCCAGCGGCCCTCGGGCAACCACGACGACACCGCACCCAGCCCCGTCTCGGCATCGGCCGGTGACGTGATCGGCAGCACCAGCAGCTCGGTGCCGAAGAAGTAGGTGTTGCGAGACCCGAAGTTCTTGGGCAGAAAGATGTCACCCGACTGGTTCTCGTGGTACAGCGGCCGGCACAGCGCCTTGGCCTCGCGATTGGCCCGCTCGTTCATCGTGTACAGGTAGGGCACCAGCCGGTGCCGCAGCCGCAGAAAGTCGACCATCACCGAGGCGTAGGGCTCCGGAAAGTTCCACGGCTCCTTGCCCTGAAAGGCGCTCAGCGTCGAGTGCAGCCGGTTGATCGGGGCGAACGTGCCGAACTGAAACCACCGGGTGACCAGTTCGTGATCGCGGTGGCCGAACATGTGGCCGCCGATGTCGTGGCTCCACCAGCCGAAGCCGATGTTGGACGCCGTCGCGGTGAACTCGGGCTGAAAGTCCAGGCTGGCCCAGGTGTTGACCGTGTCGCCCGAGAACCCGACCGGGTAGCGGTGCGAGCCGGGCCCGGCGTAGCGCGAGAAGGTGATCGGACGCTGCCCGCGCCGCGCGCTGTCGAGAAAATGAAAATGGTTCAGCAGCCACAGCGGGTCGAGCCCGGCCACCGACGTGTGCGTACCCTGCTGCCAGTCGAGCCACCAGAAGTCGACGCCCTGGTCTTCGAGCGGGTGATGCACCTGCTCGAAGTAGGCCCGCAGAAACGCCTGGTCGGCGATGTCGAAGTCGACCGGCTGTTCGGTTCCGGGGTCGATGCCGAGTGCGGCGGCGATGCGCGGGTAGGCCTCTTCGAAGGCCCGGACGCCGTCGGCCGGGTGCACGTTCAGCGCGACCTTGAGCCCGTGCTCGTGCAGTGCGGTGAGGAAGGCCTCGGGGTCGGGGAACAGTTCGCGGTTCCAGGTGTAGCCCGTCCACCCGGTGCCGTACTGGGGCGGAACGTCGACCAGGTGCCAGTCCATGTCGATCACGGCGACGCTGAACGGCACCCGTTCGGCCTCGAAGCGCTGCATCAGTTCGCGGTACTCGTCGGCGGTGTAGGGGTGGTAGCGGCTCCACCAGTTGCCGAACGCCCACCGCGGCAGCAGCGGCTGCGGGCCGGTGAGCCGGTGAAAGTCGTCAAGGGCGGCTTGGTAGTCGCCGCCGTGGGCGAACAGGTACACGTCGATGTTGCCGGGTAGGCGAGCGCCGATCCAGCCGTCGGCGGTCAGCGCCATGGTGTGGCTGTCGTCGAGCATGGCGCTGCCGTTGAAGCTGAGCACGCCGTCGTCGAGGTCGGTGCGGCCGTCCACCTCGTCGAGGGTGCGCGCGGTGCCGCCCAGGTTGGCGTCGCCGTCCATCCACAGCGACTGCCGCTCGCCGTAGCGCCAGGTGCGGCGGTGGCCCGTGCCGCCGGCGAGATGGGCGAACAGGCCGCCGGCGCTGAAGGGGCCCTCGTCGTAGCTGAGGTGCACGCCATCGGTGACGATCTCGATGCCCTTCGCGGTGCGGTGCACGGTGAAGTCCACCGGGTCGAACGCACGATTGACCACCATCTGCGTCGCCCGGTCTTCGAACTCACCCGACTCTGAGTATTCGAGCCGAAACAGTGCGGGGCTCAGCACCGTGATGCGGTAGTGGTCGCCCCGCACCTGTGAATCTGGGTCGGCCTGGGGCGTCGTGGGCATGATCAGGTGTTCGGGCAACGTCATGCGCGGCAGTCTAGGCAGGGCCCGTCTGGTTGTCGCACCGGCCGTATCGGTTCCCTCGGTTCAAGGAACGGTTCCCTGAACCAAAGGAACCGTTCCACTGAACGCAATCGTGAACATCTGATGACACGCCCGTTCGGGTGTGCGCGTCGTCCCGTGATTGCCCGCCGGCTCGACTAGCGTGCCAATACGGCCGCTGGACGGGCGGCCTCCAGGAGGAACGAATGCGTTTGACCCTGACCGGTCGAACCCGAGGGTCGGCACCCGGCCCAACCCCTCCCGGCTGACCATCGCAGGGCGGCCGGCGCGGGTGCTGCGTGCGGCCCAACGAGACAGGAGCGCACGTGCCCGGAACCACCAGTTCAACTCGTCGAACCACCCACGTGGACGCCTCAACCGCCGTGCGCACGTACGTGATCGACACCTCGGTGCTGCTCAGCGATCCGCACGCCCTGCGCAACTTCGCCGAGCACGAGGTGATCGTGCCGATCGTGGTGGTCACCGAACTCGAAGCCAAGCGCCACCACCCCGAACTGGGCTACTTCGCCCGCGCCGCCCTGCGCTACCTCGACGAACTGCGCATCGCCAACGGACGACTCGACCTGCCCCTGCGCGTCAACGAGGCCGGCGGCACCCTGCACGTCGAACTGAACCACTCCGACCAGACCGTGCTGCCGCTGGGCTTTCGGCTGGGCGACAACGACTCGCGCATTCTGGCCGTCGCGCTCAACTACTCCAACGAGGGCCGCGACGTCGTTCTGGTCAGCAAGGACGTCCCCCTGCGGGTCAAAGCCTCGGCCGTCGGCTTGGCCGCCGAGGAGTACCTGCACGAGCTGCCCGCCGACACCGGCTGGACCGGCATGGCCGAGGTCGAGGTCACCCAGGCCAGCATCGACGCCCTGTACTCGGCCGGCACCGCGATCGTGCCCGAGGCCGTCGACCTGCCCTGTCACAGCGGGGTGGTGCTTCACGCGTCCGGCTCGTCCGCTCTCGGCCGGGTGTTGCCCGACGGTTCGGTGAAGCTCGTGCGCGGCGAGCGCGACTGCTTCGGCATTCACGGACGCTCCGCCGAGCAGCGGGTGGCCCTCGACCTGCTGCTCGACCCGTCCGTCGGTATCGTGTCCTTGGGCGGCAAGGCCGGCACCGGCAAGTCAGCCCTGGCCTTGTGCGCCGGGCTCGAGTCGGTGCTCGAGCGGCAGCAGCACGCCAAGGTGCTGGTCTTCCGTCCGCTGTACGCAGTCGGCGGGCAAGAACTCGGCTACCTGCCCGGCACCGAGGGCGAGAAGATGTCGCCCTGGGCGCAGGCCGTGTTCGACACCCTCGGCTCGGTGACCAACCGCAACGTGATCGACGAGGTGCTGGCCCGCGACATGCTCGAGGTGCTGCCGCTCACCCACATTCGCGGACGATCCCTGCACGACGCGTTCGTGATCGTCGACGAGGCGCAGTCGCTGGAGCGCAACGTGCTGCTCACCGTGCTGTCGCGCATCGGCCAGAACTCGCGGGTGGTGCTCACCCACGATGTGGCCCAGCGCGACAACCTGCGGGTCGGACGGCACGACGGCGTCGTGGCGGTGGTCGAGAAGCTGAAGGGACACCCGCTGTTCGCCCACGTCACGTTGACCCGGTCGGAGCGCTCGCCGATCGCTGCCCTGGTCACCGACATGCTCGAGGACGTCGGCTTCTGAGCTCGGTTTCGATCCGACGTAGCTGCCTTCGTGACACGTAGCTGCCCGCACGCAGGCAGCGACGTGTCACGAAGGCAGTCACGTCTGGCTACCTGGTCGACTCACATTCTGAGATCCCGGCGTCCGCCGGAATGACGTCACTCTTCATACCGGCGAACGCCGATTTTCACCACACACCGAAAAGAGTCTGGACGGCACTCGCGTCGCCCGTGTGAAGTGGAGCCATGAAGACGTTCGCACGCTGGCTGTTGGCCGGTTCGATGGTGTTCGCGGGGGCCAGTCACCTGTGGTGGGGCCGCAAGGAGTTTCAGGCCCAGGTACCCGACTGGATCACCGACACCACGGGCCTCGACAAAGACGCGGTGGTGGTCGCCTCCGGGGCCGTCGAGGTGATGCTCGGTGCTGCTCTGGTCACCCTGCCGAAAGACCGGCGGCGGGTCGGCGCGATCCTGGCCGCCTTCTTCGTGGCGGTCTTTCCCGGCAACATCGCCCAGTACGTCGATCGCCGTGACGGGTTCAGCCTCGACACCGACACCAAGCGACTCGTTCGGCTGTTCTTTCAGCCCGTGCTGGTCGCGTGGGCACTGTGGAGCACCGCCCCCGACAAGTAGTAGCTGATGCCGCAGCGGGCACAGCGTGTCAGGCTGGGCACATGACCGATCCCACCCCACCGCTGCGCTACCCGCCGCGCGACCTCGGTGACGCCTGGGTGGTGGCCCCGTCGGGCGAGCGCTACTGGGGACGGTTCGGTGCCGCCGGGCTGCTGACCGTTGACGACCGGCGAGGGGTGCTGCTGCAGCATCGGGCGTCATGGAGCCACCACGGCGACACCTGGGGGGTGCCCGGGGGAGCGCTGCACCAGCACGAGCCGGCCGTGCAGGCCGCGCTGCGCGAGGCGTCCGAAGAAGCCGGCGTGCCCATCGACGCGGTGCGGCCCTGGCTCACCGACGTGGCCGACCGTGAGGTGTGGTCGTACACCACGGTGGTGGCGCAGGTGGTCACCCCGTTCGAGGCGACCATCAGCGACCCGGAGAGCCTTGACCTGGCCTGGGTGCCCGTCGACGAGGTGACACGGCTACCCCTGCACCCCGGCTTCGCGGCCTCGTGGGGGCGGCTGCGTGGCCTGCTTGCGGTGCGTCCGGTCATCGTGGTCGACGCGGCGAACGTGGTGGGTTCGGTGCCCGACGGCTGGTGGCGCGACCGTCCTGGGGCCGCCTCGCGCCTGCTCACGCGGCTCGCGACCCTGGCCACCACGGGTGTGCCGGCGGGCGCTCTCGAACTGCCGGGGCACACCTGGTTCACCGACTGGGCCGTGGTGCTCGAAGGCCAGGCCAGGGCGGCTGCGGACGTCCCTGGTCTGCAGGTGGTGCGAGCCGACGCGGGCGGCGACGACCGCATCGTGCACGAGGCCGAGTTGCTGCGCGCCGGCGGCCGGCCCGTGACTGCGGTGACCAGCGATCGAGGGCTGACGGAACGCCTCGAACGGCTGGGGGCGACCGTGCGCCCAGCGGGTTGGCTACTCGATCAGTTCAGCTGAACCCACCCCTTGCTCGGGTGGCCGATATCGGGTGCCCTGGGCTGCTCTCGCTCCGAAACGTAACTGCCTTTCTGACACCTGACTGCCTGCACGCGGGCAGCGACGTGTCACAAAGGCAGCTACTTCGCTCAGTCCACCTTTCGTCGGCCTCTGGGTCGGCTCGCGTAGGGTTGGGGCATGACGGTTGGAGTGCGGGTGCCCCTGAGGCTGGCCGACGCGCACGGACGGGTCGCCACCGACCTGCGCGTGTCGCTCACCGACCGCTGCAACCTGCGCTGCACCTACTGCATGCCCGCCGACGGGCTGCAGTGGTTTCCCACCGACGAGGTACTCACCGACGCCGAGGTTCTGCGGGTGCTGGCCATTGCGGTCGGGCAGCTGGGCGTCACCAGGATTCGCTTCACCGGCGGTGAACCCCTGCTGCGCCGCTCGCTCGAAGACATCGTGGCCGGGTCTGCGCGCCTGCGCACCCGCGGCGGGGGCACGCCCGAGTTGTCGCTGACCACCAACGGCATCGGGCTCGACAAGAGGGTGACTGCGCTTGTCGCAGCCGGATTGAACCGCGTCAACGTGTCGCTCGACTCGCTCGACCGCGACCGGTACGCCGCGCTGGCCAGGCGTGACCGGTTGGACGCCGTGCTGGCAGGACTGGCCGCCGCCGAGGCCGCCGGGCTGCTGCCGGTGAAGGTGAATGCGGTGATCATGCGCGGCCACAACGAGGCCGACGTGGTGCCGCTCGCTCAGTTCTGCCTCGAACGACGCTATCAGTTGCGCTACATCGAGCAGATGCCGATGGGGCCGCAGCACCAGTGGGACCGGTCGCAGATGGTGACCCAGGCCGAGATTCTGGCCCTGCTGGGGCAGCGGTTCGACCTGGCCCCGGCGGCAGAACCGCGCGGCTCGGCGCCGGCCGAGTTGTGGCGCGTGGCGCCGGACGACCGCCAGCCGGGCGGGCTGCTGGGCGTCATTCCGACGGTGACCGGGCCGTTCTGCGCCGCCTGCGACCGCACCCGCATCACCGCCGACGGCCAGATTCGCACTTGCCTGTTCAGCCGAACCGAAACCGACCTGCGCACCCCGCTGCGCCACGGGGCGTCCGATCTGGAACTGGCCGAACTGTGGGCCAGAGCCCAGGGCCTCAAGGCGCCTGCGCACGGCATCGGAGAGCCCGGCTTCGTGCAGCCCACTCGAACCATGAGCGCCATCGGAGGTTGACGTGAAGATTCGCTACTTCGCCGGAGCGGCCGAGGCGGCCGGCGTCACCGAAGAGACCATCGAGTCGGACTTCGAGGTGACGGTCGCCGAACTCGTCGATCAGTTGAGCGCCGACCGTGAGCGGCTGGCGAAGGTGCTGGCGGTCTCGACCCTGCTGATCGACGGACGCCCCACGCATGTGCGAACCGAGTACGTCAGCCCCGGCGCCCAGATCGACGTGCTGCCGCCGTTCGCCGGCGGTTAGTCGGAGTTTCTTTCGGCTCATCGGTGGC